>DBFWLD010000001.1:0-15460 GCA_048465615.1 Tannerellaceae bacterium
CTGTGTTTCACTGGCATGACCGGTTCACTCTCGGCTTCCCTTTCATTTATGCTACAAATCTATTGTTTCTTTTTTATCTTTCCTATTACGATGTAAATCTAAGGCCGGCATGAAATTCCGATTCCTCCGGCATCCGTTTGAAAACACTTTGCCTACATCTTATAACCACTTATGAATCAGCACCATACAAGAACCGGATTTTCGCAGGGCCAGCCAGCCTACTTATTGTCAAATTTTTGCTTGTGATGGGGTGCCATCGGGAAGTAAATTTTCCCCGGCCCGAACCGCCGTTCCTTCCGCTTGACTCCTCTCTTTGGGCCGGCTGGCAGCCTTCTTCCCCCTAAGCCGCTCGCGCCACCATTCTGAAAGATAAAAATACCGCGGTGTCATTTCAACCACCTGCCCATGCCATGACACTAATCATATCCCTCGTTTAGTCCCCTCCAATGTGGAAAACTTTTTTTAACAATCCCAGAAACAATAGGTTTCCAACCGGTTAGAGAGAAAAAACAACCCATCCGTCCTAAAAAGCTTGCAATGTAAAAAATAATAACTACTTTTGCACCCGGGTAAGTCCTACACGGCATGCTCCCTCGGAATCCCCCAGGGCTTGACCGCAGCAAGGGTACTTGGTTGTAGCGGCGCGATGTAGTCAGCTTACCCACCTGCCTCTTTAGCTCAGTTGGCCAGAGCACGTGATTTGTAATCTCGGGGTCGTTGGTTCGAATCCGACAAGAGGCTCGAAAAGAATGAAGATCCGGCTGGTAAATAAAAGGAAGTTCCTTAGTAGGGCTTCCTTTTTGTATTTTATGTAAAAATGCTTGTACATTCTTACAAAAAGATTAACTTTGCTGGATAAGAATTAAAAAAGGACTGCATTATGGGAGAAAATAAAAGCCTGCTACTAAAAGGTGCAACGACCTACGGTTTCGTAATGGGTATTTACTGGGTAATTAAATACTTATTCCTGATTTTCAGCAGCAAGGTTCCGGGTTTAAGTCTGGTATACCTTCTTCTCACCCTGGCCGTGCCCTTTATCGCCTACTATTTCACCAAGCGTTATCGCGACGACATCGGCGGGTCGATCAGTTTTTTCCATGCCTGGCGTTTCGGTACCCTGCTCTATTTCTTTGCCGCGCTGATCGTGGCGGTGGAACAATTTATTTTTTTCCAGTTCTTCGCTCCTCAGGATTTTATGTACCAGGCCGCCAATCAATTGATCGAAATGCTGAAAGATTCGCCGGCAGCCGGCGAGGTGGTGGAAGCCGTCAGCCGGATGAATTTCTCTCCCATTCACATCGCCGTGCAGGGAATCTTCAACAATATATTCTACGGCATCGTCTTATCCATCCCGGTAGCCGCCATTCTCTGCCGGAATAATTCGACGGGGACGATCCTGCCCAACAACGAGTAAGCATAACAAGAACAAACATACATGGACATTTCTCTGGTCATCCCTTTATACAACGAAGCCGAATCGCTGCCCGAACTTTTTGCCTGGATCGAACGGGTGATGGCAGAAGGCGGTTTCAGCTACGAAGTGATTTTCGTAAACGACGGAAGCACCGACAACTCGTGGGAAGTCATCGAACAATTACGGGCCCGGTCGCCTCACGTAAGAGGCATCAAATTCCGCAGGAATTACGGGAAATCGCCGGCCCTGCATTGTGCATTCCAGCGTGCGGAAGGCGACGTGGTCATTACCCTGGACGCCGATCTGCAGGACAGCCCCGACGAAATACCCGAACTTTACCGGATGATTACGGAGGAAGGATACGATCTGGTATCCGGATGGAAAAAGAAACGGTACGATCCCTTATCGAAAACCATTCCCACCAAACTTTTCAACGCCACGGCCCGGAAATTCTCGGGCATTACCAACCTGCACGATTTCAATTGCGGCTTGAAAGCCTATAAAAATACAGTGGTTAAAAACATCGAAGTGTATAACGACATGCACCGATGGATTCCCTATCTGGCCAAAATAGCCGGTTTCAACAAGATAGGCGAAAAAGTGGTGCACCATCAGGCCCGCAAATACGGTACGACCAAATTCGGCCTGAATCGCTTCGTAAACGGCTATCTCGACCTGATCACCCTTTGGTTTATTTCCAAATTCGGAAAAAAACCGATGCACTTCTTCGGGCTTTGGGGCAGCGTCATGTTTATCATCGGCTTTATCGCGCTGATTATCGTGCTTACCATGAAACTGATTTCGATGTTCGGCGGCGATTTGCGCCCGCTGGTGACTAACTCGCCCTATTTTTATATTTCCCTGACGTCCATGATTCTCGGCACTCAACTGTTCCTGGCCGGCTTTGTGGGCGAACTGATCTCGCGCAACTCGCCCCGGCGAAACAATTATAAAATAGAAACGGAATTATGAATCTGCTCGAATTAGTAGGTCGGCGCAGCTCGGTGAGAAGCTACGCCCCTACCCCCGTGGAAGCCGACAAGTTGGACTATATCCTGGAAGCGGCCCGCCTGGCGCCTTCGGCTGTGAACTATCAACCTTGGTATTTCCTGGTAGTGGAAGGAGAAGAAGGGCGCGCCCGGTTGCAGGCCTGCTATCCGCGCGACTGGTTTCGCACGGCTCCCTGTTATGTGGTAGTTTGCGGCGATCATGCCCAGTCGTGGAAACGTGGCGACGGAAAAGACCACCTCGACATCGACGCCGCCATTGCAGCCGAACATATTTGCCTGGCAGCCGCCTCGCTGGGTTTAGGAACCTGCTGGGTATGCAATTTCGACGCCGCCTTGCTCAGGCAAGCTTTCAAGTTGCCGGAATCGGTCGAACCGATTGCGATCATCCCCCTCGGCTATGCGGAAACGACGGCGGCTGGAGAAACGGCTTATCTTAAAAAGCGTAAACCGGCAGATGCTATCGTCAAACGGGAAACTTTCTGATCTATGTTATTTCCTGAAATAATCTTGCTGGCGGTGGGTTTATCGATGGATAGCCTGGCCGTTTCGGTTACCGGAGGAGCTGTCATTCGTCATTGTACGACCGGCAACATTGTAAAAATTGCCGCCGTGCTCGGTCTTTTCCAAGCCGGAATGACGGCTATCGGTTATTTGATGGGGTTGGGATTCGAACGATATATCCGCACTTTCGACCACTGGATCGCTTTTTTCCTGCTTTTTTACCTGGGGGGTAAAATGATTTATGACGGGTTGCAGCAAACCGACGAAGCCGGCAAGTTCAATCCCTTATGCAACAAAACGTTGTGCGGGCTGGGCATTGCTACCAGCATCGATGCGCTGGCGGTGGGCATATCGCTGGCCGTATTGAAAAACCCGTTGCTGGTGGAGGCTGTGATTATAGGTACTGTAACCTTTGCTTTTTCGGCCTTCGGGGTGTTTTTCGGAAGCCGTTTCGGGCGTAAGATCGATTTGAAACTGGATCTGATCGGGGGTGTTATCCTGATTGCGATCGGCGCCAAGATTCTGGTCGAGCATCTTTTTTTGAGTTAGGTTCTTCTTTTGTCGTGTTTTTGGGGTGACGGAGAACCGGTCTCTTTCTTTGCCGTTGCCCGGGGTCTTTCCTAAGGCAATGCAGCCGGAAAGCTGAAGTTGAATAATTTTTAATATCTTTGCTCGGAATAATCGAAGATAGGCGGCACCTCGGCAGAATCAAAGAAGGGCTTTGCTTCCGCGCTCGGTTTGCACTATCTTTGCTTCAAAGAACCAAAGCGAAGATAGGCGGCACCTCGGCAGAATCAAAGCGAGGCTTTGCTTCTGCGCTCGGTTTGCACTATCTTTGTTCCGCAAAAATCCGGCCAAACATGTACAAGAAATTAAGTTTATTGATTCTGTTCGGGATAGTATTTTTCTTCTCCTGCACAAACAAGCATGCCTACTTTGAAGAAAGCGGTGCCGTATTTCATACCCGCTACCATATCAAATATCAGGCCGAACGCCCGCTGACGTCGGAAATCGAAGACGAGCTACGGCGGTTCGACCTTTCGCTCAATCCCTTCAACCCCGACGCGATCATTGCCCGGATAAACCGGAACGAACCGGTGGAAACCGATGCGTGGTTTGGGGAAGTATTCGCCAAAGCGCAAGAGATTTCCACCCGTACCGAGGGTATTTTCGACATCACCGCTGCTCCGCTTATCAACGCATGGGGTTTCGGATTCAGCAAAACGGATAGCGTTACGCCCGAGCTGATCGACAGCCTCAAAGCCTTTGTAGGCTACCGGAAAGTCAGGCTCGAGGGCAATCGCATCCTGAAAGACGATCCGCGCCTGCTGCTGAACTGCTCGGCCATCGCCAAAGGATTTGCCTCCGATGTGATCGCCCGTTTGCTTGAAAAGCATGGAGTGGAAAATTACATGGTCGAAATCGGCGGCGAGGTGGCGATGAACGGCCGGAACCCGCAAGGCGATTACTGGCGGATCGGCATCAGCAAACCCGAGGACGATTCGACCGGGCTGCAAAACGAGATTGAAGAAGTGGTACAAGTAGGCGGAAAAGGAGGCGTGGCCACATCGGGCAATTACCGGAATTTCTACATCAAAGACGGAAAGAAATTCGCTCATACCATCGATCCGCGTACCGGTTATCCCGCCCTGGGATCTATTTTAAGCGCCACCGTGGTAGCGGCCGATTGCATGACGGCCGACGCCTATGCTACCGCCTTTATGGCGATGGGTCCCGAGCAAGCCCGCCGGGTAGCCGAGGCTACGCCGGGCCTTGAATTTTTCTTCATTTATGCCGACGAAAACGGGAAACACAAAACAACTTATTCCAAAGGAATGTTGCCTTACCTGCCGAACCGGAAGACATTAGCCATCCTCGAAAATCCGTAGACCCCATGAAACGTTATATAAATCAATTGGAATGTAAAGACGCAAAAGCAGGCGAACCCTTGTTTGACAACCTGCGCAAGGATAACTTGCTGGTATTCGTAGCCTCGGGTATGTTGCAACTGGGCAACCCGGAAAATTTATGGGAAGAAAAAGTAACCGAAGGCCATTTCATTCTGCTGGCAGCCGGAAAGGTTCCGGTCGTCACCGTCTTGGCCGACGCGCATCTGCTTTTGCTCCGGGCCGGTCTTCTGTCGGAAACCATCGTGAACGACCCCCAGTGGAATCCGGAGCAACCCGTCGTGCTGCCTATTTTGCCGCCTTTGGCCCGTATGCTGAGCCAGATCGAATATTACCAGAAAGAAAGACTGCTGAAACTGAATTAGAATTTTTTCAATTCCTGGTATAAGCGTTGCACGGGAAGCCCCATGACGTTGTAAAACGAACCGTTGATGGCTTCTACGCCGATATAGCCTATCCATTCCTGGATACCGTATCCGCCGGCTTTATCGTAAGGCCGGTATTTTTCCACATAGTAATCCACATCGGCAGCCGATAATTTGGCGAAACAGACGGCCGTAGCCACCGAAAAACTGACCGTTTTCTCTTTCGTGGTGATGCAAACGCCGGTAATCACCTCATGCACATGGTCGGATAGGGCGAACAGCATCGAGACGGCCTCGGCCCGGTTGGCCGGTTTTCCCATGATTTTCTCGAACGTCCAGACAATGGTATCGGCCGTAATCAAAAGTTCGTCGGGAGCCATTTTTCCCCGGTACGCATCCGCCTTTTTGCGGGCCAGGTAAGCCGGCAGTTCTTCCGCCTTGACAGAGGACGGATACGACTCGTCGATACCGGGAATAACCCGTACTTCGAAATCCAGATCCAGCCCGGCCAGCAATTCTTTCCGGCGCGGGGAGTTCGACCCCAGGATGATTTTATATTTATTCAAATTGTCAAGCATAGCATCTCTTTTTTCATTCGTTAAATTTACCAGCCAAAGGCTTCCTGCCCCATCCATTGTCCCTGGGCTTTGAGTGTTTGCTCGATGACGTCGCGCGCCACTCCTTCTCCTCCCCGCCTAAGGGATATATAGTTTGCAATCTGCTTTATTTCCGGCACCGCATCGGCCGGAGCTACGGCAAGCCCGGCCTGCTTCATCACTTCATAATCGGGTATGTCGTCGCCGGCATACATTACTTCTTCCGGCGCCAATCCCGTTTTTTCCAGAAAATGGCGGAAGTCATGGATCTTCACCGCGCTTTTCATATAAATATGTTCGATTCCCAGACGGGAAAACCGGATTTTTACCGCCTCGGTATATCCGCCCGTAATGATAGCCACGTGGTAGCCTTTCTTCACGGCCAGTTGCAAAGCATATCCGTCTTTGATATTGACCGTCCGCATCGGATCGCCGTTGGGATGGAGCGGAACCACGTCGCACGATAAAACGCCGTCGACATCGAATACGAAGGCCCGGATTTTCCTCAAATCATACTGAATACTGCTCACGTCTGCATCTCCTTATAAATACTCCGGCTTATCTCGCGGTACAACGACTGCATAGCCGGATCGGCCAGCATGGCCAAATGTTTGTTCATCACATTTTCATCATACCGCACGGCAGGGCCGGTTTGCGCCCGGGCCGGGGACATTTGATGTATCTTGGCGGCCGTCTCGTCGATCAGCGGGCAAAGCACGTCCGCCGCAATCCCCTCGCCTTCCAATATCTTGGCCGCCAGCGCATACATATGGTTGGCGAAATTGCAGGCAAAAACCGCCGCCAGATGGAGGCTTCTGCGTTTTTCCGAAGAAAGAAACCGCACGTTGTCCGACAAACGGCCGGCTACTTCTTCCGCCAGCCATCGGCCGTCGGCCTCGGTAGCGGCTTCGAGGAAAAAGGGAATTTGCCGGAAATCCACTGGCCGTTCCCGGCTGAAGGTCTGCAAAGGGTAAAGTACGCCGTATCGCCGGGCTTTTCCTTCAAACACCGACATGGGCATGCTTCCCGCCGTATGCACCCACAACCCGTTGTTCGGCTTTATGCGGCCGATCACGGTTTCGAGCGCACTGTCTTTCAACGCAAAAACGTATAAATCGGCATCGGCAAGCAGATCCTCGGGCCCGATCGTCCAGCCGCACCCCAACCGGTCGGCCAACTGCTGCGCAGCCCGGGCCGTCCGGCTGAATACCTGTGCCACATCCATACCCGCCTGTTGCATTTCCAAAGACAAGCGGGTAGCCAGATTTCCGGCGCCGATAAAAACCACCTTCATGCTTTTTCCTTTTTTATCTATTCCGTTTCCCCTGAGGCTACCTCGTCCGGATCGGTTTCGCCCGGCAGGGAAAACCGGCCGATATGCACCTTTTCCCATTGCAAATGCGCCTCGTCGAAGGGTTTGCGCTCCTGATCTTTATGGCCGAAGCCGATGATGGAAAGCACATCCAGTTGGTAAGGGATGTCGAGCAGCCGCCGGATATATTCGTTCGAATCGGTTTCGTCTTCGCGCACCCGGTTGCGTATCTGGCACCAGCAACTTCCCAAACCCAGGTCTTCGGCTTGCAGTTGCATATAGATCGAGGCGATAGACGCGTCTTCCACCCATACGTCGCTCAGCATGCCGCTGGCCAGCACGACCACCGCCAACCAGCAATTTTCCAGGAAAGCGGCTCCGTTTTTTTTGCAGGCGGCCAGCTTTTGCAACATTTCCTTGTCTTCCACCACCACAAATTGCCAGGGATTGCTTCTTTTCGACGACGGAGCCATCAAAGCGGCTTTGAGGATAAGCTCCACCTGCTCAGGCGATAAGGGTTGGTCGGTAAATTTCCTTGTGCTTCTTCTTTGTTTAATTAGCGTTGCAAAACTCTCCATTTTTCTCGTACTTTGCGTGTTAATTATAGGATATCATGCAAATATATGTATAAATATTTACACAACACAATATACGCTTCCATCTTTTTTCACGTTAGTAATGCTATAATAAATAGATTTATGAAGATTCGAGCTTTAGCAGCCCTGCTATTTATATTCATAGCCTCCGTCGCTTCCGGCCAGAACCGGGCCAAAATAGACGGATACGTGCGCGATGCCGACGGCAATCCGCTGGAATTAGTCAATATCCGGGTAAAAAATACGCTCAACGGAGCAATGACCAATGAAAAAGGCCACTATTCCCTTTCGGTAGCGCACGGCGATTCCATCGTGCTGATTTACTCCTGCCTGGGGTATAACAAAGCCGAACGCATCATCCCCGTATTGGCTGCCGATATGCGGCTAAACGTGCAGATGAACTATACCTCCACCCTATTGGGAGAAGTATCGGTTACCGCCATGCGCAAGCAAACCACCACCATGGAATCGATGAAAGCCGATAAGATCAAGCTGCTGCCCGACCCGGCGGGGGGAAGCATCGAAAGCCTGGTCGTCACCTTTGCCGGAGTATCCTCCAACAACGAACTGAGTTCGCAATATTCGGTGCGCGGCGGCAGCTACGACGAAAACATCGTCTATGTAAACGGCATCGAAGTGTTTCGCCCGCTCCTGATCCGCTCGGGGCAACAGGAAGGCCTGAGCTTTATCAACCCGGATATGACGGAGAACGTTAATTTCGCAGCCGGCGGTTTCGAAGCCCGCTACGGCGACAAAATGAGCTCGGTACTCGACATTACCTATAAAAAACCCCAAACCGTGGAAGGGTCGGTATCGGCCAGCCTCCTGGGAGCTAACGCCTACATAGGCAGTTCGGCAGGCAAATTCACCCAGGTGACCGGCCTGCGGTATAAAACCGGCCGATCGCTGCTGGGAACGCTCGATACCGATGCCGAGTACGACCCGAATTTCATCGACCTGCAAACCTATATGACGTACCGGCCGGCTCCGAAATGGGAAATCGATTTTCTGGGCAACCTGGCCGTCAACAATTATAAATTTATTCCTCATACCCGGGAAACCTCGTTCGGCACGAGAGAGAATCCCCAGAATTTCAAAGTATTCTTCAACGGCCAGGAACGGGATAAGTTTCAAACCTTGTTCGGAGCCCTGACGCTGAAACATACGCCGAACGAAAACACCGAGCTGGGCCTTCAGGCTTCCGCCTTCACCAGCCGCGAAGAGGAGGGTTACGACATCAGCGGGGAATACTGGCTGAGTGCCGACGGGGCTGCCAACCCGGATACCGACGACGAGGGCGCCGAGGCCATGTCGGTGGGACGTTATCACGAGCATGCCCGCAACCGACTGCATTCCAACATTATAAACGTAGGCCACTACGGAATGACGCGCATCAAAAGCCATACCCTGAAATGGGGAGCTACCGTGCAGTTGGAAAAAATAAACGACAAGATCAGCGAATGGGAAAAACGCGACTCGGCCGGCTATTCGCTTCCGCAGACCGGCAGCGGCGTAAACGTGATCTCCAACCTCTATTCCGACAACCGGCTGGAAAGCACCCGCCTGTCGGCTTACGTGCAAGACGCCTTCAAATTCCGCACCAAACAAGGCCTTTTCACCTTGGTAGGAGGCTTGCGGGGAAGCTACTGGTCGTACAACAAGGAGTTTATCCTCAGTCCCCGCGCTTCGTTGGGTTTTATACCCAACTTCGATCAAGATCTCACCCTTCGCTTCGCGACCGGCCTTTACTACCAGTCGCCCTTCTACAAAGAGCTGCGGACGGTGGAAAAAGATGCCGCCGGCAACGACATCACCCGGCTGAACGACCAGTTGAAATCCCAACGCTCGATCCATTTCATCCTGGGAGGCGACTATACGTTCCGGGCCGTCGACCGCAACTTCAAAATCACGGCCGAGCTTTATTACAAAAAACTCGACGACCTGGTGCCCTACACCGTGGATAACGTGAAAATCCGGTATTACGGCGAAAACTGCGCAAACGGCCATGCGATGGGGCTCGACGTAAAATTCTTCGGCGAATTCGTGCCCGGAACCGATTCCTGGATCAGCTTTTCGCTGATGAAAGCCGAGCAACGCATCCGCGGCTCCGAAGCCGTACCGATGCCCAACAGCCAGGGATATAACCTTTCCCTCTTTTTCCAGGATTATTTTCCCGGATATAAGCGTTTGAAGCTGAATCTGAAAGGCGTCTTGTCGGGCGGCCTTCCCACCACCGCCCCCCATACCGGCTACGAAGACGGCTATTTCCGGTTGCCCGCCTACAAACGCGTCGATATCGGCCTTTCCTACCAACTGGCCGGAGGCGCCGACGCCATCATGGATCGCGGCTTCTTCCGCCACTTGAAAAATATCTGGCTCGGGCTGGACGTATTCAACATTTTCGACATGAAAAACGTGAATTCCTATTACTGGGTAACCGACGTATACAACCAGCAATATGCCGTACCGAATTACCTGACCGGCCGGCAGCTAAACGTACGGTTGATCGTGGATTTTTGAACGGAAAAAAGCAAAGAACGGCCTGCCGGAAAGCCGAAAAGATAAAATCAAAGAAATATTTCTTCATTTCTAAAAAGAATGTACCTTTGCAGACAAGAACAGAAAAACATTTACTAAATCTTTAAATTATTATTGACATGGAACTTACACATATCGAACATCTGGGGATCGCCGTGAAAAGCATCGAAGCCTGTCTGCCGTATTACGAAGGGGTACTGGGCCTGAAATGCTACAACATCGAGGAAGTAGCCGACCAAAAAGTAAAAACCGCATTTTTCAAAGTAGGCCAGACTAAAATCGAACTCCTCGAACCGACGAGCGAAGACAGCACCATCGCCAAATTTATCGAAAAGAAAGGCGAAGGCATCCACCACATCGCATTTGCCGTGCCTTCGGTACAAGACGCGCTGAACGAAGCCGAAGCCAAAGGCGTAAAACTGATCGACAAAGCCCCCCGCGGCGGCGCCGAAGGCCTGAGCATCGCCTTCCTTCACCCGAAATCCACATGCAGCGTGCTGACCGAACTTTGCATGCCGGGAGAAAACAAATAACCGCTTCCGACCATAATCTCCGCGACTGGCAACGAAGAGCTCTACGATATACGCCGGGCCCCCGCTGCCAATCGTCTATTTAAACAACAACCATTTCAACAAACAAATCAAAATACAATGAGTAACCAGCTTGAAAAAGTAAAAGAGCTTATCGCTCTGCGTGAAAAAGCTCGCCTGGGTGGAGGAGAAAAAAGAATTGAGTCTCAGCACAAAAAAGGCAAATACACCGCACGCGAACGTATTGCCATGCTGCTCGACGAAGGCAGCTTCGAGGAATTCGACATGTTCGTGCAACACCGCTGTACCAACTTCGGCATTGAAAAAACCAAATTCCTGGGCGACGGTATCGTAACCGGTTACGGCACGATCGACGGACGCCTGGTTTACATATTCGCCCAAGACTTCACCGTATTCGGAGGCGCCCTGTCGGAAGCCCTGGCCATGAAAATATGCAAAGTAATGGACCAAGCCATGAAGATGGGAGCACCCGTAATCGGACTGAACGACTCGGGCGGCGCCCGTATCCAGGAAGGCGTGAACGCACTGGCCGGCTATGCCGAAATCTTCCAGCGCAACATCCTCGCCTCGGGCGTGATTCCCCAGATCTCCGGTATCTTCGGCCCCTGCGCCGGCGGCGCCGTATACTCGCCGGCCCTGACCGACTTCAACATCATGACGCGCGGTACCAGCTATATGTTCCTGACCGGCCCGAAAGTGGTTAAAACCGTAACCGGCGAAGACGTTACGCAGGAACAACTCGGAGGCGCCAGCGTACACACGACCAAATCCGGCGTGGCCCATTTCGCCGTCGACACCGAAGAAGAAGGTTTGCAACTGATCCGCAAGCTTATCAGCTTCCTGCCGCAGAACAACCTGGAAGAAACGCCTCTGCTGGCCTGCAAAGACCCCATCGACCGGCTGGACGACGTATTGAACGACATTATCCCCGACAACACCAACCAGTCGTACGACATGTATGAAGTGATCGGCACCATCGTCGACAACAACGAATTCCTGGAAGTACATGCCGACTACGCCAAAAACATCATCGTAGGCTTCGCCCGCTTCAACGGCCAATCGGTAGGTATCGTAGCCAACCAGCCCAAAGTAATGGCCGGATGTCTCGACAGCAACGCTTCCCGCAAAGCCGGACGCTTCGTTCGTTTCTGCGACGCCTTCAACATTCCGCTCGTAACCTTGGTCGACGTACCGGGCTTCCTGCCGGGAACAGGCCAGGAATACAACGGCGTCATCCTGCACGGCGCCAAGCTGCTGTACGCTTACGGCGAAGCCACCGTGCCCAAGGTAACGGTAACGCTGCGCAAATCCTACGGAGGCGCCTATTGCGTGATGAGCTCCAAACACCTGCGCGGCGACATGAACTACGCCTGGCCGACAGCCGAAATCGCAGTTATGGGGCCCAGCGGCGCCGTAGAAGTGATCTTCGCCAAGGAAGTAGCCGCCGCCGAAGACCCGAAAGCTTGCGCGGCCGAAAAAGAAGCCGAATACAAGAAAGCATTCGCCAACCCCTACAATGCCGCCCAGTACGGTTATATCGACGATGTGATCGAGCCGCGTAACACCCGCTTCCGCATCATCCGCGCTTTGCAGCAATTGCAGACGAAAAAGCTGACGAACCCTGCGAAGAAACACGACAACCTGCCCCTTTAATTCGTAAAAAAGGAATGAATATGATAAATAAAAAAACAGGTTTCTTGCTGTTGTTCGCCTTCCTCGTTGCCTTCGGGGCCCAGGCGCAGCGCGCAAGTTCCATGCGAATAAACGAAGTACTGGTCATTAACGAAGACAACTTCGTCGACGACTATGGGAAACGTCACCCCTGGATCGAACTCTACAACACCTCCGCCGGGACAGTGAATATCCAAGGTTGCTACCTGACCGACGATAAGAACAACCCGAAAAAATACCCGATTCCCAAGGGCGACGTACTGACGATGATTCCTCCCCGCCAGCATACGCTGTTCTGGGCCGACGGAGAACCTAACCGCGGAACCTTCCACGTGAACTTCACCCTCGATCCGACGAAGGAAAACTACATTGCCCTCTACGATGCCGACGGACGGACGCTGATCGACGAAATCACCGTACCGCCCGCGCAAGCCCCCGACGTAAGTTACGGCCGGGTGATCGACGGACAAGACGAATGGGCGAAACTGAAGAAAGTAACCCCCAGCACCAACAACCTCACCCTCGATTCGAACACGAAGATCGACAACTTCAAAAAGAACGACGCGACGGGCGTAGCCATGACGATCACCGCCATGGCCGTGGTATTCATGGGTCTTTTCTTACTGTTCGTCATCTTCAAACAAATCGGCAAACTATCCATTTCCGCCAGCAAGCGCAACGTCCGCAAATCGGGCGCAGCCACCACGGCAGCCGACGCAGGCCAGGAATCGGGAGAAATCTTTGCCGCCATTGCCACCGCCCTCTACGAAATGAGCGACGACAACCACGACATCGAAAACACGGTGCTTACGATCCACAAAGTAACCCGCAACTATTCTCCGTGGAGTTCGAAGATTTACAGTTTGCGTCAAACACCCCATAAATAACTATCTAAAAACGAACAAGCATGAAAAGTTTCAAATACACCATCAACGGTAACGTATATAAAGTACACATCAATACAGTAGTCGACGATATTGCGGAGGTAGAAGTAAACGGCACGCCCTACCACGTAAAGATGGAAAAACCTGCCAAAAAACAAATGGTAACTCTCAAACGTCCGGCCCAGGCCCCGACCACGTCTACCGGCGAACCGGTTGTAACCCGTCCGGCCGCCTCCACCACGCAAGGAGCCGTAAGGTCTCCGCTGCCCGGCGTCATCCTGCAAGTGAAATGCAACGTAGGCGACACGGTAAAACGCGGCCAGACCCTCATCATTCTGGAAGCCATGAAAATGGAAAACAACATCAATGCCGACCGTGACGGTAAGATTATTGAAATTAAAGTACACAAGGGAGACTCCGTGCTGGAAGGTGCTGATCTCGTCGTAATCGGATAAGACTATGCAAGAGAGTTTTTTATCATTTTTAGGTGACAACCTGCAGATGTTTCTCACCTATACAGGCGTATACAACGCAACCCCGGGGCACATCGTGATGCTGCTCATCGGTCTGCTGTTTATATTCCTGGCCATCAAATACGAATTCGAACCCATGTTGTTGATCCCGATCGGCTTCGGTATCCTGATCGGTAACATTCCCTTCAAAGACGCCGGCCTTCAGGTAGGCATCTACGAACAAGGCTCCGTGCTGAACATCCTCTACCAAGGGGTAACCTCCGGCTGGTATCCGCCGCTCATCTTCCTCGGCATCGGGGCGATGACCGACTTCTCGGCCCTGATTTCCAACCCCAAGCTGATGCTGATCGGGGCTTCCGCCCAATTCGGCATCTTCGGGGCTTACATCATTGCCCTTCAAATGGGATTCGAACCCAACCAAGCCGGTGCCATCGGCATTATCGGAGGCGCCGACGGCCCGACCGCCATCTTCCTATCCTCGAAGCTGGCGCCCAACCTGATGGGAGCCATCGCCGTCTCGGCCTACTCCTATATGGCCCTGGTGCCCATCATCCAGCCGCCGTTCATGCGCCTTCTGACCACGAAGAAAGAACGCCTGATCCGCATGAAACCGCCCAGAGCCGTTTCCTCGACGGAAAAGATCGTTTTCCCCATCGTAGGCTTGCTTCTGACTTGCTTCCTGGTGCCTTCCGGTCTGCCCCTGCTGGGTATGCTCTTCTTCGGCAACTTGCTGAAAGAAAGCGGCGTGACCCGTCGTCTGGCCGAAACGGCCCGCGGCCCGCTGATCGACACCATCACCATTCTGCTGGGTATTACGGTAGGCGCCTCCACGCAGGCCACGCAATTCCTGACGCTGAACTCGGTGAAGATTTTCGGCCTGGGCGCCCTTTCGTTCGTGATCGCCACCTGCGCCGGGGTACTCTTCGTGAAATTCTTCAACCTGTTCCTCAAACAGGGCAACAAGATCAACCCGCTGATCGGTAACGCCGGGGTATCCGCCGTGCCCGACTCCGCCCGTATCTCGCAAGTAGTCGGTCTGGAATACGACCCCACCAACTACCTGCTGATGCACGCCATGGGCCCGAACGTAGCCGGCGTGATCGGTTCTGCCGTAGCAGCCGGTATCCTGCTGGGATTCTTAGGCTAACCGCCGTTTTCCCATTCCATATCGAAAGGAGGAATATTCCCTTTAGAGGATATTCCTCCTTTTTTGTTTTTTTAATGATTGGCCGGAAAAAGAAAGGCCTCTTCCCAGCCACAAGCCACAGAAAAAAGGATGGCTCAAGCAAGCAAGAAAGCTTGCGGAAAAACGTTGACCTTCCGCCTTACTCCCGCTTAGCCCTCCCTCCTTTCCCCCCTTCAACCTATTTGTTAATAAATAAAAATATGACAATAAGTACAGCTTTCGGAAGAGATTGAAAAGCATTTTTGCATTCTATTGACAATCAAAGATTTACTCACCTATCGGCAAGCGACAGAAATTGCATGCCGATGAAATCCGAAATGGATGCCGATGAAATTTCCATTACATATTATTATGATTTTTGCAACTATTAGGCAGAAAAAAAAGGCTGATAGAAATCATTTTTTTTGATCACAGCAAACATTCGTGCCACAATCTTGGCTCTCAGAGCATTGATTA
>DBFWLD010000002.1:0-22392 GCA_048465615.1 Tannerellaceae bacterium
TGATCGGTTCACTCTCGGCTTCCCTTTCATTTATGCTACAAATCTATTGTTTCTTTTTTATCTTTCCTATTACGATGTAAATCTAAGGTATCTTTCCTATTACGATGTAAATCTAAGGTAAGCATGAAATCCGGATTGCATCGGCATGTATTTTACCGGGGAAAAAATATATGACAATAAGTAAGGAGAGTTTGGAAGAAATCCCGGCCTTCTTTCCGGCCCACTCTCCCCAGAAATTCCAGCCCCTCCCTTTCGGGCTCCGCCCAACCTTCTGCCTGGTCGTCACTGGCTTTAACATATCGGCATGAAGCGGATAAAGTGTATAATTTTGTATTTCCATTTTAAAAAGAATATATTTGTATCCAAAAGAAAGGAACGGCCGATGGAGGATGGACAATCACTTGTAGAACAAATGAAAGAGGGCGACCGTACTGCATTCAATGCACTATACAAACAGCATTACCTCTCCTTATACGCCTTTGCAGAACTCTTTCTCGACGCCGACGATGCCGAAGACGCCGTGCAAGACGTCTTCCTCAATGTATGGATACACCGCGACAGAATAGACGCAAAGCAGGTGTTTAAGAATTACCTGCTCCGCTCGGTATACAATACCGCCATGAACCTGTTGAAAAGAAAAAACAGGCAGGTAGGATACGAAACGGTGGGTGATAAAGAAATCGAATGGCTGCTTTCCCCTTATTACGATCCCGACGCCAACGAGGTGATCCGCCGCCTCTTCAACCAGGAGTTGCATCAGGAAATAGCCGCCGCCATCGGGTCGCTCCCCCCCAAATGCCGGGAAGTATTTTCCCTGAGCTATCTGGAAGATACCCCCAGCAAAGAAATCAGCCGCAGGCTGGGCATTTCGCCCCGTACCGTCGACAACCATATTTACTTCGCTCTAAAGCAATTAAGAGAACAACTGGCCCGGCATAAAAACGAATAATTCCATTCGTTGACTTTATTTATAAAGAATTGCCGGGCGGCGTTAAGTAATTCCGCCGCTTGGATTGTATAATGTATAGAAGGTAAAAAGAGCACATGAACGAAATAACTATACTCCACTATTTGACAGGAAATGCTACAGAAGAAGAAAAGCAGCAAATACATGCCTGGCTGCAAGCTTCGGAAAGTAACCGCACCTACCTGGGCGAACTCCGGGCTATCTGGCAGGCCGGGCGGATAGTTCGTGCAGACAAGCAAGAAAGACGACTCGAACAATCGCTCGACCGGCTGAACCGGCGAATCGATTCCTTATCCCTTCCTCAAACCCCTTCTTATCCCAAAAAAAGCATCGCTTTGCGCTTTGCGGCGGCCGCGGCCGCGGTATTGCTGTTGGTGGGGCTATCGTATAGTTGGTTGCTGAGGGAGAAGAAGGCAAACGCCGATAGCGAAGAATGGATCACCTATACCCATGCGGCCGGCCAGAACGAGGCAGCCCGTTTTTTCCTGCCCGACAGCAGCCAGGTCTGGCTCGACCAAGCCTCTACCCTGAAATACCCCGCCCGTTTTGCAGGCGAGACACGCGAAGTATGCCTGGAAGGCACCGCCTTCTTCGAAGTAAAGAAAGATAGCCGCCATCCCTTCATCGTCCGCGCTCCCGGCTGTGCCGTACAAGTACTCGGAACGGCATTCAGCGTCCGCTCCGTCAGTTCCGGCCAACCGGCCGAAACGATCCTGATGAACGGTTCGGTACAATTGCTGGCTCCTTCCGGCCAGCCTGTAGCCAAGCTTCTGCCGGGGCAACAAGCGGTATACTCGCCGACCGATCAGACGGTGGAAATCCGGGAAGTGGATGCCGAGGCGCTTACCTCCTGGCGCATGGGGCTTATTACGCTTTCCCAGGCATCGGCGGCCCAGATCGTCGATACGCTGGAAACCATCTATGCGATCAGGATCGGCATGGACACGGCAGCTTTGCAAGGACGACGGTACAACTTCACGTTCAAACGCGCCAATACGCCGCAAGCTACGTTGCGGCAATTCAGCTATATCACGGGCGCCCCGGCCTATCTGCAAGCACGCTGAGAAAAAAGCGGTCTGTTGGGTAAAAAAAAATAAAATTCACTAAGTAGTTTTTTTTCCCGGATTGTATTTAAGTAGGAAAAAGGGAGAAGAGATAAAGGTCTCTGCCTTGGCGAAGGCCGGCCTGCTTCTTTGCAATCCTATTGTCATCTGTTCTTCACAACTTATTCATCTGCCGTTAAGAAAGATGTTATTCTTTTTGGTGAATTTTGCATCCGAACTAACCGTTGCCCATATACGTAGTTCATAAAGAACTATGCTTTAAGCGAGCGTATCGGCCTTGGAAGGATTGGAAAATAAGGAGGTAAGGCTTTTTAAAGGGCCGGCAAAGCCGATGCGGATACCGGAATAAGAAGAAAAGATACAAAAAGAATGGCAAAATCGAATGAAGTTCTTTATGAACTTCAAAAAAGTCTCCCATCCTCTTCCGCCTTCTTTTCTTGCCTTTTTCCCGCGCCCGGACAAATATGCCGAAGCAGGGAAACAGCAGCTCGAAAGGAGAAAAAGAACAACAAAATGCGGCATCGGTTAATCTTAAAAAATAACAAAAAAGTATGAAAAAGAAAACGTATGATTTCGCCTCTCTTAAAAGGCTGTGCATCGGGCTTTCCCTCTGCTGTATGGTGACGGGGGCACAAGCCGCCCCGGCGTCGAGCGCCTTCAACCAACGTTTCGACGTAGCCCTCTCTCTTCACAACGCCACGTTGAAAAGCGTTGTCCAATCGCTGAAAAAGCAAACCGATATTTTATTTTCGTACGATACGTCGATGGAAACTTTTAAAGTAAACAACGTATCGGTAAAAGCCGAAAAAGAATCCATCGAAGCCATCCTCAACCAAGTGTTCGCAGGTACCGACATCCGGTATAAAATAGAAGACGGCATCGTGATGCTCTATTCTCCCTCGCACGCGCCGGTAGCCGGCCGCAACGCCGCTCAGCAAAAAACGAAAAAAATAACCGGTATCGTGAAAGACGCGGCCGGCGAGCCCATCATCGGAGCCAATGTTGTGGTGAAAGGCACCGCCAACGGCGTGATTACCGGCCTCGACGGCGATTTCCAACTGGAAGTTCCCCAGAATGCCGTATTGGAAATCAGCTACATCGGATACGTCAGCCAGGATGTGCCGGTAGGAAATAAGAATAGTTTGAATATCCTGCTCAAGGAAGATACCCAGAAACTCGACGAAGTAGTGGTAGTAGGATACGGCAAAATGAAGAAGGGCGACCTTTCGGCCGCCGTATCGACCATTGCCAATGTCGACCGATTGATGGAACGTCCCATCAGCAGCGCCGAAGAAATGCTGCAAGGGCAGATCCCGGGCGTAACGGTTACTTCCAACGGCGGACACCCCGACGCTACTCCCAGCATTACCATCCGCGGTATGGGTTCGCGCAACGGAGAAAAGCCGCTCTATGTGGTAGACGGCGTGCCGGGCGCTCCTTTCAATTTCAGCGACGTGGTGTCGATGACCGTACTTAAAGACGCCGCTTCCGCCGCTATCTACGGGGCCTATGCCGGATCGGCGGGCGTTATTCTGGTAACGACCAAACAGGCCGCTCCGGGCCGCACTACCGTTACCTACGACATGGTAACCGGGTTCTCGCAAGCCAGCAACCTGCCCCAATCGCTTACCATCGAAGAAGAAAGAATGGTGCGGGCCAAGGCGTTGGGCTTCGGTTCGGTAGAGGAACTTGGCGCCAACATTGCCGGATGGAACCCCGACAAAAACCCCTATATCAGGGAAACGCGCACCGACTGGATCGACGAGATTTTCCGCACCGCGCCTTTCCAGCGTCATAACGTGGCAATCTCGGGCGGTACGGAAGACTTCTCCAACCGCGCTTCCATCGAATATTCCAATCGCCAGGGTACGCTGCTGAATACTTACAACAAAAGCATTACGGCCCGCTTGAACTCGATGTGGAAAATCAACCAATGGGTACAAATCCGGGAAGACCTGAGCTGGCAATCGGTGGAAAAACGCGGCGCCAATACCTCGAGCGCGGAATCGGGCGTTATCCTCTCGGCCCTGATGATGCCGCGCAACGCCAAGGTATACAACGACGACGGTTCTTTCGGAGGAACGGCTCCCAGCGACCAGGCTTATATCCAGCAATACGGCAGCAATTATTCCGATATTCACGGCGACGTGGTCAACCCGGTACGCACGCTGACTTCGGCCTACAACGAAAACCACCGCTCGTACCTCACCTCGTCGACCTTCCTCGACATCAAAGAACCGATCAAGGGATTAAATTTCACTTCCCGGTTTACCTATAAGTTGATGAACTATTTCTATCGTTACTACGATATTCGCCGGCTTGAACCGGGCAAACCCTCCGACCGGAACGAACTGACGTACGAAAGCCAGCGCGAACCGCAATGGGATTTGGAAAATACGCTGACGTACGACCGGGTATTCAACCGCCACAACCTCGGTTTGATGGCTTCTACCACGGCCAGCGAATACTCCTACCGCCAGTTCGGAGTAACCGCCCGCGATTTCATGAACGAAGACGGCTCGCTGATGTACTTCGCTCAGGCAGGTTCTTACGACCCGGCCAAAGACGAATTCCGGAAAGACCGCAACGTATCGGTCGTAGCCCGCGCCTCGTATAGCTTTGCCGACCGGTATTTCGTAACCGGTTCCTGGCGTCGCGACTACGCCGGCCGCTTGCCCGAAGGACAGAAATACGGCGACTTCCCCTCGGCTACGCTAGCGTGGAAGCTTACCTCGGAACCTTTTATGCCCAAATCGGAAGTGCTGAACACCGCCAAGCTGCGTGCCAGTTGGGGACGCATCGGTAACCTGGGCTCCATCGAGCGCGGATACGGTTATCCGGTGCTTAGTTCCTTTATTATCAGCGGTGGCGACGTGGGCGGCCAGATCGGAAGCACCAATCCGATCATGATCGGCAAATACTACAAAGCCGGATTCAACCCCAACCTGACTTGGGAAACGTCGGAACAATGGGACTTGGGTCTCGACCTGGCCATGTTTCAGAATCGTTTGAACATCACGGCCGACTACTTCGTGAAAAAAACCAAAGATCTGATCAAGGAACAGGATGCGGGCTGGACCAACAGCATCGGTCTGAACCCGATGTTGGTAAACGACGGCGAAATCCACAACAGCGGCGTGGAAATTTCGGCTAGCTGGGCCGACCAGGTAGGCAAAGTAAGCTATTGGGTAAGCGGCAACGTAGCCACGCTGAAAAACCGGGTGCATAATATCGGAAGAGCCGATGCTTCGGGCAAGAAACCGGTCTGGACAGACGGGGCAGGATATAAGAGCTTAAAGCCGTTCCGCTCGGAAGAAGGGCAACCGCTTTACTCTTTCTATCTGGTGGAAACCGACGGTGTCTTTACTTCCCAGGAACAAATCGACAGCTATGTAGGGCCCACGGGCGAAAAAATCCAACCGAACGCCCAGGTAGGCGACCTCAAGTTCGTCGACTTCAACCGCGACGGAAAAATCTCCAGCGAAGACCGCCAGTTTATGGGCAACGCCATGCCGAAAGTAACTTATTCGCTTTCGGGAGGCCTTACCTGGAATAACTTCACCTTCAGCTTGATGCTGCAAGGCGTGGGCGGCGTAAACGTATTCAATGCCTGGAAATGCTCTATCCTGAATGAATCGGGCGACGCTACGCCCAATGCCAACCGTTCGCGCGACATCCTCAAAGCCCTCGACGGCCCGAACAAGGACGTGCCCCGCATCTCGGCCAAAGATGAAAACGGCAACTTCTCGACCAATTCCGATTATTATCTGGAAAAAGGCGATTACCTGCGGATCAAGAATATCTCGCTGGGTTATTCCTTCACCAAACTCTTCCAGAAATGCGGCTACCTGGCCGATCGGAAAAGCTCGCTCGACGTAACGCTGAGCGTCGACAACCTGGCTACGTTCACTTCCTATTCCGGTATCGATCCCGAAATCGGAAGCACGCCCGACGCCACCGATTACAGCTTAGGTCTGGACCGCGGCCAGTACCCGGTATCGCGCACCTATTCCGTTGCTTTGAAATTCAAATTTTAATCCATCTATTAAACGATATATACAATGAAACTACATATCTTATCCCTGGCAGCTCTTTCCACCTTCCTTTTCGCTTCGTGTAGCGATTGGCTGGACGTAAAGCCGGAAGGTACGCCCAACGAGGGAAACTATTGGAAAACCGACGACGATTATACCACAGCCGTTACCACCTTGTACGGCAATCTGAGCCTGGAAGAAACCTGGGGACGCGATTTGTTCTGGGAACAGGGCGCATCCGACGATATTTTCTATTCCCGCTCGCGGGGTAACTCCCAGATGAACCTGGCCAATCTGGATATGGACGGAGAAACGGAAGGCAGTATCCAATCCATCTACGAATATATGTACGAGACGAATGCGGCGGCCAACGATGTCATCAACCATGCACTGAAGCTGGAAAACCGCTCGGCCGTCATCAACAACCGCCTGGGCGAAGCTTATTTTATGCGGGCCTTTTCCCATTTCATCATTGCCTACCGCTACGGCCGGGCAGACAACGGCGTGCCTTTCGACCGGTATGAAGATTATGACGAATATCCTTCGGGCAAAATTCCCGAACAACGGGCCTCGGTATTGGATAATTACGCGTTGATTATAGAAGATTTGGACAAAGCGATCGAACTGCTGCCCTGGTTTAAAGACTATGGTTCCGCCGATTACGGCCGGGCTGCCAAAGATGCGGCTATCGGGTTGAAAGTGAAAACCTACGCTTATTGGGCACAGCACGATCCGTCGCAATGGGCCAAGATTCCGGCCCTGGTAGATCAATTGGAAAGCGAAGGGGGCCGCGGATTGCTGGATTCGTTTGCCAAGGTATTCGAAAGCGAATACGAATGGAGCGAAGAATACATCTGGTCGGTCAATTCCTCCGGCGCGACGCTGGCGGGAAGTATCTTCCCGGGCATGATGCTCGACAACAAAGGTTGGGGACGTTACAACGGTTGGGGCAACTTCAAACCGACGTTGGAGTTATGGGCCGAATTCGACGAAAAGGATGCCCGTCGTCCGGTAACGATTCTGGAATATGGCGACGAATTTACTTTCTTCGGCGAAAAACGGAAATTCTACTCTACCGCCGACCTGGAATGCGGATTCCATTTCAACAAATATATGGAGCCTTTCCGCTACGGTTCGGTCGACCCGGTTTCGGGCGCAGGTATCAACAATACGCACGTATCGCCTAACGGCAACCGCCCCACTACCGATTTGAATCTGCCCATTATCCGGTTTGCCGAGATGTTGCTTTTCAAAGCCGAAGCGCTGATCGAAATGGGCAAGGGAGGCGAAGCGGCCCAGGTGCTGAACCGTATTTCTTCCCGCGCGGGCATGGGCAATCTGTATCAGAATGCCACGATCGACGATCTGATGCACGAACGTCGCCTGGAACTGGCCGGCGAATTTACCGACCGCGTGATGGATCTCAAACGTTGGGCGGCCAAATATCCGGTTGCGAAGACGAAGCTGGAAGCGGCCAAACATGGCTTGAAATATCTCGACCGTTCCGATCCCGAGTCGGAATTGGATACGGTAAACGGCAAGGAAATGACGCTGAACGGCAAAACCTATAAAGGTGTAATCGAAATTATGGCTGCCAAAAAGTACGATGCCGATAAAGCCTGCGTGCTGCCGTATGAACAAAACGAAGTGATCAAAGCCCAGGGTGCTTTGAAACAGAATAAAGGGTACTGATCCGGTTCATTTAAGTTCATAGATAAAGAATAAGGATCATAAGGCGGGCTGTTTCAATGGGATATTGAAATAGCCCGCTGTCTTTTCCGGCCGCCGGCTGTTGTCGGACGGGTGGTCGGAAGGCATGGGCGTACGGCTTCCGAGCGAAGAAAAGGAAGACGGCCGGAAAATAAAAATAAGGTTTACAGTAAGTAATTCACCCTTTTTAATTGTAATAGTAATAAAGCAGGTGCAGATCCGTATCCATGAAAGACCTGAAATATATCGAAAGCATATCTATTAAAAAATATTCCGCATGATGATAAAACCAATCTTTATTCTAGGAGCGGCCGCGCTGCTGAGCGGTTCGGCCTCCCCTTCCCGGCCGGCGGTCGACGAGGTAGATCCCTTTATCGGAACCGGTTTCCACGGGCATACTTATCCCGGGGCTACCGCTCCTTTCGGAGGCGTACAACTCAGCCCGGATACCCGCCGGGGCAATTGGGACGCCTGTTCGGGCTACCATTACAACGATTCTACGTTAATGGGCTTTTCCCATACCCACCTGAGCGGGACGGGGTGTATCGATTTGGGCGATATTTTGTTTCGCCCCTTTGCCGGTGAAACGGTCCCTTTTTCGCATGCCGACGAAAAAGCGTCTCCCGGCTATTATGCGGTCGATTTGCCCCGGGCGGGCGTAAAAGCCGAACTGACCGCTACGCCGCACGTGGGCATTCACCGGTATACCTGGCGACAAGGGGAAAAAGCCGAACTGACGATCGACCTGGCCCATTTGCTGGACAACGAAACCATTCTGGCCGATACCTTAAAACAAACAGGGCCGAACGAGATGGCCGGTATGCGGTGTACCAACGGTTGGGTGACTAATCAATATGTCTATTTCGTGGCCCGTTTCTCGGCTCCGATCCGGCAGATCGAAAAAACAAACGATCGGGTGGCCACTCTTCTTTTCGATCTTCCGGCCGGGGAACCCTTGGTAGCCAAGGTGGGCCTTTCCATCGTTAGCGAAGCCAATGCCAGGCTGAACTTGCAAGCGGAAACCGGAAATTCGTTTGCATTCGACTCGCTGGCACAGGCTACCCGGAAAGCTTGGGAGAAAGAGCTGGCATGTATTACCGTAGAAGGAGGCACGCCCCAGGAACGGACGAATTTTTATACGGCGCTCTACCACAGCAAAGTGGTGCCTAACCTGGCAAGCGACGTCAACGGCGAGTACCGCCGGCACGATATGCAAACCGGGCGCGTGGCAGCCGGAGGTCGCCACTTCTCCACATTTTCCACCTGGGATACCTTCCGCGCCTGGCATCCGATGATGACGCTGCTCGATACCACGCTGGCGGGCGATATGGTCGGTTCGCTCCTGGCCATGTATGATGCAAGCGGAGAACTGCCTCTATGGCCTTTGTCGGCCGGCGAAACAGGCACGATGATCGGATACCATTCGGCTTCGATTATTGCCGACGCCTACCTGAAAGGATTGAGAGGATTCGATGCGCAACATGCCTTGGAAGCGATGAAAATATCGGCAGCCAAAAATAAAAAAGGAGCGGCTGAATATATCGCGCAAGGGTTTATCCCGGCCGACCGGAAGAAAGAATCGGTTTCCTGCCTGCTGGAATTTGCCTACGACGATTGGTGCATCGCCCGCATGGCCCAGGCCATGGGGAAAACAGACGACTATGCTACCTTTATCGAACGAAGCCGGCAATTCGCCAACGTCTTCGACGGAAGCACCGGGTTCTTCCGCGGGAAACGGCACGACGGCAATTGGGAAACGCCTTTCAACCCGTTCGAGATCGGGCGTTCGTATACCGAAGCTACGGCCTGGCAGTATCGCTTTTTCACCCCCCACGATGTATACGGGCTGGCCCAACTGATGGGCGGTACCGACCGCTTTATCGCCAACCTCGACAGCCTTTTCACCGTTAGCTCGGAAATGGCCGGCGACTTGGTCGACGTCACCGGATTGATCGGCCAATATGCCCACGGCAACGAACCGAGCCATCATATGGCCTACCTGTACAGCTATATGGGACAACCTTGGAAAACCCAGTATTGGACCCGCCGTCTTTTGAAGGAAATGTATCAGCCTACCCCGGAAGGCATTGTCGGAAACGAGGATTGCGGCCAAATGTCGGCCTGGTATATCCTGAGCAGTCTGGGCTTTTATTCCGTTTGCCCCGGCAGCAACCAGTTCGTGCTGACCGCCCCCCTTTTCGAAAAAGCCACTCTTCGCCTAGGCAATGGTAAAACTCTTACCGTCACCGCCAACGATCCGGCCCGCAACACCTACATTTCGGCTGTTTCCCTGAACGGCCGGCCCGTCGACGCGTGTTATCTTACCTATGAACAACTCATGGGCGGCGGCACGCTGGCTTTCACCCTTTCCGCAACGCCCGACCGCCGGTGGGGAACCGCTCCCGAAGCCGCTCCCTACTCTTACACTACCCGGCCTACGGTTTCCATTCCTTACGTAACGCACGATCTGTATCTGTTTGAAGGAGAAACCTCGGCCGACCTGCAATGCACGACGCCGGGGGCCGACATCCATTATACCCTCGACGGAGAAGAACCTACCCGGCAATCGCCCCTTTACCGCCATCCCCTCCGGTTGACGGAAGCCGTACAGCTAAAAGCCAAAGCATACAAAGAAGGATTCGAACCCAGCCGAACCTTCTCCATCCGGAGCACGCCGGCCATACTCCGGCCTGCGGCCGCCCTTTCCGATACGCAAAAAGCCGGGCGCGGGCCGGGCGTGGCATATGCTTATTATGAGGGTTACTTCCAGAAGGTAGCCGACTTAGACACCCTCCGGCCGCTCGCCGAAGGACGGATGCCCGAGCCGGATATTACCCACGCTCCGCAAGCCGACCATTTCGGTTATCTGTTCGAGGGAGCGATCCAAATACCCGAAGACGGCGTATACACCTTCTTTACCCGTTCCGACGACGGGAGCGTGTTGTATATCTCGGGCGAAGAGGTGGTAAACAACGACGGCTCGCATGCGGCTATCGCGGCTACCGGACGCATTCCGTTGAAAAAGGGCTGGCATCCGTTTACGTTGAAATACTTCGAAGATTACGAAGGCGAACACCTTAGCTGGGGATGGAAAAAACCGCAGGATACGGAATTTTCGGCCATACCGCCGGAAAGTTTGGCGACTTTCCCTTCGACGGAACCCTAAAAAAGACGGCTTATTCAGACTAAATTGAATTTTTAAATTATTTAAAGGATATGAAAAGAATCTCTCTTCTTGGGGCTAGCGTTGCCCTGATTGCATTTTCCTGTTTGCTTTCGACGGTTCAGGCCCAAAGCCGCCGCGACAAAGAACAGACTTATGTGCTCGAAAAACCGTATGAAGTAACGAAAATCGTTCCCCCCACCGGAAAAAAAGTAAAAAACGTAATCCTGATGATCGGCGACGGCATGAGCCTGATGCACATGTATTCGGCCTGGACGGCCAACCGGGGGAAACTCTGGTTGGATAACTGCCAAACCACCGGCCTGTCGAAAACCTATTGTACCGACAAACTGATTACCGACTCCGGCGCAGGCGGCACGGCCCTGGCTACCGGCCATAAAACGACCTATCATTCGGTAGGTGTCGATCCGGAGGGGAAACCGCTGAAATCGCTGAACGTATTGGCACGCGAGAATAATAAATCGAACGGCATTGTGGCAACCTGCCGGCTTTACGATGCTACGCCGGCCGACTTTTGCTGCCATAATACCGACCGCGAAGATTATGACGACCTGATTGCCGATTATGTGGAAAGCGGCGTGGATTTCGCTTTCGGAGGCGGCTCGCTTTATTTCGACCGCCGGAAAGACGGCCGGAACATCTTTAAGGAACTGGAAGCCATAGGCTACCAAACCCCGCGCAGTTGGGAAGAACTGGCCCGGATAAAAAGCGGAAAGGTATTCTGCGTAACCGATACGGTCGATACCCCCGTGCCGGCCGAACGCGGCGATCTGCTGGCCCGGGCTTCCCTGAAAGCCATCGAATTGCTCGACCAGAATCCCAACGGCTTCTTCCTGATGATAGAAGGTTCGCAACTCGACGACTACGGCCACTTCAACGACCTGGACATGCTGATGCAGGAAGTGCACGATTTCGACCGCACGATCGGCAAGGTATTCGAATGGGCGGCCCGCGACGGCGAAACCCTGGTAGTGATTACCGCCGATCATGAAACCGGCGGCTTGACGCTGGTAGACGGCAACCTGGCAGAAGGAAAAATCGTCGGCAAATTCTCGACCGGCGGCCATAGCGGGGTGATGGTGCCCGTCTATGCTTTCGGGCCCGGCCATGAACAATTTACCGGCCTATTCGAAAATACCGACATTTTCTGGAAGATCAAGAAATTATTAAATTTGTAATCCCGCACCCGGGCAGGCTGACGGCCGGAATCCGCCAGCTTGCCCGGTTCATAGAGCTTTTGCAGGCATTTCCCTGAAAGAAAATATTCACACCCATACATAGGAACCCATGACAACACGAAGAAATTTTTTAAAACGCTCCCTTCTGGCCGCCGGAACCGCCGCCGCGCTGCCCGGCAGCTTGACGGCCCGGCAACAACCGCAGGAAGATATTCCCAAATACCGTCTTCCTTATAAAAATACCTATCTGAAAGAGCCTTTGGTAACGGAAAACGAATACCGGATCGCAGCCCCGGAAACGATCGTGCCCGGCAGCTTCGCCCAAGCCAAGGAAACCCTTCCCTCCCCCGTCTGGGAAGGACATGCGAAGGAGATCGAAATGTATTGGAAAGCCTGGGAGATAGGCGTGAAGAACATCAAAGCCCCCGAAAAAGGATCGGGCTTCGTATCCAGCTATATCGACACTGCCTACAACGGAAATATTTTCATGTGGGACTCGGCTTTCATCACCATGTTCGCCCGCTACGGCACCCGCTTCTTTCCCTTCCAACGCACCCTCGACAATTTCTATGCCAAGCAACATCCCGACGGTTTTATCTGCCGGGAAATCAAAGCAGACGGCGCCGATTGTTTCGAGCGGTACGATCCCACCAGCACAGGCCCCAACCTGCTGCCGTGGAGCGAGATGATCTATTACAAACAATTCGGCGATACCGACCGGTTGCATAAGATTTTCCCCGTACTTTGCGCCTATTACAAATGGCTCAAACTAAACCATACCTGGCGGAACGGCACCTACTGGAGCAGCGGCTGGGGTACCGGCATGGATAATATGCCACGCGTACAACCTCAGTATAACATGATATACAGCCACGGCCATATGATCTGGCTCGACGCCACCCTGCAACAATATTTCACGGCCGGGCAATTGCTGGAAATGGGCTTCTACCTCGAACGCTGGCAGGAGATCGAAGACTTCGAAGACGAACAAAAGAAATTGAAAGCCTACATCAGCGAAAATCTCTGGAACGACAAGGAACATTGCCTGTTCGACCAATACGCCGACGGATCGCTCTCTACCACCAAAGGCATCTACGCCTATTGGGCGCTGCTTACCGACATACTCGACAAAGACCGGCTGGATGCCTTTGTGGCGGAACTCGACAACAAGGAAACCTTCAACCGCCCCCACCGCATCCCCTCGCTGGCCGCCAACCATCCGAAATACAAAGATAACGGCCGCTACTGGCAAGGAGGCGTATGGCCCGGCGCTACCTATATGGTACTGACCGGCCTCGTCGGCAAAGGCTACCGCCGGCTGGCCTACGACATTGCCCGCAACCACTACGACAATGTGCTGGCCGTATACCGCAATACCGGCACTTTCTGGGAATATTACGCCCCCGAGCATGTGGAACCCGGCTTTATGGCCCGCCCCGACTTTATCGGCTGGACGGGGCTTCCCCCCATTGCCGTGCTGATCGAACATATTTTCGGCATCCGCTCGAACGTATACGCCAAAGAGCTCACCGTCGACGTCAACCTGACGGAAGCTTACGGTATCGACCGCTATCCTTTCGGAACCGACGGCCTGGTTTCCATCCGGGTGAAAGGCCGTTCTTCGGCAGCGCAGGAACCGCAGGTGGAAATCGACACCAACGTACCTTTCGAACTGACCGTATGCTGGGGAGACAAGCAGAAAAAGATCCCGGTAAAAGTCGGCAAGCAAACCGTATAACAACCGTATGATTTATAAAAGACAACAAATGAAAATACTAGGCTTAGCATGCGTCGCGGCGACCCTGGCTGCTAGTTGTTCTTCTCCTAAGGACAGCACGCCGGCAGCCGGACGCGACGTCGCGGTGGTAGTAGCCGCCGACCTCCATTTCGACCTGCCTCCCGAAACCGATCAATACTACCATGTAGTTACGATAAACCGGTTGCCCGGCCAATTCGTATTTCCCTCCGATACGGCCGCAGGAAAGAATACGTCCGCAGCCCCCGTCGGCCATATCGACGGGGTAATCGTGGCTGGCGATATGTTCGACAAGGCGCGTCCGGAAATTCTCTCGCTCTACCGCGAACGATACGAGCCCGGCGAAGGCGACCGGCGGATTCATTATCCGGTTTATCCCGGGTTCGGCAACCACGACATTGATCCGTCGGTATCCGACAAGGGGGCCGACAATCTGAAAGGCCGCGCCTTCTCGCTGCACTATCTGGATTCGATTCTACAGGAAAAGCTCGCTAAAAAAGAGATTCTGAACCTTCATCCCGGCAGCCGCAGCTACTCCTGGAATATCGGCGACGTCCATTTCATCCAGGCCCAACGCTTTTCGGGCGATACGGCCTATAGCGAAAGCAATTTCGACTGGCTGGCCGACGACCTTCGCACCCATGCCGCGAAAGGAAACCCGGTAGTCTATATTCAACATTACGGCGTCGACCCCTGGGCATTGAAATGGTGGCCGCAGGAAGCCCGCAACCGGCTCTTCGACCTGCTCGATCAATACAACGTAGCCGCCTTCCTGGTAGGCCATACCCATACGCCGTCGTTGCAATACTACCGCGGTTATCCCATCTATCAGGTGAACAACGCCTGGCCCGATGAAGACGGCAACGGTTCCTTTGCCGTGGTGCGTATCCGCGACCATACGGTCGACATCGCTTCCTGCCGCTGGACCGACGGCGAAGGCAATTTCGAAACAGCGGGGCCTTTCCAGCACGACACGCTCCCCCGGAAGATAGACCGCAGCATCCACTATAACGCCTTCTCCCACAACGACTACTGGCGGGAAAATCCTTTGCAGGACGCATTGGCCTTCCGCTTCAACTGCGTGGAAGCCGATCTGTGGCTGATCGATGGAGAATTGTATGTATCGCACGACCGCCCCGAGCCGAATCCCGCCATTACTTTTCGGAACCTCTACCTGCGTCCTTTAATAGAACGTATCAAGGCCAACGGTGGAAAAGTTTATCCCGAAAGCGACCGGCCGTTTTATCTGATGGTGGATTGCAAACGAGAGGGAGAAGCGATGTACAAGGTATTGAAAGAACAGATGGAACCCTATAAAGAATATTTCTGTTCCGTCGATAACGGCGTCTATAAAGAAGGCCCCGTGTTATTCTTCCTGTCCGGCGACCGGCCCAAGCAAAGTCTTCCCCAGGAAACCAGCCGCTTCACCTTCCTCGACGGACAACTCCGCGACCTCGACGCCGGTGTTCCGGCCACCTTAGCCCCGGTAGTAAGCGATAATTACGCCGACTTTTTCACCTGGGACGGGCAGGGCGAAATGCCGGCCGATGAACTACAAAAGATGCGCGACATTATCGCCCGCGTACACGAGCAAGGAAAGCTTTTCCGCTGGTGGGGCGCTCCGGATACGCCGGTATTCAAACGCTTCTTCCTGCGTGAAGGCGTCGATCTGGTAGGCGCCGACGATTTGAACGGGCTATATAATGTGCTGAATCAACCGGAATAAGCCGAGAAGGAGCTGCCCTCCCTGCTTTTCCAGCGGGAGAGAGCGAGGAAACGATTGCTACCATTTTGCTTTTCCCGCCTATCCAAGCTTATAAAAAAGAAAGGGATACCGCGCCTGCCGCACGGCTTCCCTTTTTCTTTGCTCCGGCTTGCCCTTGGCCGCCTACTCATTTTCCAGGCACAAGCAAACAAAACATTTCAAGGCTGTTCGATCGGATAAAAATTCATGGAAGAATCCTCTTCCAACGTCGTACCTAAAAACAACCACACCATCAACAGGATAATCGCCACGGCTACCCCTACGATCAATAATACGTTCACATGTTTTTTTCGCATATTCGAGTTATTTATATCTGAAAATATAACCCTCCACACTCCCGCTTGGTTCATTCCGGGCCTTGCCGGGAAAGTTTTTCGTTGGCCTTCTCTCCATAAAGCCCCTTTACTAACAACAACAGGCTATTTCTCCCTAACGGCTTACTCTTCCGCAAGTTGAAACCTCACGGCTAAAGCGTTTTTCTTTACTTCTACTTTTTTAGCATTTATCTAAATACGATCAAAAAAAGTAGGATAGGGCAATAAAAAATAAAATTATTTTATTTATATTTGGCTTTAATAAAAAACCGCTTGTCATGAGAACACTAAAAGCACTTTTCCTTACTATTATTTGCACTACCCTATCGGCTCAAATACCCACACGCTACTTTCCAGAAGGAAACGCCTTAGCGGAAACTTGCTTGAATAATCTGGCGCAAACAAGAAACGGAAAAGCCGTTTTCAGGTTACCGACTTTCGAAGCTTCCGTTCTTATGCAAGAAGACAGTATCTGCCAAGCCAGCCATCAAGGAGATGTCCCTTTTCGTTTTGGAAAAGATTTTGAAGTAAACCTAACCTTAAAAGACGGAATATGGAATTATATCGAAGGAGGAAGAGTTTGGTCGATGTCTTTTTTATCGGAGGGAGCTTACTCCCTTAATTTTATTTTAAAGGACTTTTATTTACCGGAAGGAGCAGAATTGTATCTTGCAAACCAAGATGAAACGATGTTATACGGCCCTGTTACTTCGAATGAAAATCCTCAAAATGGAGACTTCCTTACTGATTTGATTAAAGGAGACAATGTCTCTCTATATCTTTATGAACCAGAAGATAAAGCAGGAGAAACTACATTGACAGTAAAAAAAGTAATCCATGCTTACCGGGATACCTATTCCGGAAAGAGTAATTCACTAAATTGCTATAATAATGTGGATTGTTATTCTGCTTATAATAAAGAGGCCCGTGCCGTGGCCGTGGTATTGTTGGCAAACGGAACTTCGTGGTGTACCGGCTCTTTGGTGATGACCGCCGACCAAAGCTTTAAACCCTATTTCTTAACCGCTTTTCATTGTCTCGATATTAATCCTATCGACGGAATATTATCATCAACAGAAAAAAACAGCGTAAGCAATTGGATGTTCAAATTCGATCATATACAACCTTGTTCTTCAGGCAAAAGTTTTTATACGGTAACTTATAACGGTTCTTCATTCCGGGCAGGTAGCTCAAACTCGGATTTCCTATTGCTGGAACTACGAAATGCCAGTTACGGGGCTACTTGGTTAGGCTGGGACAGGCGAAACAGTAGTCCGACATCGGGCACTATGATTCATCACCCGGGGGGAGATTATATGAAAATTTCATTTACAAACGCTCCTATTTCGCTCAATTCCAAGCCTATCTCATGGGGAAATATTTCATCCCCCCCTTTTACCCATTGGAATATTACACTAGATAACGGCGCTGTGGAAGGAGGATCATCCGGTGCACCTTTTCTAAACCAGGATAAAAGACTCGTGGGACAATTGCACGGAGGAAAAGTGACATGCCCTCCTGAAGAAATACGTGTCGGTGCCTTCCATTATTCATGGAACAACAACACTTCTTCAAACGAAACTCAACTAAAACCTTGGCTAGATCCTACGAATACAGGGCTTGAAACAACCAATACTTCCTTGTACCCCAAAATTGAAGGAGAAAAAATAGTTTGCGGAACTTCCACTTATACTTTACAAAATCCCGTCAACGGTTCGGTCGCATGGAATGTATCCGGCGATTTAGCCCTTGTATCCGGGCAAGGCTCTACCCAAGTGCAAGTAAAAAAAGCCTACGTGAACGGAACCGGCAGAGGAAAAATAACCGCCACTACAAGTAATGGAATAAGTGTTTCCCTAGATGTTTATGCTCCTTCCCCCACCATACAATCAATAACCGGTCCCACCCAGCCGGCATTAAATACCGAATATGTCTATTCAGCTCTCCCTTTTATTACGGATATTTATGAAAACATAGATTACGAATGGTCGGTACATCCCCCTACAAGTGCGCCTTTAGTAAAAAATCCGGATAAAAGAACATGTACTATTCGCTTTACCCGAGCCGGTTCGTATGAGATTTGGTGCAGCAGCAAGACCAACTGCGGCGTCCAACCGGGGGGAGACGCCATCTTATATGTTACAGCAGGAGATACGCGATACGCTATGTTTCAACGAGGTAGAATCCTCACCTTAAATAGCATTGAACAAAATACGACCCGGAATAGCACGTTATACACTATTTATGAAATCACAACCGGAAAGATGAAACTTACCGGTTCGTTTAAAGAGTCGGCTACAATAGACATGAGTACTTTCCAGCCTGGAACTTATCTGGTAAGAATCGGAGAGGATTACACGCGTAAAATAATAATTCAATGATAAAAATGATCCCTATGAAACCCTTAAAAAAAACTTCCATATTCCTATTCCTCCTCTTTTTGCTAGGGGGAACAAGCGCTTGCAACGAAGATGGAAAAGAACTCCCGGAAAATGAATATCCCATCCCCTTAAATTGGGACGACCAACGGTATGCCGACCAAGAAACAATTTTCACGCTTGAGGAACAAGAAGGATATTTGCAGATAAATAAAGATAATATATGTATCATCTGTCCCTATTGCTCTTCCGGAGGGTTTCAGGAAACTCTTTTACCTATCAGGCTTCCTTCAAAGGAAATCATCATTCAAGCACTGGGCTGGTTGGAGATATATGAAGACTTATCCAATGTGAGCGTCATTTACTCCGGAGATGTGAAAGCCAAAGAAGGCAGCTTTTATCCTATCGTATTGACAAACATTCGAGCTTTTACTTTAATCCCTTTTCCTGGAAAGCCATAAACTTCATAGCAAAAGTGGTCGATTCGCTAAAAAGAAAGAGATCAGGAAGTTGGAACCCCTTTGCCCCCCCAATCTAGTAAACCGAACAAAGTGGATCCATATCCCCTAGTACTTATTCATTTATAAAAGAAGAACGCATATGAAACCCATAAAAAAAGCCCCCTTACTCTGCTTCCTTTTCCTTCTGCTCATAGGAATAACTGCCTGTAAAGAAGATGAAAAAAAGTACCCTGATACCGAACGCACGGTACCTTTAAATTGGAACGACCAACGGTATGCAGAAGAATCGACGCTTTTTACGCTAAGCGCACAAGAAGGTATATTGAGATTCAACAGAGATAGCGCCTGTTATATGATTTATCCTAATTCCCATACAAGCAGTTTCCGGGAAACTCTTCTTCCGATACGCCTTCCTTCTACAGCAACTATATGCCAAGCCATAGATTGGATTCTCCCTATAGAAGAATTTTACGAATCTCCCATTATTTATTCCGGAGAAGTAAAGAGTAAAAAAGGAATTTACTATCCTATCGTGTTAACGGAACTTAAATTTATTGTGGAGATTCCCCTCGCTACACCCTACTAGACCGAATATGAAAAAGTGACCGGATACAAAAAAGGTCCAGCCTGCTCAAAAAGACACCCTCCATCCATCTGATTTATTCCCAACCCGGCTCTCCGAAGTAAGGTAGCAATAAAATAATTTACCACTAAAAAGAACAATCATGAAACCGCTTATTCTTTTTTCCTTTCTAAGCTTTCTCCTTTTTTCACTCGTCGGAATCACCGCCTGTAAAACGGACGAAAACACTTTTCCCGGCAACGAGTATCCCATTCCTTTAAACGAAGACGACAACCGCTATGCCAATGCGCCCACCCTCTTTACCCTCCACGAACAAGAAGGCTATTTCAAACTAAGCAAAGACTCCCCCTATACGTTGATTTACCCGCATGCTTACTTCAGCAGTTTCCGGGAAGTGCTTCTGCCGATCAGGCTTCCCTCGAATGAAATCATCCGCCAAGCCCTCCGGTGGCCCGAACCCTTGGACGACCTGAGCGGACTATCCGTCGTCTTTTCGGGCGAGGTAAAAGGCAAAGAAGGAACGTATTATCCCGTCGTCCTGACAAAGCTGCGCATCGTATTGGACGTTCCGCTCTCTACCGGCCACTAAGCCCCCTTCCTGGCCGAAACCGGGCGTACCCGCATCACTCCGCCGCCTGAGCCCGCTCGCAAGCAATATGGAAGCGGAACGTGCTCCCTTTCCCCAGTTCCGACTCTACCGAGATGTCCCCGTTCAGCTTGTGCACGATCATCTGGCAGATAGACAAACCCAAGCCCGTACCGGGAATAAAATGATCGAACTTGGTAAAACGTTCGAATACCTGCGGCAGGTTTTCCCGGGCGATGCCGCTACCCGTATCGGCCACATAAAACGCCAACCCGTTTTCTACCGGACGATACCCCACGGTAATCCTCCCTTGGGTGGTAAACTTCGCGGCATTGCTCAGCAGGTTCGACAACACCTGGATCAGCCGGTTCTTTTCCGAACAAACCCGATAATGCGAAAAAGGAATATCGCAAACCAATTCCACCCCCTCCTGCAAACGAGGGATAAACACCTGTCGGAGATCGGTCAATACCTCCGACACATCGAAATCGGAATACACAAATTTCATTTTGCCGGCTTCGATCTTCGACAAATCCAGGATATCGTTGATAATCTGAAGCAACAAATTATTATTGCTTTCGATAATACGCATAAACTCTTCCTTTTCCTTCTTATCTTCGGCCTGCTCCAGCAATTGGGAAAATCCGATAATCGCATTCAGCGGCGTACGTATTTCATGGCTCATATTCGCCAGGAAAGCCGTTTTCATCCGGTTCGATTCTTCCGCTTTTTCAATATGCGTAATATCCAGCAAAAGCCCGGTAATAACCAGCAACCGGCCCTCGTCGTCGTAACTGAGCGGCACCCCGAACATATTTATCCACCGGTAATCCTTATCGCCCTCCATCATCATGCGCAAGTGCAGATTCGATATATGCTGCTCTTCCGACCTTATCCTGGCAATGGCGTCCGCCATCAACGCCCGGTCTTCCGGATGCGTAACAAACTGGAAAGGCGTCCGGATAAACGTACCCGGCTGCTCCGGATCGGAATAAAGACGGGTGAACATTCGCGATTCCATATCGTAATCCCACTGGATAATATTGCTCGACTGGATCGCCAAATCGAAGCGCCGGATGTAATTTTTGAACGATTGCTCGCGTTTCATCCGTTCGGTAATATCCTCGCGGGTACCGATCAGTTTGGCCACGTTGCCATCCTTGTCGTAGGCCGATACGCGGGCTACCAGCCGTACCCAGCGGTAATCGTTATCGAGCGAAATAACCCGGAAAGCTATGGTAAGCGTATCTGTCACTTTTTCCAGAATGTTGCTGAAAGCTTTTTTGTACATCTCCCTGAACTCGGGGGCTACCAAATTATAACTATCCTCCAGCGCTATTTCCCGATCGAAAAACATCGTCTCGCCGGTAGACGTGGTAACGCCCGTTTGCACGTCATACTCCCAGGAAATCATATTCGCTATCTGCATCAGCAAATCCCGCTGATGCTTGTTTTCTTTCAATTCCTGAATTTTGTCTTTTCGATCGGTAATATCCTTTTGCGTGCCGATCAGACGGTATACTTTGCCCTCTTCGTTTCTTACGCCCATCGAGTAGATTTCGTACCACCGTATTTTTCCTTCGGGAGTAACCAGCCGGAACGACTCCACGCTTTTCTCGTGCACCTCGTTTACAATGTCGCTTACCAACTTGCGGTGTCTTTCCCGATCTTCGGGCACCAACTGATTGGTTACGTCGGCCAGCCGCATCCCCGGCTGAGGCACCGTATTCTCGTCGGCCAGATCAAAAGAATCGGTTTCCGGCAAATACGACCAAACCGACAACCCTCCGGCTTGCAAGGCCATTTTCAGCTTATTCTCCAACTCGGCCGTTTCTTTTTGCGTTTTCCGGATCTGCTCGAGCGCGGCGGAATACCTCGGGGTAGGATTATGCAATAACCTTGCCAGATAAAGAAGGATGATTACCAGTACGATAATCAACAGAGAAAGTAAAAGCGTAGTAGGATCTGTCATGATTAAAATTAACAAAGTAAATGAATACAGATTTAAACTCATTATACGATGACAAAAGTACTAAATATATTCGTAACTTACACCGAGAAAGGAAGATGAATAGTATACAACCCTGCTTACAATTCCGAACGGCCCCGGCACAGTAAGAAACGGGCTCAACCATCACCCACAAAATCCGCTTTCACAACGCCGGCAGAGTAGCGCAGCAAACCCGACGAATGCGCCCCCCTTATTGTATTATTTTTAGCCTAAGAAAAAAGCTGCCACAAGGAAATTTCCATTTTATGCCGATGAAAGAAAAAATACATCGGCATGAAAATAAAATTACATATTATTATGATTTTTGCAACTATTAGGCAGAAAAAAAAGGCTGATAGAAATCATTTTTTTTGATCACAGCAAACATTCGCGCCACAATCTTGGCTCTCAGAGCATTGATT
>DBFWLD010000003.1:0-64438 GCA_048465615.1 Tannerellaceae bacterium
TGTGTTTCACTGGCATGACCGGTTCACTCTCGGCTTCCCTTTCATTTATGCTACAAATCTATTGTTTCTTTTTTATCTTTCCTATTACGATGTAAATCTAAGGCCGGCATGAAATTTTCTTTACTTCGCAGTGTATTTTTTCTTGTTTTTAACGGATTGATTATGAGGAAAGTACAAAATGCTTTTCCCAACACCTACTTGGCCGGGGCTTATTGTATTTTTTTCGATAGAATATACCTCCCCGGCCGAGGGGCGGGGAGGGCAGTTGCATGTGTTCGCTTGCCGGTTTGTCGGTCGCCTGTTTTGCTTTTCTTCCGCATATACAGGGCGTTTTATTGCATCGATAAGGCGACCTTTTGTTTTTTTCTTACAGCCGCTCGTCGGGGTCTTTGGGGATAACAAACGAGGTGTATACTTGCAAAATGGCTGAAATCGTCAGGCAAAGCACCCATTCTTTGCGTCCGGCTAGCATCAAAGCGGAAGCTGCTACGCCCAGTAGTCCGGCTATTACGTTCATTCGGTGCAATCGTTTGGTGCGTATCTTCATGCCGGCTGTCGGGAGGGTAAGGTAACAGACTGCGATGCCGGCAGTGCCTACGGCAAAAAGATAGGGAGCGATTACCCATTTCGTCATATATAAAGCTGCTCCGGCCAGGACGAGCAAGGCGGCTATCGCGAAAATAAAAGTTCTTGTTTTCCGATTCATTATTTCTGTTTGATGATAAAAACGTCTTCGTTTTTTCTTTTCATAAAATATTCTTCGCGGGCGAACCGTTCGAGTCCTTCCTTATCGGTGCGAAGGTCGTTCAGCTTTTTGCTGTTTACTTCGATTTCCTCCCGGTAATGTTTGATCTCTTTTTCCAGGCTGCGTATCTTTTCGTCATACGTGTACCGTTTGTACAGATTGCTGTCGCCGGCCGTAAAGGTGAGGATAAGGAAACCTATCGTAACCAGCCAGTAGGCGTTGATCCGCGCTACATACTTGGCATGAAATTCTTTGATGCGTGTTAGGAATGACATGGGAATTTACTTTTTGTCAAAGATAGTGCAAACCGAGTGCAGAAGCAAAGCTTGCTTTGATTTTGCCGAGGTGCCGCCTATCTTCGATTTGATTCTTCGAAACAAAGATAGTGCAAACCGAGGGCAGAAGCAAAGCTTGCTTTGGTTTTGCCGAGGTGCGGCCTATCTTCGTTCTGATTCTTTGAAGCAAAGGTAAACGAATTATTTTTATATCTTTACATCCTTAGGGTTAACTTTTATCAACTCGGCTTCATTTATTTGCCGGCTAGGCTGGAGACAAGGGGGGATTTTTCGGCTGAGGGAAAAGACGATGCGGTACTTGCGAAGGAGGACTGGGGGAAATCGATTTTATTTATTATCTTTGTTTCTTAAACAAAACGAAGATAGGCTCACTTCGGTATAATCCAAAACAAGCTTTGCTTCTGCCCTCGGTTTGCACTATCTTCCATTTCACACTAAAAAGCAACGAATGGACAATTATATTGTATCGGCCCGAAAATACCGGCCCTCTACTTTCAGGAGCGTAGTGGGGCAGAAGTCGCTTACCGTTACCTTGAAGCACGCTATCCAGAGCAATAAGCTGGCGCACGCCTACCTGTTCTGCGGCCCGCGGGGAGTGGGGAAAACTTCGTGTGCCCGCATCTTTGCAAAAACCATTAATTGCCTCGATCCCACGGCGGAAGGAGAGGCATGCAACGCTTGCGAATCCTGCCGCGCCTTCAACGAACAACGTTCCTACAATATCCACGAACTGGATGCCGCGTCCAACAATTCCGTCGACGATATACGCTCGCTGATCGATCAGGTGCGCATACCGCCTCCTATAGGCAAATACAAAGTCTTTATCATCGACGAAGTACATATGCTTAGCTCGGCGGCCTTCAACGCCTTTTTAAAGACGTTGGAAGAGCCTCCCCATCATGCCCTTTTCATTCTGGCCACTACCGAGAAGCATAAGGTATTGCCTACCATTCTTTCCCGTTGCCAGATATACGATTTTTCGCGCATCTCGGTAGCCGATATGGTAGAACACCTTCAATACGTGGCTTCGCTTGAGAATGTGGCGGCCGAGGCGGAAGCGCTCAACGTGATTGCCCAGAAAGCCGACGGCGGTATGCGCGACGCGCTTTCCATTTTCGACCAGGTGGTAAGTTTTACCAACGGCAATATCACCTACCAAGCCGTGATCGACAATCTGAACGTGCTCGATTACGAGTATTATTTCCGATTGACCGAAAACATCCTGGCGAGTAACGTGCGTGCTTCGATACTGATTCTTAACGAGATACTGCTGAAAGGATTCGACGGGCAGAATATCATTACCGGACTGGCCGCTCACTTCCGCGATTTGCTGGTATGCAAAGATGAAGCTACCTTGATTCTGTTTGAGGTAGGGGCTTCGATTCGCGAACGCTATAAGGAAATGGCTGCCCGCTGCTCGGATGCCTTCCTGTTCAAGGCGATCGAATTGGCCAATACCTGCGATTTGAATTACCGCGCCAGCCGCAACAAACGATTATTGCTGGAGTTGACGCTGATCCAGCTTTGCCAACTTCTCCGCCCGGGCGAACCGGCAGCCGAGGATAAAAGAAAAGGACGGATTGACCCCGTAGGCGGCGGCAGTGTAAGCCAACCGGCGGTGGGAGGCACCTCTGCCGGCGGACAGCCGCCTTCTTCCCGCCCGGCCGTTCAGCCTGAAGGAGCCGCAGTCGGGGCATCTGTTGCCGGGGCGCCCGGTATGCCTTCGGCGCAAAATGCGGCGGCGGTTACTTCCGCACCGCCGGAAAATCTTTCCGCAAGCCGTTTTTCGGGCGGCAGTGCTACCCAGATGCCGCCTTCACCGATAAGTACTATGCCGCTTACTCCTCCTTCGGGCAATTCCAGCCGCCGGCCCGGACGGCCGCCCGTTACTTCGCTGAAAGAAATCGGCATCGAAAAGCCGAAAGAGCAAACCGTCCGGCAGGTGGCGACGGCGGGGCGCGAGACGACGAATCAGTTTACGCAAGAAGAATTGGTGGCTGCCTGGGATGCTTTTGCCGCCGGTATCGACAAAAAAGTATATTTGAAAAATACAATGATTAACTGCAAGCCGGTATTGCAGGAGAATTTCTTTTTCGAAGTAGCCGTGCATAATCCCGGACAGCAAGAAGAATTGTTTAACGGGGCAATCGATATTCTGAGTTCCATCCGCGTCCGGTTGCAGAATGCCCGAGTTCAGATGCGCGTGCGCATTATCGAATCGAACGAAAAGCATCTGGCTTATACCACTACCGAAAAATTCGAGCACCTGCTCGGCGTCAATCCGGCTCTGGCGCGGCTGAAAGAAGAATTTAATCTGATGCCGGATTAACCTCCGTCCTTGTTTCCTTGCCGGTTAGCCCGCCGGAAAGTGTATGGAGACCCAAAGGAGCATTCTCGCCTAAAGCAGAAAGGGCTGTTCCGGCAGGAGAGGGGGAATGAGGCGGAAAACAGGAAAAGAGCTGTGGCTGGTAAATAAAGCACCCTGAAAGTCGGTTAAAAGACTTTCGGGGTGCTTTTTATTATTTTAGGGAAATGACTTATGTTCCTCTTTTCCCGGATGCTGCCGGCTGTCTGGCAAGGCCGGCGTCTTATAGGCGGCCGTCCGGAGAAGAGCGTGGCTGCCGGACGGAGCCTGGCCGCTTTTTACAATTCCCGAATCCAGATATTGCGGTAGCTGATCGGTTCGCTGGGATCGCCGTGGCTTTGCAACAGGATGGGGCCTGCTCCATGCTTTTTCACTTGCGGGAAACCGATCCATTCCGTCGTGCCCAGGATAGTGGTATTGTTTTGCAATACTACGCCGTTCTGAATCACCGTCACCGTGGGGCGGCTGCGATAGCTTCCGTCTTCTTTGAATACGGGAGCCGTATAAATAATATCGTATACGTTCCACTCGCCCGGTTTGCGCATCGCATTGGCCAGCGGGCTGGATTGTTTATAGATACTGCCTGCCATGCCGTTCACATAGGTGGGGTTGTCGTAGCAATCGAGCACTTGAATCTCGTACATGCCTTGCAGGTAAATCCCGCTGTTGCCTCTCAACTGGCTTTCGCCGGTGATGTTTTCCGGTACCTGCCATTCGATATGCAACTGGAAACTGTCGAATTTCTGTTTGGTCTGGATATCCCCGTTCTTTTTATTGACTGTAAATACGCCGTCGTGCACGTCCCAGAGTGCCGGGCCGCCTTTAGGGCTTTCCCAGGCCGAAAGATCTTTGCCGTCGAAAAGCACGATGGCATCCGAAGGAGCTGTGAATCCGCCTCCCTTCAATTCCTCTCCCGGGGTTACGACGGGCGGAACCGGTTCGTAAAATTCCGACATCTCGTGCGTAATTCCGGCATATCCGGTCGGCATGTTGTTTTGCGCGTTCGCATACGTACTGCCGGCCCAAACGGAGACGGCTAGCAAAAGCATTTTTTTCTTCATGGTCTAAACTGAATTTGATCGTTAACGTATAGGATTGCAAATATACGTTATTTTTCAATTTACCCGTTCCGACGCCCGAAAATCTTAGGGTCGGTGTTCGAAAAGCCTTTTTTCCGCCAAAGCTTCGTATTTCGTACCCGGCCGGCCGTAGTTGCAATAAGGGTAAATGCTGATGCCTCCCCGCGGCGTGAAAATGCCGGTTACTTCAATGTATTTAGGATCCATCAGCCGGATAAGGTCTTTCATGATGAGATTCACGCAATCTTCGTGAAAGGCTCCGTGGCTGCGGAAACTGAACAGATACAGTTTCAGGCTTTTGCTTTCCACCATTTTTACGTCGGGTATATAATCGATATAGAGGGTGGCAAAGTCAGGCTGGCCCGTGATAGGGCAGAGGCTGGTAAATTCGGGGCAGTTGAAGCGTACCCAATAATCGTTGCCGGGATGTTTGTTGGTAAATGCTTCCAGCACTTCGGGAGCGTAATCTTCGCGGTAGACGGTGTTTCCGCCCAGCAGATGTAATTCGTTCTCTTGTTTTCTTTCGTCCATCGGTTTTTTATTTTTTACGTGACAGGTAAGTTTCCAATCCTTCGCGGCGTAGCCGGCAAGCCGGACAATGACCGCAACCGTCGGCCGGAATGCCGTTGTAGCAGGTGAGGGTACGGGTGCGCACCAGTTCGAAGACGCCCAGGCGGTCGGCCAGTTCCCACACTTCGCTTTTATCGCGGTTCATCAGCGGGGTATGCAGCACGAATTGTTCGTCCATGGCCAGGTTGAGCGTCACGTTGAGCGAACGGACGAATGTGTCGCGGCAGTCGGGGTATCCGCTGAAATCGGTTTCCGATACGCCGGTGACGAGATGGAAAATGCCTTTGCTTCGGGCCAGAATGGCGGCAAAGGTAAGGAATACCATGTTCCGGCCCGGCACGAAGGTATTGGGATAGGTGTCGGCCGGTTTTTCCGGGTCCATGTCGATCGACGGGTCGGTAAGCGAGTTGGGGGCCAATTGGCCGATAAGCGAGACGTCGAGCAAATGAAAGGGCGTCCCGGCTTCTTCGGCGATTTGACGGGCCATCTCGATTTCGAGGGAATGTTTTTGTCCGTAGGTAAAACAGACGGTTTCTACACAGGAAAAATGCTTCTTGGCCCAGAACAGGCAGGTGGTGGAGTCTTGTCCTCCCGAGAAGCATACCAGAGCGGCTTCTTGATGTTTCATTTCTTTCTTGTTTTTAATACGTGGTTGAGCAAGCACACGGAAAAGAACAATTTTCTTTTCGGAACAAGATAGTGCACGCCGAGGGCAGAAGCAAAGCTTCACTTTGATTTTGCCATCGGCGCAGCCTATCTTCGTTTTTACGAGGCAAAGATAGCGGTTTTTTCCATTCAGGCCAACGCCCCGTTTCTTTTCCGCCGTCGCGTCTTGCACATATATACCCTCTTTGTGCAGCACATTTCTTATAAAAATGTGCAATATTTAGGAAAAGTCCTTATCTTTGCCGCCGTTTACGTCTGTCCGAACTCTCCCTCAAAGGGACACGCGAGCAGGCAAATACCTAAGGTTAAACAAATTTGTATTGTATGAAGAAAATTATTGCATTAGCATGTTTATCCATGCTTCCCCTATCCTATGCCGCAGCCGAAGGCTATCAGGTAAACGCGCAAAGCACGAAACAAGCCGGAATGGGCCATGTAGGCGTTGCCATGAAATTGGGAGCGGAAAGCATGCACTTTAATCCCGCCGGTCTGGCATTTCTGGATAAAAGCGTTCATTTGTCGGCCGGAGTATCGGGTGTATTCTCGAAAGGCAAGTTTACCGACGGCGACTATACCCATCGTCCCGACAATAAGCCCAGCACACCTTTATACGTATATGCCGGTTTCAAAATTTACGATTTCCTGGCTGCCGGCGTAAGCGTCACCACTCCCTACGGCAGCACGATGGACTGGGGAAAAGACTGGAAAGGGGCGCATCTGGTACAGGACATTTCGCTCAAAGCCTTCAACGTGCAACCCACCGTGTCGTGGAAGATTACCGACCGGTTGAGCATCGGCGCGGGCCTGATGATGGAATTCGGAAACATTTCGCTCAGCCGGGCCCTGATCGGGCCGGGCCAGATGACGAATATGGCCAACGGCATGTTGCAGCAGTTTGCTCCGCTTTTGGAACAGAATCCGGGCTTGGCCGCCCTGTTGAAGCCGCAATTGGACGGCATCATGCAGGGGATGGCCAAATACGACGACGCCTCGGCCGCTTCGGTCAACCTCAAGGGCGACGCCGGCGTACGCCTGGGCTTTAACGTAGGCGCCATGTTCGATATTAACGAAAAGTTCACCATCGGTTTATCGTATCGTTCGAAAGTGAAAGCCCGTGTCAAAGAAGGCGATATTTCCCTGAGCTACTCCAACGAGTCCGATCTGAAGGAAAGTCTGCTTCCCCAGGTGCAAGCGCTTTTGAAACAAGCTGCCGATTTCGGTATCGACTTGCCGATGGACAAACTGGCTATTCCCCCTCTGAACGAAGGAACATTCTCGGCCGAACTGCCCTTGCCCGACAACTGGAACGTAGGTGTTACCTACCGGCCCACTACCCGCTGGACGGTTTCCGGCGAAGTGCAGTTCGTAGGTTGGGGAGCTTACCAGACGCTGGCCATCGAATTCTCGCCTTCCAGCCTTAGCCAGTACAACCTGGTAGCTTCCAAACAATATCATAACACCCGTATTTATCGTTTGGGCGCCCAGTTTGCCGCTACCCCTCGTTTCGACGTACGTCTGGGGGCTTATTACGACGAATCGCCGGTGAAGGATGATTACCTGAATCCCGAAACGCCCAGTATGGATAAATTCGGCATTACCGCCGGTCTGAGCTTCCGCCCCTTAGAAGCTTTGTCGGTCGATTTTGCTTTCTCGTATGTAACGGGTTTCGGACGCGACGGTTCGTATACGGACAAGGATTTGCTGACCGGTTTAGACCGTACCTTCGGCGGACATTATAATATTTATGCTTTGATGCCGTCGATCGGCGTTTCGTATGCTTTTTAATCAGGGTGTGCGAAGGTTGCTATTTGTGGGCAAGCGCATGCGGATGATTGGTTTTGAATGTAGAAGAAAGCGCTTCTGACAACGTTTCCAGTGTGCGGGATTCTGCTTCCCGCAACCTATAAACGGAGATTTCCCTTTAGGAATCTCCGTTTTTTTATGGAGAAAAAATACCGTGCTCCCCCTATATCCGTTGAAGAGGAAATACTCCAGCTGCCGCCTTGCTTTCCGGAAAAAAGCGGCCGTGCGGATAGACTTGCTTAGGAAGAGGCGGAGAGAAAAGAATCCTTTATATTCCTATAGCTTGCCGTCTGTGTATAGGCATAAAGTTTATCCGGCCGGCTTCCTGCCGCATCGGCAGAGCGGGGACAAAAAGCAGGTCTTGTCTTTTCCGTTTATCTTTTATTTCGGGAAAATATGGTTTCTTCCCTCCGCTCTTTGTCGTTCATGATCTCTTTCATACCTTGGTATGGCTGTCGGCAACCGGATGGGGCCTGACGGGTTTTTGTCTTCCTGGCCGATCCTATTTTCTTTCTTCGTCGTGTTTTTTCCCGGACAATGGGCTACTTTGTTCTTCTTCCAACGAAAACGCCCCCGGCTTTGTCAGTTTCCTGACGCCGGGGGCGCTTTATTTTGTCGGCTCGGTTTCTAACCGGCCGGCCTCTTTATGTTACAACTGAATCCAACGCACGTAGGCGAAGTCCATCCGGTGAGGCAATTCCTTGTTCAGCGGGAACACGCGGAAGCCCATGCGGTGATTGCCGGCTTCGGTAGGCGTTGTGTGAAGCTTGAAATAAAGTTTGGAACCCTCTTCTTTCTGCAATTCGAATTGATGAACGGAAACAATATCCAACGTATGCTTTTCGGGATCTTCTTTGGTCACTACCATATCCACGCCCAGCATGCCTTTCAGTTCGTGACGATCGATTACCAGATTGAAGGTATATTCTTTTCCGACTACCGGCCCGTTGATGGTGAAATCCTGGTCGGAAGTGAACGACTCTACCTGGAAGCTGTCCCAATGTTCGGCTACTTCTTCTTTCCAGGCAGCCAGTTTCTTGGCAACGGCATATTTGTCGGCCGTCAGATGAGCCGAACGGGTAGCCAGTTTGTTGTAGAAACGCTCTTCGTAATCGTCGAGCATGCGTTTCATCGTATAATCAGGAGCGATCTTGGCGATTGAATTCTTGATATATTGAATCCAGTCGGGCGAATAGCCTTTGCTGTTCTTGGCATAATAGGTCGGAATAATTTCCGTTTCCAACGTATGGTAGATCGTAGCGGCATCCAGTTGATCCTGGTACTGCTGGTTTTCGTACGTCCGCTTGTCGGTAAGGGCCCAGCCGGCGCCTTCCACATAGCCTTCATACCACCAGCCGTCGAGTACGGAGAAGTTCAGAACCCCGTTCATTTCGGCTTTTTCGCCTGAAGTACCCGAAGCTTCGAGCGGACGGGTAGGCGTATTCAACCATACGTCTACGCCCGAGATCAGGCGGCGTGCCAGACGCATATCGTAGTTTTCGAGGAAGATGATCTTGCCCAGGAATTCCGGACGGCGCGAGATTTCGACGATGTGTTTGATCAAACCTTGTCCGCCGCCGTCGGCCGGGTGCGCTTTTCCGGTGAATACGAACTGAATCGGGAACTGCTCGTTGTTTACGATCTTGGCCAGACGGTCGAGGTCGGTAAAGAGCAAGTGAGCGCGTTTGTAGGTAGCGAAACGACGTCCGAATCCGATCAGAAGAGCGTCCGGATTGATCTTTTCCAGGATGGAAACTACTTTCGAAGGATCGCCCTGGTTTTTCAGCCAGCTACCGCGGTATTCGACTTTGATATAATCGATCAGTTTTTTCTTCAGCGTTTTGCGGATGTCCCAGATTTCCTCATCGGGTATATCCTGGATAGCTTCCCAGTATTTTTTGTTCGACTGATCGTTGAAGAAGTTTTTATTGAATTTCTCGGCATAGAATTTTTTCATTTCCGTAGCCGCCCAGGTCGGCATATGCACACCGTTGGTTACGTAGCTGACGTGCAGCTCGTCGGGGAAATAGCCTTTCCAGACGGGCGCGAACATCCGCTGCGATACCTTGCCGTGCAACCAGCTTACGCCGTTGGCTTCCTGACAGGTATGCAGGGCGAATACGCTCATCGAGAATTTTTCGTTCGATCCCGGGTTTTCGCGGCCCATATCGATGAAGTCCTGCCAACTGATACCCAGTTTGCCGGGGAATTCGCCCATATAGCGACCGAAGAGTCCTTCGTCGAAATAGTCGTGACCGGCGGGAACCGGCGTATGAACCGTATAAAGGGCCGAGGCGCGTACTACTTCCAGGGCTTCGTTGAAGCTCAACCCTTCGTTTTGAATATAATCAACCAACCGCTGCGCGTTGATCAGGGCGGCATGGCCTTCGTTGCAATGGTAAATCTGTTTTTTGATGCCCAGTTTGTTCAGCATCATGATACCGCCGATACCCAGCAGATATTCCTGCTTCATGCGGTTTTCCCAGTCGCCGCCGTACAGTTGGTGCGTAATCGAACGATCCCATTCGCTGTTCTGCGGAATATCGGTATCCATCAGATACAAAGGCACACGGCCTACGCTTACTTTCCAGATATGGGCATAGACGATACGGCCGGGATAGGGTACTTCCAGTACTACCGGTTCGCCGTTCGATTGCAGTACCTGCGTCAGCGGCAGGGTATTGAAGTTTTGCGCTTCATAGTTGGCAATCTGCTGGCCGTCCATCGAGAGGCTTTGGGTAAAGTAGCCGTAGCGATACAGGAAACCTACGGCACACAGGTCGATATTGCTGTCGCTGGCTTCTTTCAGGTAGTCGCCGGCCAATACGCCCAGACCGCCGGAATATATTTTCAGCACGTTCGTCAGACCGTATTCCATACTGAAGTAAGCCACCGAAGGTTTCGTCGCGTCGGGTTTTACGCTCATATATGATTTGAAATCGGCATATACTTTTTTGATTTCCGCCATCAGCTCTTTGTCGTTCATGATCTCTTCCATACGTTTGTAAGAAAGATTCTGAAGCAGAAAGACAGGATTGCCTTCGGAGGATTTCCAGAGTTCTTGGTCTATTTTGCCAAATAGCTTGGCGCCTTCATGATTCCATACCCACCACAGATTGGTTGCAATCTCGTAAAGCGGTTCCAGTTGCTGCGGAAGCTTCGAGTGTGAGTAAACCTCTTTCCAAACGGGATTGTTTGCGTTATTCGCTTTGATTTTCATTATCGTGAAGTTTAAAATGTTTCAATTTCAGTCGGGTCAATGCCTCTCTTTCTCTCATTTCGGAAAAAGAGAGGGCAAAGGTAGTAATAATTTGTTAATTATGAGCATTATTTAGCTTTTTCTTCTCGTCTGGGCCTTCTTTAAAGCAATGTCGAAGGCTTCGCGGTAATAGGCGATGAACTTGCTCCATTCGGCTTGGCGAGCCAGGTCGAAGCAAGCCTCGCGGACAGCTTTGGCCTCGGTGCGGTCTTTTCCGATCAGGGCGAATACCGATTCCGTAATTGCGTCGGCTACATCGAAATAGTTGAAATCCGTCCGGTTAATAACGGCCACGCCCTGGCTGATGTCCTCGCCCGAAACGTGTTTTTTGGCCCAGAGGCCGAAACCGGCCAGGTCGGTGGTGATGGTGGGGATGCCGAATGCTACGCTCTCCAGCGGCGTATAGCCCCAGGGTTCGTAATAAGAGGGATAAACGGTAACGTCCATTCCGATCAACAAATCGTAATAGGTCTTGTTGATAATCCCGTCTTTGCCGTCGAGATAGCAGGGCACGAAAATGATTTTGAGTTTGTCGGAAGCCGCATTGGTAAAACCGGCATGCGAGATGTAGTTGAGTACTTTGTCATCCATCATATTATGCAACCAGTGCGTGATGAAAGGCATCTGCAAGGGGGCCGTAGTCTGAATGTTTTTTTCGATCACTTCCTTCATGTCGGCGCGGGGAGCGCGTACCCAAGCGGGTACCATGATGAAAGCCACTACGTCGCGTTGCAAGCGATGGGAAGTACGGATACGGTTCATGGCCTCGATAAAAACGTCGATGCCCTTGTTGCGGTATTCGTACCGTCCGCTGGTGGAAATCAACAGCGCATTCGGCTCGATATGGCAGCCCAGCAGTTTCTCGGCTACATTAATCAAGGCGCGGCGTGCCTCGGCTCGTTTCTTGTCGTAAGCTGCTCCTTCGGGTACGAAGTTGGGTTCGAAACCGTTGGGAGTAACTATGTCGGGAGCTTTGTCGAGGAGTTGTTTGCACTCGCGGGCCGTGATGTCGCTTACCGTAGTGAAACAGTCTACATAATGGGCCGTTTGCTTTTCTACCGAATGCTTGGCTTCCATGTTCAGCTCGGCGGCCATCTGGTCGCCGTTGTAACCGTCCATATAGGCATACAGCGCTTTGTTGTTGCCGGCGATGGAACGGCCGATAGAGGTGGCATGGGTGGTGAAAAGGGTAGCTATCCGAGGGAGTTTTTTCTGGATATAAAGCGCTCCCATACCGAGCATCCATTCGTTGAAGTGGGCAGCTACCTGCTTGTTTTCCAGATGATAGAAGCGGTAAAAGCTTTCAATCACTTTTCCCACTGCGCAGGCAAAGATACACGACTCGTCGTAATCGCCGTACGCATGGATGGAATCGACCTTGAAATCTTCCCACATCGAATAGAAAAAGGCGTCTCTTTCTACAAAATAAGGCTTGAAGTCGACCAGGATGACGGGAGGTTGGCCGGGCACTTTCCAGCGGCCTACTTTTATTTTCAATCCGTCCGTTTCTCCTGCGTGTTTTTTCCAATCGGCAAACAGGGTAGTGTCTTCTTCGAAATCCAGGGCCTCGGTGTCTGCCCACACATCCGGTCCGATGAAAATAACTTTGTCGTTGAAAATTTGTTGTAACGTATGTGCTTTTGTCGAAAGAACGGTGTAAATACCTCCTACTTTATTGCAAACTTCCCAGCTGCTTTCAAAGAGAAATTCTGGCGTCTTTATCATTTCGTTCATATATGATTTTGTTTATAATCAATCATTTCACGGCTGCAAAGATAATCTATTTTATGTTTTTCTTCGCTATCGGGCGGTATTTAATAACATTGTTTTTATATTTGTGGATATTTAAAAGCGTAAAATTATGGCTAAAAGAAGAATTTTGAAGAAAGACATCAGCTACGTGGCAGGCGATTTGTTTGCAGAAGCTTTGGTTTGCAAAATGTTTATTCCGGGTGTGCAGCAGGAGAAAGCCGAGGCTTTGATGTCCAGAATACTCGATATGCAGGACGACTTTATTCGTCGCGCCCAACGCCCTGACGGAAAAGATAATAAGAAATTGGTGAAGGAATATTACCGCCGTCTGGCCGCCGATTTCCAAACGGAGATCGATGCCATCGGAGCCGAAATCGAAGCATTGAGCAAAGGGGAAGAAGCATGAAAAAAGCGCTTTCGAAGGCAATTCTGCGCCTGGCCGGTTGGCGGTTGGGCTCCACCGAAGGCGTGGACTTGCCGAAATGCGTGGTTTGCGTCGCTCCGCACACCAGCAACTGGGATTTTATCGTAGGAAAGTTGTTTTATACCTCTATCGGCTGTAACGCCAGCTTCCTGATCAAGAAAGAATGGTTCTTCTTTCCGCTGAACGTATTTTTCAAGTGGATCGGCGGAGTGCCTGTCGACCGGGGCAAGCGCACGTCGGTGACCGACCAGATGGTCGAAGCATTTAAAATCCGTTCGCGTTTTCAGTTGGCCGTTACCCCGGAGGGCACCCGCAAACGGGCCCGGGAATGGAAGAAAGGGTTTTATTTTATTGCCCTCAAGGCCGGTGTGCCCATTCTGATGGCCTATTTCGATTACGGTAAAAAGGAAGTAGGCTCGAAAGGTATTTTTTACCCTACCGGCGAAGTGGACAAAGATATTCACGCCATCCGTGAACATTACCGCGGAGTGACGGCTTGCCATCCCGAGAATTTCGTACAAGTTTAAACCAAGGTAAAGAAAAGAGTTATGGCAGAGGAATTACGTGTCAGCCTCATCCAATCGCCTATCGTATGGGAAGACAGGGATGCCAACCTCGAGGCGTATGAACGACGTCTTCGCCGTTTGGCCGGCCGCACCGATCTGGCTATCTTGCCCGAAACGTTTACGACCGGTTTTACGATGAACGTAGAACCGTTGGCCGATACCACCGAAGGCCCTACCATGCGCAAGGCAGTAAGTTGGGCTACCCGTTTCGGCATGGCGGTAGCCGGAAGTTTTATCGCCCGCGAGAACGGACGGTTTTACAATCGGGCTTTTTTCGTTACTCCCCAAGGAGAAAGAACTTATTACGACAAACGCCATTTGTTTCGCATGGCAGGAGAAGATACCCATTTTTCGGCCGGAACCCAGTGTCCCGTCATTACTTATAAAGGGTGGAATATTTGTTTGCAGGTATGTTACGACCTGCGTTTTCCCGTCTGGAGCCGGAATAGGGGGAATGCCTACGACTTGTTGATTTATATGGCCAACTGGCCTGAAGCGCGAATTCCGGTCTGGAAGGCGTTACTGCCTGCCCGCGCCATTGAGAATATCGCCTATGTCTGCGGAGTAAACCGCACCGGCGTCGACGGGAAAGGGTTTGCCTATCCCGGCGGATCGGCGCTTTTCGACCCCCGCGGCCGCAGGTTGGCGAACGCCGGCCGTCGACCGGAGACATTCCCCACCTTTTCCCTCAACAAGGAGGAACTCGACGCGTTCCGGGATAAATTTCCGGCGTGGAAAGATGCCGACGCTTTTTCCATCGACCTATGAAACCCTCTACCCCTTGGGCCTGGGTGCCGTCGCTTTATTTTGCAGAAGGCTTGCCGTATGTGGTGGTGATGTCGCTCTCTGTGATTTTGTATAAGCGGCTGGAAGTATCCAACACCCAGATCGCCCTGTATACCAGTTGGCTCTATTTTCCCTGGGTGATCAAACCGTTGTGGAGCCCTTTTGTCGATCTGGTAAAGACCAAACGTTGGTGGGTCTACACCATGCAGTTGCTTATCGGAGCCGGCATGGCCGGCGTGGCCTTTATGCTCCCGGGCGACTTTTTCGTAAAATTCACCCTGGCCTTCTTCTGGTTGATGGCCTTTAGTTCGGCTACGCACGACATTGCGGCCGACGGTTTTTATATGCTCGGACTCGACCGCGAGCAACAAGCTTTTTTTATCGGAATCCGCAATACGTTTTACCGGATGGCCATGCTGACGGGGCAGGGGCTGTTGGTGATGCTGGCCGGCTACCTGGAAATGCGCACGGGAAAGGTGCCGTTTGCCTGGAGCCTTGTCTTCTTCGTGCTGGCCGGTTCGTTTGTCGCCCTGTCGCTCTGGCATCGGTATATTTTGCCTCGTCCCGCCTCCGACCAGGCAGCCAAAGAAACCACGTTTCAAACCATCTGGGTTGCTTTCGGACGTACCTTCGTTAGTTTTTTCCGGAAAAAAGGGATCGTACCCGCCCTTTTATTTATGCTCACTTTCCGGTTGGGCGAATCGCAACTCGTCAAACTGGCTTCTCCCTTTTTGCTCGACAAGCCGGCCGACGGCGGTCTGGGATTGACTACCGGCCAGGTAGGATTTGCTTACGGCACCGTCGGGGTAGCGGCCTTGCTCCTGGGAGGAATCTTGGGAGGATGGGCCATCTCGCGCAAAGGACTGCGCTTCTGGCTTTGGCCGATGACGCTGGCCGTTACCTTGCCCAACCTGGTATACCTGTATATGGCCTATGCCATGCCCGGCAATCTATGGATCATCAATGCCTGCGTGGCAATCGAACAGGCGGGCTACGGGTTCGGGTTTACAGCCTATACTATGTATTTGATGGTGTTTGCCGACGGCCCTTTTAAAACCTCTCATTATGCCATCAGCACCGGGTTTATGGCGCTCGGCATGATGCTGCCCGGTATGGTTTCGGGTTGGATACAAGCCCATACGGGGTATCCGCATTTTTTCATTTGGGTGATGCTGTGCTGCCTGCCGATTTTTCTGGTACTTCCTTTTCTGAAAAAAGTCTGAACAGGCTACTACCTTTTTCCTGAAAGGCGGCACTTAGGCCTTTTCGGAACAGCCGATTTCCGGCCGTATCTTTTTCGCCTCACTTTCCGGGAAAAACAGCTTGCTTTATACCCTAGGGAAATACCTCCGTTCTCTTAGGCACGGGCCGGTTAAAAGGCTTCGATGGGCAGGCGGTATCTTCCCGACTACTTAATTCTTCTAAACGGATAAACCGGAGCTTGATCAATAAGGCTCCGAAGAAAATTGCACGCTGAAGCAACTGCCCTTTCCCGGTTCCGATTCCAACGTCAGCTTGCCGCCCAGGCGTTGGGCTATGGCCTGGCAGATCGACAACCCCAGGCCCGTCCCCTGCACAAATTCGTTCAATTTGCTGAAACGTTCGAAGATAGCTGCTTGTTTCTCTTTCGGAATCCCTGCCCCCGAGTCTTTTACATACACCCGAACGCCCCCGGCTGCATCTTGGTTATAACCGATTTCGATAAACCCCGATTCGGTAAATTTGAGCGCATTGCGCATAAAATTGTCTAAAATCTGGCTGAGCCGGGCATAATCGCTGAAAATATAGACCGGCGTTGGAGAAACCACTTTCGTAAATTGGATATGTTGGGGGACATCCGGCAGAAAATTGGTATACACATCATTGATAAGGTCGGTCAGGTTGCATTGCCGGTGCTGGAATACTAGATGTCCCGACTCGATCCGCGCCAGATCCAATATATCATTTACCAGCTTGAGCAGCAAATCGACATTCATCAGGATAATAGGGGCATACTCTTCTTTTTCGTCCATCGCAATTTCCTTATCGGCTATCAATTGCGTGAAACCGACAATGGCGTTCAGCGGCGTACGTATCTCGTGGCTCATATTGGCCAGGAAAACCGACTTCATATGGTCGGATTCTTCCGCTTTTTTCAAAGCCACGGCCAGCGACTCCTTTTCGTGCAGCAATGCCTTTTTAGCCAGCTTTTCCGCCCGGGAAGTTTGCATGTTTTTGACGATAAGAAATAAAAAGATCAGGATAAGCAGCCCGATGCCCGCTACTACGGCCCCCCAGAACACTACCGGGAAACGCTTGGAAAACGGCCAGTGCAGAAAAACGCTGCCGGCCGGCAGCTTATTTTTGTCGATCTTCCAGAACTCCAGTTCTGCAAAGTCGAATACATATTCTTTGGCGCTTTCCGTGAGTTGCGGAAAAGAACTTACCGGCGTCCCTTTCAGTATATCGGCCGCCCGGAAAGCCATTTCTTTCACCTGCGTTTCGAGCGAAGTAATGTATCCGCCTACCAATTTGCTATGATACCCCAACTCGTCGTTAGTAGTAGTAAATGAGGGTTTGCCCGAAAAAAGGCTGATGTTCATTACCCGATAATCTCTTTTCGATTGGAGATAATATTTATAAGGCGCATAGCGGCTCATGTAAAAAGAGACGACCGCCAGTTTGTCGCCCTGTACGGGTATAATATTTACCGTCGTGCTGTCGGGACGGACGATATAAGACTCCATGTTTTTCATCTCTTCCTCCGTAATGGGAGCATATAAGATCTTCTTGTCTTCCACGCGGATGCCGGCTTTTCCAAGTTGGAGATGAATCTCTTTTTTAGCCTGAAGGTCGAGATAAGTGCTGTCGTGCAGCATGAAAATGCCGCAGGTTCCCATCAACCGTTCGATCAGACGCAGATTGGTCAGATAGTCGGGTTTGTCGTAAAAGCCGGTAGCGTTGGGATATTTTTCAAGCAATTTGTAATTCGGAAAATTCACGCCCCCGAATACGATCGGTGTCCGGCCGGTCAGCGGATGACCCGTAGCCAGCAAGGAGTAAGTAGCCTGGTCTTCCCCTACCAGGATAAGATCCGGATTCCAGCCGGCCATCGTATCCAGACACTCCTTCATTCGTTTTTCTTCATCCCAGGCACGGTATTGTTCGCAATCCAGATAAGCTGTACGAATATCCGCCTCTATCCCGGCTCGCCTGAGGTAGGCGCGGAGCATCCGGTTGTAATCCGCATAAGCAGGATAATCGGCTTCAAAAGAATGAATCATCAGTATACGGGCAGTTCGGGGAGGGTCTCCGCACCCTGCGAGGCTCATCAGCAGACACAACAAAAGAAAGGCCAGCCTGTATATATGTATTTTTTTCGCCACCTTATGATCCCTCCGTTTAGAAGACGCAAATATATTAATAATATTTGAAAATCAACTTAGGTCAGGCGATTAAGCTAAACAGAAAAAAGCAGCTCGGCGGGAATAACCCGGCCGGCTGCTTTTTTCCGTGTAAGTAAAAATTCAATCTATTTTACCTCTTCAAAATCCACATCGGTTACGTTGTCTTTGCCGTCGCCGCCATTCGGATTAGCCTGTTGGCCCGAGAAATTCGGTCCGGCTTGCGCGCCACCCTGAGCGCCACCGGCCTGGGCGTTATACATTTCCTGGCTGGCAGCCTGGAATACCGTATTCAACTCGTTCATAGCCGAATCGATGGCAGCTACATCCTGTGCCTTATGCGCTTCTTTCAGCTTGTTCAAAGCCGTTTCGATAGGAGCTTTCTTGTCGGCCGGCAATTTGTCGCCCAGATCCTTCAATTGTTTTTCGGTCTGGAAGATCAGGCTGTCTGCCTGGTTGAGCTTGTCGATACGTTCTTTTTCCTTCTTGTCGGCTTCCGCATTGGCGGCCGCTTCGTCCTTCATCCGTTTTACTTCGTCGTCGCTCAAACCGCTGGAAGCTTCGATACGGATACTCTGCACCTTGCCCGTACCCTTATCTTTGGCCGATACGTTCAGAATACCGTTGGCATCGATGTCGAAGGTCACTTCAATCTGAGGCACGCCCCGCTGAGCCGCAGGAATACCGTCCAGGTGGAAACGGCCGATCGATTTATTGTCTTTCGCCAGCGAACGTTCGCCCTGCAATACATGGATTTCCACCGAAGGCTGATTATCGACAGCCGTAGTAAACGTTTCCGATTTCTTGGTCGGGATCGTCGTATTGGCTTCAATCAGTTTCGTCATCACGCCGCCCATCGTTTCGATACCCAACGACAGCGGGGTAACGTCGAGCAGCAATACGTCTTTTACTTCACCGGTCAATACACCGCCTTGGATAGCCGCGCCTACAGCCACTACTTCGTCGGGGTTCACACCTTTCGACGGAGCTTTGCCGAAGAATTTTTCAACTACCGCCTGTACGGCCGGAATACGGGTAGAACCCCCTACCAGAATCACTTCGTCGATGTCGGAAGTCGACAAACCGGCATCTTTCAATGCCTGGCGGCAAGGTTCGACGCAAGCCTGGATCAAACCGTCGGCCAGTTGTTCGAATTTGGCGCGCGTCATGGTTTTTACCAAGTGCTTGGGAATACCGTTTACCGGCATGATATACGGCAGGTTGATTTCCGTGCTCGTCGTGCTTGACAATTCGATCTTGGCTTTTTCGGCAGCCTCTTTCAGACGTTGCAGCGCCATCGGGTCTTTCCGCAGGTCGACGCCTTCTTCGCGTTCGAATTCTTCCGCCAGCCAGTCGATAATCACGTGGTCGAAATCGTCGCCGCCCAGGTGCGTGTCGCCGTTGGTCGATTTTACTTCGAATACCCCGTCGCCCAGCTCCAGGATGGAAATATCGAACGTACCGCCACCCAGGTCGAATACGGCGATCTTCATATCCTTGTTAGTCTTATCCAGCCCGTAAGCCAACGAAGCGGCTGTCGGTTCGTTTACGATACGGCGTACCGTCAGCCCGGCAATTTCGCCGGCTTCCTTGGTAGCCTGGCGCTGAGCGTCGCTGAAGTAAGCCGGTACGGTAATCACCGCTTCCGTCACTTCCTGGCCCAGATAATCTTCCGCCGTCTTTTTCATTTTCTGAAGGATCATAGCCGAGATTTCCTGCGGCGTATACAAACGTCCTTCAATGTCGACACGCGGCGTATTGTTGTCGCCCCGCACTACTTTATAAGGCACGCGGGTAATTTCTTTCGTCACCTGATCGTACGTTTCGCCCATGAAACGTTTGATCGAGAAAATTGTTTTTTCCGGGTTCGTAATAGCCTGGCGTTTGGCCGGGTCGCCTACCTTGCGTTCGCCGCCTTCCACAAAAGCCACGATCGAAGGCGTGGTGCGTTTACCTTCGCTGTTGGCAATCACAACCGGTTCGTTGCCTTCCAATACGGCCACACACGAGTTGGTTGTTCCTAAGTCGATTCCAATAATCTTTCCCATGATTGTAAATATTTTTAATTGTTATTATTCTTTATCTGTCCTCGTCCCGCGTCCAGGATTCAGTGATTATTCAACAAACCTCGTGCCAAAGTTGTTCGGGCCGGGATTCCGAAGGCGGCTGGCAGAATGCCTGACATTTTGACGGCAGATTGAAATTCAATAACGGTAGGAATTAAGCCGGGAACGGCTTGCAGAAAGGGAAGGGATGTTAAGGTCCCCTTCCGATGAAACAAAAAAACTCCCGGAGCGGTTCATCCGTCCGGGAGTTTTTAACAGAATTTACTTTATTTCCTTTTCTTCTTTCATATCCAGTTCATTCTTCTCGGTATCGAAAAACTTATACTCGAGGAATGCCAGACTCTGATCGGGAATCACTTTCAAGCCGCGGCTGTATTTCAGTTTCCACCGCAAGCTTAAAGGGTACAACCCTTTATTCACATACGCTGCCACATAGGGATGTATATGAAGGGTGAATTTCTTCACATGGTGTTTGTTCACCAGACAATCGATTTTTCCTTCCAGACTGTCGGTAAAAAGAATCGACGGTTTCACCGTACCCGTTCCGAAGCAAGCCGGACAAGATTCCGACGTGTCGACATCCATCGCCGGACGTACACGTTGGCGGGTAATTTGCATCAATCCGAATTTGCTTAAAGGAAGGATGTTATGCTTGGCCCGGTCGTTGGCCATTGCCTTGCTCATATGCTCGAACAGCTTTTGCCGGTTGGCCGCCTCGGCCATATCGATAAAGTCGACGACGATAATACCGCCCATATCGCGCAGCCGGAGCTGGCGTGCAATTTCGTCGGCGGCAGCCATATTGACATCGATGGCCGTTTTTTCCTGAGCATCACTGCCCTTGGAACGGTTGCCGCTGTTCACGTCGATTACGTGCATCGCTTCCGTATGCTCGATAATCAGGTAAGCTCCACTTTTGTAAGTAACCGTACGTCCGAATAACGATTTGATTTGCTTCGTGATGGCAAAATTGTCGAAGATAGGCAGTTCGCCTTTATACAACTGCACGATTTCTTCGCGTCCGGGAGCAATCAGGCTCACATAATCGCGTACGTTATGATAAACGTCGGTATCGTTTACGTAAATGTTTTGGAAGGAAGGATTGAAAATATCGCGAAGCAGCGCCACCGTGCGTGCCGTCTCTTCGTAAACGATCGACGGCGCTTTCATTTTAGGCACTTTTACGATATTATCTTCCCACCGTTTCAATAATGTCTTTAATTCATGGTCGAGTTCGGCCACCCGCTTGCCTTCCGACGACGTGCGAACGATCACACTGAAGTTTTTCGGCTTGATACTTTGAATCAACTGGCGCAGACGGGCGCGCTCTTCGCTCGATTTAATTTTGGTGGAGACGGAAACCTTATCGGCAAAAGGGATGAGGACGATATATCTTCCGGCAAACGAAAGCTCGGAAGTAAGCCTCGGCCCTTTGGTGGAAATCGGTTCTTTGGCGATTTGAACCAGCACCTCTTGTCCTACCTTCAGCACGTCGCTGATACTTCCGTTCTTTTCGATTTCGGGCATAAGCTGCATTTTCGAAACCGCCGGCATTTTCTTGGTATCGCTGAGCGTCTGTTTGAGGAACTTTTGCTGGGTGTTGAAATTCGGACCTAAGTCCAGATAGTGAAGAAATGCATCCTTTTTATACCCTACGTCAATGAAAGCAGCGTTCAGCCCCGGCATCAGTTTCTTCACTTTGCCGAGATAAATATCCCCTACGGCAAACGAGACGTTGCGGGCTTCCTTCTGAAGCTCGACCAGGCTCTTGTCTTCCAGTACGGCGATAGATACCTCTTTAGGCTTTACATCAACTACTAATTCACTAATCACAATATAAAGAGGGTGTTTTTAATCTCTGACCTTACTAAATACGCAAAGAACAAACTTAAAAGGTCACTTATTAAGTTTGTTCTTTAGAGTTGCCGAAAAGGATAGACTTACTTCTTCTTATGTCTATTCTTCTTCAGTCTCTTTTTGCGCTTGTGCGTAGACATCTTATGTCTTTTTCTTTTCTTTCCGCTAGGCATCGTTTTAAAATTTTAAATTAAACGTATAATAACTAATTATTTAACTTCATTTAAGAAAGTCTTTGCAGGCTTGAACGACGGGATGTTGTGCTCGGGGATGATGATCGTCGTATTTTTTGAAATATTGCGAGCCGTTTTCTGAGCTCTTTTTTTAATGATAAAACTGCCGAAACCTCTGAGGTAAACGTTGTCGCCCTGTGCCAGCGAGTCTTTTACGATATCCATAAAAGATTCTACGCTTGCCAATACCGTCGACTTGTCGATGCCGGTACTTTTTGAAATTTCGCTAACAATATCTGCTTTAGTCATGTCTATAAATTAATTAATTGATTTGGACCTATTAATTTTTTGAGATGCAAATATATAGCTTTTATTTAAGCCGAAAAAGAATTGTTACTCATTTTTTCTCAAAAAAGATTCGTCGCCATTCGCCGGATGTGCGTATGTTTGCAGTAATCAAAGAGTTAAGAATTTTTCAAACTGAAAGTGAACACCTAGATATGTTGCAGACTGAAAGCGAATTAGAAATCAGCCGGAGGCTCGTAGAGTGGTACCGCGAGCACCGGCGCGACCTGCCCTGGCGCGATTCGAAAGACCCCTACCGCATCTGGATCTCCGAAATCATCCTCCAGCAAACCCGGGTAGCGCAGGGGCTCGACTATTACCTTCGTTTCATAGGCCGATTTCCGGACGTGTCCGCCCTGGCTGCCGCCCAGGAAGACGAAGTGCTGAAATATTGGCAGGGATTAGGCTATTACAGCCGTGCCCGCAACCTGCACGCGGCGGCCAAAACGATCGTGGAGCGTTTCGGCGGGGTCTTTCCCGACCGTTACGAAGACGTGCGTGCCCTCAAAGGCATCGGCGACTATACGGCCGCCGCCATCGTTTCCTTTGCCTGGGACGAGCCCTACGCCGTGGTCGACGGCAACGTCTACCGCGTATTGGCCCGGTTGTACGGCCTGGATACCCCCATCGATAGCAGCGGGGGAAAAAAACAATTTGCCGCCCTGGCCGGTTTATTACTCGATCGCCGGCGTCCGGGGCTGCACAACCAGGCCATTATGGAACTGGGCGCGCTGCAATGCGTGCCCCGCGATCCCGTTTGTCCGGCCTGCCCGCTGGCCGATAAGTGCGCCGCCTATGCCGCCGGCAGGGTAGAAGCCTATCCGGCAAAGCAGCATAAAACAAAGACGCGCAACCGTTATTTTCATTATATGTACATTATATATAAAGGAAAAACATGGCTTCACCGGCGGCAGGAAAAAGACATCTGGACCGGCCTGTACGAATTTCCCCTTATCGAGACGGAAGGCCCGCTCGATTTCGCTCTTTTGCAACAAACCGAAGCCTTTCGCCGTTTGTTCGACGGGGCGGGAGAACTTCGGGTGACTCCCGGCCCCGCGGGGGTAAAACATGTGTTGTCGCATCAGATATTGTACGCCTCTTTCTATCGGATAGAAATCGAACAGGTGCCCGACGGTCTGAACCGCTACCTGCCTGTAGCGATAGAAGAGGTTGAAAAATATGCCGTTCCCCGCCTCATTCATATTTATTGGGAGAAAACAGGCGGAAATTTGCCGGAATGATCGAATTTATGTTTCTTTGTGTGTTTAATAAGAATATAGCAACTATGTCATTAAATAAAGTTATTTTGATCGGCAACGTCGGCCGCGATCCCGACGTACGTTATTTCGACAGCGGCGCAGCCGTCGCCAACTTCCCCCTGGCCACTTCGGAAAGAGGCTATACCCTGGCCAACGGAACCGTAGTGCCGGAACGCACCGAATGGCATAACGTCGTGGTGCGTCGCGACCTGGTGCCTTTCGTGGAAAAATGGGTACGCAAAGGCTCCGGGGTCTATGTGGAAGGAAAAATACGCACCCGCAATTACGACGACCAGAGCGGGATAAAACGCTACGTCACCGAAATACATGCCGACCGCATCGAATTTTACAGCACCGGCAGTCGTCCGGCCGATACCGCCTCGAATCAATCAGGAGGCGGAACGACGCAAGCGGGGGCAAGCTCCTCGGGAAACAATCCTGCGGCAGGCAACCAAGCCTATCCCGCGCAAGGAGCTTCCTCTTCCGCCGCTTATCCGGGCGGCAATCAGGCCGGGCAACCGAATGCTTTTTCCCAGACCAGCGACGCGGACGATCTCCCGTTCTGATATTGTTTAACTAATACCGCTCCCCTTGGACTCAGACTATTATTTATCCGACTTATTTCAACACGTCACCGTACAGGCGCTCACGGCAGGCCCTGTTATCGCATTAAGTCTGGCTTTTCTACTGCTGTTCGTATCCGGTTTCGTGTCGGCTTCGGAAGTAGCCTTTTTCTCGCTTACCCCGGCCGACCAGAATGAAATAAGAGAAGAAAAAACTGCCTCCGACCTGCTGATCGAGCAGTTGCTTGCACGCTCCGAATATTTGTTGGCTACTATCCTGATAGCCAACAATTTCGTGAACGTTGCCATCGTGATGCTCTGTACCTACGGCATCAACGCCTGGATCGATTTTTCCGCCGCCCCCCTGCTGGGGTTTGTGCTCGAAACCATCGTGCTTACTTTTCTCCTGCTCCTGTTCGGCGAAATCATGCCGAAATTGTACGCCCAGAAAAACGCCCTCCGCTTCGTGCGGTTTGCCGCTCCCGTCCTTAGGGCGACGGAACGTTTCTGCCGGCCGCTGGCCGCCCTGCTGGTTACTTCCACCTCGGTCATCAACAAGGCCTTGGTGAAAAAGAAGTACGACATCTCCGTCGACGAGCTTTCGAAGGCTCTCGAACTCACCTCGCCGGGCATTCCCGAAGAAAAAAAGATGCTGGCCGAAATCATCAAATTTTACAACAAGACCGCCGACGAGATCATGACGCCTCGCTTGGACATGGAAGATATGGACATCCGCGCCAATTTCCGGCAAGTGATCGAATGTATCGTGCAGTCCGGCTACTCCCGCATCCCTGTCTACGCGGAAACCGAAGACAACATCAAAGGCATTCTGTACATCAAAGACTTGCTTCCCTATATCGACAAACCCGACACCTTCCGCTGGCAAAGCCTGATACGTCCGGCTTACTTCGTGCCCGAAACCAAAAAAATCGACGACCTCTTGGAAGAATTCCGTACTAATAAAATCCATATGGCCATCGTGGTCGACGAATTCGGAGGCACTTCGGGCATCGTGACGATGGAAGACATTCTGGAGGAAATCGTAGGAGAAATTTCCGACGAATATGATGAAGACGAAAAACAATTCTATCGCCAGGACGACGGCAGCTTTATTTTCGAAGCTAAAATCCTGCTGACCGATTTTTTCCGGGTGACAGAGCTCGATCCCTCTTCTTTCGGCAAACTCACCGAAGAAGTGGAAACATTGGCCGGCTTGCTGCTGGAAATTAAAGGCGACTTTCCCAAAAGGCGGGAAATCATCGATTATCCCCCCTTCCGTTTCCGGATTCTGGAAGTAGACAACCGCCGGATTCTGAAAGTGAAGTTCACCCGGATACCCGAATCCGCCGAAAAAGAGGAAAAAAAGTCATGAGTGCGAAAGAGCTGCTTTTCTTCCTGCTCTTCTTGCTTCCCGCTTGTACGCATTACACCCCCAAGCCTCGCGGCTATATGCGCATCGAGCCCCCCGCGGCCGTTTACGTGCCTGCCGCCGACACGCTGTTGCCCTATCGGTTCAACCATTCCCGGCTTGCGGTGGTGCAGCCGGTTTCCGGGGCCGGCCGCGCAGGGGGAATCGATCTGTTTTATCCCGGTCTTGACGCCAGGATTTACGGCAGCTATCTTTCCCTTTCTCCCCTTCGCTTGAAAGAGGGTTTGGAGGAATGCCGCCGCCTGGTAGCGAGGGAGGCCCGGCAAGCTTCGGGCATGACGGTAAAAGCCTACAGCCATCCCGAGGCCGGCGTATACGGCCATCTGTTTCTTCTGGAAGGCGACGTGGCTTCGCCTGTGCAATTTGTACTTACCGACAGCGTATCGCGGCTTTTCCGGGGCGCGCTGTATTACGACTGCCGCCCCAATGCCGATTCGCTGGCCCCTCTTACCGCTTACCTGAGCCGGGATATACTGGAATTTATTCAATCGTTTAGCTGGAAAGACCAATGCCGTTGTTCCTGACGCAGACCGCTCCCCTTCTGGGGGTATGGAAAATAGAAGAAAGCGAAGACGAGTTGCTGGCTTTGCTGGATTGTCCGGATGCCTGCCGCCCTGTGCTGTCGCAGTGGCAATCGGCTGGGCGCCGCAAGGAATGGCTGGCTTGCCGGGTGTTGTTGAAAGCCTTGGCCGGCCGGGAGCTCCCTGTGGCTTATCGGGACAGCGGCGCTCCCTATCTGCCGGGCGAACCTTGGCAGGTTAGTTTTTCCCATACCCGGGGATATGCCGCCGTTTTGTTGCAATCGGTGGCTATGGCGGGCGTCGATATAGAATACCGGTCGGAACGGGTGTATAAAATCCGTCGCCGTTTTCTTTCGCCGGAAGAAGAGTTTCCTTTCCCGGCGGGAGAGGGGCAGCCTTCGGACAAGGAAACCGATCATTTGCTGATTAGCTGGTGCGCCAAAGAAACTCTTTTTAAGATGCTGGATGAGAAAGAGGTCGATTTTATCCGCCATCTGCATCTTTTGCCTTTTGCGCCCGGCAAGGAGGGCTATCTGGATGCCTATGAGACGCGTACCCCCCGCCGGGCCTCGTTTCGTCTGGCCTATCGGGTGTTTCCCGATTTTGTACTGACTTGGAGCGGGGGAGAATAAAAAAATATGTATCTTTGTTCTAAAGAAATAAAACGAAGATAGGCTGCGCCTCCGGAAACAGCAAGAAATATATGAAAAAACAACATACGAAACGCCGGATGTATCTGTCCGGCTTAGGGATTCTTTTGGGATTGTGGGTAAGCATATGCTTACCGGCTCCCTCAGCCCGGGGGGCCGAGGGAGCCGGCGAAAACCCGCAGCAAAAAATGGAAGAGTTGATTCGCAAAGCCGAAGAAATGCTGAAAGCCGACCCTTCGAAAGCTATCTACTATGCCAATGTAGCCGCTACCGAGGCCCAGAAACTGGGCGATAAAAACCGTCTGGCTATGGCGCAGGCCACCTTAGGAGAGGCCTATATGAACCAGGGCGACTTCGATATGGGATTCGAGGCCGTGATGAATGCCCTCGAGAGCTGTCCCCCGGGCGATACCGCGCTGAGCGCTTATATTTACATCCGGCTTGCCAGTTGCTATACCAAACTCCGCGATTTCGATCAGGCTTTCAATTATGTCGACAAAGCCATAGCCATCTATAAAAAGACGAACGATCTGAAAAGCCTGGCCGGTTGCTACAATACCCGGGGGCTTATCTATATTTTGCTACCCGACAATGCGAAAGCCGAAGAGGATTTCCTGGCAGCCTTGGCTATCAACCGCCGGCTGGGCGCCAAGAAGCTGGTGGCCACCAATCTGAACAACCTTTGTTTGTATGAAACGGATCACCCCGAGGAAAAGATAGCGCTTTTGCACGAAGCCATCGCTATCAACGATTCACTGGGAGCCGTCTGGTCGCTGAGCGAGAATTATAATAACCTCGGCACCCATTATTTCTATGCCGGCGCCTATCCGAAAGCCCTGGCGGCTCTGGACACGGCTTTTCAATATGCCCGGAAAATCAATGCGAAAGAATTGATTTCCGATAATTATCGCTACGCCTCGTGGGTGTATGCGGCTCAAAAAAACTATGCCGAAGCCTACAAAAACCTGCTCGACCTCTATACTACCGAACAGGAACTGCTGGCTAAAGACGAGATGCGGCAGATCGAATTGAATATCGTTCGCAAGCGTCTGGCCAGCAAAGAGCAGGAGATGACGATGCAAGAACAGGCTTTTCAGATTCGCAATCTACGGCTCCGCAGTCTTATTGCGATTCTGGTTACTATTGCCGTCCTTTTGCTGTCGGCCTATGTGGTGATTCATAGCCGGCAACAGAAAAAAATACAGGCTCTGGAAGCTGCTAAACTGGTCAACCGGCAAGAAAAGGAATTGATCGCCTTGCAATTGCGCGAAGCCGAAAACGAGGCCCGCGCCACCCAACAGGAGTTGGATTATAACCGCCAGGAGCTGACTCACTTTGCGTTTTTCGTCCGCAGCCGCAACGATATGCTTACTCATATCCAGACGATGATTAAAGAAGGGTATAAGCTATCCGGCACGGAAATCGACGCCCATCTGAGGAGCATCAACGCTTATATTTCCCAGTTCAATGCCCGGAATACCGAAACGGAATTACTGATCGATAAGGTCAATGCGGCTTTTATCGACAAGCTTTCTCGCATCCACCCCGATTTGTCGAAAAACGAGCAACGGCTGGCTTCGCTGCTTCGGATCGGTTTATCGACCAAGGAAATAGCTTCGGTCATCGATTCGAATCCGAAGACGGTAAGCATGGCCCGTTACCGGCTCCGCAAACGACTGAACCTGGAAACCGACGAAAGCCTGACGGAGTATATGAAAAGCATTTAAGGGGGAGTTTTTTTCCGAAGAATCAAATCGAAGGCAGGCTGCACCTCGGCCTAATTGAAGGAGGGTTTTGCTTCTGCATTCGATTCGCACTATTTTTGGCAAGTAATTAGTAGGCATGAAGGCAATATATTTATTCATCAAACACATTAAGATATGGACGCGTTAAGTTTGTATAAATTGAAATCATCACTCATTCTAATTTTAAAAGAAAGAGATGATGGAACAAAGAAGAAACAAACTTTGGAGAAAGCAGCAAGGTTTCCGGGTATTTAAAGCCCGATTAATTAGATTGGCTGCTTATGGGTATTGCGCTTTTGATGAAGAGGGTAATCGGGTAGATAATCCTCGTTGGTTCGAATTAGCAAAACAGCATGGTTGTCAGGTTTATAAAACAACAGGTACTCCCTGTAGCTGTATGCTCTGCCAAAGAAATCGCTATAGTCGATCAGACTACAAAAAACACATGCTTCGTATTCTAAATGAAACATTGGAAGATTAAAATAAATGGTGGTAGCGTAAAAGCTATCACCATTTATTTTGTCAATATGTCCAACTTGTCTTGTATAATCAACTTGTATTGCTCTTTCATCTCTTCGGGCAAGAATGATATATCTATAAACTCAAACCACTTGTCGACAATCTTCCCGAATTTAGCGAATATGTTATCTATAATCTTTTCTTCTAAACCGCTATTGCCCATTGCAATCTTAAAATCCGAATGCTTGAGTTTGCGTTTCTTGCCGTTTAGGGTTAAAGCCAACTCCTCCGTATCCTCCGGCATAACCAGCGCGGTGGAAACCATGTCATATCCCGGAGTCAGTGAATAATACCCTTTGCGCGGGCTGTACAATGAAAAATTCTTCAAGTGCATGTCGGCATTTCCCGTTAACCATGAAAAAACAACTTGCTCCCAGAAGTTTACCATATCGAGTTTCGGAACAGAGGAATATAGCTTAATAAGTTTTGCTATTTGTTCGTACGAACTTTTATATTTATACTCCGTCAGGCGTTCGGATAATTGGCACATATCTTCCATTGCCAACTTTTCGCCCTTTGAGTCTCGGTCTATACGTTTGGTAATATAGGATAGTTCTCCATCGGCAAAACGGATAAGCGAGTGGGGCACGGTCTTTATTTTAGCCAGTTCAGCCAGGTGCATCGTCAAATCCTCTATTTCCGGCAGGTGATTGAATAGTTCGGTTTGTGGTTTGAGAATATAACGTCCCCATAACCCTACGATAGTAAATCGTTTCGGTTGATTATCGGCAGATGATATATCAAGGGAAAGTTTTGCTTGCACGCCGGTAAGAGTAGTTTGGGAGCGAATCACTTGTTCCGCCAGTTGTTTAATATCTTCCTTAGTGTAAGGTAACAAGGGAGCTGTTTTGCTCCCGAAAATTTTTTTCGCGCAATGAGGATGAAAATCTATCTCTCCCCCGGCAAGCTCTTGATAACAATATAGACATCTGTTCATCATGATTCTTCATTTAAGATAGGCACTACGCTTACCGAACCAATGCAATCTTTACAGCAGGCAAGCAATAGGGACATCCGATCCCGCCGATTAAGCTTCCAGCTCTTTTCGGCAATATCCAAAAGCCAGCCTTCGGGAATTAACCCGTCAAAGAACGGAAACAGTATTTTTTCAGTGTACGGTTTCTCGGTTAGAGGAAGGGTAAGGCTAATAGCTTCCGCTTTGTCCGCTCGGAGATAATCGGCATCGTACTGGAAGGTATAGCCATTTTCATCTTCGGTCAATATACCTGCCAAAAAGTTGCGATTATATATTGCAGCCTGTTTCATAGATTGCCGGGTTTGCCGATGGGAACCACGCCTGCTTCTGCCCCGAAGAGGTTTAATACTTGGTTGACCTTATCCAGGCGGAGAGTTTCTTTGCCTTGTTCAAGTTCACGCACAAAACGTAAACCGACTCCCGATTTTTCAGAAAGTTCTAATTGAGTCAAATTATGCTCTTTACGCATTTGCTTTACGTATATGGAGAATGCTGTACTATTCATATATACCCTTTAGGGTACAAATGTAATGTAATTATTTTATTTTGCACCCTTTCGGGTATAAATTTGTAAGATGTGTACTGGGTTATACCTTATCGGGTATACTAATAGTCCCCTTATTTAGTATGCTACAGGATGCTTTTTGTCATCTTCCGGAGGAAAACGCTATACGGCATTCGTATCCATCTCTGGTTGACAATTTGCTAATTTATCTTTCTTACATTCCTTTCTGCTGTAGCTTCGGTAAGGACGGTAGATTCTATTGGATTCTCCGCTAGTTAATGAATATCAGAAAGATTAATAAAAATGTATTATGCTGTTAATGGGGTAATATTTAATGTGTATTTATGGATAAATGGGTAGATTTACCTTCGAAAAGTATATATATTCCAGTTTGGAAATAGTCGTTTGTTAGCCCCTTTCAGACCAAAAAAACAAAAAAATCTCTCGTTTACCCTCTTGTCTTCCTTGTTTGTTTATGAAATATTGATCTATATTAACATAAAATAAACCGTTATCTTTTTTCAATTTCATGCTTATGCCTTTTTAATTCCATGCCGATGAAATTTTAAATTCACTGCGATGCGTCTGAAAATAGGCTTAAATGAGCTCGTTTTGTTAAAATATGTAATCCTTGTTCATCTCTTTGAGGATTTTCAATCAAAGTACGAGTTGTAAAAAATGACTTTTTTCAAACTATATGTTTGTATAATTTCTTATTTGATGTCTATATGATCACTTCGGGTGCATCGCCTTCCTCCCTTTTCTCTCCTTTCCCTTCTTTTCTCTCTTCCGCCTGCTTTCTTCTTTTCCTCGTTCGATTCCGATTCGTTGTCTACCTTGCGGGAAACAAAGCCGCTTCGGGTAAATAAATGTTAAATAGTTAATGCGACGTTCCTCTCTTTGCCGGAAATTTCCTTTTCCCGTAATCTATATTTCAAACATGGCTATGTAGTAGGATTTTTATAAATAAATAATTGATAATCAGTAAAACGATAAGAGAAGATGTAGATAAGAAAACCCCGTTTTCCAGCCCTGTGTAGAGTTTAGATAGTACCTTTTAAGCTTGACAAGCCGAAAAGAAAGGCGGATATTGCGCTAAATTTTTTTAATCTATTCTAATAAAAACAGTCATGGGAATATCACAAAACAGATGCCGGTTACATACCGGTTCGTTCCTGAGGATGGCCACGTTGCTGGTTCTCCTTTCCCTTCTTCCCGCCTTCGGCTTTGCCCAAGGTAATGTAGCGAAGGGTGTTGTTTATGACGAGACAGGTGCGCCTGCCATGGGGGTAAACATCCTCAAGAAGGGAACGACCGAAGGTACGATTACCGATCTCGACGGAAATTTTGAAATCGCCGCTAAAAAAGGCGACGTGCTTGTTTTCTCCTACATTGGTTATATGAGCCAGGAGATCGTTTACAACGGACAGCCTAAGTTGGAAGTCCGCCTTGAGGAAGATGCCGAGAAACTCGACGAAGTAGTCGTAGTAGGCTACGGCACGATGAAAAAAAGCGACCTGACCGGCGCCATTTCCTCGGTAGATGTCGACGAGTTGGCCAGCCGCGCTACCACCAACCCGGCCGAAGCCCTGCAAGGGAAGGTATCGGGCGTGAACATCCAGAAAGTAGGGGGTAACGCCGGATCTAGCGTTTCGGTAAAAATCCGCGGCGTGAAATCCTTCGGCGACAACGACCCGCTCTACATTATCGACGGTTTCCCCGGCGACATCAACAATGTAAATCCGCAAGACATCGCTTCGATGGAAGTGCTCAAAGACGGAGCCGCCGCCGCTATCTACGGTTCGACGGCCGCCAACGGGGTGATTATGATTACCACCAAAAACGGGAAAAAAGGCGAAGTAAAAGTCGACTTGACCGCTTACCTGAGCATGACGCAGATCGCCAACCAGCTCGACCTGCTGGATGCCGACGGCTATGTACAGGTACATAAGCAAATGTACGACAATTACAACCAGCAATACGGCTCCAACGTCAGCTACCCGGGCTATATCACCAATTCCGGCAGCCATAATACCGACTGGCAGGATGCCATGATGCGCACCGGTTTGTCGCAAAACTATATGCTCAGCATCCGCGGCGGGGGCGAAAACGCCCGTTATTCGGTATCCTACAACCATGCCGACGACAAAGGTATCCTGTTGGGCAACGATTACCGCCAAGACAACGCCCGCATGAAGCTGGCCGTGACCAAACATATGTTCGACATCGACGCCAATATGTCGTTTAAGGTGACCGACAACAAGCAGCCGCAATGGAATTTGAAAGAAATGTACGGCATCTCGCCGCTGGTGCCGGTTTACGACGATACCAAGGAATACGGCTTCGGCCTGACCGACGTGAACGGCTTGCCGAGCAACCGCAACCCGATGGCCGACCACCATTATCGCCAAAAGTCGGACAAGCTGTATAATATCGATGCCAATGTAGCCGTTACGGCGCATTTCACCGATTGGCTGTCGTTCAAATCGGCCTATTCCTATCGCGGCGTATACGAACGTACCAAATCGCATCGTCCTCCTTACATTGCCGACATCAAGCAGAAGACCGAATATCCCTATCATGTCGAGGCTTCCAGCTACTGGCAGGAACAAGTGGTGGACAATGTGCTGACCTTCGATAAGAAATTCGGCGAACATTCCCTCAATGTGATGGCCGGTAATTCGATCATGATGCGCGATTATACCTGGAACCGGATCGAAGTGGAAGGCAAGAACACCGTGTACGAAGTAAAAGACGGCCAGTTGGTAACCAGCCAGGTGCCGGCCGGTTTCCTCGATCCGAACCAATCGACGGTCGACGCCGGCAAGGGCGGCACGTTCAACGGCTACGGCTCGCTTTATAAATACCGCCGGGTTTCCTTCTTCGGCCGCCTGAACTGGGCCTATGCCGGGAAGTATATGTTGCAGGCTACGGTACGTACCGACGGTTCTTCCAAGTTCGGCGTCGACAGCCGTTGGGGTACTTTCCCCTCGGTGGCTTTGGGCTGGCGGATCACGGAAGAAGATTTCTTTCCCGACAATACGGCCATCAGCAACCTGAAACTGCGCGCCAGCTGGGGACGTTTGGGGAACGAGCAGGCATTGGGCTATTACGACTTCCTTTCGCTGATCGAAACCTACAACGATATGTGGATGGGTTCCGTGCAAGGCTCGGGTTCGTCGCCCTGGCCGGGCAGTATCGCCACCAACCTGGCCAACCGCAACCTGCAATGGGAAACCACGGATACGAAAAACGTGGGGCTGGATTTCGGCTTGTTCAACGGCAAACTCTCCGGAGCCCTGAACTATTACTACAATAAGACCGAAGATATGCTGATTACCAAAAAGCTGGCGCCTTCGGTGGGTTTGAAAGACCCGATTATGAACGTGGGCAAAATCCGGAATACGGGTGTGGAATTCGAGATCAATTACAGCGACCGCAAGGGCGATTTCGATTATAACGTAGGTTTGAACCTGGCCACTACTTCCAACAAGGTGTTGGAACTTTCCGATGCTTCGCAGGCGTTGTACGGGGAAGGATTGAAGTGGGGCACCGAACATTTCCCCACCCAGACCCGCGTGGGTAAACCCATTGCCGGTTTCTGGCTCTACCGCGCCGACGGTATTTTCCAGAACGAGACGGAGATCAAGGCTCATACCGATAAAAACGGGAATATATTGCAGCCGAATGCGCAGCCGGGCGATATTCGTTTCCGCGATGTAGACGGCAACGGTTCGATCGACGAAAAAGACAAGGAATATTGCGGTTCGGGCATTCCGAAACTGGAAGTGAACCTTTCGTTCAGCGGTTCGTATAAAGGCTTCGACCTGTCCTTGTTGGTGGGAAGCGCCTGGGGCAACAAGCTGTATAACGGCAACCGCTACTTCTTCGAAAGCATGAACTCGGGTACGAACATGCTGGCTTCCGCGGCCGATGCCTGGACGCCGGCGAATACCGGTACCGACGTGCCGCGGGCTATCTTGCAAGACCCCAACGGCAACTCCCGCGAATCGGATCGTTTCCTGGAAAACGGCAATTTCGTGCGCCTGCGCCAGTTGCAGATCGGGTATACCCTGCCTTCGGCCTTGATGAAAAAGGTGCTGATCGACAAGCTTCGCTTTTATGTGAGCGGCGAAAACCTGTTTACCATCACCGGTTATTCGGGTATCGATCCGGAGTTTTCGCGCAAGAGTTCGGATGATGCCAATTCGGAAGCCCTCAACGCCGGGATCGATAATATGGTGTATCCGTTCACCCGGTCGTTCGTTTTCGGCATGCAACTTACTTTTTAATCATCTATCTAATTACCGAGCAGTATGAAATCCATTCATTCCATAGCCGCCGTGTTATTGCTGGCGGCCGCAACGACGAGTTGCGATGATTTTCTGACCGTTTCTTCTCCCGACCAACTCACCTCGGAATCGTTCTGGCGGGACAAGAGCGATGTGGAGCGGGCGATGGCCGCGGCGTATTCCAAACTGGAATCGAGTACCGACACCTACACCTTTGCCGAGGTGAAATGGCCGGTCGAGGCGTATCGGGAAGATATTGTCGACCTGGGGGCCGACGCCCTGAACTACCCCAACTGGGTGGAACTGGCCAATTTTACTTATACCAACGGCAACTCGCAGTTTACCACCTATTGGGAAGATAATTACAGAGGCATCAACTATTGCAACCAGGTGATCGAAAAAACGGCCCAGATGGAAGAGGGCACGATTTCCGACGAAGACCGGGCGCAGGAGATTGCCGAGGCGCATTTCCTCCGGGGGTATTACCATATGAAGTTGTTGCTCAACTGGGAAAAAATCGTGGTGCGCGACAAGTATTTGCTGGAATTGAGCGATGCCGGCCCTACGCCCTTGTCGGAACGTTCGGCTACCTGGGAGTTTATTCTTTCCGATTTCCAGAAAGCTACCGCGCTGAATCCTACCCGGCCGTCGAATGAAACGGGACGGGCTACCCGGGGAGCTGCCTATGCCTTTGCCGGATGGGCGCATCTGACGCGTGCTTATGAAGAGCCGGACAAGAAAGAAGCCGAACTTAAAGCCGCCGTGGAAGCCTTCGATAAGGTGGAAGGCTATTCGTTGGTGAAGAATTTCCGTTCGATGTTCGACGCAAGCAACAAAAATTCGAGCGAAGGCATTTTCGAATTGCAGCTTACGCTGTCGGATGCCAGCGGCGCCTGGTATAAAACCCAGTTGCACCGGTGGATGGGGGCTTCCGAACTCTGGGGATGGGACGAGATTCTGCCCAGCCAGATGTTGATGGACGAATTCATGAAGGAAGGGCCTATCGCCACCACGGGCCGGTACGACAGCCGTTTGTATGAAACGATTTTCTTCCGATGCGATTATTTCAACGATCCGGAGGCCGGCCGCGTATACGGCGATATTTACGACAACTGGTTCTGCTATTTCGACGACGACTATAACCCCATTCCGGGTACGGCCTACAACAAGCCGGCTTTCCGCAAATTCATGCCGGCCGATTACGACGGGCTGAATGCGAACTATTTCGCGCCCAATATCCCCCTGATGCGGTATGCCAATGTATTGCTGATGAAGGCGGAAGCGCTGAACGAGCTGGGACGTACGGCCGAAGCGATTCCGCTGATCGACGAGGTACGCGCCCGGGCCGATATGCCGGGGATGAAGGGTACCAGCCAGGAGGCTGTGCGGGCACAGATCGAGCATGAACGAATCTTGGAATTTCCACTCGAAAACTTCCGTTTTTACGATTTGCGCCGGTGGGGCAAAACCAAACAGGCCCTCGATGCCGCGGGCCGTACCACCTTCGACGCGTCGAAGCATAATTTTTACCCCATTCCTATCCAGGAGCTGAATGCCAATAGCGGCATTCAATAAAGCATACCTTTTTTCGACACCATAAACACACACTTTTTAGTTACGGGGTGTCTCTGGCCTGGCGCGGGAGGCACCCCTTTTCATCTTAATCCGAATGTAAGCTTATGAAACGATTGATTCAATATGTAGCTTGTGCCTTATCGCTCAGCGCGATGGGGCATGCCGGGCCGAAGGAATGGGAAAACGAGCGGGTGAACCAGATCAACCGCGAGCCTATCCATGCCTATTTCGTGCCTTATGCGTCGGAGCGAGGGGCGTTGCAACAAGACGCCTCCGCCGAGCGGCGATACGATCTGGGGGGAACCTGGAAATTTCATTATGCCAAGAATCCGGCTTCGCGTCCGCAGGCTTTCTATGAAGAAGGCTTCGACGTGTCGGAATGGAAAGACATAGAAGTGCCGGGAAGTTGGGAATTGCAGGGGTTCGATGCCCCTATTTATACCGATACCCGGTATCCTTTTCCGGCCGATCCTCCGCATGTGCCGCAGGATTATAATCCGGTAGGCTCGTACGTTACGACCTTTACCGTGCCCGAATCGTTGAAAGGGCAGGAGATTATCTTGCATTTCGGCGGGGTGGAGTCGGCTTTTTATTGCTGGCTGAACGGCCGTTTCGTAGGGTATAGCGAGGATAGCCGGCTACCGGCGGAATTCCTCATCGACAAGTATTTGAAACCGGGCGAGAATAAATTGGCGGTAGAGGTGTATCGCTATAGTGACGGGTCATATCTGGAGGGCCAGGACTACTGGAAATACAGCGGGATCGAGCGGAAGGTGATGCTGATCGGCCGTCCGGCGACGCGGATACACGATTTTGAGATAAAGGCCGATCTGGAAAATCAATACCGCGACGGCGTGCTGGATGTAGAGATCAAGCTCGACGGGCGTCGTCCCACGGGGGGAACGGCTGTGCAACTCAAGGTGCTCGACGGCGGAAAGGAGATTGCTTCCACGCGGCTTGCCCCGACCGGAAAAGGAGATACCTTGCTGCATTTCCGCAAGCATTTTCCCGGTGTCCGCCGGTGGACGGCCGAAACGCCCGAGCTTTATACCTTGGTAGTGAATACCTTCGACAAGAAAGGGAGGCTTACGGAATCGTTCGCTCAGCGTTTCGGATTCCGGAAGGTGGAGATGAAACACGGCATGTTGCATGTGAACGGTACCCCTATCCTGATCAAAGGGGTGAACCGGCACGAGCATGATATGCATCGGGGGCGTACGATTACGGTGGAAAGCATGCTGGAAGATATACGGTTGATGAAGCAGTTCAATATCAACGCCGTGCGCTGCTGCCATTATCCCAACAACGAGGAGTGGTACGACCTTTGCAACGAATACGGCATTTACCTGGTCGACGAGGCGAATATCGAATCGCACGGCATGGAGGCGCATCTCGACGGTACGCTGGCCAATCGCGACGGGTGGGAAATTCCGTTTATGGAACGCATGGAGCGGATGGTGGAACGGGATAAGAACGTAACGGCCATCATTACCTGGAGCCTGGGCAACGAGTCGGGCTACGGCCGTCATTTCGAAACGATTTATAAGTGGACGAAGCAGCGCGATCCCAGCCGCCCGGTACAGTATGAGGGCGGGGGCGTGAAAGGGATGTCGGATATTTATTGCCCGATGTACGGCCGCATCTGGTTGCTTCGCCAGTGGGCCAACCAGCGCCAGAATCGTCCGCTTATTCTGTGCGAGTATGCGCACGCGATGGGCAATAGCGTGGGCAATTTGCAGGATTACTGGGATTTGATTTATAAATACGACAACTTGCAGGGCGGTTTTATCTGGGACTGGGTAGACCAGACATTCGAGATAAAAGACGCCAAAGGGCGTCCGATTCAGGCCTACGGGGGCGATCTGGGTTTCGTGGGCATCGTCAACGATTCCAATTTCTGCGCCAATGGCCTGGTGGCGGCCGACCGGAGTTTGCATCCGCATATCTGGGAGGTGAAAAAGGTATATCAGTACCTGCATTTCGAAGGGGTTCCGTTTGCGGCCGATCAGGTGAAGATCACCAACCGCCACGATTTTCTTTCGTCCGACGTATATGCTTATCGCTGGATGGTGAAAGCCGACGGCAAGGTGGTAGCCGAAGGGGAACTGGATGTGCCCCGGATTGCTCCGCATGCTTCGGCTGTGGTTAGCGTGCCCATGCCGGCGATCCGGTCCGAGGCTCTTACGGAGTATTTCCTGACGATTTCGGCACATACCAAAGAGGCCGCACCCTTGGTTCCGGCCGGGCATCTGACGGCTTCCGAGCAATGGTTGTTGCCGATAGGCGGGGAAGCGGCGGCTTCCTGCCCGGAAGGGGCGGCCGATGGCTTGCAACCGGCCGGTAACGGACAGCCGGGCGCGAACGGAGCGCGGGTGACGGTGAAAGAAACTGCGGAGGCTTATACCTTGGAAACGGCTTCGGCTACGGTGGTCTTTTCGAAAGCCGACGGCGAGATCGACAGCTACCGGGTGGGCGGAAAAGAGTATCTGGAAAGCGGATTGCGTCCGAATTTCTGGCGTCCGCTTACCGATAACGATGTAGCCAACCGGATGCCGGAGCGATGTGCTACCTGGAAAGAGGCGGCGCGGGAGCGGGTACTGAATCATCTTTCGGTAGAACCGGATGCCGCTGGCGAAAAGGTGGTAGTGAAGGCTTATTACGGGCTTCCCGGGCAGGCGTCGACGGCAGAGGCTACCTATACGGTGTATCCCGACGGGGTAATCAAGACCTTGTTCTCGTTTACGCCGGGGTCGAAAGAGTTGCCGGAAATGCCGCGGATGGGCATGTGCATGGTGTTGAAAGGCGAGTTCGACCGGATGAGCTGGTTGGGCCGCGGGCCGCACGAAAATTATTGGGATCGGAAGTCGAGCGCGGATGTAGACGTCTATCAGGCTACCGTGTGGGAACAATATCATCCGTATGTGCGGGCGCAGGAAACGGCCAATAAATGCGACGTGCGCTGGGCGGCTTTGCAGAATGCTTCCGGCCAGGGGCTGATGGTTGCCATGACCGGCCGGCCGCTGGGCGTGAGCGCATGGAATTTCCCGATGGAAGATTTGTATTATGTGCCTTCGTCGGTCAAGCATATCCATGGCGGCAGCATAGAAAAGAAAGAGATGGTATGGCTTAATATCGACGGGAAGCAGATGGGCGTAGGAGGCGATAATACGTGGGGGGCGCAGACGCATCCCGAGTATACGATTACGCCTACGCATCAACAGTTTGCTTTTTACCTGATTCCCGTAGGAGCCGACACGGATTTGTCGGCGGCGGCCAAGTTGGGCCGGTAAGGTTGGGAACCGGGGAGGCTTTCGGGGCTTCCCGGTTTCCCTTTGTGTTTTCCTTGCGGCCGTATTTTCCTTGCGGCCGTGTTTTCCGATAGCGGAAGGGGCTTCCCTGCGGAAGGGTTTTCCGGAAATAAGTTTAACGAAAAAAGAGAGATATGAAAACGAATCGATGGATAGGCATGTGGCTGTTGGGTGCGGCTGTTTGGACGGGTTGTTCGATGCAACAGCCTGCTTCGCCTCGCTTGGCGGAGGCCTATCGCAATATTTTGAATATCCGGTATACGCCGGATTCCGCGGTGCGTTGCCGCGGCTGGTTTACCGACGCAGGGGCTTGGTACGGGTTTACCTTGCCGGCTGCCGATAAGTGGGTGAACGGTTTTTGCGGCCCGTTCGAGTTGGATATGAACCGGCGGCAGTGGGTGTCGGATGCCTTGGTGAAGGTGGGCTTTGCCGACGAGGAGAAATCGGCGGCTTATCGGCCGGATTCGGTTTGCTATCTGCCTGGCGAGCTGTATCTTTCGGCTGCTTCCGGGGCGGGTCGTATCGAGCAACGACTGGTTTTTGTCGATCAGTCGACGGCCTTGCTGACGTGTGCTTCCGAGCGGGATATGCCGCTGCGTTTTTCCGGCGAGGCATGGCCGGAAGGCATGACGTGCCGGGCGGAAAAAAACCGGGTTTTGCTGACCTGGCCTTCGGGCGGGGGCGTGGCGTTGACGTTTAGCCCCGAAATGGGTATTTCGGTATCCGGAAGAGGGTATGAAACGCAGACGCAAGGCGGAGGCCCGGTAGCTGTGGCGATTTCATTCTTCGACAAGGCTGCTTCGGAGGCGGCGGTTTTGCAAAAAGCGGCTGCGGTGCAATTGGAGCCGGACAAGTATCGCCGGGAAACGGCCGAACGCTGGGAGGGCTATCTGAGCCGTGTCTTGCGCGAGGATATGCCGGCGGCTTACAACCGGGTGGCGGTAAAGGCGGTGACTACGCTGATGGCGAATTGGAAGTGCGCCCGGGGCGATTTGTATCACGACGGGGTGGTGCCTAGCCATGCGGTGGGCTACTTTATGGGTTTCTGGGGATGGGATTCCTGGAAACATGCGGTGGCGTTGGCGCGTTTTGTGCCGGAGCTGGCGAAGGATCAGGTGCGTACGATGTTCGATTATCAAACGCCTGAGGGGATGATTATCGATTGTATTTATAGCGATGCGGCCGAGAATAATGCCCGCGACAGCAAACCGCCGTTGGCGGCCTGGGCGGTGGACGAGATTTTCCGCCGGACGGGCGATTCGGCTTTTGTGAGGGAGATGTATCCGAAATTGCTGTCGTATTACCGGTGGTGGTTTACGCATCGCGATCATAACGGCAACGGGATGTGTGAATTCGGAGCTTGCGACGGTACCTTGGAGGCGGCTGCGTGGGAAAGCGGCATGGACAACGCGATCCGTTTCGACGACGCGGTGATGGTGAAGAACGCAGAGGGGGCTTGGAGCATGAACCAGGAGTCGGTCGATCTGAATGCTTTCCTGGCCTTGGAGCACCGGTTGTTGTCGCGTTTGGCTCCGGTGGCCGGCGAGGTGTTTGCCGAGCCGGATCGGTCGACGGCCGCGAAGGATTATTTTTTCGTGCCGGAAAGAGGTTTTTATTTCGATAAACGGCTGGACGGTTCGTTTGTATTGGAAGAAGGTACGGAGGCATGCGTGCCGCTTTGGGCGGAGATTGCTTCTTCTGAGCAGGCGGCGGCTTGCATGAAGCTGTTTGCGGATACGGCTAAGTTTGCTACCTATATTCCTTTTCCTACCATTGCGGCGGATAATCCCAAGTTTATGCCTGCCGGTTATTGGCGCGGCCCGATTTGGCTCGACCAGGTGTATTTCGGTATTTCCGGCATTCGCAGGTACGGCTATCGCGAAGAGGCGGATCGGTTTACCGATCAGGTGTTCACGCGCTTGCAAGGCTTGACGGAGGATAGCCCGATTCACGAAAATTACGACACGCACAACGGAGCGACCTTGAAAGCGCCTCATTTCAGTTGGAGCTCGGCGCATCTTTTGCTGCTGTACGAGGAATATGGGAAGTAGGCCGTTGTGTTTTCGTTTTGTCCGTCTTTACCTGAGCAAAAAGAGAAATAAAAAGATTTAAGCCTGAGGTAAAATAAACAAGAAGGTGTTGCAAAAAGTATCTTATTCCCCTCTCGAGAGGGGGAAGGGGAGGTGTAACAGACCGATAGGAAAACTATCCATCTCAACTAACTATCCCCTTCTTCCTTTTTCCTCCGAAAAAGATAAAGAATACATTTTTGCAATACCTTCTTGTTTCGTTTCTGCCTTTTTAAAAAAGCGTCGTTATTCTTCAGCGGCAAACATGGGGTCCCAGGCCGGCAGGCGTACCGGTGTTTGCTTCATTACTTCTTTCACTTTGTCGGTAATGTATTTTTTATCCACTACCAGGCGGAACATATATTCGTTGAACCATTCGTCGGTCATAATCAGATGCCCGGCGTTGGCGCCCGGCCCCCAACTGTTTTCCACCATCCATTTCTTGGGGGTGCCGTTGGCGTCGAGGTCGACGGCCATCAGGGTCATGGCGTGCGAGGAACCGCTCGAGAAGGTCTGGATACGTTCTTTTTTATTCATTCCGAAGTCGGTTCCCATCAAAGAGCCGTAGTCGTAATAGTTCACGTCGAGCAGGCCGCGTTCGCGGTCGAAGAATTTGCCTACGTCGCACGAGAAGTACATCATGGTGCTGTCTTTGATGGAGGCAACGGCCATTTGCTTGATGTCTTCGATGGGCAGGTTTACGTAAGTCCAGTTTTTCCCGTCGTAGGCATGCCGGTCGTAATCGATCTCGTAGAGTTTGTAAAATTCGCGGCTGGGGTCGTTCATCAGCATCACGTAATCGTTTTTCAGGTCTTTGCCGATATACTCCCGGTAGAAGGATTGCGGGGTGTAGGTTTTGGTTTCTACCGGTTTTCCGGCGGCGTTTTTACGCGTCCAGGTAAACGTCGTGGGCGGTTCGCCCAGGTTGAGCACCAGCATGCGGTAGACGGTGCCCAGCATCTGGGTTTTCTTTTTTTCCAGGTCGGCCGGTTTGGCTCCTGTCGCGGCGGCTTCCCGCAGTTCGAGTCCGTATTCTTTTAGTTTGAGTCCGATCAGGTTACTCATCCGCGAGGTGTGTTCGCTGCTGTAGGTTTCGGCCATCACGCCGGCCGGCACGACGCCGTATTTCATCAGGTTGTCGGATACGCCGGTGAACTGGCCGCCGTCGCCGATGGGATTTTTAAAGAGCCATTCTACCATTTTGTCGTCTATGGGTTTTTGGCGGGTGTCGATGATGCCTTGCAGGAAGAGGTTGGCTTTCTCCAGTTGATCCCAGAAGAAGGAGTAGTTGTGCGAGAAATAGAATTCGCCCAGGTCGTACTTGGCGATGGCATTGGCCCGGAGGACGTTCAGTCCGGTGAACAGCCAGCAACGGCCGGAGGATTTCTGATTGGTGATGCCTTTTCCGTTCACTTTGTGGGAAAAGTAGGTGTCGAGGTTGTTTTTGTCGTCGTTGTTGACGGCCAGCTTGCTGATGTCGTTGTTGCAGATGGCATTGCGGATGGCTTTGTCGGCAGGGGTTCCCTGGTAGGCCTGCTGGATTTGTTTCAGCATGTCGGGGGTGATCCCTCCTCCGGCTTGCTGGGCGTGGGCGGATAGCGTCATTCCCAGAGCAAGGGCGGCTATCCATAGGTTGTTTTGTTTCATGATCGTTAGATTTTATAAATAGGTTTACGCTATTTTCGTTTTTAATTCTTCGATTTGACTCTCCGAAACTCCGATACTGGCCACCGGACGCAGAAGCAAAGTTGTCTGTGGTTTTGCCGGTGTACCCCCTATCTTGGATTTGATTTATCGAAACAAAGATAATACTTTCAACGGATATTTAAGTATTATTGATAGGGAGAATAATAGTAAACCGGCTTCCCTTGCCCTCTTCCGATTGCACTTTGATAGTTCCCCGGAAGCGTTGCACGATTACGCTGCAAATGGCCAGCCCCAGACCGGTGCCTTGGGCGAATTCGTCGAGTTTGTTGAAACGTTCGAAAATGGCGTTTTGCTTATCGGCGGGAATGCCTCGGCCGGTATCTTCTACGTATAGGTTTGCTTCGCCTTCTGCGCCGGTTGCTTCGTATCCGATGCGGATATATCCTTCGTGGGTGAATTTGGCGGCGTTGTTGATGAAGTTGGTAATGACTTGGGTGAGCCGGTGGCGGTCGGTTTGAAGTACGATGCTTTTTTCAGGGGTGCATACCTGAAGTTCCACGCCGGCCGGCATCAACAGGCGATGGGTGTGATAGATGTCGGTCATCAGCTCCGTCAGGTCGTAGGGAGCGAATACGAAGTCCATCCGGCCCGATTCGATGCGGGAAAGGTCGAGAATGTCGTTGATGAGTTTGAGCAATAAATCGCAATTGGTATTGATCAGGCCTAAGAATTCGTGTTTTTGTTCGGCCGTCAACTCCATTTCTTCGGTGTTTATCAGGTTGGAAAAACCTACGATGGCGTTCAGGGGCGTGCGTATTTCGTGGCTCATGTTAGCTAGGAAGGCCGATTTCATTTTGTCGGATTCTTCGGCTTTTTTCCGGGCCTGGATCAGGGCTTGCTCGGTTTCTTTCAGTTGCTGTACGTTCAGGCAGAGGCCGCTTACTACCTCGTCTTCTTCGCTGTAGGCATATCGGAATTCCCACCATTCGTATCCGTTGCCGTTGAAGTTATAGCGTCCGCGGCCGATGCGTTGAATAACCGATCCGTTCAGGGCGCCGTTAATGCGGTGGTTGAAGGAGGGGAGGTCTTCGGGAGAAATAATCTTACGGAATTCTTCCAGCGAGAGGGGGCGTTCGTCCATCCCGACCGTGGTGTAGAAATGGGCGTCGAAATAGATGAATCCGTCTTTAATCTGAAAGGCAAATACCTTGCCGCCGGCCAGGGCGAGCGAAAGGAAACGTTCGCCTTTGCGCAGGTTGTTTTCGGCATGGCGTTTTTTGCGGTTTTCCTGCCGGTAGAGCAGAAGGAGGTAGGTGATGGTGAGGATAATCAGGATACTGCCGGCCACGCCGCCTACGATGAGTTGGAATTTATATCTTTCGGTAAAAGGCATATTGACGATACGATATTCGGAAGGGATTTGACGGGGAGATAGGTTCCAGCGTGTCATCACCGTCCAGTCTATAAGGTATTCTTTGGGGGTTTGCGTGACGGGAAATTCCTGTACGTTCTGGCCGTGGAGGATGGCCGCAACTCTTTCTACGGCCAGTTTTCGCTGGGTTTCTTCCGAGGTGATGTATCCTCCCAATAAGCCTTCTCCTTTGCCGAATCCTTCGTTTACGACGGTGAAAGTGGGGCTATTGGCCAACATGCCGATACGTTGCGAAGAGAAGTCGTGTTTGCACACCATGTATGCCATGTTTTTGCTTATTCCGGATAAGGCCCACAATAGGCCGGCGGAGTTCGATTTCCGGGAATCTACGCCGCTGTATTTCATTGTCTTAGGCTTTTCCTGCGATTTATTTCTGTTTTCAACCACTTTGATCGTGTCGATGCGTGCTTGGCAGGTGTTATTTTTATTTACCTTGAAGATGGTGTTGCCGAATTGGCGGATGCCTGCGTCGCCCAATTCGGTCAGAAGCCGGAAGGTGGCTTGGCGTCCGAGATGGGTTTGATCGAGCCAGAAGCGTATGTGCATGGGGCCGAAAATTTTTTCTACCATGGAGCAGGTTTTCATGAACTCGGGTTTGTCTTCAAATCCTGTTACGTTGTCGAATTGTTGGAGGAGCGGGCGGTTGGGGTAGTTAACGCCGGCAAATACGATGGGGAGTTGCCGAGTTAGGGGGTGGCCGCAGGCCAGAAGGGAGTAGGTGGCCTGGTCGTCGTTTACCAGAATGATGTCGGGTTTGGAGAGGGCCAGAGAGTCCAGATAGCCAAACATCCGGGCGCGTTCTTCGGCGTCGAGATAGGATTCGCAATCCAGATAGAAGGTATGTATATCGGCTTCGATTCCGTTTTGACGGAAAAGTTGGGCTAATTTTTGCCCGTGGTCTTGATAACCGATGTAATCGGCGCTGTACGATTCGATAACGGCGATTCGTTTAGGTACAGGCTCGACGCAGTGGCAAGCAAGGAGCAAACTTGCCAATAGGGCCCCTATCCCCGGGATAAGCAAAGAGAATAGAGTTAGCTTGCGACGGTAGTGTGGTTTTAATAACCCTGTCATCATTTTAATTATTCGCTAGAATTTGTTTTTTTATCAGTCGTGGCGTCCGGTTTTTCGAAAGGTATCACCAAGGTGAACCGGCTCCCTTTTCCTTCTTCCGACCAAAGCATGATATTGCCTTTGAATCGGTGGGCGATTACTTTGCATATGGCTAATCCTAATCCTGTGCCTTGGGCGAATTCGTCGAGTTTGTTGAAGCGATCGAATACGGCCTTTTGCTTTTCCTGGGGGATGCCGATTCCGGTATCTTCTACGAACAGGTGGATATAGTTGCCGTCAAAGGTACGTAAATAACCTATCCGGATGTAACCGTTCTTGGTGAATTTTACGGCGTTGTTGATGAAATTGGTGATTACCTGGGTAAGGCGATGGCGGTCGGTGCGCATGAAAACGGCTTCGCGGGGTACTTCCAGTTGCAGTTCGACTTCTTCGGGCATGGATAACCGGTGTGTGTGGTAAATGGAGTTCATCAGTTCGCTGAGGTTGCAGGTTTCGAAGATGAAGTCCATGCGTCCCGATTCGATGCGCGAGAGGTCGAGTATGTCATTGATCAATTTGAGCAGCAGGTCGCAATTGGTATTGATCAGGTTCAGAAATTCGTCTTTTTCTTCGGCTGTAAATTCCATGTCGCCGGAGGTGATCAGGTTGGAAAAGCCTACGATGGCGTTGAGCGGCGTGCGTATCTCGTGGCTCATGTTGGCCAGAAAGGCTGTTTTCATCCGGTCGGATTCTTCGGCTTTTTTCCGGGCGGCAATCAAGGCGGCTTCGTTGTCTTTGATCTTCTGGATGTTCATACATAAGCCGTTGATTTGGAAGTCGGAAAAGTTGGGGCCTGTATTGATCTGCCGGTAGCGGAATTCCCACCATCGGTATCCTTCGCCGTTGAAATTGCAGCGGAACTGGATGCTCCAGCGTTTGACGGTGTGGGCACGGAAGTGGGTGATTTTTTCCAATACTCTTTTCCGGTCTTCGGGGTGCACGGTTTCGGCAAATTCTTCCGGAGTATAAATCCGGGAATCCATATCGAGCGACGCAAAGAAGTCGTCGTCGAAATAGAACCGGTCGTCGAGGTATTTCCAGACGAAGGTATTTCCTCCTTCGATGGCCAGTGCCAGCGATTCCCGTTCCTGGCTGAGCCGTCTGAGGGCGTGTTGCTTACGCGAGGCTTCCCGGAAGTAGAGGTACGACAGGTAGGCGATGATTCCGAAGATGACCAAGGCCAGCGCGATGCCCAGGATGAAAAAAAGCGTTTTGTGCTTGATGTAGTAGGGCATGTTTACGATTTGCGAGCCGGCGGGAAGCGACTCGAGGTCGATTTCGAAGCGTTGAATATCTTCCCAGTTGAATATATATTCTTTTCTGCTTTTCCGTACGGGAAGGTCGGCAGGAGCCGCGCCTTGTTGGAGAATCCGGCTGGCCGCATCGGCCATTTCTTCCGCTTGGATTTGGTAGGAAGTAAAGTAGCCTCCGGTATAGGCATGATTGACGCTGAGTTCTTCGACAACGGCTGTGAAGGTGGGAACTTCGAAGTATTTGCCTAGTGGCCGCGACATGAAGTCATGTTTGAGGTTCAGGAAGGTATAGTGTTTTTCCAGGCCGTTGAGTTCGCCGAATACTTCTATGCCGTTGATACGGCGGAAGGGGATGAAGTCGAGTATGGTGGTGTCGGGCCGTTGCATGTCTTGGCCTAGTTTTTGGCTGAGAAACCGGGGGTTGAAGCGGGAGGCGAATTTTTCGGGAAAGAGTTTGCTCAGCCGGTTGTAGTTGAGGAGGTATTTTTCTCCTGCAATCTGTTCTTTGAAGGAATCGTATGTTTTTCTTCCCCGGAACGATTCGTCGTAATTGATCAGGATACGTACCTTGCCCAGCATCTGCTCGATCAGACGGATGTTGGCTAGGTAATCGGGTTGGTCGATATACCCCGTCACGTTGGTGTATCGCCTCAGCAGAGGCCAGTTCGGAAAATAAACGCCGCTGAATATAATCGGTACTTTTCGTGCCAGCGGATGTTCTACAGCCAAGAGGTTGTAAGTAGCTTCGTCTTGATTGACGAGGATCAGGTCGGGGTTCCAGGCTTGGATGCTGTCTAAAAATCGGGTGGTGCGAAGCAATTTCTGAGGAGCGGTGTAGGAATCGCAGTCGAGATAGAGAAATTCCAGTTCGGCATGGATGCCTTTTTTTTCTAAGGCTTCGGCGATACACTGGTTGAAACCGGAATACACGGGTTCGCTGGCCCGTGAAGAATGAAAAACAAGGATGCGTTTGGAAGGTGTTTTTTTATCCGGGCGGCTGCATGCAGATAGAAAGAGTAGCACAACCGGAATCAGGAGTAAAAAAAAGAAATATGATCGTATGCTATGAACTTTATGTTCCATTACTGATTGTTGAATAGTTCCTCTTCTTTAGCTGTTGTGATAAAGTGGAGATACGATGCAAATGTAAGGAAAACTTTTTGATATTGAAAAGGTTTCTCGGTTTAGATGGCTTCCCTGACATGCTAAAAAAGTGTTAGGAAAAGGATGGCTCGTAAGTTGGTTTTTCAGTCCGGCTTTTTCCATGAAGGGATGCGGCACGGCGATGGCTGCGAACCATATCGGCCGGATAAGCTATGAAAATACCGGATAATCGAATGTTCGTTAGTCGATTACCCGGTATTTCCTTAAAAAAAGTCGGGGCGGTTTAATCGGCCCATACCAAGCCGTCCTGGCGGATATGCCAGCGTTTGCCGTCCGGAGCGGGCAGCGTGATTTCATAGAGGGAAGGAGTGGCTTCCAACTTGATTTGGGCGGCTGTTCCGGCCGGTGCGATTTCTTCCGGTTTCAGGTCGGCCAGGCGCGCGGCATAGCTGCCGGTAGCGGCGGCATGTTGGTTTTGCCGGTAGTACAAGTTCCGCAAAATCCATTTGGTTTCTTCTTCCGGACGTTTCTCGAAAGCGGTTTCTCCCTGGCCGGCTATCCGGTCGGAGAATTGTACGTATCCCCAATATTCGGGCAGGTGAATGTTGATGACGCCGGTCGGCGCCCATACCCAGTTGTGTTCACGTATTTTGTCTTCCCCTTTCTGCGGTACTTTTACATAGGCGCCGTCTTTTACTTCGGTGTCCCATTCTACCCGCGAGAAGTTCACGCGCATTTGCTCTCCGGGCTCGGGTTTGCCTTTGCCGCGTATCACCTGGTTGAGCGATTCCCAGGGAATAAACAATTCCAGGCTCCACGAGCGGTCGGTATCCTTGGGGTTATTGAGCGTGCCGTCGATATGCACGGCTTTTTTCATCCCTGCGAATTCCCAGTTATTCAGCACTACCGGATTGTCGCGATAGGGGCGGCTCAGGTAGAGATCCCAGTCGGTTCCCAAGGCGTTGATTTCGTATTCCAGGTAGTTGTGGGTATCGTTGGTGGGGTTGAGGAAGACTTCGAAATCGTTGTCGTGGTAGATGACGGCATCGTGCTGGGTGAGGTTGGCCCAGACATGGGGTTCTTCCATCCAGGCGGCGAAGTACATGCCCTCGTCGTCGTAGGCCATTTTAGCCCGGGTTTGCAGCGCCGGAGCGGGTTGTTTGTCGCCTTCGATGTCGACGAAGTCGCTCGTCCAGGGAATGGCGTCCCATTCTCCGGGGGAAAGCTTGCCGTCGATCTGGATGGGGCCGGGAGCCCGGTAGCAAATGTAGCTGGGCGGGTTGAGCGGCGGGGGCGTGGTGTAGGCGATGGCGTCTGTTTTCGTTGAAGACTGCTGGGCGCACGAAGCTAAAAGCAAGGCGGCCGATGGAATGATGGTTGCGAGTTTGTTCATGCTTTATCCTCCTCTTCTTTATACCAGGAAGCGTACATATGGTAGTTCCGGGCGATTTTCTGATTGATTTCCTGAGCTTGCTCGGGATCTACTTTCTTGACGAATTTGGCCGGTACGCCGGCATAAATGCAGCCGGGTTCTACAATCGTCTTGCTTAAAACCACCGAGCCGGCGGCGATAATCGCTCCTTCGCCGATGACGGCATGATCGAGTACGACCGAGCCCATGCCGATAAGCGCACCTTTGCAAATCTTTGCGCCGTGGATGGTTACGTTATGGCCTACGGATACGTCGTCGCCGATTTCGATTGTCGATTTTTCATACAGGGTATGCAGTACGGAACCGTCCTGGATGTTTACGCCGTTGCCGATACGGATAGCGTTGACGTCGCCTCGGAGCACGGTTCCGAACCAGAGGCTGCATCCGTCGCCTATTTCTACGTCGCCTATGACGGCCGCATTGTCTGCCAAAAAGGTGTCTTTCCCTATCTTAGGGGTAAAGCCACGTACGGATTTGATAATTGCCATATGGGTGTGTATTATATTTCTGCTGTTTTGTTTTTCAACCATGTTTTTTCTGCTTCGTCGAGGTGGGGGCTGAGCTTGTCGTAAACCATCTGGTGGTATTTGTTCAACCAGGTTCTTTCGCGGGCCGAGAGCATCGACGGGATGACCAGCCGGGTATCGATCGGGCAGAGGGTAAGGGTTTCGAAACCGAGGAATTTGCCGAATTCGGTTTCGCTGTCTTCCCGGCACAGAATCATATTTTCGGTACGGATGCCGTATTCTCCGGTGCGGTACATGGCCGGCTCGTCGCTTATCACCATACCGGGTTTAAGCACTACGGGGTTTTCTTCCATCCGGATGCTTTGGGGCCCTTCGTGCACGTTCAGGCAATGACCGATACCGTGGCCCGTACCGTGCAGGTAATTGATACCGGCATCCCATAGGGCTTTCCGGGCCAGCATATCGATCTGCGAGCCGCGGGTGCCGGCCGGGAATTTGCTTTTTGCCAGGCTGATGGTGCCTTTCAGTACGCGGGTAAAGTCTTTTTTCATTTGCTCGGTGGGTTCGCCCAAGGCGATAGTCCGGGTAATATCGGTGGTGCCGTCGAGGTATTGAGCGCCCGAATCGACCAGCAGCAAACCTTCGGCCTGAAGGGTGGCGTCGGTTTCGGGAGTGGCGGCATAATGCACGATGGCTCCGTGGGCGCCGTAGCCGGCAATCGTTTCGAAACTGTCCATGATGTACTGAGGTTGGTCGGCCCGGAAAGCCGTCAGTTTTTCCGCCAGGCTGAGTTCCGTTACCTTTTCGCCGGCCGCCATTTGGTTTTCAAGCCAGTAGTAGAAGCGTACAAGGGCTATGCCGTCTTTGACGACGGCATGGCGGAAACCGTCGATCTCCGTTTCGTTTTTGATGCTTTTCAGATGCGAAGCGGGCGAAATACCCTCGATAACCGTACAATTTTCCGGCAGGGAACGGTAGAGGGCCACATTTGTTTTTTGTTTATCGACGAAGACGCGTGTCTTTTCCGGAAGCCGGAAAAGATAGGTGTAAATCATGGAGTAATCGGCTAGTTTCACCCCTTCTTCTTTCAGTCGTGCGGCGGTTTCCGGATTGAGTTTTTTCGGATGGATGAAAAGAATGTTTTCGTTTTCCGAAATAAACGCATAACTGATGACGACAGGGTTGTAAGCTACATCGGTTCCCCGGATATTGAACGTCCAGGCTACTTCGTCGAGGCTGGAGAGGATAAGGCTGTCGGCGCCGGCCTCGCGGAGCTTGTCGTGAAGGGCTGCCAGCTTTTCCGCCGTCGATCGGCCGCTCAATGCTGGCGGCATTTCGAACAAAGGCGCGTCGGGAATAGCCGGGCGTTCTTGCCAGATGGGCTCGATCAGATCGGTGTCGGTACGAAGGGTAATCGAATTTTTCTTTAGTTCGTTTTCCAGCCGGATGGCATCGGCGGCGCTATAGGTTTGCCCGTTCAGGCCTACGGTGGTGCCGGGCTGTAGTTCGTGCAAGAGAAAGTCGGTAACGGCAGGCGTATCGGGCAATCCCATCTTATACAGGTCGATACCGGTGCCTTCCAATTGGATGCCGGCTTGCAGGAAGTAGCGGGAGTCGGTCCATAAGCCCGCTTTGTCGGCCGTCACGACCAGGGTTCCGGCCGATCCGGTAAAGCCCGACATCCATTCGCGTGCTTTCCAGCAGTCGGCGGGATATTCGCTTAGATGGGGGTCGGAACTCGGAATGATATAAGCATCGATTGGCTGTTGCTTCATGGCATTTCGTAAAGCAGCCAGGCGTTCGGGGATGTTTGTTTTCATCGTATGATCAGTTTAGTCAACGTTACTATGGGCAAAGTTACTAAAATATCGGTAGATGCGAAAGAGGTAGGGGATACATATACTTTTGTTTTTTTGCCGGCTGGCTGTTTTTTGCCGGGCGGATGAGCCCGAAGGAAAAAACGACGGCCGCCCTCTTGCTATCCGACAAACCGGATGGCAAGAGGGCGGCCGAAAAAGAGGATATACCTTGTCGTTACAAGTCTGTCAATATCTTTTTCAGCACGGTCTGGGCCGAAATTTCCCGGTTGGCGGCTTCCGGGATGACGATGCTGCGCGGGCTTTCGATCACTTCGTCGCTCACGATCATATTGCGGCGTACCGGCAGGCAGTGCATGAAATAGGCATTGTTCGTCAGAGCCATCTTTTCGGCATCTACTGTCCAGGAACGATCTGTGCTAAGTACCTGGCCGTAATGCGGATCGGCATAGGCGGCCCAGTTTTTGGCATAGATGAAATCGGCTCCTTCGAACGCTTTTTTCTGATCGTATTCCACCCGGGCGTTGCCTACGAATTTCGGATCGAGCTCGTAGCCTTCGGGGTGGGTGATGACAAATTCGTAGTCGGTGGCATTCATCCATTCGGCAAAGCTATTCGGTACCGCTTGGGGCAACGCTTTAGGGTGAGGCGCCCAGGTCATCACCACTTTCGGACGTTCCGTTTGCTTGTATTCTTCAATCGTAATCAGGTCGGCAAAACTTTGCAAAGGGTGGCGGGTAGCGGCTTCCATGCTGAATACCGGACGCCCGGAATGCCGGATAAACTGATTCAGGATTTTTTCGTTATAATCGTCGTCCTTGTTTTCGAAACGGGCGAACGAGCGTACCCCGATCACGTCGCAATAACACCCCATCACGGGCACGGCTTCGAGCAAATGTTCCGGTTTGTCGCCGTCCATCACTACGCCCCGCTCGGTTTCCAGTTTCCAGGCGCCCTGGTTGACGTCGAGCACGATGGTATTCATCCCCAGGTTCATGGCTGCCTTCTGCGTGCTCAGGCGGGTGCGGAGGCTGGAATTGAAGAAAATCATCAATAACGTTTTATGTTTGCCCAGCTGGTCGAAACGGAAACGATCTTTTTTAATTTCGAAAGCTTCTTTAAGGGCTTGGTTGAGATCGCCCAGATCTTGTACGCAAGTGAAATGTCTCATCTTTTCGTTGAACTTGTTTTTAAGACGGCCGCCTCAGGCTGATGGGTCTGAGCCGGCCGTGTGGAATTACTAAATTTAAGCCTGCAAAGGCTTGCTGGCTTGGGGATGCCGGAACGCCTTTACGTCCGGATTTGCCCGTTGCCGGTAAGCAGGTATTTATAAGTGGTAAGCTCCGGAAGAGCCATCGGGCCGCGAGCGTGCAGTTTCTGCGTGCTGATGCCTATCTCCGCCCCGAAGCCGAATTGCGACCCGTCGGTAAAGGCAGTAGGCAGGTTGGCATATACGCAGGCCGCGTCTACCTGTTGCTGGAAACGGCCGACGGCTTCGGCGGATTCGCTGACGATACTTTCGCTATGTTTCGAACTGTATCGGGCGATATGATCGAGTGCCTGGTCGAGGGAATCGACCGTGCGGATGCTCATTTTATAATCCAGGAACTCCGTTCCGTAGCTTTCGGGCGTGGCGTCCAGCAGCTGGTCGGCGGGATACTTCCCTTCCAATGCTTCCCGGGCCGGCCGGTCGGCATAAATCACCACCTGCTTATCGGCCAACCCGCTGCAAAGCCGGGGCAGATCGCCCAACCGCTCGCGGTGTATAACCAGGCAGTCGAGCGCGTTGCATACGCTTACCCGCCGTGTTTTGGCATTCACAATGATAGCGCTTCCTTTCGCCACATCGCCGGATCGGTCGAAATAGGTATGGCAGATGCCGGCTCCGGTTTCGATCACCGGCACGGTAGCTTCCTGCCGCACATACCGGATCAGGGAGCTGCTGCCGCGCGGAATAATCAGATCGACCAACCCGGTAGCATGCAAGAGCTCCGTCGTGGCCTCGCGCTCGGGGGGCAGCAAGGTACATACGGCCGGATTCAGCCCGTGTGCTTCCAATACTCCGCGTATCAGGCCGACGAAAGCCCGGTTTGAATAGTCGGCGTCGGAACCCCCTTTCAACACCGATACGTTCCCGCTTTTCAGGCAAAGCGAAAATACATCCGGCGTAACATTCGGCCGCGCCTCGTAGATTACGCCGATCACCCCGAACGGCACGCTCACCTTCCGGATCGTCATGCCGTTCGGCCGGACGGTTTCGCTCAGCACCCGCCCCAAGGGAGAGAGGAGGGCGGCCACGTTACGCATATCGGCGGCGATGTCGAGCAACCGCTGCGGCGTGAGTTTCAGCCGGTCGTATTTCGGATCGGCGGCGTCCATGCGGGCCAGGTCTTTTTGGTTCTCCGCCAGTATATCCTCGCTATGCGAAGCAATGGCTTCCGCCGTATCACGCAGGATACGGTCGATGCTTTCCGCCTCCAGCCCGATTAACAGGCGGGAGGCCCGGGCCGCTTCTTCCAGTTGTTCGTTTATATACATAAAGTTGTCAGTTACATAAATTTCGGATCAGCCGGTCTCTTCCCCATATCAGGAAAAAACCGGTCACGATACAAATTCCCAGATTAATCAACTGTCCTTCCAGCAGAGGATGCCCGAAAAGCAACACCCCGTTCACTACTCCGCCGATCAGAAAAAGCAGCAAACTTACCCAACCCGCTATCCAATTGGTTCGTGTCCGCCTGATGGTCAGGCTGATACCCGATCCGATCAAAAGCACGCAAACCGCCAGCAGGCTGTAGGCGGCTATCCGTATTTCGGAGGGAGAAGCCGTAATCGTGTGCGTCATATCTACCTGCGCTCCTTCGGAAAGGAGGCCTAATCCGCCCATCCCTCTGGCCAGTCCGGTGAGGGCAAGCAGGAAAGAAGCGATCGTAAGTGCATACTTTTTCATATTCGTCTCTTTTTGTGTGTTTCGAAACCTTATATAGCCCGAAGCGATCCGGTTTCCCGGGGGAAATCTTCCGGCTTTCTATATAATCGGATTCCGGCGCTTCCGGTTCAACGGAAGGAAAAGGAACCGCCCCTTCCGGATGGTTTCCGGACAATGTTTATCGGTCTCGTCCCTCTGCACCCTCCGCAGCCGCCCTTCCTGCATTTCTTTACCTGACGAAAATATCACCTGCCGGCTTTGCCTCGGGTTCCGCTCGGCTGAAGACGCCTCAATCCAGATATAAATAATCATAATGTACGAGCGGTTTCAAATCGCGCCGGCCTATTAATCCGGCTGCTTCTTCGCTACTATACGACGTACAACCCACACCGATGGCTTGGCCGTCTTCGTTGACGATTTTCACAATATCGTCTTTCTCGAAATCGCCGCGAATAGCCGTCACCCCAACCAACAGCACGCTGGTAGCTTTCGGCCCTTTCAACGCTTCTTCGGCTCCCCGGTTGATTTGTACTTCTCCTTTGGCGAAACCCTCCGAATGAGCGATCCATTTTTTGATACTGCTCACCGGCCGGGGCGACGGAAGAAAACGCGTGCAAACCCGTTGGCTTCCGGGCGCAAACAAATCGGTCAGGATATGTTCGCTCTTCCCGTTGGCGATGATCACCAGGATACCTTCGTCGGCCACTTTCCGGGCAATGCGGCATTTGGTGAGCATTCCGCCCCGGCCGAAAGCCGACTTGCCCGTCTGGATATAACCGGAAAGATCGGTCTTCCCCGTTTCGACGACCGGGATCACCCGGGCTGCCGGATCGGCCGGATCGCCATTGTAAATGCCGTCTATATTGCTGAGGATCACCAAGGCGTCCATTCCCATCATGGTGGCGATCAACCCCGATAATTCATCGTTGTCGGTAAACATCAGCTCGGTTACCGAAATCGTATCGTTTTCGTTCACAATCGGGATGACGCCGTTTTCCAACATCACCTCCATGCAATGCTTCTGGTTGAGATAGTGGGTGCGGCTGCCGAAATTCTCCTTCGTGGTGAGCACCTGCCCGCAAACCATGCCGTGCTCGCGAAACAACTCGTAATAACGATTGATCAGTTTGGCCTGTCCTACCGCCGAATAAAGTTGGCGGGCGGAAACAGCGTCGAGCTTCCGGCCGGCTTTCACCTCGCTCCGTCCGGAAGCCACGGCCCCCGAAGAGATCAAGACCATTTCCATGCCCTTGCGGTGCAGCTCGGCTACCTGGTCGACCAGGGCCGACATCCGCGTAATATCCAGCGTTCCGTCGCGGCGCGTCAGCACGTTGCTTCCTATTTTTACGGCGATTCTTTTCATCCTCAGGATGCTTTATACATGATTATCTTTGTCGCGGATTTCCACCCGTCGGATTTTGCCGCTGATCGTTTTCGGCAATTCCTCCACAAACTCCACTACACGCGGATATTTGTAAGGCGCCGTCACCCGCTTCACATGATTCTGCAATTCTTTAATCAAGTCGGGCCCCGCCTTCTCCTTATACTCTTTAGCCAACACGATCGTGGCTTTCACCACCTGTCCGCGGATTTCGTCGGGTACCCCCGTAATGGCGCATTCCACCACCGCGGGGTGCGTCATCAACGCGCTTTCCACTTCGAACGGCCCGATCCGGTAGCCGGAACTTTTAATCACGTCGTCGGCCCGGCCTACGAACCATAAATAGCCGTCTTCGTCGCGCCAGGCCACGTCGCCCGTATAATAAAGACCGTCGTGCCAGGCTTCCCGCGTCTGTTCGGGGTCGCGGTAATATTCTTTGAAAAGCCCCAGCGGTTTGCCGTTGGCTGTATGAATCACAATCTGGCCCTGTTCGCCGTCTTCCGCCCGGGTGCCGTCGGGCCGGAGCAGGTCGACATCATACGCCGGGTTGGGTACGCCCATCGAACCCGGCTTGGGCTCCATCCAGGGGAAGGTAGCCACGGTAAGCGTCGTTTCGGTCTGGCCGAACCCTTCCATCAGTTTGATGCCCGTCAATTGATAGAAGGTGTCGAATACGGCCGGATTGAGCGCTTCTCCCGCAATCGTGCAATATTGCAGCGACGAGAGGTCGTATTTGCTTACATCTTCCCGGATCAGGAAACGGAAAATGGTAGGAGGGGCGCAAAGCGAAGTAATCCGGTAATCCTGAATCATTTGCAGCATGTCGGCCGGGGTGAACTTTTCATGGTCGTACACGAACACCGTCGCTCCGGCTATCCATTGTCCGTAGAGTTTTCCCCACACCGCTTTTCCCCAACCGGTATCGGCAATAGTCAGATGCAGGCTGTCGGCATGCAGATTATGCCAGAAGCTGCCGGTTACGATATGCCCCAGCGGATAGGTGAAATCGTGCGCTACCATTTTCGGATTGCCGGTAGTGCCAGAAGTAAAATACATCAGGGAAATATCATCGTTGCTGTTGGCTCGTGCCGGGCGCACAAAAGGAGGAGCTTGCTCGATGCCCCGGTGGAAATTTTCAAATCCTTCGGGAATCAGCGGCCCCACGGAAACCAGTTTCTTCACCGTAGGCGTGTCGGCCGTCGATTCGGCCACATGCTTGGTGATTACTTCCTCTCCGGCGCAAACAATCATTTTGATGTCGGCGGCGTTCGCACGATACACAATATCTTTTTTCGTCAGCAAATGGGTGGCCGGGATCACCACGGCCCCCAGCTTATGCAGGGCGATGATGGAAAACCAGAACTCGTACCGGCGTTTGAGAATCAGCATCACCATATCCCCGTGCCCGATTCCCAGCGACTGGAAATAAGCAGCCGTCCGGTCGGTCTCTCTTTTCATGTCGGCAAACGTAAAGTCGATATGTTCTCCCTCATCGTTGGTCCAGCAAAGCGCTTTCTTTGCGGGTTCTTCGCGGGCCCAGGCGTCTACTACGTCGTATCCGAAATTAAAGTTTTCCGGTACTTTTATTTTGAAATTCTTTTTAAAATCTTCTTGCGACTCGAATGTCGTTTGTGCAATGAATCTTTCTAACATTGTTTCTGAAATTAAAGTATGATAGCCAGAAATATGACTTTTTCTCCGTCGAGCGCTTTCATTCCGTGGGGCAGTTCGGAGTTGAAATAAATACTGTCTCCCTCTTCCAGAATCAGATCTTTCCCGTTGATTTGCAGCAATAGCCGTCCTCTGAGCACCAGGTTGTACTCCTGGCCGGGATGGCGATTGAGGTAAATCGGTTCTTCGTCGGGCTTGGGATGCACGCTTACCAGAAACGGATCGGCTTTGCGTCCGGCAAATCCCGCTGCCAGCGACTGATACTTATAGGCCTTGGTACGTTCCACGGCCACGCCTTTCCCTTTTCGGGTAATGAAATAACTGCTCATTTTGGGTTCGTCGCCAAACATCAGCGTAGTCAGCTCCACGCCGTATATTTGCGAAATCCGGTGTAAAATACTCACAGAGATGTCTACATTCCCGCTTTCCAACTCCAGGTAAGCTTCCGGGGTCAGGTTGCATGCCTGGGCCATTTCCTGGGGCGAAATTTCGAGCGCGTCGCGAAGGCCCGACAAGCGTGCTGCTATTTGTTTAATCTGTTCGTTCATCTGCTGAATTTATTATATTATGTTGCCCCAAAGATAGAAATAAAAAGCAAAAAGATAGAAATAAAACTGAAAAAGTAGGTGCCGCCGGCCGAAATGAGTTATGAATTATTGTTAATGAAGCAGCCCTTTTTGTATAGATACGTTTATTTATACTAATTTTGCTCCGATAATTTCCGGCGTCTTGCCTGGCTTAAAGGCGGGGCGAGGCCGGAAAATACCTTTAAAAACAAAAACGGATGAGAGAATACGCCCTGATCGTGCCGGTATACAACCGCCCCGACGAAGTCGATGATTTGCTATCTAGTGTGGTAACTCAGAAACAGTTGCCGACAGAAGTGGTGATTGTGGAAGACGGTTCCTCCGTCACCTGCAAAGCCGTGGCGGAGCAATATGCCGACCGGCTGCCCATCCGTTATTTTTACATTGAAAACCGAGGCCCCGGCGGCGCCCGCAACTACGGAGCCGGACAAAGCCGCTCGGAATACCTCCTTATCCTCGATTCCGATTGCGTGCTGCCCCCCGGCTACCTGGAAAACGTAGACCGCTCGATCGACGCTTACCGCGCCGACGCCTTCGGAGGAGCCGATCGCGCCCAAGCCGATTTCTCTACCGTTCAGAAAGCCATCAATTATGCCATGACCTCCTTTTTTACTACCGGAGGGATTCGCGGCAGTCGCAAAAAACTCGATAAGTTCTACCCGCGAAGCTTCAATATGGGAATCAAACGAAACGTTTACGAAGCCCTCGGCGGATTTTCGGATATGCGTTACGGCGAAGACATCGATTTCAGTATCCGTATTTTCGAGGGAGGCTATACCTGTTGCTATTTTCCGGATGCCTGGGTGTACCATAAGCGACGGACGAGCTTCAAGCAATTTTTCCGCCAGGTGCAACATTCCGGCGAAGCCCGCATTGCCCTCTACCGGAAATATCCCGCTTCATTGAAACCGGTTCATTGCCTGCCCGCCGCTTTTACGGCGGGGTTGATAGGGTTGTTATTCGTTTCGCTCTTTTTTCCGGCCGTGCTCTCTCTGTTGGGACTATATATTCTCCTCTTGTTTTTCGATTCTCTGTGGAAAAACAAAAGCCTGAAAGTGGCGTTTTTCTCGGTAATCGCTTCTTTTTTCCAATTGACGGGATACGGAAGCGGCTTTCTGAAAGCGGCCTGGCGAGAGTGGGTACGAAAAAAGAAATAGAAGCCCCGCCAACGGCATGGGCCCTGCATCGCATGCCCGACCCGATTTTATTTGTTTCCTCTACTAAATATGAAATTAACTATGAAAGATGTTTTCTGTCTCTCTCTTAGGTCTGTTACTGCAATCGCAGGCGCAACGCTTTTGCTTACCTCCTGCCGGGAAGAAACCCTTCACGGATTTCCGAAAGAATTTTTATGGCCTTCGTTTATTTTCTGTATCGGGATTTTGCTTCTGGCCGGCTGTCTTTTGGGTCGTTGTCTGCGGGAGCAAAAGGCGCTTCGCAACGACAAAGAACACCTGGCGAGCCTGGTGGCCGAACAGAAAAAGGCCTTGGCTGTCTACCGTCATCAAGCCGATTGGAAGCAACACGGGGATGCGGCGTTGTTGATCCGAAAAAAAGAACGTCTGGCCGCCTGCCTGGTCGCCCAGTTGGAAATGGTAAAACAACGCAAACTTGCTTGCGGCCCGGCGGTATCGTTTACCGAAACCGAATGGGAAGAGCTGATTCCGCTCATCGATGTGGCCTACGACGATTTCACCCTTCGTTTGCGGAAAGCCTATCCCGCCCTTACGGCCGATGCCCTGCGTTTTTGTTGTTTGCTGAAAATCGGTTTTTCGGTGGAAGAGACTGCCCGCTTGCTATCGGTGACCAAAGATGCGGTATATAAGCGGCGGTCGCGGCTGAAGAAAGAAGTGTTGCATGGCCACGACTCGCAGTCGCTGGAAGAATTTTTGGCCGATTTTTAATAGACAAAATCTAAACAAATAGATACCGAAATAAAAAATGTCCAATGCAATGGAGGTCGTTTTTATTGGTAAGTAGTTAGCATATAGCAAAATGTAAGCCAAGTTTGGGCAAGGCGATGTCTATTGCTTTTTTATTCTTTTTCGCCGGATAAACCCTACATTTGCCCTCGGACTCACTCACAGACGGTTGCCGCCCCTTAGCGCGTGAGGCGCTTCAAGCCGGTAATTTTTCCGCATGTGTTAGGTACTTTCAGTTGTACATTTTTTTAATTCATTTGTTCTTCAGAATCGGGTCCGTCTGGGGGAGGTACGCCTTTTTACCCGCAAGGGGGAGGCCGGCGGCAATGCCGGTCTCGGGCGTACCTTATTTTTTTGCTTTTCCGGCCGGCTTCCGGCTTATTCGTATTTGATTACATCTACCGGACAACTTTCCGCCGCTTCGATAATGCCTTCTTCATAAGCCCCGAAATCTACGTTAGCCCGTATTTCGGCCTGGTCGGTTACGGAAAATACTTCCGGACAAATCGCTTCGCAATTGCCGCATGCAATGCAGCCGTCTTCAATCCAAACTCTGGTAATAGCCATATTTTTACTTTATTAAGATGATTACTATGTACTCTTAACAACGCTCCGGGCCCAAAAGTTGGGCGATGCGGGGGGCATCCGGCGTTTTTTAAAACTAATTTAACGCTTGCCCGGATTGTAATCAAAATATATTTATTACGTTTACGCCACTTAATTTTTTGATCAACCATTTAAAACATCTGGAGTATTATGAATAATGCTATTTTCAGTTTCCCCAAGCCCGCCAACGAACCGGTAAAATCCTACGCTCCCGGATCGAGTGAAAAAACCGCCCTAAAGCAAACCTTGGCCCAGCTCAGCCAGGAAGAATGGGATATTCCCTTGATTATAGGCGGCAAAGAAGTTCGCACCGGAAATACGGGCAAAGTAGTGATGCCGCACGATCACCGTCATGTACTGGCCACCTACCATAAGGCAGGAGAAAAAGAGGTGCAGATGGCTATCGACGCCGCTATGAAGGCGCATAAGGAATGGTCGGAACTGCCTTGGGTGGAACGTGCTTCGGTAATGCTTCGCATAGCCGAGCTTTTCACCACGAAATATCGTTATTTGCTGAATGCTTCCGTGATGCTCGGGCAAAGCAAAAACCCCTTCCAGGCCGAAATCGACGCTCCGTGCGAGCTGATCGACTTCCTTCGCTTCAGCACGTTTTACGCCAGCCAGGTCTATGCCGACCAGCCCTACAGCGAGCCGGGTATCCTCAACCGGATGGAATATCGCGCTTTGGAAGGGTTTGTGTTTTCGCTCACACCGTTCAATTTCACCTCGATCGCTTCCAATCTGAATATGGCGCCCGCCATGATGGGCAATGTGGCCGTATGGAAGCCCTCTACTACGGCCATCCATTCCAACTACCTGCTGATGAAGGTTTTCCAAGAAGCCGGTTTGCCCGACGGGGTGGTGAACTTCATCCCCGGGCAAGGCAGCGTGATCGGCAAGGTGGTTACGGCCAGCCGCGACCTGGGCGGTTTCCATTTCACCGGTTCTACGGCTACCTTCAACACGCTGTGGCGGCAGATGGGCGAAAACCTGGGCCACTATAAATCGTATCCCAAAATCGTAGGGGAAACCGGCGGCAAGAATTTTATCTTCGTCCATCCCTCGGCCCCGACTACCGAGGTGGCTACCGCCATCGTACGCGGCGCTTTCGAATACCAGGGACAGAAATGCTCGGCCGGCTCGCGGGCCTATATCCCGGCTTCGCTCTGGAAGGACATCAAGGAACAGGTGGGCGAGATGCTGAAAGAAATCAAGATGGGCGACGTGCAGGATTTTTCCAATTTCATCAACGCGGTCATCGACGAGGCTTCGTTCGATAATATCATGAGTTATATCGACTATGCCAAGCAATCGCCCGATGCCGAGATCGTATTCGGCGGCCGCGGCGACAAATCGGTAGGCTATTTTGTAGAACCTACCGTTATTCAGACCACCGACCCGATGTTCAAGAGCATGGTGGAAGAGATATTCGGCCCGGTCATTACCATTTACGTATACGACGACGCGAAATACGAAGAAACGCTGGAGCTTTGCGACCGCACTTCGCCTTACGGCCTGACCGGTTCCATCTTCGCCCGCGACCGCTACGCCATCGATACGGCGTTCAACAAACTGCGCTATGCGGCCGGCAACTTCTATATCAACGACAAGCCCACCGGCGCCGTCATCGCCCAGCAGCCTTTCGGCGGATCGCGCGCTTCGGGTACCAACGACAAGGCCGGCGGCCCGCTCAACCTGATTCGCTGGACGAATCCGCGCTGCATCAAGGAAGCGCTCGTTCCTCCCACGCATTACGGTTATCCTTTCCTGGGTGAAAAATAAAACAGCGGGAATGGTTAATTATCCGCCGGGGCTCGGTTGGTAATTAACCATTTCCTTTGAGGCTCAAACAACCATTAAATTCAAATACTATGCTGGACTTTAACAATACCGAGATTGCATTCTCGGCAAAGTCGGAAGGCGAACTGAAAAACGCTTATTTATTGTTCAATACCATCAGCCATCCCTGGCTGGTGAAATGCGCCAAACTCGGCACCCAGGTGGCCCTGAAAATCCGTTTTCCTCTGGCCTGGGCGGTCAAACCGACGCTGTATAAGCAATTCGTAGGGGGCGAAACCTTGCAGGATTGCTCGAAAGCCATCGATCATTTGATGAAATTCAACGTACGCTCCACGCTCGACTTTTCGGCCGAGGGCGAGCAAACGCCGGCCGGTATTCAGGCTACCTTCGAAGAAACCATGCGCTCGATCGATTATGCCAAGGGCAACGACAAACTGGCTTATGCCGTTTTCAAGCCTTCTACCATCACCACCGACGAGTTGCTGGCCAAGGCCTCGGAAAAAAGGGGCGAACTGACCATTGAAGAGGTAAAGCAATTCCGGGAATTCCGCGAACGCTTCATGGCCTTCTGCCAGCGTGCTTACGATAACGATGTACGCATCCTGGTGGATGCCGAGGATTATTGTTTTCAGGATGCCCTCGACGAGCTCACCGACGAAGCGATGCGCAAATTCAATAAAAAACGGGCCATTGTTTTTGCTACGTTGCAGATGTATCGTCACGACAGGATGCCTTACCTGCGCCGCATTTACGACGATGCGGTAGCCAAAGACTATATCGCCGGGGTAAAATTCGTGCGGGGCGCGTATATGGAAGAAGAACGGGCGCGGGCGGCCGCCCTGGGCTATCCCGACCCGATTTGCAAGGATAAAAAGGCTACCGACGACAATTACGATGCGGCAGTAGAGTTCGTGATGGATCATCTGGATCGGTTCGAAATGTTTATGGGTACTCACAACGAAGAAAGCAACTACAAGCTGGCCAAATTGATGGACGAAAAAGGCATCGACCGGGGCGATTCCCGCATTTTCTTCGCCCAGCTTTTGGGTATGAGCGATAATATTTCCTTCAATCTGGCGCACGAAGGTTTTAACGTGACCAAATATGTGCCGTATGCCGCTGTACGCGATGTATTGCCTTACCTGATTCGCCGGGCCGAGGAAAATACTTCCGTGGCCGGCCAGACAAGCCGCGAGCTTCGGATGCTGAAATTGGAGATGGAACGCCGCAGGAAGGCAGCCAAATAAGCCAAATAAGCCGGAAAAGCCGAAAAAAAACCGCTCCCCTTCGAATCCCTTCGTTTTTATAAGCGAAAAGAGTGCTTCAAGGGGAGTGTTTGTTTTTGAAAAGGGGTGGGGAGAGAAACGGAAAATTCTGCGGCATTTTCTCGGCGGCGGAAGGGGCTGCATCCGCTAGGGAGTGGCGGGTTTTCCCCTTGCCGGAAAGGGAACTGCTGCCCCTGCCGGAAATAAAAAAATACAATAACCCCTCTCCGGGGGAGAAAAACAAAGCTATGTTTGTATATTATTGATACACAATGCTTTATAAAGACGCTAAAAAGAGATTGAAATTTCATGCCGATGGAGTTGAAATTTCACCGGCATGAAATTCGAATTTAGTCGTGGTCGGAAGAATATTTTTGCATGTTCACAGAGAAAATTCTGCCTCCTTCTGTATTTCGAATTAGGTGGCACTACCAAATACTAGTTGGTATTATCCTTATTTGTTTTA
>DBFWLD010000004.1:0-244234 GCA_048465615.1 Tannerellaceae bacterium
GACGTGGATTGGTGGGAAGAGATGATCAACGAGGGCAACTTGTCGCAAAAACACCATCTGGCCCTGGAAATGGGTACGGAAAAGGCCCAGATATATACCTCTTTCTTTTATGAAAACAAGGAAGGCGTCACCATCCGCGACTCGCGGAAAGACTACGGCGGAAGGGTGAACGCCAACTTCAAATTGTTCGACGACTGGTTGGAAGTGCGTCCCAACATCGACTACCGGCAGGCGGCCCGTATCAATAATTTCCCCAATATGCAACAGGCGCTACGCAACAACCCCACCCGTTCGCCTTACAATGAGGAAAGCGAAACGGGCTATAACGTTTGGGTAAACGAAACGCTGGATTATAATGTCTTGGCCGACGCCATGCTGAGCGACAACGAGGGATTGGATAAATGGTTCAAACCGGAAGTTACCCTGAAATTGAATATCAAGCCGATTCCGGGCTTATCCTACCAACAGGTATTGGGTTATGAAAACCGGCAGTGGGAGGTTCATCAGTTCCGCTCGCGCAACCACCGGGAAGAATTGCGGAACTCCCGCAAAGGCTGGGCCAAACTTTTGTTCGACAAAACGGAAAACCTCACTTCCGAAGGCTATGCCACCTATATCACCGAGTTGAAAGGCGGACATAATCTGAATGCGGTAGCCGGTTATTCTTATTTTGAGAAGAACGGCGAGAATTTTAACATGGAAAATTATAACTTTGCAGTAGACGGCGTGAGATTCTGGGATATGGAGAAAGGCTCGTATCTGAGCGACGGCAAAGCTGTGATGAAGTCTTCCAAAAGCATTACCGAGCGTTTGTTCTCTTTATTCGCCCGCGTGAATTATTCCTATCAAGATAAGTATATGGTGATGGCTTCTATCCGCCATGAAGGCTCTTCCAAATTTGCCGCCGACAACCGGTGGGCCAATTTCTGGGCCATCTCGGGCGGATGGCGTATTTCGGCAGAGCCCTTTATGAAAGATATAAAATGGGTAGACGACCTGAAAGTCCGCTTCGGGTACGGCGTAACCGGCAACAACGACTTTAATGCCGATTACATGGCCAATATGTTGGCCTCCGACCAACTTTGGATGTTGCCTAGCGGCGAATGGGCTTATTCGTACGGAAAAGGCCAGAACGTGAATCACAACCTGGGCTGGGAAGAAAAGAAGGAGTGGAACCTCGGGGTGGATTATTCGTTCTTCGACGGCCGGTTGTACGGCAAGTTCGATTATTACCGCCGCAAGATCGACAACCTGATCTATAAGGTGAAAGTGCCGCAACCTCCTTATACGCAGAACACGCAATGGCAGAACATCGGCAGCATGGAAAGCAAAGGTTGGGAATTTGAAGTAGGCGGCGACGTGATCCGCACGAAGGATTTCACCTGGACATCCAGTCTGAATCTGAGCCATAACAGCGGCAAGATTCTCACGCTATGGGGCAACAACACCTATTACGACGGCTACGGTTTCCCCTCGCCGGGCAGCCCGGGGTCGGCCAGCCGTATGGCGGAAGGCTCGACCATCGGATCGTTCTATGTGTGGAAATTCGCCGGGTTCGACGACGAAGGCAAATTCCTGCTTTACAACAAAGACGGAGAAGTGATTCCGGCTTCGGAAAAGACCGAAAACGACAAACAGTTTATCGGCAATTACACGCCGGCCGTGATGATGGGCTGGAATAATACGTTTACGTATAAAAACTGGGATCTGGGAATCAATATGCGCAGTTGGATCGATTTCGACGTGTACAATACCATGAATATGTATTTCGGCATTCAAGGCATCGACAACTGCAATGTGTTGAAAGAGGCCTACGGCAAGTTCAACCATATTCGAGGCGAAAAGCAGATTTGCGATTATTACCTCGAAGACGGCACTTTCCTCAAGATCGATGCCATTACCCTGGGTTATACCCTGCCGCTGAGAAAGTATACCCGTTGGGCCGATCGGCTCAGAGTATACGGCACGGTGGGCAACGTATGCACCATTACGGGCTATACGGGGCTGAACCCCGAGGTTGACATTGCCGGATGGGATAAGGGTATCGATGCCTTCTGGCAGGATTCCGATCCGGCAAAAGGTTATCCCGGTATTTATCCGCAGGTGCGCACTTATACGATCGGTCTTCAATTAACATTCTAAATCAAGTATATACAGTTATGAAAAATAATAAAATAGCGAATTGGATCGTAGCGGGGGGAGTGGCTTTGTGGGGCCTCGCCTCGTGCGATGTGGAACCTACTTTTTATTCCCAGGTCGTGCCCGAGAATTTTTATACCTCGCAGGATGCGGTGTGGGAACGTTTCAACCGTCCGTTTACCCATTGGCGTTGGTATGTGGCGCATAACGAGCCCCGGTGGCAGATGCAGGAATTGGGTACCGACGAATTTTGTTTACCTACCCGCGGAAGCGACTGGTATAACGGAGGGGTGTACCAAAAATTCCATCATCACGAGTATACCGAAGATATGACGGATATAGAAACCGGCTGGACCAACTTCTCGATGGGTGTCGCGCTGGCCTGGGACGCGTTGGAAGATTTGGCGGATGTCGATTTCGATAAGCTGGGCTTTGCGCCCGGCATGCGCGAGTCGATGATCAGCCAGCAAAAGGCGCTGATCGCTTCTTTCTATCTGGACGGGCTCGATTTCTTTGGGGGTGTGCCGCTGTATACCACCACGCAAAGCGAAGTGAAAGGACGGTCTACCGATGTGGAAACTTTCCAGTTTATCGACTCTTTGTTGTCGGATGCCATCCCGGCTTTGCCCTTGAAAGAAGAACTGGGCGGATTCGAAAACGGTAGCATCAACCGGGCGGCGGGCGCTGCGCTGAAGGCACGCCTGTATTTCAATGCAAAATCGTATATCGGCCGGGAAATGTATACCGAAGCGGCCCAGATTTGCCAGGATATTATCGATGGCAAATACGGAACCTATGCTTTAGATACGGATTGGACGCATATCTTCGGTTTCGATAACGAGGATTCGCCGGAAATTCTCTGGTCGGTGCCCAGCCAGAACGCGAAACTGGAAACCGATGGGATGCTTTGGGGAAGAATGGTGCCTTACAACTTCAAGAATTATCTGGGAGGTCTGAAAGATTCCGGTTCTGATAACGGATTTTGTTTGTTGCCCAGCCGCGATCCGGAAGGCAATCTGTATACCTTCAAGTTGGGGAATCCCTACGAATCGTTCGCCGACCAGGATGCACGCAAGCAATTGTACGTATATGAAGGAAACGGGCAATACCGCGGCATGTTTATCGTGGGCGAGTTGCGTAATCCGGTAAATCCGGAATGGGTATGTACGGGCGATAGGGAATATAAAGATCAGGTGATCGTGATGCGCGACCAGATTGCTTATTTTGCCAAAGTGGGCAAGGAGTATGCCAGCGTGAAAGACTTGTCTTCCTCCATTGCCACGGCCGAAGAAAACTCGGGCGTCCGTCTTACCAAGCGCAGCCCGCGTCCTTTGCAGAACGAGTTCAGCCAGATGTTCAACCCCGACGTGCCTATTATCCGCCTGGCGGAAATTTATTATATGTTGGCCGAATGCAAAATGCGTGCAGGCGATAAACAAAAGGCTGCCGAATTGATCAATCAGGTACGGGCGCGCTATTTCGAAGGCGGCAACGATCCCGACCCCGTAACAGCCGGCAATCTGGATAAATACCGGATGTTGAAAGAGTGGATGGTGGAATTTTTGGGTGAAGGCCGCCGGCGTACGGATCTGGTTCGCTGGGATGCCTATGTCACTGAAGATTGGTGGGATCATAAGGCTACGAATAATAAAAACCTGAATCGTTTCCCGATCCATTACAGCCTGATCGGCGCCAACAATTTGTTGGAGCAGAACCCGGGATACGGCGGGAAAAATTAAAATCCGCGGCCGGCGGCCAGGCGTGTTCATCGGGCATGCCTGGCGGGTTGCCGACCCGCCAATAAGGTATTTTCTCAACCAGTGTATGCTATATCTTTTAGGTGTTTACATCAACCGGTGTTTTGTGTTTTTAAGTTAATCTCTTTTTGAAGCGGCCGGAAGGAGGAGCCTATGTGCTTTCCCTTCACTTTTCCCGCTCGACGTGTTTTATTTATTTCGTTACCTCGCCCGGCTGGTTTTTTCTCGTACATTCAACTAAGGCCGGGCAGAGGAAATAAGACCCTCCGGGGCGTAAGCAGAAAGCAGGTGCGGCGTAAAGCCGGTCTCTTTCTGCTTATTTTTTGCTATCTTTACCTTTTCCTGAGCGAAGATAGGGAATGGCCGGGCGGCAGGGGGGCTGCTTGCTTTTGCCCGCGGCTTACGCTATCTCTGCTTTATTTCTTACAATCTGAATAAAGAAAGTCTATGAAAGCAATTCAACCTAATCGGATTACAGACAATTTTATCGAAATCGTCGGTAAAGAGTGGATGTTGGTCGGCGCCGGCGACCGGGAGAAAATGAATATGATGACCGCCAGTTGGGGCGGCGTCGGGTTCTTGTGGAACAAGCCGGTAGTTTTTGTCTTTATCCGTCCCGAGCGGTATACCCGCGAATTTGTAGAGGCGAAAGGTGCCTTTACCCTTTCTTTCCTGGGTGAAGAACATAAGAAAGCTCATGCCGTTTGCGGCAGTAAGTCGGGCCGCGACATCGATAAGGTGGCGGCTACGGGATTAACGCCTTTCTTTACCGAAGCGGGTAATCCCGGATTCCAAGAAGCGCGGCTTACCTTGGAATGTAAGACCTTGTATGTATCTGAAATGGAAAAATCTCATTTTCTCGATCCCGCCTTGTACGAGCGTTGGTATAATGCCACCCAGGGCAATCCTCATTACGTCTATGTAGCCGAAATTACCGGAGCTTGGGAACGCTAGGGCAGGCAAAGCGCAGCGCGTGGCGGGGCTAGCCGGCCGTAGGACTTCCGCAAGAAAGTTGTCAGTTTAGGGCAGGGAGGGAAGGGTAGTAGGGCCCTTCCGAAAGTTTGTATTTCCCTTCCGGAAGGATAGTCCGGTTCTGGCAGCCGGCTTTTCATTCGAACGAAAGATAGGGGCCTAACCGCTCCCGGTCGGCAGGAGCGAATTCTTCCAACAGTTGCAGGTTCTCCCAGCCTTCGATCCGTCCTTTTTGCCGGCGTAGCTGCCGGAGCACGCGTTTCTGAGCCTTGTTCAGGTAAGGGTGATAGGGCAGGGAATCGGCGGCAAGCCGGTTAATCCGGATCGGGCATACCAGCGAAGCGTCCGCGCGGAACCAAGGCGCAAGTGCCAGGTACCGGTCTTCATCGATGCCGTACACTTCGCTCAATTGGGCTACCGTATAATATCCTCCCAGCAAGTTGCGGTATTTCACGATCCGGCGGGCGAAACTGCTCCCGATGCCGGGTACTTTTTTCAGGATGGTCGTATCGGCTGCATTTAGTTCGATAACGGTTCCTTCTGGAAATTTGGTTCGGGCGGAAGGGAAATGCGAAGGGTGTGCCCGACGCGAGGTGCTTGGCCGGGGGCTAACGCGGGAAGCAACCGTTGAGGGAGCGGTCGCCTCTCGCCGGTCGGCTTTTGGCCGGCCGCGGCGGGAGGCGTCTGTGCCGGTGTTTTCCGGCAAAGAATCGGGAAAGGAAGATGCGGTTCGTTGTCCGTTTTCGTCGTCCGGCCGGTTAGGTTGGTATCGCTCCGTGTTACCTGCATGGTAGCGCGCAGGTGCCTCCGACGGTTCTTCCGCAGGCTGGGGCATCCACAACAGCGTAAGCCATCCGGCGGCAATCAGGCTCGCCAAAAGAGTTAAAGCCCGTCGTTCTCCCTTCGAAAAATAAAGTAAATCGTGCCATTTCATAGTCAGTAGGTTAAAAAAAATTCTTATTTACCCGTCACCCATTTCATCAACCCCAATTCATTGAGGAAAATCAGTCCGATAGCGATCGGGGCGATATATTTCACAAAGAAAGCATAGGTATGGAAAAAATAAAAAGGAACCGTACCCCGGTTCGTCAATTCTTCTTTCAATATTTTTTTATCGATTCGCGTCCCCACGAAAATACAGATCAACATCCCGCCCAGCGGTAACATGATCTTGGCGGTAACGTAGTCGAAGAAATCGAAAAACGTCAAGCCGAAAATAGTATAAGGCCTGAGAATCCCCATCGACAGCGAGCTGAGAATCCCCAATATCAATACCCCTGCCGAAACAAACCAGGCAGCCTTTTTCCGGGAAATATGATACTCTTCATGTACATACGCCGTCACTACCTCATGCAACGAAATCGTGGAAGTAAGGGCCGCCAACGCCAATAATACAAAGAAAACAAACGACCATACGCCCCCAAGCGGCAATTGCTCGAACACGTTCGGCAGTGTAATAAATACCAGCTCCGGGCCTGCCGTAGGCGCAATGCCGAAACTGAATACGGCCGGAAAAATCATCACCCCCGCTAAGATGGCTACCAAGGTATCCAGTATCGTCACTTGCAAAGCCGTGGTTTGTAAATTCGTAGTTTTGGAAAAGTACGAGGAATAGGTAATCAGGCACCCCATGCCGATACTGAGCGAAAAAAACGCCTGTCCCATCGCGCTTAATACCACCGAGGAAGTAATCTTCTCGAAATCGGGATGAAACAGGAATACCAATCCTTCTTCCGCCCCCTCCAAAGTAACCGACCGGATACATAAGGCGACCAGGATAAAAAAGAGCAAGGGCATCATCACCTTGGAAGCCCGTTCGATGCCTCCCTTTACCCCGGAAATAATAATCAGATGAGTCAGGGCGATAAAAGCCGCCGTCCATAAAATAGGCCGCACGATACCCGCAGAAAAAGCTTCGAATTCGGCCGTAAAGTCGGCTGCCGTTTTTCCGCTGAGCGATCCGCTCACTGCTTGCAGAATATATTCCAACGTCCAACCTGCCACGACGGAATAAAAACCCAGGATCAGGAATGCAGCCGTCACCCCGTTATAGCCGATAAAGCTCCAGCGAGTACCTGGAACCATTACCTTGAACGCCCCCGCCGCATTCCGCCGCGAGCGACGCCCGATAAAAAACTCGGTAATCATCACAGGCAGCCCGAGCAGTAGAATGCAAATGATGTACACCAGCAGGAAAGCCGCCCCGCCGTTGGCGCCTACCATATAAGGAAAACGCCAGATATTACCCAATCCTACGGCACATCCCACCGTAGCCAGAATAATACCGAGTTTGCTGCCGAAAGTGGCTCTTTTATTTGTCGTCATTGTCGTGAAGTATCTGTTTCTAGTTAGTCTGTTTATATTCTCTTTCTTCTGAAAGGCGCTGATAGCTGTTTTCTTTCCCCGATGGAAAACCTGTTATTCCATCACTACGCCGTCTTTGATATGAATCACCCGGTCGGTATGGGCTGCCAGTTGCTCGTCATGCGTGACGATAACAAAGGTTTGTCCCATTTGGTCGCGAAGTTCGAAAAAAAGCGCATGCAATTCCTCCTTGTTTTTCGTATCGAGGCTGCCCGACGGCTCGTCCGCCAGGATCACCGCCGGACCGTTGATAAGCGCGCGCGCCACGGCTACCCGTTGTTTTTCTCCACCGGAAAGTTCGGCCGGTTTATGCGTCATCCTGTCCGACAGTTTCAGAAAGTCCAGCATCTCCTTGGCCCTTTTTTCCGCCGCCGCCGCTTTTTCACGCGCGATCAGCGCGGGTATCATCACGTTTTCGAGGGCCGTAAATTCAGGCAGCAACTGATGAAACTGGAATACGAACCCGATATTCCGATTGCGGAAAGCAGCCAGTTCCTTATCTTTCAGCCGTCCCGTCTGGGTTCCGTTTATCCATAATTGTCCGCTATCGGGCGTATCCAGCGTGCCGATAATTTGCAACAGCGTAGTTTTGCCTGCGCCGCTGGGCCCCACGATCGCAACCACTTCGCTTTTCCCGATCCTGAGATCGATGCCTTTAAGCACTTGCAGCGATCCGAAACTTTTGGTAATGCCTTCGGTTTGTATCATATACTGAGAAGGTTTATGTATAGAAAATTGGTTCAAAAACTAATTGGAAAAAACATTCGACTGCTCTGCCTGGTCTGCCCGTTTGGTAAATTCCTTCCTCCGCCTGCTTGATGCCGGCCGGCATCAAGCAGGCTTGACTCTAAGCATACTTGGCGGGCGCATTCGCCTTGGCGGAAGTATAGGCGTTTCAGAGATTCCGGATAACGTACGAAGCCAGATAACATCCGAAAATAGCGGGCATATACGATACGGTTCCGGTGGTGGTTCGTTTGCAGAGTTCATTTTCCACTTCTATTACCGCCTGAGGATCGGCCGGCTCGGTAGAAAACACTACCGGTATACCTTTTCCGATACCCAACCCCCGCAACCGCTTGCGGACAGCCTTGGCCAATGCGCAGTCGGTCGTTTTCGAAATATCCGCCAGCCTGACCTTCGACGGATCTGTCTTGGCCCCCGCACCCATCGACGATACCACGGGAATCCCGCGGTGAAAGGCGTGATACAGCAAATATGCCTTGGGGCTAAGCGAATCGATGGCATCCACTACAAACTGGTAAGGGCCGCCTGAAAGAATTTCCTCGGTACGTTCGTCGCGCAAAAATTCATTCACTACCGTCAGTTCCAGCTTAGGATTGATGTCTTTCAGCCGCCGGGCCATCACTTCCGTTTTGAATTGCCCGAGCGTAGAATGTAGCGCCGGCAATTGCCGGTTGATATTACTTTCATTCACCGTATCGGCATCTACAATCGTCATCCGCCCGATTCCGGCCCGACAGATTTGTTCGGCCGCATACGCGCCCACACCCCCCAGCCCGACAACGAGCACATGGCACCCAGCCAGATATTCCATGCGTTCCTTCCCCAGCAAGAGTTCCGTTCGCGTATTCCAGTTGTAACTCATTGATCAGTTTTTAAGCGCAAAAGTAATAAATCATCCGGAAAAGCACCCTCCCCTAGTCATCTTTTAACGGAAAGAGGGATAGGTACAATAGAAGTCCCTGTTTTTTTGGCAAAGAATAGCCGGAGATAAATTAGATTATATTAAAAAAATCCTTAACTTGCAAAAATTAATGGATTAAGCTTATGATTCGCCTAACTTTACTCTTTTGCCTATGCTTTGTGTTTTTTGCCTGTAAAGATAAAAAGCAGGATAGGCAAATAATAAATAATGCTGAAGCTATTTTACCCACTCACCCTGATAGCGCGTTGGCTATGTTGGAGTCTATCGCTTTACCTGAATCTTTGAATGATCCTTTGTTCGCCTGTTGGGGTATGACATATTGCCGAGCAGCCGATAACCTTGGAATGGAGATGCTTAATCCTCTCCAATTACTCCGTATCGTGGGTTGGTATAAGCGGAAAGATATGCTCTCTGAGCAAGCAGAGGCTACCCTTTATTTAGGACGTTCATATGTAGAAAACAAAGAATACGAGAAGGCCATGCAGACCTATTTACTAGCCTTAGAAACAGCCCTCCTCGTAAGCAATTATAATTTAGCCGGCTATATTTATAGTTATATGGCAGATTTGTATGATTTAGAGGATATGCATCTATTAGCTGCCGAAAAGTATGAAGAGGCTGCTGAATGCTTTTTAAAAACAGGTAATCTTCGCAGTTATACTTTTGCATTAAGAGACAAGGGAAGGATGTATGTTTTTATTGATTCTTGTGAGAAAGCCTTGACCATCTTCCAACAAGCCGAAGAAATTGGAGTAGAGTTGCAGGATTCCGCAGTAACGACAGGCATATATAATGGGCTAGGAAATATTTATGAATTACTGGGAAATTGGCAATTAGCAGAATATTATCACCAAAAGTCTATTCAAGCAGATAGCTTGGATAGTGCTCCCAATTATTTAGCTTTAGCATCATTATATAGGAATAAAAAAGATTTTTCAAAGGCTTACGCATGCTTGGTAAAGGCCTTTGCTCCCACGCACAATCCGGCTACTTCAAGAGATGTATTGTATGAATTTTATTTACTTGAAAAAGAAAAAGGAAATAAAGAGAAAGCCTTGGAATATCTGGAACAATATGGTTTACTAAGAGATTCTATCATTGAACTACAAAACCGAATGAATATATGGAAGATTGAAAAGAAATATGAAAAGATAAAAGTCTTATCGGAAAATATGAAATTGCGTATTACTCGTCAACGAGGATATATTTTAGTAGGCATACTTCTTTTTGTCTGTTCTCTTTTACTAATATTTTATTTGATCAGAATAAAACAAAAAAATAAATTGATATACCATCAGCAAAAAACTTTATTGCAAAAAGATATTTACACATTAAATCTATCTATCGATTTACAGAGAAAAAAAGAAGATTTGAAATGTTTAAAGAATTGTTTGAATGAGAGTAAAAGAAAAATACAGATGCAGGCTTCATTGGATGAACAAGAACTCATATATAAGCAAAAGAAAGTAGAGCTAAAAAAAATTAATGATGAATTATTGCAACTTCGTCAAGAAAAATTCCAGGTTGCTCCTATTTACAAAAAAGTTATCAATATGGCCCAGAAAGTAAGGCCTCAGGCGCTAGGATCTCCTTTGAGTGAAAAGGATTGGGTTCTTATTGTTCATACTGTAGATACCGTTTATTTCCCCTTATCGGAACATTTGAGAACTAAGTATGGCTTGACACCTGTGGAATTAAAGTTTTGCTATTTGATTTTTTTTGAATTAGATACAAATGGCTACTCAATATTACTGCATATCTCACCCGATTCTGTCAATAAGTATCGCCAAAGGGTAAGGCAAAAATTGGGAATTGTAGGCAAAAATTATGATTTATACAATTATTTGGTAAACTTGAGGTTGTGATTTGATAATCAATTGTTTAGATAATCAACTAAGAAAGAAATGTCCTACGAGTATTTTGTAATGTGCTGATTTTCAATTTGTGTTTGTCCTAGTTATATCTAGTCGAAAGTTTGGCCGGAGGGATTTTTAGTTTCTATTTTTGCCCCTGCAAACTAGAAATAGAGTTAAGTTATGAAAATTGCAAAAATGTTATTTCTTGTATTATTTTTATTGGTTTCTTTTACAACTTTTTCTAAACAAGTCCCTGTTGAGGGAAAATGGTGGAGCAAGTATAAATCAATAGATGGGACATCTCCTTTGGAAATTTTCTTCATAGAAGAGAATAAGACAATTTATGTGTGTTTTTATGCTGATTTAGGATGCTTGTATATAACCTTATATAATAGCACCGGCGATATTGTTTATAGCCAAATTGTTGAAGCTGTAGCATATACTTCCAATGAACTTTCTTTCGAAAACCTACCTAAAGAAAATTATACCATATCTATTTCAGACGGTCTAAATGAAATTAAAGGAAACTTTTTTATTTACTAATCATAAAATTATTATTTTTGCATCATGAAAATAGCAACATTTCAATTATAACTATCGATTAATTAAAAACAGGAACGAATGAAAAAAGTATTTTATGTTTTCTTATTTGCCCTCTGCGGCATGCTGACGGGTTATAGTCAAGTCTCTTCCGGGATTTTAGTAGGAGGGGGTGCCGGTACCTTGAATACAAAGTTCGAAAATAATATTTCTCCCACTTCAGTCGGAACCATTTTCGACGGAACGTATAATTACGACCTGCATGTGGGTTATCGCTTTCGTATTCAGCAGACTGAACGTTTTTTCTGGGATTTAGATGCTTTGGCGGGGATGAGGTGCATGAAAAAATCTATCCTCACCGCCACACAAGATAATTCGGTTCATCCCGGTTATCTGGCGTATGGCGATCTGTATCGCGATTACAACTATTATCTGGGTGTACTTCCTACCTTCAATATGAAAATTTACAAAGGCTTGAATGCCGGCGTAGGTATCCAACCCACCTGGGTGTTTTATCGATCGAAATCGGATAATGGCGACTTTGCTCTTCCGGCCGTAGTGAAAGCCGGGTACGACTTCGGACCGCTTAGCCTGGAAGCAACTGTCAAATTCGGTCTGTTGCGCGACGGGGTAAAAGATGTGATCAGCCGCAATCGGTCGACGGAATTCCAACTCTCGGTGTACGTTCCTTTATTTAAATAGATCGATTTCATTGCCGATTCTCCATGATGCTGGCAAGGCCGAGCCAACAGGATCGGTTTATGTCCCTGCCCCTTTTCGGAATCGGAAAGGGGCAGATTAATTTATCTCCCTGCCCATAAAAAAACTCCCCTTATTCTTTCCTTTTTTACTATATCAAAACAGGAGAAGAATAAGGGGAGCGGTCTATAGAGAATTTTCTTCTATAAAATAATCGACCTTGAAATTCCAGTTAGATAAATCATTCTATCCCAAAGAAGCTACCGTACCGGAAATTCCGTTATCCTCAGTGTGGTGCAGCCGTAGGGGATGAGTTCGATCGTTTCTTCTTCGCCCATCGGCTCGCGAGCCTGGAGGAAGTAGCAGATAGGGCCGGCAGAGCCTTTGTACGGCAACCAACTGTGGAGCCGGCGGGCTTGGGTGCGAAGGACGATCGGGGCATCTTCCCATGTCCAGGGATAGGGGGCGATCGAAGACTTTTTTTCTACGGTTACGGCGTCGGCTATTGTTTCCGGGCGCAGGTTTTTTTCGGCCAGGCAATAATTCCAGGGAGAATCGGAGGTTACTTCGTAATACCACTGGCCGTGGTGCGAAGAATCCGCGCGTTCGTCTACTTTCTTCTCCCATTGCTCGTTCATCTTGAGGGCGTATACCAGCGGGCCGCGTTCGATCGCGGCAGCCCCGTCGTACCACCGGCTGCAACTTACCTGCATCGGCAGTTCCAAGGTGACGACGTCGCCGGTTTTCCACATCCGGTTGATACGGGCGATTTCACCCGGATAAAGCCGGGTAGACAATGCTTCGCCGTTTACCCGGATTACCGGCGCCGTGCACCAGGCGGGAATCCGGAAATGGAAGGGGAAGAAAGCGCTTTTGGTTCGTTTATCCGTAAATTGCAAGCGGAAGCGCACACTCTCTTCAAACGGATAGTTGGTTTCTTCCGCGATGTTCACTTCGATACTATTGCCTACCTTGGCCGTTACTTCCGAGGGGGCGTATACCAGCGCGGCAATCCCGTTGTCGGCCGTGGCAAACCAAAGATGCTGGGTAAACTTGGGCCAGCCCTGGTGCAAGTTGGAGGTACAACACGGATAACCGCTCAGTTCGCCGAAAACGATGTCGGTATCTTCGTGAGGCGAAACGAAATTGCGTCCTTCGCGGGTAATGGCGATCTGGTTCACTTGCTGGTAGTATTGTCGGGCCGAAAAATCGTCCGAAATCTGGGTAGGCAGGGCGTTGTAAGCCACCTTTTCCAAGTGATCGGCCCAAGCCGCGTTGCCGGTAATTTCTACCATTTTTTCCAGCGAAAACATCATTTCCACAGCCGTGCAAAGCTCCGAACCCTGGGTAGGATTGCCGAAACGCAACAGTTCGTCGCCGGCCCAGAGGCCGATGGGGAAGCCGATGGATTGGCGGATGGTGCTTACGGCTTTATCCACCGCTTCCAGGTACTTCGCCTGCTTGCTTTGTTGGTAATACACCACCGGTTCCTTGAATCCCTGCGCCAGATTGACGCAGTGCAAGCTGTTCTGGCGGTAAAGATGGTCGCCGTGAAGAAATACTTCCGTCCAATTGAAGGATTGCTTATGAATCAGTTCGCCCAATTCCAACAAGAAGGCATCTCCCGTAAGGTTGTACAACCAGTAAACCACCATCAAATTGTCGCCTCCGCGCTGTTCGGCCCAGAACGTCCACCGGCCCAGCGGGGTACAGGGCAATTCGGAAAGCTGGTAGCGGAAGTAATTCGTCAGGAAAGTTAGCACCCGCTTGTCGCCCGTAGCCGAATAATACTGCTGCATTACCTTCAGCATCACCATTTTCGGCCACCAGTCGCGGGCATTGTCGCGTTGCAGGCCGGGCTCGGGAGAACGGTCGGTAGCAGGGCCGAAATAGCCCGAAGGTTGCTGCGAAGCCAACGTCCATTCCACCCAGGGGCGTACTTTGTCGATCAGAGCCTGATCGTTCAGAATATACGCCAGGGGAAGCAAGCCGTCGATCCAATACGGGCCCCGTTCCCACACATCGCCGTCGCCTCCCAGCCAGCCGTTGCGGGGGCCCATCACCGGGGCGTAAATCGAATCGAGATGGCCGGTCATACCCTCGCGCATCCGTTCCAGTTGAATGCGCAGCCAGCCTTCCGGCCGGATCGATCCCAGGGGAAGTTCCATATAGGGTTTGGTAGCCAGCGGGTGGCGGTTGTTGAGATAGTTGATATTGATGGATTCTTCGCTGCCTCCGGCCGGACCGGCAGCGTCGGTTCCCTTCCCGGCAGAGGGGAGGCCGGGGGCCGGCATGGCTGCTAGAGAAGTCTCGCCCGGTTCGGTCAAAGAGGCCGGGCCGGCAGTAGCCCCTAGGCCGCCCGGGACCAAAAGAAAGATGCTTCCCAACCAACCGGAAAGCCATAAGTTGTGTAATCGTGTCATGGTAAATTAAAATGGTTTTTAAATGAATATTCGTACTCGGCAATCCGTACCTGCCTTCCTGCGAAGCCGGTTTTTCGCTTGGCAACCGGTTTCGGAGCACAAAAGGCGGGCACGGCGCAGCGTATGCTCCGGATTAATTATAATCCGGATTTTGCTGCATATTCGGGTTGCTGTCTACCACCGGTTGCGGCAGAGGGAAGAGTACCTTATGATCGCCGTTCGGCTTGTGCGACAACCATTCGGCTTTGGTGAAATGGCCGAAACGGATCATGTCGCGACGGCGGAACGATTCGCCGGCCGTTTCCCAACCCAATTCGTCGTAAAAGCGGCCGAATTGTTCCGGATACTGTTTGCCTTGGGGCGTAAGCACATAATTTTCAACCGTTCCGTACACATAGCGGGAAGGCTCCTGAAGTTGGGCCCCCGTTACGACCGCTTTTTCCGGGTGATCTTTGAAAGCCCGCACGCGAACGAAGCTCACGATCGAGGCCGCTTCGTCGGCTTTGCCGGTACGCAACAAGCATTCCGCTTTCATCATATATACCTGGCCCAGACGGAAAAGCACCAAATCGTTGTTCAGGTCGGAGCGTGCTCCGGTGGCGATTTCATATTTCAGGAAACGCAATCCTTCGGCTTCCCCGGTAAAAATACCGTCGGGCATGCGGTTCACAAAGTCGAGCGGCCGGCCCATCTGGTCGTAAGCACCTAGCAGCGGGCTGCCGTCGGCAGCATATTGGGGGCCTCCCAACCAGGTGTATCCCAGGCGGGCGTCGTCTTTATCATAGGTATCGATAAATTGCGGCACCCCTTTATAGGCCCCTGCTCCCCACGGGCTGCCTACCAGTTGATAAGTTTGCTGGTTGGCCCCGTGCAGGGCGGCCAGGTGGTAATTGAAGCCCGTAGCATAGATCTCGTCGAAAGGAATCACCAGGATGTTTTCCTTCGAGTTTTCGTTGTCGGCGCGGAAAGGATCGCGGTAATCGGCATCCAGCTCATAGTTGCCGCTGCCTAGAATTTCGTTGCAAACGGCCATGCACTTTTCCCACTGGGGCGTGCCGGTATACACTTCGGCATTCAGATAGACATTCGCCAGCAGCGCCTTCGCTCCCCAAGCGGTATACCGCCCGTAGTTGGCCTCCGTCTTTTCCGTCGGCAAGTCGGGCATGGCCTCGAGAAGTTCTTTCACCACGAAATCATACAGATCCTTCCGCGGCGTATTGGCCGGCAACTCGTCGGTGGGAACGGTCACTAGGGGGGCGTCGCCGTAATTGTCGAGCACGTACCAGTATAGAAAAGCCCGGAGCGCGCGGCTTTCGGCAATCATCGAGGCCTTGTTTTCATCCGGCGCAAAGGGGAATCCTTCCTGGCTGATGGTTGCGATGGCCCGGTTAGCGAGCAGGATGCCGGTATAGCAGGTATTCCAGAGCTTTTTCACCTGCAACTGGTCGGTATTCCAGTTGTGCAACTGCATCCGCCGGAACACCCCGCCGTCGTCCCACCCGGAACCGTTGGCGGGAAATACTCCTTCGTCGGTACAAATTTCCTGGCTCAGCATGGGAGCTTGCCCCGATCCGCAATTTCCCCATTCCCTCATGCTCGCATATGCGGCTCCTACCACCTTGGTGGCGTCGCCGGCTTCGTATATATAACTGTCTTCGGTGATTTCGGAAAAAATCTCTTCATTTAAGTCTGTGCACGATACGAGCGGCAGAGACAGACAACCTGCCATAAAAAAAACCAGTTGATTTATAATTGTTTTCATCTTGCTTTTACATTGAATTAGAAGGTGAACATAGCGCCTACGGTATACGAACGGGTAGAGGGGTAACGATCGAGCGGATCGCAACCGGGATCGAGGTCCTGGGTATTGACTTCCGGGTCCAGACCGCTATAACCGGTGAAGGTAAACAGGTTGTTGGCCGTCGCATAGATGCGGATGCGTTTCAGGTAATTATTCTTCAGGTTAAGCGTATATCCCAGCGTGATATTGTCGATTTTCCAGAAGTTCCCCCGTTCGATAAAATAACTTACGTATTGAAGCTCCTGATGGTCGTTCAACACGGTTTTTCCGAATTTAGGCTCGTAAGCCGAAGCCAGCAGATTACCCCGCGTCAGGTTGACGGGGCATTCGTAAAACATCCGGGCGTAATTCAGAATATCATAGTCGAAAGCGCCGCGCATGGTAACGGCCAGGTCGAAATTCTTAAAGGTGAAATTATTGTTCCAGCTCAGGAAATGCTTCGGCAATCCGTTGCCGATGATTTGCTTGTCTTCTTCCTGCTGGTCGGCGATGGGTTTCGGCCGTCCGTCTTTTCCTTCGATTAACCAGCGGCCGTCGTCGTCGATCCCCACCGTTTTGAATCCGTAAAAATTGCCTGCTTCCCCGCCTTCAAACAAACGATGGGTTTCCTGCTGGATCGGTTCGCCCGTCCAGCCGGCTTTGATATACCCCGCTTTGACTTGAAATTTATCGTTGGAGAAAGAAAGGATTTTATTCTTATTGGTGGAATAATTGAGGGAGGTATTCCAGGAGAAATCTTTCGTTTGTACCGCTAATATGTTTATATGAGCTTCAAAGCCGGTGTTTTGCATCGACGCGCCGTTGGCCCACATCTTCTCGTACAGATAGGGGGGCATGGCTACGTTGTATTCCCAAAGCATGTCTTTTGTTTTCCGCTTGTAGAAATCGAAACTACCCCCGATCCGGTCGCCCAGGAACCCGTAATCGATTCCTAAGTTCCATTCTTCTTTTTTCTCCCAATGCAAATCGGGATTGGCGTTGGAAGAGGGCTTTAGCGTGGGCGTCCACGAGGACCCGGTCATCAGGTTGCTGCCGCCGTCGAGCCGGCTGAGCGAGAGATAAGGATCTTTGGGAATGCTTCCCGTTATCCCGAACCCGACACGGGCTTTCAGGTTGCTGATAAAATCGAGCGATTCCATAAAACTCTCGTTCGAGATATTCCAGCCCAACGACATGGCCGGGAAATTTCCCCATTTATGATCGGCCCCGAACTGAGTAGCTCCTTCGTGCCGGATACTGGCCGATAAAAGATAACGATTGTCGTAACTATAGTTCACGCGGGCAAAGAAACCGATAAGTTTGGTCTTGTTCTTTTCCGATTTTTCCTGTACTTCCCCACGTTTGAGGGCTGCGCCCGCCCCCATATTATTGTAGGAATATTGATCGGAAGGAAAATCCCAGTTTTGCATCCAATAGTTTTCCCAGGTACGATCCTGATAAGAATATCCGGCCAGGCCGGTCACGCCGTGCATGCCGAAGGTATTCTTATACTGTGCCGTGATTTCCAACAGATTGTCGATCGAAGAGGTCGTGCCGCGGGAGGCAAAGCCGTTTTTCCCGTCGCGGATGGTGGAAATATGCTTTTTCGTTTCCGCATAACCGCGTGTCTGGTTGTAGGAAGTGCGGGAAGCCAGTGCCTTGATGAAAAACGCGTCGATCGGCGTGAGCGTAATACTGCCGAAGGTACGCAATTGCGTGCTTTTGTTCTGGCCGTCGCTTTCGTACAAGGCCGATAGGGGGTTCATATATCCGTTCATCGTAGGATGTTCTACCCAGTTTCCCTTGTCGTCTTTCGGGCGATCGGTAGGATTTTGGATCAACGCGTTGCGGTAAATGTCGCCGCGGAAACTTTTTCCGTCGCCCAAAGCGGTGTACCACTGCTCCTTGCCCATGATGTTCAGGTTGAATTTCAGCAGGTTGTCCCACATGGAATGGTTAATTTCCAACCGGGTGGTCAGTTCTTTGTTGTCCGAGCGCTTCACGATGCCCTGGCCCGACTTGTAGTTTACGTTGGCAATATAGTTCGACCGCTGGTTGCCGCCGCGCAGGCTGGCGTTCGTCACATACGATACCGGCGTACGCAGAATCTCGTCGAGCCAGTCGGTATCGTATCCGTAGTCGATGGCCCCCGGTTTGTTCTGCCGTACGATTTCGCGGTATTGACCGGCATCCATCATATCCAGTTTCTTCTTGATCTGTTGCGTGGTCACATAGGCTTGCACGTCGATGGTGAGCGGCATTTCGCCTTTTACCTTTTTGGTGGTGATGAAAATCACGCCTCCGTTGCCGCGCGTGCCGTAAATGGCGGCTGCCGAGCCGTCTTTGATTACGTCGATGCTTTCGATGTCTTCCGGAGCGACCGTGGTCATATCCCCCGGCACGCCGTCGATAATCACCAGCGGAGAGGCGTCCGATTTGAGCGAACCTACCCCGCGCAGCATGATCTGGGTGGAGACCGTCGGGTCGCCGCTGGGCAGCACGATACCCAGCCCGGCTACTTTGCCTTGCAACAACTGAGCCGCGTCTTGTACCGAACCCTGGATAAAGTTTTCGCTCTTCACGCTGGCAATCGAAGAGGTCAGTTCTCCTTTCTTCTGGGTTCCGTAGCCTACCACTACTACCTCGTCGAGCTGCTGGGTATCTTCGGTTAGGCGTACCTCGATCCGGGCTTTGCCGGCGGCGGCGATTTCCTGCGTAAAATAGCCGATATACGAAACCTGGATAACGGCGTTTTCCGGCACGTCGAGGCTATAGTTGCCGTCGATGTCGGTTACGGTGCCGTGGGCGGTTCCTTTTACCACCACGTTGGCGCCGATAATCGGTTCGCCTGTCTTATCGGTCACTATTCCCTCGATTTTCCGGCTGCTTTGCTGCGGGGCTGCCTGCTTGCCGCTCATGTTTTTTTTCATCAGCATGATATTGCTGCCTTCCATCGCGTAGACTACGGAGGTCGGGGCGAATACTTCGGAAAGTACTTCGGCTACCGTGCGGTTTTCCGCCTCGACCGAAGTTTTTCTTTCCAGGTCGACTTCGTCGCGGTCGTAAATAAAAAGATAATCGGTTTGAGCTTCTATCTGGTCGAGTACCGTCCGGGTCGGTACGTTGCGGGCATGGATATGCACGCGCATCGTCTGCGAATGTACCGAGGCGCCGAGGCCGGTGGTGAAAACAAGCAGGGCGATTAAAGTGAGCTTCATTATTCGAAATGTTTTGTTGTGGGTGTTAATTAGGGACATAGGTATCCCTGTACAAATTTTTTTCATACATTTGTAATAGCTTAATGTTGATATTAAGTAATTGATTTTTTTTGAAAAGTCAGACATCTGACTTGGTAGGGAGGGAGGCGCTGCAACGCCTCCCTCTTCGTTGCTACAGTGTGTGGAGTTTCTTTACCGGTATTATTTCATGGGCATAGGGGGAATTAAAAGGTTGACGATAGAGATATTTTATTCGATGATAATCAAATTGAGTTCTTCATCCTTGGTATAGGTGAATTTGTGTTTGAGTTGAAGCACTTTCAGCACATGTTCGATGCCGTCTTTAATCCGGAATTTGCCGGAATAGCGATGACGTAGCAAAGAGGGCCGCCGCACTTCGATCCGAATATCGTAATAAAGCTGCATTTTTTCGATCAGGTTTTCCACCGTTTCGTTTTCAAAGCAGAACAATCCGTCTTTCCATTTGAAGTAATTATAGTCGGAGATGGTCGTCTTTTGCAACGGCCCTGCGTGGGCGGCAGCTATTTCGTTCGGCTTTAGCCTGAGGGCTTGCGCTTGGCCGGCTCCGGCTATTTCTACGCTTCCTTTCAGCAGAGCGGTTTCGAACCACTCGCTCTCGCGGTAGGCTTTTACATTAAATTCGGTGCCCAATACCCGGATGTCGTATTTCGCGGTTTTTACGGTAAAGGGGTTGCGGCGGTCGTGCGTGACGGTAAAGTAACCTTCGCCGTCGAGCTCCACTTCCCGCTTGCCGGCTTCGAAGCGATCGGGAAAGGTCAGTGTAGAGCGGGAGTTCAGCCAGACGCCCGTCCCGTCGGCCAGCGTCAGTTCGGCCCGTTGACCGGCCGGCACGCGGATGGTTTGCATCCGGGGTTGGCCGGGGTCGGCGGTAAAAAAATAGCGGGCGGCGAAAAAGCCGATCAGCAGGATGGCAGCTATCTTGGCCCCTTCCGTTGCGATCCGGCGAAGGGCGAAGCCACGGCCGGTAGGTTTGAAATAGGGTATTTCGGCTGCGGCGGAAACTTTTTCAGGGCTGACGCCGGCGGCTGCCGTCCTTTCCGGCCCGGCGACAGCTTCTGTTACGCAGGCTTCTGCGTTCCAAAGCGAAATATCGTAGAGTTTGCGCAAGGCGAAATACTGACGCCGGTTTTCCGGCTTTTCCTCTATCCAGTCGATGATTTGTCGTTTTTCTTCTGCCGACGCATCGCCTCGTATATATCGTAGCAATAGTTCTTCCATACGTAGCTGTTTTTAGGCTTTACGTAAGGAATAACGACCGGGCGCGACAGATCCCTAACGGGAGGCGGATGTTTTTTGATAATTTTTTTAGTAAATGTTTTTTTAAGGAAAGAGAAAAAGGAAAACGGGAAGATAGTCTTTCAGGCTTACCCGCAAGGCTTTGAGCGATTTGGTAATATGGTATTCAACCCCTTTGGGAGAAAGACCTGTCAGGAGGGCGATTTCCCTGACGCTTTTGTTGTCGAACCGGCTCAGGTGGAATACCGTGCGGGTTTGCTGGGGCAACTGCTGCATGGTTTGGCGAATGATTTCCCGGATTTCCGCCGAAAAAATTTCCGACGGATCGGAAGCTTCGAGGGTGGAAATGCGGAGTGCCAATTCGCGCTCGCCGGCTTCCGCCAGGCTTTCGATGGCGGCTTTCTTTACCGTTTCGTGTTTGAGGTAATCGAGCGATTTGTGTTTGAGGATGGTTAGCAGAAGCGCGTCGGAAGGCTCCGTATCGCCTCCTTCCAGCAGTCGCCAGTATTTTACCAGGGCTTCGGCCACGATGTCTTCCGCCGCCATCTCGTCGTGAACATACGATTTGGTGAACAGAAACGAGCGGCGGTAGTAGTGTTCGTAGAGTCGGTTGAAATCCTTATTTCCCATTTGCATGCTGTATAATGCGTGTAAAAATAGGGAAATAATTTCATATGCAGCGGGTTATTCGATTAGGAAGTAGGGGAGAAGGTTCCATCGTGCGGATGGCTCTTGTATCGGAGGGTTTCACATGGCGGGCGCCTGACGCCGGAAAACAGGGCCTCGGGAGCAGGAATAAGCTTGGCAGCTCTCTCCTTTTTTCCCAGCAAGAATAGGGAGAGAAGCTGCCGCGATAAGACCGGGAAAACGAGTTTATGCTTCAAGCGCTTCGATTTCGGCCCTATCCAATCCCGTACACTGTGCGATTGTTTCCGGCGCAATGCCTTGCTTCTTCATATTGATTGCTATTTGCCGCCGGCTCTCCGAGCGGCCTTCTTCCAAACCTTTCGCTTTCCCTTCGGCAAGTCCTTCCGCTTTCCCCTCGGCAAGCCCTTCTGCCTTCCCTTCCGCCAACCCATCGGCCCGGCCTTCGATCCAGCCGGTTTTAATTACGCTGCGCTGATAGCGGATGGCCTCCATATCGGCATAATATTGTCGTTTTTCCGAGGGGCTGAGTTGATCTACCCGCAACCGTTGGCTGGCTTCCTGTAGTCCGGGGACGGTGCTTCCGGAAGCAATCTCGCCGGTTTTCAAAAATTTAATCCATTCGTCGAGGGGCGTCTTGGCCTGATCGTTGAAACCTTCTACCCGCAATACATAATATTCGGGAAAAAGATCGCCCGCTTCTTCCCGCACAAACTGTTCCCGTTGACGGGCGGATAACTGGAGAACATCGTTGTAATGAATCCCCCTGAAAGTAGTACGTCCGTGATATACATAATCTTTTCCTTGACCGAGCTCAAAATAGACAATGTTGATGGAGTAGACTTTGCGGATAATACCATATTGCTGGCCTTCGTTGATGTATTCGGTAATCGCTTTCGAAGCGCCGTACAACATGCGGTGGAAATAGTCAAGCTCGCGGTTATTTTGTACTTCAATAATCAGCAGTTCGCCTTTGCTGTCTTCGGCAAGCATATCCACGCGGTTGAATTTGTCGTGACATTCCTCTTTGTTGCCTTCGCTTTCCAGCAGGCGTACGATTGTAATCTTTTCTTCCAGAAGAGTAGAAAGAAACCCTTCCAAAATCACAAAATTGGACTTGTTGCGTAAAAGGCGCTTCACGGCCCAATCGAAGCGCACTAAAGCCGAATGATTTTCCATAGTTAGTTCATTTAAATGAATATATTGCGTATAAAAAAGTTCCAACCGAGCATAGGCATCCGTATACCTTGCGTTTTGATTCTTTGAGACAAAGATAGTGCAAACCGAGCGCAGAAGCAAAGTTTACTTTTGGTTATGCCGAGGTGCCGCCTATCTTCGTTTTGATTCTTGGAAACAAAGATAATATACTTTTCTGATTTCCTCGCTTTTGCCGCCCGAATTGCGATGTTTTCCTTGTGAAATTCTTTTACCTCTTTTTACAGCATTTTTTCTACTTCGTCCCGCTAACATTTTGTTTCTCCTGCATTCCCTTTTCTTCTTCTCCTTATACCCAAAAGTAAACCAAGTAAAAAGTGACAAAATGATATTTTAACTTGCCGTGGCCGGCTTGTACGCCTATTCGTGGGGAGTAGTAATTTCTATGCGATTCTGAAAGAGTTGTCTTTTATCATTCTGTTTTTGTATGCCTTGATAAATTTTCCGATAACCGTATATTGTGAATATATACCGTATAATTGATTCGTTATGACGCTAAAATACATAAATATGATATTCTATTTTATCTTTTCAAGGCAACTAACTATGCCCTTTTTTCTTGCTTTTTCTCCCTCCATACTCTCCTGATCAAGTCTTTTATAAACATTATTTAGCATAAATATATTTTTAAAAACATTTGTTTCCATGCCTATCCCTTTCCAATTACACTGCGATGCAATTTTAATTCCATGCCAGTGCATTCCGAAATTCACCCTTATCCCCCTGTTTTTTCCTTTTACTCTTCCTTTTTGTTAATAAATGTATACGCATTTTTTCTGTAAGCTTCTTTTTATAAAAAGTAAGGGTTTTTAAAATGCTTTTAAACCGACCATATAGATAAATAATATCTTTATATGCTATCTATATGATACTTGTTCCTTCCGAAAAAAACCAGCGTTTTCCAAGCCGGACGTCCGGCCGTAAGGTAAACTGCCGCAGCCGGTAATTTTTCTTAAAAACCTCCTTCGGCGGCGGAACTACGGCCCCCCGATTGTTTATGAAGGAGGTATCTCGTCTCTGTAATATGTTTGTAACATCGGCGCAACACTTCTGACACAACTATTTCAGACCTTTGCACCGGATAAACGAAGATCGGCGATACCTTGGCCTGGAAGGAGGTAGGTTTACCCTGAGCCCGGTCGGCGTCGTTTTTGCCCGCGAAACTCATAACAATCTAATATGGAAACATTTTATTTGTTCCTGGTCATCTTCCTCTTCGCTTTGGCGGTGGTAGATTTATCGGTAGGCGTCAGCAACGATGCCGTCAATTTCCTCAATGCAGCGATCGGCTCGAAGGCTGCTTCTTTCAAAGTGATTATAGCGATTGCCGCGGTAGGTATCTTTGTGGGCGCTTCCCTTTCCAACGGAATGATGGACGTGGCGCGCCACGGCATATACCAACCCCAGCATTTCTACTTTTCGGAAATCATGTATATCCTGGCAGCCGTGATGCTTACCGACGTGGTTTTGCTGGATATTTTCAATTCGCTCGGCATGCCCACCTCCACCACGGTTTCCCTTGTATTCGAACTCGTGGGAGGAACGGTAGCCATCGCCCTGATGAAAATCGCCGCCTCCGATGGCGCCTTGCAATTGGGCGACCTGATGAATACGGAAAAGGCATTTACCGTTATTCTGGGGATCTTCCTCTCGGTAGCGGTCGCCTTCTTTTTCGGCATGGTGGTGCAATACCTGGCCCGGCTTTTGTTTTCATTCAATTACAAGAAAAGCGCCAAATATTTTATCGGTTTGTTCGGCGGCCTGGCAGCTACCTCCATCATCTACTTTATGTTGATCAAAGGGCTTAAAGACAGCACCCTGATGTCGGGCGATCTGAAAACGGCCATTTATGCCCATACCGGTTCGATCGTATGGGGGTGTATGATTTTCTTTACCGTGCTGATGCAATTGCTCTATTATTTCAAGGTAAATGTGTTCAAAATCATTATCCTGATGGGTACCTTCGCCCTGGCCTTGGCATTCGCCGGCAACGACCTGGTGAACTTTATCGGCGTGCCGCTGGTAGGCTATTCTTCCTATATGGATTTGATGGCGCAGGGCGGAACCACTACCACCGATACCTTCCTGATGACTTCCTTGTTGCAACCGGCTCGTACGCCCTGGTATTTCCTGCTTGCTTCGGGCGTCATTATGGTGGTTGCGCTCGCTACGTCGAAAAAAGCCCAGAACGTGGTGAAAACTTCGCTCGATCTTTCCCGCCAATCGGAAGGCGACGAAAACTTCGGCACCTCGCCGGTAGCCCGCGTCTTAGTGCGTACGTGCAGCAATATTTCGGCAACCCTGCTCAGCGTAGTGCCCCTGCCGGTGAAACGATGGATCGACAGCCGCTTCAACCAGCAGGAGATGGTAATCGACGATAAAGCCAGTTTCGACCTGGTGCGGGCTTCCGTCAACGTAGTGCTTTCGGGGCTGCTGATTGCCGTGGGCACTTCGATGAAGCTGCCGCTTTCCACCACCTATGTAGCGTTTATGGTGGCTATGGGAACCTCGCTGGCCGACCGGGCTTGGGGCCGCGAAAGCGCGGTATACCGCATTACCGGCGTATTGTCGGTGATAGGAGGCTGGTTTATTACCGCCGGCGCGGCCTTTACCATCTGTTTCATCGTGGCGATCCTGATTTACTGGGGCGGCATTCCGGCCGTGGCCGCCATGATAGGCCTGGCTATTTATATGCTGGTGCGCAGCCACCTGGCTTATAAGGCGAAATTGCGGAAAGAGGCGCTGAAAGAAGAAGTAAATACCACGGTGGCCAAATTGCGTCATACCACCGATCCCCGCGAAGCCTTGGCTTTGTTTCGCGAGCATAGCCGCGAAGAACTCCAATCCGACCTGACGTTTACGGCCCAAATGTTCGAGAAAGCGGTAGACGGGTTTATGAACGAAAATCTGCGGGAGCTCAAGAAGGTGCTGGCTGCCGTGGCTGAAAAGAAAATTCACCTCAAGCAGGTCAAGCGGGTCGGCACGCTGGGCGTGACGCAGCTCGAGCATGATATTGCGGTCGAAAAAGGGCTGTATTATTATCAGGGGAACGATTTTGCGAGCGAAATAATCTTCAGTATCCGCCGTTTGGTGGAACCGCTCAAAGAGCATATCGACAATAATTTCAATCCGCTGAGCGAAGCGCAAAAAAACGATTTTCGCCGTATCACGCCCCAGATCGTCGATTTTCTGGATCGCGCGGCGGCTATGATCCGCTCCAACGATTATCGTGCCATGGAAGCGTTGATTGCCGAATCGGTTGCGCTGAGCAACCAATTGGTCGGGTTGAAAAAAGGAGAATTGAAGCGTATCCAGGGGCAAACGGGCAGCACGAAAGTGAGTATGGTATACCTCAACATCGTGCAAGAGGCCCAGAATGTGGTTTCTTTTACCGCCAACCTGGTGAAAGTAAGCCGTAAATTTCAGAAAGAATAGGAAAGCTATTGATTTTAGGGAAAAATAATGAGGTTTGTTGCAGGAAAAAAAGGTACATTTGCGAAAACGCAATGTACCTTTTTTTCTAAATACGGGCCCTCATGGAAGACGATTTAACGACACTGAGCCGCGACGAATTATGCTGCGAAATTCGCGCCTTACGCCGGCAGTTGGCCGAAGTCAGACTACAAAATGAAGCCTTGACCGGCAAAAATGCTTTCTTGCTGAATTCTTTTCTGAAAGCTCCTACCGCCTGTATCCGGATGCGCCCCGACGGAATTATCCGGAATATAAACGACCGCGTGACCGAGATATTCGGCTTTAGCCGCGAAGAGCTTGTCGGCCGGAATTTTCTGGCGATTTTGTCGCCCGATCGCCGGCAGAAATTTCAGGAATTTGTCCGGCAGTTATGTCCCGAAAAAAACATGTTTTATTTTTATATCCACCACCACATGCCCGACAAAGTGCTCCGGGCCTATCTGTGGTGCGTGAGCGGTTTGTTTACATCGGCGGGTTGTCTGGAATATTTGGTAGGATATTGCTTGCCGGGCGAAATGCAGGAGGGAATCGCCACCCATTTATGGAGTTTGCAACAGCAGCAAAGCAATGCCATGGAAACCAATCATCGGGTGTTGAAAAGTCTGCTGAGCCGCATACAAATAAGCAATACGCTCGATAATCAAAGTATTCTGCATTTGATTAGCGAACAATACCGTGCCGACGATAGCTGCCTTTTCCGATATTGCGCCGACGAAAATGTGTTTATTCTCGAAGAATTGTTTCAATCGTCGGCTTCGGCTATTTTTCCGCTTCAACCGGGGATGCGCGTAGTGGCGTTGCCCGACTACCTGGAGGAATACAAGGACGGGGCCTGCCGGGTAGCCTATCGCGACGAGGTGCAATTGCCTAATACGCTTACCATTTTCCTCGAATCGAACTGTATCGAATACCATAGCACGCTTACGATGCCCGTCATGGCGGCCGGCCGTTTCTGGGGGGTGATCGTGGTGGTGCGCGAATGCGATGCCGGGCGGTGGCTGGACGAAGAATTGTCGATGGCCCAATTGTTTTCGCGGGCCCTCGGTTTGAATATCGAACGGATCACCACGCAAAAGGAGTTGGAGCGGCAGCAGGTACTTTCTTCCCTTGCCCTCGAAAAAAGCGAGGTCTATTCCTGGCAGTACGACGTGGTGCGCGATGTATATTATAATAACGAATTGATAGTGAAACGATACGGGTTTCCTATCGGCCAGCAGCCGGTGTTCAACGCCCAACAGTTTTTCGAGTTGATTCATCCCGACGACATGCCGGTGGTACTGCCCTTATTTGCCGATGTGATAAACGGCAAAGAAGGAGAAGTACAGTTGCGGATAAAAATCCGTAAACCGGAAGGCGATGTATACGAATGGTTTGAGTACCGGTTTATGCCCTTATGCGATAAATCGACCGGCAAGGCGTATGATGTGATCGGCACCGGTACTTGTATCGAGAAATATAAACAAACGGAGCGGCACCTCACCGATTTGCTGGAGGCTAAGAATCAGGCCGAGGAAAGCAATCGGCTGAAATCGGCATTCCTGGCCAATATGAGCCACGAAATCCGGACGCCGCTGAATGCGATCCTGGGATTCAGCGAAATTTTAATCCAAACCGACGATGTGGCCGAGAAAGAGGAGTATATAAAGATTATCCGCAATAATAGTAATTTGTTGCTCAAGCTGATAAACGATATTTTGGATATATCGCGTATTGAATCGGGAAAAACGGAGTTTGACTATACGGAGGAGGACGTGGAAGTATTGTTCGGCGAGTTGTATCAATCTACGCGGATTGCCGCCGAGGAAAAGGCGCTCGAAGTCCGGCTCGAAACTCAACCGCTGACCGGCCCGATGTCGATCGACCGGGCCAGGGTGACACAAATTATAATGAATTTTGTAAATAATGCCGTCAAATTTACGTCCGAAGGAACCATTACCTTGGGTTATCGGCCGCGTTTAGACGGAAAGGGAGCCTATTTTTATGTGCGGGATACCGGCCGGGGCATCGCCGAGTACGATCGCGGACGCATCTTCCACCGCTTTGTGAAACTGGATGATTTTGCGCAGGGCACCGGACTGGGGCTTTCCATTTGCGAGACGCTGGTTAAAAAAATGGGTGGACAAATCGGCGTGATTTCTGCTCCCGGAAAGGGTTCCGAATTCTGGTTTACACTACCGTTTAAATAAATAAACCTTTGATTTTCACTATTATTTTTAAGTTAAAAATGACTAGAAAAAACGATCGTTTTTTCTAGTCATTTGCAAAGGTAATGCGAAAAATCGGATTACCCAATTTTTTCTTTTTTCTTTCCTCTTATAACCAAGCGGATACGTCTTACCGACCGAGAGTTTTTCCGGTCGATTCGCTTTTTGTTTTTCAACCGATAAAGTGCCTAAATTAAACGATCGTTTTTTCTGTCCTTTGAAGGCAATAAATGGGGAATAAGCGACGCCCGCAAGCGCAGGCTTGATGGGTAGAGCGGAAAAACGAACGATGGACATGGAGGAAGACGGGGAATTTTTTCGGAAAGAAAAAGAGACAGAGCAACCGGAAAAAACACTTGCGGGATGGGACGGGACGGCTGTCGCTCCCCCCGGATGGACACCCAAAGCCAAGGTGCTGGCTGTATCCAGGCCGGAAGAACTGGCTTGGTTGGCCCGGAAAGTAAACGGCACCTTCGAGGAAGGGGCTGCCGAAGAACAGCCGGACACTTTCGAAGGAATAATGATTTGCCTGACTACCCATATCGATTTGGGCGGCCGGGAATGGGAGCCTATCGGAAAGGATATGAAACACCCTTTTAAAGGACAATTCGACGGATGCGGACATTGCGTGACGGGCCTTAGGATTACCCGCGACGAAGTAGGGTTGGCCGGTTTGTTCGGTTTTGTCTATTTTAAGGCCGTTATCCGCAACCTCGCTGTGCTGGATTGTCGGATACGGACGCTTATCCGCAAAGGATTTATGGGTTATGCAGCTCCGGTCTGTGCCTACGGTTTCGCCGATGTGCTGAATTGTTGCACGTCGGGCAGCGTATGCCTGATATGCGAGGGCAAAACGGCGACGGCAGGGGGCTTGGGGGGCGGCAACCTGATTTGCAATTGCTATGCCGCCTGTCAGGTCGAAGCGTTGAGCGCACGGTATGCTTTTGCGGGTGGAATTGCCGGACAATTTACCGAAATAGTTGCCTGTTATAGCACCGGCAAAGTGCGGGCGGTGTCTTGCCTGTCGTCGGGGTTTGCCTTTGCGGGGGGAATAGGGGCCAATATCAATAATACCGGTATTATGCACTGCCTGGCTTTGAATAAAGAGGGGATAACCGTGGTGGGAACCGCCGGAAAGACGGAAATCGGACGGGTATTCGGTACCGTGTCGAGGCGGATTCTGGTGGCTCACGAAAAGAATTATGCCAGTCCTTTGGTAAGGCTCCGGCTGGAAACAAATCAGGGTGTTTCTTTCAAATCGCCTGTCGACGGGGCGGCCGGAGAAGACGGCGAGGCCTGGGACGGAATGAACTATGTATGGAGCGAGGCCTTCGATACCGACACCTGTTCGTTTGATTTGCCTTTGCTTCGTACTACCGACGGGAAAAGATACGTAGGGGGAATTTCCACGCAACCCGCTGCCCATATGCGCAAGGCCGATTATTTGCCCGGCGAAGCCGAGCGGATGGGAAATTAACCGCAAAAAACGTCAAATATTTTTACACCTGCTTGCAGGAAAATGCAGGAGCTTATACCTTTACGGAAAAAAGCAGCTCATGCAACCCGGAACGATTTTGATTGTAGACGATAACCCCAGCGTACTGACTTCCCTTGAAATGTTGCTCGAAGACGTATTCGAGCAGGTAGAAACGGCTTCGAACCCGAATCGGATTATTTCTTTACTTGATTCGGTATCTCCCGATCTGGTGATTTTGGATATGAATTTCTCGGCCGGCGTAAATACCGGCAACGAGGGGTTGTTCTGGCTTCGCCGGATACGGGAAATTGCGCCTGAAGTGGCCGTGGTGATGCTGACGGCTTACGGCGACGTGGAACTGGCGGTGAAAGCGTTGAAAGCCGGGGCGGCCGATTTTATCCTCAAACCCTGGGAAAACGAAGTATTGCTGGAAAAAGTATTGGCTGCTTATTCCGCCCGGCAGGCGACGAAGCGGAAAGAGGCTGGCGGAAAGGCAACGCGGCCGGCTGTGGCGGCGGGAAAAAGCGAGCCTGCATTGGTGATCGGTCGTTCGGCAGCCATGATGAAGCTGATCAAGGTAGTTACCAAGGTGGCCAAAACGGATGCGAATGTGCTGATTACGGGCGAGAACGGAACCGGAAAAGAAATGCTGGCCCGCGAAATTCACCGGCTTTCGCTGCGTAGCCGCCGCGAAATGGTGGGCGTGGACATGGGCGCCATCAGCGAAACGCTTTTCGAGAGCGAATTGTTCGGTCACGAGAAGGGGGCTTTTACCGATGCGCACGAGATGCGTGCCGGAAAGTTCGAGGCTGCCGACGGAAGTACGCTTTTTCTGGATGAAATCGGCAACCTTCCGCTTGCTTCGCAGGCGAAATTGCTGGTGGCGTTGCAAAGCCGCGAAATCGTGCGTTTGGGAAGCAACCGGAAGATTCCGGTCGACATCCGCCTGGTTACTGCTACCAACCGCGACATTCCGCAGATGGTATCGGCCGGCTTGTTCCGCGAGGATTTGTATTATCGCATCAATACCATTCAACTGGAAATTCCTCCGCTTCGCGAAAGGCGGGAAGATATTCCCGTGTTCGCCGAATTTTTCCTCAAGAAATACCGCGATCTTTATCACCGTCCCGAACTTGCTTTTCAGCCGGATGCCCTCGAAAAGATGCGTACCTATGCCTGGCCTGGCAATATCCGGGAGTTGCAGCATACCATTGAAAAGGCCGTGATCCTGGCTGAAAAAGAAGTGATCCGGGCTATCGACTTGGCGGTAAATCCGGCTCGCCGGCCGGTATATACCGAAGCGCCCAACCTGGGCGACTTGGAGCGGCATGCCATCGAGCAGGCTATCCGCCAGAACGACGGCAACCTCACGGCGGCGGCCGAGCAGCTGGGCGTTACGCGGCAAACCTTGTACAATAAATTGAAACGTTTTAATTCCTGAGACTTATGTTTAGTATCCGCGTGTATATCCGGATTCTTATGTACGTAACGGCTGTTCTGGCTACGGGCGCCTTGGGCTTGTGGCTGGCTGTATCGGGGCGGGCGGTGATTCTGGGGGTGTTGGGTTTGGTTGCCGCGTTGAGTTTGATTGCCGCGCTGGTGGATTATTTGAATCGCTCCAATCGGAAGGTGCAGCGCTTTCTGGAGGCTTTGCAGGATGACGAAGCAATGGCTTTTTTTCCGGAGAAAGGACGAAGCCGGGAAGAGGGCGTATTATATACGGCATTCAACCGGGTGAACCGGCAATTGGCGGCTTTGAAAAGGGAAAACAGCCGGCAGGCGCATTTTTACGAGGCGTTGATCAAGCAAATTCCGGCCGGCATCGTTTCGTGGGACGATACGGGACGGGTGAAGGTGGCCAACGAGGCGGCTTTGCGTTTGCTCAGTTGCGACACGTTGCATTCGACGGCCAGGTTGGAGCAGGTCATCCCCGGGTTCGGCCGGTTCTTGCAGGAAATGGCGCGGTCGGGGAGCGGGCTGCTGAAAGTGCGGCGCGGACAGAGCGTGCGTTCCTTGTCAGCGGCTTACCGGCAGATCGTGCAGGATGGCGAGGCGATTCATATGCTGACCTTAAAAGACATCGGGCGCGAATTGAGCGAGAAGGAAACCGAATCGTGGGATAAATTGACGCATGTCTTGACGCATGAAATCATGAATTCGATCGCGCCTATCGTTTCGCTTTCGGGTACGTTGCTGGGATATTACGGAGAGGGCGGAGGTGACGGCGGAACTGTAGAGGCAAGCAAGCGAACGATCCGCAAGACAGTCCGCGGCTTGCAGACCATCCGCAGCCAGGGACAGAGTTTGATGCGGTTTACGGAATCGTATCGCCGGCTTTCGTATGTGCAGCCGCCTGTCGTCCGGTTGTTTTCGCTCAACCGGTTGGCCGAAAACTTGCAGGTGTTGTTGCAGGCCGATCTGGAGCGTGGTTCCATCGAATTGACGTTGCATTTTTTACCCGCCTTGTTTTCCGTCGAAGCCGACGAAGAATTGCTTTGCCAGGTCTTGCTCAATCTGCTGAAAAATTCCATGCAAGCCTTGGCGGAGGTAGACGGCAGAAGACAGATCCGGTTGGAAGCCGTCCGCTCGGCGGAAGAAGTGCGGATCGACGTGACCGACAACGGGCCCGGAATCGCCAAGGATTTGCTGGAAGATATTTTCGTTCCTTTTTTCACCACCAAGCCGGCCGGCAGCGGGATCGGCCTGAGCCTTTCCCGCCAGATTATCCGGATGCACGGCGGCGATCTGACCGTTGTGTCCGAGCCTTATGTGCAGACCCGGTTTACGATCGTATGGCCTCTTATTCGTACCTGAGCGACCGGGCCGGCTTGGTCAGAATGGTTTTCGCAGTCTGCCAACTGATGGTCAGCAGCGAGATCAGGCAAAGCAAGACGACGGGCAGCAGGAAGAACCAGCATTTCCACTGCGTGCGGAAGGTGTAGTGGCTGAGCCAGTTGTCCATTACCAGGTAAGCTATGGGCAAAGCAATCACGATCGAAATGCCGATCAGCAGGAAAAACTCGCGGCCCAGCTCGAGGAAAAGTTGCTTTTTCGAGGCGCCCAATACTTTGCGGATGCCCATCTCGCGGATGCGCATCGAGCAGGCGAACATCACCAGCACCCACAATCCCATGCAGGAAATAAAAATAGCGAGGATGGCGAAAAGGGCCACGATCAGGCCGAATACCTCATCTTGTTTGTATTGACTATCGAAGAATTGGTCGAGGAAAAAGTAATCGTAGCTGGAATCAGGGAAGTAACGGTTCCAGACCGTTTCGATTTTCGTCACCAGTTCTTTGGGCTGGCTGTTTTTCGTTACAATCGAAATGTAGCGTTGTTTCATCCAGCTCAGTTTGTCGTGCAGGGAGAATAAAATGGGCGTATAATCTTTGTTGAGCGATTGCTGATGGTAGTTTTTTACTACGCCGATAATTTGCATCGGATCGGCTACGGTTTCCACCCACAGCTGTTGGCCTATGGCTTCGTCGGCCGAAGGAAATCCCAGCGTGCGAAGGGCCGATTCGTTGAGCACGATTTTGTCGCCGTCGCCTCCGTAATCCTCCGAAAAACCTCGTCCGGCTACCAGTTCCAGCCCGAAGGCATCCAGGTAGTTTTCGTCGAGAATCAGCATTTCCAGCAAACGCGCTTGTTTTTGAGCGTCGCCCACCCGCACGATAGAAAGGAAGTCGGCTACTTCGGTGCCCGGTACCGCGCCCGATACGGTGACGTGTTTTACGCCGGGCAACAATTCGATTTCCTTGCGCATGGCTTCCAGTTTCCGGGCTAGTTCGTCGCATTGAGCCGGAAATTTCAGCACCAGCGTTTCATCGGTACGCACCCCCAGCGCGGCTTTGCGCATATAATCAAGCTGGGCATAGACGATAAGCGTGCTGCACAGCAAAATCAGCGAGGCTACATATTGAATCACCACCAACACCTTCCGCGTCGTATTGGCATTCCGGGTATGGGTGAATTTGCCTTTCAGCATTTTGATCGGCTTGATGCCCGACAAAATCATGGCCGGATAAAACCCGGAAGCGAATACGCCGGCGGCAAATATGATCAATAGAATTACCCCCAGCCAGGTAGTCACCCAGATCGAGAAGTGCAGGTCGCGGCCTGTGAGCGAATGAAAGGCGGGCAGCACGGCTTCCATAATGCCGATTGCCACGGTGAGGGCAATCAGGTTCATCACCAACGCTTCGAAAAGGAATTGCGCGATAATCTGCTTCCGGCTGGCGCCCGACGCCCGGCGGATACCCACTTCTTTGGCTCGTTCCATCGATCGGGCCACCGTCATGTTGATATAATTGATCCAGGCGATGCAGAGAATAGCCAGGGCTGCGAATATCAACACGATCATCGACGAGCGGCTGCCTTTGGTTTCCGGTTCGTACGATTTCTGTGCATTCAGGTGGATGTCGGTAAGCGGTACCAGCTTGACGGCCCAGGTCTTGGTTTTAAGCGCTTCTTCGGTTTTGTATTTCTCCGCCATGGCGGGAAAAGCTTTTTCCACCTGTTCGCGGGCGGCCGGCGAAGAGAGCAATACATAGGTATATACCTCGTGCTTATACCAATACTCGTGAAGCCATTTGGGTAGGGTAGACATGGAGATGAGCATCTGATAGCGGGTGTGCGAATTGGCCGGCATTTCTTTCATCACGCCGGTTACTTCGCAAGCGGTCTCTCCCTCGTTGCTGCGGAAAATCAGTATTTTCCCCATCGGATCGGCATCTTTGAAGTATTTGCGGGCGATGCGCTCGGTAATCACCACCTGTCCCGGCCGCGACAGACAACGATCTTTGTCGCCTTTAACCAGGTCGAAATCGAAGAAACGGAAAAAATTATCGTCGGCGTAAGCGATACCGTTCTCGCGGTATAGCAATTCGCCGTACTTCACCACCTGTTCGGGGAAATACTGCGATCCTACCCGGGTAACGTCTTCGATGCCGGTGATATTCTGTTTCATGGCCGGGCCGTAGCCTGCCGAGCTGCTAGCCCAATCGTCGGTGAGCTCGCCGTTTTCATAGAAGCGCGCTTCCACCCGGAAAATGCGGTCTTTTAGGCTGTGCATCGTATCGAAGCTGAATTCGAACGCCACATAGGTCAGGATCAAGAGGGCGGCGGCCATGCCGATAGACAAGCCGAGGATATTCATCGCGCTGAATCCCTTTTTCTTTCCCAGGTTCTTGATCGTACTGTTCCAGTAATTCTGAATAATCATAAAGCGGTGTTTATTTGGCGGAGGGGTTAATTTCTTCGGATACGATCTGTCCGTCTAAAAGGTGAATGATCCGATGGGCATACATGGCGTCGCGCCGGGAGTGGGTGACGATGACGATCGTGGTGCCCTGGCGGTTTAATTCGCTGAGCAGTTCCATCACTTCGATGCCGTTGGTCGAGTCGAGGTTACCCGTCGGTTCGTCGGCCAGAATCAGCGGGCAACCGGTTACGACGGCCCGGGCGATGGCTACGCGTTGTTGCTGGCCCCCCGAAAGCTGTTGGGGCAGGTGGCCCGCCCGGTGAGCGATGCGCATCCGTTCGAGCACGTCCATCACCTTCTTTTTCCGTTCCGATGTTTTGTCGCCCAGGTAAACCAGCGGCAATTCCACGTTTTCAAACACCGTCAGCTCGTCGATCAGGTTGAAATTCTGGAAGACGAAACCGATGTTTCCTTTCCGGAAAGCCGTCAGTTGGCTTTCGCTCATTTTGTTTATCTCTTTGTCGTAAAAGAGATAAGTACCCGACGTGGGGGTATCGAGGGTTCCTAAAATATTCAGCAAGGTGGATTTTCCGCAGCCCGACGGCCCCATAATGGCCACGAACTCGCCTTGCTTTATTTCCAGGTTCACTTCATTCAATGCTTTTGTCTGTACATCTTCCGTCATGAAGAGCATCGACAGTTTTTCTGTTTTAATCATATCTAATTATTTAAGTTGAATTATTCGCTTTTAAGCACACGCATGGGTTTCAAGCGTATCACGCGCCATACCTGATGGGCCACCGTCAGCAAGGCCACCAGCATCAACGCCAGGCAAGCGGCCGGATACGCCCATATGGGCAGCGCAATATGAAAGGCATAGGTTTCGAGCCATTCGTTCATCAGAAAGGCGGAAATCGGAACGCCGAGCAACGTAGCTACCCCGGTAAGAAATGCCAACTCGCTGGTGAGCACAGCCCAAAGGGTGGCTTTTCCGGCTCCCAGCACTTTCCGGATACCTACCTCTTTTACCCGCGAGCGGGTGGAGAACAACGTCATTACCCATAAGCCCAGGCAAGCTACGAAGATGGCCAGCAACGCCGTGCAGGCGAACATCCAGCCGAAGTTGCGATCGGCTTTGTATTGGTGGCGGTTGAAATCGTCGAGGTAAAAATAGGAAAACAGGGCGGTCGGAAAGAACTGCCGGTAAAGCTGCTCTATTTCTTCCAGATGTTTCGCTCCCGCTATGCCGCCGTCCAACCGGATGGAAATGTAGGGCGTAGGAATAAAAGGAACCTCGGTATGGATGAAAAAAAGAATCGGTTTGTAAGGCTCGGCCAATGACTGTTGGTGATAATTTTTCGTTACGCCGATAATTTCGAGCGGCTCGACCAGCACTTCCATGGCTAGTTGCTTGCCCAGCGCGGCTTCGGCTGAGGGAAATCCCAACAGTCGCGCCGCCTCTTCGTTGAGGACGACCTTGTTTTGTTCGTTGCCGTAGTGTTCGGAAAAGATACGGCCCGCAGCCATAACGGGAGGATAAACGGCCAGATAATCATAATCGACGGCAAACATCTGAATCAGTTTTACTTGGGAAAGGTCGCTGCCGTAGGGGCGGTTGGTGAAGTAATTCGCTACTTCTGCTCCCGGCACGGCTCCCGAGACGGTTACGTTGCGGATATAGGCCTTTTGCTTTAATTGCCTTTTAAAACTTTCTGTTTTTGCCACCATGTCGCCGGTAAAAGAAGGGTAGTTCAATACCAATACTTGCCGGAGCGGTAAAGCGGAGGTGGTTTGTTGCATATAACGTACCTGGCTGAGCACGACAATGGTTCCCGACACCAGCACGAAGGAAACGATAAACTGCACCACCATCAGTGTTTTGCGGATGCCGTTGCCTTTCTTGCTATGCAGAAACTTTCCCCGCATAATGTCGGACGGCCTGATGCGGGTAAGTAAAAACGAGGGATAGAGGCCGGTAAATAAGGTGCCGGCCAGCCAGACAAGCGCGGCGATGGCCCAGAAAAAAGGTTGCGCGAAAGCTCCTGCTCCGAAATCTTGCCCTGCCCAGCGATACACCATCGGCAAGGCGGCTTCGAGCCAACCCAACGCCAGGATCATGGCCAGCAGGTTCAACAATCCGGCTTCCAGCAAACCTTGCAGGATGAGTTGCCGGCGGGAGGCGCCGAAAGCTTTGCGTACGCCCCATTCCCGGCTGCGCTGCAAGTAGCGGGCAATCGTCAGGTTGAGGGCGTTTACCCAACCGATCCCCAGCAAAGCGAGGCCCATGAAGGAGAGGATATAAACAGCCGTCCGGCTGCCTTTGGTCTCTTTTTCATACGATTTGCGAGGCGTCAGATGTATTTCTTCCAGCGGGATCAATTCGATTGCCCAGTCTTTATGTTTCAGGGCCGCCGTTTTATATTTGCCGGAAAGAGGGCGGAAGGCGGTTTCGATATGCCCGGGGGCGATTCCTTCTTTCAGTTTTACATAGGTGTACACCCCGTGGATATACCATATATCGCGCCGGGCTTCGGGAATCGACGCATAGGAAAGCAGAAAATCGAAACGTAGGTGCGAATTGTCCGGCATGTCGTCGATTACGCCGGTCACTTCAAAGTGTTGTTCGGCCGACGAGCTGCGGAAAGTCAGGATTTTACCGATCGGGTCGGTGTCGCCGAAATACCGATGGGCTGCGCTATGGGTCAGCACCAAGGTATGGGGGCGTGTCAATTGCCCCTTTTTCTCTCCCTTGAGAATCGGAAACCGGAAAAAAGTGAAAAAGGAAGGTTCGGTATAACAGTAGCTTGCTTCGGTAAATTGCCGGTCTTCATACGATACCTCCTGTGCTCTGTCCTGAGCCGTGACACGCACGAATGCTTCCACTCCCGGTATCTCGCGGCTGATGGCCGGCCCGTGCCCGAAAGTCGTCGTAGCCCAGTTATCGGTCAGCGTGCCGCCTTCGTAAAGCCGGCTTTCCACCCGGTAGATGTCGCGGCCGAAATGGAACGTGTCGAAGCTGAGTTCGAACCGCACATACAACAAGATCAGCAAAGCGGCGCCGATACAAACGGAAAGGCCGAAAATCTGGATAAACGAAAGCTTTTTCCGCGTCCGCCAGGTTTTCAGTATTTGCAGCATATAGTCCATTTCTACAGGTATTTTCGATTCAGGCAATTAGACAAAAGCAAATGCTTAACCGGCCTTTCTTGACCGGTCGCCGGTTGTTTTCCCTCTTTTTTATTTGATAATCAATCGTTCGTTTTCCCCGAACAAATCATAACCGGAGATGATTACTTTCTCGCCGGGCTGCACCCCTTCCGTCACTTCATAGAATTGCGGATTCTGGCGGCCTAATTTTACCGGCCGGCGGCGCGCCTCGGTCTCTTCCTCGTTCACCACATAGACGTAGAGGCCTCCGCTGGCCTGGTAAAAACTGCCCCGGGGAATCAGCACGGCCGGTGCCGGGTCGCCCAGTTGCAGATTCAGATGATAGGTTTGGCCGGCCCGTATGTTCTCCGGACGCTCCGATACGAAATATAAATCCGTTCGAAACTGCCCTTCCCGCACTTCGGGGTATACTTTGGTTACTTCCATCCGGTAGCGCTTCCCTTCCCGCTCGAAATCGGCCGGCAATCCGGCCAATATCCGTTCTACGTAATGCTCGTCGATTTTTGCTTCCACCTTCAAATCGGGCGTAATCACCTGGCCGATACGTTCGCCCTGGGCTATCGATTGCCCTATCTGCGCTTCCAGGTTCCCCAACTGCCCGTCGACCGGAGCTTTAATCTTCAGATTTTCCAACCTTTCGCGTACCAACGCCAGGCTCTTCTTCATATTCCGGATATTTTCATCGAGGCTTTCCAACTGGCTGCTGCGAAACAAATCGTCCTGATGAATGCGCTCGTCGACCACTTTAAGCTGATCCGTCGCGGCCTCGTAATCCTCGCGGGCCGCCAGATACTCTTCTTTAGCCAGCAACCCTTTTTCATGCAATCGTTCGTATTGCCGGAAACGCCGCTCTTTCTGTACCCGCTCTTTCTCCAGCCCGATGCGGTCTTGCTTCAAGCGAAGGCTTTCCTGCTCCATGCTGATGCGCGTATTGCGAAGTTCGTTTTCCTGGTAAGCCAGATCGGCCTCGCTTTGCATAATCCCGATATTCAGCAGCGGATTGCTCAGTCGCAAAATCACATCGCCCGCCTTCACGGGGCTGCCCTCTTCGATCAGCCTTTCTTCTACCCGGCCCCCTTCGATTGCGTCCAGGTAAATAATCCGGCTGGGTAATACCTGCCCGATCACCCGGATATAGTCGTTAAACTCGCCTTGCTCCACCCGGGCAATGCTCAGCCGTTCTTTTTCCACTTTCATCGAAGAAGAGGTATCGCGGAAAATAAAATACAACAGCAATGCCACCGCCGCCGCGCCTGCGGCGGCAACATACAACTGCTTTTTCGTAAAACGGGATTTCCGCTCGATGCGGGTATCCATATTATTTGTCATCATAAGGTATGAAAAGTTGTTTGATCGTATTTGTCAGCATTGATTTATTCCGGACGCACGAAGGTGCCCGTGCGGTAAAATTCCAAGGTTCGGCTTTTGAGCTCGTATTGCAGGCGCGCACGGGCCAGTTCGGCTTTGGCCGTTATATACTGGTTGCGTTTTTCCGTCAACTCGAAAACGGAAATCAGCCCTTCGGCCCATTTTTCCTCATTCTCCCGGAGCGTAACCGTTTCATAGCGCAACCTTTCCAGAGCCTCGCGGTGTTCCGCCCCGGCCGCTTCCAGATCTTGGCAAGCCCGCTCTATTTCGGCATAGAGCGTGATTTTCTGCTGTGCCGCGTCGTTGCGTACCTGCTTCAGTTTCAAACGTTGTTTGCGCACGTCGGTAAAGCGGGTGAGCCCTGTCAGGATAGGAAAAGATACCCGAAGCCCGATGTATTTGCTTTCGTTGTTCTTGAATTGATCGGCAATCGAGATAATCCCGCCCGCTTCATTCCGCTGGGTATCGTAATACCCCGTTTTCCAGGAAAATTCTCCCCAGATTGCCGGCGAAAACCTGCCGGCCGCAAGGGCTACCGACCGGCGCGCGGCTTCCTCGCGCAACGCCATGGCCTTCAGTTCGGGCAAAACCGTCTCGGAAGTGCTGTAAATGGCTTTCGCCGTAAAACGCTCGGCCGGCGGCAAGAGCGAATCGACAGCTTCGGGAGCAATCGCCAAGGAATCGTCGCCTGTCAGGTTCAACAATTCCTTCAGCCGGAGCAAGGCCGAACGCAGGTTGTTTTCCCGTACGGTTTCCTGGTAAATATCCGATTGCAACCGCGCCTTCATTTCTTGGCGATCGGAAGGCGAGCGCAACCCCAAGGCCAGGTATTCTTCCGTTTGGGCCACGTATTTTTCACTCAGTTTCCGTTGTTCGCCGGCCAGTGCCAGCATCCGGCGTTCGAAGCAAAACTGGTAAAAAGCATCCATCACTTCGTAGGCCACTTCGTTTTCCTTTACCTGAGCATCCATCCGGCTGGCTGCCCGATTGAGTTTTTCGAATTTCAGGCGGTTGATCCGGGTAAACCCTTCGAACAACGGAACCGACACGTTCAGCCCCAAATTGCTTTCCACAAAATCCGTGTTCGTGTATAGGTTGGTTTTCGGATCGACCGACCGGCCGAACCGTTTTTCCAGACTGCCCGAAGTTTGCACTTCCGGCAAAAAGCTTCCTACCGCGCCGAGATAATTCTCCTTGGCGATCCGGGTATCCAATTGTTTGTTGCGAAGCATAAGGTTCTGCTGCACGCCATAGCGAATGCAATCGTCGAGCGACCAGAAGGTTTGCGCCCGGGCTACGGTAGAAACAAAAAGTAAGCAGAAAAAAAGAATGCGCATAACTAGCTGTGTTTATCGTATAGAATAAGTTCGTTGCGAATACAACAGCTAAAATCGTGCCAAGAATGTAATTTATTGATTAATAATCCTATATGAACAAGACGTCTTCCGCACCGTAAAAATTTTTTACGCGAAAACGTCAAAACTTTTTACACTGCATCCGAGCTTGCGCTTGCCGTGAAAGCTTCGCCGCGGCCCGGGCCGGAGGTTGCTTCGTTTCCGTTCCCTTAGGTTTAGTCTGTCTCTCCTGCCGAGGAATCGCGCAGTACGATAATTCCCTCGGGCCCCATATTGAACAATAAATCGACAATGCTCAAATTCGGCAGGAAACCATGTTTCTCGCGGAATACCTGATAATAGGGTGCCGGAATGAAAGCCACGTCGGGTAGGGGGCTGCGCGGACGAATACCCTCCCGGAAATCGTTCGGCACGACCGCCCGGTAGGTTTCCGTGTAGCTAACCTTAGGTTCGAGGGCAAGCAACCGGCAAACCGTCTGGCGCAATTCCTCGTTGAAATCGAACAAAAACGTATATTTCCGCTCGTAAAAAGGCAGGAAGTCTTCTTCGTAATACTCGAAAAAAGGGCTCATGCGGTAGGCCGATACCAGAGCGTTCCAATGCAGATGCCGCCAGTTGCCGTGATCCGAAATCCGAATATCCTTCGTCAGGCATTTCAATGTGTCCGGCTTTACGATAGGTACCGACAAGGAAAGCGGGCCGTTGGCCGCACCGATGGTACACCGGTTCCGGTACGTTTGTTTCAAATAATTTTCGGCTCGCTCTATCCGGACGTCGGTATACCGGAACAATTTGCAATAATACTGCACCGGCCCCAGATAGGCGGTAGAAAGATATACGGGTTCCATTAATTCACAGGTTTGAAAATCCGCCCCTTGTCGGGGCTATACCAACAGAAAAAAGCATTTCCCACCAGATGATCGGCCGGAATAAAGCCCAGATGCCGCGAATCCACCGCTTCGGCGGTATTGTCAGACAATACCCAATAATAATCTTGTTTGAAAAAGAAGAAAGAAGTTTCTCGGCCGTCCAGGTAAAGCTTGTCGTCGTGGAAACGCGCCTGCCCGTCCGTTTCGCGCAAAATCGCTTCCTTGCAGGCCGTCAGCGCCGCCGCATTCAACCGATACGCCCGCCCTTTGCGGGGAACCACGAGCGTATACCTTTCGCCCGGATCGTTTATAAAGAGGGAATGCAGTTCTTCCGGCAATTCCTGGCGAATCTGGTAGGCTTCGAACGAAGTCAGCCTCAGAGTAAGTCCGAACGGCTCGGTTTTCATTTCCCGCTCGGGAATCTGCAAAGCATGCAGCGTCCGGAGAAAATCCTCTTTCGCTTTCAAAGCCACAAAATAAGAAGTCAACGCCCTGGGCGAGCGAGGTGCCAAAACCCCATTTACGCTATACCCTTCCGGGCCGACCCGGATGGTATCGCCCGGCATCCCGATACAACGGCTGATAAAGAGCGGGCTCGAAACCGTGTCCCGGCGTAGGGGGCTGGTAAATAAAACCACCCGGTTACGCTCCGGATTGCTGGCCGATCGCCATTTGTTTACCAAAATATAATCGCCCGGATGAAGCGCTTCGAGCATTGCCTGGGTGGAAATACGGTACGATTCGATAGCATACCTCCGTATCCCCGTCACCAGCGCGGCCGCCAGCGCGAAAGCCGCCAGCCACTTCCCTGTAGCATATAAAAACTGTTTTGATTTTTTGCAAACAGCCATTTTAATTATACTATTATTGGTTTCGCCTATGCTTTTGAGCGTCTTTTCGGTCGGACCCGTCCTTCTTCTTGGTCGGATAGCGTGGCTATCTTCCTCATCAGGGTGACGAATAAGTCTCGAAAAGCCATCTCGAATCATCAGCCGAAAAAATCCAAACAGTGTCTAAAGATTCTCGTTTCTTTTTCCTACTTTGCCGCAGCGGCGCGCTGAGGCATCCGGTATCCTGCCGCCGGCCGGTTTATCAATCGGGGTGTACCCAGCGGAACAACCGGTTCCAACGAATGCCTCCGTCGAACAAACTCCGGTCTTTATCGAGCGAAAGCCAGATCAGGATCGGCTTGCCTACGATATGGTCTTCCGGCACGAAACCCCATGAACGGCTGTCGGCGCTGTTGTGCCGGTTGTCGCCCATCATAAAATAATAATCGTATTTGAAGGTATACGAAGCGGCGGGCTTGCCGTTGATATAGGCTTTGCCGTCTTTTACCTCCAACGTATTGTTTTCGTAATTCTTGATACACCGCTCGTAAAGCGCCAGATTCCGCTTCGTCAGCTCAATGGTTGCTCCCTTGGCGGGAATCCAGAGCGGCCCGAAATTATCGCGTGTCCAGCCGGTTTTATATCCTACCGGATAAGTGGGACCTCCCAGCACATCGGGCTCGATCACCGTCTTTTTCACCACCGGCAATTTGCGTGCTATTTCCAGCGCCTTGGCGGTGAGCGGCATATGATAGACGGGATTGTATTTTCCCCCGGCATTCGGCGTGAAACCCAGGAAGGCTAACAACCCTTCGTTTCCTACCAGTTTCCGGTCTTCCCGGCTTACGTCCATCAGGCGGAATTGCTCTTCCGTAAGCGGCGAACCGTCGGTTTCGATATAATAATTAAGCTGCATGTCCTTAGGATTCTCGGCCGCCTGCCCGTCGATGTAAACCTGGTTATCGCGTATCTCGATCGTGTCGCCGGGCATGCCGATGCACCGTTTCACATAATTTTCCCGTTTGTCTACCGGGCGGTATATTACGTCGCCGAAGGTAGCTTTATCCAACAGGATGCGTTCGCGTCCCACTTCTTCCACGAGGGTATAATAATCGGGGTTCTGCACCTTGAGGGCCACCGTATCGCCGGCCGGGAAATTGAACACCACGATGTCGTCCCGTTTTACCTTTCCGAACCCTTTCACCCGTTTGTATCCCCACTGGGGCCATTCCAGATACGATTTGGTATTCAGAATAGGCAGCGTGTTCTGTACCAGCGGAAACGAAAGCGGGGTGTTAGGCACCCTGGGGCCGTAGCTGAGCTTGCTTACAAACAGGTAATCGCCCACGAGCAACGATTTTTCGAGTGAAGAACTGGGTATCTGGTAGTTCTGGAAAACGAAAAGATTGATGAAATAAACCGCAATCAAAGCGAACACAATATCGTCTACCCATTCCAGCGCGCTGCGCACCTTCGGGTTTTTCGAACGTTTCCACGCTCCCCAGGGAATGTAATGCGTCAGGAAAATATCGACCAATACCACCAGCCCCAGCAGCAGCCAGAGGTTCTGCATCCACAGGCAGAAAAGGATATACAATACGGCGGCAATGCCGAATTTGATCCATTGTTTAGGGGTGAACTTTTTCATTTGTCAGCGTTGAAGGGATAAAATTAAAATTGAAATAAATCCTGCATGCCCAGGAACCCTTTCTTCCCGGCCGTAAATTCGGCGGCGATTACCGCGCCCAGCGCAAACCCGGCCCGGCTTTTGGCATCGTGTTTGATGCTGATCGTATCGACCTCCGATTCGTAAACGATTTCATGAATGCCCGGCACTTCTCCTTCGCGCACGGCATGAATGGGAAGATCTTCCGGCGTTTCGGCCGTTTCCAACGTCCAGCGGTTTTTCCGGTCGATATGCTCCACGATTCCTTCGGCCAGGGTAATGGCCGTGCCGCTCGGCGCGTCGAGCTTGTGGATATGGTGCGTTTCGGTCATCCGTACGTCGTAGGCCGGGAAACGATTCATAAGGGAGGCCAGGTATTTGTTGAGGGCGAAAAAGATATTCACGCCGATACTGAAATTGGATGCGTAGAAGAATGTTTTTCCCTCCTTTTCGCAGAGCGATTTGATTTCGTCCATCCTGTCGAGCCAGCCCGTCGTGCCCGAAACCACGGCCACACCAGCGTCGAAAGCGGCCAGGTAATTGGCCATCGCCGTGTGCGGCGTAGTAAATTCGATGGCTACGTCGGCGCTTTTAAACGCTTCGGTGCGGAAGTCGTCGGGATTGTTTATATCAATGATCGACACGATTTCATGTCCCCGTGCGCGAGCGATCTGTTCGATGGTTTTCCCCATCTTCCCATAACCGATAAGTGCAATTTTCATATATTTCCTGTTGAATTTTTCCGTATCCCGCCAAAACCCTGACGGCGAATGGTGCAAATATAGGGAAAATGCGTTAGATTTGTCGCATGAAATCTTAACTCTGAAAGAATATGGAACGTTTATTACATTATGTTTGGAAATACAAACTCTACTCCGCCGGCGCTCTGCTCACCACCGACGGGCGGCCGGTGCGGGTGATCGATCCGGGGACGCCTCATCCCTCGTGCGATTGGTGTTTTGATAACGCCCGGGTGCAGATCGGCCCGGCGGTCTGGACCGGCCGCGTGGAAATAACCGGCGATTCCGCGGCGGCAAAGCCTTCCGGCTACGGGTATTCCTACCGGGCGGAAGAAACCGCCCCGCTCATTTTGCGCGTCTATGCGCTGACCGATACCTTTCGTTCCGAAAACACCTTCCGGGTAGCCGAGGAAGCTCCCGAAGCAGGGCCTGACGGACAGGTGGTGCCGGAGGCGAATCTGCCGGTTCCCGGCAACTTGTCGCGCACGATCGGCGGCCTGCTGGAAAACCCCGAACCGATAGCCTGCCTTACCCGGATCGGCGAGGTCGGCACCCTTCATCTCTCTCTTTGGTTGGGCGCGCTCGTAGGCGAACGGCTCAAACGGAAAACCGACGATATAGGCGACTTGCTTCACGTCTACGGGAGCGACTGGAATGAAGTGTTTTACATTATCTTCACCCGGTATTTCGGTTTCGGCCGCCACAACGCCGCCTTCGAAGCCCTGGCACGCAGCCTGCCCCTGAAATATATCCAGAAACAACGCGGCAGCCAGACGCAGGTAGAAGCCTTGCTGTTCGGACAAGCCGGCTTGTTGGAAGAAGAGATCGAGAATGCCTCCTATTATCGTTTGCTGCAACGGGAATACCGTTTTCTATGCCATAAATTCGGCCTGAGACCGCCCGTTCCCACGCTGGCCGAAAGCCTCAGTAACCGGGCCTATGCCTTTCCCCATCTCAAACTGGCTCAACTCGCCGCCGTGTGGATGCAGCAGGATACGCTTTTTTCCGCCATCCTGGAGGCACGCACGCTGGGCGAAATAAAAAACTACTTTCGCGTCGTGCCTTCGGCCTATTGGGAAACCCATTATCATTTCCGTTCGGCTTCCGCGCCTAAACGCAAACCGCTGGGCGAAACGGCCTTGCATATTTTGCTGGTGAATGTGGTCGTGCCCATGCTGTTTGCTTACGGCCGCCGCCACAACCTGCCGGAATACACCGAGCGGGCGGTTCGCCTGTTGGAAAACCTGCCGCCAGAGAAAAACAGCATCGTAAGTACGTTTTGCCGGGCCGGTATTCCGGTGCAACATGCGGCCGACAGCCAGGCATTGATTCAGCTCAAACGCGAATATTGCGAGCACAAGCGTTGCCTCGACTGCCGCATCGGCTTCCAGCTCCTCAAAATAAGCCTCTCGCGGCCGTAAGTGTAAAGATTGATTAATAAGTATGTATTCCCCTTTTCCTATGCGGATTTTCTCTACTTTTGTCTGTTATTTCAGTAAAAAACAGGATATGCGAGGTAAATACATGCAAAAAACAGGAGCTTTCGCGGCAGCCTGCCTACTCGGAACGTTGTTTTATTCGTGCGCAAACATGGCCACGCCCAGCGGCGGCCCGTACGACGAGCAACCTCCCCGCTTCATCGGCAGCACGCCGGCCCCCAACCAGACCAATTACCAGGGAAAAAAAGTCGAGATCCTGTTCGACGAGCTGATCCAGATCGACAAGCCTTCGGAAAACGTCATCATCACCCCTCCCCAGATGGAAATGCCGGTGATCCGTGCGGCCGGGCGGAAAGTAGTGGTGGAACTCAAGGATACATTGAAGCCGAATACCACCTATACGCTCGATTTCACCAATTCCATCGCCGATAACAACGAGAAAAACGTATTCGAAAACTTCTCCTTCGCTTTTTCCACCGGCGATGTGATCGATACCCTCGAAGTATCGGGCACGGTGTTGAACGCCGAAAATCTGGAACCGATGAAAGGCATTATGGTCGGATTGCATAGCAACCTGGCCGATTCCGCTTTTGTGAAGCTGCCTTTCGACCGCACTTCGCGTACCAACGACAAGGGCATGTTCACCATTCGCAATATCGCCCCGGGCACTTACCGGCTGTTTGCCCTTAATGATGTGAACCGCGACTATCGATTCGACCAGCCCGGCGAAGAAATCGCTTTCCTCGATTCCCTGGTCGTTCCCACCTTCGAGGCGGCCACCCGGCAAGACACGCTTTGGAGAGACTCGCTGACCATCGATACCATCCGGACGATAGGTTTCACCCGCTTCCTGCCCGACGAGGTGGAAATGCGGTTGTTTAAGGAAAAATTCCAGCGGCAGTATCGGTTGAAGCCGGAACGTACGCAGGAAAATGTAGTGACGCTTAAATTCAACGCGCCTCTGGATACGATTCCGGCTTTGACGCCGGTGAATTTTGTTCCCGCCGATACCTCGTGGTATTTTATACAGCCCGCCGACGAAGGCCGCTCGGTGCATTACTGGCTGACCGATTCGCTGGTCTGGCAGCAGGATACGCTTCTGGTTTCGGTTACGTTTCCCGAAAGCGACTCGCTCAACGTTTTGCAGGCGAAAACCGACACCGTGCAATTTCTGATGCGCCGGCGTCCGGAAAAGAAAAAGAAGAAGAACGACGACGAGCCCGAACCGCCCGTTTTTCTGGGCATGACCATCGACGCGCCCACCTCGATGGATTTGTTCGATACCATTTCGGTGGTGTTCGACGAGCCGGTACTCGACTTGCCCAAAGAAGCGTTTTATCTCGACCGGAAAGTAGATACTATCTGGCAACCGGTCGACTTCGATTTCTTCCCCGATACGGCTAATACCTTGGCTTTCTATATCAACCGCCCCTGGAAATACGGCGAGGAATACCGGCTGGAAGTGGATTCGGCCACGATTGCCAGTTTGTACGGCAAGGAGAACGACGGTTATTCGGGCACGTTCAAAATAAAGAAAGAAGAAGAATACGGACATCTGTATATCAACATCGAAGGGATCGATACCACGGCGTATGTGGAATTGCTCAACGGAAGCGATCAGCCGGTGCGCAAAGCCAGTCTGAAAGACGGAGGGGTTTTGTTTATGGACTTGAAACCGGATAAATACTATGCCCGCCTGGTGGTAGATACCAACGGCAACGGCGTTTGGGATACCGGCAATTATGCCGCAAAGCGACAGCCGGAAAAGGTGTATTATTGCCCCAAGTTGTTTACCATTATGCAGAACTGGCAGGTAGAGGAAACCTGGAATCCGGCCGCTACCCCTTTCAATCGGCAGAAACCCTTGGAAATTACAAAGAACAAACCGGAAGAAGCAACCAAAAAGAAGAGAGATTATAAAAATGAAGGAAGGCAACAATCGTCGGGCAATACGAGCGGCCGGAATATGGGCATGCCGTTCTAAGCTGGTGTGGATAGGGTTAGGATTGGTCTGGCTGGCTCTTCTGCCGGCTGCCGGTCAAACGAAATGTATGGATTCCGCCACCGTGTTTGCCGACGGGGAACGGGTGGATTACGATTTGTATTTCAAGTGGGGGCTGCTGATGCCCAAGGCGGGCCTGGCTACGTTGTCGGTGAAAGAGGCCTGGTTTAAAAACGATCCCGCCTGGCATTACCGGTTGTTGTTCCGCACGTCGGGAATGATGGAGAAGGTGTATAAGATGCGGGATACCATCGATTGTTATTTCTCGAAAGAATCGCGGTTGCTATTCAGCTCCAAACGTACCAACGAGGGAGATTACTACCTGGTCGACAACCTGGAATTCAGTTATCCTTACAGCGGGGCTTCCGTGCGCTCGCACCGGTACAACCTGAAAACCACCAAAGTGGATACGGTGCTTAGGGTAGAAGGCTGCCTGTTCGATATGCTGGGCGCTACGATGTACCTGCGTTCGCTCGATTGGAGCCGCATGGAATACGGGGCCGAATTTCCTTTCCACGTCGCAATCGGGCGCGACATCGTGAGGGTGAGCTATCGCTATACCGGTCAACAGATTGTAGAGCGGGGGGCGGTGAAGTTCCGCACCCGTCATTTTTATATCGATATTATCGACGAAGTATTTACCCAAACCCGCGAAGCGGCCGAGGTCTGGATAGGCGACGACCGCAACCACCTGCCGGTAAAAATACGCGCCAAGCTGAAAATCGGCGCGGCCGAAGTCTATTTCAAAGAAGCGTTCAACCTGGCTTATCCGCTTGATTGCCGCGTAGTTGTGGAACGCCCCGGCCGGTAATCCCACCCTTGCTGACCGGTGCTTGTTTTTCCCGATACGCCTCTTGGACTCTATTCCTTTTTCTTTGTCTGTGATTTGTTTCCGCCTCCCGCCGGGCATGGCTTGACGACCGGCCCGGCAGGTAGTGAAGGCGAAGTGCTTATTTTTTATTTTTTCTACCTAGGTGATAAATGATTTTCACCTAAATGGAAAAACTTTATCACCTAGGGTAAATAGCATTTTGACCTAGCTCCGAAAAAAAGTATTTCGAGATAAAATAGAAGAGATAAGCCGGGGAGAGGCAGGATGGCTTGGGGATACGGCCGGAAGCGCAGAATTTTTATTGTTTGCTGAACGAGACGCGGTTTCCTCACCTGATGCCGGTGACGGTGTATTTGCAGGTTCCTTTTTTTCATGCGCCGCGCCAGTTGCGGGGGATGTATATCGGGTTGGATTATAATCGGAATCCGGTTTGCCGGCGGATTTTGCTGGTGAAGGAAGCGGAAGAAGCCGGGGTGTTCGGGGAATTGCCGCGGGGCCTGATCGGGAAAGAAGCGTTGACGCCCGAACAACAGGCGTATTACGAGTATGCCTGTTGCCCGGGCGACTTTATCAAAATGTGTACCGTTCCTTCCTTGCGCATGGATGAGACCGATCTGGTAAAGGAGAAACGCATGTTGGCTCTTTAAAAAAGCAAAGGCCTTATTCGAGGGGGGCGAACGGAAGCGCGACGTCTTTGCGATAGCCCCCGCCGGTGAAGGTGGCGATCAGTTCGCCTTTTTCGTTGGTGATGCGCACTTCGCAGTGCGAAAGGCGTTTGTGGCTGAATACTTCCCTGGCTTCGGCGTACAGGAAACCTGTGCTTTCCGCTTTGAAAAAATGGATGGTCGACGTGGTGGAGAGCGTCAGCCGGGCATGGCTGTTGGCTGCTGCCGCAAACGCCAGGTCGGCCAGCGTAAAGAGGGCCCCTCCCTGGCATACGCCTCCGCCGTTCAGGTGTTCGGGTTTGATTTCCATCCGGGCCCGGGCATAACCGTTGCCTGTTTCCAGCAATTCCACGCCGGCCAAGAGGGCGAATTTATCGCCTTGCAGAAATTCATGTATCGTCATGGCTGCCTTCTTATCTGGTCAATTTCCATTCGGCGCCTTCCTTGGTATCTTTTATTTCGAAACCGAGGGCGGTAAGCTCGTTGCGGATTTTATCGGAAGTAGCCCAGTCTTTGTTGGCTTTGGCCTGCCCCCGGATGGCGAGCAGCAGGTCGACGGCTTTGCCGAAAATCTCATACTGGTTGCCGCCGGCCGAAGCTTCGTCTTTCATCCCCAGAATGTCGAACAGGAAGGTGTGGAAGACGGATTGGAGTTCCTTCAGGTCGTCGGCCGAAATCGTGGCTTTGCCGTCTTTTACCGAATTGACGGCGCGGGCGGCGTCGAAGAGATGGGAAATGACGATGGGCGAATTCAGATCGTCGTTCATCGCTTCGTAGCATTTGTCGCCGAGGCCTTTCACGTCGACGGTCGAGGTGGCGGCCGGTTGCAGCTTTTGCAGATGCTTGTAGGCTTCCATCAGCCGGTCGAGCCCTTTTTCGGAGGCTTGCAGGGCTTCGTTGCTGAAATCCACCGTGCTGCGGTAGTGGGCCATCAGGATGAAGAAACGGATCGTCATGGGCGAATAGGCTTGATGCAGCGTGGGATGGCTGCCCGAGAAAAACTCTTCGAGGGTAATGAAGTTGCCCAGCGACTTGCCCATTTTCTGGCCGTTGATGGTAATCATATTGTTGTGCATCCAGTAATGCACCATATCGTCGCCCTGCGAGGCGACTGCCTGGGCAATCTCGCATTCGTGATGGGGAAAGACGAGGTCCATGCCGCCGCCGTGGATGTCGAAATGTTCGCCCAGGTATTTTTTGCCCATGGCCGTGCATTCGCAGTGCCAGCCGGGGAAGCCTTGGCTCCAGGGGGAAGGCCAGCGCATGATGTGCTCGGGCTGGGCGCATTTCCAAAGGGCGAAATCGATGGGGTTGCGTTTTTCGTCTTGGCCGTCCAGCGCGCGGGTAGCGGCCAGCATATCTTCTACGTTGCGGCCGGAAAGGATGCCGTAGTTATGTTCTTTATTGTATTTTTCCACGTCGAAATATACCGATCCCTGGCTTTCGTAGGCGTAACCGTTGTCCATGATTTGTTTCACCAGTTCGATTTGCTCGATGATATGGCCCGAAGCGTGCGGCTCGATGCTGGGGGGCAATACGTTCAGGGCGTCCATGGCGCGGTGGTAGCGGTTGAGGTAGTATTGCACTACTTCCATCGGTTCCAATTGTTCGAGGCGGGCTTTTTTGGCGATCTTGTCTTCGCCTTCGTCGGCATCGTGTTCGAGATGGCCCACATCGGTGATGTTGCGGACGTACCGTACTTTATAACCCAGGTGGGTGAGGTAACGGAACAAAAGATCGAAGGTGATGGCCGGACGGGCGTGGCCCAGATGGGCGTCGCCGTATACGGTGGGGCCGCAGACGTACATGCCGACATGGGGTTCGTGCAGCGGAACGAATTGTTCTTTTTTGCGCGTAAGCGTATTGTAAATGTGCAACGGGTGTTCCATAATTATTTGTTTCCTTTGAAATAAAGATAGTACAAACCGAGTGCAGAAGCAAAGCCTCTCTTTAGTTATGCCTAGGTGCCGCCTATCTTCGTTTCGATTCTTTGCCACAAAGATAGAAATAATCTCGCGAATGTTTATATCTTTGCTTTGGAGAATCAAAACGAAGATAGGTTGCGCCTGGTCAGAAGCAAGCTCGCTTGGTCATGCCTTGGATTTACACTATCTTCGAAGATTAAAATAGCTGTTTGCCAAACGTCATTTATTAAATTCCGACAAATCGCATGAAAACACTTTTTTTTGCCCTCGGTTCGTTTTTCCTGGTAGCTTTAGGGCTTGCCGGATGTTCTTCTCCTGTCTACAACCTGGCCGATTATGGACTGAAACCGGATTCCGCCTTCAATAATTCGCCGTTCATGGCCCGGGCGCTGGCCGAAATCGCCGTCGACGCTAAAGACAAATCGGACATACAGATTATCCTTCCCAAAGGCCGGTACGAGTTTTATCCCGAAGGAGCCTCCGACCGGGTTTATTATATCTCCAACCACGACCAGGACAATCCCAAGCGCGTAGGAATCGCCATGGAAAACCTGAAAGGCGTAACGTTCGACGGACAAGGCTCCGACCTGATCTTCCACGGCCGCATGCTGCCTGTTTCGCTGGTCGGTTCGGAAAATTGCACGCTGGCCAACTTCAGCATCGATTTCGCATTGCCCCATATAACCCAGGCCCAAGTGGTATCGAACGATACCGTAGCCGGCACCATCGTCTACGAGCTGGCGCCCTGGGTACGGTACCGGCTGGCCGACAGTACGCTGGTGGCCCAAGGGGAAGATTGGGAGAATACCCCCGGCTATGCCATCGCTTTCGAGCCGGAAACCCGCCATGTGGTCTACCGCACCAGCGACTTATGGGTGAAAACGCGCGGCGTGGCTGAAACGAGTCCCCGCCGTATCGAGGCCAAGGGATGGCGCAATCCGCAACTCTTGCCGGGCACCGTGCTGGCGATGCGTACCGGGGCCCGTCCGGCGCCGGGCATTTTTCTGGCCGACGATGTGAATACCACGCTCAGCAATATCCAGGTACATTATGCCGAAGGAATGGGGCTGTTGGCCCAGATGAGCGAAAACATTACCCTCGACAAGTTTTCGGTTTGCCTCCGGGGCCTCGACGACCCGCGGTATTTCACGACGCAGGCCGATGCAACACATTTTTCCGGTTGCAAAGGCAAAATCATATCCAAAGGCGGTTTGTACGAGGGGATGATGGACGATGCCATCAATGTACACGGCACTTATCTGAAATTACTCGAACGAGAAGATGACCGGACGGTGACGGCGGCTTATATGCACCCCCAGACCTATGGTTTCCGTTGGGGAGAAACGGGCGATACGGTGCAGTTTGTCACCTCCCGTACCATGGAACTGGTGGGCGGGCCGAACCGGATCGCTTCGATCGAGGCAATCGACAAACCGGTAGGGCAAGGCGTAAAGCAATTCCGTATCCGTTTTGAACAACCGCTCGACGCAGCGATCGATCCCCAAGAAAACGAGACAGGCAAAAAGGCTAACTTCTTCGGTATCGAAAACCTTACCTGGACGCCCGAAGTGGTATTTGCGGGGAATATGATCCGCAACAACCGCGCTCGCGGCACGCTGTTCAGCACGCCCCGTCCGACCTTGGTGGAGGATAATGTCTTTGACCATACTTCCGGGACGGCTATCCTGCTTTGCGGCGATTGCAACGGCTGGTTCGAAACGGGAGCTTGCCGCAACGTGGTCATCCGCCGGAATAAGTTCGTGAATGCGCTTACCAATATGTTTCAGTTCACCAATGCGGTAATTTCCATTTATCCGGAAATTCCCGATCTGGAGGATCAGCAGCAATACTTCCACAGCGGCATCGTGATCGAGCAAAACCAGTTCCAGACTTTCGACCGCCCCATCCTCTATGCCAAGTCGGTAAGTGGCCTGGTGTTTCGCGACAACGTGATCCGCCAAAATACGGAATACCCTCCTTTCCATCCGAATACGCATCGTTTTTATTTCCAGCGGGTAGCCGGAGCGACGGTTGAAAACAACACCTTCACCGACGAAGCCCCGGGCACGGAGCCGGATATTTATCAGGAGTAAGGCTGTCGGCGCCGGGTTTTTCGCCCGGCGCCGGTTTGCAGCCCAGGGATTTTTTCGTTTCTTTGCTTCAAATGTACAAAAACGAAGATAGTGCAAAAAGAAAGTTTTATACGATTGCTGTTTTTTTTCTTAGCCGCCCTGTTTCTTTCCGGCAATGCCGCGCAGGCACAGCCTTCGCCGGCTTCTTTGGTTGAGCCGGATGTGGCAGGCTTGTCGTTGCCGGCCGATAGCGGGCGACGGCAGATTCCTATTTTATCTTATAAATTCAAGCCTACTTCCCTTATCCTGCCTGCCTCCCTGATTGCCGTGGGAGCGGTAGGTACGGCTATCGACGGGATGAACGACTTCCATTTGTTCCGTCGTAAAGAATCCGTCAAGCAGATTCATATCGACGATTATATGGAGTGGGGAATGCTCGGGTGGGTATTTGTGGCCGATCTGATGGGAAAAGAGAAACATAATTGGGCCGACCAGCTTTGTCTGGTCGTTCTGGCCGAGGGGATGAATGCGGTGATGACGCGGACGCTGAAACATGCCGTGGGGGAAACCCGTCCCGACGGGCGTCCTTATTCTTTTCCTTCGGGGCATACGGCCAATGCGTTCCTGGGAGCCCATCTGGCGTATAAAGAGTTGAAGGATAGTAGTCCGGTAGCGGCCTACTCCGGCTATGTGCTGGCGGCTTTCGTGGCCGGGTCGCGGTTGTACAACAACCGGCACTGGGTGGCCGATGTGGTGGCGGGAGCCGGCTTCGGCATTCTTTCGGTCGAATTGGCTTATCTGGCGTATTTCCCGGTGCGCAATGCCATTGCGCGGAAAATCAATCTCCGCCGGAACGATAAACTGGTGTTTGCCCCTACGGTAGGGCAGGGCGGAGGCGGGTTTTATCTGTCGTATGCTTTTTGAAAGAATCGAAAAGACAAACCGGCCGGTTTTCGTTTTTACGATCGGTTGAGTGATAATAACTCTTCCAGATACACGCGGTCATTGCTCAGGCGCGGTATCTTGTGCTGGCCGCCCAGTTTTCCCTTCTGCCGGAGCCAGTTGTAAAACGTCCCTTCGCGGGCCACGATTACTTCGAGCGGCTGGAGGGAAATTTCTTTATATCGTTTGGCTTCATAATCCGAATTAAGGTTTTGCAGCGTCCGGTCCAGACAGGCGGCAAATTCGTCGACCGACGAGGGCATGCGATCGAATTCCACAAACCATTGATGGCGGCCTTTCGCACGGTCGAGCAGGAAAAGCGGGGCGGCCGTATATTCCTTTACCCGCGCGCCCGTTCGGCGGCAGGCTTCGGCTACGGCTTTGTCGGCATTATCTACCATGAGTTCTTCCCCGAAAGCATTGATAAAATGTTTGGTGCGGCCCGAGATGACGAATTTGGGCGGCCGAAGCGACGTGAAACGTATCGTATCGCCGATCAGATAACGCCACAGCCCGCCCGAGGTACTGATCACCATCGCGTAGTTTTTCCCCGTTTCCACCGCTTCCAGCGGTATGGCCCGGGCGTGGGGGTTATTCAATTCGCTCGTCGGAATAAATTCGAAAAAGATGCCGTAATCGGGCATAAGCAGCATACTGCGGTCGGCCGGGTCGTCCTGAATCCCGAAAAATCCTTCCGAGGCGTTGTAGGTTTCCATATAGTGCATGCCTCCCGAAGGAATCAATGCTTTGTATTGGTCGCGGTAAGGTTCGAAACTTACCCCGCCGTGAAAGAAAACTTCCAGGTTGGGCCATACTTCCGTGAGCGATTCTTTGCCGGCTTTTTGCATCACGGCTTTAATCAGCACCAGCATCCACGAGGGAACGCCCGACAGGCTGTTTACGTCTTTGTTCCAGGTGCTTTCTACAATCGCGCGGAGCTTGCTTTCCCATTCGTCCATCAGAATGATGCGTTTTTCGGGAACGCGGATCAGATTTACCAACGGGCTGAGGTTTTGCAGCAAGACGGCCGAAAGGTCGCCGCAATGAGCCCGGGCATTCAGCGGCGAGGGGCTATGGCTGCCGCCCAGGATGAGCCCTTTGGCCGAAAAAAAACGGCTTTCGGGGTGGTTGCGCAGATATAGCGCCACGCAGTCGAAGCCGCCTTTATAATGGCATCCCCTGAGAATATCGAGGGTAACGGGCAGGAATTTGCTTTTATCGTTGGTCGTGCCGCTGCTTTTGGCATACCAACGTACCACGGAGGGCCAGAGTATGTTGCGCTCGCCGTTGATCATGCGCTTTACGTAAGGCTTTACGTCGTCGTAGGTTTGCAGCGGAACGCGGCGGGCAAAATCGTCGTAGGTGCGGATATGCTTGTAGTCGTGTTTCAGCCCCCATTCCGTCTGGCTGGCGGCTTTCAGGAGCGCACGCAACTGCCTTTGCTGAATGCGGTCGGTATCCTCGGCAAAGCTTTCGATCATCTTCTGCCGGCGGCGGAAGAGTAAGGAAATCGTCTTTGTTAAAATATCCATGCTCCTTTTTCGATTGTATTGGCTGCAAATGTAGGCATTCTCTTTTTATTTATATCTTTGTCGGGTACTAATTTAACTCAACAATGAAAATCGGGATTCTCTCTTCCGGCGGCGACTGCCCCGGAATCAACGCCACCATCCGCGGGGTAGGCAAAACCGCGATCATGCACTACGGTATGGATGTAATCGGTATTCACAGCGGCTTTATCGGTTTGCTTAATAAAGATGTCCAGGTGTTCGACGAACACAGCCTGTCGGGTATCCTCAATCTGGGCGGCACGATTCTGGGTACTTCCCGCGAGAAGCCTTTCCGCAAATTGCTGGCTTCGGGCGACACCGAGAAACCCCTCGTTATCAAACAAAATTATGAAGAATTAGGTTTAGACTGCCTGGTATGTATAGGCGGAAACGGCACGCAGAAGACGGCCAACCTGCTTTCGGAACTGGGCCTGAACGTGATCGGCGTGCCCAAAACGATCGACAACGACGTATGGGGTACCGATATTACGTTCGGATTTAATACGGCCGTGAATATTGCCACCGAATCGATCGACCGGCTGCATTCTACCGCCAGTTCGCACAAACGGGTGATGGTAGTGGAAGTGATGGGGCATCACGCCGGCTGGATTGCCTTGTATGCCGGCATGGCGGGGGGCGCCGACGTGATCTTGCTTCCGGAGCTGGGCTACGATCTCGACCGGATCAACGCGGCTATTCTCGACCGTGCACACAGGGGCAAGCCTTATTCCATCGTAGTGGTGGCCGAGGGCATCGAGACTCCGGGCAAAAAACGTCCTTCCGATTATATCACCCAGGCTATCGAGGCGGCTACGGGCATCGAAACCCGCGATACGGTATTGGGATATACGCAGCGCGGCGGCAACCCTTCGCCTTTCGATCGCAACCTGGCTACCCGCCTGGGCGGCCATGCCACGCAACTGATTGCCGAGAAACAGTTCGGCCGGATGGTATGTATCAAAGGAGAAGAGGTAGGTTCCGTTCCGCTTTCCGAGGTAGCGGGCAAACTCAAACTGGTTACGCCCGACAACGACCTGATCGTACAAGGGCGCCGCATGGGCGTTTCGTTCGGCGATTAGGCCGTTTCTTGCCGGTTGTTTACGACCTTATATAATTATCATGTCCTGAACCGGCGGCAACGGAGGAATCGAAATGCGGATAAGGGCAGATAGGCGGGAGATGGATTTGGTCGGCGATCAGACTTGTTTTTCCGGCTGTGGCCTTCTCTTTGCTTTCGGGCCTGATCCGAAAATGAAAAGAGGGAAATTCCCGGCACGTGAGGGGCGGGAAAGAAAGACGGGGAAGAAGAGGGAGCGTGGGGGCCGGCTATTTCCCTTCCTCGTCGGGGAGCGTGTCGAATTCCTGGTCGGGGGTGGTTTCTCCGGTACGTTTCTTTTTCAGTTCGGAAATGAACTGTTGGAAATCCTTGTCGGTGCGGAGTTTTTTCACGGCCATTTTAGCGGCGTTTTGTTGCGATTCTTTTTTGGAATAACCGATGCCTACGCCGATCTGTTCGTGGGCGAGGAAAACACCTGTCTGAAAGACCGGGTTGCCGTCGTTGTCGGTAAACGATTCGATGAGTTCGAAACTGATTTCCAGCTTGTTTTTCTGGCTCCATTCAATCAGGCTCGATTTGAAGTTTACTTCTTTTTTGGCGATATTGTCCAGATCGATGTATTTCCGGATAATGACGTCGCGGATAAAGCGGTAGCAGGTGTCGTAGCCTTTGTCGAGGTAGATAGCTCCGATAAAGGCTTCCAGGGCATTGCCGTACATGTGGTTGTTGTGGGAATTGAGCTTGGCCGAATAGACTACCATCTTGTCGAGCCCCAGTTCCACGGCTACGCGGTTGAGGGTTTCCCGTTGTACGATTTTCGAACGGGTATTGGTCAGGAAGCCTTCCCGTTTGTTGTGGAAATGCTTGTAGACAATGTCGGCCACGACGGCGTCGAGTACGGCGTCGCCCAGAAACTCCATCCGCTCGTTGTTCATCCAGCGGCCGTCGCCGGCTTCGATCGACGACGATTTATGGAGGAAGGCTTGTTCGTACAAGTGAATGTTGTCCGGATAGAAGCCCGTAATCTTATATATAGACAAATAAGGCTCCTTGCTTCTGTTAAGAAGGAGCCTTATCCTTTTGTATAATTGGGTAAACACGTTATTTCACAAATTTTTTTACAATAGCGCAAGCATTGTGGCCTCCGAATCCGAAGGTGTTCGAAAGGGCCGCTCTTACTTCTCTTTTCTGGGCTTTATTGAATGTGAAATTCAGGTTATAGTCAATTTCCGCGTCTTCGTCGCCTTCTGCGTGGTTGATGGTGGGAGGAACGATGTCGTTCTTTACCGAAAGCGCGCAAAGGGCTGTTTCAATGGCTCCGGCGGCTCCTAACAGGTGGCCGGTCATCGACTTGGTAGAGCTGATGTTCAGCTTGTATGCGTGATCGCCGAATACGTCTTTGATCGCTTTTACTTCCGAAATATCGCCTACCGGAGTAGAAGTACCGTGTACGTTGATATAGTCGATGTCTTCAGGTTGCATGCCGGCGTCTTCAAGCGCGTTGCGCATTACCAGCTTGGCGCCCAGTCCTTCGGGATGGGATGCGGTCAGGTGGTAGGCGTCGGCGGAAAGACCGGTTCCTGCTATTTCGCAGTATATCTTGGCTCCGCGGGCCAGGGCATGTTCCATTTCTTCCAGGATCAGGCAGGCGCCTCCTTCTCCCATAACGAATCCGTCGCGACTGGCGCTGAATGGACGTGAAGCCGTCTCGGGAGAATCGTTACGTGTGGAAAGAGCGTTCATGGCGTTGAATCCACCCACACCCACGATGGCTACGGCTGCTTCGGCTCCTCCGCTTACGATCACGTCGGCTTTGCCCAGACGGATGTAGTTGAAGGCGTCGGCTATGGCGTTGGTCGAAGAGGCGCAAGCGGACACGGTTGCGAAGTTCGGACCTCTGAATCCGTATTTCATCGAGATGTGGCCGGCGGCCATGTCGGCGATGATTTTGGGGATAAAGAAGGGGTTGAACCGCGGGCCGCGTTCGGGGTCGTAGGTGCGTACTTCGTCTTCGAACGAACGGATACCGCCGATGCCGGCTGCGAAAATAACACCGATCCGGTCTTTATTTTCGACTTCTATATCCAGTCCGGAGTCGCCTACGGCTTCATCGGCTGCCACCATCGCATACTGGGCATAGAGGTCGTATTTGCGGGCCTCTTTCCGGTCCATGTATTTCAACGGATCGAAATTTTTTACTTCGCATGCGAACTGGGTTTTGAACTTGGATGCGTCAAAATGAGTAATAGGCCCGGCACCACTTTTCCCGCCGATAATACCTTCCCATGTTTCGGGGAGGGTATTACCCAGGGGAGTAATAGCTCCGAGGCCTGTTACTACAACTCTTTTTAATTCCATACCTTTAATAAGGGATTACTTCGCGTTTTCTTCGATGTACTTAACAGCGTCACCTACTGTCGTAATCTTTTCTGCCTGATCGTCGGGAATCGAGATACCGAATTCTTTTTCGAATTCCATGATCAATTCTACAGTATCAAGCGAGTCTGCTCCTAAATCGTTCGTAAAGCTGGCTTCGTTTGTAACTTCCGTTTCTTCAACACTCAATTTGTCAACGATGATAGCTTTTACTCTTTCAGCAACTTCAGACATAACTTTTTCAATTTAGATTAATAAATACGAATATACTTTTTAAATTTGCAGTGCAAAGAAAAGAATTTTTTATGTTACAAAGCAAATTTAATGCGCTAAAAATGCCGAAAACTGCACATTTTTTCTTTTCTTGTGCATTTAAACACTTCAAAATATGAAAAACGTTGCCATTTTTGCCTCCGGTTCGGGTACGAACGCCGAAAATATAGCCCGATACTTCTCTAACAGTGAAACTGTTAAAATTGCCGTGGTGTTGTCGAACAACCGGGGCGTTGGGGTGCACGCCCGGGTGAACGCGCTCGGAATCCCTTCGTTCGTCTTTTCGCGCGAGGAATTTACTGTGGGGAAGCCGGTGCTCGACAAGCTGGCGGAATACAAGGTGGATTTTATCGTGCTGGCCGGTTTCATGAATAAGATTTCAGACGTTTTGCTGAAGGCTTTTTCCGAAAAAATCATCAATATCCATCCGGCTCTCCTGCCCTCGTACGGGGGGAAGGGAATGTACGGCCACCATGTGCACGAAGCAGTGCTGGCGGCCGGCGAAAAAGAATCGGGTATTACCATTCATTATATTAACGAACGTTACGACGAGGGAGATATTATTTTCCAGGCTACCTGCCCGGTGCTCCCGGCCGATACGCCCGATACGTTGGCCGCGCGGGTGCATGGGCTCGAATATGCTCATTATCCGCGGGTGATTGAAGAAACGGCGCTCCGCGATTAAACCGCTTCTTTTTCTTCTGGCTTTTTTGCCGATTTATTTTCAATTGTGCCGGTTTACTTTTCGATCCGGAAGCCGATTTCTTCCAAGATAGCGGCTTCCCGGGCCGTCGCATGCCGGACGGTATAGGCGGCGTACTCCCGGGGATGGGCGTAATGGGTACGGAAGGCTTCGAACCGCTCGGGGTTTTCTCTCAGAGCCCGGTCGACAGGCCGGGGGTCGAAGGTGGCCAAAAGGGCGTGTTCGATGCGATGGGAGGCGAAATTATCCAGATCGATGACCGGCGAGGCGGGAGGGGGCGGAACTACTTCTCCGATTTTCTCGACCGTCTGGCGGAAGAAACGGCCGATGTGTTCCAGCGAGGCGCGGGTGCCGTTGGCTTTGCCGTCGGCCGAGAAACCGGCGATATGGGGGGTGGCGAGGTCTGTATTTTGCAGCAGGCCGCGGTCGATGCCGGGTTCGTTTTCCCAGCAATCTAAGACAAGCGCGCCGATACGTTGCTGCCGGGCGGCTTCGAGCAAAGCGCGGGTGTCGTGTACCGCTCCCCGGCAACTGTTGATCAGCCACGGGCGTTTTTTCAACCGGCTGAATAAGGCTTCGTCTGCCAGGTGATAGGTAGCGAAAGGCCCTTCTTTCGTAAGCGGCGTATGCAGCGTGATTATATCGGCTTCTTCGGCTATCTTGTCGAGCGAGACAAAACCGGCCGTTCCCTCTTGCCCCGCCCGGGGCGGGTCGTTGCGCAGGATGCGAAGGCCCAGGGGGGCACAACGTTTTTCCACTTCTTTCCCTACATGGCCTACTCCTACGATACCCAGGGTTTTTCCTTCCAGCGGTTCCCCGCGGTCGAGCGAAAGCGCCGCCAGGCACGAGACTACGTACTGGCTTACCGAAACGGCATTGCATCCGGGCGCGTTTCTCCACGTGATGCCGGCCTCTTCGCAGTAGCGGGTGTCGATATGGTCGAAACCGATCGTGGCGGTGGCAATAAGTTTCACCCGGCTGCCTTGCAGCAAGGCGCGGGTGCATTTGTCGATACTGCGCACCACCAGGGCGTCGGCCTCGCGCACGGCTTCCGGGGTAAATTCTTGGGCTTTGAGGTAAACCATGTCGGCAAAGGGTTCGGCTATGCCTTTCAGATAGGGGACGGTATCGTCGGCTACTATTTTCAATCGATTGTTATTCATAGGGGTAACTAATACGTTGATTATCGTAATTTATGACGGTTGAAGTGAGGGCCTGCCCGGAAGAGGAAAAACAGGGTGGAAACGATCGTCAGGCAAGCTCCCGTGAAATAAGCGTAACTGAATCCTCCGAAAGCCTGGGCGATGGTGCCCCCGATCATCAGGCCGATTCCGATTCCTATATCCCAACTGGTCAGGTAGGTGGAAGTGGCCGTGCCGCGCTGGCTGTTGGGCGCCAGGTTGACGAACAGGGTATTGAAGGCGGGAAACATCGTGCCGAAGGCCACCCCTTGCATCAGGGCGATGCCTATATATAAATAGGAAGAGAAGGCAGGGTTCCACAGCATTAGTTTTTGCAAGGCGGCCAGGGCGAAAAAGCTGAGCGTGGCCAGGTACATGCCTGAGGTAATCACCAGCGTGACGCGGCCTTTGTCTACCTGCCGTCCCGAGAATAGGCGGGAAACGGCCAGCCCGACGGCCATAAAGGTAAAGTAAAGTCCGGAGTTGACGGTGATGCCGATTTCGTCGGCATACATGGCTACGTAGGTGGTGGTCATGCCATAGGGGATGGAAAGCAGCAGAAGAGAGATGCCGGCCCAGGTTCCCTTCACCAGAAAAAAGCGGTCGAGGGAAACCGGTTCCCGCTTGACGGGTTGCTTATAGGGTGTTTTTACCCGGTAGGCCATCCAGAGGCCCAGCGCGCCGGAGATAAGCGAGCAGGTGAAGATGGTTTCGTAGGAGAAGTTGCCTTGCATGAAAAGGCCGATCATGGGGCCGAAGCTCATGGCGATGTTGTTGGCCAGCCCGTAGTATCCGATTCCTTCGCCGCGGCGGGAAGAGGGCAGGATGTCGATTACGATGGTGTTGCCCGATACAGTGACCATGCCGAAGGCAAAGCCGTGGACGATGCGCAGGGCGATAAACAGAAAAAGGGTGGTAGCGGCCATATATCCGGCAAAAACAGCGGTGAAAATGAAGTAGGCCGCGAGGTAAAGCGGGCGCCGCGCGAAGGTGTCGAGCAGGTAGCCGGCAAACGGGCGGATACAGAGGGCGGCCAGGGTATAGCACGACAGGATAAAGCCGATCATCGATTTGCCGGTATGGAACTGATGGGTTAAATAAAAGGGCAGTACCGGCAGGATGAGGTAAAAGGCAAAAAACAAGAGGAAGTTTGCCGCCAGGATATAACAGAAACCGGAAGAGAGGAGTTTGTCTTTTGCCATAGAATATGATTCGTCTCGCATGTTTTTGAAGGTCACGGATTTTTCGTTCCGACAAGCAAAGGTACGCAATAAATGTATCCGCCGGCCAATCAGGTGGGCAAAAATGAAGAGGGAGGCGGCAAGGGATTAAAAACGATAGGCCGCCGTCAGCAAAAATTCCCGGGGGCGGATGCGCAGCCAGGAGGTGGATTGCTGCAAAGCCGTATACTGGGTGTACCGGTATTCTTTTTTATCGAACAGGTTGGTAACCGACGCCGATACGTCCCATTTTTCGTTTGTCCAGTCTATCGCTACGTCGGCCAAACCTATCCCCGCGGCTTGGCCGCCCTCGAGATCGTTGTGAGCATGATCGGCTGTCAGGCTGATCCCGAACGGGTAGATTTCATACCGGATTTGTGCTTGCTGCTCGATATGCCACAAAGGCGTCAGATGAGCGGAGGTACCGCCGGCCGCCCGTTCGACGATCGATCCTCCATACCGGAAAACGGCTTCGTAAGTGGCTTCTACCCGGGGCCAGGGGCTCCAACCGATTTTCGGCGCACATTCCAGATAGCGGTTCCGTACGGGGAGCAGGTTTCCTTCGCTCCAACCGGCATCCCGGCCGCTATAACCCGTCAGGGAAAGCGAGGTTTTCAATCCCCAATCGTAAAAACCTTTGGAAAAGACGCCTTTCAGCGTCCATCCTTCGGCCCGGTGGCTGATGGCCCGTTCGATCGTGGTTTGTTGTTCGCCTTCGAAAACCTGTTCTTGGGTAAGGTTGTGGCGTTGGCGGGTATGCGTCAGGTTGAGGGTGGCGAAAAGTTCCCGTACGGTATGTTGGTATTGGCCGTATATTGAATAGAGTTGTTGCTGCTGTACCGGCAGCAAGCCGGCAGGCAGGACGGTGTGACGGTAGTCTACCCTATAAGGCGCTGTATAGAGGGCTGCCGGGCTGCCGTATGTTTCCCGGTAGGAGGCATAGGCTGAAAACCGCCAGGCATACTGGGGTTTCCAGATCAGGGTGAGGGAGGGATGGGGGGCGAAGCGGGAGGTATTTCCTACCGATACCTTTGTCCAACTCAGCGGAAGAGCGGCAAACACATTCCAATGACCGGCATTCCATTGATAGGAGGGGGAAAACGACAAGCCGTACCGATTCCCGGCGGGGCCGGTTTCGGCGGTGAAGCCGGTTTCGTACCGCCCTGTCCATTTTCCCCGGGTACGCAGCAAGGCCAGGGTCTGACCGGCATACCAGGAGCGGTAGGGCAGCGAGCAATCCGACGATCCGGGAGCTTGCGGGTAGTCGATAAGCAGCCTGTCGGCCCGATCGCTGTAATGCAGGCGCGAACGGATTTCAAAAGTATATCCCTCGCGGTTCCAGAGTCCGTGCATCAAGTTGCCGATACGCAAACCGGGGGTGCGGATTTGTTGCCGGGTTTGCGGTCGGTCCGGTTGCCGGGCCAGCCATAGGCCGGCGGTCGATTCAAGCGATCGGGGAGTAGCGTCGGGGGGTGCGGGGGTGGCTTGTATGTCGGCTTCGGCGGTTTGCCAATCGCCGCTCAGTTGGCAAAGGTTGGTCAAAAAGCGGTTTTCCGCATTATCTTCGATTTGCAGGCTGAGGTTAGCTGTGTGTTGCCGGAGCCGGGTGTCTCGTTGCTCGTTTATCCGCAGGCTGCCGGTCTGCCGATAGTAAGTGGTTTCGCTCCCTTGTTGCTCGCGGCGGCGGTGGGAGGCATAGCCGGCGTTCAGCCGCAACCGGCCGTTGAAAATCTTGTTTGCCGACGACGATCTGAAATATTCCTTGTTGTTGAAGCGTTTTCTGGAAAAAGAAGGTTATGAAGTAACCTATACCGGGAGCGGAACCGGGGCCTGGGAGTTATTCGCCGCCTTGCGTCCCGATTTGGTATTGCTCGACATCAATATGCCTGGGTTGAACGGGTTTGAAGTAGCGGCCCGGATCCGGCAGACCGATCGGCGTACCTTGATTTTTTTCTTTCCGACCGTTCCGACAAGAGCGACCGGCTGAAAGGTTTCAGTTTGCAGGGGAACGATTACCTGGCCAAACCTTTTTATCCGGAAGAATTGCTGGCCCGTATCCGCGAACGCCTGGGCGACGGATTGCCGGAAGAGGCCGGCGAAGCCTTGTATCGGATGGGCAAGACTACCTTCGATTATCGAACCAACGAATTGCGCTACGGTAACCGGAAAACCTTGCTTACTTCCCGGCAAGCCGAGATTTTGCAGCTTCTGGCATGCGGGGGGGGGCGGGTCGTCTCGCGGGAGACGATTTTGCGGGCGGTATGGGGAGATGTGTCGTATGCCAATTCGCTGGCCTTGAATGTGCAGATTACGTATTTGCGGCGGGCGCTTGCGCCGGATACGTCGTTGCAGATCGCTTCTTTGCCGAAAAAAGGATATGTATTGAGAAGCCTGTAGCGGGGCGACACGGATGGTTTTCTTTCCCGATAGCTGGGCGGAATAAAAAGATTCTTTATCTTTGCTTCAAAGAATTAAAACGAAGATAGGCTGCACCTGGGCATAACCAAAGCGAGGCTTTGTTTCTGCGCTCGGTTTGCACTATCTCCGTTTTTCCTAAAAAGCCGGCCGGCAGTGACGGCTATAGTACTAATTATCGAAAGAAAAAAGAACGCGTATGAACTTCAGCGAACAATGCTACCGGATTTTCGAGCAAGCCACCGAGGCTTACCATCAGGTCGATCATGTAGATGCTACCGTACATAATCCGTATCCGGTGAAAAGCATCGAGTTTTACCTCTATCTGAAAAACTGGATCGACGCCGTGCAATGGCACTTGGAAGACATTATCCGCAACCCGGCCATCGACCCGGTAGAGGCTTTGAATATCAAACGTCGTATCGACAAGTCGAATCAGGATCGTACCGACCTGGTGGAGCTGATCGACAGTTTTTTCCTCGATAAGTATAAAAATGTGTCCGTGCGTGAAGACGCTACGATCAATACCGAAAGCCCCGCCTGGGCGATCGATCGTTTGTCGATTCTCACCCTTAAAATATACCATATGCAGCAGGAAGCCGCGCGGCCGGACGCCGATGATGCCCACCGGCTGGTATGCCGCGAAAAACTCGCCGTGCTGCTCGAACAGAAAGAAGACCTTTCCGCCGCCCTCGACCAGCTCTTGACGGATATTCGCGAAGGCCGGAAATACATGAAGGTATACAAACAGATGAAGATGTACAACGACCCGGATTTAAACCCCGTCTTATACGGTAAAAAATAATGGCGCGTATTCTGGTCATACGGCTTTCGGCCATCGGCGACGTGGCGATGACGGTTCCGGTAATTTATTCGGCCGCCCGGTCGAATCCCGGCGATTCCTTTACGGTGCTCACCCAGGCTTTCCTGATTCCGGTTTTCATCCACCGCCCGGCCAATGTGGAAGTAATCGGCATCAATACGAAAACCACCGAGAAAACCCTGCCGGGGCTGATGCGGTTTGCTTCCGCCCTGGCGAAATACGACTACGACCGGGTACTCGATCTGCACAACGTCATCCGTACCATCATCATCCGTACCTTTTTCCGTCTCAAAGGCAAACCGGTTTTCGTACTCGACAAAACCCGGAAAGAGCGGGGCCGGCTTACCCGGAGCCGCGACAAAGTATTGCGGCCTCTCCGCCCGGTAGTCGAACGCTATGCCGACGTTTTCCGCCAGGCCGGGTTGCAATATACCGAATCCTTCACCTCCCTGTTCGAACAAACCCCGGCCGACCTGAGCGCGCTGCAGAACCTGGCCGGCGAGAAAAACGGCCGGTGGATCGGGTTTGCGCCTTTCGCCAAGCACCAGGGGAAAATCTATCCGATCGACAAGATGGAGCACGTGGTGGCGGAATTATCCCGGCGCGACGACGTAACCATCTTCCTTTTCGGCGCGCGCGGATACGAAGAGGCCCTGCTCGAAGAATGGGCCTACCAATATCCCCACGTAAAAAATGTAGTAGGAAAATATGCCCTCGACAACGAACTGGCGCTGATCAGCCGGCTCGACCTGCTGGTATCGATGGATTCGGCCAATATGCACTTCGCTTCGCTGGTCGGCACGCGGGTGCTTTCCCTCTGGGGAGCCACCCACCCCTATACCGGCTTCTACGGCTACCGCCAAGATCCGGCCGACGCCCTGCAAATGGATTTGCCCTGCCGCCCCTGTTCCGTTTTCGGCGAGAAGCCTTGCCAGCGCGGCGACTGGGCGTGCATGAACAACCTGGCCCCCGAAATCCTGCTCGATCGCATCCAAACACTGTTGCACCTATCATGAAAATAGTTATCCATCCCGATTACCGCCGCTTTTCCGCTTTTATCCGTACCTTGCCCGAACGTTTCGACCGGGAAGGCACCACCATTTACAAAGCCCGCAACGAGATCAAGATATTCGAGGTAGACGGGGTGAAGCTCAACGTCAAGCAATTTAAAGTACCTCATTTCATCAACCGGGTGGCCTATACTTTTTTCCGTCCGTCGAAAGTGCTCAGGGCCTTTACCTACGCCTTGAAAGTACAGGCCCTCGGAGGCGATACGCCCCCTCCGGTAGGCTACATCCAGTTTAAGAAAGGAGGATTGCTCCACCGTTCCTATTTTATCAGCCTGCAATACGATTACGAACCCATGTACGAACCCGGCCGTCGCCCCTTGGCGGAAAATGCCGATTTGTTCGAAGCCATGGCCCGCTATACGGCCGGACTGCACGAGCGCGGCATTTACCATGCGGATTATTCGCCGGGCAATATCCTGTATAGACGCACCCCGGAAGGAATCAAATTTTGCCTGGTCGATATTAACCGGATGTATTTCGGGCCGGTATCCGTGAAAAGAGGATGCGCCAATTTCGCCCGCCTATGGGGGGGCGAAGAAGCCTTCCGGTTGATAGCCCGTGCCTATGCCGACGCCCGCAGAGCCGATCCGGATGCGTGCCTGAAGTGGGTGCTGGAGGCCCGGGAGCAGTTCTGGAAACGCTACAGCCGGTGGCACGAGGTTCCTTTTGCCTACTAATTTTGTCATTCTTTTTATACTATAAAAACGAAACGTCATGTGTAAATTCTTACTGGGGCTAATGCTGTCTATGTTGATTATCCCGTCTGCTTCGGCCCAATCCTATTCCCGATTCTTTAAATTGACTAATCAGGATACGGTTAACTTCACCTTTACGTTAAACAAGCCTGATATAAAAGCCTTAGACTGTTATCCCCAACAAATTACCCGTATATCCAAAGTCGGAGAAAACTATCAAATAGCACTTACCACGGTCAATCCCTATCTGGACGGCAAGAAACTGGCCCGCATGCAAGAAGCCCGTTACGACCAATCGCAGGAATACGACCGGGAAATCGCCAGGTACTTGCAGTCTACCGAGTTGATAGATGCCCGCAACGAATACGTCAGGCAGATTGCAGATACGTTGTTTAAGGATGACACGCATACCTTTGTGATCATCGAAAAAGCCCTCAAGTTTGTTTACACCTATCTATCGCCTTCCGACTCGATAGCGAAACAAATCGACGCGGGAACCTGCCGGACCGTAGACGTGAATACGGTTATTCGGACAAGGAAAGGCACATGCGGCGAATATACCAATTTGTTTACCGCCCTGATGCGCCATATGAATATACCGACCCGTTTTGCCGTAGGCTATTTTAGTATTCCCGAGCAGAATCTGGAAAGCACCCATGCCTGGCCCGAATGTTATATAGAAGGTGCGGGGTGGTGCGCCGTCGACCCTACTTTTCCTTCCTATATCTGCCCGCATTTTGCGGCTATCCGGATGCGTTACGGAGTGGATTTCGAAGACTGCGACATCAGAACCCTCAAGGAAGACATCGAACCGATCGAGTTTACCAAAGAAAAGTCATCCTAAAAAAAGAATCCCCTTCCCCGGATGTTTTTTCGAGGAAGGGGAGTATCGTGCCAGGTAGCTATCCTAAGAGATGGGGGGAGGAAAACACCCGGGCCTGTCTATTTCGCCACCTGCCGGTATACTTCCATCAACCGGGCGGCCATTTTCGCCTCGTCGAACCGCCGGGCATACGCCAAACCGTTTTTCCGCATCTTATCGGCCAATGCCGGTTCGCGCAGAACCGATTCGATCAAGGCGCGCAATTCCTCCGGCTTATGCGGATCGGTATACAAGGAATCCGGGCCTCCGGCCTCTTCCAGGCAAGAACCGGTAGCGGCGATAACCGGCACGCCCGAAAGCAAAGCTTCGATCACCGGGATGCCGAATCCTTCGAACAAGGAAGGATATACAAACAGGCTGGCCATTTGATAAAAAGCCGGCAATTCCCCGAACGAAACTTCGTTGAACAGGTGCACCCGGTTTTCCATTCCGTTCTCGCGGATATAGGTTTCCACCCTTTCGGTATAAGGCGTGCGTTTGCCGATAGCCACTACCTGCATATCCTCCTTCAGTTCTTTCACCGCTTCGATAAGCAGCAAAAGGTTTTTGCGCTCTTCCATGCTTCCTACATATAATATATAAGGAGCGGTCAAACCGTATCGGGCCTTTACGGCCTCTTTGTCGGCTTCGGCCGCCGGGCGGGAAAATACCGGATGGCAACCTTGATAAATGACGTCGATTTTGGTTTCCGGAATATGAAAATAAGTGCAGATGTCGCGGCGGGTTTGCTCGCTGATGGCAATTACCCGGTCGGCTTCTTCCGAGGCAGCCCGGAACTTGCGGGCATAGATTTGCCGGTCTACCGGTTTATAATACTGCGGATACCGCAAGAAAATCAAATCGTGGATAGTGACGACCGAAGCAATGCCCTTTTTCGAAATCTGGTGCGGCAACTCGTTGCTCAACCCATGGTACAAATCCACCTTGTCGCGCCGGAGATCGGCCACGATGCCCGACGAACGCCAGAGCGACGGCCACAACGTGCCCAGTACGCCCCGGGGATAACGAAAGCGAATCGATCCGTGCGCAGCCAACCGCGCACGCAAAGCCTCTTTTCCTTTTCCGGGCGTATACAACCAATAGGCGTTTTCCGGATAATGCGCGGCGAGCGAACTGACGATGTACCGGCTGTAGTTGCCCAAGCCGGTCGCATTGTGGGTAATCCGTTTGGCATCGAATGCGATGTTCATTTTGTCGAAATGTTAAGAGCCTCTTCTTCTTCAGATGCGCGAAGCGGGAGAGACGTTGCATAGAGTATGTCGTATTCTTTATTCGGATGACAGGGTAGGAGCGCATTACCCCTATCGGGACCTGTCGCTTTTTGCGGTAAAAAAAGAAAGGCGAAGCTTTTTTATTTCCGTCCGAAGTCGGCAGGGATTTCTCCCCAGGCGGAAGTTTCCCATTTCAGGATGGGAGTGGTATAAGTCTGGGTATTCAACCACTTTTCGGCCCGTTCGATCAGGTCGAAAATAGGTTGATTCCGGGCCGTGCGTTCCAGTAGCGTCTTGCATTTCTTTTTTTTTACCCACAAAATCGCATTCCGGCTATCGGAATAAACCGGCAACTTGCTGCCTCTTTGCTTTAAAAGAGCCAGTCCGTGTACCAATGCCAGAAACTCCCCTACGTTATTCGTGCCTTCCGGCAGGGGGCCTACATGGAAAATCTCCTGCCCGGTAGCCGTATACACGCCCCGGTATTCCATATCGCCGGGATTTCCGCTACAGGCAGCGTCTACCGCCAGGCTTTCGTTGAGGGGCCGGCCGACGGGGCCGGCCGGCGTGTCGGCCAGGGAAGAGATAAAAGCCGTGCCCGGGTCGCTTTTGGAAGATGCCCCCCCCTTCTGCCCCGGAGCCGATTTCAGATAATGCGTATATCCTTTCTCAAACGCCTCGGCCGCCTCTTCCCGGGTTTCGAACGCCTTGTACTTGGCTCCATCCTGGCCCTCTACCTGCATTTTGCATTCGGCCCAGTTGTCGTAAATGCCCGGGTTCAGCCCTTTCCATACCACATAATGTTTGCTTCTCGCCATTTTACTCTCTTTTACTCATCACAAAGTTACGATTTATTCTTACTCGCCAAGCTGTTTCGGCAGGGGAAATAAAAAGGGAGCGTGAACCTCAGGGAAGAGCAGCCTTTTTATCCGAAAAAAATGACAATAAGCAGGCGGAGAGAAGGAAGAAAAAATAACATTTTTCATTTCATTGATAGTCAATGTGTTATGATGCTGTCCTCAAACCCGCGGAATTGGATGCCGATGAAATGAAAAATCCATCGGCATGAAATTCCGATTACACTGGCATCCATTTTCCATTTCATCGGCATGTATTTTTTTCCTGAGAAAAATAAATACAATAAGTCCCCCCTGGGAAAGCAGACCGGAGGGCCGGGAAAACCCTGCCGGAATTCTTTCAGGGCGATACCGGGAAAGGCGCCTGCTACCGCTTCTTCCCCCGGAGTTTCAACCGTGCCATGACGAAATAAAGACGCAGTAAAAAGGTAATCCGCGTCCATCCCCTGTCAAGCAGTTTTACCACTTGTACGTTCTCGGCCAACCCGGCCAGGCGGTGTGTGTTCGAAACCCCGTTCCGGTCGTAAATAACCAAGGGAACCGGTATATGCACGAACCTAAGCCCCGCATAATAAGCTTGTTTGAAGAAATAAAAGTCGGCCGAAAGCCGGAAGCGCAGGTCGAAGGGAGTTGCTTTCATCACGGCCAGACGGGTGAATGCGCTCTGATGGCAGAAATACATCCTATGCTTGTTGCAAGGTTCGGCAGCCGGCTTTACCGCCAACTCCCCGCGTTTGCGAATCAGAATATCCCCATACAGTATATCGGCCGAAGTCGAAGCCGCCACGGCAGCTACCTTTCCAAATACCTCCCCGTCGGCCAGCACGTCTCCGCTGTTCAGAAAGAGAATCCACCGGCCTTTGGCCAGCCGGATACCCTTGTTCATCGCATCGTAAATGCCCCGGTCTTTTTCCGACACGAAGGCAGCCAGCGAAGAAGCATAGCGGCCCACGACAGCCGCGGTACGATCGGTCGATGCGCCGTCGATTACCAGGTATTCGTAATTCGTATAGGTTTGCGAGAAAACGCTGCGCATCGTGTCTTCAATCGTGTCTTCGCAATTGAAGGTGACGGTTATGATGGAAAACTCGACGGTATCTGTTGTCGGTACTGCTGCATTCATAGGTTCTAAAGAGATTAATCGTTCAAACCGAACGGAAAAAAGCAAAGAGGTTTCAAGGACGGGAAGATCCGGATTCCGGAAAAGGCAACACAGCCGGCTGCCGGTCGGAAAAATCCTTGCGGATCATCTCGTAACAAAGCGTCAGCCATACCACCACGCAAGGCCACACCTTGAATACATACGGCTGAATGAATCCGGTGCGGATAAACTTAGGAACCAGCTCCGTGCTCGACAACCCTACGATCACCAGCGTGGCGATCAGCAACCAACGACGATAAGCCCCCGGCCGCGACGGACTGCACAGGTACCACAGGGCTACGCCTACCATCACCGTCACATACCCGCTCGCCTCGCTGCCGGTGCTGAACAAGACAACGAAAAGCAGGACATGAGCCAACAGCATCAACTGAAACCGGAGGTATTTATATTGCGCAAAGCGGAAATAGGGAATAAAAAACAGCACAAGGGCCGGAACAATCAGCCCCAGGTCGCTGTAGGCCGCATTGCCCGACAATTTCCGCACCAATCCCAGCAACGAAATATTCTGCGAAGTGGCGAACATGTTCAAGGCATTTTTTACCTGAAGCCGCTCGAACCAATCGGCATATTGCGAGACTACGTAGTCCAGCCCCGGCGTATAAAGCGCCGGCAGAAAGAAGCAAACCGCCGCCCAGAAAACGCAACCGGCCGTCAATACCCCTTTCCGCTTGGAGAAAAAGAAAAAAGCCAGCCCCACGATAGGATATATCTTGATAAAGGCGCCCAGCACGATAACCAGGGCGGCCCAAAACTCTTTCCGCAGGTGAATAAGCGCATAGGCCAGAACGATAAACGCCGCCACCGAAATATTGAACTGTTGTACGCCTTGGGCCGTCATCAATTCGATATAAGCATACCAATAGATAAACGCTTTCTGCGTCCGGGTGAGCGGCAACCGGCCGATGGCATAATAGAGCAGGGCTGTATTGGCTACCACCCAGAGCGTCAGCCCCAGCCATTGGGGCATCCAGGCGAAAGGTGCGATAATCAGGCTGAAAATAATGCCGTAATGATTCGAATCGTAATACAGCGCGGGATAATCGCCGTAAAGGGTCGATCCCTCGCGGGCATGCCAGTATACCCACTCGAAAATTTTATAGTTGTTGAATTTCCCGATTCCGAATTTGATCAGGGCGAAAACAGCCCCCGTCAGCAGCCAGACCAGGCAGGTGGTACTGTCTTTTTTCCATATCGGGCGTTGCAGCAAGGCCGCGAGCTTAGCGGACAAGTTCTTCATGGTTGCGATAATTTTGAGTACACATTTCATACACCAGTTTGACCCAGATCAAGACGCAGGGCAAGGCTTTGAGCGCATACGGATAAACATAATGCTCACGCAGGTATTTGGGAAACAAGTCGGAAGGGGAAAGGCTGGTGAGGATAAAGGCGAATATCAGCAGAAAAAGATCGAAGCCCGATCTTTTCCAGGGTGCCGTTACATACCAGATGGCCACGCCCATGAAGGCGATGATATAGGTGCTCGATTCGCTTCCCGTACTGAACAAGACCGTAAACATCAGGGTGGAAGCCAGAAACGCTAGCCGGAAGGCTTTGAAGGCATATTGGCGGATGCGCAGATAGGGCAGGGCGAAGGCCACGAGGCCGGGCAGAATTAAACAAAGGTCGGAATAGGCGGTGGAACCCGACGTTTTCCGTACCATCCCCAGGAGCGAAACGTTTTGCATCCGCGAAAAGAAATTCGCTTCGTTTTTGGCCGCCAGCTCGGCAAACCAGCCTTTGTATTGCTCTATCACGTAGGGCAGGTCGGATAAGAGGGCGGGGGCCGCAAACATCAAAGCGGCCCAGCCGATGCAGGCCAGTACAAACCGCGTCTTATGCCGGGAAAAGAAGAAAAAGGCCAGCCCTACGATGCCGTATAATTTGACGAAGGTGCCCAGCATGATGAAAAAAGCGGCCCCGGTTTCTTTCTCTTTTTCGATGCAGGCAAATGCCAGGATAAGAATGGCCGCGATGGCAATATTGAATTGCGACATAAAAAGGGCCGTCAGCAATTCGTGGGCGCAGAACCAGTAAATGAATATCTTTTCTTTCCGCCCTACAGGCAGCGTGAGCGTGGCAATGTAGAGAAATACCGACAAACTGACCAGCCACGACAACAATCCCAGCCAGAGCGGAGCGATGGCGAAGGGCGCGATAACCAGGCTGAAAAAAGGCCCGTAATGGTTCAAATCGGCATATTGGTCGGGGTAGGGAGCATACAGGGGCAACAAATCTACCACGTGCCAGTAGACATATTTGAATATCAGAAAATTATTGTAAGAGCCCGGGAAGTATTTGGTGGCCCAGGCTATCACTCCCAGAAGAACCCAGAGGGCGCCTAGCGTTTTGTAGTCGCTGAAGAAGGGAAGGCGGAAAAAGTCGCGGAGGCGATCTGTCGATTTTATATTCATACAAGGAATGCTTTGCGTGTATCGGAGGGCAAAGGTAGTGCTTTTACCTTATTATTTTGATAACTTTTGCATTTGTTGCCTAAAAGCGACAGATTATGCCGAAGGATTTTCCGGCCTAAAAAGAGGGAGGCGAAACGGCAGGAAAGAGGGGGCTGGGATAAATACAGGCGGAAAACGGAAAAACCGAAAGCCGTGCTTCCGGCCGGATTGCCGGCGAAGGACGGAAAATCTACGGCAAAACAGGCGTTTTTTTAGGCCGGAATAAAGAGCGGGTTGCCGGAAAAAGCATACATTTGCGGAAACTATCCGGAAGATTGTATGAAACGTATTTACCTGATCGGTTATATGGGAGCCGGCAAAACAACGATCGGCAAGGCCCTCGAAAAACGTACCGGTCTTTCCTTTATCGACCTCGATTATTATATCGAAGGCCGTTACCGCAAAACAGTCGGCCAACTGTTTGCCGAAAAAGGAGAGGCGGCCTTTCGCGACATCGAGCGGCGCATGCTGCACGAAGTGTCGATGTTTGAAGACGTGGTTATCTCCACCGGGGGCGGCACGCCTTGCTTTTTCGACAATATGGACTATATGAACCGCGAGGGTACCACGATTTATCTGAAAGTGCCGGTGGGCGAGCTGGCCGCGCGGCTGGAGCTCTGCAAGCACACGCGCCCCGTCCTGGCCGGGCGTTCGGGCGACGCCCTCCGGTCGTTCATCGCCGAAAGCCTGGCTGCGAGAGAGGCGTTTTATACTCGGGCCGCCGTGGTTTTCGATGCTTCCGTGATGCTTACCGAGAATGATGTATCGGCCATAACCGCGGCCTTGGAAAAAATAATCGCATGACCGCTGACGATATGGAAAAAGCAGGAGACAAACAGCAAGCCCAGGGGGCTTATATTCCGCAGGAACTTCTCAAAGAACTCGGCAAACTGGCCAACCGGCTCGTTATCGGCATTCCCCGCGAACGCAAAGAAGACGAACGGCGGCTCGCGCTTACCCCCGAAGCCGTCGATATGCTTACCGATTGCGGCCATCGCGTGTTGGTGGAAACAGGGGCCGGGCTGGGCATCAATTATTCGGATAACCATTTTGCGGAATCGGGGGCCGAAATCGTGGCCACGCCGGGGGAAGTATACCAGGCCGATATTATTCTGAAAATCCTGCCGCCGCTGGCCGCGGAAATCGCCTTGATGCGGCCGCGTACCCTTCTTTTCTCCATGCTCCAGTTCAACCTGTTCTCGCAGGAAGCGTTCGAACTGATGATGGTCAAACGCATCAACGCCGTAGCCTACGAGCTGTTGGCCGACAACCTTCAACGCTGTCCGGTATTGAACGTCATTTCCGAAATCGAAGGAGCTGCCTCGATTACCATCGCTTCGGAATTGCTCAGCAATACGCAAGGGGGAAAAGGCATCCTGCTGGGCGGCATTCCCGGCGTATCGCCTACCGAAGTGGTGATTATCGGGGCCGGCAACGCCGGTACGGTAGCCGCCCGGGCTGCTTTGGCGTTGGGCGCTTCGGTAAAGGTATTCGACGACGACATCAACAAGCTCCGTACCATCCAGCAAGTGCTGGGGCAGGGGCTTTTTACCTCTAATTTTCATCCCAACGTGCTGCACAACGCTTTCCGGAGCGCCGACGTGGTGATCGGGGCCATGCGTTATATCAATGTAAGGCGGCGGTACGTCATCGCCGAAGAGTTGGTGCGCACCATGAAGCGGGGGGCGCTCGTGATCGACCTGAGGATGAGCCAGGGCGGTTGTTTCGAAACCACCTGCTGCTTGGCGGGGGCCGATCCGGCCGTTTTCGAGCAATACGGCGTATTGCATTATTGCAAACCCAATATCAGCAACCGGGTGGCCCGTACCACCTCGATGGCGTTCAGCAATATTTTCGTCGGCATGTTGCTCGCCCTGGGCGATGCCGGATCGTTTGCCGGACTGATTAAAACCGATACCGGTTTCCGGTCGGGGGTGTACATGTATTGTGGCAAACCGGTGAGCGGCTATGTGGCTAATCACTTTCATCTATCGGCGAATAGCCTCGATTTATTCCTCTCGGCGTTTTAAGCGGCAAAAGTTTTGTACTCGCGAAGTTTATGCTTTACTTTGCAAAAGATGGTCTTAAATTTAACTAGCGATTAAGCTAATATAGTATATCATGGCAGAACAAACAAAAGTAACAACGGTGGATCAGATCGTGATCCGTTTCTCGGGGGATTCGGGCGACGGAATGCAGTTGACCGGCACGATCTTTTCCAACCTTTCGGCTATTTTCGGGAACGAAATCTCTACTTTCCCCGATTATCCGGCCGAGGTGCGTGCTCCCCAGGGAACGCTCAGTGGTGTATCCGGATTCCAGGTACATCTGGGATCGCGTAAGATTTTCACGCCCGGCGATAAGGCCGACGTGTTGGTGGCGATGAACCCGGCCGCCCTCAAGGTGAACGTGAAACACCTCAAACCTAATCCTATTATCCTGATCGACACCGATTCTTTCCAACAGAGCGACCTCGACAAGGCTCTCTTCGTCACCAACGACCCGTTCCAGGAACTCGGGCTGGGGGGCGCCCAGGTGGTAGCCGCCCCCATCTCCACGATGGTGAAAGACGGACTGGCCGAGTTCGGGCTCGACAACAAATCGGCCCTGCGGTGTAAGAACATGTTCGCCCTGGGGCTGGTATGCTGGCTGTTCGAACGTCCGCTCGACGAGGCCATGCACATGTTGCAGAATAAATTCGCCAAAAAGCCGGTCATCGCCAAGGCCAATATCAAAGCCCTTACCGACGGCTACAATTACGGACATAATATTCATGCCATGGTATCGACCTACCGCATCGAAAGCAAGAAAGTCGAACCGGGCTACTATACCGACGTCAACGGCAACAAGGCTACTTCCTACGGGCTGATCGCCGCTGCCGAAAAAGCCGGCCTCAAGCTTTTCCTGGGCAGTTACCCCATTACGCCGGCTACCGACATCCTTCATGAGCTTTCGAAACGCAAAGACCTGGGCGTTATTACGGTACAGGCCGAAGACGAAATTGCCGGCATCTGTACTTCCATCGGCGCCAGCTTCGCCGGTTGCCTGGCGGCTACGTCTACTTCCGGCCCGGGCCTGGCGTTGAAAAGCGAAGCGATCGGCCTGGCGGTCATCGCCGAGCTCCCGCTGGTCATTATCGACGTGCAGCGCGGAGGGCCCTCTACAGGAATGCCCACCAAGAGCGAACAAACCGACCTGATGCAGGCCCTTTACGGACGCAACGGCGAAAGCCCCGCCGTCGTCATCGCCGCTTCCACGCCTGCCGACTGTTTCGATGCCGCTTACTGGGCCAGCAAACTGGCGCTCGAGCATATGACGCCGGTGATTCTGCTTACCGACGCTTTCATCGCCAATGGATCGTCGGCCTGGCGCATTCCCGATCTGAGCCAGTATCCGCCCATCCGGCCGAATTACGTATCTGCCTATCAGGGCGACGCCGTGTGGAAAGCTTACCGCCGCGACAAGGAAAGCCTCGTGCGTTATTGGGCCGTTCCCGGTACGGAGGGTTTTGCCCATCGGTTGGGCGGGCTGGAGAAAGATTATGAAACCAGCGCCATTTCTACCGATCCGGTGAACCACCAGAAAATGGTCGCCACCCGGCAGGCCAAGATCGACAAGATAGCCGACTATATACCCGAACTGAGCGTAATCGGCGATGCCGATGCCGAACTGCTGATCGTGGGATGGGGCGGTACCTACGGGCATCTGTATGAAGCGATGGAAACCATGCAGGAACAAGGCCGGAAAGTAGCCCTGGCTCATTTCAATTTCATCAACCCGCTGCCTAAGAATACAGCCGAAGTACTCTCGAAATACAAAAAAGTAGTCGTAGCCGAACAAAACAGCGGCCAGTTCGCCAATTACCTGCGCGGAAAAGTGCCCGGATTCAACCCGTATAAGTTCAATCGGGTGAAAGGCCAGCCCTTTGTCGTGGCGCGATTGGTAGAGGAATTTACTAAAATATTGGAGGCTTAACACAATGACAACAGAAGGAATCAACTATCAACCGAAAGATTATAAAAGCGACCAGTATGTCCGCTGGTGCCCCGGTTGCGGCGATCATGCCGTATTGAACTGCCTGCATAAGGCGATGGCCGAAGTAGGAGTAGCCCCCCATGACATGGCTGTCATCTCCGGTATCGGATGCTCTTCGCGTCTGCCTTATTATATGAATACCTACGGGTTTCATACCATTCACGGCCGCGGCGCCGCCATCGCTACGGGCGTAAAGACCGCCCGTCCCGATTTGAGCGTCTGGCTGATTACGGGCGACGGCGACTGCCTGGCTATCGGCGGCAATCATTTCATCCATGCCGTACGCCGCAATATCGATCTGAATATCGTGTTGTTCAACAATAAAATCTACGGATTGACCAAGGGCCAGTATTCGCCTACCTCCGACCGCGGATTCGTTTCCAAAAGTTCTCCGTACGGAACGGTGGAAGATCCCTTTGTGCCGGCTGAGCTCGCGCTGGGCGCCCGCGGCAATTTCTTCGCCCGCGCCATCGATGTCGATTTGAAGAATACGACGGAAATCCTGGCGGCCTCGGCCCGCCATAAAGGTGCTTCGGTCACGGAAGTGCTGGTGAACTGCGTGATCTTCAACGACGGCATCCATAAAAGCATTGTCGATAAGGAATACCGCGCCGACCGCACCATTTTCCTGCGCCACGGCGAGAAAATGCTGTTCGGCAAGAATCAGGAAAAAGGCATCGTGCTCGACGGGCTGAAACTGAAAGCCGTCACGATCGGCGAAGGAGGCTATACCCTCGACGACGTGCTGGTACACGACGCCCATGAAAAAGACAATACCTTGCATATGATGCTGGCCATGATGGGCGGCGATATGCCGGTTGCCTTGGGCGTGATCCGCGATGTCGAGGCGCCCGTTTACGACGAAGCCGTACACGCGCAAATCGCCGACGTGCAGGCCAAGAATCCTACGCGCACGCTTACCGATTTCCTTATGCAGGGAGAGATCTGGGAAGTGAAATGATTTTCCGGCCGCAGGTCGCCGGCAAAGGGCGGCTTGCGGCTTTTTTCCTATACTTTTGCCTCCGATTGTAAACTCTACATAGCAAATAGATTAGCTATAATGTTAATTGCGTGGAAAAGAGTTATTATTACTGAAAAATTTCCTTAATAGGGAAGGACGAATAAAAAAAAATATTACTTTTGTGTCGCGGTTAACAAGAGTTAGCCGGCAGCAAGTCGCCAAAAACGTGCCGTATACTCCCGGTATCGTTATCCGGAAAGAAGAGAGAGAAAAGTTATATAAAGTCAATCATTTAAATTAATTACAAGATGGCTAATTTAGATTTAAGCAAGTACGGAATCAAAGATGTGAAAGAAATTTTGCACAATCCGTCTTATGAAGTTTTGTTCGAAGAAGAAACAAAAGCCGGTTTGGAAGGCTACGAAAAAGGCCAGGAAACCGAACTGGGTGCTGTGAACGTAATGACAGGTATCTACACCGGCCGTTCGCCCAAAGATAAATTCTTCGTGAAGAACGAAGCGAGCGAAGATACGGTATGGTGGACTTCCGAAGAATATAAAAACGATAACAAGCCGACTTCCGAACACACTTGGGAAGTGCTGAAAGACCTGGCTGTAAAAGAACTTTCCGGCAAACGCCTGTTTGTGATGGATACGTTCTGCGGCGCCAACCCCAACACGCGTCTGAAAGTGCGCTTCATCATGGAAGTAGCCTGGCAGGCTCATTTCGTAAAGAACATGTTCATCCGTCCCACGGAAGAAGAACTGGCTAACTACGGCGAACCCGATTTCGTATCCTTCAACGCTTCCAAGGCTAAGGTTGAAAACTTCAAGGAACTGGGCCTGAACTCGGAAACGGCTACGGTATTCAACTTGAAAACCAAAGAACAGGTTATCCTCAATACCTGGTACGGCGGCGAAATGAAGAAAGGTCTGTTCTCCTACATGAACTACCTGCTTCCGCTGAAAGGCATCGCTTCCATGCACTGCTCGGCCAATACCGATATGAACGGCGAAAATACGGCTATCTTCTTCGGTCTGTCCGGTACGGGAAAAACTACGCTGTCTACCGACCCGAAACGTCTGTTGATCGGCGACGACGAACACGGATGGGACGACGAAGGCGTATTCAACTTCGAAGGCGGCTGCTATGCAAAGGTTATCAACCTGTCGAAAGAAGCTGAACCCGACATCTACAACGCTATCAAACGCGACGCCCTGTTGGAAAACGTAACGGTTGCCGCCGACGGCAAAATCGACTTCTCCGACAAGTCCGTAACGGAAAATACCCGCGTATCTTACCCCATCTACCATATCGACAACATCGTTAAGCCGGTATCCAAAGGCGGTCCCGCCAAGAAAGTGATCTTCCTCTCGGCTGATGCCTTCGGCGTATTGCCTCCGGTATCTATCCTGACTCCGGAACAGACGAAATACTACTTCCTGTCGGGTTTCACGGCTAAGTTGGCCGGTACCGAACGCGGTATCACCGAACCGACTCCTACTTTCTCGGCTTGCTTCGGCGCAGCCTTCCTGTCGCTTCACCCCACGAAATATGGTGAAGAACTGGTAAAGAAAATGGAAAAAGAAGGTGCCAAGGCTTATCTGGTGAACACAGGCTGGAACGGTAGCGGCAAACGTATTTCCATCAAGGATACGAGAGGTATCATCGACGCTATCCTCGACGGTTCGATCGACAAGGCTCCGACGAAAAAGATTCCGTTCTTCGACTTCGAAGTTCCCACGGAATTGCCCGGTGTAGATTCCAAGATCCTCGATCCGCGCGATACGTACGCCGATCCCGCTCAGTGGACTGAAAAAGCCAAAGACCTGGCTGCTCGTTTCCAGAAGAACTTCGCCAAGTTCACGGGCAATGAAGCCGGAAAGGCTCTGGTTGCTGCCGGCCCGCAGTTATAATTGGTTAAAAATCGGAGGTAATTTTCACCAAAGATTTGAAATATTTGCAAATGAAAGCACAGAATCCCCGATTCTGTGCTTTTTTTATGATAAGTACGTTAATTTTATTATAAATGTAAAGTAGTTTTAAAAATATATTGTTATCTTTACCCCAAATTACACTGTTATAAAGGGAAGCATACCGAATAGCTAATGATAAAGAAAATCGCACTGATCTTAGGAATCGTTTTTTGCCTGACTTCCTGCGGGAAAGACGTGGCCTACCGGATTGAGGGAAAACTGACGAATCTGGAAGATCAGACTGTATATGCCGTATTTGAAAAAGACGATATAAAAAGGGTCGATACCGTACAATGCTCCAAACCGGGCCATTTCACCATCGAGGAAGCACAAAAAGGCTTTCATTGCGTGACACTTTTTTTTGAAAATAAAGAACATTGGGTGACGGCTTATCTGGAGCCGGACGGCGGTACGGTTACGGTGAGCGGGGATGCCCGCTATCCTTTGCTGTTGCAAATCAAAGGGGGAAAGGCCAATGACAAATTGACGGCCTTCCGGAAGGAAACCGCCCCCTTGTTCAAGGAACTGACGGATTTATCGAACCAGTTGAATGCGAAGTCGCAACACAATAATACGATCGAGGAAACCGACCTGGCTTCGCGGATAGCGAATGTGAATTTGCAACTCAGCGAGCAGGCGATGGCCTATATAAAAGAGCATCCCGATGAAAAAGCTTCCGTTGTCCTGATCCAGCTCTTCTTTACCGATCCCGACGATACCCGGAAAATGGACGAATTGCTGGCGCTTCTCGATCCCGAACTGAAAAATTTTTATCTGGTAAAGGAATTGGAGCAATACAGCGCGCGTGCCAAACGCACGGCTTTAGGAGCCGAAGCACCCGGTTTCACCGTAAAAAACGTGTACGGAAAAACGATCAGCCTGGATTCTTTTCCCCAGAAATACCTATTGCTCGCTTTTACCGCGCCTTGGTGCGACATGTGCCAGACCGAGGATTTGTATCTGGATAAGGTGGCTATGAAGTATCCCAAGGAAAAACTCGATATTCTGCTCATCAGCCTCGACGACAATCAGCCGGAGCTTCGCGACGTGCTGGCTAAAGACAGCATTCGGTGGAACCTGGTGACGGATTCGGCCGGACAGGCTGCCATGTTGATCGATCTGTATAATGTAAATGCGCTTCCGCGTTGCTTCCTGATCGACGAAGAAGGCAAAATTTTATTGAAAACCGAAAACGGAATCGAAATCAAACAAACGCTTGAAAAGCTATTCGAAGAATGAAATGAAATAAATCGCTTAAACCGAAACCCTGTCTATGCTTGTCAAAACCTATGCCGCTGCCGTGCAGGGCATTTCCGCTATTGCCGTCACCATCGAGGTAAGTTGTACCAAAGGTATCCAGTTTTTTCTGGTGGGCCTGCCCGATAGCGCTGTGCGCGAAAGCCACGAACGAATTATTTCCGCCCTGCAGGTGAGCGGTTATGCTTTTCCCCGCAATCGTATCGTAATCAATATGGCTCCCGCCGACATCCGGAAGGAGGGCTCGGCCTACGACCTGCCCCTGGCCGTCGGTATCCTGGCCGCCGCGGGGCAAATCGACGGCGCGCGTTTGGATCGTTATCTGCTGATGGGAGAGCTCTCGCTCGACGGTACGCTGAAGCCTATCCGCGGAGCGCTTCCGATCGCCATTATGGCGCGGAATGCCGGTTTTGAAGGGTTTATCCTTCCTCAGGCAAATGCCAGGGAGGCCGCTATCGTGAATAAGCTGGCCGTGTACGGTGCGGCTACGATTCAGGAAGTGATTGAATTTATCGACGGTAAACGCGTTTTGCAACCTACCCGGGTGGATACCCGGAAAGAATTTGAATCGGGACAACATGCTTTCGATTGTGACTTTTCGGAGGTTCGCGGGCAGGAAAATGTAAAACGCGCCCTGGAGGTGGCGGCGTCGGGCGGCCATAATCTGTTGATGATTGGAAGCCCGGGAAGCGGCAAGTCGATGTTGGCCAAACGCCTGCCCACTATATTGCCTCCTTTTACCTTGGAGGAATCGCTGGAGACTACCAAAATTCACTCGGTGGCCGGCAAAATGGGAGGCGAAACCTCGCTGATGACGCGCCGTCCCTTCCGCTCTCCGCATCATACCATCTCGAATGTGGCGATGGTAGGAGGGGGCACGTATCCCCAACCGGGAGAAATCAGTCTGGCTCATAACGGCGTGCTTTTCCTCGACGAGTTGCCCGAATTCAATCGCAGCGTGCTGGAAGTGATGCGACAACCGTTGGAAGACCGCCGGATAACCGTTTCCCGGGCGCGCTACGCCATCGATTACCCGGCAGGGTTTATGTTGGTCGCCTCGATGAATCCGTGTCCGTGCGGCTATTACAATCATCCGGAGCGGCCTTGCGTTTGCTCGACCGGCATAGTGAGGCGGTATATGAATCGTATTTCGGGCCCCTTGCTCGATCGGATCGATATTCAGATCGAAGTGGTTCCGGTGCCTTTCGAAAAAATATCCGAAGCGGCTCCGGCCGAATCCAGCGCGGCCATCCGGGAAAGGGTGATCCGCGCCCGGGCTATCCAGGCCGCCCGCTATGCGCCCTACGAAGGCATTTACTGCAACGCCCAGATGTCGCCCCGCTTGCTGCATTCCCTGGCCGTGCCCGACGCAGCCGGCCTGAAACTCCTGAAGGAGGCCATGCTCCGGCTCAACCTTTCGGCCCGCGCCTACGACCGTATCCTGAAAGTATCCCGCACCATCGCCGACCTGGCCGGCGACGAAAACATCGGCGCCCGGCACATCGCCGAAGCCATCCAATACCGCAACCTCGACCGCGAGGGGTGGGGAGGCTGAATATCGGATAGGCTTAACGAAAAAAACGAAAAAGCAGGTTTTTAACGGAAGTTTATTTTATGTTTATCTTCACAGGGGTGGCCTCGCCTAATTTTACCACATAAATGCCTGTCTTGAATCTCTCCGACCAATGTCCGGCAGGTAATGCGGTTTGGTGGATCAATTCGCCTCGAATGTTCCAGGCAGAGAGTAGGGCAGGACGGGTGGTTTCCGCGTGCAGCGTTCCGGGAGTGGCATAAAGCCGGTAACCGGTTGGCATAGACTCGTTGGAAAGCGGTACCTGCGTTTCGATAAACGTCCCTGCGATTTCGCGGTCGCCCGTCATTTCAAACGTGTAAGGCGTTACGGTATTACCGTCGTTCCATCTTTTAAACATGTCTCCCTGGGCCGGGCGGGCGGTAAGCGTCACAAGAGTGCCGTGCTCTATATCGCTGGTGTAATTGCTTTGAATGCTTCCTCGTTGAGGCTGAACGATTTTAAGGGTATAACGGTTCAACTTCAAGCCCGTTACCTCCAATGTGCTTTGTCCGGCAGGCAGAGGGAAGGTGTAATAAAGCGTTTCCGTCTGGGAAGCGGCACGCAGGGAGAGCTCGGGTTCGATTGTTTTGCCGTTCATGCCGAGCCGTACCTGGTCTCTGCATTGGCTATAGGCAGGCGATAGTATCAGCCGCAGGCGAATATTTTCTCCTACAGCCAAAGCATCGATATTGGCGTTTACAGGGCTTATTCCCGCTCCTTTGACAGCGTTGAAAATCAATTGCGCCGTTTCTTTGTCTCCTTTCTGATCGAAAAGGGGAATCATCTGGGGAGCATCTTCCACCGGAAGAATACGCGGATTGTCGGCTTTGCCGTCGTTCCATTTCGCAAATACCTTCCCTTCGGGGGCCTTAGCGTAAAGAGACAATAGCGTGCCCGGCTTTAGTTTGCGGTTTTTTACTTTTTCGCCCGTAGCGAGGTCGGTAGCCTCTATGCGATCGTCTTTGAGGGTAAGCATCACGTCGTTTTTCCGGATGCCTTCCACCGAGATGCGGATATTATGCTGTATGTTATATACGCTGTACACCTGTTGCACGGCCGTTAGCACTTCTCCGTCGGCTTTTACTATCGGTTCCGATTCGTTGTAGGCCGGATCGATTTGCAGATAGCATTTGAATTTTCCGCCCGGCAGTACCTCCGGCGCGTAACCCGTAAGGGGCTTTACCGTCACGCCTTCTATCTGCGGCAAAACAACCAGAAAACTGCTTTGGTCGGAAGTGAAGTAAGCTTTTATTGTCTGGTTTTTCTCGACAGTAAGCATCCGGGGATTCGTCTGGCTGCCGTCTTCCCATTGCAGGAACTTGTAGGGAGGAATGGCTTTCGCCGTAATCGAAATCTGATCGCCATAATGGGCTTCCCATGCGTCCAGCGTTTCTTCGTCGGTAAAAAAGATTTCTCCATGCGGAGTCTGTTCCAAGGCGACCCGGTAGGTCTGGCCCGTTATTCCTTTTACCGTAACGACAACATTGAGTGATTGGTTGCCGAGCGTATAAATGCCGTATAAATTGGGGTAAACAGGCAAACCGTTTGCAATTACTTCCACGCTGTCGAGGGTGGGAAAATATTCCCGGTCGATCCGAAGCTTGAAGCGGAAGGTTCCTCCGCTGGCCACGGCCGATATTACATCGCCTCCGTCGGGATCGATCGCCGTGATGCCTTTCGGCAATTCGAAAGAGATAGTGATGCGGCTTCCCCGGAAAGTGATGTCGCGCGTGGTAACTCCTTCTTTATGTCCTTCTTTGCGGGCATAGGCCGTTACCTGCACGGTTTTCTCTTCGCTTGTGTGGCTGCTCACGATAAAAGGCGCTGTATAGGGCTGGGGCGTACTGCCGTCGAGACTGTAAAACAGCTCGCTGTCGGGATCGCTTTTTTTCAGGGTGACGGTAACTTGTTCGCCGCTGGGGATAAAAAGCGAGTTTTCCGGAAAGGTCGTGATTTCCGGAGCGGCTGCCGCAGGGCGCGGATCGAGGAAAAGGGCGGAAATAGTCAGACCGCCTTCCGCAGGCATTTTCACGGTTTGCGGGCTGCTGGTATAGGTCTGGTCGTTAATGACCAGTTTGCTTAATGTATAGGAAGTATTTGTCGATGTGGCTGTCACGGTCAGTTCCGTGCCGGCTCCCACTTTCGTGCCCGATTTGAGTGCTTGGCCGTTGGCGGTGACGGCTATTTTTCCCGCTTCGGGTTGTGTAAAACTGAGCAGGTTGCCCTCGCCCCACTTGGCATAAAAGGTACGATCTCCCACGCTTCCTTCCGGTATGGACGTTTGAATATCGCCCGTCAGTTCGTCGGTGGCATACCAGCCGATAAAACTGAAATTCGGGCGGTGCGGGATGGGCAACACGACAGCTTCCTGGATGGTGTAACCGGTCGGGGCATCACTGGGGTTTGTGCCGTGATAGCAATCGTAGCTGATGGCATAGCGGGTAGGCGTCCATTTCGCATACAACGTAAAATTGCCGGAGGTGCCTTTTTCGATATGCGTACCGAAAGGCTGCGTCAATGCAGCATCTTTGTACCATCCGACGAAGGTATATCCTCTTTTCGTTCCGTCGGTAGGCAGGAGAAGACGATCGGTTTCCAGGTTATAAGTGATGTTATCCAGTTTATCGCCTCCCTGCATGTCGAGCGTTACGGTATATTCCTCCGGCGTCCATCGGGCATATAAGGTCTGATCGCCGGTAGTACCTTTGGGAATTGTAGTGCCGAAAGATTGATTGCCGGTTTCGGTTTTGTACCATCCGGCAAAAGTATAATGCAGCCGGGTGGCCGTGGGCAGCGTGACGGCTTCTTCTACCGTATAGGTCTGCGGATAAGTTGCCGGTAAATCGCCGCCGTTGGAATGGTAATTCAGTTTGTAATTTATGATCGACCATTTTGCATAATATGTACGATCGCCGGACGAGCCTTTTGCGATTTCGGTTTGAGCTGTTCCCGTCAATGAGGGATCGGCAAACCAGCCTGCAAACGAGTATCCTTTGCGGGTAGGAACCGGCAATGTGATCGTTTCGGATTCTTTTGTGAAAGCAAGGGGAGGATTTTCTACATTCGTGCCTCCGTTCAATTCATACGATATACTATAAGAGGGAAGCCATTTGGCATAAAAAGCCTTATCTCCCGTGCTTCCTTTCGGAATCGTTGTCACCGGTTGACCTGTAAACCCCGGATTCGTATACCACCCTTGAAAAAGGGATCCGTCTTTCACCGGCACGGGCAATATGATAGATTCTGATTCGATCGTATACGAACTTTCCTCCAGCGTGTTACCTCCGTTGGTGTTGTAAGTGATTTTATAAGACACCGCCTTCCAATCCGCATCGAATGTTATCGACTGGGTGGCTTCGCGGCTGTTGGTAGCAGGCAGATTATTCACATCGACCGGTATGTTGTTGTATTTCCAACTATTAAGCGTATAGCCGGTCTTCCCGGCAGTCGGTAAGGAGAAGTTGGCGGTTTCTATGGTATAGGAAGAAGCCCCCGGTGTTTGGATTGTGCCGCCGTTGGCGTTGTAGGCTACCGTGTAAGTAACCAGAGAAATGGTTGTCGTATGCGAAGTTGTAGAAATGCCGGGATAACCTTCACTATTATAGTCATTCGCGGAAGCACCCGCTACATAAGCGCCGTTGGCAATCATCCCGCCCATTGCACCGGTATTCGGATCTATGGTATAAGCATCGCCGGCATCTCCCTTATTTCCTGAGTTTGACTTATAAGGGTCGCCCCCTTCTCCCGGTTTGGCAATTAAAGTGATATTCATTAGAGATGATATACCTTTGTTTAATTGTATGCAAATGGCCGTATTTCCCTTTTTTCCGTCCCGGCTAAAAAATCCGCCTTTTTCTCCTTTGGCTGCCCTAACCTCGATAGTTCCGTTCTTTATAATTACATTCGCCCCGTCACCCTCCACGTTAATAGCTAGAGCCGTTTCGGAATTTCCCGTACGGTCATACGTAAGGGTGTATCCATTCAGGTTCAGTACCATTGTTCCGCCGGTTATCCTTAATGTGCTACCTAAGGAAACATTTCCGGATAAGGTTACGACTCCATTCGATTCGGTGGCATTTGTCAAGGCATTTCTTAATGCCTCGGCAGAATTCACATCCGTTGCTCCGCCTTTTAGCGAACAAAGCAATCCCGCAAGCGAAACGATCCAAACGATAAAAGCATTATTTCTTTTCATTTTTCTTCTCTATTGTTTAGTTCCGACAGACCGGAAGCACTATTTCCTTTCCGAAATCATTCAAATATCAACTCACACTCATCCAGCAACAAAACGCTGCCGGTACTTCCGGTAAAGAAGTCGCCGTATTTGCTGGCCGAGGCTACCATCACTACATACTTGGGCTTGGTGAAATAGTCGCGATAAGTAAGCTGGATGCGGAACGGCTGATAATCGGCGATCGATTGGTTGGTTTTCAACTCGCCGAAAGCGATCATAGATTCGTTATTCCACGACAGATCGATAAATATCCCCTCTACCGTGTTCACCCGGAAGGGAGCCGTCCAGTCGAACAACGCCATGTAGATATGACAGGAATCCTTCTGCCCCCTCATCTCCGCATACGTCTCGTTTGTATTGTCAATTACGCCGGAAGTATATTTATAATACCCTTTCAGACCCGCCGGACGAGCCGTATAGGGCCGGCCGAAATCGATCATCGCCCCTTTCGTTCCGATAATATCGACGAAACTGCCGGTATACACATTGCCTGCGGCGAATTTCACCACCACGTATTCCGAAGCCATCCTGAGCGCGCTGCCTTTGACCACATCTCTTTTCTCTTCCGACGACGGGTTTTTTCCGCCCGCGATGCTGGTGCCCTTGTTGCCCGAATCCCAGAAATAGTTTTCCCGGCTCATATCCGGATTCGGATACCATACTTTTCCCTCCTGATGCCAGGCATCGAACGAGAAATTCGGAAATTGCTGGGCCGTATCCGTACGAAACGTTTCCACCGGCTGCGTTTTACCGTCGACGGTAAGCTGATATTCGTAATCCGTACACGGACTGAGATGAGTCAACGTAGCCAGGAAGTCTTCTCCGGCCACCGACAAATCGCTTGAAAGCATCCATTCCCACTCGGTCTGTCCGGCTTGGCGATAAGCCACCGACACTTCGCCCGTAGACGTACTGCCTTTGATGTAAGCCCGTTTTGCCCAAGCCGACAACTCGGTAGTTTGCATATCGGCCGGCGGATATTGCACGCTCACCGTCCACTCTTCCGTATCGCCGAAAGCAGTTACCCTGAATAAGCGCGGACGGGTGAAATCAGTAACGGTCGAAGGCTCCGGCTCCGTTACGGCAATAGAACTGCCCAGTTGCAACTGAATAATTTCGATATTCCGGAAGGAAGGCTGTGCCGCCGAATCGACATAAATCACTACATTATGGGTATACTCGTCGACGAAAGGTTGCCCGACCTGATTTTTTACGGCAATCGTCCGGTTTATGTCGTGAGTTACGTTCACCGTCCAAAGGTAGTCCTGATACAAACTCAGCCGGAATTTGACCGGCCGGCGGAAATTGATCCGCGTGTTGGCCGATGCCGGCAAGCTATCGGCCGATACGAATCCCGTGTCGGGAAAATGCACGAAATCCAGGCAAGCCGCCGAGTCCGGATAAACTTTCATCTTTTCCGTGACGAGCAATTTGTTGACGCGGAGATCGCGCAAATCCACCGTATCGGCCACTTTTACCGTAACCGTTGCCGTGGCATCCGTAATCTTGGCCGACACCATGTTTTCTATTTCGATGGCCTGTATTTCCCCCACGATAGTAGGATAAGGCAAATCATTTTCGATACATCCCGTGGCGAGGAGCAGCCCCATAGCAAGAAAGAGGCCGGAAAACCATTGATTTGTACTCATAACGATCAAAGATAAAATACGATTCCCAGGTCGATCGACAACAGATTGATTTTGAAATTGGCCGAACTGGACGTCCGCTTCCCGTGCTCTACCTGATCCTTGGTCTGGTCGTACCAGTTGAAATTCAGGCCCGCTACGTTGATAGAGGCTTCTACGGCCGTATAGTCGTTGATAAAGCAAGTGATACCCGGGGCTATCCCGATATTCAGGTTATGCTTCAATTGCACCATCCCGCTCAGGTCGGCTCCGTTGCCCGTGCTGCTTTTGCTTTTCGAATAGCCGTACGAAAGGCGGGCCTCGTTAAACAACCCGAAGCGTTTGCTGTCGCCCAGATTCAGGTACGTTCTCAGAAAAAAGGCAGCCGTATAAGTGTTTGCCGTATCGTGGAAATCCTCGATGGAAAAACTCAGGTCGTCGCCCAGCTCGAGCGACAAATTATCGAGTTTCGTATACGTACGCGAATAAGCCAGCCGTCCGCCGATACTCACGTTGTCGCGGATAAAGTAACTCACCAGCGGCGTTACCTTGAAGGTATACCCTTCGGTATCCATATCTTTCAACACAGATAAAAATTCGAAATTATCATCGATATGTTCCGAATAGGAAAAAGTGGCCCCTACCATCCATTGGCCTTTAGGGATAAATGTTTTCATCACGATTCCCCGGTCGTATTTCAAGTCTTTGGCCCCGAGCGGCGGAGCCAGACACAACAGGCACAAGCAAAAATAAATTAATTTTTTCATCAATCGTTTGTTATTCATTCGTAAAAGAATTGGGATTATAACCGAAATCAAGCTCCAATTCATCCAGATACATCTTACTGCTCGTGCTCCCGGTGAAATAATCTCCGTATTTGCTGGCCGAAGCGACAATCAGAATATAAGTAGGTTTGCGGCTGGTGTCACGATATTTAATGTCTATTTCGAACTGCGTGTACTGATCCACCTTCTTCGAACAGCTTTCCAGATCCAACTCGCCGTAGGCCAAGATGCTTTTATCATTCAGATCGACGAATTTCTGCTGTTGGGTATTGGCACGGAACGGCCCCGACCAATCGCACAAAGCAATATATATAGCACACATATCCTGTTTATTCTTCATATTTTCGTAAGGAGACTTGGCCTCGTCGATTGTACCCGGGAAATATTTGTAATATCCTCTCAGCCGCGTCGGGCGTCCCGTATAAGGACGGCCGAAATCGAGTTCCGCCCCAGGGTTGCTAAGATCGATGATCGCTTTGACGAACTGTCCCGTATAAATATTTCCAGCCGCAAATGCTCCCATTCCCAGCATGGTAGCCATTTCCGAGTGCATATATACCGCCGATCCTTTCACCGCGTCGCTTGTCTGCTCTGTGGGCGTTTTTCCAGCCGATTTGGCTCCGCCGTTGCCCGAGTCCCAGAAATAATTGCTATTCAGGTCGGCATTCGGATAAACGGTGCTGTTAGCCGAAACCCAACTATCGAAGCTCAGGTTAGGCACCACCGGGGCCGAGTCGGTGGTGAAAGCAACCGTTTCGCCGCGGCTGTCGGTACCGGCCGTTACATAATATTGGTAATCGGTCTGGGGATCCAGGTCGGTCATCAGTACCGAAAAATCGCCCGAGGCTTCATCTACGACAGCCGGCTCCACCCTTTGCCAAGATGCCTCGTCGTCCGTTTTCTTTTTAAAATAGAAAGCCCTGTTTCCTTCCGAGGCATTCCCCTTGAGCGTAGCGAAAGTAGCCCATATATCCGGCTGGCCTGTAAAGGCAGGAACATCGGGACGAACCACGTAAGTAAAACTGATCTTCTGCTCCTGATGCAACTTATCCATTGCATACACCGTAAACTGATGCGTTCCCGGCAGCAAATTCCCTTGCGTGGGAAGCGCAGCCGCCATAGCATCGAAATCAAGGGTGAAATCTTTTGTGTCCGCACCCGAAGGCAAAAGCGGGAAATGCAGGATATTCAGGTAAGAAGTCTGCTGGGCGGTAAGGTTCATCAGATCGAAAGCAGACATCTCGTAAGCTTTAAAAGAGGCTGATTCCGTCTCTACGCCCAGCCGTTCGATTCCGTTGGCCGATTGGATGCGAAGAGAAGTGGAGGGAATCACCGGATGCTCCGTTTTCTTGAAAGTCAGCGTATGGTCTTCCTCGAAACCGTGAAGCGTCAATACCGGCACGCCCTTGCCGACTAACTCGTCTTCCATGGAAATATAAACCTCATACCGGATGACCTTGTTTTCCTCGTCGACCTCGATGTCGAAATTTCCCCCGGCCTGGTCTTTATCCCCATCGTCGGCTATCGTAAACTTCAGCGTATAATGATAACGTTCCTTGATGTCGGGAAATACCCGTTGCAAAAGAAACGTATTTCCGTCTTTATTGGTCAAGGAAAGCGTCGCGGCGAGTTTCTCGGCCGCGAAATATCCGGCCCGATATTCGTCGCGGGCATATGTAAGGGAGCCCGAAGTATTGGATACCTCGGTTTCATAATTGATGAAATGGTCTTTAATGGATTGGCCGTATACTACCGATACTTTGGTGTTGGTTATCTTACACACCACCTTCGCCGTCGAGATCTCTCCCGCTTTCACTTCCACTTCCTGGCTGCCGGCGTAAAATGGTGTTTCCCAGTCTGCCTTTTTTTCTCCGGCCGAACGTACGGCAACGGTATAAAGCCCCGCCGGAAGAATCACTTTCGTATCCTTAACTTCCGCGGTAAAGTCTTGGTACGATTTTACCGTATCTTTTTCGGCGTTGATAAAAGCCACCGAAAGCACTTCGTCGGTTACGGGATTTTCAGCCTTGGTCAGCAGCGTGGCATCCTGCTCGACAGCCAGGTACACATACCCCGGAGCTTGGCGGGCATTTTCCTCTACATCGCATGCGATGAACCCCGTGGTTGCCGTAAGCAACCACGCGATTCCGATTATCTGGGATTTGATTTGTAACATCCTTCTTGTTATTTAGTCATACGTATAGTCAACGTCTTCACGGCCGATTGTCCGGCTTTATCGACGGCTTTCACGGTAAATTTGTAATCGCCCGGCGAGTCGAGGATCGCGATCATAGGCATAAAGCTGGAAATATCGAACATGGCCGATTCGCCCTGCTGGGGAATGGGAAGGCCCAGATCCGTCAGTACGCTTTCCTGCTTGTCGGTCAGATTACACATGTCGAAGCTTCTTCCCAGTCCGATCTGATCCAATAAAGGCTCCAACACCTCCGATTGGATGCTGATCTGCAAAGAAGCCAGAATCTTAGGCGTGTTAATCTTGATTCTCACCGCCACATCGGGGCTGGCTATCGATACCACTTTCGGTTCGTCGATATTGAATCCGTCTCCCGTAACCGAGGGTTTTCCCCCTTGGTCGTCGTCCGGATCATCCGTGCCGGGATCGTCCGTACCCGGGTCTTCGGTTTCTATGAAAGAAGAAGGCACTTCGATCACGTAATCTTTTTCGATCAACGAAATATCGACTTTGATAATCGGGTTGCGCGCTGCGCCGTCAGGCTTCGGATCAGGTTCCGGGTCGCCCGGATCGTCCGGCTCCGCAGGCTCGTCCGGTTCATTGGGATTATCCGGTTGCTCGTTTACAATATTAAGGTCGACCAAAATATTATTATATTCCTGTACCTGCCCGTTGCCGGAGAGATTACAATGGTAAAGCAACGGCTTGTGTGTTTGCCGGTTGGTAGCGTATACCGTAAATCGGAGCGTCCCCGTATTCTTGAAAAAAGCTGTCCGGGTTTCCTCTTTGTAGGTGGTTAAGGCCCCGCTTCCGTTGTCGATCACGATCGAATAATCGTCGTTGAACTTTGCCAGAAATTCATCCGAACAGTGGAAAACCAGTTTCTTATTGGCCAGCACGCAATCGGTAATTACTTTAGCTACTTCCTGCGGGGTGATTTCGCATTCGGTCGTGCCCGAATAAAAAGGCTGGTCGAACCCGGCATTTACCTCGTCGCCCAAGGTAGCGCGCACCCGGTAGGTACCGGCCGGCAACAGCAATCCCCCCTCGTTCTTCAGATCGGCATACGAATTGTAATGACGTACCACTTCTCCGTTTTCGTCCAAAATATCGACGGCAAAGTCGTTCACATCCAGCACCACCACTTCCGATCCGGAAATATCCCCCTTGGATACCGGTATGTCGGGTTCTTTTTCAGGCTTCAGGTGCAGGTCGAGCAAACCGGCCGTCTCGAGCGGAATCGTTGTATCGGTACCCGGTTTTTCAATCTGTCCGGTCAGTTCTTTTTTCATCTCGCACGAAAAAAAGAATACGCCGGCCGATAAAAGCAAAAAAGGAAGTAGAATTTTGTGTTTCATTGTTTCAATCTCTGTTTTCCAATTGTTGGGATTGTAGTTTCAATTTGTTTTTTCCGGCGTCGAGCGTCAGTTGATAATATTCGCCTAAAACCGGCTGCGTGCCTCCCGTCCCGGTAAATCGGTACGTCCGTTCCGGATAAACGGAACCCGCCAGTTTGACGTTGATCTTTACCGTCAGTTCCTTGCAAGGATCGAGAAAATAGACCGGCTTGGTATGGGTGGCATCGAAAGTCCAGGTTGTAACCCCGTTCGAAACGCTCACCGAATAGGCGTAGTTGGCCGGTTCTTTCTTCAATAAATCCGCCAGGCCGTCGGCCAGGATCAATTCGAAACCCAAACTTTCGAACCGGCAGCAAAGCGATACATGCGTAATTGTTTTTTCTTCGATCGCAAAGGCCTGCGTATCCTCGAAATAAGGCGATTCCGATACGCGCGCGGCCGGCGTGAACGAACTGGCCCGGATGGTATATTTTCCTACGGGAAGCACCAACGGCGTGCCTTCCTCCCTCATCGCGGCATACGAAGAAAATGTTTTATAAGCATTTCCGTTCTGATCGGAAATCACGATCGGGAAGGTAGCCGGGTTCATATCGAACCGGATGCCTTTTGTCAGGATAACGGGAATTTCCGTTTCCGTATCGGCCGAAGGGCTTTTCAGATCCAAACCGCCGGCGCCGGAAGTGAAAGCAGGCGTTTCCTCTTCCTGACAAGCGCCCAGCAGGCCGGCAAACACGATAAGTATCCAATATAGCTTTTGCATAGTATGTAGTTGATTATTCATATATAAGTTCGACGTCATCTATCGTTAAACGGTTGCCTACGTAGCGGGAATCGCTATACCCGTCGAAAGCTCCGAGCGACCCTTTGTCCATGCCTACCGCGGGCGAAGAAGCGGTGGTGGAGAGAAAAACCACATACATATGGGTCGCTTTCAACTCGGTGTTCGTATAGGTGATTTCGACCGAAGCCCGGGCATAGTCGTTTTGCTCGGTATTCCAGATCCATTCTCCCCGGCCCAGCTCGATTGTGCCGTTCTCCCTGTTTTCCACTACCACGTACGCCCTGCATGCTTCTTCATCGATGGGGGCGAATTTATACCAGAAGGAGAGACGGGTGGGCCGCGACTTGAAACTATGTCCGTATTCGATGGTTTCCGTACCGTTTGCATAGGCATGGCTTCCGATAAAGAGCATGCCGGCCGATTTGTTCTTGATCACTACCCCTGTCATGCTGCCCGTAAATGTGTTTCCTTCTCCCCAGCCCAATGTGCTGATTTCGGCCGCATGGCTTCCGCTATGGCTGTCGGAGGTGGCCAGGGTACCCGAATAAGAGGTATAATAGCAGGAAACGCCGCTACGTTGGGAAGTAGTCAGATTATTGCGCGTATCCCACCAGCTTGCTCCCCCTTCCAGGTGCGGCCACCACTGGTCGATGCCCAACCCCGTGGTACCGAGAGACCATTGGGTTTTTTTATACACTTCTTTGCTCCACCAATTCTCGAATTCGCCTCCCTCCAGCGGAATTTCGCTTTCGGTAGTAAGCGTAAGAATTTCGGTAGTCCGGTTTTCCTTCTGATTGTAGATGGCGCGGATTTGATATTGCTTGCCTTCCGGCTCCAATCCCGTCAGCGTATCGCGGATGGCAGGGCCGGAGTACGTTTTTTCGGGACAATTAGTCCAGGTTTCGCGACCCATCTCTCTCCATTGGAATTGCAGTTTTTCCGGATGACCCACGCCCAACTCGGCGCGCAGGATGGCCCTGCGGGCAAACGCGTCTCCCGCATTAGCGGAGGGAGTAAGTTGCAACACCGGAGCCTGCAAGGTGATTTTTTTAGCCAGGTTGAACGATTTGCCCATCCGGTCTTTCAGATAAAACGTATAAGTATATTCCCGCTCGCCGGTTTCAGGAGCCTGCAAACGGGCCGAAAAATCTTCCGGGAAGCTGACGGTGGCCAAAGCGTCGTTGGCCGGCTTCACTTCGATGCCCCATTCGTTGCGAAGCGCCTGGATCTGGGCTTCATCGGTGATGGAATAACTTTTCGTTGTCGTTCCGTCGCCGATGGTAAGCTTCGACGAAGCATCGATCAATCCCTCGGCGTCGAATACGGCTTCTACGGGAGCGGGCATTTTATCTCCTTCTACCAATACGGTTTCCGGAAATCCGTCGAAAGAGATGATCGGCAAGCCGGCTGCCTGGACGATCGCCGTCAGTTTCAATACATTGGTAGAGTTGGCTTTCGGTAAGTTATCTTTTCCGTAAAACTCGAAACAATAGGTATAACTGTCTGTCTCGGGCGCTTGCAGATGATTCAACGCTCTGTCCAGATAAAGCTGGCCGGTTTGCCGTATGCCTTTCAGGTTGCCGCTGTTGTTCAGGTTCCAGTAGAATTCCGCTTCCCGGGCGGCTGCTACGCCTTGGTCGGTAGCCAAGTCGTACCACACCGTGTCTTTCGTTCCCGCCCGCCATTGCTTGATCAGGAAAGAACCGATGCCGGCAGGCATACCGAATAAAATAGAAGGCTTTTGCTCGAATTTCCCTGCTTTCAGCGTAAAGCTTCCGTCCCCGAACTGATCGGAAGCCAAGGTGGGCTTTTCGAATTGTTGCCACATGAAATCGGGTATTTTCTCTTCAAAGGTCTCCGAAATCAATTCGTCGTTCAGGACGATGTCAATCCCGATGCCATCCAGGCCGGCTCCGTCGGTTTTGAAAATCAGGCGGATATTCTGCCTCCGTTCCAGTCGGAGCGGCTTGGGCACATAATAAGTTTTCGCCGTATCGGCATCCACTTTTTTCAACCGGATAGCGATGGCCAGGTCGGTACCTTCCGGTTCTGTTTTGAAATAGGCAGGCCGTGTTTCTTTCGGGCCGATTTCCAGTTTTTCTTTTATGAATTTCGTGCTGAGCAACACGGCATATTCCGGATACATTTCTTTGAAATCGTCGGTATAATCGGTGGTAATCCGGGCATTCGCCAAGGTACAACATACTTCCAGAGGGGTAATCATTTCTCCTTTGATGGTAAAATCGGTACTTCCTTCAAAATAAGGATTTTCAAAAGCCGCCGGTTTATCTTCTCCCTTGGAAGCAGTCAAGGTATAGGCCCCGGGCGCCAAACTGATCGCTTCCGGCATTTTGTCGTAGCGTTCATACAATTTGATCTGGTTCGAATCCTGCGCGATTTCCACCTTATAATCGTCGATCTCCAGGAATTTGTCGAATTCATCGGGCGCGATCGCCTTGGTCGGGTTGCTGTTGATTCCTTTGTCGACCGAGGTGGTGTCGGCCGTCAGCCGGAGTTGCAAACTTCCTGCCTTTCCGGCGCCGTCGGTATCCGAATCGCAGGCTGCCAGCAAGATAGACGAAAGGATGCACCCTGCAATTAAAAAGTAAAAGTGAGCATGTGTGGAAAAAAAGAGACGAATAACCGTCTTCCGCGGACGGGAGCACGTAATACCTAATTTCTGCATTTTCATGTAAAGCGAAATCGTTAATTGTTAAACCTTAGTCGGAAATACCTCTTCAAAAAGCCGGTGCAAAGTAACAACTAATCCGAAAATCCTACAAGGTCTATTTATTTTATTATGTGTTCTATTTATCAGATATTAATGAAATAATGTTATATAGGACTGTGGTTATAACTAGGTTAGCTTGCCGCCGGGGAAGAACCGGGTGTCTTGTTTCTTCAAACCGGGGCTTTGTGTGCCAAAATTTTGACTATCTTTGTTTCAAAATTAAAACGAAGATAGGCTGCGCCTCGGCATAATCAAAGCGGGGTTTTGTTTCTGCGCTCGGTTTGCGCTATCTTTGCTTCAACATAAAAGCGAAGATAGGCTGCACCTCGGCATAATCAAAGCCCCGCTTTGAATATGCACTATCTTTGCCTATCCCTCAAAAGCCCCTGAAAAATGGAAAACGACCTTCCCAAAATAGATCTTCCCGTCGATTGGGTAATCGGCACCGATATTAGCAAGGAAATCCTGAGCCTTTATACCAATTACCCTTGCCGGTTGAAAGCGCAGATTTTTGTTCTATGTCTGGAAGGAGAAGTAGAAGCTTCCATTAACTTGGCCCGACATACCGTGCGACCTCTCGATTTTATTACCATCCTGCCGGGCAGCATTTTGCAAATTCACCGCATAGAAGGAAATATCCGCATCTATTTTCTCGGTTTTTCTTCCGAGTTTATCCGGCAGGTCAACATGATCAAGTCCATCAAAGACGTATTGTTTGCCGTCCGCGAAAATCCCGTCATTTCCCTACAAGAGAAAGGGGCTGCGCTGATGGAAGATTATTTTTCCATGCTTCTCAAGACCTATGCGTTTTGCGAAGGCAATTTCAACCGGCAGATTACCACGCATCTTTTTTCGGGAGTCCTGCTCGGTCTGGGCATCCTTTACAAAAAGCAAACCACTCCCTCCGGCATCCTTTCCAAAAGCGAGCAGCTCAGCAAGGATTTCGGGCAACTCGTGATGCAACATTATGCGAAGGAACGCCAGGTCTCCTTTTATGCTAAACTATTGGGTATTACGCCTTCTTATCTCTGTACGCTGGTTAAGCAAACCACCGGAAAGACCTGCATAGAGATTATTTCCGAAATGGTTGTCATCGATGCCAAAGCCCAACTGAAATCTACCGACTTGTCGATACGCGACATCGCTTATTCATTAAATTTTACCAATATGTCTTTTTTCGGAAAATACTTCAAACGCTACACCGGGCAAAGCCCCCAGGAATACCGGAATAGTTGAGCCAAGGAGATGTTCCGGCTGGCATTCGATCAAGTTACCGGACGTAATCGGTTCATCCAATTGAATATTTCCGTACCTTTGTGCCTTAAAAAAGAGTACAGCAGGTATGGAAAAGCAATTTAAGAGGACATTAATTACTACGGCGTTGCCGTATGCGAACGGGCCGGTTCATATCGGCCATTTGGCCGGGGTATATGTGCCTGCCGATATTTATGCACGCTATCTCCGGTTGAAAGGAGAAGAAGTGTTGATGATCGGCGGTTCCGACGAACACGGCGTGCCCATCACGCTCAGGGCCAAGAAAGAAGGAATTACTCCGCAGGATGTGGTAGACCGCTATCACGGCATAATCAAAAAGTCTTTCGAGGAATTCGGCATTTCGTTCGATATTTATTCCCGTACCACTTCGGCTACCCACCATCAGATGGCTTCCGACTTTTTCCGTACCCTGTACGAAAAGGGCGAATTCATCGAGAAAACCAGCGAACAATATTACGACGAAGAGGCCCGGCAATTTCTGGCCGACCGCTATATTACCGGTACCTGCCCCCATTGCGGCAATGAAAAAGCCTATGGCGACCAATGCGAAGCCTGCGGCACCTCGCTCAGCCCGACCGACCTGATCGATCCTAAATCGGCTATCAGCGGAAGCGCGCCGGTGATGAAGGAAACCAAGCACTGGTATTTGCCGCTCGACAAATGGGAACCTTGCCTCCGGCAGTGGATTCTGGAGGAACATAAGGAATGGAAACCCAATGTGTACGGGCAATGCAAAAGCTGGCTGGATATGGGCCTGCAACCCCGCGCCGTAAGCCGCGACCTGGATTGGGGGATTCCCGTGCCGGTGGAAGGGGCGGAAGGCAAGGTGCTGTATGTATGGTTCGACGCGCCGATCGGCTATATTTCGAATACCAAAGAGCTTCTGCCCGATGGCTGGGAAACCTGGTGGAAGGATCCGGAGACCAAAATGGTCCATTTCATCGGGAAAGACAACATTGTTTTCCACTGTATCGTGTTTCCTTCGATGCTGAAAGCCGAAGGGTCGTACAACCTGCCGGAAAATGTGCCCGCCAACGAGTTTTTGAATTTGGAAGGGGATAAAATTTCCACTTCCCGCAATTGGGCGGTCTGGTTGAATGAGTACCTGGTGGATTTGCCCGGCAAACAGGACGTGCTGCGGTATGTCTTGACCGCGAACGCGCCGGAAACCAAAGACAACGATTTTACCTGGAAAGATTTTCAGGCCCGCAATAATAACGAGTTGGTGGCTATCCTGGGCAATTTCGTGAACCGGGCCTTGGTGCTGACCGAGAAATATTTCGACGGCAAGGTGCCGGCAGCCGGCAGCCTGACCGACTACGACCGCCAGACGTTGCAGGATTTCGCTTCCGTCAAGGCGGATGTGGAACGTTTGCTCGATACCTATCATTTCCGCGACGCGCAGAAAGAGGCGATGAACCTGGCGCGCATCGGCAATAAGTATCTGGCCGATACGGAGCCTTGGAAGCTGGCCAAGACAGATATGCCTCGGGTGGCTACGATTCTGAATATCGCGCTTCAGATTACGGCCAACCTGGCGATCGCCTTCGAACCTTTCCTGCCGATGAGCATGGAAAAACTCAACCGGATGCTGAATGTGGAGCCGTTGGGCTGGAACCGGCTGGGAGCTACCGATTTGTTGGAGGCGGGGCATGCGCTGGGCAAAGCCGAATTGTTGTTCGAAAAAATCGACGATACGGTGATCGAAGCGCAGGTTCAAAAACTGCTGGATACGAAGAAAGCCAACGAAGAGGCCGAGTACAAGGCCAAGCCGATACGCGAAAATATCGCTTTCGACGATTTTACGAAGTTGGATATTCGCGTGGGTACCGTGCTGGAATGTACGAAGGTGCCGAAAGCCGACAAACTGCTGCAATTCCGTATCGACGACGGGCTGGAAAAACGGACCATCGTATCGGGCATCGCCCAGCATTACCGTCCGGAAGAGCTGGTGGGCAAGCAGGTCTGCTTTATTGCGAACCTGGCTCCGCGCAAACTGAAAGGAATCGTGTCGGAAGGGATGATTCTTTCGGCCGAGGATTTCGACGGAAAGCTGGCGGTTATCATGCCCGAAAAGGCGGTGAAGCCGGGCAGCGAAGTGAAATAAGCAACAGACAATAGAATGTTCCGGCAGCGCTTGCCTGTGGTAAACGGCATGCTCCCGCCGGAGCCGGCAGCAGAAGAAACGATGCGGGAAAAACAGATTCAAATGGTCGATTTGCAGGGGCAGTACCGCCGGCTGCAAACGGAATTGGAGCCGGCGATACAAGAGGTATTGGCCGGCTGCGCTTTTATCAACGGCCCCCAGGTGGGGAATTTTTGCCGGCATCTGGCCGAGTATTTGCAGATTCCCCATGTAATTCCCGCCGGTAACGGGACGGACGCTTTGCAAATCGCCTTGATGGCGCTCGGCTTGCAACCGGGCGACGAGGTGATTGTGCCGGCTTTTACCTATGTGGCTGCCGCCGAGGTGCTGGGGCTATTGGGGCTTACGCCGGTGCTGGCGGATGTCGACCCGGATACGTTCAATCTCGATCCGGCTAAGCTGGAGCGGGCGATCGGACCCCGTACGAAGGCGGTGATTGCCGTTCATTTGTTCGGGCAGTGTTGCGACATGGAGCCGATTCTCCGGCTGGCCGAGAGGCACGGACTATATGTGGTGGAAGATAACGCCCAATCTTTGGGTAGCTGGTATCGGTTTTCCGACGGTACGCGCAAGCAGGCCGGCACGATGGGCCATATCGGAACCACTTCTTTTTTTCCTTCCAAGCCGTTGGCCTGCTACGGCGACGGGGGGGCGATGTTTACCGCTTCCGATGCCTTGGCCGGGCGGTTGAGAATGATAGCCAACCACGGGCAGATTACCAAATATCATCATCAGGTGATCGGGTGCAATTCGCGGCTGGATACCTTACAGGCTGCCGTGCTCGATGTAAAGTTGCGGCATTTCGACGCTTTTACGGCTGCTCGCGTGGCGGCTGCCCGCCGGTACGACGAGGGTTTGGCCGGCCTTCCGGGGGTGCTTCTTCCCCGACAGTCTTTTTTTACCACCCATGTCTATCATCAATATACCTTGCAAGCGGAAGAAGGCCGGCGCGAGGAAATACGCCTGCGTTTGCAGGCCGCCGGCGTTCCTACCATGATCTATTATCCCCTGCCGTTGCACGAACAGGAGGCCATTAGGCAGATTGCCCGGATTCCCGAGCTGCCTGAAACGGCCGCACGGTTAAGCCGCACCGTCTTTTCGCTGCCTATTCATACGGAATTGGAGGCGGACGAGCAGGCGTATATTATCGGGCAGGTAAGGGAGGCCGTAAGCGGGGGTGCGTAAGAACAGGTTTGATTTTCCGTTTATATAGACAGGAAGAAGTTGAACAGGCAGAAATAATCAATAGATAACAAAGTTTTTTCTTTCTTTTCGCCGGATATACTGATAGCTTCGTCGCTATCCGCTAAGCGGCCCACCCGGGTGGGGCAGTCGGCTCACCTAGGTGGGGCGATCGTTCCACCCGGGTGGGCCGGTCGAACCACCCAGGTGGGCCGCTTAGTGTTTCGGCATGCTTTTTTTACAGTTTGCATAGGTTCCGGTCAAGGGGCCCGAAAAGGAAAGGTGAAGCCGGGTGAGAGCAGTCGGTACGGACTATGCGGACGATTTGGCCGGACGGTTCCGGGGGAGGCGACTGGGCGTTCCCGGGTAACGATTCCGGCGGGTAATTTCGCCGGACGGATCGGGTGGTGAGGAAGAAAAAACGTAATCCACAGAAAGTTATGGAGAAAAGTAAAATTCGTTTTGCCGTAGTAGGTTGCGGCCATATCGGGAAAAGGCATGCCGAAATGGTGTCGCGCGAGGCGGGGGCCGAGCTGGTGGGCCTTTGCGATATTCGTCCTAAGGAAGAATTGGGGATTGAAGCTTATCCGGTGCCTTTTTTTCCTAGCCTCGATGCTTTGTTGCAATCGGGGCTTTCCATCGACGTGATTTCGGTTTGCACGCCCAATGGTTTGCATGCGCCGATGGCGTTGAAGATTCTGGAAGGGGGGCATCACGCGGTGATCGAGAAACCGATGGCGCTTACCTTGGCGGATGCCGAAAAAGTGGTGTATGCTTCGCTCCGGTATCGCAAACAGGTGTTTTGCGTGATGCAGAATCGCTATTCGCCTCCTTCGGTGTGGATGAAGGAGATGGTGGAATCGGGCCGGTTGGGGCAGATTTATATGGTGCAGCTCAATTGTTACTGGAATCGCGACGACCGCTATTATAAAGCGGGCGGGTGGCATGGCGACGCTATGCTCGACGGGGGAACGTTGTTTACGCAATTCTCCCATTTCATCGATATTATGTACTGGCTGTTCGGCGATATTTGCAATATAGAGGCTCGGTTTGCCGATTTCAATCATGCCGGGCTGACGGCTTTCGAGGATTCGGGCTTCGTGCAGTTTCATTTTGTCGGCGGCGGTATGGGCTGTCTGAATTATTCTACTTCCGTGTGGAACCGGAATATGGAGAGCAGCCTTTTGGTGGTGGCCGAAAAGGGGAGCGTGAAAATAGGGGGGCAGTATATGAACGAAGTGGAATATTGCCATGTGAAGGATTATGAGATGCCGACGCTTGCGCCTACCAATCCGGGCAATGATTACGGGCCTTATAAGGGGTCGGCGCAGAATCATAATTTCGTGATTCGTAATGTGGTGGATGTGTTGACGGGTAGGCCGGGCGAGATGATTACGACTAATGTGCTGGAGGGGATGAAGGTGGTGGATATTATTAATCGCATTTATGCGCTTAAAAAGTAAAGGGTTATTTAGGGGCGGCGTTGCCGCCTTTTTCTTTTACTTTTCTCTTGAAAGAAAAGTAACAAAAGTTCAAGGCCTGAACCTCCAGGGCTACTCCGGGCAAATTTTGAGCTGTCACCGCCTAAACTCGCTGCGCTCAAACAAAGGCGGCTCCGGGCGCTCAAAATTTACCCTCCGCTTTACGCCCTTTCGCTTAGGGCCTTAGTAGAAAGCTGTCGCTTTCTTTGGGGATGGCCGATAAGGGTAGTTATTTGGAATAGCTTTGCGCCGGTATTTACAATCCTAATACAACTTAATTTACTTTGTGGTTAAGCTTAGGGATGGGGATGTTCAACTTCCTAATTTTGCGGGGTGGTTCAATGTGAGCTCGGTGGGGGTATGGGTTTTTAATAGGCGGCCTGTGCTGCCTTGCAGGGCGCCGCGGGCGCCGAAGACGAGGAAGCTGTCTTGGGCGCGGGAAACGGCTACGTTTACCAGGTTGGGGTTGCGTTCGATAAAATAGCCGCTGTCTTTTGCGCCGTAGACGGTGGAGAAGATAATGACCTTTCGTTCGGCTCCCTGGAAGGTATGGACGGTTCCGACCGAGATAAAGGCGGATTCCCTGGGGAGCGCTTTGCTCAAATACGAGCGGATAAGCTGCGATTGGGCTTTGAAGGGGGTGATGACGGCCAGTATTTCTTCCGGTTTGATCCGGCTGTCGGCGGCTTCATAGGCGCGGCGGATGCCCGGATAATTGGTTTTTATCCATTCTACGATGGCCTTCGCTTCGGCTTTGTTGCATCGGCTGACGCCTGCCTGGGCGGCATGGTCGGAAGGCAGGTCGATGTAGCCCATCTGGGGAAGGCCGGGTAGGGGAAAGGCCGGGTCGTCTTTGCCATTGCCCCGTTTGGGTTGCAGCAGTTCTTTATAAATCAGTTGGTTGCAGAACCCGATAATTTCATTGTAACAACGCCGGTGTTCGCTCAGGAACAGGCCGCGAAAAGGCTTTTTCGCATATTGGCAGGCGTTTTTGGCTACTTTCATCACATTCGATTCCGAGCAGTTGAGGCCGCTTTCCGCCAACCGCGAAAAATCGGTTTTGTTTTCGATTACGCCATACTGGATAGCCAGGGCCTTGTCGACGGCTCCGGGTATGCCCCATACCGGGGGTATCTGGCTTTCGTCGCCTACCACCAGGGCGCGTTTGGCCAGCGCGAAGGCGGGGGCGGCAATCTCGGGTGTCACCTGTCCGGCTTCTTCTACAATCAGCAGGTCGATATAGTTGAAGAGGTGGAAACTTTTCTTTTCGTTGCCGTCGTAGGCCAGGAAGTTTTTGGGAAGCATGAAGAAGGTCATCACCATACAAGGGGCTATCATGGCCAGGCGGCTGTAATGGCGGTCGAGCACATTCTTGAAATTCTTTCCCCGTTGGTCGTCGGTAAGCCTATGGTCGTCGATCAGCCATTCGCATTCGTAATAATGCACGGCCAGCCAGAAAGCCACATAGCGGGCGGTGGTGTCGAGGTAGTCGTTCAACCCGGCAAGGGTGCCTTCCGCCAGCAGGGTTTTCCAGCGGGGAGGCTCTGCTGCCGGCATTCTTCCCAAAGACGGGAATATGTCCGGGTTATAATGGCCCAGTACGGCAAACTGGGCTTCGCAACCGGCGATGAATTCGTGGGTTTTTTGGTGTTGCTTGTCGTATTCGGCTTGTTTGGCCCGCATGGCTTCGATCTGCCGCCGGAGCCGGTTAATTTGCTCGTTGGCTTGCTGAATGCGGAAGCTATAGGTTTCGAGAATGTCGTCGAGTGTGGGCGAGTCGGGCAGGAAATCCGTTTCCTCAGGCGTTTTTTCGGTTCGGAAAGCGGCTTGTATCTTGCGCCGCCCGGACGGCAGGAAAGACAGCAGGCGGGTATGCCAAGGCAAGGAGCAGTAACATTGCCGCCAGGCTTTCATCCGGTTTTTATCTGCTTCGATTTGCGCCAGGAAGGCGGAGATGCCGGTTTGGGTGTCCGCTATCGTGCCGTCGAGGGCGTGGCGGGCGTCGGTCAGCTTCCGGCAGTAGGCTAAGGCGGGCAATCCGCCGGTAAAGGTTTGGAGGGCGCCAAAGGCTTGCAGGCACTTTTTGCGGGTATGGTCGATCATTTCCAGCTCGGCATGGAGAGCTTTCCGGCAGGCCTCGACGGTCAGAAAAGAGCAGTGGAAGTAGAGGCTGCATTTTTCGATCATTCGCTTTTCCGAGGCTTCCAGGTTGTCGGGCGTTTCGATGGCTGCGGCAAACTGGCCGGCGTTGCGCGTGGTACATTGAAAGCCTTCTTTTTCGGCTTGTTCCAGCTTATTGTCGGTAGGAAAATACACGGCGAAGCTGTCTACGCCGCAAATCCATCGTTCTTCCAGCGTGGCGGGCGGCGTTTTCGCTGTATCCGGCGTTGCCTGGTTTTCCGGGGTTTTCCCGGCCGTAACGCCGGCGGTAGCGGCGGCGGGCGGAGCTGCCGTGTGGCGGATGGAGCCGAACGAACGGATAATATTGGTGATAGCCTGGTTGTTGGTAGACGAGGCTACGATAAGCGGAGCAGGTTGCTTTTCCAAAGCGCGGCTTACCAGAAGATCGGCTACGACGGATTGCAACAGCGTGGTTTTGCCTGTTCCCGGAGGGCCGGATACGGCCAGTATCTCGCCCGGGCGGAGGGTACGAAAGTGGTCGAGGGCTTCCCGCTGGCTGGGCGAGAGGGGATAGCGGCTGTTCATTTGTCCGACGTGGGCCTCCATGCCGGGGGCAGTATGGAGCGGAAGCAAGGGGCGAAGGGTGGATTCTCCGCTCACAAACTTATCGTACAAAGGCTTGGGGGAAGTGTCGTCTACCAACTCGTTGTAGAGTTTGAGCAGGTGATGCGTGGCGTGCACCATCGGGTTGAGGCAGAGATAAATTTCCGGGTTCAAGGCTACGGTGAGGGTTTTGCCGTTTTCTTCCCGTCCGGTGGTCAGGGTGTCCGCTTCGAAGGGAGCGCCCGCGACCTGCTCGTACAACGATTCGGCGTATTCCCGGTAAGCTTTCCAGGTTTCGATCAGGGCGTATCCCGAGAGATTGCTTTCCAATGCCTGATTGTAAGCCTCTACCGTACCGATGCAAAGCTGGGGCTCTACCATGGGATGGAGCAGTTCGCGGGGTACCCAGGGGCGTTTGCCTTCGGCGGGAATTATATAGAGGTGGCCCAGGCAGGATAATTTAGCCGGCATATAGAAAAGGCCGGTCAGGTCTTTGAAGCCGCGGTCGATTTCGGCGCCGTCTTCGTCGGTGAGCTTGCCGAGTGTTTTCGGAATGAGCAATACATCCACGTATTCGGGGGTTTTTTCTTTGGAATGGGTGCGAAAAATTTCCTGCGTTGTCTGAAGATCCAAACATCCTTTTTTATATTCTTCCGGCTTAACGATCCAGTATTTTTCTTTTTCGCGCGGGTCGGAGGCAATATATTCTTTGGACTTGAGGGCTTCCCGGAAATAGCAGGTGATTTGTTTTATCGCATTCATTTGTTTGAAGGATGTTTGTTATTGCTGTAGGCAAATGTAAGGAAAATACCGGAATTGGAAATAGTTTCCGGGGGAAGAAGATGATTCGTATGACGTAGGAAGAAGTTTGGGGGGGGAAAGAAGATGCCGGAAAAAGGCAGCATACGAAAAATCCGGGGCGAACTTCCGCCACTTGGGAAATCCGCTCCGGATTTTTTAATTCTGCCGTTTTCCGGCTTCCGGACAGGGTAGGAATACTCTGCTTAATACCGGTAATGATCTGCCTTATAAGGCCCTTCTACCGGCACGCCGATATAATCGGCCTGCTTTTCGGTGAGCTTCGACAGCTTCACGCCGATACGGTCGAGGTGCAACCGGGCTACTTCTTCGTCCAGATATTTGGGCAACCGGTAAACGCCTGTTTCGTAAGGCTTTTGCCAGAGGTCTATCTGGGCCAGTACCTGGTTGGTGAAGGAGTTGCTCATGACGAACGAGGCGTGTCCGGTGGCACATCCCAGGTTGACCAGCCGTCCTTCGGCCAGAAGGAAAATGGAATGGCCGTCGGGGAAGGTGTATTTATCTACCTGCGGCTTGATATTCGTATGGGCGATATGCGGATAATTTACCAACTTCTCTACCTGAATCTCGTTATCGAAATGGCCGATATTACATACGATGGCCTGGTCTTTCATCGCAGCCATATGGTCGATGGTAATGATGTCGCAATTGCCGGTGGTCGTTACGAAGATATTGCCTTCGTCGACGGCTTCTTCCATCGTGGTGACTTCGAAGCCTTCCATGGCTGCTTGCAAGGCGCAGATCGGATCGATTTCCGTAATCAGCACCCGCGCGCCGTACGAACGCATCGAATGGGCGCAGCCTTTGCCTACATCGCCGTATCCGGCCACGACGACTACTTTGCCGGCAATCATCACGTCGGTAGCCCGCTTGATGCCGTCGGCCAGCGATTCGCGGCAACCGTACAGGTTGTCGAACTTCGATTTAGTCACCGAATCGTTTACATTGATGGCCGGTACCAGCAATTCCCCTTTTTCCATCATCTGATACAGCCGGTGTACCCCTGTGGTGGTTTCTTCCGATACCCCTTTCATCTCGCCTACGGCGCGGTGCCAGCGGGTAGCGTCTTCCGCCAGAATGCGGCGGAGGGTGTCGAGTACGACCTGTTCTTCGTGGCTTTCGCCTTTCCGGTCGAGCGTGCTTGCGTCGTTTTCCGCCCGGTAGCCCTTATGTACCAACAGAGAAGCATCGCCGCCGTCGTCTACAATCAGGTGCGGGCCTTTCCCGCCGGGGAAACGTAAAGCCATGTCGGTACACCACCAGTATTCTTCCAGCGTTTCTCCTTTCCAGGCGAAGACCGGGACGCCGGTGGCGGCAATGGCGGCGGCGGCATGATCCTGGGTTGAGAAAATGTTGCAACTGGCCCAGCGTACGTCAGCTCCCAACGCGACCAAGGTTTCGATTAATACGGCCGTTTGAATCGTCATATGCAGCGAGCCCATGATCCGGGCGCCTTGCAGCGGCTTTTGGGCGGCGTATTTTTTGCGCAGCGCCATCAGGCCCGGCATTTCGTGTTCGGCGATCTCGATTTCTTTCCGGCCGAAATCGACCAAACTCATGTCTGCCACTTTATAGGGCAGGTCTGTTGGAAATAAGTGTGACATAATTTATAGTTATCTGTTATCCGTTCAGGGGGCAAAGATAGTGCAAACCGAGCGCAGAAGCAAAGCTCTCTTTGATTCTGCCGAGGTGCCGCCTATCTTCGCCTTTCTGGGCAAAGGTACGAATTTATCCCGATATTCCGCCGGCCTCAGGCAGGGGTAATCCCCTGGCGGGCGAGTAATTCGAGCGACAGGTCTTTGAGTTTGAATTTTTGTATTTTTCCGCTGCCCGTCATCGGGAAGGTATCGACGAAGAAAACATATTTCGGAATCTTGTGTCGGGCTATTTTCCCCCGGCAAAAGTCTTTTACAATCTCTTCGGTCATCGTCGCTCCTTCGTGCAGGATGATAAATGCACCTACCTCTTCGCCGTATTTTTTCGAAGGCACGGCTGATACCTGCACGTCTTTTACGCCTTCCAGATGGTAAAGGAACTCTTCGATTTCGCGGGGGTAAATGTTCTCGCCTCCGCGGATAATCATATCCTTGATGCGGCCTGTGATGCGATAGTAGCCGTTTTCGTCTTTGATACCCAGATCGCCCGAGTGCAACCAACCGTTTTTATCGATCACTTCGGCGGTAGCCTGGGGGTTTTTATAATAGCCTTTCATCACCAGATAGCCGCGGCAGCACATTTCGCCTTGCACGCCTACGGGACATTCTTCGCCGGTGTCGGGGTCGATTACGGCTACTTCCGTGAAGGGGTATTCTTTCCCCACCGTGATGCAGCGGGCTTCGAACGGGTCGTCGAGCACGCTATGCGTCATGCCGGGCGAGCTTTCCGTCAGCCCGTATACGCTGGTGATATGGGTGATGTGCATTTTGTCGGTCACGGCCCGCATCAGTTCGATTGGGCAGAGGGAGCCGGCCATAATGCCGGTGCGGAGCGAGGTCAGATCGAAAAGATCGAACATGGGGTGATTCATTTCGGCAATGAACATGGTGGGCACGCCGTACAGGGCGGTGCAGCGTTCTTTATGGACGGAGGCCAGCACCACGAGAGGGTCGAATTTCTCCACCATCACCTGTGTACAACCGTGGGTAAGTACGTTCATCGTGGCCAGTACCACGCCGAAGCAGTGGAAGAGAGGCACGCAGCAGCAGAGTTTGTCGTCGGCGGTAAAGCCCATGCCTTCGCCGGTGAAATAGCCGTTGTTGGTGATGTTGTGGTGGGTCAGCATCACGCCTTTGGGGAAGCCGGTGGTGCCCGAGGTATACTGCATATTGACCACGTCGTAACAGTTTACCTTTTGTTTGGCTTCCAGCAGGGTGTGGTCGGGGACGTTGTCGCCCAGCAACAGCAGTTCGGGGGTGTTATACATGCCGCGGAATTTTTCCTGCCCGATATAGACCACGTTTTTCAGTACCGGGAAGCGTTTGCTTTTCAGATAGCCTCGCTGCGATTCTTTCAGTTCGGGCAACATGGTGTATACCATGTCGATATAGCTGCCGTCGAATACCCCGTCGGTGATGCAAAGGGTGTGGATGTCGGCGTTTTCTACCAGAAATTCCAGCTCGTTTTGCTTATAGTTGGTGTTTACCGTCACCAGTACCGCGCCGATTTTGGCCCCCGCATAGAGGAAGGTGAGCCAATCGGGGACGTTGGTGGCCCAGATGCCTACGTGCGTGCCGTGTTTTACGCCGATCGAAAGCAGCCCTTTGGCCATATTGTCGACGCGACGGTTGAATTCGCTCCAGGTAAACCGCAGATCGCGGTCGGAGTAAACCAGGTATTCCTTGTCGGGCGTCGCGGCGGCCCAGTGTTCGAGCCACCCGCCCAGTGTTTTGTCTTGAAGTTCCATAGGTTTGTCGGAAAAAGGGGTTAGTAGGGGGTGTAGACCACGCCCAGTATCCGGGCTGTGCTTTCGGCGGCGGCGTGCACGTGGTGCGCCACGATGGAATCGTAGTAGATGCTGTCGCCTTCTTCCAGGATATAGGTGTTTTTTCCGTAGTTGATCTCTACAATGCCGTCGAGCACATAGATGAATTCCTCTCCTTCATGGGTAGAGAGCACGAAATCGACGCCTTCTTCTGACGGTGCGATGTCGATCAGGAAGGGTTCCATATGCCGTCCCGACTTGTCTTGCGAAAGGGAATGGTATTCCATATGTTTACGTCCCTGGGTGGCATTGTTGGTAAAACCGATGCCGTTGGCCTCGTTGCTGTCTTTTTTGCGGCAGATCACGGGGCCGAGTTCCGACTGGTCGTCGAGAAAAGTGCCCAGGCGGACGCCCAGCACGCGGGCGATTTTAATCAGCGGGGCCAGCGACGGAAAGTCGATGTCGCTTTCGATGCGTTCGATTTGTTCGATGCCGAGGCCGGAGCGTTCGGCTACTTCTTCGGGGGTGAGCTGTTTTGACTCGCGGATGCTTTTGATTTTAGCACCGATCATTTTGTTGTTTCCCATGTGTATAGTATTTGTTTATATGTTTGCCAACTGTTATTTTGCAAATAATTATTTCGTAAACGGTACAAATGTACATTAATATTTTATTTTCATACAAAAAGTGGCAATGAATCTGGGGGGAAGGCCGTTTATGAGAGGACAAGTCTACCCGAAAGAAGGTCGCGAAGACGGTTTCTTGGAGGGATGGGTCGAATATGCTAGTTTGTCGGTTTATGATTCTTTTATGACTTTATCCGGTGTTGAATATAGGCCCAAGCAATTTCCTATTTCCTGAAGGATGATGTCTGTATGAGTGTGTTTTCCGTGAATAACAAGGGCACGGCGGGGAAGAGATTGGCTTTGTTTTCCGTTATACCAATCCGTATGCGTTCCTAATATATAGAGGTGAAGGGCGTGTGAAGAGATATTTTCATCCATAAGCTGAGCGGCTTTGGTTTCATCCATCCTATCATAATAATAGCTATCATCTATATAATCGGAGCCGGTTAGCAGGAATTGAATGCTCGTGTTCTTATACCGGTGGTTCAATAGGTTGAGAATAGAGGCTGAAATGGAGTTGTCTAGTCCGTTGCCGGAAGAATCGCGGACGATGTGTACAGCTAAAGGGAGAGTATAAACCTCATTCGTTTGGGTATGAACAGCTGAAGTGTCGGATATCCGGAGAGGAGGGGGAGGGGCCGGGGTCGCACATTGAAAATTTGGGCCCGGAGCATCTTCTTTATCGCATCCGGGCAAGCAAAACAAAATGGAAAGGGATAGCAACCCTAGAGTGGCAAAGTTTTTTTTCATGGTATTGTACGTTGAAGTTATTCATATACTTAATTATCCGAACGGTAAAGCAAGCAGTTTTTACCGAGTTCATGGGTTTTGGAAAAATGTCCGTATCGTCTCCGAGTATCGGAAATGGTTTCAGTTAGCAAACCGGACAGCATATGTATATGCTATACTCGGTTTGTCCACAAATAAAGGAATCTATTTTTAACCGTCCAATCTTTCTGGTTTCAATTTTATTTGAATAAAAAAACCGCCCCCGGTTTGCCGGCAGCGGTTTCTGATAAGTTCGTTTCCCCGGACGGGAAAAGGTAATTTCGTTTATTTACGGATACCCAATTCTTTGATGATCGAGCGATAGCGGGTGATGTCGGTCTTGATCAGGTAATCCAATAAGCGGCGGCGTTTACCTACCAGCATCTTCAGGGCTCTTTCTGTGCTGAAGTCTTTGTGGTTGGCCTTCAGGTGCTCCGTCAGGTGAGCGATGCGGAAGGTGAAGAGAGCGATCTGGCTTTCGGGAGACCCCGTGTCGGTGGCGGATTTGCCGTACTTTTCGAAAAGTTCTTGTTTCTTTGTTGAATCCAAATACATGATTCTTTGGTACTTTAATAAATTAATACTATGTTATCTAAGCGGATGCAAAGGTAGGGATTAGTTTTGGAATGGCCATGCTTTTCCTCTTCTTTTTTGTATTTTGGCTGTATATCGTCATACAGATGTCATAAAAATATTGTAATTTTGCAGCCAATAAATTAGTCTTCAATGCAAAAGATCAGAAACATCGCGATTATCGCGCACGTAGACCACGGCAAAACGACGCTCGTGGATAAGATGTTATTAGCCGGCAAGCTCTTCCGTGAAGGACAGGCGGAACCGGATCAGTTCCTCGATAATAACGATCTGGAACGGGAACGAGGGATTACCATCCTGGCTAAGAATGTATCGATTAACTACAAGGATTATAAAATCAATATTATCGACACCCCGGGGCACGCCGATTTCGGGGGAGAAGTGGAACGTGTGCTCAATATGGCCGACGGTTGTTTGTTGCTGGTCGATGCGTTCGAAGGCCCGATGCCTCAGACGCGTTTCGTGCTTCAGAAAGCGATTCAGCTCGGCTTGAAACCGATCGTGGTAATCAACAAGGTGGATAAACCGAATTGCCGCCCGTCGGAGGTGCAGGAGATGGTGTTCGACTTGATGTTTAGCCTGGATGCGACCGAAGAGCAGCTCGATTTCCCTACTATCTACGGTTCGGCCAAGCAAGGGTGGATGTCGGAAGACTGGAAACAGCCGGCTGAGGATATTGCCGCTTTGCTGGATGCGATCGTGAAATATATTCCCGGCCCTCAAGTGCTGGAAGGTACTTCGCAGATGTTGATTACTTCGCTGGATTATTCGAAGTATGTAGGACGTATTGCCGTGGGCCGCGTGCATCGGGGAGAATTGCGCGAAGGACAAGATATTACTTTGTGCAAGCGCGACGGATCGATGGTGAAGTCGCGTATCAAGGAGCTGGATGTGTTCGAAGGATTGGGCCGTACGAAGGTGGAATCGGTGGGATCGGGCGATATTTGTGCCGTGATCGGTATCGAAGGTTTCGAAATCGGGGAAACGATTGCCGATGCCGCCGAGCCGGAACCGCTTCCCACGATTGCGATCGACGAACCGACGATGTCGATGCTTTTCACGATCAACAACTCGCCTTTCTTCGGAAAAGACGGTAAGTTTGTGACTTCCCGCCATATTTTCGAACGTTTGCAGAAGGAGCTCGACAAAAATCTGGCGCTTCGGGTAGTGCCTACCGACTCGGCCGACTCGTGGCTGGTATACGGCCGCGGCGTGCTGCATTTGTCGGTGCTGATCGAAACGATGCGCCGCGAAGGGTATGAATTGCAGGTGGGGCAGCCGCAGGTGATTATCAAGGAGGTTGACGGCGTGAAATGTGAGCCGGTAGAGCAGCTTACGGTGAATCTGCCCGAAGATTGCGCGAGCCGTATTATCGATATGGTCACCAAGCGTAAGGGCGAGATGACGATGATGGAGAGCAAAAACGACCGGATGCACCTGGAATTCACGATTCCGTCGCGCGGGATTATCGGCTTGAACAACGCCGTGTTGACGGCTTCGGCCGGCGAGGCGATCATGGCGCATCGTTTTCTGGAATACCAGCCTTGGAAGGGCGAGATCGAACGGCGTACGAACGGTTCGATTATTGCGATGGAAACGGGTACGGCGTATGCGTATGCGCTGAATAACCTGCAATCGCGCGGTCGTTTCTTTATCTCTCCGCAAGACGAAGTATATGCCGGCCAGGTAGTGGGCGAGCATACGAAGGAAAACGATTTGGTGGTGAACGTCACGAAATCGAAAAAGCTGACGAATATGCGGGCTTCCGGTTCCGACGACAAGGTGTCTCTGGCGCCTCCTACCGTTTTCAGCCTGGAAGATGCGCTGGAGTATATCAAGGCAGACGAATATGTGGAAATTACGCCGAGCTGCATGCGTATGCGTAAGATTATCCTGGATGAAATAGAACGCAAACGGCAGGGACGGTAAGCCAAGCTTGCCGCAGTGCCTGTTTTTAAGATAGTGATCGATAAGCCATTTCCACATTGAGTTGCGGAGATGGCTTTTTTTCTCTCTTTAAAGCTTATTTGTTATGAAAATCTTCCTGAAAATAATGCGGGTGTCGATCAAGTTGGTATTGCTCGGCTATGTGTTCGCGGTCAATATTTTTCTGCTTGCTTTTTTCTATCTCTTCCTGCTTGCCTTGGTGAAACTTTTTTCCCTTCGTTTTTGCCGGACTTGTTTGCTCGTTATCCTTTTGCCAAACATGCGACAGATTATCTCCCTTTTTATCTGGTGAGTTTTTATGCGTTTTTTTCTTTGTCTCCTTTGTATGTGTGGTATTTGCGTATCAAAGAGGGTTTCAGACCTTTGTATGAAGAGGAGAAAAGAAGGGTGGAGAGGTTGCTTTCGGAGATGGGCGTCGATAAAAAGTTGAAGATATATGTCAATAACAACCCCGAGGAAAATGCCGTCACGTTCGGTTTTCATACCATCGGAATCAACGGAGGGCTTTGGCGGTCGGCTTCCGACGAGGAATTGAAAGGGGTGATCAGCCATGAAATCGGCCATATTTCGCATTACGATTTTGTGTATTCCACTTTGCTTTATTCGCTGGAGGTGTTCGGTTGCCGCGCGCTCTACGGTTTGTTTTGGATTCCGGATTTTGTCTTTTCCGTCATTGGGGCGGTGCTTCCGGGTTTGATGGGGTTGGTGCGTTCGCTTTGGTGGCTTATTTACCGGTTGTTATATCGGCTTATTTATGGCTTGAGCCGGTTGGCTACGGTGAATATCAATAAGTATGGAGAGTATCGGTGCGATACGTATGCGCTAAGATATAAATGCGGGCGGGGATTGCTTGCGTTTTTGAGGAAACAGACCGAGAAGGAGTATCACCGGGATAGGCTTTCGTTTACCGAATATATGATGAGTACGCATCCGGCTCTTCCTAACCGGGTGGCCAGATTGGAGAAGTTGGTATAACCAGGGTGAGGGTTCGGTGCGTCTTTTGTTTGGCGGCCTTTTCGTCCTTGGTGTGTTTTTGGTTTTTCTGCAAAATAGAGCTGGGCGTGGCGGGAATGATATGCCGCAGGTATTTCCATCTTATATAGTTAGCCTCGGGCTTCGTAGGTTCCCCCTCCGCAAAGCCCGAGGCTATAGCTTTTATGGTAGGAATTTCCTTATCTCTGGTTTTGTTCTTTTTCCGCTTTTACCGGCTTGGTTGGGAGGAAGGAGTAAAGAGAATAAGATGAGTGAGGGCGGTAAGCGGCTGCCAAAAAAAAGGGCGTTCCTTGTAAAGAACGCCCCTTTTTCATATAGCGGATTAACTGCTTATTTTACCAGTGCAGCGAAATCGCTGTTTATAGCATATTTGGCAAATTCCAGGTCGAGGGCAGCTTCTTTGGCCAGAGCCTTGTCGGCTGCGATAGCGGCTTTCAGGTTGTTGATAACACCGTTGGAATCGTTCGTGCGGGCAGCTACGATAGCTTTCAGATAGGAAGTAGTAGCGTCTGCGTTGGGAACGGCATTCAGCGTCTGAGAAGCTTTGCTGTAGTCCTTCACCAGGATCTGAGCCAGGGCAGCGTTGTTGGATTTAACAGCGCCGAAAGAGTTCACGGCTTTGGCATATTCGCCTTGTTCCAGATAAAGAACGCCCAGGGCTTCGCTCAATTCGGCTACGCCGGCAGCGTTGCCGAACAATTGCTGTGCTTTAGCTTGGTCGCCTTTCGTGAGGGCGATCAGACCCAGGTTCATGTTGGATTCGTTGTTAGCTTTTACCGAGTTGGCTTTGTTGAACATTTGTTCTGCTTTGTTCAAATCGCCGGCGCGGAAAGCCATCATACCTACGTTGTTCCACGTACGATAGTCGTTCGGATACAACTGGGAAGCTTTGTTGTAGATAGCTGTTTTTTCAGCTGCGTTGTTTGTCAGCGTAGCGGCATACAGGATTTCTTCTACATTCAGTTCGCTCGGATTGCTCTTGGCCAGGGCGCTGATTTCGTCGTCGGATTTGCCGATGATTTCGATGTTGGCTGTCAGGCGCGAACGACGCAGTTGCGGCAGGATTTCTTCGGCCAGCGTGCTGAATACGGAAGAAATGTTCTTGATTTCCTGTTCGCGTTGTTCGGGATCTTTATACATGGAAAGTACGCGAAGTACGAGTTCTTTGTCCTGGATGTTGGATTTGGATACCAGTTCCTGGAAGCCTTCCCAGTCCTGAGCCGTGTAACGAGCGTCTACCGGAGCGTCTACCTGCATTTTTTTCAGTTCTTTGGCCAGGTATTTGTTGGTGTTGCCTTCGCGTCTTTCAGCCAGGCCGGTGTTCAGTTTCACACCGCCGTCGGGAGAAGCGTAAGCGGAGATTTCGATGGCTACGTTCTGGTTGGGAGCTTCGTCGGCGTTCTTAACCAGGTCTTTCCAGTCGGCCAGTTCTTCTTTTTTCAGTTCTTTCGTGCGCAGTTCGGCCTGCTGGATAAGGAACATGATGTTGGCGTCGTGGGCTTCTTTGATGATGCGTTGGAACTTGTCGGCTGCGATGGCGGCGTTAGCCGTAGCGGCGTCGGCCAGTTCGGAAGTGGCGATGACGCCTTCACCGATTTTTACGTCGGGCAGTTTCACCGTCTTGTTTTTGATCTTGGCATCGAACGTCAGGTAGAGTTCCGACTTTTTCATGGCCGGTTTGTAGGTGAAGGAAGACTTCATCGTTACGTTGGCGCCTTCTTTCTGCGGGATTACCTGGTTGTTGCCTTTTACTTTTTCGCCCTGATAGGTGTAAGAAGTACCCCAGGCTTCTCCTCCTTCGTAACGGAGCACCGGAGTTACGGTAACAACAGCTTTCTTGTTAAACCATTTGGCAGGGAAAGTGGCATTGATGGTGACAGGCACTTTGCCTCCGATGGCCTCAAGCGGCTGCGGCTCAGCTTTGATGTACTGTTCTGCTAACGGTTTCAACTTGTTTGAACAAGAAGAAAAGGTTAAAATAGCTGCCAATACAAAGAAAGGCAATAAAAACTTTTTGTTCATAATTTGATGTAAGTTTAAAATGTTACTATGTTTATATATTCACTTCCAAATATCCCTTAGCCATCAAAGTGCAAAACTAAAGCATTTTTTTGTTATGAATGGCAAAGATACGATAAAATCTTTCTAATTAATACTTATTAATGAATGTGCGCAGAGTTTTATATTCTAACCGGTGGAAAAGTCGACTAAATGGATGTTTTTTCCGTACAAACGGGGCGGCCGTTAAGTAAAAATTTCAGTATTCCGGGGCCCGGAAAGGCTTGGCGGCAGGCTTGGGAAGGGGGGCTTATTGTATATTTTTGATTAAAAATTTTTCCCCGTGCGCTAATAAATGTTAGCGGCTCCGGGGAAAGGCCGGGGCTCCCCCCTTTCATATCTCAGGAATTTTATTTACGTTTGTGAACCCGAACAGGAATGATCTGACAAACAACCAATATAAAACACGAAAAAGATATGGCAACACCTCCTTTCAAGTATCAGGAACCGTTTCCCTTAGGTCCGGATACAACTGAGTATTACTTGCTTACAAAAAATTATGTGTCGGTTTCCGAGTTTGAAGGAACGCCGATTCTGAAAATTGCCAAGGAAGGGCTTACGGCTATGGCCAACGCGGCTTTCCGCGATGTGTCGTTTATGCTCCGCCGCTCGCACAACGAGCAGGTAGCCAAGGTGCTGAGCGATCCCGAAGCCAGCGATAACGATAAGTATGTGGCCCTTACTTTCCTTCGCAATGCCGACGTGGCCAGCAAAGGCAAATTGCCTTTCTGCCAGGATACGGGCACGGCTATTATCCACGGTGAAAAGGGCCAGCAGGTATGGACCGGCTACTGCGACGAGGAAGCTCTTTCGGAGGGGGTATACAAAACCTATACCGAAGAGAATCTGCGGTATTCGCAGAATGCGCCTCTCAATATGTATGACGAGGTCAATACGAAATGCAATCTGCCTGCCCAGATCGATATCGAAGCTACGGAAGGGATGGAATATAAGTTCCTGTGCGTGACGAAAGGGGGCGGTTCGGCCAATAAAACCTATCTGTATCAGGAAACGAAAGCTATCCTGAATCCCGGTACATTGGTTCCTTTCCTGGTGGAAAAGATGAAAACGTTGGGTACGGCGGCTTGTCCTCCTTATCATATCGCGTTTGTGATCGGCGGTACGTCGGCCGAGAAGAATCTGTTGACGGTGAAACTGGCTTCGACGCATTATTACGATAATCTGCCTACCACGGGCAATGAATACGGAAGGGCTTTCCGCGACGTGGAATTGGAAAAGCAAGTGCTGGAGGAAGCTCATCGCATCGGATTGGGCGCTCAGTTCGGCGGGAAGTATTTTGCGCACGATATACGCATTGTCCGTCTGCCCCGTCACGGGGCTTCTTGTCCCGTAGGGTTGGGAGTTTCCTGTTCGGCCGACCGGAATGTGAAGTGCAAGATTAATAAAGACGGTATCTGGATCGAAAAGCTGGATGCGAATCCGAGCGAACTGATTCCGGAAGAACTGCGTCAGGCCGGCGAAGGAGATGCCGTGAAGATCGATCTGAACCAGCCGATGGCCGATATTTTGAAACAACTCGATAAGTATCCTGTTTCCACCCGCTTGTCGCTGAACGGGACGATTATTGTGGGCCGCGATATTGCCCATGCCAAACTGAAGGAGCGTCTGGATCGCGGAGAAGATTTGCCGCAGTATATTAAGGATCACCCGATTTATTATGCCGGCCCGGCCAAAACGCCCGAGGGTATGGCTTGCGGTTCGATGGGGCCGACTACGGCCGGACGTATGGACTCGTATGTCGATTTGTTCCAGAGCCACGGCGGCAGCATGGTGATGCTGGCTAAAGGAAACCGGAGCCAGCAGGTAACGGATGCTTGCCAGAAGTACGGCGGCTTTTATCTGGGTTCGATCGGCGGCCCGGCGGCTATCTTGGCGCAGAATAATATCAAGAGCATCGAATGCGTGGAATATCCTGAGCTGGGCATGGAGGCTATCTGGAAAATCGAGGTGGAAGATTTCCCCGCTTTTATCCTGGTAGATAATAAAGGAAACGATTTCTTCAAGCAGATCAAACCGCGGGGCGAAGCTTGCGGAGTGCAGAAATAAGCTTTGGGATCTCAGAAGTAAAGAGGTAAGGAAACGGATGGGGTTGCCCTTTTGGGAGGGAGCGGCCCGGTCTGGTGAAAAATAGCAAAGAGGTTGGTTTCGCTTGATGTGAGGCCAGCCTCTTCGGTTTTGTCCGGACGGGGAAAGAAAGAGGCGTTTGGAAGGGTAGTTGAAAAAAGGAATGGATGGAAAGATGAAGAGAGAGTATGAAATAGAAGAGAAAGGAAAAACGGTGGAAAAAGGGAAGACGGAGGCTGCGCTTCAAACCGAAGTAAGCCGCGAAAAAACAAAGTTGCATTTTTTGCCTGCCGCCTGCCGCGTTTATCCGTTCCCGGAAGCTTTTACCTATCCTTTTCATTATACGCCTCATCCGCTTTGCGTGGCCGCTACCCAAGAGGTGCAAGCCTATATCCGGGCACAAACCGTCTGGCAGGAGGAATTGCAGGGCGGGAAGATGTTCGGCGTGTTGATTGTGGAAACCGGCGAGAAGGAGGTTGGGTATTTAGCCGCTGTTTCAGGTATTCTGGCCGGTAGCAACCGGCATGCTTTCTTTGTGCCGCCGGTATATGATTTGTTGGAACCCGACGGGTTCTTTCAAAAGGAGGAGGAACAAATTACGGCTCTTACGCTTAGGATAGATGCTCTTTCTTCCGATCCGGCTTTTCTATCGTTGCAGCATACGCTCGAAGCTGCTACCGCCGAAGCCGAGCAAGCCTTGGCAGAGGCCAAGGCGGCGCTTAAAGAAGCAAAAGCTATGCGCGACGCTTGCCGCCGAAGCCAAAACTCTGATTCGAGTCCGGGCCCTCTGCAGGAAATGACGGAAGCCCGGCTGATTCGTGAAAGCCAATTTCTCAAGGCCGAATATAAACGATCCGAGCGGAGGTGGAAGGAGCGTTTGCATAGGTTACAGGACGAGGTCGATAAGTATCAGGCGGAAATAGAAGGATTGAAGACCGAACGTAGGAAGCGTTCGGCCGCTTTGCAGCAACGGCTTTTCAGCCAGTTTGTTTTTTTGAACGCCCGGGGCGAATCCAAAGATTTGTGTGCGATTTTCGAACAAACAGTTCGGAAAGTTCCGCCGGCCGGGGCCGGAGAATGTGCGGCGCCCAAGTTATTGCATTATGCTTACCGGCAAGGATGGAAGCCGCTGGCGATGGCTGAATTTTGGTGGGGCGATTCCCCGAAAACCGAGATCCGTCGTCACGGCAATTATTATCCGGCCTGCCAAGGCAAATGCGGCCCTATCCTGGCTTATATGCTGGAGGGGTTGGAAGTGGAACCGAATCCGCTTTTGCAGGCTTCCCGGCCCGAAGTTTCGCTCGAGGTTCTTTTTGAAGACGACTGGCTGGTGGCGGTGAATAAGCCGGCCGGCTTGGCCTCGGTTCCCGGCAAAGCTGTTTCCGGTTCGCTTTACGAACAGTTGAAAGAGCGGTATCCGGAGGCCACTGGGCCGCTTTTGGTACATCGGTTGGATATGGCTACTTCCGGGGTGTTGCTGGCAGCTAAAACGAAAGCGGCACATCAGCATTTGCAAGCCCAGTTTAAGAACCGGACAATCCGGAAGCGTTACATCGCCTTGCTCGACGGCCGGATTCCCAGGGAAGAAGGGACGATCGATTTGCCTCTCCGGCCCGATTTGCTGGATCGGCCGCGTCAGCAGGTCGACCCGGCGCATGGAAAACCCGCCCTTACCGTTTACCGGGTGCTGAGCCGGGAGGAAGAGCATACCCGGATCGCTTTTTTTCCGATTACGGGCCGCACCCACCAGCTACGCGTGCACGCCGCTCACAGCGCGGGTCTGCATGCGCCGATTGTGGGAGATGAGTTGTATGGAAAAAAGGCCGACCGGCTGTATCTGCATGCCGAATACGTGGAATTTACTCATCCGGCTACGGGGAAGAGGGTAGGAGTGGAAAAGAAAGCGCCTTTCTGACGGTTTTCCTCAAAGGGTTTATCGCAGGGAAGTATTTCCTGAATTTTACGGCTCGAACCCGCTATGCGAGACGAAGATCTTATTTTTGGTGTGCTATCCCCTCGATTCGCCGGCCGGTTACGTTTGCCGCAAAAAAAGAGCATCCTCCCCGGTTGTAGGAAAGATGCTCTTATTATTTATTTACCCAAAGCATATCTTTTCAGCAAGGCCATGCTTTCGGTTCATTTTGCTTTGCTTAGTCCCGGCGCGGTGCGCGACCTCCGCCGTTTCCGTTGCCGCCGTTCCCGCGCGGGCCTCTATCGCCCCGGGGCGCACGTTCTTCGTAACCTTCCGGTTTAGGCAGTAATACGCGATGCGACAATTTGAACTTACCCGTCTTGGAGTCGATGTCAACCAACTTCACGCTGATGGTATCGCCTTCTTTCAAGCCGGCTTGTTCCACCGTTTCCAGACGTTTCCAGTCGATTTCGGAGATATGCAGCAAACCGTCTTTGCCCGGCATGAATTCCACAAAGGCGCCGTACGGCATGATCGATGAAATCTTTCCTTCGTATACTTCGCCGATTTCCGGCACGGCCACGATGCTCTTGATGGCTTTGATGGCTCCTTCGATCGTCGCTTTGTTGGTACCTGAAATTTCGATTTTGCCCACACCGTCGATTTCTTCGATCGTGATGATGGCGCCTGTCTTTTCCTGAATACCCTGGATGATCTTTCCGCCCGGGCCGATTACGGCGCCGATAAATTCCTTGCCGATCGTCATCGTTTCGATGCGCGGTGCATGCGGTTTCAGATCGGGGCGGGCCTCCGGTTGCGCGTCGGTGATCTTGCCCAGAATATACATACGTCCTTCGCGAGCCTGCGCCAAGGCATTTTCCAGAATTTCGTACGACAAACCGTCTACCTTGATGTCCATCTGGGTAGCCGTGATGCCGTCTTTCGTGCCTGTCACCTTAAAGTCCATATCTCCCAGGTGGTCTTCGTCGCCCAGAATATCCGAGAGGATGGCATAATTCGTTCCCTTGTTTTCGGAAATCAATCCCATCGCAATACCCGAAACCGGCTTTTTCATCGGCACACCGGCATCGCGGAGCGCCAAGGTACCGGCGCAAACCGTAGCCATCGACGACGAACCGTTGGATTCGAGAATATCCGAAATTACGCGTATCACGTAAGGATACTCGTCCGGAATCATCCGTTTAAGCGCGCGGTGAGCCAGGTTGCCGTGGCCTACTTCGCGACGGCCTACCCCACGGGTAGCTTTAGCTTCGCCGGTCGAGAAAGGAGGGAAATTATAATGCAACAGGAAACGTTCCTTGCCGTGGTTGAGCACGTCGTCGATCATTTTCTCGTCGGCTTTCGTACCGAGGGTAACGGTCGTGAGCGATTGCGTTTCTCCGCGGGTGAAGATGGCCGATCCGTGCGGGCCGGGCAGGCAATCGGTTTCAATCCAGATCGGACGGATTTCCGTCGTCTTGCGGCCGTCCAAGCGTTTGCCTTCGTCGAGAATGGCCCGACGCATGGCTTCTTTTTCCACGTCGTGATAGTAGCGGGCGATCATTTCCGCCTTTTCATCGGTCAGTTCTTCTTCGCTGAACTGGGCCTTATATTCTTCCACGATCTTTTGGAAGGCTTCCGAGCGTTCGTGCTTGCCGGTACCCGAAGTAGCCACCGCGTAAGCCTTGTCGTAACATTTGTCGTGAACGTCTTTGCGCAATTCCTCGTCGTTTACTTCGTGGCAATATTCGCGTTTTACCGTTTTGCCTACAGCTTCGGAAAGTTCCAACTGGGCCCGGCATTGTGCCTTGATGGCTTCATGGGCCACCTTGATGGCTTCCAGCATTTCTGATTCCTGTACTTCGCTCATTTCGCCTTCCACCATCATGATGTTGTCGAGCGTGGCGCCTACCATAATATCAATATCGGCTTTTTCCAACTCCGAGAAGGTCGGGTTGACGATGAATTTGCCGTCGACGCGGGCTACGCGTACTTCCGAGATAGGTCCGTTGAACGGAATATCCGAAACCGCCAGCGCGGCCGAAGCGGCCAGACCGGCCAGGGCATCGGGCATATCTTCGCCGTCGGCCGAGAATAATATGATGTTAACGTATACTTCAGCGTGGTAATTGTCGGGGAAAAGCGGACGGAGGGCGCGGTCTACCAGGCGCGAGGTAAGGATTTCATAGTCGGATGCCTTCCCTTCTCTTTTCGTGAAACCTCCGGGGAAGCGGCCGAATGCGGAAAATTTTTCCTTGTATTCTACTTGCAGAGGCATAAAATCAACCCCGGGATTTGCATCTTTTGCCGCACAAACGGTAGCCAACAGCACCGTATTATTCATACGGACGGTAACCGAACCGTCCGCTTGTTTGGCCAATTTCCCGGTCTCGATGGTAATGGTTCTTCCATCACCCAACTCGATCGTCTTGTTAATTGGATTAAGCATAATCTTTTTCTTATTTTTCAATCTGTAAAAATTGGTGCAAATGTAGTGAAAGTTTAACTCTAATAGCATGAAAATGAAAATAAAAAACTTCCGGCAACCACTTTTTTTCGAAAAACCCGACAAGAAATGCCCGATCATAGTGTCACAACTGTAAAATAATGTATATTTGCATCGGAATTTAAACGGACGAATCGCATATATGAAAAAAATAGCTCTTAACATACAGCTTGCGGCTACCCTGATGCTTATCCTCTTTACCGGTTGCCGCGATGCTTCCCATTTCACCGTAAAAGGCGTAGTATCGGGCGCCGACGGCCAGGTAATGTATCTCGAAAACGTAGGCGTTTCCACAGTCGAGTTGCTCGACTCCGTATGTCTGACGGCTGCGGGGAAATTCAAATTCAACCGGGCCCGCCCGGCTTTTCCCGATTTCTACCGGCTCAGGCTGAACAATCAGTTAATCAATTTCTCCATCGATTCCACCGAGACTGTTTCGTTCGTGGCCGATGCCGGCACCTTCGCCACCTCCTATACGGTGGAAGGATCGGAAAACAGCAAAGCAATCAAAAATATCACCCTGGCCCAACTGGATGCCAATCAGGCCATCAACAAGCTGCGCAAGGAATACGAAAGCAAGCAACTGACCGACACCGCCTATGCCCGCCGGGTACTGGAGATAGCCGATGCTTATAAAGACGTGGCCCGTCAATATATCTTTACCGCGCCCATGTCGGCGGCGGCCTATTTCGCCCTGTTCCAACAGATCGACGGCCTGCTTTTCTTCGACCTCTACGATCGCGACGACTCCAAGGCATACGGAGCCGTAGCTACCAGCTTCGACCACTTTTATCCGGAAAGCCCCCGCTCCAAACATCTCTACAACCTGGCGCTTCAATCGATAAAAGTAATCCGCGCTCAACGGCCGGTCGTATTAGACAGCGTGCAGACAAAAGAAATCAATTATGTCGATATCGAGTTGCCCGACGTGGGAGGCAATCCGGTCAAACTTTCCGAAGTTTCCCCCGGCAAGGTTACGCTGGTCAATTTTACCGCCTATCAAACCGAATGGTCGCCGGCGCTGAATATGGCCTTGGGCGAACTCTACACCAAATACCACGACAAAGGGCTTGTAGTTTATCAAATTTCCCTCGACGCCGATTACCATATGTGGCGCAACGCGGCCTCGAATCTGCCCTGGATTTGCGTGCGCGACCCGCAGTCGGTTTATTCCGAAGTGGCCGGGCTGTATAATGTAAAACAATTGCCCACCCTGTTTATTCTCGACCGCAAAGGCACGCTGGTGAAACGCGTCGACGACGCGGGCAGTCTGGAAGCGGACATTAAGGCGGTGCTCTGAAAAACCGGCACGCTGAAAAAAGAAAAAGATAACCTGCACATTTATATGTTGTAAAGCACAACAGGCGAATTTGCGCATCTGAAAAAGAAGGCGTAACTTTGCTTCGTCTTAAAAAGGATAAGGAGGAGTTCCGGCCAGGTACTTGGTCGGGATTCTTTTTTTATTGCATAAAAATCAATTAAGTAATTATTAAATATAAAGGAGGATTGAAGTATGGCTGTTAGTTATATGACAAAAGACGGCTACGATAAAATTTTAGCTGAAATCAACTATCTGGAAACGGTAAAACGTCCGGAAATCTCTGCTCAGATTGCCGAAGCGCGCGACAAGGGCGATTTGTCGGAAAATGCCGAATACGATGCGGCCAAAGAAGCTCAAGGCATCATGGAAGCCAAGCTTGCTCAATTAAAAGGGCTGATCGCCAATGCCCGCCTGATCGACGAATCGCGGGTGAAAACCGATTCCGTACAGATACTGAACAAGGTGAAAATCAAAAATATGAAAAATAACGCGGTAATGACCTATACGCTGGTATCCGATTCGGAAGCCAACCTGAAAGAAGGAAAAATTGCCGTCAGCACCCCCATCGCCCAGGGTTTAATGGGCAAAAAAGTAGGCGACAAGGTGGAAATCCGCGTCCCTTCCGGCTTGATGAGCTTCGAAATTCTGGAAATTTCACTTTAAAAACAGCCTGTCCACCCGTTAAACCCTTATCTATATGGCAACCTTATTCAGTAAAATCGTGGCCGGGGAAATCCCCAGCCACAAGGTAGCGGAAGACGAAGAGTTTTTCGCCTTTCTCGACATTAATCCGGTGGCCGCCGGCCATACGTTGGTGATCCCGAAAAAAGAAGTAGATTATCTATTCGATATTGACGACGCTCTGCTGGGCCGGATGATGGCTTTTGCCAAGCGCGTAGCCCGCGCCCAGGAAGCCGCTATTGCCTGCCGGCGGGTAGGTATGGCTGTGATAGGGCTGGAAGTGCCTCATGCCCATATCCATCTTATTCCGATTACCAAAGAATCGGATATGTATTTCGGAGGGCCCAAGCTCTCGCTTTCTCCCGACGAACTGGCGGAAATAGCCGGACGTATCCGCAAAGAATTTAAATAAGAAAGAATAATTTTTTAGTTTAAAAAACATTCTTTATATTTGCGCCCGTTATTCCGGAGGGTGGATATTTTTTCATATTCCGGCTCCTGAATAACTTATTCTTATGGATTCATTAGTGGTTTTTACTCATAAATTTGTTAACCTTAGAAGAAAGGCCCCCCTGAGACAGAGCGGCCTTCTTTTTTTGCCTTCCGGCACCGCTCTCCCTCTATTCTTCGATGCCGATAAAAAGCGGAGAAACTTGAAAGAAAAAAGAGGCGAAGAATAGCCTTTTCTCCGCCTCTGTCATTTTTATCTCTACCTCTGCTAGAGGAAATATGCTCCGATGGATTGCAAGAAATGCGCGGGATGCAAACTTCCGTAATGCCACGATCCCCAAGGCCAGGGAGCACCTTGCCAGAACGATAACCCGTATTTCGTGGTATAATAAATATTCACAATAAGCGCGACCAGGAAAATCGAGCCGAGTATCCATTTGGTATGCGAAGTAAGCGGCCGGAATTTGAAAAGCGAGCTGCCCAAGGCGGAAATAATCAGGATAATGGGAATGCCTATGATCAGGATTCCGCTCAAAGCAGTTAAAATCAAAGCCGTATCCGGCCATTGAGCCCAAAGCGGGGTTTCCCAAGTATAGGGAATAAAATGATGAAGTATCCCCAACCCACCGCCGAAAATAACGGCTACCACCACGATAAACATGATAAAGAGAGCCAGCAACAAAGGCGGAATAACGATAATACCCAGAATGACCAGACATACTTTGAGGATCACTCCTAAAATTTCCACAAATGCGTCGGCAAATTTCTGGAAAGCCGTCCGGGGTTTGCCCTGGCTGATATAATCGTTCACGTGGCTGGATACTTTTTCGAATCCGTCAGTCACCGTTTTGCCGATGTTTTCAATCGTAATGCTTTCTCCCCGCATCTGCAATTTTTCGGTAGCTGTCTTCGCCATCGGGATAACCAACCATAGGATCAGGTAAATCGGAATCGTTATGCCGTAGAAGAAAGCCAAGGCAAACAATCCGATTCTTACCGCCGTAGGATCCCAGTCCATATAGGCTGCAAAGCCCCCTGCCACGCCCCCCAGAATCCGGTTGTCGGGATCGCGCATCAACCGTTTTTTTACCGGTTGCTCTTTGATCTCCAAAGTCGTTTTGCTTTCGGTTTCGCCGCCGGCCGCCTGCTTTTCCTCTTCTTCGAAAATTTCTTCCGGCTTGCCCATCCGTTTGATGACCTGCTCCACCTGCTCGATCGTAATCACCTCGTATCCGAGTCTTATCCGCTCGTTGAGCAATTCGGAAATCCGCATTTCGAAGTCGGACATAATTTCCTCGGCCCCTTCTTCCTTGCGAAAGTGGATGCGGAGGTTCGACAAATATTTATCGAGTAGCTGGTAAGCATCTTCGTCGATGTGGAAAACGGTTCCGCCCAGGTTTACAGTCAATGTCTTTTTCATCTTTATGCGTTTTAATTATTTCTGATGTGGTTGATCGTCTCGTTCAGCTCGCGCCAGGAAGTTTCCAGTTCGCCCAGAAAGCTTTCGCCCTTTTCGGTAAGCTTATAGTATTTCCGGGGAGGCCCTTGGGTAGATTCGATCCACTGATAACTTAATAGTTCACTGTTTTTCAAACGAGTAAGAAGAGGGTATAGGGTGCCTTCCACAACAATCAGTTTCGCTTCCTGCAATTTCTGGATAATATCCGAAGTATAGGCAGGCTCTTTTTTGAGAAGCAAAAGGATACAATACTCGAGCGTACCTTTTCTCATTTGCGATTTTACATTCTCTGCATTCATGCTGTTTTCAGTTTATGCTACAAATATATGCAATGCCTATGTACTATGCAATACATACTACTATGGTTTATGCTACTTTAACAACTTGCCCCCTCTTTTTGTTCATGCGATTGCACAAAAACCGGCGAACTGTGTAAAAAGTAAGGGATAACTCTGGCTATTCGGCCGGAATACCGTACTTTTGCAGCATCAATTCAAAACGAAAAAGTATGGTTTATTACCACTATGCCGAGTTGATTCACCGGCAGGCAGAGAAGTATGGCACGCGTACCGCCTTGAAATACCGCGACGCGGCGAGCGGGAAATGGATGAAAATTTCCTGGCGCGATTTTTCCGACAAGGTGATGCTTACAGCCAAGGCGATGGCCGAATTCGGCATCGGCGTACAGGAAAATATAGGTGTTTATTCGCAGAATATGCCGCAGTGTTTGTTTACCGATTTCGGCGCTTATGCCAACCGGGTGGTTTCGGTGCCGATGTATGCTACCAATTCGCCTGCCCAGATCGAGTACATCATCAACGATGCGGGAATCCATACGCTTTTTGTGGGCGAACAATTACAATATAATAATGCTTTCAAGGTGCAGAAGGAGTCGGATGTACTGCGCCGGCTGGTTATTTTCGATCCGGCGGTGAAGCTGAATCCCGAAGACAAGACGTCGGTTTACTTCGACGATTTTCTTCGCCTGGGCGACAACGCGGAAGCGGAAACGCAGGTAAAGATCCGTATGAACGAAGCCCGCGAGGAGGATCTGGCTACCATTATCTATACCTCGGGTACGACGGGCGAATCGAAGGGGGTGATGCTTCACCACTCGAATTATCTGGAAGCGATGAAAATACACGATATACGTCTGCCGATGGTAAGCGACAAGGATTTGTCGATGTCGTTTCTGCCGCTGACGCATATTTTTGAAAAAGCGTGGACGTATTATTGCCTTCACAAAGGGGTGAAAGTGGCGGTTAACCACGACCCTAAGCAGATTCAGCAGACGTTGCCGGAAGTGAAACCGACGCTGATGTGCAATGTGCCCCGGTTCTGGGAAAAGGTATATGTGGGGGTGCACGAGAAGATCAATTCGTCGGCGCCTTTTATGAGAAAGATATTTTTGGATGCCATCAAAACCGGCCGGGCTTACAATCTGGAGTATAAGAATAAGGGGTTGAAAGCGCCGCTGGGATTGCGGCTGAAATTCGAGTTGTACGACCGGACGGTATTTATGTTGCTGAAAAAGAAACTGGGTATCGAGCGCGGACGCTTTTTCCCCGTGGCCGGCGCTCCGCTTTCCGACCAGGTGAACGAGTTTTTGCAGTCGGTGAATATTCCCATCCGCTACGGTTATGGGCTGAGCGAGACGACGGCTACGGTTTGTTTTTATCCTGAAACGGGATTCGTGTTCGGTTCGATCGGCACGATTATGCCGCATCTGGAAGTAAAGATCGACGAAAGCAACAGCGAAATCCTGGTAAAGGGGAAGACGGTAACGGCGGGTTATTATAGAAAGCCGGCGGAGAATGCCAAATCGTTTACCGAAGACGGCTTTTTCCGTACGGGCGACGCGGGCCGCAAGGAGGGAGATGTGCTTTTCTTTACCGAGCGGATCAAGGATTTGTATAAAACGTCGAACGGCAAATATATTGCTCCCCAGGCTATCGAGGGGTTGATGAGCAGCGATAAATACATCGAGCAGATTGCGGTGATCGGCGACCAGCGTAAATTTGTCAGTGCACTGATTGTGCCGGCGTATGCGTTGCTGGAAAAATATGCGGCCCAAAAGGGCATTTCCTATACTACGCGGGAGGAGTTGATGGGCCATAATGATATTGTCCGCATGATCGGCTCGCGCATAGAGGAGCATCAGAAATCGTTGGCTTCGTACGAGAAAATCAAGCGTTTCACTTTGCTGCCCGAGCCTTTTACTATGGAAGGGCGCGAACTGACGGATACGTTGAAATTGCGTCGTCCCGTCGTGGCGCAGAAGTATGCGGAGGTGATCGAGGCTATGTACGAGGAAGCGTCTGCCGGAAGCGAACGGTGAGAACCGGTTGTTTGCCGGAGACGAGATGGAATGCGTGGGCATGCAGGGGCCTTTGTAGGCTCGGTTCGGGCTCGCTTTGCTCTTTTGAGGGAAGGAAAGGGAGGCCGGTGCCGGTTAGCATCCGAAAACATATTTGCCGGGGAAGTTGGTTTGCACTATCTTTGTTTCAAAGAATTGAAACGAAGATAATGCAAACCCGAAATAAACCTTTTGAAGGCCTAAGAGCAATAAGCCTATACGTGGATTTCGTTCTGCATTTTTTCCGGAAAGTTAAAACAATAAAAACATTCGAATTATGATTACATCAGACCAACTACATACCGTGTTGGAGCGCGTGAACGCGCTGAGGGGGTATCTTTGACATCGATGGGAAGACCATCCAGTTAGAAGAAGAAGAACTGCGTACGCAAGACCCCGGTTTCTGGGAAGATGCCAAACGGGCTGAAACCCAGATGAAGAAAGTGAAGGAACTGAAAAAGTGGATCGAGTTGTATAACGAGGTACAGGGAGCGGCCGAAGAACTGCAACTGGCTTACGAATACGTAAAGGAGGAAATCATCACCGAAGAAGAAGTGGATGAAGCTTACCGGAAAGCCGCCGAACTGCTTGAAAACCTGGAATTCCGGAATATGCTTCGCGAGGAAGCCGACCAGATGAGTTGCGTGTTGAAAATCAACTCCGGCGCCGGGGGTACCGAAAGCCAGGACTGGGCTTCGATGTTGATGCGCATGTACACCCGCTGGGCGGAAGCCAACGGTTATAAGCTTACCATCAACAACTTGCAGGAAGGCGACGAAGCCGGCATCAAGAGCGTGACGATGCAGGTGGAAGGCGATTACGCCTACGGCTACCTGAAAGGCGAAAACGGCGTGCATCGCCTGGTGAGGGTCTCACCCTACAACGCCCAGGGAAAGCGAATGACTTCGTTTGCTTCCGTATTCGTGACGCCGCTGGTAGACGATACGATCGAAATCGAAATCAACCCGGCCGATTATACCTGGGATACCTTCCGCTCGGGGGGAGCCGGCGGCCAGAATGTGAACAAGGTGGAAACCGGCGTGCGCCTGCGTTATAATTACAAAGATCCGGATACGGGCGAAACCCGGGAAATCCTGATCGAGAACACCGAAAGCCGCTCGCAGCTCGACAACCGCGAGAACGCCATGCGTTTGCTCCGTTCGATGCTGTACGATTTCGAGATGAAACGCCGGATGGCCGAACAGCAAAAGGTGGAAGCCGGAAAAAAGAAAATCGAATGGGGATCGCAGATCCGCAGCTACGTTTTCGACGACCGCCGGGTAAAAGACCATCGCACCAATTACCAGACTTCGGATGTGAACGGAGTGATGGACGGCAAGATAGACGGCTTTATCAAAGCTTACCTGATGGAGTTTGCCGGGACGGAAAGCGCGGAAAAATAAAAACATTTTTCTCTCTTTTAGTTCCTGCCTGCTTTTTCGACAAAAGGATTCGTTTCCTTAACCGAAAAGCAGGCAGGAGTTTTTTTATCCCTCCTGTTTTTTTCTTCCTTTAAGCTGTTCCCCGCTTTTTCCTGTCCTTCCCGGCCGACGGAAAGACTTCTATTTTCAAGTTTTCCCTTTCAATCCTTGCATATCTCGGGAATAAACCGTAATATTGCACCCGATTTCGGAGCCTCTCTCCGGACCGGTCCTATAGCTCAGTTGGTTAGAGCACCTGACTCATAATCAGGGAGTCCTTGGTTCAAGCCCAAGTGGGACCACCTCTTCCAAATGAAGCCGTTTGGCGCTCAGGCGCCGGCGGCTTTTTTTATGGCCCTGATTTCCTGCGGCTTTACGCAGAGACACGGAAAATCAGGCAATTTTCTTTCAGGGAAAAGGTGAGTTCAGGCAAGTTGTGAAAAAATAAAAAAATGACAATAAGCCCCCGTTAAGGCGCCCTGTTGGATCTATTTTGTTAATGTATTGATAATTAAAGTGTTGTAAAAGCGTTTGCATCGGCTTGAAAATACATGCCGGTGAAATGAAAAATCCATCGGCATAAAATTCCGATTACACTGGCATCCGTTTTTCATTTCATCGGCATCCGTTTTTTGAAGCAAGTAAAAATATACACTAAGTAGAGGCTTTTTCTTCCGGTAAAGCCGGTTAAAATGCTCCGGTAAATAAGCGCGGCTTTTAAGGGTGAACCCGGGGAAGTTTTCCTTCCTTGCTGAAAAGGAAGCGGGGGCGGATGTAAGCCGCAAAAACCTGTCCGGGATAGGCCGGCCGGCTTATCCCCGCGTCCTGCCGGGTAAGGCCCCGGCAGATAATCAGTCTCTCCTTACCGAACTATAGCCGCTCGAAATAAGGCAACCTATCCAGCGGAACATCGATTTCGATCGTGCGCGGGCCGGAGAATTTGCGGCCGGCGTCGTCTTTCCAACGTCCTTTCGGAAGCTGTACGGTACGGGTATGTCCGGGGGCGACGATGGGGGCGACTAGGTACTTTTCGCCCAGCATAAATTGGTCTTTGCACTCGATAAAACCCTGGTGCGGAAACATATATTCCATCGAGCGCACGATCGGTTCGCCTGTCCGGGCCGACTCACGGGCCAGTTGCAGGATATAGGGGCCCATTGCTTCGTGTAAACGTGCGAATTTCCGGCAGATGGCCAAATGCTCTGCATCCAGGATACGCCAGGGAGCCACCGAAAATTGCATCATCGGCATCAACGCATGTACCTGGCAGGAACGTACGATCAACTCCTGATCGAGCTTTGTCTGGTCGACACCCAGGAAGGAGCCGAATTGGCCTCCCCCGATCATATCGGGACAGGTATAGGCATATCCCAGCAAGCCTGCCGAAAGCATATCGGGTATCAGCAGGCGGACGGCATTCCAGGAATAATCTTTATCGCCCAACCGCTGCACCAACGCCTGGCCGCCCATTTCCCAGCCGGCGCGATATTCGTTGAAGGGAAAATCCAAACCGATTTCCGCCCAGTACCGGCACATATCCGCCGCCGTCGCTTTCGGATCGTAAAAGGAAAGCCCGGAATCGGTATAATGCGAAATATCTCCAGCGTCGAATTTGAAGCCGTCGATTCCGTAGGTCTGCTGCATGTGGCGAAGCTGGGCTTTGAAGTGAGCCGCGGCCTGGGGATTACTCATATCGTAGCAAGCGCTATAGCCGTTCCACCAGGGAATGATAGCGGCTTGGCCGGTTCCTTTTTTCTTGATCAGAAAACCTTTGGCCTGCAATTCCCGGAACTCCGGGCTGTCGGGGCTGACGAACGGGCAAATCCAGAGCATCAGGCGGAACCCCATCCGGTGTAATCCGTCGGCCATTGCTTTGGGGTCGGGAAAGCGTTCGGGCTTAAATTCAAAGTTTCCGTAATATTTTTGCCAGTTATCGTCTACCATAAAGACGCCGGCGGGGAAGTCGTTGGCCATTACTTGCCGGGCGTAAGCCAATATGTCTGCCTGGTTCTGGTCGTACATCAGTTCGATCCAGGTATTGTATTGAGGCATGGAGAAAAACAAAGAGTCGGGCAATTCCCCCGAAGGCGGAAAATGCCGGGCCGAAGCTGCCAGGTAGGCATCTTTCAATGTTTTTCCCGCTTGCACAGGCTGTAGCTTGTCGGTTTCCGATGTGGCCGAGAGGTAGAGATCGCCCTTTTCCAACCGGAAGGCAAAAGGTTTTTCCGCCCAGATATAGCGGCCTTCCGAAGAGAGCAGGAAGGGCACGTTTTGGTTGTTCAGATTCTCGCGGCCCAGATCGTATAGGCGAAGATTTTCCGCAAAAGGCATTTGTGAGCCGAGAGCTACCATACCGCCCCACCATTTTTCGCCGGGCAGGGAGGCGATTTTCGTTTTGGTTCCTTTTTCCGCCCGGGCAACTAAGGCGATTAAGGAGAATAAAAGGCTCAAAAAAAGGGTTTTGTGTGTATTCATAAGGATAAGACTTAGCGTTCGACGGCCAAATGTAAGGGATTATTTCGTAATATTCAGTATCTTTGTTTCAATTCTTTGAAGCAAAGATAGGGCTCTCCTTGGCATACACGAACAAGTTTGCCTATGCGCTCGGTTTATATTATCTTTGTTTTAAAGAATGAAACGAAGATGGGGGGCACCTGGGCATAACCAAAGCACACTTTGTTTATGCGCCCGGCTTGCACTTTCTTCGATTCAAAGAATGAAACGAAGATAGGCTGCGCATTGGCAGAGGCAAACCGTTTGCTTCCGTATGGAGATGCGTTGTCCTAAGTCATAATAATTGAAACAGAAACCAAGTTTACGGATGATTGTAATCAGAGATACCGCCCTGTTGCCGGCGGAAGGATTGGTCGCCACGATCGGCTTTTTCGACGGGGTACACCGGGGACACCGTTTCCTTATCGACCAGTTGAAAGCGGTCGCGCGCCGGCAACATCTTCCTTCAGCCGTTATCACCTTTGCCCGACATCCCCGGGTCGTGTTGCAATCCGATTATCAGCCTAAACTTTTAAATTCCTTCGAGGAAAAAATACGGCACCTGGCCGAAACCGGCGTGGATTATTGCATTGTGCTGGATTTTACTCCCCGCCTGGCCGGGCTTACGGCTTCCGAGTTCATTACCTCTGTGTTATACCGGCAGTTGCATGTACGTACCTTGCTGATCGGTTACGACCATCGTTTCGGCCGCGACCGGGCCGACGGCTTCGAACAATACGTAGCCTACGGAGCTGCTTCGGGCATGGAGGTTGTGCAGGCTGCGCCCTACACCACGGGGCAGGTGGCGGTCAGTTCTTCCGAAATCCGCAAATACCTGGCCGGGGGCAGGGTAGAAGAGGCCGCCTGCGCGCTTACTTACCCTTATCAGTTGAAAGGGCATATCGTCAGCGGCTATAAGGTAGGGCGTACCTTAGGTTTCCCCACGGCCAATATCCGGGTAGACGAACCTTTTAAGGTGGTTCCCGGCATAGGGGTGTATGCCGTCTGGGTCGATCTGCGCGGCAAGCGATATAAAGGCATGTTGTATATCGGCAACCGGCCTACGTTGCAGAATGGCGATCATGTCAGCCTGGAAGTCAATATACTGGATTTTTCCGGCGATATTTACGAAGAAGAAGTGACGGTTTCTTTTATCCGGTATGTGAGGGGAGATTGCCGCTTCGAATCGCTCGAAGCCCTTCGCGCCCAACTCGCCTGCGACCGCGACCGGGTAAATCTTCTGCTGGATGAAGAAGCGGACGCTTGCCGATGAGGCTGGAGCAGATCGGGCCGGGGCCGGCAGGAGAAAAGACGGAAGAAAAGGTGAGAAGAAAGCCGGGAAAGGCCGGAAAGCGCCGGATAAAGGTTGCCGATAGGCAAAACGCCTTCTTGCATGCCCGCGCAGGCGAGGAAGAGCGTGAAAACGGGATTGAAAATACGAATAAAAGCATAACACCATAACGACGTGGAACACTACTATGAAGCCGTCGATCTCTTGAAAGAGATGATACGCCGGCCCTCTTTCAGCCGCGACGAACAAGCCGTAGCCGACTATCTGCAAGCGACCTGGCAAGCTGCCGGGCATCTCGTTTGCCGGAAAGGAAATAATGTATGGATGACCGCCCCGGATTTCGATCCGGCCAAGCCTACCCTGCTGTTAAATTCCCATATCGATACCGTAAAACCGGCAGCCGGCTGGACAAAAGATCCTTTCCTGCCGGAAGAAACCGACGAAGGCAAACTCTTCGGCTTGGGCAGCAACGATGCCGGCGCCAGCGTCGTCTCCCTGTATGCCGCTTTTTCCCGGCTCATCCGGAAGTCCCAACCTTATAATTTATTGTTTCTGGCTTCGGCCGAGGAAGAAGTATCCGGAAAAGGAGGGTTGGAAAGCGTGCTTGCCGAATTGCCGCCGGTGGCCTTTGCCGTCGTGGGCGAACCTACCGGCATGCAACCGGCTGTGGCCGAAAAAGGATTGATGGTGCTCGATTGCGTCAGTTACGGGAAAGCCGGCCATGCCGCGCGAAACGAAGGCATCAACGCCATCAGCCTGGCCATGCGCGACATCGAATGGTTTCATACCTATCAATTTCCCGAAAAGAGCGATTTTCTGGGTCCTGTGAAGATGACCGTCACCCTGATTCAGGCCGGCACCCAACATAACGTAGTGCCCGACCGCTGTGGCTTTACCGTCGATATACGTACCAACGAGTTTTATTCCAACGAAAAACTTTTCGAATTGATCGGAAGCCGGGTACATTGCGAAATCAAAGCCCGGAGTTTCCGGTTGAATTCCACCCGTACCGATCTGAGTCATCCCTTTGTGGCGCGCGCGCTCCTGATGGGAAAAGAACCTTTCGGCTCGCCTACGCTCAGCGACCAGGCTCTGATGCCTTTTCCTTCCGTCAAAATGGGGCCCGGACAATCTTCGCGCTCGCATGCAGCCGACGAATATATCTGCCTGATGGAGATACGGGAGGCTATCGATACCTATATCCGCTTGCTCGACGGCTTATCTTTATGAAAATAAATATCCGATGCCGTCCAAACGAATCACCCCCTGAGCCATGCTGAAAAAAATTCTCGGTACGATCTGCACCCGTTACCTGGTTGCTTTGTTAAACCTGGCCTTGATTTTTATCAATGCCAAGGCACTGGGCGCGGCAGGAGTGGGATTGGTGGGATTGATTGTGGCATCCGTTAATATTGCCGTTATATTCAGCAGCATTCTCTGCGGAAATACCATCGTTTATTTTATGAATCGCTATCCGATGGCGGCTATCGTTCTGCCGGCGTACGGCTGGGCTTTCGCCGGTTCCGCTGTGGCTACGGCCGGCATGTATCTGACCGGTTTGTTGCCGGCGGGGTATGGCGTAGATGTTTATCTGCTGGGAACGCTCAATTCGTTGGTGGCAGTGAATGCCCGTCTCTTGCTGAGCAAAGACCGGATCGCGGGGTTTAACCTTACCTTTATTTTGCAAGGTGGTTTGCTTTTCTTTACGCTGCTGTATTTCTATTATGTAGCCGGACGAGAAGAAGTGCAGTCGTATGTGCGAGGGGCATATATTACCAATGGCATTGCGTTTGCGGTCAGTACTTTCCTTCTGCTTCCCTATTTTAAGGAAGCCTGGAAAAAGAGGGAAAAGCCGACGGAGGTTCCTCTTTTTGCTATTCTCCGGGAGATGTTTGTCTACGGGCTGTGGAGCGGGGCCGACAATTTGGCCGAAGTTTGTACCACGCGGTTGAATTATTTTCTGATCCAGCGCTTTGCGGGCCTGGGCAGCGTGGGCTTGCTCGATGCCGGAACCAAGGTGTCGGAAAGCGTCTGGCATATCAGCCGGAGCGTCAGCTTTATCGAGTACAGCAGTGTGGCGAAAACACCTTCCCGGGCTGAGCAAAAACGGATCACCCTTCAGCTTTTCAAATTAACCGGTTGCGCCATGACGGTGGTAATGGGGATGATTCTGCTGATTCCTGAACGGGTCTACACCGATTATCTTTTCAGCCCCGAGTTTAGCGGGATGCGGAGTATCATAGCCGGGCTTTCGGTCGGCGTCGTGGCTTTGGGATGCAATAGTATCCTGAGCCATTATTTTATCGGTACGGGAAAGGTGCGTTACAGCACGGCCAGTTCGTGCGTGGGACTGCTCACCTTGGTGGCGGCGGGCTATCTGCTGATCCCTGCTTACGGCGTGGTAGGTTCGGCTTTCAGCACCAGTATCGCTTTCGGCGCCATGTTGCTTTTTTCGCTGACGGTGTTTATCCGGCAAACGAAGAGCCGCCTGATCGACTTTCTGCCCGGCCGGGCGGATTGGGAATACTTTCTTTCGGCTTTCCGCCGGGTTTTTTCGGGGAAAAAACGGCCGCGTGCCGAAAACGAAAAATGAGTCTCTTAGGCCGCGTTCCTGCTGTTTTAATCCAACCAGGGAGCCGGATTAAGCTTCGTTTTTTCTTTCCACAACTGGAAATGCAGGATAGTGGTATTTCCCGCCTCCGAATCCACGAAAATACGTCCGATTGGCTGGCGGGTAGTTACCCGGTCGCCGGCTTTTACATATACTTCGCTCAGGTTGCTATATACCGTCAGGTAGTTGCCGTGGCGTACGATGATGGAATTGTTGTAACCGGGCACTACGAATACCCTTGTCACCACCCCGTTGAATACGGCCCGGGCATCTGCGCCCGGCGTGGTCTGAATATCGATGCCGCTATTGCTGGTTCGTACATATTTCAACTCCTGATGTTGTTGCTCTCCGAAACGGGCCACGATGGTATGCCGTCCGCTCACCGGGTAAGGCAGCCGCCCCCGATTGCCGGCAAAATCGTCCGACAGGCGTTTTTCCGCCTTGGTCATCGCATAACCTCCCTTGGTATCGGCTACTCGTTCTTCGCGGATGGGTTCGCCCGATGCGTCCGGCATTTTTTTACCTTTTGCCGCCGCTTGCTCGCGGGCCCGGCGTTCGCGTTCGGCTTTTTCCCGGGCTGCTTTCGCTTCGGCTTCCGCCCGGGCTATTTCTTCGGCAATCTGCTTTTCGATCTGCCGGTTCAGCGCTTCGGCCTGCCGTTTCTTTTTGGCCAGTTCCGCTCTGAGTTCCTTTTGTTTTTTGCTAAGTTGCTGTACTTCCTCTTTCTGGTTGGTTTCCTCCGATTGCAATTGCCTGGTTTCTTCCTCGCGCGAGCCCAGCAAAGCTTGTTTTTCCCGGCGCGTTTTTTCCAGCTCCGCTTGTTTGGCCGCTATCTCTTGCTGTTTGCCCACTATTTCGGCCGCCTGCCGCTTCTGCCAGTCGGCGTATTCGCGCAGGTAGCGGATCCGCCGCAACGATTGGGTAAAACTTCCCGCCGAGAGAATAAATAATAATTTATCTTCCGAGCTATGCCGCTTATACATGCTTTGCACCGACTTGCTGTAATTTGTCCGTTTGCCGCCCAGTTCTTTTTCCAGCCTTGCAATTTCGCTGCGCATCTGTGCCATCCGCTTATCGATTTCGCCGACTTCCTGGTTCAACAAGCTCACCACCTTTTTGCGGGCCAGAATCTTCTGCGATAGCAGATTAAGCCGGTTCAGCGAGTTGCGGGCCGTTTGCGTGGTTTCCACCAGGAGCTGGTTGGTCAATTCAATCTCTGCCAACGCTTCTTTGCGTTGTTTTTCAAGCTGTTTTACCTTTGCGGAATTTTGCGCCGATGCCAGTAGACAACCCCACAGAAAAAGAAGTATCCAACCGTATTTCATATCATTTGCTTGCGTTGCTTATCGATTTCAGAATCTGTGCAAAGGTAATTCGTTTGTATTTCGCAGGAATGGAAAATTCCATGTTCAACGGCACATCGGTCTGAATACGCGAAAAGTGCAGTTTCATGCCTCCTTCGTTTTTCCCTTTGGCAAAGAGATTCACATCCATCAGCATGGGGAAAGGATGTCCGGCGGTAATCCGGAAGTCGGCATATACCCAGTCGAGCGCATATTGGTCGGAAGCTTCGGAAACGCGGGTGGAGAGCAGTTTGCCTTCCCCGTCGGCGCGGAAAAGATACTGTAGCCCCATGCCGTCTTTTGCCTTGATTTCGGCCGCCGATCCTTCCTGTTTCAGTTTAAACCGGTTGTACAACCGGGGGGTAACTTCGGGTTCGCCCGCGAGGAATAACCGGTTGGTGAAAAGCGCTTGCAAATTATAAAAATTAAATTCGATGGGCGTCTGTCCTCTCAGGTTTTCATAATTTTCAGCCACGTAGCGTTTGTTCAGTCGGTCGAGTATTTTAATGCTATCGGTAGTCAGGCAGGCCCGGAATACCTCGATACCCAGAAAGGGTTGTACCGACAATTGCAAAGCACTGTCTTTCACTATTTTCATCTCGATGCGCGAACCTATTTCTTTTCCCGGCAACCGCAAGTCGGCGTTCAGCCGGGCCGAGAAGGTACGGAAAGGCAACGCTTGTTCTTCCATTTCGGCAAAAAAAGCTTTGGGGCTTTTGGCCCGTCCGCCTTCCACCGTTTCCACCTTTCGGGTAGATTTACATCCCGAAAAAAGCAATACCAGCAGACAAAGCCATCCCAGCCCTCCCAGTATTCGTTTGTCAGTTCGCATTTTCATCTTCTATATAGGTTTCTTCCGCTATTTTCCGATCCAGTATCTCGCTTTCTTTGCCGAGTTCCTTGGCTTTTTTCCATTGTTCCACAGCCTTCGCCTTGTCGCCCGACTGATAGAGAATGTCGCCGTAATGATCCACCAGCTCGGCGCTTTTGGTGGTATCTTTTTCCAGCGCGCTTTCGATATAAATCTTGGCCAGGGTATAATTTCCCTGTACGAAGAAAATCCAGGCATACGTATCGAGGTAGGTCGGATTGTCGGGTTCCAGCTTGATGCATTGGGCGCTCATGCGCTCGGCCTTTTTCAGGTCTTTCTTTTCGAGCGAAAGGAAATAGGCGTAATTATTCAGCACGACTACATTTTGGTCGTTGTATTTCAAGGCTTCGTCGTAGGCTTTATACGCTTCGCCGAGTTGTTTCATCTGGTAATAAATATCTCCGATCTGCCCGTAAAAGTCCGATTTGAGCGAGAGGTTTTCTTCGGGTATGATCTTCAGCCCCGCATAATACGCGTCGAGGGCTTCCTGGTATTTCTCTTGTTGATAATATCCGATCCCCAGATAGAAATAGTATTCCGGAGAATCGGGGAATAATTCGATACATTTGCGGCAGATGCGGATCACTTCGGGAATATCTTCCGCTTTCAAAGCAAGCCCGAGCAGTTGTTGCCAGGCTCCTGCATTTTCCGGCTCCATTTCCGTGACGATCTGAAATTGAAATTTGGCTTCCTCTTTTTTATCCTGGGCCGCCAGCAGGCTGCCGTACATCAGTTTCAGGTCGGTATCTTCGGGATGTTGTTCGAGCAAGGTTTCGAAAAGGGCGTTTGCGCTTTCCGTACCCTGCCGGGCCTGTTGCAATTTCAGGATATAACGCGACAGGATGTTTACTTTCGTTTCCACATCCAGCCGGTCGTTCACCAAAGCGTTGCGTATTTGGGTTTCGGCGGCTTCCTTGTCGCCGTTGGCTTCATAATAATTGGCCATCGATACGATATAGTAGGGGCTCGACGGATCGATTTCATGCGCTTTCCGGTAATAAGCCAAGGCCTTTTCCATTTCCTTTCTTTCCAGGTGCAGATCGCCCAGTACCAATTGGTAACGGGCTTCCATCGGGTATTTGGCCGCCAGTTTCTCGATCTCTTCGAAAGCCTTTTCAGGTTGTTCCAATTGGCTATACAACTTATATTTCTGCATGGAAAGGGCTTCATTCATCCCTACCGCCGATTCCAGGGCGTCGTAGGCTTCGATTGCCTTGGCAATTTCTCCTTGCTGGGTGAGCGCGTCGGCCAGGTAATAATTCAGCTCCGCTTTTTCAGGGTAAGCTTTTACTAATTCTTCAAACTCTTCGGCAGCTTCTCCATACATGCCCAGGTTGCGGGAAATGGTGGCGAGCGCCATTTTGTAGGTGAAATTATCGCGGCTGTTGGCTACCGCTCGTTTAAGCATTTCCACGGCTTTGTCGGGCCGATCGAGCTGAACATAAAAAGAAGATAGTTCATAAAGCAGGGGAGCAGCCGTGGAATCGATAGCCAGGCAATGGGCGAAGGCATCGTAAGCGGCGTCGAACCGGCCGGCCGCTTTCAGGTTGAGCCCCTGATAAAAGAAATAGTCGAATTTGCGACGCTCGGCTTCTCCCGGCGTTTTTACCGATGAAAGCGTATCTTTTTTCATCCCGGCCGCGACAGTGGCGACAGCGGGAACCTGCGGGGCGGCGTTCATGGCCATCATAGCCGGAACCATCCTGACTTCCGACTTCATCCTATCCGCGGGAATCATCGCGACGGTCGAAGAGACCGCCATCGCCCGGCCGGCTGCCGTAGCCTGCGTCCGCGCGGCTGTCGCCGGTACCGCCATGCTTGCCAGCCATACCCCCAAGATACCTAGTAACTGCTTATACATGCTTTTTGCCTTTCTTTATTCCTAAAACAGTTTGATTCAATTCTTTTGTTTCTTTCGGCCGCCTTTATGCCGGAGTTGCTTATTGCTTACCGGTATGGCCGAAACCTCCCGCGCCCCGTTCCGTTTCGTCGAGGCTTTCCTCCGGCTGCCATTCCACCTGGCTATGGGCGGCGATCACCATCTGGCAAATCCGTTCTCCGTCGGCCACGGTAAAAGGTTCCGTAGAGAGATTCACCAGAATAACTCCGATTTCACCGCGATAATCCGCATCGATCGTTCCGGGCGTATTCAACAACGTAATGCCATGTTTAAGCGCCAGCCCGCTTCGGGGCCGCATCTGGGCTTCGTACCCTTCGGGCAGGGAGATATGCAAACCCGTCGGAATCAGCTTCCGTTCGAGCGGTTGCAATACGACGGGTTCCGTCAGGTTGGCCCGGATATCCATCCCGGCCGAAAGAGGCGTCGCATAAGCCGGCAGCGGGTGATGCGACGTATTTTTGATTTTTACTTTCATATTTCCGATGTTGAAGTGGCAAAGATAGTGCAAGCCGAGTGCAGAGGCAACCTTGTTTGTCTATGCCGAGGCGCGGCCTGTCTTCGTTTCTTTGAAGCAAAGATAGTGCAAGCCGAGTGCAGAAACAACCTTGTTTGTCTATGCCGAGGCACCGCCTGTCTTCGTTTCTTTTTGGAACAAAGATAGTGCAAACCGAGCGCAAAAGCAAACTTGTTGTTTGCCGGGATGCAGGCTATATTTGCCTCTCTTATACAAAGGTAAGAAATAAAAGGCTGGCAGGCTATCTTTTATTTCTCAAAAGTTGTTGGGCAACGCTGTTGGATGACTAAATTTTGTAATAGGGCATATCTTATTTTCCGGCAGCTTAATGCTGTAGGACGCTCCCTTATCGGCAAGGTAAAGGGTGATAAAAGGAATAATTTATCCGATTTTTTCTCGTTGTTTTTAGCTGAAATAGGATATACGGATACATCCCGGCAAACAGTGCCGGGCTACCGGTTAAGACTCAACGGTTTCAGATAAATTATTTTTGTAAACGGGAGCATGTATATATGAATAAGCAGATGGAATAGACTCTTCACGGAGCCAAATCCTACCGGAAGCGGAAACCGGGCCGCAGTTATCAACAAAAGTATTATTTATAGTTTATTAATGTTATGCTGATACCTTCCAAAAAGGCGGCCGTCCATCCCCGGAGAGCCGCCCTGTAACCCTAAAATAAATTGGAATAATTTTTAAGCCGGCCAATCCCCGTTTTCCTTGATCAACTGAATCAGTCGTTCTACCGCTTCTTCTTCAGGAATATTCTTCAGGACACATTCTTTGCCTTTATATAAGCTGATCTGGCCGCGGCCTGCGCCTACATAGCCGTAGTCGGCGTCGGCCATTTCGCCCGGGCCGTTGACGATGCAGCCCATAATGCCGATCTTCAAGCCTTTCAGGTGCGAAGTGGCTGCCTTGATGCGGGCGATGGTGGCCTGCAAATCGTAAAGCGTGCGTCCGCAACTGGGGCAGGAGATATATTCCGTTCGGCTGATGCGCGAGCGGGTGGCCTGCAAAATGCCGAACAGGCAACGATCGGCCGTGGCTCCCGGCAGGCCTTCCGCTTTGAGCATAAGCCCGTCGCCGAAACCGTCTAACAACAGCGCGCCCAGGTCGGCGGCCGCTTTCAGTTGCAAAGCCTCCGTATCCTTTTCCCGGTATTCCCTGAGCAGGACGACCGGCACGTCGCAGCCCGCTTCCGTCAAACGGTGCATCGCAGCTCGCTGCATGCCCAGCCCGTTGCGGTGGTAGGTGCTCAGAATGACGACCGCGGCCGGGTCTTGGCGAAGGGTAGCCAGCATCGTATCGGTCAGGTCGTTGTAGGTAAGACGGATAAATTTCAAAGGAGCCGCGCAGCTTTTCATTTCTTCCGTTTCCGAAGCGATGAAACAAGGAAACGCGTTCGGACGTTCTTTCCAGAAAGGCGCGTCTACGATAAGCCGGAAATTGTCGGGCAAATTCTCCGGATCTTCTTTGCCGATGTAGAGGTAATCGGGTTGGGCGGAAGGATCGAATTCGAAATCGCCGTCGCTCCGGTCGGCAATGACTACGGGCGGGTACGTGCCGCCGATGTTAAGAACCGTCCGGGTTCGGCGGCGGGTGGCCGTTACCGGATCGAAACCGGACGCAACCCGGGCTTCGATCGCTTCGTGTCCTTCTCTTTCCAGAATATAATCTACCAGGAAACGAGCTACCGGCATTTCGGCTTCCGGATCTTCGCTGAGCGAGACGCGGATGGTGTCGCCGATGCCGTCGGCCAGTAAGGTGCCGATGCCCACGGCGCTTTTGATACGCCCGTCTTCGCCTTCTCCGGCCTCGGTTACGCCCAGGTGAAGAGGGTAGTGCATGTCTTCCGCTTCCATAGTCCGGACAAGCAGCCGCACGGTGCGTACCATCACCACCGTGTTGGAGGCCTTGATCGAAATCACTACATCCGGAAAATTCTCGTCGCGGCAAATGCGCAGGAATTCCATGCAGGAAGCTACCATGCCCCGGGGGGTGTCGCCGTACCGGCTCATGATGCGGTCGGAGAGCGAACCGTGGTTCACGCCGATGCGGATCGCGGTGGAATGGGCTTTGCAGATTTCCAGGAAGGGGACGAAGCGGTCGCGTATCTTTTGCAGTTCGGCCGCATACTCTTCGTCGGTATAATCCACTTGGTTGAACGTCTTTACTTTGTCTACATAATTGCCGGGATTGATACGCACTTTTTCCACCTCGCGGGCGGCAGCGTCGGCGGCGCGCGGATTGAAGTGGATGTCGGCTACCAGCGGCGTATCGTAGCCTTGGGCGCTGAGCCTTCGGCGAATTTCACCCAGGTTGCGGGCTTCGCGTTCGCCCTGGGCGGTGAAACGTACATATTCGGCGCCGGCCTCGATCATGCGGATGGCCTGGCGCACGGCAGCCTCGGTATCCATGGTGGATACGTTGGCCATCGATTGAACGCGGATAGGATACTCGCCCCCCAGGGGCGTATGGCCGATGCGGACTACCGACGACTTCCGGCGTTTGTAATGAAAGTAATCCATGTTAAGCAGATAAAAAAGGGAATTAGCCCGGAACCTTTAAAGGGCGGAGGCGAAGCGGAGCCGATGCTCCGCCGGCGCCTTCCGCCCGCTTACCAGACCGGGTAAGTGTACGATTAGTTCGTTTTGTATTTGAACGAAACCTGGGCCAGCTCTTCGTTGGCCTTTACGATTTTCTTTTTCAGGTTTTCTTTATAAACAGCCAGCTTTTCTTCCAGCCGTTCGTCGCCCACGGCAAGCATCTGCACGGCCAGGATGCCGGCATTGAGCGCGCCGTTGATGCCGACGGTGGCTACCGGAATGCCCGGGGGCATTTGCACGATGGCCAGAAGGGCGTCCATGCCGTCGAGCGTAGAATTGATGGGGACGCCGATTACCGGAAGCGTCGTCATCGAAGCGATTACCCCGCAAAGGTGGGCCGCCATGCCGGCTGCCGCGATAATCACTTTAATGCCCCGCCCTTTGGCGCCTTTGGCGAATGCTTCCACTTCGGCCGGGGTGCGATGGGCCGACAAAGCGTGCATTTCGAACGGAATTTCCATTTCGTCGAGCAACTTCGCCGCTTTTTCCATCACAGGCAAATCGGAAGTGCTCCCCATGATAATGCTAACGACCGGTGTCATTTATTTGGCAATTAGTTGTTGGTATTCTTCGGCCGAGAGCAAGTCGTCGAGCTCGGAGGCGTCGCTGAGCGCGATTTTAATCAACCAGCCTTTACCGTAAGCATCTTCATTCACCAGCTCGGGAGCATCTTCCAGGGCGGCGTTTACTTCCAATACTTCGCCGCCGACGGGCATAAACAGGTCGGATACCGTTTTAACGGCCTCGATCGTGCCGAACACTTCTTCTTTGGCTACTGTTTCGCCTTCGGTGGTGATGTCTACATAGACGATTTCGCCTAATTCGCCCTGGGCGTAATCGGTGATGCCAACATAGGCTTCATTACCTTCTACACGCAGCCATTCATGGTCTTTGGTGTACTTCAAATCTGTAGGAAAGCTCATAATTTTAGTGTTTTTATTAGATGAATAAATAGATATAACTCAATAGCGAGGCTACAAAGGTACATATAAATCCCAGACAAAAGCCGCCGTATACCTGCATGGGCGTATGCTTTTGCAAAATGATGCGCGAGGTGCCTACCAGGCCGGCAATAAGCAGCACGGCCATAAAGCCGACGTAAGGGTTGGCCAGGTGGATGCGCGCCACGCCCATGATGCCCCCCAGCAAGCCGCCGATACCGATGGCGTGCGCGCTTATTTTCCAGAAGAAATTCACCACAAGCGCTATGGCAAGCGCCACGCCGGCGCCCGCCATCATGGCCAGCAGCCAGACGGGCATCATCATTTTATAAAGGAAAAAAATGCAGATCAGAATGGAAGTAATTAAGATCAGGTAAGGGACGATGCGTTCCCGCCGGTCGGAAAGCTCCACGTCGACCGCCGCCCCGCTTTTTACCATGAGCAGGATAAAAAGCCCCGGCACGAGAGCCGTCGAGAAGAAGGTTCCTCCCGCAATCAGCAGCTTTACCGGAAGGGGATAGATGGCCAGGTAGGTAAAAAGGAGGGCCAGGATAACCCCGTAGGTCATCATCAGCAGCGGATGGAACGTGAAAGAGATGATATTGGCAAATAATCTCATACCTTTTGTTTTAAATTTCTTTTCTCAGGCGCGCCACCGGAATACCCAGTTGCTCCCGGTATTTGGCTACGGTACGGCGGGCGATCACGTATCCCTTTTCCTTGAGGATAGAGGCCAGCTCTTCGTCGGTAAGCGGCCGGCGTTTGTCTTCCGTCTCGATATGCTCCTGCATGATTTTTTTTACTTCGCGGGTCGATATTTCCTCGCCGCTGTCGGTTTGCATCGATTCGGAGAAAAAATATTTCAGCGGGTAAATGCCGAAATTGGTTTGCACGTACTTGCTGTTGCTCACCCTCGAAACGGTTGAAATATCGTATCCCGCCCTTTCGGCCACATCTTTTAGGATCATCGGCCGGAGCGTTGCTTCGTCGCCCGTGAGGAAAAAGTCGCGTTGCAGCATGATAATCGCCTCCATAGTGCGTTGCAAGGTTTCCTGTCGCTGACGGATGGCGTCGATAAACCACTGCGCCGAGTCGAGTTTTTGTTTGACGAACTGCACCGCGTCGCGCATATCGGCCGTCTGGTTGGCTTTGTTGCCGGCGTAGTCGCGGAACATATCGGCATACTCGCGGTTGATACGCATGTCAGGCACTCCCCGGCTGTTCATCGAGAGCGTCAGGTCGCCTCCGGAGGCTTCTACCACAAAATCGGGCACGATCTGGCTCATAGCCACTTCCATAGAACTGCCCAGGCTGCTTCCGGGTTTAGGATTGAGGGTAGTTATTTCGTGAATCACTTTTTTCAGCGTGGCTTCGTCGATGTTCAAACCCTTGATAATCTTTTCGTAATGTTTGCGGGTGAACTCCTCGAAATAATCCGTCAACATGCGGATGGCGAGTCGGGAGGAAGGAGTTTTTTCCTTTCGCCCGAGTTGGATGAGCAGGCATTCCTGTAAATTGCGGGCGCCTATGCCGGCCGGTTCGAAGTCTTGTATCAAGGCGAGCAACCGTTCTATTTCCGTTTCGCTTACTTCCTGGCCGGCCTGGAATACCAGGTCGTCGGCGATGGCTGAGAGGTCGCGGCGCAGGTAGCCGTCGTCGTCCAGATTGCCGATGATGTATTCGGCTATTTTCACTTCATTTTCGGGCAGGTCGCGAAGTCCGAGCTGCTGCAACAGAAATTCGCCCAGCGATTGGCTTACCGAAAAGGGAACGTCTTCTTTTTTTTCCACCCGTTCGCTGAGTTCGCGTAATTTATAATCCGGAATATCGTCTTCCGTCAGGTAATCGCCCAGGGAAAGATCGATGTCTGTTTCTTCCGCCGCCGTGTCCTCCCGGCTTTCCTCTCCTTCTTCAGCTTTCTCAAAGTCGTCGGCCGGCTCTTTTCCCTCTTCCAGCGCGGGATTATCTTCCAGTTCATGCTTTACCCTCTCTTCCAGCTCAATAGCGGGAAGTTCGATAAGGCGGATCAACTGGATCTGCTGGGGGGAGAGCTTTTGTTGTAACTTTTGCTGTAACTGCTGCTTCAACATAATCTTACTTTACGTATTAGGACATGCAAATATAAGTTTTTACCGTTAACCCCCCATCTATTCGCTATCAAATTGTTTCAAAAGATGCGGGTTTGCCCGGAGCGGAGGCCTGCCGCCCGGCAGGGAGGGATTGTTTTTTGCCGATCCGCTATATTTTTGACCTTGGTAGAAAAGTAATTTTTACCTAGGTCAAAATCCTTTTTTACTTAGGTGGTTTATCTTTGTTACCTAGGTGAAAAATATAACATATCGGCATGTCGCATGTGAAGCTTCGGAGGGAAATAAGTTATTGCAGGCGAGACTTCGGGGCGGTTCGGGCGGCTTCGCGGGTTTGAAGTCCTACCGACAAGCCGATAAGCGCCAAGCCTATATAAAACGCGTAGTTCAATTGGCGGCCTTCGCCGAAAAACAACATGGCCAGAAGTATGCTGTAGAGGGGTTCCAGATTGTAACTGAGGCTGACGGTAAAGGCGGATATGACTTTCAATACCTGTATTTGAAGGAGATAGACGCCGATGGTGCAGACCGACGACAGGACGACCAGATAACCCAGGTCGGCAGCGGAAGGCCAAAAACGAGCCGAGGGAAAAAAGTGCAGGTAGAGCGGCAGCACGCAGCTCAGCCCCACAAATCCTCCCGCCATTTCATAAGCCAGCAGCGAGCTCGAGGAGCGGTTTTCGCCGATGCGTTTATTGACCAGGGTAAAGAGGGCGCAGAGGGCCGACGAGACGATGCCGAGCAGGATACCGGTGCGGTAGCGAACGTCGAGTTGAAAAATAAGCAATACGCCGGCTACGGTGAGCAGGCTGAAAATCAATTCGCGTAGGGAAAATCGCCGCCGATCGACCAAAGGGGCCAGGGCCGCGGTAAAAAAGCCTACCAGCGAAAAGCAGATGACTCCGATAGATACATTGGAGGCTTTGATGCTGCCGTAAAAAAATACCCAATGAAAGGCCAACAGCAGCCCGGGTGCGGCCATCCGCAGGGTTTCGCGAAGGCCGATGCGCCGGAGTCGGCCGCCCCATCCGAGCATCAAAAAGAGAAAAAGGGAAGCGAAAAGCATCCGGTACCATACCAATAGTCCTTCGTTCAGGTCGATCAGTTTTCCGAACAACCCGGTAAATCCGGCCAGCAAAATGGATAAGTGCAGTTTGAAGAAGGCTTTTTTCATGGGGGACAAAGATAGTGCAAACCGCGCTTCCCCACCGGGACAAAGAACTTAAAAAAAACGCTTCCCCCCCGCCAACATTTCACTTGCCTTCTAATTAACTTTTCGTATCTTTGAAGCGGCCTTAATTAAAAAAAGTAATATGAAAAAACTGATTTACACCTTCCTGACTATCGCTGCGTTTCAAACAGCCTGTTCTTTTCACCCCGATCGAACCGAAGAAGACATAACCCTTATCGACGTCGCGGCAACCTACGAAGAAAACAACCCGGTTAAGCCGGAAGACCTGATGACCACGGAGATCGAATATGTCCCCCTGGAAACCCGCGATAGTTTCCTGATAGGTAAAAACCCTCGTTTCTTTTTGACAAAGGATTATATACTCTCGGTAGCCGATAAGCAACTCTTTCTTTTTGATCGGAAATCCGGCCGATTTATCCGGCAAATCGGTCGAACCGGCCAAGGCCCCGAGGAATACACCCGCACAGATAACATGTGTCCGGTAAATGAAGAAAACCAAACCGTATCCGTTTTTGCCGACAAAGGCAAACGCGTCTATTCGTTTGACGGAAAAGTGGTAGACAATCTGTTGGTACCCCCGTTGACGTACGAAACGGCTGAACTATCTTCCTCTCTCTATGCCGGGTTCGTACCCAATTTCTCCGGAAAGGAAAAGAACAAAGTGGTTTTGTTTGACAAAAAGGCCGTCCTTACCAAGGCTTTCCCCAATTCTTTCTCTACCCTTCCCCCCGAGGGAATCCATTTTTGGAAACCCAACGGCTGGTTTTATAAATACAAAGAAGAAGTGTATTTTTATGAATTGTTTAACGATACGATCTTTCAGGTAACTCCCGATTCGTTACGGCCGAGATTTAAGTTGCATCAAGGTCGTTATTTGCCCCCTTACGAACAACAAAACCGGAACGACTTTGCGGCGGAGAATTATTTTATGATGAAAAGTCTTTCCGAATCGTCACGTTTCTTGTTTTACACCTTTGCCTTTCAAAAAAACCGATATGTATTGGTGTATGACAAGAAAAAGAACCAATCGTTTATAACTAAGTATGACGATGAAACCGGCGGAGCGATCCCTACACCCGGTTTTATACCTTTTTCGCTTTCGAGCGTAAACACATCCGATGAATTGGTTGGCTTTTGGGATGCTTACGATTTGGCTCGCTGGTTTTCCCTGCATCCCGACAAAACAGCCGCTCTTCCTGTTGCTCTGAGAAATTTGCAAAGTATCGGCGAAATGGAGAACCCGGTCGTGGTAATCGGGAAATTGAAAAAATAACCCTTTTTGGGCTGTAGGCCGCTGCCAGGCGTATCGTCGTTCCGGCAAGCCGGAGCAAAAGGTAAAAAGGAGGAAACAGCCGTTTCCCTTTCCGGAAAAACAAACTGTTTCCTCCTTTTTCTTTTTTCTAAAGCTAGCCGGCCGCCTTCCGCGCTAGTCAATAGCGAAAACTTCCCCCGCCCAAAAACTCTCTCAACAGCGACGTACCCGGCAGATCGGTATCCTCCAGATAATTGAAATAACGCAGGAAGCGCAACAAGCGATACGCTTCGGCATTGGCCCGGCTGGTTTCGGGCACGCGGGCCAGAATCGGTTCGGCATAATGGCGCAAAGCCGACAGTTCATAGAGCATGGCGCTGTTGAACATGGCATCCGCATTCTCCTGATAAGGAAAGATCCATTTATCCTCTCCTTTGCGCACGCTGGGCCAGCGGTTGATCGTATCCTCGGCCGAATACCCCCGGAAACTATGATCGCGGATAATCCGGCGCAGCAACCGGTTGTCGGTAGTCGGAATCCAGTTATGGTTGTCGAGCGAAATCGACGTGAGCACGGAAACATACACCCGGTACTTGTAGTTGTCGTCTACGAAAGCCGTCAATTCAGGGTTGAGGGCGTGAATACCCTCGATCACCAGGAGCGAATTTTCTTTGAGCCGTAGTTTGCGTCCTTTGTAAATACGCAGGCCGGTTTCGAAATTGAAAGACGGCAAATCGATTTCTTCCCCTGCCAGCAACTTTTTCAGATCGCTGTTGAAATAAGGCAGATCGAGCGCATACAACGACTCGAAATCGAACTCTCCGTTTTCATCCCGGGGCGTATCTTCCCGATTGAGGAAATAATCGTCGAGCGAAATGCTGACCGGATGCAACAGGTTGGTGATGAGTTGGATTTCCAGCCGCTTGCAAAAGGTGGTCTTGCCCGACGAAGAAGGGCCGGAAATCAACACCATCCGCACCCCGTGCCGGTAACGGGCGGCAATCTCTTCGGCAATCTTCGCCACCTGCTTCTCCTGCATGGCTTCCGATACCAGAATCACTTCCCGCGATAACCCTTTTTGAATGGCCAGGTTCAGATCGCCTACGTTATTCAACCCCACGGTACGTTGCAAAGTAAGGTGCTCTTTATAAGCTCCGAACATTTTATCCTGCGGAATCACCGGTTCCAGTTCGGCCGGGAAACTGCGCCGGGGAATCCGGAGCAACACCCCGTCGGCATACGGCACCAGGTCGAAAAGCTGGATATAGCCGGTGGAAGGCGTCAGGCAACCGTAGAAAAAGTTGATATAGCCGTCCAGATCGTAATAGGAAGTATAAGGCATGCCGGCCGTTTCTACCAAGCGGGCCTTATCCTTCATTCCCCGCTCGCGAAACAAAACCGCAGCGTCGGAAGTGCGCACGCTTTTCAGATGAAAAGGCAGGTCGGCGTCGACGATTTCCCGCATCCGGGTTTTGATTTTGCCGATCGTCACCAGATCGATCTGCTTGCCGTTGTGGATGACGCAATAATATCCCTTCGATACGGGATGCTCGAGGTTGAGCGTGGCGGTAGGCAAGACATCGTTCACCGCTTTCGAGAAAATATGGCAGAGCGAACGCACATAAGTGCGCAATCCCGACGATTGGCTGTAATCGATATATTCCACATCTTTGGGTTGCCAACATTTGTAAGTCAGGCCTTCCGTTTTGTTATTTACCTGGGCGTTCATCGGGCGATGGGCGAGCGGACTGCCCAGAGCCGCATAGATTTCCAATAAAGTAGAGCCTATCGGTACATCGACGTAAGAATTGTTATTTTTACAATAAATTGTGATTGTTTCAGACATATTATATCAGTTGTTTTTTGTAAGTTTGCCCTCTAAAGTTAGGAATATAAATCGGATCTACCATCCGCTTAAACGTATTTTAAATGGACTACTCATTTTTTGATTTTCTCCGGCTGATCGGGTCGCTGGGCCTTTTCCTGTACGGAATGAAAATCATGAGCGAAGGATTACAGAAATTTGCAGGCGATAGTTTGCGCAAGATTCTAACGGCTATGACCACCAACCGGGTAACCGGCGTGCTTACGGGCGTGTTGATAACCGCCCTCATCCAATCCTCGTCGGCCACTACCGTCATGGTAGTCAGCTTCGTAAACGCCGGCTTGCTCACCCTTACCCAATCCATAGGGGTAATTATGGGGGCCAATATCGGAACCACCGTCACGGCCTGGCTTATCTCGGCCCTAGGGTTTAAGATAGATATAGCCGCTTTCACCCTTCCCCTCTTGGCTTTCGCCCTGCCGTTTTTCTTCTCCGGCAAAAGCTCCCGCAAATCCATCGGGGAATTTATTTTCGGTTTCGCGTTTCTGTTTATGGGGCTTCAGAGCCTGAAGACGAATGCCCCCGATCTGGGAGCGAATCCCGATATGCTGGCTTTCGTGCAGAATTACACTGATTTAGGCTTTTTCTCTATTATCCTTTTCCTTTTTATCGGCGCCGTGCTGACGATGATCGTGCAGGCCTCGGCCGCTACGATGGCCATTACGCTGATCATGTGCGCCAACGGATGGATCGATTACCATCTGGGGGTAGCCTTGGTATTAGGCGAAAACATAGGAACCACCATTACGGCCAACCTGGCGGCCCTTACCGGCAACACCCAGGCCCGGCGAGCGGCCCTGGCGCACCTGGTATTCAATATCTTCGGGGTAATCTGGGTGCTGGTGCTTTTTTATCCGTTTACAAACGGGGTGTCCTGGTTTGTTACCCATGTGATGAAAATCAGCGATCCGGCCGTGGCCGTTTCCTTCAAACTGGCTGCTTTCCATACCTCCTTCAATATTCTCAATACATTTATCATGATCTGGTTTGTCAGCCTGATCGAAAAGACGGTTTGCACGTTGATCAAACCCAAGGCGGAAGACGAAGAATACCGGTTGCGCTATATTACGGGCGGTATGCTGTCGACGGCCGAATTGTCGATTTTGCAAGCCGATAAGGAAATCACCCTCTTTGCCGAGCGTACGGCGCGGATGTTTAATATGGTGAAGGATTTATTCTACGAAAAGAATGAAGACGCTTTCCTGAAAATCTACAGCCGGGTGGAAAAATACGAAAGTATCAGCGACCGGATGGAAGTGGAAATTGCCAATTACCTCACCCAGGTGTCGGAAGGCCGGCTGAGTTCGGAAAGTAAAGAGGAAATCCGCATCATGCTGCGCGCGGTGTCGGAAATAGAAAGTATTGCCGATTCCTGTAATAACCTTGCCCGGAGCATCAAACGCCGCAACGAATTCAAATCGGAATTCAGCGAAGAGCAGAACCGGCATATGGATCATATGTTCGAACTGGTCAGCCAGGCGTTGGCCCGGATGAATTTCATCCTGCATAAGCCCGAGTTGCTGCACGACGATATTAACCAGTCGTACAACATTGAAAACGAAATCAATAATTACCGGAACCAGTTGAAGAACCGCAATATCGAAGATATTAACAATAAGCTTTACCAGTATCAGGACGGTGTATACTATATGGATATGGTGAGCGAAAGCGAAAAACTGGGCGATTATGTGCTGAATGTGGTACAGGCTTTTGTTGAAAAGAAAATCTGATTTTTCCTATTGTCCCCTGCCGGGGCGATAAAGGCATATAAGCTAGGTTGCGGGCAGTCTCTTTCCGGGAGATTGCCCGCAACCCGTGTTTTAAGGCGGCTGTTCAGCCGGGAAGAGGTGCTTCTTTCTGCCGGATACGGTATCCGCCGAGCCCGTAATAGAGAATGTATAATTCTCCGGCGATCACCAGGAGCCAGGTCCACCGCCAGTCGCCGTGCATCAGGTCGGCCAGCACGCCTTGCAGAAAGGGTATGATGCCTCCGCCCACTACCCCGATCATCAGTATGCCCGAGCCCCGGGAAGTATATTCCCCCAACCCGTCGACGGCCAGGGTGAAAATAGCGGGCCACATGATGGAATGGAAAAATCCGGTGCCGGCCAATATCCAAGGGTTCGACAACAGGATGGCCGCCGCCACCAACCCGATGGCTCCGAGCGATGCCGCCACCAGTTGGGTTTGGGAAGGGATATGTTTGATAAAAGAACCTAGCAATCGCCCGATCAGCAACAACCCCCAGTAAAACGCCGCCAGATGGGTGGCGTCCGACGCATACCGGCTGCCCAGATCGACGGCATACATATTGATATTGGCTCCTACCGCCACTTCGATACCTACGTAAAAGAAGATGCCCCATACCCCCAGCTTCAGATGCCGGAAACTCCAGATGCTTTTCTCCAGTACTGCTTGGGGCTGCTTTCCGGCGGCATACACGGGCGGCATCGTTACCCGGCCGGTGGTCAAAGTGATCGCTCCCATTACGACCATCAGCACGACGAGCGGCCAGACGAATTGCCGGGTCGTGATGGCGTGTAGCGGGATGCCGCCGAAGATAACGTAACTGATCACGAGCGGAGCGATGGCCATCCCGACCGAATTGCTGGTACCTCCTATCATCTGGCGTTGCAGGGCGGTGGTACGACCTACCGGGCAAACGGCCAGGTAGAGGTTAAGAACCACCTGGAGCACGGTGGCCGCGATGCCGATCAGGAAGGAGCCGGCGAGGAAGATGAAAAAACCCAGGGAGATGGCATTTCCGAAAAGATGGATTTGAACGGGCGTATAGATATGGAAGAGTACTGCCAGCTCGTATACCCCGAGGCCGGCGATCAGGATTGATAGGGCATAGACCGCCGTGCGGCGGTATCCGAATTTTTCCAGCCAGCGGGTGCCGAATCCTTCGGAAAAAGGGTAGGCCAGAAACCAGGAAAAGTTCAGTAGGGTAACCAAGGCATTGGTGATGTTGCCGTCGTGGGGCAACATGGCGGTTTGAAGAGGAATCTGGAATTGCTGGTTGAGAACGGTGAAAAGGCCGATAATAAAGTATAATAGCAGCATCACGGCGAAGACGACCGGAGCGTTGAAACGGCCGGCGGAAACAAGAGGGGCGTTCATAGGATATTTTTATGGTGTTATGGGGTAGGAACATCCCGCAAAGGGAAAAAGTTGAAGGATTTTTTAGCTGTGGGAAAGTTGAACTTTGGCAAGGGGCGGTTTGTTGTTAGAACGTTCGGTCGTCATCCATAATTCCCGGCTATAGCAGGTGTTTCCGGCCGGTATAAGTGTTAGTAACTATGAATTTGAAAGAGCAGTATTGGCAGTATTCCCTCATTACGATTATCCTGGGTTCGGGAGTGATTCTTTTTTTTAAGATTATTCCTTTTTTAGGTGGTATCCTGGGGGCTGCTACCTTATATATTTTGTTGCGTAAGCAGATGTTGTATCTAAGGGAGAAGAAGATGTTGCGTCCCGGTTTCGCCGCCTCGCTTTTGCTGGTGGAGGCTATTCTGTTTTTCCTTATTCCTCTTGCTCTGGCTGTTTGGTTGCTGATCAATAAATTGCTGAATGTAAACTTCGACCCGAATATGTTTTTGGAGAAAGGGCAGCATGTGGCCGACCTGGTGCGCGATCGAACAGGCTACGATATGCTCAATAAAGACAACCTGGCCTCGGTGGCTGCGCTTTTGCCCAAGATAGGGCAGGCTCTGATGGGAGGAATCAGCAGTTTTATCGTGAATCTGGTGGTGTTGGTGTTCGTGCTTTATTTCATGCTGATCGGCGGCCGGCGGATGGAGAAGTATATTTATGATATTCTTCCTTTCAATTCGCGCAACAGGCGAAGCGTAGTGGCCGAAATCAATATGATCGTCACCTCGAATGCGATCGGCATTCCCTTGCTGGCGCTTATCCAGGGAGTCGTGGCGGTGATCGGTTATATTATTTTCCGTGCGCCCGACCCGGTGCTTTTCGGCTTCCTGACCTGTATTTCCACCATTATTCCTATCGTGGGGACGGCTTTGGTGTGGTTTCCGCTGGCGTTGTATATGGCCCTTACGGGCGATTGGGTGAATGCGCTGGGGCTTACTGCGTTTGCGCTGATCGTAATTAGCAATGTGGATAATCTGGTACGGTTTATGTTGCAACGCAAGCTGGCCGATACGCATCCGCTGATTACGATTTTCGGGGTGGTGATCGGCTTGTCGCTTTTCGGGTTTATGGGAATTATTTTCGGGCCGCTGCTGTTGTCGTTGTTTTTGCTTTGCGTGAATATGTTTAAGAAAGAATATCTGAACGGAGATAAAGAGGACAGGGTGATATTGCCGGAAGAGATAAATTCCTTATCTTCGCCCTAAACGTCGCAAATCTACCTTATCTGGCTGATACATGAAAAAAAACACTGCCGGGAAAACCGGTTCTCTGCCTTCCGATGTGTCGGGCGCGGCTGATCTTTCGCCGGGCGTCCCCGGGCATCAGCTTACCGATTACGAGCGGTATCGCCGAATTTCTTTTTATTTCGAAGTCGTGTTGCAGCAAACTCTCGAAGCGCACGGCGGCTGGCGTGGGGAAGAAGATTCCAAAGCTTTTCTGATCCGGCTGGCGTCGGGTTGCCGTTCAGCCGGCATTGCCGAAGAGGAAGCGGTGGGGTGGACTTTGATTCATCTGGGCTTGCAGGCTTTGGAGGGGGAGGTGCGTTTGCTTTTCCGCAACCAGTATCGGATAGGGGGAGCGGCGGAGAAGAAACCGGAACTACCGGTTGTCCGATCGGCCGTGGCATGCATGGCCTGGCGGTTGGAAGAGTTTATGCAGCGGCGGTACGAGTTCCGTTTCAATACCTGGTCGGGAGAAACGGAATATCGGGCGCGGCAGTCATTCGATTTCGAGTTTCGTCCGGTTACGCCCCGGGTCGTTCACGGCCTGGTGTCGAATGCCGCCGCCGAAGGACTGCGCCTGAGTATCCCGGCCGTAAGGAATTATCTCGCTTCCGATCGCGTGCCTTTCTTTTCTCCTTTCGATGCCTATTTGGGTTCCCTTCCGGTTTGGGACGGTCGGGATCGTATCCGGCAGTTGGCCGACGCGGTGCCGTGTACACATATCTACTGGCCCTCTTTCTTTTTCCGTTGGTTCCTGGGGTGCGTGGCCCGATGGGCCGGCTTATCGTCGGAATCCCCGCAAAGCCTCTGGGTACCTTGGCTGTACGGGCCCAAGGGCTGCGGAAAAGGAGGGTTTTGTTTGCGTTTGCTTCCCTTGGAATGGCGTTCTTTCTATGCTTCCTGGCCTTCGGCGTCGTTTGCCGATAGGGAGGGGGATGCCTGGCGGCGTGTAGCCTTATGTCGTCTGTCGGCCAATGTATCCGGCACAGGCGATAAGCTGCGGCGTCTCGGCCGCGGGTTTGGCAAAGCCGGAAACGGGGGCAACGTTGCTTGTCTGCTTACCGGTTCTTCCTGTTCATTGCCTTTTGCTCTTCCGCGAGGTTGCTTTTTGTTTCCGGCCTTTGTCGACGGATTGATCCGTTTGCCCGCATCCTTCGACCATGAGCAGTTGTATGCTCAGGCTTATGAACTGGTTTGCTCCGGCGAGAGGTATGAGTTTACTCCCGGGGAAGCGGCTGCGTGGGCGGTAGCTGCTTCCGGGGGGAAAAGAGGCGGTAAAAGGAGAAGATAAAGTTTCTTATCGGGGGCGAGGAACCGGTTGTTTTCCGCGCAAACGGCATTTTGCCGGGTACCGGCCGGTAGGGTTATAGTAAGTAGAAAATACCGTACATCATCACGAAATTGAATCCCGCATGCGCTGCAATCGCTCCCCCGATAGAACTGCAATAGCATTTACAGCGGAAGAATAGTTGGCTGACCATAAACATCGCTAAGACCCAGAGCAGGGTGGGGAAGAGGGTGAAATGCCAGCTTGCCGAAGTATAGATAATTCCGAAATGGGCGATATGAGTCAGCGCAAAAGCCAATGAGTCGAAAAGGGAAGCTTTTGCTTCTCCGAATCGGGGAACAAAACAACCGTGAATGATGCCGCGATAAAGCAATTCTTCGCCTATGGGGCTGAACAACATGCTCGGAATGACGGCTATCCAGAAATACATCGTTTTGTTTTCTTCCGGTAGCGTGCTGGTAGGGTTGTTGCCGCCGATATAGACGAAGGGATTGTCGATCGAATGACCGTACAAGCCGGAGAAAAAAACGAATAGCAAATAACAAATTACTCCTCCGGCCAGCAAGGAGATGCCGGTGCGTAGCCAGGAGGAAGGACGACGCATGCCGATGCTTTTCCGGCCCGTTGGCGTAAGAAGGACAAAGGGGGCCAACCACATGGCCAGAAAAACAAACATCACGGTACCGTAACTTCGCGTTACATAAGCGTGTAATACGATGATGAAACGTGGAATTCCGAATAATAAGATCAGAAACAGGCCTAATTTCCAATCGTATCGGAAATAACGCGCCCAGTAGCTTCTCAGATAGTTGTCCATATCGATGGTGTTTACAAGTAAGCTACCCCCGGATTTTCTAAAGGGAAGTATACGTTTCCGCTTCTCTTTGATGGTCTTTTCGGTTTTTGCCGCAGGTAGTTTCCCTATGGTTTTATAAAAGATTACAAAAATAGAAATTTAATCGGAAAATACGTTCGGGTCCTATTGGTATTTCACGGGTTTAAAAAAGAGGAGGGAAGCGCCTTTTCCTTTGTTCGTGCCGGGCAGGCGAATCTTCCTTTCCTATCCGTAACGCTGTTCGCGGGAAATTTCGTATTTTTGCCGTTCAACTAACGAACAGGCAAAACGATGAATTATCTGATAAAAGCGCCCGCCGCTCCGCTCCGTACTTCCGTACGACTTCCGGCCTCGAAAAGTATCAGCAACCGGGCCCTTATTCTGAATGCCCTGAGCTACAGCCCTTATGAAGTGGAAAATCTTTCCGATTGCGACGATACCCGCCTGATGGTGGAGGCCCTCGCTTCCAATGCCCGGGAGTTTAATGTGGGAGCGGCCGGAACCACCATGCGTTTTCTGACTGCCTTTCTTTCCAAAATCGTAGGGGAATGGACGCTGACCGGAAGCGAACGGATGAAAAACCGCCCGATTAAGGTGCTGGTAGACGCCCTCAACAAGCTGGGCGCACGAATCGAATATATGGAGAAAGAGGGGTATCCCCCTTTGCGCATTTTCGGAAGCGCCTTGCAAGGAGGCGAAATTGCTGTGGCAGGCAACGTCAGTTCGCAGTATATTTCCGCTATCCTGATGATTGCGCCGCTGACGGAAAAAGGCGTCACCTTGCAGTTGGAGGGAGAAATCATATCGAAACCTTATATTCATATTACCCTTTCGCTGATGGAAGCTTTCGGGGTAAAAGCCGCATGGACAGGGCAAACTATCCGTGTCGCTCCCCAGGAATACCGGCCGAAGAGGTTCACGGTAGAATCCGATTGGAGCGCGGCTTCCTATTGGTATCAAATCATGGCGTTGGCTCCCGGCTCGGAAATCGAACTGCTGGGGCTTTTCAAGAACAGTTTGCAGGGAGACGCCGCCGGCGCACGCCTGTTTTCGCGCCTGGGCGTAAGTACGACCTACACCGGTCGGGGAGTAGTTCTGCGGCCTGGCGGCAACCGGCCGGGAAAGCTGGTTTATAATTTCGTCGACGAGCCCGATCTGGCTCAAACATTTGCGGTAAGCTGCGTGTTATTAAACGTTCCGTTCCGTTTCACCGGCCTGCAATCGCTCAAAATAAAAGAAACCGACCGGTTGGAGGCGCTGAAAGCCGAATGCCGTAAGCTGGGGTATGTATTGACCGATAGCGGGGGAAGCGTGCTGGAATGGAACGGCGAACGCTGCGCGCCCGATCCGCATCCGGTGATTGCCACGTACGAAGATCACCGCATGGCGATGGCCTTTGCGCCGGCGGCTCTCGTGCTTCCGCACGGCATTGAAATAGCCCGGCCGGAAGTAGTCAGCAAAAGCTATCCGGCCTATTGGGACGATCTGCGCAAGGCCGGATTTACGCTCGAGGAAAAAGCCTAATCGGAAAAGGAGGAAACAAGGATGATTTATCTTATTATCAGTTTGGTCGTATTGGGCGTGGTGGCTGCCATAGCCGGATATTTCCACAATCGGAAATGGCAGCGGATGCTGGAGAGGGGTGAAATATCCGAAATTCCCCAGCCGGAGCCTATCGTGGAAGAATGCTGCGGGCAGCACGAAACCTGCGAGCGCGACAGTTTGCTGGCCGCCGTGAGCAAATCCGTAGAGTATTACGACGACGAAGAACTCGACCGGTTCCGGGGCACCGACCCGGCGGCGTATGACGAGGCGGCTATCGACGAATTTCGCGAAGTGCTCTATACGTTGAAGGAGGTGGAAGTTGCCGGTTGGCTGCGAAGCTTGCAGTTGCGGGGCGTCGACCTTCCCGATGCGCTCAAAGACGAAGCATTCCTGATCGTGGGCGAACGGCGGATGACTTGACTCCCTCTTTCCATCTTCTGCGGCGGGCAGCCCCGGATAGCGGGTTTTTCTTCCGCAGAGCATGAGGCCTGATATGCTTTCGGGCCCCATCCACCTGATTTAATCTCCATGCCGGATACCCGGCAAAACCTGTTAATATCCCGAACGAATGATTGATCTCTTGCACTATGCCTTTTTTCGCAACGCCTTGTTGGGCAGCCTGCTTACCGCCGTCGCTTGCGGAATCGTCGGCACTTACATTGTTTCCCGCCGGCTGGTATTTATCAGCGGCGGCATCACCCATGCCTCGCTCGGCGGCCTGGGCCTGGGCTTTTATCTGGGGATGAATCCCATTCTGATGGCTATGGTCTTTTCCGTCCTTTCCGCTTTCGGCGTGGAATGGGCGAGCAAAACTCAAAACATACGGGAAGATTCGGCCATTGCCGGCATTTGGTCGCTCGGCATGGCCTTGGGCGTGATCTTTATCTTTCTCACGCCGGGTTACGCTCCCAACCTATCGGCCTACCTCTTCGGCAATATCCTCACCATTTCCTCGACCGACATTCGCTGGATTGCCGCGCTTGTGGTGTTGCTGGTGCTGGTTTCGGCGCTTTTCTTGAGAAACATCATCTACGTGGCTTTCGACCGCGATTTCGCCGTCACCCAACATCTGCCGGTAAAGCTTATCGAATACCTGATGATGTTTTTCATCGCCGTTACCATCGTGCTTTCCATCCGGCTGGTAGGTATCATGCTGTTGATGAGCCTGCTGACGCTTCCCCAGATCACCGTCAACCTGTTTACTTCCGATTTTAAAAAGATCATCTGGGGCAGTATCCTGGTGGGGTTCCTGGGCTGCGTGTCGGGCCTCGTGCTTTCCTATTACCTGAACGTGCCTTCGGGCGCTTTTATCATTTTGGTATTGGTCGTACTCTTTTTAGCCGTGAAAGCAATAAAATCCCTCGTCCGACGTTAAGGTAAAGACAGATTCCCGTGCCGGGCGGCCGGGCGGGTATCCGGCAGGAAAACATGAAGAAAGCTTTTTACACGATACTCACATTGGTGGCCTTACTCTTGCTTTGGTCGTGCAGCACGAAAAGAAACACCAAGGCAAGCCGGTTTTACCATGCTTTCAATTCGCGCTATAATATCTATTTCAACGGAAAAACCTCGTTCGACGAATCCCTGCAAAACATGATCGGCGGTTATAAGGACAATTATTCCGACCGCATATTCCTCTATCCCGTCAGCGCCTTGCCCAAAGACAAGGCCGAACCCGGCGGCCCTTTCGACCGGGCTATCGAAAAAAGCAACAAAGCCATCAAATTGCATTCCATCAAAGCCAAGCCCCGCAAAAAGCCCGGTTGGCGCAATGATCCCAAACAACGCGCCTTGCAGGAACAGGAAGAATACAATCCTTTCCTGAAAAAATGCTGGCTGCTGATGGGGCAGGCCCAGTTTTACAACGGCGATTTCCTGCAAGCTTCGGCTACTTTTTCCTATATTATCCGTCATTACGCCCAGGAAGAAGAAGTCGTGGCCGAAGCTCGCCTTTGGCAGGCCCGTTGCTACGCCGAAATGGGCTGGCTGTTCGAATCCGAAAATATCCTTTCCAAGCTCAATACCGACGGAATTCCCCGCAAGCAACTCAATCTGTATGCGTCGGTTTATGCCGATCATTTAATCAAGGATCGGAAGTACGAAGACGCTATCCCGTATCTGAAAACCGCCATCAAGGCCGAGAAAAACAAATTGCAGCGCAAACGGATGAAATACCTTCTCGGCCAGCTTTATGCCGACCTCGGGCTCGATGCGCTGGCCTACCGCACTTTCGGCGAAGTGGCCCGTTCGAACCCGCCGTACGAGTTGGAGTTCGCAGCCCGCATCCGGCAAACCGAAGTATTCACCGGCGGCAATTACCAGAAAGTGGTGAAAATGCTCCGGCGTATGGGAAAGAGTCAGAAAAACAAAGACTACCTCGATCAGGTCTATTACGCGCTGGGCAACGTCTATCTCAGCCGCGAAGACACGGCCGCCGCTATCGTCAACTACCAATTAGGCATCGAGAAAAGTACCCGCGAGGGTATCGACAAAGCCATTTGCCAGATCCGGCTGGGCGACCTTTATTTTTCCATGCGCGATTACATCCACGCCCAACCTTGTTTCAGCGGCGCGCTGGCCGGCTTGCAGAAAGAATACAAAGACTACGACCGGGTATCGAAACTCTCGGCCGTGCTCGACGAGCTGGTGGTACATGCCGAGGCCGTCCATTTGCAGGACAGCCTGCAAACTTTGGCCCGCTTGCCCGAGCCCGAACGACTGGCCGTGGTCGACAAAATCATTGAAAACCTGAAAAAAGAAGAAGAAGAAGCCAAAGCCTTGGCCGAAAAAGAAGCTTACCTGGCCGACCAGGAAGCCAAGGGAACAGGTATCGACCGGGCCGGCACCGAACTCAACCCCACTATTTTGCCGGCTGGCGGAAGCGGAACCGGCTTTTATTTCTATAATCCCCAGACGGTAGCCCAGGGGAAAACCCAGTTCCAGCGAAAATGGGGCCGGCGCCCGCTTGAAGACAACTGGCGGCGGCGGAAAAAACAAATGTCTACTTTCTTGGAAAACAGGGAAGAAGACACCCCGGCAACTACCGACAGCCTGCCTGTCGACGCCCAAGGCAACCCCTTGGCGGCCGATTCGCCCGAGGCCGGCCTGCCTCCCGTAGCCGCCGACGATCCGCACACCCGCGAATATTATTTGCAGCAGCTTCCCTTTACCGCCGAAGACGTAGCCGCTTCCAACCTGATCATTGCCGACGGGCTTTACCACATGGCGATGATCTATAAAGACAAGCTCAACGATCTGCCGCTTTCGATTTCCGCATTCGAAGACCTCGAACGGCGTTTCCCCGACAACGAGCATCTGTTGGAAAGCTATTACCAGATTTACCTGATGGCGCTTCGCACCGGCGACAAGACGCTGGCGGAAGCCTATAAAGCCAAACTGAACCGGAAATTCCCCGACAGCGACTATGCCGTGGCCGTAGCCGACCCGAATTACGAATACAATATCCGGATGATGAATACGGTGCAGGATTCGATTTACGAGCGTACCTACCATCGTTACCTGGCCGGCGACACCGTTGCCGTGCGTCGCAATTATCGCCAGGTGAGCGCGAAATATCCGCTGGCGGAATTACTTCCCAAATTTATGTTCCTCGACGCCCTCACCTATGTGCAGGCCGGCGATCCGGAAGGTTTCAAGCAGGCCTTGAAAGCCTTGGTAGAGAAATATCCCGAGGCCGATGTAACGGAACTGGCCGGCGAAATGCTGAAAGGCGTGCTTCGCGGGCGCGCCCTGGTACAAGGCTCGGTGACGGGCATGGCCTGGAACCTGCGATTCGGCGTCGGAGACGACGGAACCCTTTCCGCCGCCGATTCGGCCCGTACGTTTACGGCCGAAACGAATACGCCTTATCGGATGTTGCTGGTTTATCCCACCGGCAGCATCGATAAAAACCAGCTTCTGTTTGCCGTGGCCGCTTATAATTTCGCCAATTTCATGGTGAAGGAATTCGATTTGAGTTTCCACGAGGCAGGCCCCGTTACCTTGTTTGAAATCAGCGGTTTCGTGAATTTGGATGAAGTCGTGTATTATTACGGCATGGTATACGGCAAAGACGGATACGGCGCCGCGCTCGACAAAGGCGTGATGGCCGTGCCTATTTCCGGCGACAATTACGAAACACTGATGCGCGGAAAGACGCTCGACGAATATATCACCTTCTTTGCCGAAAACTTCGGCGAGAAAGCCCCCGATCTGGTAGCCCGCTGGAAAGCCCGTATGGAAGCGGCCGAAGACGCCGCCGAAGACGCGCCAACCCCTGACACCGGCCGTCCGGAAAAAGAAACTGCCGGAGCCGGCAGCGATAAACCCGCCGCAACGGAAGAAGAACAACCCGACGCAGAGGTAGCTCCCCCGGCTCCCGCGCCGGAAGAAGATCGGGCCGCCGCCGATTCGTTAAAAACACCTCTTCCCTTGCATCCGGATACGGTCGTATCGCCTGCTATGCCTACCATGCCCCTTGCGCCGGTAGCGTCCGACTCGCTCGCGGTACAACCTAAGGATTCGATACCCGCCGTAGCACCACCTGCCGCCGACGAAGGCCTGACATTGGAAGAAATCCGCGAAATCCGCGAACGGGAAGCCGCCGAAGAAGCCGCCCGCTTGGAAGAAGCGCGCAAAGCCTTCGAAGCTCGGCAAAAAGCCGAAAAAGAACAGGCGGAACAACGGGCGAAAGAGCAGGAGGCCCTGCGCAAACAGCAAGCCGAGGAAGAAAAAGCCCTGCTGGAAGCTAAAGCCGAACGCGAAAAGCAGCTCGAACGCGACCGCAAAGCCAAGCTCAAGCAAGCCGAAGCCGACCGCAAGGCCAAGCTTAAAGCCCGCAAGCAAGAACTCAAGGAAAAAGAGCGCGCCTACAAACAGCGTCTCAAGCAAAAAGAAAAAGAGCGTCGGGAAAAAGAAGAGGCCTATAAGAAAAAGCTGAAAGCCAAGGAAAAAGCCCGGCGCCAGGCTTTGAAGGAAAAAGAAGCGGCCGCGCGCAAGCGTTGACCGCCCGGTTTCCTCCGGCCCTTCCTTCTTTCCTTCTTCCGGCAGTTCTGAAAAATAAGCACCCGGCGTATGCGTCGGGCACCCGGCTGCATGGTCCTTCCCGTCCGGCCCGAAACAAACCCGATTCACCGCATCCGGCTTTTTTCTGCTTCCGTACCCCGAAAACTGCTTTCTTCCTTCCGTTTAATACAAATTAACTGCTTATACGATGTGTTATTACGAAACTTTCGTAGATTTGCGAAAACATCGTAATAAAAGAAGAATATGGAAAAGCTCACTATGCAGGAAGAAGAAGTCATGCGGATCATATGGCAGGCAGGCCCTTGCTTCGTAAAAGATATTCTGGCCCGTTATAAAGAACCGAAGCCCCCTTATACTACCCTCGCTTCGGTCGTGAAGAATCTGGAACGCAAAAAATACGTCAAAGCCAGGCGATACGGCAACACCTACGAGTACACTGCCCTGGTGGAAGAAGGAGACTATAAACGTACCTTCCTGAGCGGCGTAGTGCACAACTACTTTGCCAACTCTTACAAAGAAATGGTTTCTTTTTTCGCCCGCGAACAAAAAATATCGGCCGACGAATTGAAAGAAATCATCGACATGATCGAAAAAGGAAAAGAATAAACCCTTAATCCGGAGTACCATGCTAACACCTTGTCTGGCCTATTTTATCAAGGTAAACCTTGCATTGGCCCTTTTTTTCGCCTTCTACCGGTTGTTTTTTTACAAAGACACCTTCTTTCGGATGCGCCGGTGCCTCCTTCTGGGCTTTTACGCCCTGGCCTTCCTCTACCCCCTGTTCGATATGCAAGAATGGGTAAAAGACCAGCCCCCCGTGGCCGAAGTCATTCATATTTATTCCGCCATTCTCTTGCCCGAGGCCACCGTAACCGCCGCCGCGCCCTCCCTGTCGGGACTGGCCTGGCCGCTGTCGGCCTACTTGCTCTATGCCGCGGCTGCCCTCTTTTTGCTCCTGCGCTTCTTTTTCCAGTTGGCCAGTATCGTCCGGCTGTGGCATCATTCCCGGCCTGCCCGGCTTTACGGGCGTAGGGTACGGTTGCTCGAAAGTCCGGAAGGCCCCTTTTCCTTTTTCCGGCTTATCTTTTTGCATCCCGCCAGCTACTCCGAAAAAGAAACGGAAGAAATCCTGGTACACGAAGAAGCTCACGTGACGGGCTGGCATACGCTGGACGTACTGATAAGCGAATGGATCTGCATCCTGTGCTGGCTCAACCCCTTCGCCTGGCTGCTGAAGCGCGAAGTACGCCATAACCTGGAATACCTGGCCGACCGCCGGGTAATCGAAGCCGGCTACGACAGCAAAAGCTACCAATACCATCTGCTCGGGTTATCCCGCAATCCACAGGCTATAGCAAACTTATATACTAATTTCCATGTCTTACACCTTAAAAACAGAATCCGTATGATGAATAAAAAACGTTCGCGGGGAATCGGGCGAACTAAATATCTGCTATTCCTTCCGCTAGCCGCCCTCCTTATGTTAGTAAGCAATATAGAGGCCGTGGCACGCATCACCCTCGACCTGGCGGAAACAAGTACCGGGCTGCAAGCCACGCGGCGGATAAAAGCAACGGTAGTCGACGAGGCTTATAAACCCTTGCCCGGAGTCAACGTAACCGTAAAAGAAGGTTCTGAGGGAACCCTGACCGGCAGCGACGGCACGTTCGAATTGAATGTGCCCGGCGACGCGGTGCTTCAATTCTTTTGCCTCGGTTTGGCTTCGCGGGAGATAGAGGCCAAAGCCATCGGAGAGAACGGGAAAATCCAACTTCTTCCCACCTCGCAGTTTTCCCAAGGGAAATACTATACGGTAGTCGAGAAAATGCCCCGATTTCCGGGAGGCGACGAAGCCTTGTTGGAATTCTTGGCCCGCGAAGTCAACTATCCCTCGGAAGCCCGGGAAAAACAACTCGCCGGCCGGGTGATATGTTCATTTATCGTAGGGAAAGACGGCAAGATATATGATGTAGGCATCCTCAGAGGCGTTCATCCCCTGCTCGACGCCGAAGCTATGCGCGTAATCCGGTCCATGCCCGCCTGGACGCCCGGCGAAAAGAGGGGCGAGAAAGTAGCCGTACAATATACCGTGCCGGTCAATTTTTCGCTGGAAGCCCCCGGCAGGGCGGCCGGCAAACCGGTGCCCGAGCTGGAAAAAGATCTGTTCGGCGGCGAAGACCCCTCGCGCCCCGTCTATCGGGTAGCCGAGGAAATGCCCCGCTATCCCGGCGGCGACGAAGCCCTGCTTCAATTTATCGCGCAGCATGTAAAGTATCCCGAAGATGCCATGAAGACCGGCCGCCAGGGACGCGTGGTTTGCGCCTTTATCGTGGAAGCCGACGGCACGATGTCGAATATCCAAGTGATTCGCGGCATTTATCCTTCGCTGGATCAGGAAGCGATGCGCGTCTTATCCACCTTCCCTCGCTGGACGCCGGGAAAAGTGAAAGGAAAGCCGGTGCGGGTAGCCTTTACCGTGCCCATTACCTTCCGGTTGAGTTAATGCTGAGTTCTAAAAACCCCTCCGACAAATACCGAAATCCATGTGTAAAAGAAGAATCCTTTTCCCGGCAGTAGTCTGGTTATCCGTATGCGGCGCAGCCTTTGCCCAGCAGGCAGGTCTTCAGGAAAAACTGCAACACAAGCAATATGCCGCCGTATTGGCGATGGCCGACAGCCTTGCGCCGGCCGGCTCGGCAAGCTACGCCACCCTCTTCGCCTTCGGGCAAGCAGCCGAAGGACTGTTGAAATATCCCGAGGCATACGGTTATTACCAACGTTGCCTGGAAATGGATTCCACCCTTTCCGATACCTGGAGCGCCCTGGCCCGCACCGCCGCGTCGATGGGCCGGGCGTCGGAGGCCGAAACCTTTTTCCGCAAAGTATTGGAAGCCGACAGCCTCGATTTCTACGCCAACCTCCAGCTCGCCCGGCTCTATTACCAATCGGGCGAATACCAAAAAGCCTTGGAAAAATACGCCCGCTTGCAGGCGGAAGATGTGGAAAACCCCGTCTTATGGCAAGCTATCGGCGATTGTTATACCAAACAAGAATTGATTTCCGACGCCGCCATCGCCTATTTCAAAGCCTTCGGATACAACCCCCGGCATGCTGGGCTGGCCCACGCCTTGGTAAATACCCTGCTTCGTCTGGGAGGCGATTTCATTGCCGAAGCGGTGACCGTAAGCGATACCGCCCTGGTCTATAACCCGGGTCATCGCCAACTTCTGCGCAGCAAAGGAATGGCCTTGTACATGAGCCGGCAATATAACGTGGCCGACACGCTTTTCAGCCGGCTGCTGGCCGAGGGCGATTCCTCCTACCTCACCTTGAAATATGCAGGAGCTTCCAAATACAACGCCGGCATGTATATGGCCTCCATTGAACCCCTTGAATTGGCGTACGAGCAAGACACCACCTCGGCGGAAGTCTGCCTGCTGCTCGGATCGGCCCTTGGGAAAACCTACGACCGCCAGCGCGCCTTCACCCTGCTCGACCAGGCGGAAAAAAGCATGCAGCCCAATCCCTTCTGGCTCAACCAGCTCAGCCTGTTCCGGGCCGAAACCCACGCCAAGGCCGGCAATCGCCTCGAGGCGGCCCGCTTATACTACGGCTGTTGGAAAAAGAATCCCGACCGGTTGGATATACTCTTCTCCCTTCAGCAGTTATACGGCGCCACCTCGGTAAAAGACTACCCGACCGACGCCGAGCGGCAACGCGGCCTGTTTGCGTCTTATCTCTATACCACGCGCTATCTCGACCGGGAAACACCTCCGAAATCATCCCTGGTATTCCTGCAAAAGCTCTTCCGCTCGCTTTACGAAGACCTCTTTTTCCGCGGTCAGGCCGAGCAACCTTTGCTGGCTCCCGACGGAACCAAGTCGGTCCTTTCGCTGGTCGACCTTCGTTCGCTTCTCGGCCGGATCGAACAACTGACGGAAGAATAACGATCCGAACCAATCCCGACGCTTTTTTCGTTTGCATGTATCGGCCAAAGCCCTTACATTTGCCTTAAACGCAGAGAGCAGATGAAAAGTTGGATTTTAATTGTGTGCATGATGGGGTTGCTGTGGCCTGCAGCGGCCGCTCCGCGGAAAAAGGTAGGACTGGTATTAGGCGGGGGCGGAGCTAAAGGCGTGGCCCATATCGGCGTGCTGAAAGTATTGGAAGAAGCCGGCATACCGGTAGATTACATTGCCGGCACCAGCATGGGCGCTATTGTAGGCGGGTTGTATGCCATCGGTTACGACCCGGCCGCGATCGACAGCATGGTAAGCCGCGAAGACTGGGCCATGTTGCTCAGCGACCGGGTGAAACGCAGCAGCCTCTCCTTTCCCGAAAAAGAAAATTCCGAGCGATATATCGTTTCCCTTCCCTTCGGCCGGGAAAAGAAAGACCGGGTAATAGCAGGCGTTATCAAAGGCCAGAACCTGCAAAATCTCTTCTCCAACCTCACCATCGGCTATCACGATTCGGTCGATTTCAACCGCTTGGTCATCCCTTTCGCCTGCGTAGCGGTAAATGTGGTAGACGGCCGCGACTATGTCTTCCGTAGTGGCAGCCTGCCCCTGGCCATGCGGGCCAGCATGGCTATTCCCGCCATATTCACCCCCGTCAGGCTCGACAGCATGGTGCTGGTAGACGGCGGTTTAAACAATAATTATCCGGCCGACGTCGCTCTCGATATGGGCGCCGACATATTGATCGGCGTCGATCTGGGCACCAGCGATTTGAAACTGCTCGAAGGCCTCAATACCCCCGGCGACGTGGTGGGCCAGATCGTCGCCCTGCACGGATACGACAAATACAGCTATAATAAGGCACGTACCGACGTATTGATCCGCCCCGACCTGACGCCTTACAACTCGGCCAGTTTCAACGCCGTCGCCCTCGATACGCTTATCGATCGCGGCGAACAGGCGGCCCGCCGGAAATGGAACGACTTATTGGCGCTCAAACGCCGGATCGGCCTCTTCGATAGCTGCCCGGCCCCCGTCGCCCTTCGCCGCCCTGCTTATCCGGTACAAGCTTCCGACACCTTTTTCATCCGGCATATTTATTTCGAAGGGGCCGATCCGCGCGACGAAAAATGGCTCTACCAGATCAGCGGCCTCAAGGAAAACAGCCGCCTTAGCCTCCCGGAATTACAGAAAGCCATGTCGATCGTGGTAGGTACCAATGCCTTCTCCAACGTCAGTTATAAGCTGACCGGAGAAAACGAGCAGGATTTGCTACTGACCGTCCAGCCGAAAACCATCAGCTCGCTCAACGCCGGGCTTCGTTTCGACACCGAAGAAATCGTAGCCGTCTTGCTCAACGGAACCCTCGATTACCGCGCCCGTTACCGCTCGCGGGTGGCTCTGACCGGCCGCATCGGCAAAAAGACCTACGTCCGTCTGGATTACGGCGTAGAACGCACGCCGCTCAGGAATTTCGGTCTTTCCTATATGTTCACCTACCACGATCTGGATATTTACCACCGGGGAGATAAGATCGTAAACACCACTTACCGCCACCACCTGGCGGAAGTAGGCTATTCGGATATGAACTGGCTGAGTTTCAAGCTGCATATCGGAGCGCGTTACGAATACTTCGATTACAATTCGTTTTTATATACCGCCCAGAACCAGGATTATCACGTCCGTTCGCAAGGCTTTTTCAGTTATTTCGCCCAAGCCCATTTCGAAACCCTCGACCGCCGGTACTTTCCCGGCAAAGGGGTATCGCTCAAAGCCGATTATTCGCTTTATACCGACAATTTCGTCACCTATAAGGGGCGCACGCCTTTTTCGGCCCTGGCCGTCGATTTCATGTCGGTACTCCCGCTCACTTCCCGGCTCAGCCTCCTGCCTTCGCTCGCCGGGCGCGTGCTGATCGGCAAAGACCCGGCCTATCCTTTGCTCAACGCCCTGGGAGGCGAGACAGCCGGAAAATATGTAGCCCAGCAGATTCCCTTTGCCGGTATCAACCACATGGAAATTTTCGGCAACGCCCTGGCCACGGCCCGGCTGAACCTTCGCCAGCAAATCGGCAGCCGGCATTACATTTCGCTGATTGCCAACTACGGAGTACATCACGACGATTTTTTCAGCCTCTTCAAAGGCGAGCATATCTGGGGCGGCAGCCTGGGTTATGCCTACAATAGCATAGCCGGGCCGCTGAACGCAAACTTCGGGCTTTCCAACCGCAACAACCATTTGCAGTTCTACCTGAATCTGGGCTATAGTTTCTAACTATTTTCCTGTATCTTTGTACGTGCCTCGCCCGAGCGGGGGAGAGGCAAAAAGACCTATTAAAATAGAAAAGTATGAATGCAGAAATTATTCAATTCCTCAGAGAATTGCAGGAAAATAACAACCGCCCCTGGTTTCAGGAAAATAAAGAACGATTCGACGTTTTGCGCCGGTCGTTTATAGACGAAGTACAACAGTTGATCGGACAGATTTCCCTTTTCGATCCCGAAGTAGCCGGCTTGGAAGCCAAAGATTGCCTGTTCCGTATTTATCGCGACACCCGTTTTTCTCCCGACAAAACGCCCTATAAAACCTATATGTCGGCTTTTATCGCCCAGGGAGGCCGCAAAAGCGAGCGAGGCGGCTATTACATCCATCTGGAGCCCGACAACAGCATCCTCTCGGGCGGCGTATGGTGTCCCGATCCGAAACTGCTTAAAAAATTCCGGCAGGATATTTACGACCATATCGAAGAATTCGTCGGCATTATCGAGCAACCCGATTTCAAAGCGGTCTATCCGGTGTTGGAAGGCGATATGCTCAAACGCATGCCCGCCGGCTTCCCCGCCGATTCTCCTTACGACTACATTCTCAAACACAAGGATTTCAGCGTGATTTGCAACAAACCCGACGCCTTTTTCAGCCAGCCCGGCTGGATGGACGAAGCGGTAGAATGTTTCCGGAAGCTGCTTCCCTTCAACCGCTTCCTCAATTATACGGTCGACGAATACCTGGGACGTATCTGACGGCCGGAAGCCTCGGAGCCTTTCCGTAACCGGAAAAGGAGAAAAAGAGCCGGTCTGCTAAGACCGGTTTTTTTCGTAAGAGACGCCCCTCCCTTATTGTATTTTTTTTCGAATCCGAATAAAGCCGTGCCGGTGAATTTGCGGTTTTATGCCGGTGGAACCGAAATTAGTCGTGGTCGGAAAATTCAAAAAATAATAATTCTCAGTGCCTTGTTTCGAGCATGAAGATGGCAGGCAAACTTCGTCGTTACAATGCCTTCAGCTCCGAAAAGAGGGGTAAAATATACCATGTGTATGGACGAAAACAAACCTATGTTTCCTGCGGTTTATTTCGAAAATTCTGAGCTAAACGAAGATATAACTTTCATGAACGTAATAAAGGATTACGTAGCTGTACACGACAAAGAACGTCCACTCTTCGTCTTTGACAGAGGCCTGAAGAGTCAACATGCTTATCAAACGCTACCAACCTGCTGGATGTTCATCATAAAAACAAAGACCAATACTTGCAATTATACCTCAATGAGCTCTGTTACAAGTACAACAGACGACACTTAGGTGAAAGGCTGTTCGACAGAGTTGTTCTGGCGGCTATCACCAACGCCATCGATTTTAGGTTGAGAACTTATATAAACGACATTGTGCGGATAATCATTTTAGATTTAAAGCAACAGAGGTAGTACAGAACTTTCAAAAAAATTCCGTCTACCTCCTTTAAGATAAAATCTATGTGTTAGAGAGAATTGTTAATAATTTTTTGTACAAAGTGAATTAAAATCCGTTTCAATTTTAGGTATCTCCCACACCCAGCCTTGTGCATCTTTATCCTTTTCAAGGAAAGTACAGAAAGCTATATCAAAATTTGATCCACGCTTAATAGACAAATGCAAACGTTTCAAATCATAAAAACGAAAACCTTCACCCCACAATTCCACCCGGCGGCTATTCATAATTTCCTCTGCCAAAGCATCACCGGTATTACCTTTCGAGACATAAGAGGGATCGCGGGTTATCTGGAATTTAGTAAACACAGTCTGTGCCTCACTATCTTTTCCTGCACGAGCTAAAGCTTCGGCCTGGGTTAGATACATTTCTGCCAAACGCATAAATGCGACATCACCTACAGCATCGGCTGTAGAACGGGCAGTAAACTTACGGTTTTGATAAGCATTCTTTGCATAACTTGATGACGGAACAGATGCTTCCCCTGTCGGATCCCACCACGCACGCCGCAGGTCTGTTTCAGACATCGTTTCATAAGCATCCACATTTATGCACTTCACTCCCTGACGAATGGCACTGGAGTTAAAGTTCCATGACATATATGCGTAATAAGAATAAAAATAGACAGTCTTATCATCGGGAGTCATTGCAGCATACATCGCTTCTTTAGTGTCCGTCGTGATATTGGCAAACCCACAATTCAACTGACTGCCAGTCATCAACCGGTGACCACCAGCTTCAGCTAAAGAAATAGATTTCCCTGCATAAACCGCCGCATTATTATAATCTTGCATGGCCAATGCTACACGTGCCTTCAATCCCCATGCCACCATCTCGCTATAATGATTGACATCATTTACTTTTATTCCACTCAAAAGTATACAAGCCTCATCCAAATCATTATTGATTTTAGCATAAACATCTTCTACGGAATTACGTGCCTGCTCTTCGGCTACAGCTTTTTCACGATAAGGAATTCCATCCTGTGTATTATCCTTGCCGGCTTCATAACGTTTTGCATAAAGCTGGACCAAATTAAAATGAGCCCAAGCACGGATACATAAAGCTTCTCCCTTTATCTGGTCAAACAATTCCTGGCTAGTTATTTCAACTTCCTCCAAACCCGCCAAAATTTTATTGGTATTCAGAATCCATTGATAATAAATCTGCCAGAACTTATAATTATAACCATTCGTTTCATTCATATTGCATTGCCATCCTAAATAGGCCGCCTTCATCCATGTATTTGTCTGCCAATTCATATCATCAGCCTCTGCATCACGTGACATCATAAAACCGGGTTCACCGCCCAGACACTGATATCCGCTTTCCTGAGAAACCATCTCTTTATGAATTCCGTTCAATGCTATATAAAGATTGTCCAACGAGGTGTTTATTGTCGTTTCTGAAACAGAGGTAGACGGAACAGTATCCAGATAATCACCGGCACAACCGGATAGAGACATTACTCCAACAGTCGCTAATCCTAATGTTATATTTTTAATTGATCTCATAATTCTTTTATTTTTTAGAATGAAACATTAAGCCCTAACGTGATATTACGGGACGGCATATACTCATTATAAGTCACACCGGAATAGTTGGCCATCGGGTTCAATCCCTGACGGGCTTTCAACATGAACAAGTTTTCCACAGTTAGATTCAAACGGGCACTCTTAAGCATCACTTTGCTCAACCAAGTTTTTGGGAGCTGATAGCCAATAGTGACAGATCTTAAATTAAGATAATCCGAGCTGGTAAGCCAACGAGTTGAATAAGACTGACCAATATTCGTGGTATGAGCCGCACTATTGTCTATACGGGGAACCTCAGTAATATCCCCTGCCTGTTTCCATGCTTTTAACAAATCCGGACTTTGTGCATAACCAAATTCAGTCATACTCATCATGGTAGCATAATTAGTATCCAAAATCTGACCGCCCAACTGGTAAGAGAATACAGCAGCCAAATCAAAGTTCTTATAACTTACTCTGACATTAAACCCACCATATACATCAGGAATAGAAGAACCGCTGAAGTCGTATTTAGCATAAGTATACGAATTGGTCAATTCCTTACCATCAATGGTCACTACTGTTTTTTTATACTCATCAAACTGGCTCTGCGTAATGTTTCCATCCCCTGTTCCGATATTCCCTTGATTATATTTACTTACATCAGCCACATATAAACCATCACCGGTCTGAGGGTCTACCCCATGCCATTGACGAAGCCAGAATTCATAAATGGACTTTCCTTCCAACCACTTTTTAGAGCCACTGATATATCCATTTTCTTTCATTGTAGCCGGCAGGTTCTTGATCTTATTCTTCACAAAAGTAGCATTGACCCCAACAGATACACTCCAGTCTTTATTTTTAAATGCATTATAATCCAACTCTATTTCCACTCCTGAATTAGTGACCTTACCGATATTCTGTATAATGGATGTTACTCCGACAGAAGCGGGCTGAGAAACATCAAACAACAAATCCTTGGAATCTTTCTTAAAATATTCAATAGTACCCGTCAAACGGTCAAACAAACCAAATTCAAGAGCAATATCCGTAGATATCTGTGTTTCCCATTTCAATGAGGGATTGGCTATCACCGTGAAGTAAGCTCCAGCTTCTGAACCATTCTTATATCCCAAACCATATAAGGTCTGATAAGGATAATAATCAGGATCACCATCACTATCCAATATATTATCATTACCTGTTTCACCGTAAGAAGCACGTAATTTCAAGTTATTCACCCATTTCACATCCTTCATAAATACCTCTTCACTAATTCTCCAACCTGCTCCGAACGACCAGAAATTCCCCCAACGGTTCTCTTTTGCAAAACGCGATGAACCATCATGACGATAAGAAAGCGAAGCGTAGTATTTATGCGCATAATCATAATTGATACGGCCAAAATAACCTTCCTTTTTATAAGTGTTTGTATAGGAGCTAAGTGAACTGATATTTACGAAATTACCAAATTCATACATACCCGAAACTGTTTCCTGGGTCTTCATACCATATAAATACTCATACTTATAAGAATAGTTTTCATGTCCCAAAAGAACGTCAAAGTTATGATTTCCGATAGACTTGTTATAAGTTATCAATTGATTGAAGGTCTGAGTCAGTGTACGGGTAGACATTTGGTTCAAACGTCCCGGACCGGCAGTACCATCGCCCACATAAGGATTTTCATAAACCTTACGACGATAATCAATATTATTGATAGAGTAATTGGCTGTAAGATTCAATCCTTCAAGCGGAGTCAAAGTGAGATAAGTATGTCCGGTCTGATTAACACGCACCAGTTCACGTTGATTGAACTCTGTTTCGGCTATGGCATCACGTCCATTATTCGACAAGCGAGTTCCTTCATAATCATAAATATATTCACCCGGATCAGTAGTTGCCTTACCATTGGCATCCAAATAAGCACCGGTTTTCAAATCATGCTTATGAATAGGATATATGGGGGCCATGGTACGAATAAAACGGGTCAGGTTACTATATGAACTCGAATTTCCTGAATTTGAAGTTGAATAATTGGATACCGTACGGGTTACTCCCAGATTCAAACCTGTCTTGAACCATTTAGTAGGGTACACATTATAATTCAAACGACCAGAATAACGTTCAAAGTCGGTCTTGATCATATAACCATCGTCATTTAAATAACCAATAGAAGCATAAGTATCGCTTTTTGCCGTCTTTGTATTATAACTCAGGTTATATTCCTGACGATAGCCGGTCTTGAAAGCCGCGTCTTCCCAATCCAAATCATCCCCCCACTTCAATGCATCGGCTGAAGAATTCAGTTTTCCATCAATTCCAACAATCGCATCATCCGCGACACCTACAAAAGGATTATACTCCAATGTACTCCCAATTTTGGATGTTGCCAATGAAGCCGCTGTCACGGCATCTTTACCAGATGTAATATAAGAGTTCTTCAACATCTCCCATTGCAAAGGATAGTAATCATAAATCCCCACCTTTTTATAATCTTTATAAGCTCTGTTTGACCATCCTTGGTTAATGGTCAAGTTTACTCCTGTTCCACCTGATTCTTTACCTTTTTTAGTAGTAATCAAGATAACACCATTACCCGCACTTGAACCATACAAAGAAGTAGATGCCGCATCTTTCAATATAGTCATAGACTCAATATCTGCAGGATTAATATCACCTATGCTACCATTGTATATAGTTCCGTCCACTACATATAAAGGAGCATTGGATGCATTGACTGAGCCAAACCCACGAATACGGATAGAAGAAGATTCACCAGGTTGTCCGGTGGCAGCAGTCACCTGAACTCCGGAAGCATTCCCTTCCAATGCAGCTGTAACATTGGTGATAGCACGTTTCTCTATGGATTTGGCCCCTACTGTGGAAGCAGCTCCTGTAAAAGATGATTTTTTCTGTGTGCCATAAGCCACTACAACGACTTCGTCAATCAATTCCGTGTCACTTTGCATCACTACTCTTTGCTCACCACCCTTTATAGCCAATTCTTGTGTTTTCATACCGACAAACGATATTACCAAAGATTTTGCATTAGCCGGAATCTTGTTAATACTATACCGGCCATTCATATCGGTAACAGTCCCAAGGGTAGTACCTTTCACAAGGACCGAAGCACCCACAATCGGCTCGTTATTTTCCTCCGAAACCACAATACCTGTAACAGTGGATGTCTGAGCCCCTACTAATTCCATACCAAGGAAAAAGCATGCCAATAACATTAGTAACCTTTTTTTCATAAAATCTCTATTTTTAAGAATAACAATTCAAATCTTATTTCTCTCTGTAAGAGAAATAACCAACATTATATATTATTTAAAATCAGATGATTGCGTAAATAGAATAGACTGAAACAAGCACTTTAACAAGTAAATACTCAACATTTTTTTGTAGGAGAAAAATATTTTTTATCGTTTTTGTTATCTATTTACAGTTTTTTGCTATTTTTGCATTATCAATATTTCTCTTACAGAGAAAACGACAAATTGGTTCAACAATCCCCATTCATTTTCCCCATTTATAAAGATTTGAGGATAAGACTGTTCGCTTTATCCACTGCGGATGTATCCAATGAGGCCAGGTAGATCAGTGTGGTTTTCTCTGAATCATGCCCCATCGCCTCGCTGATGATGGAAAGGGGAATGTTCTTGCTTTTGGCGATGCTGGCCCATCCGTGGCGGGCAACATATGTTGTTAAAGGTATAGCCAGCCCGAGCTTTTTTCCAATTTTTTTCAGGAGACGGTTGATTCTGTGTGCGGCGGATTTGTATTGCCTTCTTCCGTCCCGTTCCATATCCCTGATGACAGGTAGTAAATAGGGAGTTCCCTTGGTATTGTATTTATCGGTAATCTCCTGCATGGGTTTCTCCCATTTGATAAACAGTTGTTGGCCGGTCTTTTGCCTACGGTATGACAGGATACCATTCTTCAGGTCGGATTTTTTCAGGTAGGCCATGTCAATGAATGACATGCCACGGGTATAGAACGAGAACATGAAGAGATCCCGCGCCAAATCCATGACCGGATTCAACGTCAGATCCAAGTCCCTGATCAGGCGGACAGTCTCCAGCGGAACCGCCCGTTTGGCAGTTCTGTCTATTCCGGTATAGACGTGTTTGAACGGATTCCGCTGTACAGTCAGCTCCTTGTCCACCGCCCGGTTATAGATGGCCCGCAGGCCCCGCATATAGAAAGAGGAGCTGTTGGGGCATACACCGTCTGCCTTCAGGTAGCTCTCATATTCCACCATTAAGGCGGAGTCCACCCTGCCAAAGGGGATATCGCCACGGTCCGCCATGAAACGCATGAAGCTGTTCCGGACGGTCGTGTACCGCTCGGCGGTTCGCTCCCTGCCCGTGCGTTTCAACTCCGCGATCAGACTGCGGGTAAAATCCATGAATCTTCCGTTTTCCAAAGGTGACCGGTAGTGCTCCACTACGTCATCGGCTGTATAATGCCTGTCCGCATGGTCAAACCTTGCAATGATGTCTTTCAAGGTGGCAGTGTCCTCTGTAACCCTGTCTCTCAATGCCGCCAGATAACCCCTGCGGTACTCGTCAATATCCGGCGGTATAACCAGCTCCGAATGCAGGGTGTCCCATTCCGGCGGATAAAGTCTGTAACCGGTGGCGACCTGTCTTGTCACCCGTCTGTGAATTACCTGATAAACCAGCGTGCCCTCCTTCATCCCGACGGAAGAAGCATGGAATCTAATTTTTACTGTTGCCATAATTATTATGTATATATTAAAGGAATTGTTTCAGCTTATGGTAGACAAGAACCGTCAGCGCGATACTGACAACAAGAAAACCGACCGCCTAGCCGTGCGTTTTCGGTAGGATGGCATCGTGAATGAACTGGGCGTTGACGGCCCAAATGCCGGTGAAAACCACGTCCAGAAAGATTATCACTTCTATCATGCATCAAAAAGTGGTGGTGGCCACACAGTCTTTTGCCGAGAGGCGATCGAATAGCTTTGCGCTTTCGCTTTCCAGCTTTCCGATCATCCTCCGGCAGATTTCCGTTCCCTCTTGTCTAAGCATTTGTCTGGATTCCTCACTTACGGTGATCTTGCCTGCCCGTTGTAGGGAAAAAGCAGCCCCATCCCCTTGGGAGAGGGCCTCCGAAAGTCTGTTCTCAAGATTTTCCATTCTGTCACAGAGTATGCAGGCGGTCTTGTAATTGCCCTCCAGCGCGTTGGCTATGCGATCTTTCCATTGCATCTTTTCGGCATCCGAAAGCGCCTATCTATTTCCCAAAGATCAAATTTCTTGCTCATAATCTGTTATCTTATTCGTCTTGTCCTCGGTTTCTTTCCGATTCTCCTCTCTCCCTTGCGGATACAATTGCGTGCCCACTTCCGCTTGTCCTCGTCCTTGTCGAAGTCATGGCATCTTTCATCCAGAAAAATCATAAACGAAATGATATATCCCTGCTTAAACTTACTCCAGACTTCATCAAGGAGTATGAAATCTATCGTGGCAAAGGCACATTACAGTGGACTGACATCGAGAAAACCGTTCGCGCAGTACCGTGTCAACCAGAACTTCAAGGAACGGGAATACTTGACCGAAGATGAAATCAAGGCTGTAGTGACACATGAATTTCCGGATAAGAAGCTGGCTTATATTCGGGATTTATTCATTTTTGCGAGTTTCACCGCCTTGTCTTTTGTGAATATACAGGAACTGACCACCGATAACATCGTGGAGGTGAACGAAGAGAAATGGATACTGTCGAAACGGCACAAGACAAAGGCGAATTTCCAAGTGAAACTGCAGGATATTCCCTTGCAGATTATCAGGCATTATGAACGCTTCCAAGAGAATAAGTTCGTGTTCCCTAACCTGAACTACCGGTCTGCAAGCCGTTGAAGCAGATGATAAAGGAGTGCACGATTACAAAGGACATCTCCTTTCACTCATTAAAGCACGGGTTTACCACGCTAGCTATTGGCAAAGGCGTACCTATTAAACGCATGAGCCGGGTACTGGGGCATACAGACATAATCACGACACAGAAGTATGCCAAGATAACGACCGAGAAAATCGACAAGGATTTGATGATATTCGGCAATCGGCTCAACCTGCCGTTCAGCGAAATTTTAATAGCAAGATAATCATGGAAAGGAAAATCATAACAATTAACGAAAACGGTAAGCGGTATCGGTACGGCTGTTTCATAAGGCAAAAAGAATAATAGCCACAAAAATCATAGACAGCACGTGATTCAGTCCCCGCTTGCTGCCCACGATTATAAGTGCTGTATTTTATTATAAACTATTGGTCTTGAAAAAAACGCCGGGCAAGGAGATTGTATTCCTGCCCGGCGGCTTCATTCGTGATTCCCGTATCAGAGATTGAAGTCCTATTGGGTGTCTTCCCATCTATCTGCATCGGATTCGATCGGTATCAGAATCCGATTGCCGTTATCATCATACCCGCCACCGAATATCAGCGTGTAAATGTAACGTTTGGCGGGTTGCCAGTCGGCACTGCACGGCACGTAGAAGGTTTTATACGCTTTGGCGGAGCCATGGAGATAAACATTCTTCTGTTTGATCTTGCACGAGATTTCCATATAACATTGCTTCTTCTGGTCAGCATCAGTCTTAATCTTGGCACTACCGTTGACCTCCCAGCCTGTCAGTTCCTGCGGGACGAATAGCATCGGGGTAATGGTGGAAATGTCGGTAGCCTCCTCTTTGTTTTCGACCGTGATGGATTTGTCTTTCACAACGGTGAACTTGTTCGCGGTTGCGTCAATGTCTCCCCTGCTTCCTTTTTATTTTTCGAGTAGATAGAGGTTCGATTCGTCGGGGGCGTCATACCAGGTTTCCTGGTTGGATTTGCCGGCAGCCCATTGCAGAATATCCGGATAAGACCGCCCGATAAAAGCGTGTTCCTTGGGATAACTTACCCGGCCGGGCACTAGCAAGGCCCAAACGCAGTTATCGTGGGAATAGTAGCGGTAGCGCACGCCTTTTTCGGTATAGGTGAAGTTCCTAAGATGAATTTCCGTACGTAACTTTTCACCCTCTTTTTTCAAAGTCGTAGTGAATAAGTCCAGATCGCCGATATTAAAATCGGCTACCTGTTCGGCTTTGAAATGAATCGTGATCCGCCGATTGACCGAGGGCCGGTAAGGGTTTTTTTCTTCCGTATTGATAAGTTCGCCGTGGTAAGAAAACAATTCGTGCAAATCGTCGGAAACGGCATATACGGGGCTATTTTTCGATTCGGAATTGATCGACCAGTTGTTCATTACCACGCTTTGCACGGCCTCCGGCTTCACTGTGGGCAGTTGCAGGTAAAATCCGGCTTTTTTAGTGGCGCCTACCGCCCGGAATTCAACATCCAGAACTACTTTCGACACATAACTTCCTTCCACAAAAGTTTCCATGTCGGCGGTCACTACCACATCGTTGTAATCGTAGTCGCCGTAATCGGGAAACGAATCTTCGATAAAAAGCGTATATGTGGCTTTTAGATTGCCTTTTACCACTTGATTGGCAGGCGTTCCGTTCAGGTTGGCACATACCGAGGCCGAGTCGAAGGGACAGGTATTTTCCGTTTCGGGAACAAGATGCCCCGTTTGGACAAGCTGGTAACCCGTGGGAGTAGTCAAACGCACATATACGTTGCCGGAAAAAGATTTCGGATAAACGATCTGTTTGCTGAACGGCACTTGCCGGTTGGTCGTGCCGGTGGCCAGCAAAACGGCGCCTGCGTCGGAAGGATGCCGGTCGAAAACTTCCACCAAATAAGCGTACCGACCCTCAAAGTTGTCGAACGCTTCCACATTCAAGCGGGCGTTGTAAACGGTCGACCAGTCGAAATCGGCCGGTACCCGTATGCCGCTGAACGGATTGTCGCCGCCTCCGGGTATTTTTTCAGAAGGGTCGTACATGTCTTTTACGCAACTGCATAAAAGGAAAGCAAGAAGGAGAGGCATTGCTTTGCGTAGCGTTTGTTTCATAGGACGCGTTTTTTTCGGAATTTGTCGGATCGTATTGTGAATATGGTGCAAAAATAGTATTATTTCGTGAATGCGCTGGATTCTTATCTCATTAATCGATAGCGACCAGGCAGTTTCTTGTTTGCCGGAAAATAAAAAACATCGCTTTTTCCGATTTGTGAGAAAGATAGGGCAAAATGTAAGAGTTTGAAAAAAAAGAAAGTCAAGAAAAGATGTTTTCCCTGTTTTAATGAGAGAAAACTTACATTGTGTTTTTTAATTAAGGGGTATTGGTGAAGTAGTTCTGATATGTGAGGTTGGAAAAGTGTTAAATATTCGTGTTTGACTATCATTTTGTCAGATTTAAATTTGGAAGTTAGCCGGAAACTTTCTTCATTTGTCTCTCAGAATGAGTATAACCTTATGAATTATATCGTATGAAAACAACAGTATTTTGCCAAAGCATTTTTGCGCTTGTGTTTACCTTTGTATGCAGTCTGTCTTTGCAAGCTGCCACTCCCAAAAATTATCTGTACGATACGAAGGAAGAAAACGGTAAGATTGTATCGAAGATCATCTTCTTGCAGGAAGACGGGTTGCTGAACAAACAGGTAAAGTATGAATTTGCCTACAACCCCGACGGCATGGTAAGCCAGAAAAAGGCCTATCGTTGGAATAAGTCGACCGACGAATGGGATCCTTATTATTTAATTTCTTATCAGTATGATCCCGACGGAAATATCCTGACGCATTACGGCATGTGGAATCGGAAAAAGAAAGATTTCAGCCTCAATGTGCAGCAAATTACCCTTCCCCAATCGGGATATGATGAAATTTTCTCTTAGCCTGTCTATAGGCTTTTAACAACCGGACTTGCAAATACGCCGGAAGACGCCTGTTTTTAGAAGGAGTCTCCCGGCGTGTGTATGTAAGTTCTGAACGAACTAAATCGGAATAAAAAAACACGTATTCGCTGTTTTTCTCTACTGAGGCAAAGACTTCACTTATCGGAACATCGGATAATTCCAATGACAAAAAGGTGGATTGGGCATAAGAAGAATCGGCATGCAGGAAAAAATTACCTGCCAAAAGGAAGTAAAGTAATAGGCAGGTTGCACCTATTTGTCTTTTGATTTTTTGACATTTCATAATAATATACGTTTATCTTATCAATTAATTTTAGGGTTATTAACAAAGTGATCGTTCGATTTGTTAAATGGCAGGAGACTCAGGTTCTTTTTTTATTCATAGGCATTCATTTTTTAGTATGAGGATTGATTGTCGATGTTACTTCGATCCGGTTATCTTTCCGCTGAAAAGAGAGAGCCAACGTTTGTTGAAGCGTCTGAAGCACCTGGTCTATATTTTCAAAAAGAACCAGTTTGCCGGAACATTTCAGATAGGCCGCCTCCGGAGGATAAGCAAACTCTACCCGATAATACCGCGATAGGCTGCGCAATACTTCCTCCAGATTTTTTTCGCGAAACTGAAGGATACCGTCGATCCATGAAATATATTCGTAGGTATCCACCTGGTAGATAGACATCCTGTTCTTTTCCAACACTAAAAGGTCGTTCGGCCGGATAGTATGGCGCCCCGCTTCATATCCTTCCACGGCTACGCGGCCTTCTTTAAGTACGACCGATTGGCGTACTTCGTCTTTATAGGCTTTGACGCCAAACGAGGTGCCCAACACTTTTACTTCCATCCGATCGGTTTTTACGTAAAACGGCCTGTGTGCGTCTTTGGTAACTTCCAGAAAAACTTCTCCTTCCACATAAATCATCCTTTTGTCTTCTTTGAAGGCCGGCGGAAAGTGCAACACCGATCCGGAGTTAACCCATATCTTCGTGCCGTCAGGCAAAATGATAGAGGAACGGCGTCCCTCGGGCACGCTCAATCTGTTCCATTCACAGCTTGCCGCATCTCCCGAGCTTACCGACCTGCGTTCTTGCTGCATTTCGGAAGCTGTTATATGCACTTCTCCTTGGCCGGTCATCTGAATTACGGCTTTGTCGGCTATTTGTATTTTCTTTTCCGCCAGTCGAAGTTCTACTTCTGCCGGCAGCTTAGGCAGATGCTCCTGGGCAAGAAGGAGCGGAGCCGGAGCAGATGGCGTGCTTGTTGTATCGGCAAGATAATAGGCGGCGGCTGCACAACCGAATATCAGAAAGCAAGCGGCTGCATATCGCCAGGCAGCATGTAGCCGGTGAGGAAGACGACGTTTTCTTGTTCCGCTTACAATTCTTTTGCGGAGGGCTTCTTTGTCCTCAGCAGAAAGTACCTTGCGGTTAAGTTTTAAAGAACGGACTAATTGACGGGCCTTCTCAAGGTTATCTTTTTCTTCGGGATAAAGTGCGAGATAGTGATCGATCCAGGTATGCTCTTTTTCTTCTTCCGGAAGTAAACTCCAAAGAATAAAAAAGTCGTCGCATACCCATTGGCCGATCGTTTTTTTAAGATAGTGTGTTCCCATTTTGCTTGTTTGTCGGGAATAAGACGTTCTTGCTTCGGATTTGGCCCCATGTTATTTGTTAATTACAGTTAATATAGCGTATGTGTATAAATTAAATCTTTCGAAAAAGCAAAAAGGATGACAATATGGACTAAGTTCGTTCAGAACTAAATCAAAATGTTAGTATCCATGTACACCGCGGCACGCTTGGGCAGATACTGTCGGAAATATTAGAACATACCGCGCTAACGTATCGTCTGAACGATCGTCAGGTGATGATCCTGCGAAAAGACCGGCAAGCAGCCGGGGAAAAAGGCGTCGTTATCAACGGTACGGTCAGGGATGCGCAACAAAACCCGCTGCCGGGAGTCAACGTACTGGTCAAGGGAACTACTCACGGCGCCACGACCGACATCGACGGAAACTATTTTATAGAAGTACCCGACAAAAAGGCTATCCTGATATTCAGCTATATCGGTTTCCAAACTCAGGAAATCAAGGTAGGGAACCAGATCAATATCAATATAAACCTGCTCGACGAATCCAATAATCTGGAAGAAGTCGTCGTGGTAGGCTACGGCTCCCAGAAGAAAGTTTCGGTAGTCGGTTCCATCACGGCTATCGAGCCGGCCCAACTGCAACAAGGAACTACCCGCGCCGTGTCGAACAACTTGGCCGGGCAATTGGCCGGCGTTATCGCGGTGCAGCGTAGCGGCGAACCCGGTTCCGACGGTTCCGATTTCTGGATTCGCGGCATTTCTTCTTTCAAGGGAACGGGTGTGAAACCTCTGGTGCTGGTAGATGGCATCGAACGTACGCTTGACGATCTTTCGGCTGCCGAAATAGAGTCTTTTTCCGTCTTGAAAGATGCTGCGGCCAGCGCGGTATATGGCGTGCGCGGAGCCAATGGCGTTATTATCGTAAAAACCAAACGGGGCCAATTGGGAAAGCCGCGGGTAAATTTCCACCTCGAGCAAGGATTTACCCGCCCTACCCAACTGCCGCAGTATATAGGATCGGCCGATTATCTTACGTTGATGGACGAATTGTATCAGGACGCAGGCAATCCGAATCCCCTCTATGGGCCGGAAAAAATAGATAAGTATCGTTATCAGACCGATCCGGAGTTGTATCCCGACGTCGACTGGCTGGATGCCGTTTCCAAAGATATGGCATCCAACACGCGCGGCGATCTGACTATCACGGGGGGCAGCGACATCCTTCGGTATGCGTTGGTAGCTTCCTATTACGGAGAACGGGGTATTTTCGTGAGCGACAAAAGCAAAGACTGGGATTCTTCCACCCGCCTGAACAAATATAATATCCGCTCCAACGTCGATATTAATGTCACCCCTACGACGGTTGTCGGAATCAGCATCGGGGGCTATTTGCAAGAACAAAACGGCATGGCCGTCGGCAGCCAGGATATATGGAATTATGCCTTTGACACACCTCCTTTCTACCACCCGATACATTATTCCGACGGCCGGAACGTACGAGTGACCGAACGCCATAATCCCTGGGCGGAAGCTACGCAACACGGGTATCAGACTACCAGCAACTCGAAAGTGGAATCGTTGTTTTCCTTGGAGCAAGACCTGAAATTCCTGCTTCCCGGTTTAAAGGTGAAAGGATTATTTTCCTTCGACCGGTATTCGAGCTCATGGGTTAAACGCTCGCGCACCCCTACTTATTACAATCCGGCCAGCGGACGCGATCCGGACACCGGCGACTTGCTGCTGAGCGTAAGTTCCGACGGACAGGATTTTCTGGATACCTCCAATGATGCCGCCTGGGGGAACAAGGCTACCTACCTGGAGGGCAACATCACGTACGACCGGACATTTGCTAAGAAACATGCAGTCGGCGTCATGTTCCTTTATAATCAGCGCGATTATCAAGACGGCAATATTGTTCCCTTCCGCCGCATGGGTATAGCCGGACGTACCTCTTATACGTTCGATAATCGCTATATAGCCGAATTTAACTTCGGCTATAACGGCTCGGAGAATTTTACCCGCGGGCATCGTTTCGGCTTCTTTCCCTCTGTGGCTGTCGGTTATATGCTTTCGGAAGAAAAATTTATGGAAAAGTTCAAAGAAGTATGCTCGAAAATCAAACTGCGCGCTTCTTGGGGATTGACCGGCAACGATCAACTGGATGGCCGACGTTTTGCTTTTCTGCCCACCATCGATACCGACGGCTCTTATAAATGGGGAGTGAACAACGATTATAACCGGGCTTCGCGCTATGAAGGAGAATTCGGCGTAACCGATCTGACCTGGGAAACGGTTGAAAAACTCAATCTGGGCGTAGAAATAGGTTTATGGAATGCGCTTGATTTGCAGGTAGACTGGTTTAAGGAACAGCGCAGAGACATCTTTATGCAGCGAAACAATATTCCTTCGGCAGCCGGTTTCCGGAAAACGCCTTGGGCCAATTACGGACGGGTAAATAACGGAGGCGTCGATCTGTCTTTAACTTTTAATCGGCAGATGAACAAACATCTGTATCTCGGTTTCCGGGGAACTTTTACATATGCGCGCAACAAAATTATCGAAATGGACGAGGCCATGGGCGTGATCGGAACCAACCGGCAGCGTACGGGAAGAGCCGTCAATGAATTATTCGGGCTGATAGCCGAGCGGTTATTTACAACCGACGATTTTACAACCGACGACAAAGGCGAACAGGTATTGAAAGAAGGCATTCCCTCGCAAACATTCAGCCGCGTGCGTCCCGGTGATATAAAATATAAGGACGTAGATGGCGACGGAGCTATCACCAGTAAGGACGAGCAGGCCCTGGGAGGGACGGCGAATCCGGAAATTGTATATGGCTTCGGAGCGACCGCCCGCTATAAAAATGTGGATTTCAATATATTCTTCCAAGGCAACGGACGCACTTACCGGTTTATAGGCGGGGTGGTTTCTAATTTCCTGCCCGGGTCTTCGCAAGGCTCGATGGGGAATATTTTTACCAATTATACCGATCGCTGGACATCGGCCGACCCCAGGCAAGATGCCTTTTATCCTCGCCTGAGTTACGGCGCGAATACCAATAACAGCCAGAACTCTACCTGGTGGTTGCGCAATATGAGCATGTTGCGCATGAAGGACGTGGAAATAGGCTATGCCTTTCCTAAACGTTGGGTAAACTCCATCGGATTGGCGAATATCCGGGTGTATGCCAAGGGATCGAATCTGCTTACCTTCTCCCGCTTCGATTTGTGGGATCCGGAGCTAGACACGCAAAACGGCGCGAAATACCCGATTATGAAATCGATTTCGTTCGGGCTGGATGTGAATTTTTAAAATCTCATTTATAAAAATAGAAGAAAAGATGAAACTACTTATCTATATAGGATTCTCGTTTTTAGGTTTCTTTCTGGGCGGGTGCTCGGATTATCTGGATAATGCGCCGGATGACACGTTGACGATGGAAATGGTATTTAACGATAAAACTCGTACCGAAGATTGGTTGTCGGGGGTATACAATAAAATCCCCGACCCGTATTGGGGGCTGTTGCGCGACTATGGATACGACAGCATGGGCGACGATCTCGATCCTTCGCAACGCTGGTATCAATGGTGGGGGAATACGCTCAACTTCGTGATCGGGCAGTGGTTTACCAGCTCTACCTGGGATGCCGGGCTCTGGAATGCCTGCCCGATGCGTATCCGGTCGGCTTATCTCTTTATCGAACATGCCCACGCGCTTCCCGATCAAGGGGTATCGGAAGAGAAAATAGAAAGGATGAAAAACGAATGCCGGTTTCTTATCGCTTATTATTATTGGACCATGACGGAGGCTTACGGTAGTGTTCCTTTCTTCGACGGATTGGCCGAAGTGAGCGACCCGAATCTGATGCGCGGTCAGGTCCCCTTCGATGAAATGGTCGATTGGATCGATGGGCAATTGGTGGATTTGTCGAAGAAACTGCCGGCATCCTGGCTGCAAGAATCGACGCAATTTTATGGACGTGCCACTTCCATCATGTGCCTGGCGGTGCGGACCCGTATGCTCTTGTTTGCAGCAAGCCCCTTGGTAAACGGCAACGAATGGTATGCCGGGTTTAAAAACCACGACGGCCAAGAGCGCTTCGCATCCGTCTACGATCCGGCCAAATGGAAACGCGCCGCCGAAGCTTGCAAAGAACTTATCGACGCCGCCGAAGCAGCCGGGCACGATCTGGTCAGGGCGTATAATGCCGACGGAAGCATCGACCCGTTCATGTCATGTTATCAGGCGCTTTTATCGCGCGGCGATTTGAACCCGGAAGCGTTGTTCGTACGCTCCGACAGCAATTTCAGCGAGTTCGAGAAACATTGTACGCCCCGAGGAGCGTCGGGCAACGGAGGCATAGGCGTTTATCAGACCTTGGTCGATGCGTTTGCCATGAAAGACGGTTCATGGCCTGTCACAGGCTATCAGGGGAATTACGGCGCTCCGGTGATTAATCCTCGATCGGGATATACCGAACGAGGGTTTTCCACACGGCCTGACGTTCGCAAGACCAAATACAATCTCTACCGGAACTGTCCCGGAGCGACGGTCGATTCGGTGGGGGCCGACGGGAATACATACAACCAGGTAGCGGCAACCGGTACCTATAAGATGTATGTCGACCGGGAGCCGCGTTTTTATCTGACGGTGATGTGGAACCGCCAATGGTATCATCAGGCTAACCGCGAAGTGCAGATGATGTCGAACGAGCCGGACGGAGGCCCGACGCACGATGCCCCGCAGAACGGTTATTTGAATCGGAAGAAAGTTTCCCTCGAACAAAACCAGCGCGACGGTATCCATCCCTACCGGCCGGGCATCCTTTACCGCCTGGCCGAAGCTTATCTTAACTATGCAGAGGCCTTGAACGAATGCGATCCGGGCCATCCGGATATATTGAAGTACCTGAACCTGATCCGTGAGCGGGCCGGCGTTCCGCAGTATGGTACCGGCACAGATAGCAACGGCTTCGAAAGAATTTCCTTAAACGGGCAGGCGGAAGTCAGGGAAGCTATTTACCGGGAACGCCGGGTGGAATTATGTTGCGAAAACGGCATCCGTTACTTCGATCTTCGCCGTTGGAAAAAGGCCGAGGAAGTATTGAACCAGCCTATGTACGGCATGAATTTCAGCGGCACGGAGTTGTCCGACGATCCGGCAAATCCGAAAGCGTATTTCGTTCGTACCCAATATATCAACCGCGTATATGCACGTAAATTTTATTGGTATCCTATTTATCAGGACGAAATAGACAAAGATCCCACCTTGGTGCAAGCTCCTTTCTGGGATAAATAAAGAAGAGAATATGACGTTTTCCGGATGTTTTTAGTTAGAAAGGTAAACCCCGCGCAGGGTTTACCTTTTTTCAATTGCCGCTATGATCAATAGGCTAAACAAGATAAAAGGCATCTTTTCTTTTTGCATCCGCTCCAAGGCCCGGTAAATTGTTTTGCGGATGCTTTTGGGGGTAACATGGAGCAAGGCGGCGATTTCCTGATAACTCAGTTCTTCCATAAAATGCAGATAGACCACCTCCCGTTGCTTGTCGGTAAGTAATGCCAGTAAGTTTTCCACTTGCTTTTCATACTTTCTTCTTTCTTCTTCGTCTTCGATCAGGGCGCATGCGTCTACATGAATATGGAAGGCATAGTCGGCGCTGTCGTCCAGGCTCAGCCAATGTAACGGACTGCGTCGATGGCTGACGATTTTGTTTTTTAGGGCGCGCAACAAATAAAATTTCGGGTTTTCAGGCATTTCGAGCCTATCGGCCGATTCATACAAACGTAAGAAAATGTCGTGTATGGCATCCAATATGAATGCTTTTTCCATGCCAAAAGCCATTCCGTATGCAAACAATTCGTCTGCATATTGTTCATACCATTTGGCGAGTTGGCTTGTGTTTTGTAAAGTCAGCGCAGTGTCTATCATGATATTAAGGCTAAAACCGGGTTGTAAGCCGATTAAGCGGCTTTTCTGCCCGGCCGGTCGGGTAAGGAAAAAAAGAGCGCCCTTCGCCGGAAGAGCGCCCGGTAAAACAAAGAGAGAGATCAGATGATTCTTTCCACTTCCGACAGGTTTTTCGACACCTCTTCGTCGGTTACTTCGTAATTGGCCAGGTCGCCGGCCAGGTATTGGTCGTAAGCGGCCATGTCGATCAGCCCGTGGCCCGACAAATTGAACAGAATGGTACGTTGTTTGCCTTCCTCTTTCGCTTCCCTGGCTTCGCGGATGGCCGTGGCGATGGCATGAGCCGATTCGGGGGCGGGAATAATACCTTCGGCCTGGGCGAAGAGAGTAGCTGCCTCGAACGTTTCCAACTGGTGAATATCCACCGCGTCCATCAAACCGTCTTTTTTCAGTTGGCTGACGATGGAACCTGCACCGTGGTAGCGCAAGCCGCCCGCATGGATATTGGCCGGCGCGAAGTTGTGGCCCAATGTAAACATCGGCAGCAGCGGGGTATACCCGGCTTCGTCGCCGAAATCATATTGAAACTGCCCGCGGGTGAGCTTAGGACACGAAGCCGGTTCGGCCGCCACGATACGTATCTCTTTTCCTTCCGTCAGTTTATGGCGCAGGAAGGGGAAAGTGATGCCCGAAAAATTAGAGCCTCCGCCGAAACAACCGATCACCACGTCGGGATATTCTCCGGCCATTTCCATCTGTTTTTCGGCTTCCAGCCCGATCACCGTCTGGTGCAGCATCACGTGGTTCAACACGCTCCCCAGCGTATATTTGCAGTTGGGCGTTTGCATGGCCAGTTCCACGGCCTCGGAAATGGCCGTACCCAGGCTTCCCTGGTAGTTGGGATGTTCGGTCAGAATCTTCCGGCCGGCTTTCGTACTCATGCTGGGCGAGGCAATCACCTGCGCGCCGAACGTCTGCATGATCGAACGACGATAGGGCTTTTGGTGATAACTTACTTTCACCATATAAACCGCCAGCTCCAGCCCGAAAGCTTTGGCTGCGTACGACAGGGCGGCTCCCCATTGGCCCGCGCCGGTTTCGGTAGTGATATTGGTTGCGCCCTCCTGCTTGCAATAGTAAGCCTGGGCAATAGCCGAATTCAGCTTATGCGAGCCGATAGGGCTGACGCTTTCGTTTTTGAAATAAATATGCGCCGGCGTATCGAGCGCTTTTTCCAAGCCGTAGGCCCGTACCAGGGGGGTAGGCCGCCATACCTTATACAAATCGCGTACTTCTTCGGGAATTTCGATCCAGGCATCGGTAGTATTCATTTCCTGGTGAGAAACGCCTTTGGAAAACAAAGGATATAAATCTTCTTCTTTCAGTGGTTGCTTGGTGGCAGGGTTGAGGATAGGCAGCGGTTTGTTTGGCATGTCGGCCACAATGTTATACCAGGCGGTCGGTATATCCTTTTCCTGCAATAAAAACTTTTTCGTATTCATTTTGTCGTTATGTAGTTTTACAATATTAATCATATTAACCTGAAAGGCTTACAACTTGGAAGCAAAGGAACAAATAATATTTCGTTCTTCAAATGGAATAAACAAAAATATATACCTTTGCGAGCTGTTACGTGAAAATAACCGATTATGAAATATACCATGAAACGAATGCTTCTGCTCTGTTTGGGCATTGCCGCCTTAGGAACGGCCACGGCCCAACGGAAAAACTTTACTTACAAATTCTACGGTTTTGTCCGGGGCGACCTGTTTTACAATACCCGCGCGAATATGGCCCCTGTCGACGGCAATTTTTATCTTTTTCCGCTTGATAAACAGCCCGATGCCGACGGAAAAGACCTGAATGCCACCCCCAACGGCAGTTTCTACACTTTCACTTCCCGCCTGGGCGTCGACGTTACGGGGCCCGCTATCGGCAAGGCTCGGACTTCGGCCAAGCTCGAAACCGATTTCGGCGGTTTTTCGGGCAGTACCACCATGTTGCGTATCCGCCAGGCGTATGTCAATCTGGATTGGGGCCGCTCTTCCGTCCTGCTGGGCCATACCTGGCATCCGCTTTTCGGAGCCGTTGCTCCCGATATGCTCAACCTATCCACCGGCGCGCCTTTCCAGCCTTTCAACCGCAGCCCGCAATTGCGTTATCAATATCACCACGGTCAGCTCAAGTTGACGGCTGCCGCGCTCTGGCAATTGCAATATCTGTCGAGCGGCCCTAAAGGGATGAGCGAAGATTACATTAAAAACAGTTGCGTGCCCGAGTTCTACGCGGGTGCCGACTATACCCTATCCCAAGGCTTGCTGGCCGGTGCCGGCATCCATCTTATTTCGCTCAAGCCCCGGACTACTTCCGAGTGGGAAAAACAAACCTATAAGGTAAACGAACGCATGACGGCACTTTCCTATGAAGCTCATCTGAAATATACCGGAGAATCGTTTACCTTTGCTGCGAAAACCTTGCTGGCTTCCGCCCTCGACCATACGGCTTTGCTCGGAGGATACGGCGTACATGCCATCGATGCGCGTACGGGCGAACAGGAATATACCCCGTTCCGCCATTCCACCACCTGGATTAACCTGACCTACGGACGCAAATGGAAACCGAGCCTTTTTGCCGGTTATACGAAAAATCTGGGTACCGGAAAATCGCTGGTGATGCCGGCTACGGTATACGGAATGGGGTTAGACATCGACCAGTTAATAGCGGTCAACCTGAATTTATCGTATAATTTGCCCCATTGGCAGATTGGCATGGAATATGCGCCCAGCACGGCTTTTTACGGTACGATCGACGGGAAAGACGGCCGGGTGCGGGATACGCATGCCGTTACCAATCATCGTATCCTGGCCTTGGTGATGTATTATTTTTAAACGTAGCAAACTAAACGAAAATTTGAATGAGATATACGAAAAGTATGAGGTGGGGAATGATGCTCGCTTGCCTGCTAGGAATGATTAACTGGAATGCCGACGCGCAGAAAACGCCTTTTTCCTATAAATTTTACGGGCAGGTGCGAGGCGATTTGTTTTATAACTCCCGGGCCAACGCCGAAATGGTCGACGGGCTTTTCTATCTGTATCCCAAAGATGTGCAGCCTGATGCCGACGGGAAGGACTTGAATGCCTCGCCTAACGGCAGTTTTTACCTGCTTTATTCCCGATTCGGCGTAGACGTGAGCGGGCCTAGAATCGGGCGGGCCGTTTCTTCGGCCAAGCTGGAGGGCGATTTCCGCGGCTCGGGCAGTGCATTCGCGTTATTGCGTATCCGGCATGCCTATGTCAATCTGGATTGGGGCAAATCGGCCGTCCTGGTCGGGCAAACCTGGCATCCTTTGTTCGGCGACGTATTTCCCCAGGTACTCAACCTTTCCACCGGCGGCCCTTTCCAACCGTTCAATCGCAGTCCGTTGCTTCGGTATCGCTACCGCGACAAAGGATGGCAGTTCACGGCCGCGGCCGTATGGCAGTTGCAATATCTGTCGGCAGGCCCGAACGGAAAAAGCGAAGAATATATTAAAAACAGTTGCGTGCCGGAGTTTTATGCCGGAGCCGACTATAGCCGGGGCGGCTGGATGGCCGGGGCCGGGGTAGACGTGCTTTCCTTAGTGCCTCGCACCCGGTCGGTAGTGGGCGATCAGACTTTTAAAGTAAGCGAGCGGGTGACGTCGGTCTCGGCCGAAGCCCATTTCAAATATACCGGCAGCCGGTTGTTTGTGGCGGCCAAGACGTTGCTGGCTTCCAACCTGACGCATGCTTCCATGATAGGAGGGTTCGGCGTAACCTCGCTCGATCCGCGTACCGGCCGGCAGGAATATGCGCCTTACCGCCATTCGATGACGTGGGTAAACGTGGTTTACGGCAAAAAATGGAAACCGGGTTTTTTCCTGGGTTATATGAAGAATATGGGGACGACCGATCCGCTGGCCGGCGATTCCTACGGCGTGGGGCTCGATCTCGATCAATTGCTTACGGTAAATGTGCAATGTACCTATAATCTGCCTCACTGGAAAATAGGCATGGAGTACGGGCCGTCTACGGCTTGGTACGGCACGACTGACGAAGATACCGGAAAAGTCCTGAACACGCATTCCGTCACCAATCACCGGGTATTGGGCGTATTGATTTATATGTTCTGAAAAACAGGCGGCAGGGCGAAGAAAGTAGCCCGAATGGGATCGGTAAGCAGGAGCAAGCCTGTTTGTCGGAAAGCCACGTCGGCCCTCTCCGAAAAGCATCCTCAGCTTCCCCAAAATCAAGTCGTTCCTGCCGTACCGGAAATAACCGGTTGAGCCGGAAGCCCCGGCCGGAAAAGGCAAAAAAATAGCCGGAAGCAGATTTTCATTCCTTAATCAACCTCTCGTTTCCGTTTGGTTGGCGGGGAATAAAGCCCTGCTTCCGGCCGTAAAAAGTAAATTATTTCAGGTTTCCTACTTTGAGCAGATATTCGGCGATCTGAACGGCGTTCAAAGCGGCGCCTTTCTTGATCTGGTCGCTGACTGTCCAGAACGTCAGACCGTTCGGGTTGGTCAGGTCTTTGCGGACACGGCCTACATATACCGGTTCGTGGTCGGCGATGAAGAGCGGCATCGGATAATCCTTTTTGGCCGGTTCGTCCTGCAACACCAGTCCTTCTCCTTCGGCAAACGCTTTGCGTGCTTCTTCCAGGCTGACGGGACGTTCCGTTTCCACCCAGGTAGCTTCGCTATGGGCCCGCATCACCGGCACGCGTACGCAGGTAGCGCTAACCTCGATGTCGGAGTGCATAATTTTCCGCGTTTCGTTATACATCTTCATTTCTTCCTTCGTATAGCCGTTGTCGGTAAATACGTCGACATGAGGAATTACGTTGTAAGCCAGTTGATAAGCAAACTTTTCCACCGTCGGCTCCTCGCCTTTCAACAATTGTTCGTATTGCTTGATCAATTCGGCCATCGCCGTGGCTCCGGCTCCGCTGGCCGCCTGATAAGTCGATACGCGCACTCGTTTGATATGCGAGATCTTCTCGATCGCTTTCAGGGCGACTACCATCTGGATCGTCGTGCAATTCGGGTTGGCGATAATGCCCCGCGGACGATCCAGAGCATCGTCGGCATTCACCTCGGGCACTACCAGAGGCACATCGTTTTCCATCCGGAACGCGCTCGAATTGTCGATCATCACCGTGCCGTGTTTGGTAATGGTATCGGCAAATTCCACCGAAGTGCTTCCTCCGGCCGAAACAAAAGCAACATCGATTCCCTTGAAGTCGTCGTTATGCTTGAGTTCCTTTACGGTATACTGCTTACCACGGAAGGTATAAACACGTCCGGCACTACGCGATGAGCCAAAAAGCACCAGCTCATCCATCGGGAAGTTTCTCTGGTCGAGCACGCGCAGGAATTCCTGTCCTACGGCTCCACTTACACCCACAATTGCTACTTTCATTTTAAGCACGAATTAAGTTTGTTTATCTTAAAAAAAATAATAATTTTGCATCCGGTCGGCAGCCTTCACCGGCTTTGAAGACCGCTTGTAGATGCAAGATTACAAATGTATTGTATCGGAGTGCAAAGATAGTTCTTTTACAACAAAACCAGGGTAACTATGAAACAAATTTTATTATTTTTCGCCTTATTCCTTCCGGTTTGCGCTTTCCCCCAGTTTTACGAGCCCTTCGAAGGCCCGGAAATCCCTTCCGCCTGGACGGGAAGGCGGGAGTTCTTTCGGATTCTCTCGCCCGGCACCCTGCAATTCGACGGCGGCCGGAAAAGCGGAATCTACGCCCTCGCTACGCCTATCGCTTATGCCGAAACCATGCAATGGGAAACCCGCGTTTCTTTCGGCTTCAATCCCTCTATCGTCAATCATGCCCGGCTGTATGTATATGCCACCGCCCGGCCGAGCGATATTTTGTTTTATGTACAAATCGGGCATAACGACGATAACGTATCGCTTTACCAATGGAAAGGAAGCGACGATCCGGTGCGGGTGATTGCCGGCCGGAAAAAGATACTCGACAGCGACCGGCCCGCGGTGGAAGTAAGGCTGACGATGGAGGAAAAAGGACAACTCTGGACGCTCTATACCCGTTTGCCCGGCGAGGCGGATTTTTACCGGGAAGGAACTTTCCGGTCGGCGCCTCTCCCCGACATACAAAGCGAAGGCAACCTGATGGTGGCCTGCCATTGCAAAGCTGCCGGCAAAGAAGAAGCTTTATTTCAGTTCGGGCCTGTCCGGGTATCGGCCTCTCTCAGTCCCGTACTGCCCGATCCGGAGCCTGATCCCGACAATCCCGATCAGCCGGATGACCCTGACGATCCGGATGATAGCGATCCTGACAACCCCGGAGGCGACGGCCCGGGAGGCGATTCTTCTCTTCCGGTCTTCGAGTCGGTTACTCCTCTCGACCTTTCCACCCTCCAGTTCCGTTTCAGCCGGCCGGTCTTAATCGACAAAGCCCGCTTTACGATCTCCGGCATCGGTACGGCGCGCCGGCAAACCTATGCCGACGAAACCCGGCAACTCGTTAACGCCGGATTTGCCGCCCAGATGCAAGTAGGCCGTTCGTATACGATCGCCTGGGAGGGCGTTACGGATGCCCAAGGCAAAGCGATAGCTGCCGGCCACCGCGACGTTTCGCTGGAAGAGGGCGACGATCCTGGCGAAACTCCCGACGATCCTGGCCAAGAAGGCACTTATCCCCCGGGCACTTTGCTTATCAACGAAGTGATGGCCGATCCGAAAGGGCTTGTTTCCCTGCCGGAAACGGAATATGTCGAGATTAAAAATGCCTCCGCTTCTTCGGTCGCCCTGAAAAACTGGGCCTTTCTGTACGGAGGAAAGGCCGTTTTATTGGAGGAGGCCGAGCTGGTTGCCGGCGGTTACGTTGTTTTATACAAAGCCGGTCGCACACTGACCACCGACGCCGGGGGGCTGGCCATGCCCCTCGACAAATTCCCTGCTCTTCTGGCAAATGCGGGAAAAGAACTGCAACTGAAAGATCCGGCCGGCAACCTGATCGACCAGATAACCTATGCGAAAGCCAAACCGGCGGTATCGTGGGAACGGGGCGATACCGGCTGGCATCTTTCCACCGATCGGCGCGGAGGCACGCCCGGGAGCGTCAATTCCCCGGCAGAACCGGAATCCGAAGATCCCGAAAACCCGGAAGACCCCGGAAAACCGGGCGAAGATCCCGAACCCGGTCAGCCCGACGCCCAACCGGTCTTTCCCGGTGAAATCGTTTTTAACGAACTACTCCCCAATCCCTTTGAAGGAGGAAGCGAATATATCGAATTATACAATCGCAGCGAGCGTACCCTCTCTTTGGCTATGCTTTCGATAGCCACCCGGAAAAACGACGGCAGCTTGAGCACCCGTTATCCGCTTTCGTCGGTTCCCTTCGTCCTGCCTCCCGGCGGATATGTTTTACTGACCAAAGATGCGGAAGGGGTGGCCTCCTTTTACCTCGTTTCTGCTCCCGAAGTGGTACATGCGCTGCGCCTGCCTGTCCTGGCCAATACCTCGTCTACCCTCGTTTTATTTCAAACGAAGGGAGAAAAGGTGATCGACGAAGTAAGTTATGCCAAAGCTTGGCATGCTTCCTGGGTGAAAAATGAAAAAGGCATCGCGCTGGAACGTATCGATCCCGACCGTCCCACCCAGGAAGCGGCCAACTGGACTTCGGCCTCCGAGACTGCGGGCTACGGTACGCCGGGGTATCGCAATTCTCAAGCGGGAAGCGGTCGACCCGAAACGCCTACCGGCATAGAGGCTCCCGTGTATTCGCACCTGACGGGAGAATACGAAATCAATTACTACTTGGATCAACCCGGCTATAGTTGCCGGGCATGGATATACGATACCGCCGGACGCCGCCTGGCGGAGGTGGCCAACCAGACCTTGCTGGGCCGCGAGGGACGTTTTACCTGGGACGGGCGCGGGGCTGACGGTGCCCGGTTGCGCCCCGGCGTTTACCTGTTTTATGCCGATTTATACCATGAGGGCGGAAAGACGCATGCTTATAAACGGGTTTTTCTGGCACATTAATAGGGAGTTAAATGGTCGTTTATCGCGTGTTAAACTGTTTGTTAAGCCGATAAAGAAGGCTTAACAAACTCTACAAGTCTTTTTGGAAGTATGAAAAAGGGAATGAAATAAAGGCCGGGGGAAGGGGAGGGAAGGCCCCGGCTCTATTTCCTTATTCGGCATACACCGCTTTATACCAGTCGGTTCCTTTATACCAAGCCGTCAGCGAGCCTAACGCCTTTTGCGGTACATAAATGGAAAGGCCCGAAAAACGATCGATAGCTAATTGCGTACCGGAATATCCGCCGTAAGCGTAAGTGGCAAACGGCGTGGTTTGTTTGTAAAGAATCACTTCGTCGAGGCATTGGCGGAATGCCGTATACTGCTCCGGCGTGGCCAACCGGCTGATGAAATCGTCGAAATCATAAAGGGCGTGCAGCGAGCGTGTCAGGTATTCCAGTTGTTGCAACTCGCTTACCGGCAGGTTGTAAATGGCTTCTTCCTTTCCTTTGACGATCTCTTTTACCGTCTCGGCCAGCTTTTCCATCGGGGCGGTAGCCGCAAGTGATACGCTGGCCGAACGGTTATTCCCCTCCAATACATTATAGAAATTATAAAACTCCCGGCAAATACCTTCCAGGTCGGCCGTTTCCTGAAACATAGGCGTCAGGATTTTTTCGTAGGGAAAGCCGGTAGCCAGCGTTTCCGTAGGCGAGGCGATAATATAATCCGCCTTCTCCCGCAAGGCGTAGATCACCTCGGTACTTGCCATATAGCAGGCATCGAACAAAATAAAATCGAATGTATGATCGGGCAAGGTCTCTTTCAGATGGTCGATTTCCATCACCCTATTGTTATCCTGTCCGAACGAACGCAACATTGAAGATATGTTCCCGGGAAACCAGGCGGTGCCATGACTCCACAAAATCAGGCCGTAGCTGTCGGCCGGATACTGCTCCACTACTTCGTCGATAACGCTTCGCATCACTTCGCGCGAAACGGAATTTTGTTCCTCATAGGTCTTTACCGCCGTTTTCACGGCGTTGCCATCCTCTCCGGCTTTTATTTGGTAAAGATGCGGCACGTCGTTAGCCGGATCGAAATAAACAAGCAGATTCCCGCCGTTGAGCGTATTGCCGGAGGCTCCTTTCAATATTTCTATTATATTATTATTTCCGAAAGTGCTCAAATCGTTATCGGCTGCCATATAAATCAACACGGTACGGCCTACGCCTCCGGCAGGTTCGTCCGGCCCCGGCCGGGGTACTTCGTCGGAGCAGGAAAAGAGAGACGATAAAATAAGAAGACAGGCGGATGTATAAAGGAACCAACGACGTTTCATATAACTTGCATTTAAAAATGATACCCCCGCAAAGGTAATTCTTTTCTCGTTCTTCCCGATGCTATGTAGGCTCGTTTATGCGAAAATAAAAAACATTTTCATTACATTTGTCTGCCCGATTGCGGGCGAAACTCAAAACGATACGAATCCGGATATGAATAAACTTTGTTTGATTTTAGGTCTGACCCTTCTTCTTTGCGTCGATTTACAAGCCCAGCGGGTAGCTCTTAAAACCAATCTGCTCTCGGATGCTACTACCAGCCCCAGCCTGGGCGTAGAGGCCGGGTTTCATCCTCATATTTCCGTCGATCTTTCAGGCAGTTACAACGGATGGACGCTGGGGGGCGGCAAGTCGCTCAAGCATTGGTTGGTGCAGCCGGAGGCGCGGTATTGGATTCACGAATGTTTCAACGGGCATTATTTCGGGCTGCATGCGCATTACCTGGATTACGATTTCGGAGGGATTAAGCTTCCTTTCGGTATGGATAAACGACATACCTATGACGGTTATGCCTATGGGGTAGGAGTTTCTTACGGTTATCAGCTCTATTTGTCGCCCCGCTGGAATATCGAATTTACGGTAGGAGGAGGGTATACTTATTTCGAATACGATAAATATGCTTTCCCGCAAACGGACGAAAAGATCGGCAAGTTCAAAAATCAGTATTGGGGGCTGACCAAAGCGGGTATCAGCGTGGTATATATTCTTCCCCTCTAACTCTTTTAAATATACAAGATGATGCGTACTAAATTCTATCTCGTGATCTGTCTGATCGGCTTAACCTTGGCGGGCCATGCCCAGACGGAAGTGTACCGCGGCCAGGTATCGGTCAAGCAGAACCGGGCCGAACGCAACGACACTACGGTAGACATGGATTTCGATATTAGCCTTTGCGGGTTGTCGGTGGGCCGATACCAGACGCTTACTTTAATGCCTATGCTCCGTCAGGGCGGCGATTCGCTGTTATTGCCTCCGGTAGTTATTAAAGGAGCCAATACTTATAAAATGTACAAACGTGTCTTAGCCTTCCAAGGAAAAGAAGCGGCCGACGACGGAGCTTATGCCGTGTTGAAAAACGATCCTTTGTTGATTCAAGTCGTTTCTTATAAGAAATCCTTCCCTTACCGGCCGTGGATGACGGGAGCGGCTTTTGTGCTGGTGGGCGAGTTGGAGAATTATGAAGGCGAACCGCTACAGACGTTTGTGAATGTGCTGACGGAGGGGGTGGATTTTTGATTTCATTGCCGGGATAAACCAGATAGGCTGCTTATGTGTGGGTTGAAATTTGAGCAAATGGCATTCCCTTAGTTTAAATAGAGAAGAATGCTTTTATGGTTAATTGTTGTTTTAGTGCTGGTGTCCGAAACACTGTCTTCTTCTTTATTTTCTGTGGGAGCGGTTTCCGTAGATTCTGTATTTTCCAGAAAGTCTGAATTATCGGTATTATTTTCGGCAGGGGTATTAGTTGTATTTTCCGTGGAATCCGGATTTTGAGCCGGAATATTCCGGTTGATGACGATATGGTATGGGTAGTTAACCCCCGCTTCCCATTGGGCCGGATCACCGCTAGTGGTTACATGATAGATTTCTGAATTGTCATTGCCGAAGGTCAGAATAAACTGTGCGGCAATTTCAGGGAAAAGAAGAAAATCTCCGGCCCTAACCGGGGTTTCGGTTATGTCCAGTTGAGTATTTAATGTAAAATGAGTGTCGGAACTGCTTATGGGGTTTAAGGTTCCTTTCCATAAATTCAATGTTCCTCGTGCAGGAGCGACGATTTCTATTTTAGTAAGGGGCAAATCAACGGCGACTGAGGCGTTTTTAGAGATAGTTAGTTGAATTTGAGAAAGTAAGTGTCTGAATTCAAACACTAATTTTTCCGATTTTTTGGATTGCTGCGGCAAAGAAGCGTACATCAGATCGTAGTGTTCGGACGCATCTTCATGAAGAGAAAGTTCGATTTCCTCTTGGCCCGAATAGGTTGCTACCAGTTTGTTGAGGGCCGGATACACAGCAAAAAAATCAAGTTGATTTCCTATCGGAAAATAATAGGTGTTATTATACAATATATCTCCGGCTGCATCTGCAACGCCTAAGGTATTATTGAATATGCCCGGGCTCCAATACGAAGCCATTTCTCCGGTGGGGTGTTCAATCGAAAAAATACTGATCTCGGTATTCTCGGGCAGTATGTTTGAATAAATAGTTCCGCTTGCCTTCGTCTCTATTTCAATACATTGGGTAGAAAAACGAATGGGAACCGGAACCTCATACTTTTCCAGAAGTTCTTCGTTACTGCAACTGCATAATAACGAAACTATCCCGATCAGATAAGAGGTTACGGTTCTCATTTTATGAAATGTTATGCGTTATTCTACTGTGCCGGTGCCATTTACGGAGGAATCTGTCCAAGGCGAAATTGCTGCGGTAGCTGTAATATCTTTTTGTTTGAAAGTCAGTGTGATATTATGCGATTCGCTCACGCCGGGTTGAGTAACCCCCGTAACGGGAATGTCGGTGATAATCGTTCCGTCGCTCAATTCTACTTCCAGGGTAATTGTCAAAGTCGTGCTTTCGTCAGGCGTCACAGCTTGCACCAACACAGTTTGGTCACAGAGGCTTCCGTCAACAGTAATACCGGTATTATCTTCGATGATCAAAGAAGATGTATCCGTAGCATACGTAAGAGTGCCGGAAGTCAAATCTAAAGCGGTAGGTCGGTGAGTTCCTTTGACGCGGATAGTTTTTACTTTATTGCTGTCATCATATGAGGCGTCTTTTTCTAAGGTGAATTTTAACTGGGATAATTTATGCTGGAATTGAGCCGGGTTCGTGATAGGTGTGGATTTGTTTCCCGAAAGTTCTGTTGCAAACATAATATCCTCTTGTCCGGTAAACTTATCCGCTCCGATAGTGATTATGCCGTTTGCCGCGGTTCCGATATTTCCCGGATAATAGCCGGTAAGGAATGTTTTTTCGTCTTTACTGATGGGATAATATAAGGTTCCCTCAGTAAAAGTAACTGAGTTGTCGGCTCCGATGGTAGCGCTATGTTTAGTCGCATTGGCCCAGTCGGCAGCCGAAGCATGATCCGATTTCATAAATACCACGTCAGTAAGGCCGCCGGTAGGTATACTATTAATGGCTCCCTTCGTCTCAACCTGCACCATGCCCGCTTTCAGCGTGATAGGAACCCGCTGGCCGTTGTCTACCGGTTCATTCAAAACCTCTTCCGAGCTACAGCTAGCCAAGGCTGCCAAGGCGAGCATACTTACAAATACCTTTTTCATTGTACTATAATTTAAATTACTAATTGTTTTATGACTATATTTGAAATCCATTTAGCATACCATATGAAAAACTCTTTCCCTCCCGGCCATTCAGCCAATCGGCCACCCGGTAAAAAGACTGTATCCATTTATTTCCCCAGTTGACCTGCGAGGGCTCCGCGTTGACGCCCGGCTCTAGGTTAACAAGAAACAGGCCGGTCGGATACATCGATTGCAAACTCGTATCAACTCCTTCTACCCGCGTTCGGAACGGTTGGAACGCTTCGCTCTCGTCAAGCCGCCGTAAATGATAAGCCGAGGCTTGCCCGGTATCCCCGGCAGAAACAAAGCCCCCGGAAGCGTGGACGGCCGTTGGTTTTCCAACCGTTTCCTGCCGCATCCGCTCGACAGCCAATTTCAGATCGGCTGCTTTTTGCCCGCAAACAGCTTCCTGTCTTTTCCCGTATCCTTCCAGTGCTGCCAGGCAACCGAAAAGACAACAAACGACAAGCCAGAGGCTGACAAACGGGCGTTTCATAATGATAGATACTTGCTGTTTTTAATACCCTTATTACTTGTGTATCAGGGAATATGCAAATGTATCCAGAAAAGAAAACGCCGAAATTGCTTTTTCTAAGCAAAGAGTTGTAAAACCTAAGAAAGTGGTTGATTTTTATTGCATTTCGCCTTTCTCGGCCCGATATGCCCGCGGGGAAAGGCCGAAATTGGCCCGGCAGAAATGAGAAAAGTTCGATAAGGATTCGAAACCGTATTTATAGCAAATTTCAGAGATAGAAAGGTTGGTTGTGATCAGGTCGTTCTGAATATCCTGACATTTTCTTTTCAGCATCCATTGATAAGCCGGCTCGCCGAAAGTCTCCTTAAAAATACGACGGAAAGTAGGCACGCTATAACCGCCCAATTGCGCGAACGATTCCACATCTTTCGCCTTCTGGTAATTCTGCATCACGAAATACTGGAAACTCTTGCTATAGCGGTAAATGGGCGAATAAAAAGCAGCCAAATCCTTGAGCGGATAATAACAATTCAGCAAATACACCAATTCCGTCTGTTTGGCCTGCATCAATCCCGAACACCCCATATCATTGTCGAGATACATCTTTATCCCTTCCAAAAACAATTGCAAAGGCGGACAAATATCCAATACCGCCGGCTTCAGATGCTCCGTCTCGGCCATGGCATAGCCTTTCTGAAACCGTTCCTTGCAGACAGTCTGCGGTCTTTCGAACAAATAAAAAATACACTCGCACGCCTCTATTATCCGAAACTCCACCCGCGAGCCGATCGACTGCAAAATAAACTGTCCTTCGTGAAAAACCGTATCCGGATGCTCTTCGCTGTTTACACTTACCGACCCTTTAAGTAAAAAATAAACCGTATTTTGCGAACACCGCTCCCTGGGAAGCGCCATGCCCTTAGGATACGAACGGTATTTGAACGTATGCTTCTGAAAATATTCGCAAGAAGCACAATCGGTATATTTATTGCATCGTTGGTCTATCATGGTAAGCCAGCTGCGTTATAATTTTACTTTTTTACTTTTACCCTTTACACTTTCATTATGAAAACGATCGACGGCCGTCACCACATACCGGTATTTCCGCCGTCCTTTGTCGTAAGGCAACCGGTAGGCCGTTTCCCGGCAGATAGCCACTATTTTCGCCGGATTTTCCAAATCGACAGGCTCGTCGGCCTCAAACCGGTACACCACGAAATAAGAGGCCAGTTCCGGATTGGTGGCACGCTGCTCGGCCTTCCAATGCAACACGTAGCCTTCTGCCGTCCACTCCGCTTTCAGTTTCGACACCTCCCGCGGCGGACGGTTATGCAAATGCGTATAAGCCGGAATCAAGGCCGGATAGCGATGGTAATGCCGGCGCAGGCTATCGGCCACCCCTTTGTTATTCCATAAAATCTCGTTGGCCGGCCAGAAACAATTGCCGCTCACGTTCGGCAACGTCCGCTCATACCTCATTTTACGGGTAAGTTGCCCCGCTTTCATGGTGCGCGCCACATCCTGCCCGATATAAAGAGGTCTGCCTGCGGCAGCCTGATCCCACCATTTGACCAACGTTATATAATCGGCCGCCGGATGCCCGATTTCCCAATAAATTTGCGGCATGGTATAGTCTATCCAGCCCTGGCGAACCCAATGCAGCACATCGGCATACAAATCGTCGTAATTCTGCAAGCCGTTCGTCCGGCTGCCCGATCCGTCGGGCGTGCTCTTTTTGTTCCGGTAAATGCCGAAGGGGCTTATTCCGAACCTTACCCAGGGCTTGGTCAGCAAAATCGTCCGTTTCAGCTCCCGGATCAGCGTATTCACGTTTTCACGCCGCCAATCGGCGCGCCCCGCCTCGGTATAACCTTTGGGCCGGCCGTATTTGGCAAAACTCTTATCGTCGGGAAAAGCTGCGCCTGCTACCGGATAAGGATAGAAATAATCATCCATATGGATGGCGTCTACGTCGTACCGGCTTACAATGTCGCGTACCACTTTGCAGATAAAGGCCCGGCTATCGGGCAGGCCCGGATCGAAAAGAATCTGTTTATTATAGGTTACGAACCATTCCGGATGCCGGTGGTAAATGTGCGAATCGGCAAAAGCCGTCTGTCCCGCCGTACTGGCCCGGTAAGGGTTCAGCCAGGCGTGAAACTCCATATTTCTCCGGTGGCATTCCGTAATCAGAAAGCCCATCGGATCGAATCCCCCCTCCGGCGCTTTCCCCTGTTGCCCGGTACAGAAACGGCTCCACGGCTCGATGGAAGAAGGATAAAACGCATCCGCTTCCGGACGTACCTGGAAAATAACGGCATTGATGCCGGCCGATTGCAGAAAATCCAATTTGCGGATAAAATCTTTTTTCATCTGCTCGGGAGTCATATCCTTATATTCTCCCTGAAAAGCGGTTTGTATCCAAGCTCCCCGAAATTCCCGTTTCGCGCTCTTTGCCGTCCGGTCGGCAGGGATTTCCCGGCTCGTCGAACAGGAAAGAAAAATACTGAAAAAAAGAATCGGAAGAAAGCGGAGGTATTTTATGTACATTTTCCCTATTTTTCTATGTATTCATTAAAATCGGAACAAAAATAGCTGATTCTCTTTAAAAAACAAAAGAAAACAGGTTCTCAAAACGAGGAAGTACTATTTTGCCGGATTATTCCTATCTTTGTTCTTCAAAAGCGAAGATAGGCCGCACCGTCACAGGGTGTTGCACAGAGGTATTCTACCTACTTTCTGCAATGTCCTTGCCCGGTCGGCGCTGTCCTTGAAAATCAAAGCGAAGATAGATAGGTGATTTATGGCAGAAGAAAGTAATATCATTATAAAAGGCGCCCGCGTCAACAATCTCAAAAATATAGATGTAGAAATTCCCCGCGACAGACTGGTGGTGATAACCGGCTTGTCGGGCAGCGGCAAATCGTCGCTGGCCTTCGATACCCTCTATGCCGAGGGCCAGCGGCGGTATGTAGAAAGCCTGTCGGCCTATGCCCGCCAGTTCCTGGGCCGCATGAGCAAGCCGGAATGCGATTATATCAAAGGCATCCCCCCAGCCATCGCCATCGAACAGAAGGTAAACACCCGCAACCCCCGTTCTACGGTGGGCACTTCTACCGAAATATACGAATACCTCCGGCTGTTGTACGCCCGGATCGGCAAAACCATCTCGCCCGTATCCGGTACGGAAGTGAAAAAACACCAGGCAGCCGATATTGTGCGTGAAGTGTTGGCTTACCCCGAAGGAACCCGTTTTGCCGTCTATGCGCCGGTAGTGCTGCCCGAGGGAAGAAGCCTTGCAGAGCAACTGGAAATACTTCAAAAAGAAGGATATACCCGTATCTCGGCCGGCGATAAGGTATATCGTATCGCCGAAGCCTTGGCCGACGAAAGCCTCGTGGCTTCCGGTTCGGTGGAATTGTTGGTCGACCGTTTGGTCGTATCGCCGGATAAAACCTTGAAAACCCGCCTGGCCGATTCGGCCGAAACCGCCTTTTTCGAAGGGCACGGCACTTGCCGGGTACGTATTTATCTGCCCGAGGAAACCGTTGTAAAAGAATACTCCAAAAAATTCGAAGCCGACGGCATGGTTTTCGAAGAACCTTCCGATATGATGTTCAGCTTCAACAACCCGGTGGGAGCCTGCCCCGTATGCGAAGGCTTCGGCAAGGTATTGGGCATCGACGAAAACCTGGTGATACCCGACAAAAGCCGTTCGGTATACGAAGGCGCCGTGGTTTGCTGGAAAGGGGAGGTCATGGGCGAATGGCTGAAAGAGTTCATTACCAAAAGCGAACGTTACCATTTCCCCATTCACCGGCCTTATTACGAACTGACCGACCAGGAGAAAGACCTGCTTTGGCATGGCGCGCGAGGGCTTCACGGCATCGACGATTTTTTCAGGTTCGTGGAAGAAAATCTTTATAAGATACAATACCGGGTGATGCAAGCCCGCTACCGGGGGAAAACCACCTGTCCCGCCTGCAAAGGCAGCCGGTTGAAGCCCGAAGCCCTGTATGTACAGGTGGGAGGAAAAAATATTGCCGAACTGGTTACTCTGCCCATCACCGAGGCCAAAGCCTTTTTCGACCGGCTCGTCCTCGACGAAACCGATGCCATCGTGGCCAAACGCTTGCTGGCCGAAATCGACAGCCGCCTGCAATTCCTGCTCGACGTGGGGTTGGGCTACCTTACCCTCGACCGCCTTTCGGCTACCCTTTCGGGGGGCGAAAGCCAACGGATTAACTTGGCTACTTCCTTGGGAAGCAGTCTGGTAGGGTCGCTTTACATACTCGACGAGCCGAGCATCGGCCTCCATTCGCGCGATACCGATTTGCTGATAAAAGTACTGCGCCAGTTGCAGGCTTTGGGCAATACGGTGGTGGTGGTAGAGCACGACGAGGAAATTATCCGCGCAGCCGACTACATCATCGACATCGGCCCCGAAGCCGGCCGGTTGGGCGGCCGGGTAGTCTACCAGGGCGATGTGTCGCGGTTGCAGTCGGATAGCGGAAGCTATACGGTACGCTATCTGACGGGCGAAGAAGAAATAGAAGTGCCCGCTTTCCGCAGGCCGTGGAACAACTATATCGAGGTGAAAGGAGCCCGCAAAAACAACCTGAAAGGAGTGGATGTAAGGTTTCCGCTGAATATAATGACGGTAGTAACCGGCGTGAGCGGATCGGGAAAAAGCTCGTTGGTACGCGATATATTTTATGAAGGAGTAAAACGGCATCTCGACGAGGCGGCCCGGCTGGCGGTCGATTGTTCCTCCATAGAAGGCGATTGGGAATTGGTGAAAGCTGTGGAATTTGTCGATCAGAATTCTATCGGAAAAAGTTCTCGTTCGAATCCGGTTACTTATATCGGCGCTTATGATGAAATCCGCAAGCTTTTTGCCGAGCAACCCCTGGCTAAGCAAATGGGATATAATGCCGCTTATTTTTCTTTTAATAAGGAAGGCGGCCGTTGCGAAGAATGTAAAGGCGAGGGAAAAATTACCGTCGAAATGCAATTTATGGCCGATATTACGCTGGAATGCGAAGCTTGCCGCGGCAAACGGTTCAAATCGGACGTGCTGGACGTGGAATACCGTGGGAATAGCATTTACGATGTACTGGAAATGACGGTCAACCAAGCCATCGAATTTTTCTCGTCCGCTACCGGCAGCCAGGAAAAAAAGATTATCCGCCGGCTGAAGCCTTTGCAAGACGTAGGGTTGGGATATATCAAGCTGGGACAAACTTCATCTACCCTGTCGGGAGGTGAAAACCAGCGGGTTAAGTTGGCTTATTACTTAGGGCAGGAAAAACAGCAGCCTACGCTTTTCGTCTTCGACGAGCCTACTACGGGGCTTCATTTCCACGATATAAAGACGCTGCTGAAAGCTTTTAACGCTCTGATTGAAAAGGGGCATACGGTGGTTATTATCGAGCATAACATGGACGTGATCAAATGCGCCGATTATGTGATCGATTTAGGGCCCGAGGGCGGGAAAGCAGGGGGCTGCCTGGTAGTAGCCGGTACGCCTGAAGTAGTGGCCGGATGTCCGGAGTCGTATACCGGACGCTATTTGAAGGAGAAATTATAAATTTTATCCCCCGAATGCGGGCCATAAACCCTGACGAAATTTTTTTTTATGCGTACAGCCGCCGGAAATCCAGGTTCCGGCGGCTGTATTTTTTTATTCCTTTTTATGCCATCCTATTCCCCGGCCGTTTTTCCTCCTTGCTTATTTTTTCGAATGCTTTATAAATATATTTTCGACCTTGGTGATAAAGTTTTTCCAGCTAGGTGAAATTCCTTTATTATCTAGCTGAAAAACTTTAATTACCAGGCTGTTTTAATAAATTCATTGTGTAAAAAATAATAGTTGAAAGGAAGTAGCGGAGGCTTTTCACCGGTAGGATAAAAAAGACGTTTGGCAGGAAAGGAGTTGCCGGGGAACCAAGAAATTTTGTTTGTATCTTTAAGAGGTACGCGCGTACATTATATATAGTATAAACACAATTTTTGTTTGGACAGGCGGGAAGGTGAAAAGATAAGAGGGTGTTTTACAGTCTGTTCGCTTATTTTACTTAATGTAAAAAACGCTTTCGAGGATGGGGGCGGCCGTCGGCGGCATTTGATACCGGTATCCGCCTGCTTCGTACTAAGAATCGCGGGTTTTGTATAGAATAGGCTATTTGATTGATAAGAAAGCAAATATGTAGAGATTTTTTTCGTAAAAAAGAATTGCAGGAATAAAAGAAACATGTACCTTTGCAATGATGATTCAAAGGAATCTGTACGTGAAAGCCACTCCATGTGCTCACATTCGAAATTAGAATATAGTTATACTTTAGTATTAATATTAAATTGTTAAATTATGAACAAAAAGTTTTCTACTTTGTTAGCAGGCTTAGTGTTGGCTACATCGGCCGCTTCCGCAGCGACGACGATCGATACCAGCATCAAGCTGAAGGTTGGTTCTAACGAAGGCCTGTATCAGATTACTTCGGTATTTACGGGCAACGTCGTTTATTTGAACTCAGACGATGAATTGGGCGTTGTCACCCCCACGACGGCTTCTACCAATTATGCCGGTACGCTGTGGTGCATCAATGTCGACGCTTACGACCAGGGCCAGACTCCCAAATTCGACTTTACGAACAAACAGTTCGGTCGTATCCTGGATATTTCGATGGACGGCGCTATGGCTGCCGTAGGCCACAATGCTCCTTCCGCTCAGTTGACGGTGGGCGGCGACATCAACGGATGGGCTTTCTCCAATACTTATGCAGACGGTGTTGAAATTGCACAACCGCTGTTCTCTTACTACAAGGCCGACTCTGTTGTGGCTCTGAAAGTTGTAGGCAACGCTATCACAGGTGTTAAGCTGGGTGCCAATGAAGTAAAGGACGTTACGGCTGCCGATAATTCTTATCAGTTTACGCTGACAAGACCCAATCGCATCACGCTGGACGCTGCTGCATTGAACACGATGCTGGGTATGAACCCGAGAGGCACGTCTTTCAAGTTGGGCTTTGATAAAGTGGCTAATCCCAACGTATTGGCTAACGAACTGACGGCTGTTAGCGACACGCTGAACGGTTTTGTAACGTTGATCAACAAATCGACGGGCAAATATATCCGCGTGGATACGGCTTACAACAACACGACGGGTGTTAAGTTCTTGAAACTTACGGATACGACTTCTTATAGCTCGTATGTTGCCGCTCAGAATGCTCCGGCATTGGCTAATGGCCTGATTACGGACAACTATGCCTTCCATTTCGAATATTCTCCCGCTTCCGATAGCATCTTTATCACGGTTGCCGGTGCTGTTTTGGAACAGGAAGAAGGTAAGACTTGGGCTACTTCCACGCTGTCTACGCAGTTCACAAATTATGCAAAACTGCACGTTTATGTTCAGGACCTGGTTACTTCCAGCGTTTTGACGGTAGGTACGGATTCTACGAAGATTAACTTAGGCTTCGGTACTTGCACGCCGGTTGCTTCTACGAAGACGACTATTCCGAGCGACCTGTATGTTATCCAGAGCACGGATGGCAAATACCTGGCTGTGCCTATCCACGGCGACACGACAGCTCAGTGGGTTACTTTGGAAAAGAACGTAAATGTTTGGACGATGCCTTCCTTCCAGTGGGTAGTTGAAAAGAACATCAAGAACTCCGATATTTCTCAGATCAAGATCACAAACCGTGAATTCGGTGGCGCTGTAAAAGTATTTACCAATGTTCAGTTGGATAAAGTAACTCCTGCCGTTCTGGTTGACGACAAGGGCGTATCGAAAGGTGTTAACGTAGGTGGTTTCGTTGCTGCTACGGCTGCTATCAAGGCTGACAGCTTGCTGGGTTACAAATATGTAAATCCGCAGGAATTGTTGGTAACTCGTTACAAATTCCGTTATCTGCACGAATTCTCCGATGACTACTATGCTGGTGTAAATCAGGAAGAAAACGACTCTATCCTGTATGTAGGCGCCAAATCTTCCTTCTCGCTGAAGGTTCAAGATCCTCTGGCTACTTACGGTTATACTTCTTCTGCCGTTGCCGGTTTGAAACCGCTGTATCGTCAGTCTTATACGCTGAAGATCCGCAACGCCAAACTGATCTTCGGTGCAACAGCCGACAGCGTAGTACTGGATGCGGAAGGCCGCTTCGCAGTATCTGAAAAAGTAGCTCCGCTGACTTTCTTGATGAAGACGAACAACGAAAAGGCTATCAGCGAAAAAGCTAGCGACGTTGAAACTTTGTTCTATGCCTTTATCAAATTGGGTGCCGAAACGACGAAAGTAGGTACGGACGATAACAACCTGTGGTTGAAGAACCAAGTTATGACTGAATCTCGTACTTCCGCATTCTCTGTAGAAGTTGACGACGCTCCTCTGTACAGAAGATTCTGGACTGAAAAAGAAGGTGAAGCTAACGACAATCCTGATACGGTTAAGTTCTTCCGCGTAAATAACCCGGCCGACATGTTGTTCGAAGACGCTCACAGCGTATACTCCGAAGGCAAAGAAATCAACTTCTTGGGTGTAAACAACAATATCCAGTTCCCGAACGCTAACCGCGCCATCTATGTGGATACGGCTTATGTAAACCGCGGCACAGGTTATATCAAACCGCAGTATATGCTGGCTGTAGATGTAAACATCATCCCGGGCACTCCGGCAACACCCTGTCCGCTGGAACACAACCACGGTTATGACAAAGACGGTAATGAACTGAACGAATGGACTTGCTCGCACGCAACTCCGGGTACTAGCGGTTATGTAAGAGGTCGTTACCTGATCAACACGGTTGACTCTGCAAAGGTTAACGGTAACTATCTGGGCGCTGTTCGCGACGCTGACTACATCTGGAACAACCAGGTACGTCTGGCCTTCGTTGACGCTATCCACAAAGACGATACGCTGTATATCCTGACTGGCGCTCAAGCTAACTTGGCTGATCCTGTTGACCTGAGCAAACTGACGAACAAAGTTCGTTTGGACAACAACCTGCACAAGAACGTAGTATTCTCGTTCCGTCTGCTGGAAGAAGGTTCCGACAACTTCCTGATCGAATCTGCTGAAACGGATGGTGCTATGATCGCTCCGATGAACGGCGGTTGGGTTAAGATCCAGAACGGTGTTCCCGTTGTATCTTACGCTGCTTTCCAAGATAGAGCTAACGAATCTGAAATCTTCAACGTAGAAAAGACGACTGAAACACCGACTGAAAACGAAGGTATCTCTACGAGCGAAGTAACGGTTCAGACTACTCAAGGCGCTGTTATCGTGAAGAACGCTGCCGGCAAGTCTGTAAAGGTTACCAACATCCTGGGTCAGGCAATTGCTGAAACGGTTCTGACTTCCGACAACGCTACTATCAATGTACCGGCTGGTATCGTAGTAGTTGCTGTAGAAGGCGAAGAAGCTGTTAAGACGATTGTAAAATAAGGATCGATCTCTAAAAAAGTAGGTGCACTGAGCAGAAAGTCCGCTTTCAAGCGGTGCACTTAACTGGAAAATAAAAATAGGTTTACCCTTTCTTCGCAAGGAGGAAGGGTATTCCTGCATAGAATAGCCAGAGGTTGTTTCGGCAGAAAATCTTGCATCGTACGGATGGGATTTTCGGCTGAAACAACCTTTGTTTTTGCAGGCGGGAAGGCTGGGGAGAAATTCGGGTATGCCGGGTGGGGTAGAAGCCAGGTTAATCTACCATAGGCACTGGGGGAATAGGGCGGGCTAAGTATCGGATATAAGGGCGTCGCCAGCCGGCTAAGGAGTATGCAGCCAGGCAGTCTAAGCCTGTCCGGAAGGCGCATGGGCGGGTGTCTTGTTAAGGGAATGATCGAAAAAAGCTTGTAAGGATAGATTAAGACGGATGGAAAGAGCGAAGAGCCTTCGTTTTTTCCCTTTCGGGAAAATGTTCTCTCCTTTATTTTTCGTCTTTTTCTTCCCGGCGTTTCTGCCGCAGATGATACCGTTTGATTTGCAGGTAACGCAGAAGCAATATAATAAGGAATGTGGCTCCTATCACGGCGAAATAACTGATATACGAGCGGTCGGCGCGATCGCCCGGCCATCCGATAATGCTCATCACGACTAAATAAGCCAGCAAGACGAAAGTCGTCAGATTGATTTTTTTCATACCTTTCATTTTTACTTTTCCTTTTGATAAGAAACAAAGATATTCTTTTCCGCGTCGATCGGGAAGCTATTTGAGACTTATCTCCGGGAGATAACCCGGTATTTATAACTTTTTTGGAAACCGGCCGCCTGAAGGTGAAGAATAACGAAAGGCACAACAGCGGGAATATCCGGCAACTGCCTTAGGGATGATCCGGCAGGAAATGGCAGTGTATAAAGAAGTTTGCCCTCGGGTGCAAATCCTCGGACAACTCCTGCGGCCGGCATTCCTTCCAGCCGTAGCCCCCTATCCGTCCATTCTGCCCGGGGAGCGCATCCGGGAACTGCCGGGAGAATGGCTGTAGGAGTTTCGCCGGTAGCTACCGGTTCGCTGGCCCGGGCTTTCAAGGCCGGGGGAAACGGAATTTGCTGTTGTTTGGAAAGTGAAGCATAGGGTTGAGTCCAGGTAAGGACGCCGCCGGTTTTCACTTTGAGGAAAAAGGCGGAATAAGGAGGCAGCGTATAATCGCTTCCCAAGGCATAAGGTTGGTATTTCTCCCCGTCGTAGACGTAGAGAAAGGGTTCGTACGAGGGATCGGCAGAGAGATTCGAGAGCGACAAGGGGGCGGGGAAGGGATTGCCGCACAGACACCAGCCGGTATGCGCGCCGGCTGTCGGGGTATCTCCTGCGGAGGAGGGAGAAACTTCGAGGGAAAGTTCCCCTTTGCGGGCAAAATGGCTCGGAATATCGCCCGGACGAGAGGAAAAAGAGAGTGTCCGCCGGGCGCATCCGGCGTCGAGGGCGATCAGGTAGCCTTTATTTTTTTCAAAAAGTGGACGTCCGGGGGCGAGGCTACCGGGCCGGATCACTTCCCAATTTCCGCTTGGTGTCTGGGTCTCAGCTCTGCGCCGGCTATTATAGCGACATACATAGAAATAATTGCCGCCCGGGTTAGGCGTCTCGTCTTTCCATACGAAGGTGTTGTCGATACCGTCGGGATAGACATCGAAAGGAAAGGAGATAAAATGCCATTCGCCGACGGTGGAAAATGTTTTCAGGATGGTAAGCATGCCGGATAAATCTGTTTCTCCGGCGGAAAAGAAGGAGGAGGCTGCCGGCGAAAGGCTGCCGGAGGTTTCCGAAGCATAGATTCGGAGCTGTTGCAGCTTTAACCGTCCGCCGGGCGCGATTTCGATCGAGCCGCCCGATAAGGCCAGTTCCCGTCCGCTGACGAATTGCCCGATATGCAGGCTTCCTTTTACCAGTGCATCCCTGCTTCTGCCCGGCGTTCCGTGCGACCATCCGGCCGTTTCTTCCCAACGACCGTTTCCGGCGAAAAGGCTGTAGCGCGGGGCCAGTCCGTGGGCATATACGCTGTCGAGGCAGTAGAATCCGCCGGAAGTGGCCGCGGCGGTAGTTACCCGCAGCGTCAGGCTGGTAGGATTAGTGCCTATCTGAATATGGTTTTTGGCGTAGCCTGCGGGGTAAGAAAGCGTATACGGGCCGGTGGCGACTGTGCAGACGGCATAATCGTGCAGGCTGTTCTGAGCGCGCTCGGCGCTTATCAGTAGATTTTCCCCTTTCAACAGGTCTTTGGCTGCATAGCGAAAATGAATTTGTATATCCGTATACGGGCCCGGGGGGAAGGGTGTGAAGCTAAGCCGGCTGCCCGGCTCCATTTTTTGAGAGTATAAACCGCCTTGGTTGGCTATTCCGGCCTCGGCCGCGTCGAAGCGGAAGGTGTTTCCTTCGGTGGCATAGGTCCAGTTGTCGGCGGGGTCTTCGGAAAAGGTCTGCAACCGGAACGTATCGCGTACGACAGGGTTGGCGCTGCTTGTTACAAACCTTTCCCAGTCGGCGGGTTCGGGAATCTGGGCCGTTGCCGGGGAAGGCAGGCAAAGGGTTAAAAACGCCGTAAAAAGGGAAAACGGAGGAAGAGCAGGTAATTTCTTTTTCATAGGGAATGGTTTTTTAGCCGGTTGTTTGTTTTATGGAAAAGAGGCGGCCCGGGTACGGAAGCGAGCTTGCTTGATTATGTCGAGGTGCCGCCTATCTTCGTTTTTCGATAACAAATGTACAGAAATAATTGAAAAAATATATCTTTGCGGTATGAAAGAATTTATTATATCCGAAGCGCAGACGGAAAAAGCGGTGCTGGTGGGGTTGGTAACGCCCGAGCAGAACGAACAGAAGGTAAAAGAATATCTCGACGAATTGGCTTTCCTGGCAGATACGGCCGGAGCCGATACGGTGAAGAAGTTCTGGCAGAAGCTGGATTATCCGAATCCGGTGACGTTTGTGGGCACCGGCAAGTTGCAGGAAATAAAAGAGTATGTGGTTGAAAATGAGATCGGACTGGTGATTTTCGACGATGAGCTTTCCTCCAAGCAACTGAGAAATATCGAAAAGGAATTGCAGGTGAAGATTCTCGACCGGACGAATCTGATTCTGGATATTTTCGCCCGACGGGCCCAGACGGCCCATGCCAAAACGCAGGTGGAGCTGGCGCAATATAAATATATGCTTCCGCGGCTGACGCGTTTATGGACGCACCTGGAGCGTCAGCGGGGCGGTGTGGGAATGCGCGGCCCGGGCGAAACCCAGCTCGAAACGGATAAGCGGATTATTCTGGATAAGATTGCCAAGCTGAAACGCGATCTGGTTGACATCGACAAGCAAAAGAGCGTGCAGCGGAAAAACCGGGGCAAGATGGTGCGGGTAGCCTTGGTGGGCTATACCAATGTAGGCAAATCGACCTTGATGAACCAACTGAGCAAAAGCGAGGTGTTTGCCGAAAACAAATTGTTTGCCACCCTCGATACGACGGTGAGGAAGGTGATTATCGAGAATCTGCCTTTTTTGCTTTCGGATACGGTCGGGTTTATCCGCAAATTGCCTACCGAGCTGGTCGAGTCGTTCAAGTCGACGCTCGACGAGGTGCGCGAGGCCGATTTGCTGGTGCATGTGGTGGATATTTCGCATCCGGCTTTCGAGGAGCAGATCGAGGTGGTGAACAAAACGCTGGCGGAGATCGATAAGACCGAGAAACCGATGATTATGGTATTTAATAAGGTGGATGCGTTCTCGTTTGTCCCCAAAGAGGAAGACGACCTGACGCCTCGGACCCGCGAAAATATCGACCTGGATGAATTGAAACGTACCTGGATGGGGAAATTGCAGGATAACTGTATTTTTATTTCGGCCAAGGAGCGTACGAATATCGACGCGTTGAAGGCGATGTTGTATGAAAAAGTGAAGCAGATTCATGTGACGCGTTTCCCTTATAACGATTTTCTTTTCCAGCAGTACGACGAAGAGGCTTACGGCGAGGAATAAACGCCCGCTTGCAGGGGCTGAGCGGAGCGGGGCGGTAGCTGGGAAAGCCGGCTGCCCGAAGCTGATCGTGAACCGGCCCGGATGGGTGTGAACCCGCTTTGCCGGGAGTAGGTGGAACGCGGTATGCAACCGAGCTCGGGAAGCCTGTCGCCGAGCCGGAGGTGGCGGATAATGCTTAACTGATAAAAAGTTTGACCGATGAACAAAAAGAGAAACCCTACGACCGATGAGATTGCAGTGCTGGAAACCCAGTTTTGCCGGGCCGACGATTGGAAGCAGGTATGGGTGCCTGCCGATTTCGATCTGGCTTATGTACATCATGTCCGTTTTTCCGGCCGCGTGGAACTGGGTGCTTTCCGGAAGGAATTTACCTTGCCGGGCGGTTTGGTGAAGCATAGCGGGCTGAGGCATGTGACGCTTCATAATTGCAGGCTGGGCGACGACGTGCTGATAGAGAACGTGCAGAATTATATTGCCAATTATCAAATCGGCGACGGGTGTTTTATCCAGCATATCAACGTGATGTTGGTGGAGGGCCGGGCTTCGTTCGGCAATAATGCGGCCGTGTCGGTGCTGAATGAAACCGGAGGACGTGAAGTGCCTATGTACGACGGCTTGTCGGCTTCGCTGGCTTATATCATCGCCTTATACCGGCATCGTCCGTTGCTGATCGGGCGGTTGCAGGAGATGATCCGGGCCTATACCGAGGGGGTAAGTTCGGATATGGGTACGATAGGTTGCGGGGTGAAAATCGTGAATACCGGTACGATCCGCAATGTGAAGATAGGCGATTATGCCACGATCGAGAATTCTACCCGGTTGGAAAACGGTTCGGTCAATAGCAAGCGCGAAGCGCCGGTATATATAGGCGATAGCGTGATTGCCCAGGATTTCATTGTTTCCTCGGGGGCGGTAGTGACCGATGCCGCCAAGATTATCCGTTGTTTTATCGGACAGGCTTGCCGGGTGACGCATAATTTTTCGGCGCATGATTCGCTGTTGTTCAGCAACTGTACGTTCGAAAACGGCGAGGCTTGCGCCATATTTGCCGGGCCGTTTACGGTTTCGATGCACAAGAGCAGCCTTTTGATTGCCGGCATGTATTCCTTCCTGAATGCCGGCAGCGGATCGAACCAGAGTAATCATATGTATAAGTTGGGCCCCATTCACCAGGGAATTGTAGAGCGGGGCTCGAAAACGACCAGCGATTCGTATATTCTCTGGCCGGCGCGTATCGGAGCTTTCTCGCTGGTGATGGGACGGCATCATCATCATAGCGATACCTCGGATCTGCCTTTTTCGTATCTGATAGAAAAAGACGACGAAACTTACCTGGTGCCGGGAGTGAACCTGCGTAGCGTGGGGACGATCCGCGACGCGCAGAAGTGGCCGCGACGCGACAAGCGGACGGATACGGATTTCCTGGATATGATTAATTATAATCTGCTCAGCCCTTATACGATTCAGAAGATGAGCCGGGCGACGGAGATTTTAAGGAATTTGCAGGCTTTGGTGGGCGAGACTTCGGAGATTTATTATTATCAGAATACGCGCATCAAGGGTTCTTCGCTGCGCACGGCGTTGGATTTGTACGGAATGGCCATTACGAAGTTTTTGGGTAATTCGCTCATTAAGCGGTTGGAGAAGGAGGCTTTTCCTTCGATGGAAGCCGTCAGGGAGCGGTTGCGTCCTACCGAGCCGGAGGGAGCGGGCGAATGGCTCGACCTGGCGGGGTTGATTTTGCCCAAGCAAATGCTCGACGATTTGCTGGAAAAGGTGGAAAGCGGGGCGATCTCGGAATTGAAGGAAATCGAAACTTTCTTCCGGGGGGCTCACAGGCGGTATTACGATTTGGAATGGACTTGGGCATATCAGATGATCGAAACCTATTACGGGTTGGATTTGCAGGCTGTTACCGCCGCCCGGATTGTCGCTTTGGTGCGGAAGTGGCAGGATTCGGTGATCCGGCTCGACGAGCTTTTGTATGCCGATGCCCGCAAAGAATTTTCCCTCACGTCGATGACGGGTTTCGGCGTCGACGGTTCGGTGAAAGAGAAGCGGGAGGATTTCGAAGGGGTGCGCGGCGATTTCGAGAATAACCCTTTTGTAACGGCGGTGAAGGAGCATATTTCCGTGAAACGGGCCTTGGGAGAGGAATTGATCGGGCGGTTGGCCGGGTTGTAGGACCGGGCCCTATCAGCGGCGAGGCTTATTGCGCGGATGATGCTCCAGAATTTCTTTGCGCAGGAATTCCCGGTCGATATGGGTGTAGATTTCCGTGGTGGTGATTTTTTCGTGTCCCAGCATCTCCTGGATAGCACGCAGGTTGGCGCCTCCTTCCAGCAAATGGGTCGCGAAGGAATGGCGGAAAGTGTGCGGGCTGACGTTTTTCCGGATACCGGCCAGTTCGGTTTGCTGCTTGATGATATGAAATACCATGATGCGGGAAAGGGAGGTACCCCGCCGGCTGAGGAAAAGGATGTCTTCGTATCCTTTTTTTACCGCTACGAGATTCCGGTCGTAAAGGTAGTTGCGGATTTCTTTTATAGCCGTGCCGGAAATTGGAACCAGCCGTTGTTTGCCGCCTTTTCCTTCCACTTTGATAAAGCCTTCTTCGAAGTAAACATCCGCATATTTCAGCCCGGTAAGCTCCGAGACGCGCAGGCCGCAACTGTATAATACTTCCAGCATGGCCCGGTTGCGTTGTCCTTCCGGCAGGGAAAGGTCGATGGTATCGAGTATGTCGTTTATCTCGTTGACGGTGAGTACTTCCGGGAGCTTGAGCCCGATCTTGGGCGATTCCAACAATTCCGTCGGATCGGCTGTTATATAATCGTCGAGCAGGAGGAAGCGGTAGAACGATTTGATGCCTGAGATAATGCGGGCTTGCGAACGCGCATGGATGCCGATGTCGCGGAGCCGGGCCACGAATTGTTGCAGGTCGGCGTAGGTGATTTCCGTTAGTTTCCGCCCTTCGGTTTCGGCAAAGCACCGTAGTTTGTCCAGATCGGCCAGATAAGCCTCCACGGAGTTGGCGGCAAGCGATTTTTCCAGCCTGAGATAGGTGTGATAAGCTTCGATTATATCTTTTCCTTGTTGCATTGTCGGTATGTCATTAGGCAGGTGTGAAATAAAATCACTACCTTTGCCGGATATTTCCGGGCCCTCCGGGCTATGCAAAGGTAATAAAATTACATCAACATGAAGAAGATTCAGATCATCAACGGCCCTAATTTGAATCTGTTGGGCAAACGCGAACCCACAGTATACGGCAATACTTCGTTCGAAGGCTACCTCGAGCAGCTCCGGGCGCGTTATCCCGAGTGTGAAATAGCTTATTTCCAGAGCAATATCGAAGGCGAAATGATCGATAAGATTCATCGGGAGGGCTTTAGCGCCGACGGAATTATTTTGAATGCGGGGGCGTATACCCATACGTCGATCGCGCTTCACGATGCCATCAAGGCCGTTACCGCGCCGGTGGTGGAGGTGCATATTTCGAATGTGCATGCCCGCGAGGCGTTCCGCCATGTGTCGATGATTTCGGCGGCTTGCCGGGGGGTGATTCTGGGCTTCGGGCTCGATTCGTACCGCTTGGCGCTCGAATCGTTTCTGAGCGAATAGCAAAGGCGTTTCCCCCCCCCGCAGACCGGAAAGGGGCGGCACGGATAGAAAGAAAATAGGTTATAGATAAATAGGAATTGCCTGAGGGGCAATTATAAAATTAAGTAAAGGTATATGTTGAAGCATACGAAGATTGTGGCTACGATTTCCGACCAGCGTTGCGAAGTGGAATTTATCGATTCCTTGTACAAGGCGGGGATGAATGTAGTGCGCCTGAATACGGCTCATATGGCGGAAGAAGGATTAAGCCGTGTAGTAACGAATACGCGGACGGTATCCGACCGGATCGGTATCCTGATGGATACGAAAGGCCCGGAGGTGCGTACGACCGTCAATGTAAATAAAGAACCGATTCCTTTCCGTACGGGCGAAAAGGTGAAACTGGCCGGCGATCCCGACAAAGAGACGTCGCACGATTGCATTTATGTTTCCTATAAGAATTTTGTAAACGATCTGGAGATGGGCAGCGACGTCTTGATCGACGACGGCGACCTGGAGCTTAAAGTAGTGGAAAAACAGCCGGATTACGTGATTTGCGAAGTAGGCAACGATGCTACGCTGGGCAACCGCAAAAGCGTGAACGTGCCGGGCGTTAGGATCAATCTGCCTTCGCTCACCGAGAAAGACCGGAAAAATATTCTCTGGGCCATCGACCACCAGCTCGATTTTATCGCCCATTCCTTTGTGCGCAACAAACAGGATGTGCTCGACATCCAGCGTATTCTCGACGAGCATAACAGCCCCATCAAGATTATCGCCAAGATCGAAAACCAGGAAGGGGTGGATAATATCGAAGAAATCCTGGAAGTGGCCTATGGCGTGATGATCGCCCGCGGCGACTTGGGCATTGAAGTGCCGGCTGAAAAAATTCCGGGCATCCAGCGTACCCTTATCCGCAAATGCGTGGAAATGAAAAAGCCGGTGATCGTGGCTACCCAGATGCTGCATTCGATGATTACCAACCCGCGTCCTACCCGTGCCGAAGTGACGGATATTGCCAACGCGATTTATTATCGCACCGACGCCCTGATGTTGAGCGGGGAAACGGCTTACGGAAAATATCCGCTGGAGGCGGTGCAAACCATGACGAAAGTGGCGCGCGAAGCCGAACGCACGAAACTGGCCGCCAACGACATACGTGTTCCCATCGAAGGAAACGACCTGGATGTGACTTCTTTCCTGGCAAAACAGGCCGTGAAGTCGTCTTCCAAATTGCATGTAAAGGCGATTATTACCGATAGCCATACCGGCCGTACGGCCCGTTATCTGGCGGCTTTCCGGGGCACCTCTACCGTCTTTGCAATCTGCTATAACCAGCGGGTGATGCGCATGCTTTCGCTTTCGTACGGCGTATGGGCCGTATACCAGCCGTGGAACGACAGCCGCCGCGGGTATTTTATGGACGCGCTCAACCAATTGATAAAGAGCGGCCGGATTACGCGCAACGATATGGTGGCCTACCTGAGCGGCAGCTTCGGCGAAGGCGGAGGAACGTCTTTCCTGGAGATCAATAACGTAGGGAAGGTGTTGGATGCCGGCACGAAGTATTTGCTTCCTACTTTCAAGGAATGTTAAGTAGTCTATTTCCGCATAGCGTATGGAGATAGAGGAATATATACGCGCCCATAGCGACGAAGAGGGGGAATTGCTGGCCGCGCTCAGCCGCGACGCCCATGTGAACCTGCTTCGTCCGCGGATGATTTCGGGGCATATACAGGGGCGTCTGTTGAAGATGTTTTGCCGGATGCTCCGGCCTAACCGGGTATTGGAAATCGGTACCTATACGGGTTATGCCACGCTTTGCCTGGCCGAGGGGCTGGATGCCGGCGGCCGGGTGCATACTTTGGAAATAAACGATGAAATGGAGGATTTTATCCGGAAATATCTCTCCCGTTCGCCGCACAAAGAAAAAATTTCCGTACATTTCGGCGATGCGATGGAGTTGATTCCGGAGCTCGACGAAGTGTTCGACCTGGTGTTTATCGATGCCGACAAACGATTGTATCCGGCTTATTACGACTTGGTGTTTCCCAAGGTGCGCAGCGGCGGCTTGATCTTGGCCGATAATACGCTGTGGGACGGGAAGGTAGTGCAGGAAGAGCCGGCGCACGATAAACAAACGCAGGGTATTTTGGCTTTTAACGAGAAGATCAAGCACGACGACCGGGTGGAAAAGGTGATTCTTCCGCTGCGCGACGGGCTGACGATGATCTGGAAAAAATAAAAACAACAATAATATGGATACGACTAGATTAAATAAGATTGGACGTTTGATTCAGAAGGAACTGGGCGATATTTTTCAGAAACAGACGCAAGGGATGCCGGGTACGCTGATCTCGGTGAGCGTGGTAAGGGTAAGCCCCGATCTGAGCGTGGCCCGGGCCTACCTGAGTATTTTCCCTTCCGACAAGGCTAAGGAATTGCTGGAGGCGGTTCGCGCCAATACGAAAGCGATCCGGTACGATCTGGGGCAGCGTATCCGCCGGCAGGTGCGCAAAATACCCGAACTGTCGTTCTTTATCGACGATTCGCTCGACTATATCGAACGTATCGACGATTTGCTTCAAAAGTAATACCTCCCTACGGCCTTGAATTTCCCGTTATATATTGCCCGGCGGTATCTTTTTTCCAAGAAATCCCATAACGCGATCAACATCATTTCGATGGTATCGGTGGCGGGGGTGGTGGTGGCTACCATTGCCCTGGTCTGCGCCTTGTCGGTCTACAACGGATTCAACGATTTGGTGTCTACGCTTTTCAGCAGCTTCGATCCGGAGCTGAAAATTACGCCTCGCAGCGGGAAAGTATTCGACCCTTCTACGTCTGCCATGCAGCAAGCGGAAGCATTGCCGGGAGTAGCGTCCGTCAGCGAAGTATTGCAGGATAACGCCTTGGTGCGTTATCGCGACCGGCAGGTGGTGGCCACGATAAAGGGGGTAGACGATCGTTTCGGCGAGTTGGTCAGTATCGACAGTATCCTTCTCGACGGGCGGTTTGCGCTTCGCGAAGACGTGGTGGATTATGCTACCTTGGGCGTCGGGCTGGCTTCGGCGTTGGGAGTAAATGCCGGTTTTGTCTCTCCGCTGGAAATTTACGCGCCCAAACGCGACGAGAAAGTGAATCTTTCCAATCCGGCTTCTTCTTTTCAGGTGGAATATGCCTATACGGGCGGCGTATTTTGCATCAATCAGCAGGTCTACGACGAGAGTTATATGCTGGTTCCGCTTGCCCTGGCGCGCTCGCTCTTCCGTTATCCCCGGGAAGTATCGGCTTTGGAGATCAAATTGGCCGAAGGAGCGAATTTATCGGCCGTTAAAAAAGAAATCCAGGAAATACTCGGCTCCGGATTTCGGGTGGAAGACCGCCACGAGCAGCAGCAGGCTTCCTTCAAAATGATGCAGGTGGAGAAGTGGATGACTTTCCTTATTCTGAGTTTTATTCTGGCTATTGCCTTGTTCAACGTGGTAGGTTCCTTGTCGATGTTGATGATCGAGAAGCAGGAAGACGTGCGTACCCTGCGGAATATGGGGGCCGGCGATAGCCTGATCCGCCGGATTTTCCTGTTCGAAGGCTGGATGATTTCGGGTTTCGGCGCGTTGATCGGCATCGTTATCGGCGTAGTTCTCTGCCTTTTGCAGCAGGAGCTGGGATTGATCAAACTAGGCCAGGCCTCCGGCGCTTTTATCATCGACGCCTACCCTGTCCGCGTGGAATTGACCGACATCTTCACCGTCTTCCTCACCGTCCTCTCCATCGGTTTCCTGGCCGCTTGGTATCCGGTACGGTATTTGGGGAAGAAGTGGTTGCAAAAATAATTAACCAGGTATTTTAAAAGCAGGCTTGGGTAAGAGAAAGCTGCGTTTATCGGGTGGAAATCCTTTTGCGAAAGTGGAATAAACTTTGCAAAAGGATTTTTTATCGGGGTAAATAAATAGTTTTTTTGAAGGAAAAGAATGGGGCGGTTAAGTGGGAAGATGGTGGAATATCACTCTTTATTGCTTGATAGATTGCTTTTAAGACAGGCTAAAGAGGGCAAATACGGGGGATAGCGTATTGTTTTTTATTTAGAAATCTAGCTGAATCTTATCCTTTCTTTTTCGAAAAAATGTGTATGTTTGTAAACGAGAGGATAATCTTCCTTTGCAAGGATAAAATAGAAAAGGAAAGACGGCGAGAAAAAGAAGACGATTCGTAGCCGGAGGAAATTAATCAAAACTGAAAAACCAGTGACATGAAAAAAATGGAAGTTTTAGTAATCGGTTTATGCCTTTTCTTACTGGGAAATAAGACATCGGCCCAGCACGTCTTAACCGAATAGTTTTAATTTCGCTTTGTCGCGGCGTACGGATCGGCCGATTGCGTTTTACTTGAATCCAACCATTCAGCGCGGGGATTATGTGACGGAAAAGATACTGGGGAATCCGGGGCTGAAACCTTCTTTTGCTCATTCCTACGATGTAGGATATGCCTTTAATAAAGGAAAGTTCGGTATTAATACCAATTTATCTTTTATCGATTCGAAAGATGAAGCCGATCTTACTTTTTACCAGGTAGGGAATATCCGATATAAGACGTTTACAAACAATGCAGCCGTACATACCTGGATGGGCAATCTTTCTATTTTGTGGAACGGTCCTGTCTTTTCGGCTACGCTGGCGGGTACAGTATACCGGAATATAACTACTCGCGAAAGAGAAACGGGAAAGGAAAAAAGAAGGATTTGCAATGTGATGTTGGTCAATCAGTACCAGCCGCACGTTAAAGGGGAAAAGCGAGAAATAGAAAGACAGAAGAAAGTACATACATAAACCCGGCAAAAACAGCCGCCTGGCAAATGGAATTTCGTTTACAGGCTGTTTTTGACGGGCTTTTTTGTTTTGACGGTAAGGCGAGCATAGGCATAAGTATCGCTGGCGTCCCTTGCCCTCGTAAGAGCGCGTGACAAGACCGCCGCGCCGCCTTCCCCCTTTCGTCAATTATATTCTTTTCCGAACTTGATCTGTACGTCGGCTACGAATTGCTTGATACGCTGCTCGTCGTCCTTTTTGCAGATCAGCAGCACATTGCCCGATTCGGCGATGATGCAGTCGTTGACGCCTTCCATAACTACCAGGCGGTCGGAATTTTCCAGGGCGATCACGTTGCCTGTGCTCTCGTAAAAGACAGCCTGGTTTTTCTTCAGCACCGCATTATTATGCTCGTCTTTCGTAGCCAGGTCGAACAGCGATCCCCACGTGCCCAGATCGGCCCAACCGAAGTCTACGCAGAGCATATATACGTTGTCGGCCTTTTCCATAATGCCGTAGTCGATGGAAATATTCAAGCAATAGGGGAAGTGCTCCTGAATAAAAGCCCGTTCGTTTTCCGTATTGAAGCTGTCTTTACCCATATCGAAGCGAGCGGCGATGTCGGGCAGGAATTTGCCGAAGGCTTCCAGAATAGCATCCACATTCCAAAGGAAAATACCCGAATTCCAGAAGAATTCTCCGCTTTCCTGGAAAACTTTAGCCAGCTCCAGGTTGGGTTTCTCGGTAAACGTTTTCACTTTGGTGAATTCTTCCATCATAATATCGCTGCTCTGGATATACCCGTAGCCCGTTTCCGGACGGCTGGGCTTGATGCCGAGCGTAACCAGGGCTTTATTGTGCTTGACGAATTCCAGGCCTTTCTGCACATCGTCGAGGAAGGCCTCTTCTTTCAGAATCAGATGGTCGGAGGGAGCCACCACGATATTGGCGTTCGGGTTGCAGGCCTTGATGTGATAGGCCGCATAGGCGATACAAGGGGCGGTATTCCGCCGGCAAGGTTCGAGAAGTATCTGGTGCTGCGCAAGCTCGGGCAATTGTTCTTGGATCAGGTCGGCATACCGTTCGTTGGTGACGATATAGATGTTTTCGGTCGGGATAATTTTGGCGAATCTGTCGAACGTCATTTGCAGTAATGAACGGCCTGTTCCGAAGAAATCGAGAAATTGCTTCGGAAAACTTTCCCGGCTGAAGGGCCAAAAACGGCTACCGATGCCTCCGCCCATGATGACGCAATAATTATCTTTCATGATATTTGGCTATTATGATTAATATATGTACAAATGTAACGAATAATTCCGAGATTTGTTTTGGCGCCCCGGCAATATTTGAAAAAAAGTGTCGGAATGTTTGGAGATATAAAAAATATCCCTACCTTTGCAACGCAATTAAACAAATGCCCAGATGGCGGAATTGGTAGACGCGCTGGTCTCAAACACCAGTGGATTCACTTCCATGCCGGTTCGATCCCGGCTCTGGGTACTTAGAAATCCTGATAATCACCTGATTATCAGGATTTTCTTCTTTTATGCGGTGTACTAAAAGTGTACTGGCTGGCGAAAATAAAAACAAGATGTACTTTTCTTGTTTTGTGGGTCTTACATTTATACTTTATTAACTCATTCTTTTGGCGTTTCTTCTTTTTCCCGGTTTTTTCTTTCTTTCAAAAGTACTTCCTGCCATTATCTTTGCAAGCGATTTACACCCAAAAGAGAATATTGTTATGGAAGACAGCCGTGAAATACAGTTTCGTGAGATACAGAAAATTGTTGATGCTTGCATCCAGCATGATTATAAAACAGTGATTGATGCGTATTCCTTGAAAAAGGAATACCTGAATGAATCGCAGTTGAAAGATTACTTGCGGCAGGAAATATTTCGTATCACCGAGGATGTTGTAAGATTACGACAGACTTATCGTACTTTGCGTTCTATTCATACAGATATGGAGCTTCATGATTTCTTATGGGAAAGCGGCTTCTTTGAAGACCTAACTTCCCAAGAGCGCAAAACGTATTTGACTTTTGAATGCGCCAAGTTCGATATAGAAGAGTACTTGCAAGCACCAACCACCTATGACAATGGCTTGCCTCATCTTTCTGTCATTGTCCGGTTTGTTATATCTTCTAAGTATTTGGAGTATCTGCAAGCGCAGGAAGAAAAACTGCTGCCACCTGTTGAAGAGATTCCGGTAGAAGCTCCCCAAGAACCCAAAGAAGAAGAGAAACCTAAGCCTGTTAAAGTTCTCGGCAAATCCAATCCATTCCAATCTAATTTTACTGCTAAAGAAATAGCCATCCTTACCGATTGCGTGAATGAAGCACGGGTATTCACTACCTCTGTCACTACTACTATCCTGAAAAACTTCTTTGCTTGCAAACTGGATGGTGTTTTGAAGTCTAATAATAACCGTCTGCTTGCTTATCTGATGATGAAGTTGAGTGCCTATGACTATATCACCTACGAATGGCAATCGGTTATCGCCAAAAACCAATTGGTCTTTGGTAAGACAAAGGATAAGTCGCTGACACGTACAGATTTATCCTCAGCTAATGACAATGTCAAATACATTGAGCCGAAAGGTCATGAAATCATTGACAAATACATCAAAGAACTGAAGAAAGGTTGAGCATAGGTTGAGAGGTCAGACAAAGGTCAACGCCCGTCCATTTTATTAGCTCTAATTTTGCCCTCGTTAACGAAAAGAAAACGAGGGTGCGCACCTTCATATTGTTTCACTTAATCCTAAAAACAATATGGATAAAACATTAGAGATGCGAGTGGAGGAGCTCGAACAGATGTTATTTTTAACCAAGAATGTGCTTAGCTTTGATGAAGCGAGCAAGTTTTTAAACCTTTCCAAGAGTTACCTGTACAAACTGACTTCGGGCAACTTGATACCCCACTACAAGCCGCAGGGTAAGATGCTCTATTTCGAGAAAGCGGACTTGGAAGCGTGGCTGCGCCAGAATCCTATCAAAACGCAAATGCAAATTGAGCAGGAAGCGCAGCGGTATATCCTTGCCAATAAAAGCCTAAAGCGTTAGTGTATGGCAGAGAAAGGAGTATCAGACATCAAACAGTTTGCACGTGTAGGCACCACCTTGTATAAGATGGTGCGGCAGCCGTCCATCAATGGCGAGTTCATAGAACGGCGTGTAGTGTGGAATGTGGAAACTTTCAGGCAGGATTATGGGAATGACAAACTTTCCGAAATACCGAAGTACGATGGATTTTGCACTGTTCCCAACCATATCAGCTACCAACCGGTGATCGATAAGTTTCTGAACCTGTATGAACCGATAGGACACACTTCCATGCCAGGAGAGTGTCCGCTTATCTTGTCCTTATTCAAACACATATTTGGAAAACAATATGAGTTTGGACTTGACTATGTGCAATTGCTCTATATGCAACCTGTACAAAAGTTGCCTATCTTGCTTCTTACATCGCAGGAACGCAATACGGGAAAGAGTACATTCCTAAACTTCCTGAAAGTACTCTTTCAGGGGAACGTAACATTCAACACGAATGAGGATTTTCGTAGCCAGTTCAATTCCGACTGGGCAGGAAAACTGATAATAGCAGTGGACGAAGTTCTGTTAGACCGCAGGGAAGATTCAGAACGGTTGAAAAACCTAAGTACGGCTTTGTCCTACAAGATAGAAGCCAAGGGGAAAGACCGTTATGAAGTCGCTTTCTTTGCCAAGTTTGTACTTTCGTCCAACAACGAACACCTGCCTGTCATTATTGATTCGGGAGAAATACGCTATTGGGTGCGGCAAATTCCGGCTTTGCAGACTGACGACCCGAATATCCTGCCAAAGCTGAAAGCGGAGATTCCTTATTTCCTGCACTTCTTATTGCACCGGAAACTTTCCACGGAGCAATACGGCAGAATGTGGTTCTCTCCGCAACAAATCCGCACGGCAGCCCTGCAGCGTATTATCCGCAGCAATCGTTGCCGCATGGAGGTGGAACTGACGGACATTCTGTTGGATATTATGGATTCTATGGGAGTGGATAGCGTTTCTTTCATCCCGAAAGATTTGATTTTCTTGTTAGAGTATGCCCGTGTCAAGGTAGATACTATCCAAATCCGCAAAGTGCTGCAAGAGATATGGAAGCTTAAACCTGCATCCAACAGCCTGACTTATACGAGGTATGAGGGAAATTACAACGCTCCTGAACGCTATTCCGAAAGCAGGGGTGTAGGGCGTTATTATACCGTGACAAGGGAAATGCTAACCCATTCTGATGAATTGATGAATGATTGATGCAATATACCGGAAATAAACGGTGTATGTATTCATCATATTCTCACTTAGATATAGATGCTGATGAAAAGAGAAAAGAACATTTCTTTCAGCTGCCGGATTCTGATGAGGATTTGATGAAATATACTCACCCTATAATCAGGTGCTTATGTGTAATAACATCAATCCATCTATTTTTTCACTAACTTAATTCTGTGTAAGTATGAACATAGATACAGCCAAGCAGATACCTATATCGGACTATCTGCACAGTTTGGGGTATAGCCCCATAAAGCAACAAGGCAGCAGCCTTTGGTACAAATCACCATTCCGGGAAGAGAAAGAGCCGTCTTTCAAGGTTAATACCGACCTCAATTTATGGTTTGATTTTGGGCTGGGCAGAGGTGGCAATATACTTTCTCTGGCAAAGGAGCTTTATTCAACCGATTCTTTACCGTATCTGTTGGAGAAGATTGCCAGCCAGTCACCACATATTTGCCCGGTTGATTTTTCTTTTCGCCAACAACGGTCAGAACCGAGTTTCCAACACTTGGAAGTTCGTGAGCTTTCCCATCCGGCATTGCTTCGCTATTTGCAGGGACGTGAAATAAACGTTGCACTGGCAAAAATAGAATGTAAGGAACTCCACTTCACCAACAACGGCAAACCATTCTTTGCTATTGGTTTTCTAAACATAGATGGAGGGTATGAGGTGCGCAATTCGTTTTTCAAAGGGTGCATTGCCCCTAAGAGTATCACCCATATACGGCAACAGGGAGAACCGAAAGACACCTGCTTCGTATTCGAGGGCTTTATGGATTATCTTTCATTCCTTACCATACGAGTGGAGAAATCGCCCAATATGCCTTGCCTTGACGGACAGGATTACCTTATACTTAATTCGACATCCAAAGTCAATAAAGCTATTGATGCGCTGGGTGGTTATGAACACATCCATTGTATGCTCGACAATGACGGTGCCGGATGGAAAGCGACCAATGCGATACGGAATGAATATTCTTATCGTGTCAGAGATTCGTCTTTTCTGTATAAAGGCTACAACGATTTGAACGAGTATCTGTGTGGTGAACGACAGAAAAAGCAGGTTGCTTGCCAACACAATGCAAGACAAAAAATCGAACAGCCCGCAGTTCCCAAGCAGAAAAAAGGTAGGGGAATTTAGAATAGTAAAGTTTAAACAGCGTACCAATAGTAAGCAATGTAATTTGGAGTAGCAAGGTTATGTTTCGGTAGACCGAAACTACCTTTCTTTGCTCACCGCAAAGAAAATTTCTCCCGGTGGTCGCAATTTTTAAGATACACCTAATAAGAAAGAATGTATGACAGAGATAAGAAACAAATCAGGAGGTCGTCCGGCAAAGAGCCGGATAGACAAACAAAAGAGAGTAGTCAGTACGAAGCTGACCGAGCTTCAATACTACGCCATTAAGAAGCGAGCCGGAGAATCCTGTCTGCCCGTCAGTGAGTACGTCCGGCAAGCAGTCGTTTTGGCAGAGATAACGCCCCGGTTGAACAGGCAGGATGCCGACACCATCCGCAAGTTGGCAGGGGAAGCCAACAATATCAACCAACTGGCGCACCGTGCCAATACCGGAGGCTTCGCACTGGTGGCAGTAGAGCTGGTAAAGTTAAAAGATAGAATCGTTGAAATCATAAACCAACTGTCGGATGATTGGAAAAATAAAAAAGGGAAGCGGTTTTAAGGGCTGTGTGAACTATGTGATGGGCAAGGAACAGGCAGTCTTGCTTCATGCGGAGGGAGTGTTAGCAGAAAGCAGCCGGGACATTATACGCAGCTTCTGCATACAAACCGAAATGCACCCCGGTTTAAAGAAGCCAGTCGGACACATTGCATTAAGTTATTCGGCGGTGGATGCGCCCAAGCTGACGGACGAGAAAATGATACAGTTGGCACAGGAATATATGCGTGAAATGAAAATTACCGATACGCAGTATATCATCGTGCGCCACCAAGACAGGGAACATCCGCACATGCATATCGTATTCAACCGGATAGACAATAACGGAAAAACGATTTCGGACAAAAACGATATGTATCGGAACGAGCAGGTTTGCAAGAAACTGAAAACCAAACACGGACTTTACTTTGCCAAGGGAAAAGAACAGGTAAAGCAGCATCGTTTGAGAGAGCCGGACAAGTCTAAATACGAGATTTATACGGCTGTAAAGAATGAAATCGGCAAATCCCGGAACTGGCAACAACTGCAACGGCAGATGGAAGAAAAAGGTATCGGCATTCATTTCAAATACAAAGGGCAGACGGATGAAGTACAGGGCATTTCCTTTTCCAAAGGCGAATACACATTCAAGGGCTCGGAGATAGACCGGAATTTCAGCTATTCCAAATTAGATAAATATTTCGGGGATGCAGGGCTGACTACTGCCGGAGGCAACAGGAAGTCGTTTGGTGAATCCATTCGGGAGCCAGTAGCCATGCCCGGCAAAGCGGATAATTCATTTGTCACAGGTTTGGGCGGTCTGTTTTCCGGCTTGTCAGCCTCGGTTGATGAAATGCCTGATGATTCCTTTTTGAGAAAGAAGAAGAAAAAGAAGAAAAAACAACTAAAATTATAAGCGTATGGAGAATAATTTGATTTTGGAGGGGCTTCTCTCTATGGTTACAGAACTGAAAGAGAAGCAGGAACAGCAGATAACGCCAGCCAATCGGGAAGAAACGATGAAGCGGTTTGATGCAATAGAACAGTGTCTTTTGGAGTTGCGAAACCATTCCGTTATTCCCGAAAACGAGCGGCAAGCCATTTCAACCCAGCTTGCTGCCATGAGGAAAGGGGAGCGGGAACAACGGCAATCCCTTGAATACGTCAAAAAATATGTGACGGCTTCTTATGCTTGCCTAAAATCCTTGATAGATGCGTTGGCTGCTTACGGTACACGGAAAGATGAAGAAACAAAGCCTGTTTCTTGGCAGGATAAAATCTTCAATCGGGTAACTTCCTACCTGCATCCCAAGTTCTTTCTTCTTTTGGCAGGAGCAATCATTTGCCTTGTATCGCTGGCGTTGAACATTCGTTTTGCGGAACGTATGCAGAAACTACAGGACAACGATATAAAGTATCGTTATCTCTTGATGAAAGGAAAGGCTGAAGGAAGCGACATCAATTTGCTGGAGATTAATTTCAGCCGGGAACGGGATAAGGCTTTTATCAAAAACCTGACTGATTCAGTAAATGGTTTTGAATATCGAAGTAGGAAACAAGCAGAAGCATTGGAAAGGGCAAGATTATTAGATGAGCAAGCTGGACAGCTAAGAGAACAAGCTAACAAGTTAGGAAAACCCTAAAGAATAGAGAATCGGAGTAGTTATCTTTCGCTGCCCCGACCTATCTTCATTTTATTGCATGTGCACTTAAAATGTAAATGATTTGTGTGCTATATTGACGGACGGTATAATTCAAACGGGTTCTTAATCAAATTCCGTGCTAGTAAAGCTCATTGAAAGGTCCATGGATAAAGGGATATCGGCATATTAGAAATAGCAAAAAATATCCAAGCTATATGCATCTTAAAATACCCCGGAATAGCCATGAATAAGGTAATTGAACATAAATAAGTAGCACGGAATTTGATTAAGAACCTTCAAACGTTTGTTTTTGATTGTGCTTTTTTGTATTTTTGTGTATTGTCTACAGTATTAACCTTATAAACTATACATTTATGGACTTGGATAAAATAAAAGTAAATGAAACACATATTTGTGTTTTAAGGAAAAAAGATAATGAAGATGAGTTGTTTGTAGATTTTATTGAGCTTAAACTGCGAAATAATAGTCAATTACTTGAACTTAAAGATATGTCCGAGAATGAGAATAGAAGTGTTCTTGAGCTTATTGACTATGTGGAAAATTCAACATTGAATGATTTAACTAAGTCTTTTAATTTTTGTGAATCGTTGGGAGGTTCTTTTCAATCTTGTCCTTGGGTTCAGAAAATCAGTTATAGCGAATATCATAAATTATTGGAAGAATATGAGTTTGAAATAAAAAAAGCAAAAACTCAAGAGGATAAAGAAAAGGCAAAAAAGAGGAAACTGGATTTTGAAAATAGAAAAAGAGAAAACTTTTATAAACAAATAGCAAAACGTGTTATACCTTATTTGTTGGAGTGTAAATATGCAGAATTAGAAAAAGATGATTCTGTTTTAGCCTTTTCTCATAGGAGAATAGGTTGGTCTAAGCCTGAATTTCATTTAAGTGATGACTTGTCGGTTATTTATAAAACAAACTTTGGTTATGGAGCTTCTAGCTATTTTTATACAAATATAAGATATAAGGGGATTGATATTTTACCTTATTCAGATTGGATTAGATATTGGAGGGTACAAAAAGAGGAAATAATCAGATATACTCGTAGACATTTATTGAATAATAATGAATGGATAAAAACAATGGATTTTACAGCAGAAATGTATAACTCTTTCGTTCAAGAACCAAGTCATTTTGTGGAAAATTGGATCATAAATGAAGTAGATGAAATGGTAAAAGGATTGGAAAGGATGCTTAATGAAAATAAAGATTATCAAGTGCTCAATAGCTATTTTCATAAAAGTAGTCCGATTTACTTAATGGGGCGAAAATTGATACGTTTCAAAGGTGAAAAGATATCAGGAGCTTTAATGTTTTTGGACAAATTGAAAGAATTAAATTCAATATATAGTGGCATAGAGTTGTATATAGAACGAATTATGAAATGCAATATGGATATTTATCCTAAATTGATTTTAGAAGTGAAACAAATGAATAATGAATTAGATGATTTGAATAAGAAATTGTCTGATATTTTGCCGATCTGGGAAAAATATGATAACAAAGAAAAGGAATATGATATTATTAGAGATAAAATATACGAGAGTGTAAAGACCGATCCGCAATATCCTAATAATTATATTGTTAGTTGGAATGGAGGGAAAATTTTATACGTTTGGCAAAAAGAAACAGAGAAGCGTTTAATAGAGCAAAACCCAGAATATGTAGCTTTTAATAAAGAGTATATTGTAGTCAAAGAAAAGTATAATAATTTGAAAGATGAAATATACTATTTATCTTCTTTGATAAAAGAGTTTAAAGGTTATCAGAAAGCAATTTCGATACATTTTGCTCATGTTAATCGCTCCAGCGATTTGATTGCATAGCTGTTTGTGAGGGAGAGGTATTTGCATTTTGGGGCAGTAGGATGGTAGATATTAAGAGAATATAATAAGTTAATATATCTATGATGTAGGTACATGTTATATTATCTTTAGGCATGATTAATTATTAAATCATGCCGGAAAATTATACGCTTTTAGATATGAAATCTCTAATCTCTTCCTCGCTGGGTAATTGGATTTTGTATTTCTGCACAAAAATATTTGGATCTAACCCAGCTGTGGCATAACGAACTAATGTGTCACCTTTATCTGTGCAGAGCAGGATACCGATAGGTGGATTATCGTCAGGCTGCATAATTTCTGTCTTATAGTAGTTGAGGTACATATTCAATTGTGAAGCATATTCATGTCTGAATTTATCGACTTTAATTTCTGCGATTATATGACATTTTAAAATTCGATGGTAAAAAACAAGGTCTGCAAAAAAATAGTCTTCATCTATTAGAATCCGTTTTTGGCGTGCTTCAAAGCAGAAGCCATGTCCCATTTCCAGTAGGAAGCTTTGCAGATTGTCAATGATGGATTGTTCTAAATCATTCTCGGTTACTAAGGCTCGTTCATTTAAACCTAAGAATTCTAATGTAATGGAATTGTTTATTACATCTGTTGGTTGCAGTTGAACTGCTTGTTGCTGTACCAATGCAGAAAGAGTCTCTTTGTTTTTGGATAGTCCGCTACGTTCATAATAGAGTGAAGCTATTTGTCGCTCCAATTCTTTCACAGACCAGCATCCTCGAATCGTTTCCATTTCATAAAATGCACGTCGAACAGGATTTTCTATTTTAGATATGTATTTAAGGTGTGTATAAGGTATTTTATTGAATATCTTATTTGCAGGAATTTTCCAGTTGTTTCCTTGGACTTCAGAAATTTGCAATTCGGCACTTATCGAGTGCCGAATTAGTTCAGTGAATTCGGCAGTCAGTGAGTGCCGAATTTCGTTTCCTGACATTACATAACGCAAAATTTCTTCTTTTAACTGTGGATAAACAAGATACAAACGCCTGAATTCTCGAAATCTACGTTCATTCAGTCCTTTAGTGTTCAGTCGTTGTTCCAGCTTCTTCAAAAGTTGTTCGCCATATGCGGCACGGTCTTCTCCATGTTGCTCGAATTCAACGATATAATATCCCATTAACCAATTACGAGAGGTTAATGCAAGATTCACAGCGTGTGCGGTTTGTGCTTGCAATGTGTTCTGAATGCCATTGATATGATTTACTAACGATTCAAAGTTCATATTTTGGTGTTTTATGCAAAGTTACTTATTTTATTTTCAAAATTTTAGTTCCGGCAAGCTATTTATAGCTTCCTCTTTTAGTTTATCCACTGCACGAGTGTATTTCTCCGTGTGTTTCAAACCACTATGACCGAGCAAACTGGCTACAGTCTTAATATTTGCTCCATTATTCAGAATATTCACAGCAAACGAATGTCGGGCACAATGCCAGCTTATATGTTTGTCTATCCCAGCTCTCTTTACCCAACGTTTTACTGACTTGCAGCAGCTTTCGTAAGTAGGCAAATCGAATATCAAACAGTTTTGATCTGCCGGGGCTTCGCCAATGATAGACAACAGACCATCATTCAGAGGGATAACTACTCCGCTACTGGCGGAATGTCCCTTTGTCTTGCTTTGTTCAAATTTTAATAATCGATTAGCATAATCTACATTCTTATAGGTAAGGTCTTTTACATCACAGAAGCGCAAACCGCTGTATAGGCAGAAAATAAAAGCCCGTCTGACATTCGGGTTCTCGTTGTCATAATGGCAAGCCGCCAACTTTTGAATTTCTTCGGGGGAAAGCACATCTTTCCGAAGCATTTGGCTATCTACTTTACAAGTAACACTTTTACAAGGGTCTTTCAACATAACATCATGGTCAATCGCATGGCGAATTACTTTCTTGAAACGCTGGTAGATACTTTTTGCACCCTCGCCCACGCTTCGGGATTGCAGATAAGCTACAAACTGTTCCATCATTTCTTTGGTAATGAGTTCCGGTTTGATACTAAACTCATTCATGGGGTATTGCTCTTTTAAGAAGTCCTTAAAACGACTAAGCGCAATTTGCACCATGCGAATATCTTTCTTGGTGTAGCTGTTTATGTAGGCTTGAAAATAGTCTAAGAAATTGACCGTTCTATCTTTCTTTAAACGGTAGCCCAGCATACTTTCCTTAAATTCCTGTTCACGTTCCGCACGTATACGCATGGCAAGTTCCAAAGTTTCCTTGTTCTTTTGTCGTTCCGCAGGAGTACGGGGCTTATCTATCAGATACAGACTAAGATTTTCTTTTCGCCTGTTATGCTTTATAGCAAACTTGGGCTTACCTTGCATCTTTCCACTATCATAGTACACTTGATTACCGTTTTCATCCAATACGGGCTTTTCCTCTCTACCTAAATAATACTCTAAGTAAAGGCTGATTCTGCCGTCCGAGAGCTTATTTTGCTCCAGCTTGGGATTTTCTTTCGTTTTATTTTCTAACTTTGCCATTGTTTAGAGGTTTTATCCCGATTTAGGTACCGTAACCGGGTGATTACACTAAATACTTGATTTTCTTTTGTTTTCCGATATTGCAAAGGTACAAAAGAAAATAATATTTCAAAGTGTACTAAAAGTGTACTGAATAACGGAAAAAGGGCAAAATATGGCAAAAATGGAGAAAATAGGAAATATGCAAGTATTTGATAATAAGGAAAATAAATTCTTTTGTTTTCCTATGATTTCTATGGCTTGTACCGGCTCTGGGTACTACCGCGAGAAAAGCTGAATGACTGTCGGTCATTCGGCTTTTTTGTTTTAAGGGGTTCCTTTGCAGGCTTGATAATATTCTCTCTAAATGATATTTTTCATTCCTTAAAAATAGTTTGTTCCTTTTTGCCGCTTATAAAATGGGTGTACTTTTGGGAAAAATAGCAATGTAAAGGTAGCTGGGCATGGAAAAGGGCAGTTGGCAGGAAATAGAAAGATTGTATCGAGAGTTTCAACAGCTTGGGATCGGCAGCTCGATGGACTATGAAAAGTACTATCTTTATTCCCTTATTACCCATTCTACGGCTATCGAAGGCTCTACGCTTACTGAAACGGATACGCAACTTCTTTTTGACGAGGGTTTGACCGCCAAAGGAAAGCCTTTGGTTTATCATCTGATGAATGAGGATTTAAAGAAGGCTTACGACCTTGCCAAGGAGGAAAGTAAGCAGGATAAGGAAATTACACCTGCTTTTTTGCAAACACTCAATGCTACCCTTCATCATACGATAGGCGGTTCTTTTGGTTCTTCACAAGGGAAATTTCGCTTGTGCGGCGTCACCGCGGGCATGGAGAGGCGTTCTTATATGAATGATGGGAAAATACCGGCCAAAATAGAGGAGTTTTGTTCTCTCTTGCAAGCCTGTCGGAAAACGGCCGGTACACTTCGCGACCAATATGAATTAAGTTTCAACGCGCATCTCCATTTGGCAACCATTCATCCCTGGGTAGACGGCAATTGTAGAACAGCCCGCTTGCTGATGAACTATCTTCAATTTTGCTATCGTCTTTTCCCGGCCAAAGTATATAAGGAAGATAGAGCCGATTATATTCTTTCCCTGCAACAATCGCAGGATGAGGAAACCAACGGGCCTTTCTTGCGCTTTATGACAGAGCAGCTAGAAAAATCGCTTTCGCTGGAAATCGAGAGCTATCAGGCTTCCCGCAAAAAAGGATTTAACTTTACATTTTGATTTCTTGGTGCCTTCCTTTTTTCCGTGTCCGGGTAGAAAGAGGGGGGAGACATTGCAAGACGGTAATTTTATTGGGCTCTTCTCAACACATAGAAACAACTTGTACTGAAAAAATTTCTTATATAAGGAATAGCGGAAATCGCTTTGCTTAACCTGCGGGGAGAGAGCCCGAACTTAATTTCGTAATGCGGATTGATAAGATAGAATTGTTCGTTGACGATTTGATACCCCACTTCCCGTATCCTGTTTCGGAATATCTCGATAGTGCATTTTGTCTGTCGGATGCTTAGTAACTCTTCGATCGTATTTCCCTTTTCGCCGCAAGCCTGTAGCGCCCATCGGTACAAAGAGCCGGGAAGCAGATGGATGAAAGGAAGATGGGAAACGATTTTTCCTTGTGCTATCTGTTGATGTCCGCCAAAAGGCATTTGCCAAGCAGGAAAAGCTACAAATATCGCTCCGTCGGGGGATAAATATTTTTTTAAGCCGGCTAAGAAATCGGTTTTGTGTTGGATATGTTCGATTACGTCGTGTATCAGAATCAGCGGAAAACCACCTTCCAAACTCCTTAACCGGAAAATATCCGAGGCGATAAATAATCCTTTTTGGTTGTTGGCGGCAAAGAAAGCCTGCGCCTGTCGTATGCGCGACTCGGTAATATCTACTCCTGCCACTTCGCAACCCGATTCGGCGAAAGGCAGTAAGTTGCCTCCTTCTCCGCAACCCACTTCCAACACTTTGCTCGGGAGATACCCTAGGTGAGTTTTCAAATAGGGAATATAGTATTTCTTACTTGTCTCTGCCTGTTCTTCAAAATAACGTTTCCGGTTTGTGTGTCGTTTTTGCATCCTTTCCCAATTTTTGATTCTTATATTTATGATCCTTTGATGAAGGAAAGACTGCATGCCGGCAACCGTTTTTTTACCACGAAAAGCGGATTCCTACCGGAATAGTAAATCGTAGGGGATGTTCTTTCCGGATAGTACGCAGTTGGCTGCCGTCGGGGATATAATAATTGATGGTCGGTTCTAAATAAATGCTGGCATGAGGAGTAAGATGATACTGCACGCCCGAGCTTGCATTGACCGACCATTGAAAGGGTACGTCAAGCCGCTGGCTACCAACCGCGGAAGTACTATCCGTCACATGCGCTGTCTGTAGGCTACCTTTTACCGGAATATCCATTTGAACGCCAGCCGCGGAATAGAAAGAAAATCGTTTGTAGCTTCCCCAGCGGTAAGAAACGCGCAGAGGAATACCGATGTAGTGAATTTTCTGCTTTTCTTGTATATAGTAATGCTCGCCGGTAGAGAATGTGGATTTTAGATAGGTGTATTGCAAGCCTGTTTCTATACTCCATCGGTCGTTCCACTTTTTGTTGAAAGAAAGCCCTAGGGTAACGGGAGCATCGTGCTGCCGGTGTTCTCGGATATTTCCGCTGTTCTGTTTGGCTATATTCATTAATTCAAGCGAATCTTGCTGCGTTCCTTCCGGGGCCCGGGTACTCAGATACTTATAATATTCCTCCCACGTATCTACTTGCTGCGGAGAATCGCTATCCGGACCTTCGGCCGTAGGAGTGGCGAGTAGTTTGTATAGACTTCTCGTTAGTTGCGGGCCCATTGAACCTGCCAGCATGAGTTTCCATTTTCTCTTCTTTTTGAAGGGCAAAACATCCGTCGGTTTCCCGGCAACGATGGAGGGATGCAGAATAAACCGATTCATGTCGATTTCCCCCGCAAAGCGAGGTTCTAGAGGCGGTTGCGGTAGGCTTGCCGATGCCTTTATTCCCGGCAGACCGGCCGGTGCTGCTGCGAGCATATCGAGCGCGAATGGTTTTCTCGGGTTTACTGCCAGGCGTTTCTCTTCTTTCCGCCCGGGCGGCTTCGGACAAGAATCTGTCTCTTCTTTTTTTCCGCTTTTCTGCTCTGTGTTTTTTAGGGATACCGATTTGGATACAAGCTTTTCCTTCACCTTCTTCTCCTTTTTTTTCCAAAAAGAAGGATGGTAAAATAAAGGAGAAAGAAACAATAGCAGCAGAATGAGTATCAACCGGTAGTCGGTCATCATCTTTTTTAATAAAGATTTGGCCCGGCTCAGTTGGGAAGAAGAAGAGTGGGGGGCGATATGGAGCAACCGGGCTATTTCTTTATGAGATAATCCTTCTAATATGGCTAACTTGAATACATTGCGATAGCCGTCCGGCAATCTTTCCACCATGCCGAGCAAAACATCGCGAGAGGGAAAATAATCGGATACCGGCCTATCGGCAGGTTCCTCCCATTCTTCTACCTCTGCGAGTGAAATCGTATGGGCGGCGTTGCTCTGGCTTAGGTATCTTAAAGAAATGTTTTTCATTATCATTCCCATCCAACTCTCTAATTTGTCGGGGCAACGCAAGGTCTCTATGGAGGTGAAAATCAGGATAAAGCCATCGTGAAGGAGATCTTGTGCTATTTGCCGGTCGGGAACGTAGCGAAGACAAATCTTCATCATCTTGCCCGAGTAGGCTGTATAGAGCAGGTTTAAAGCCTGTTTATCGCCCTTTTTGCATAAATCTACCAACGCTACCTTATCCATGTATCATAATGATATTCTATTATATGATAGCAGCAGAGCGAAAAGACTGCATACCCCATGCAATTTTAACATTCTGAAATCTTTTTCACCAGGCCTATCTTTTTCCTTAGCCGAAAAAACTTTTCCGGAGACCCCTTGCCGGAATACTATCCCGCAGGCTTCCTTCGGTATCGATGAAAAAGCAGCTTGGCAGCGAAAGAAAACTTACCTAAAACCGATACCCTATCGCGATAGTAAAAGAGTGCATAAAAGCATGTTTTTCGGCCGTCAGCTTTTTGCCTTCCAAGGTTATGTTCCGGCTTCCGCCGTACAGGTCGAAATTCGAAAAGGTGTAACCGATAGAAAAACGTATGTTTTCGTCTGTTTCCAGCGATAAGGCGCTTTTCAGGTGGTAAAACACAGCCGATGCTCCCTTATTCTTTACCTGCTCGCTGCGGGAAGCTATCCACACACCGGGCCGGTTGGGATAATAGTCTATCGTAAGCTGTTGATTGGCTGGGATCGGAAAAGTCATTCCGGGTGCGACCGAAAAAGCAAGCGACCAATCCTTGCTTTTCCCCAACCACACAGGAGGAGAGGTGAATTGAAGACCGGCGCGCAAGGCTAAAAAATGGTTTCCGTCGGCATTTCCCGCCGTATTCCAAAGCCATTGGCCGTCTTTCGATTCTCCGCTCAGCCCTGTTTTATCGAGAAGATCGCAAAGCAATATCCCTGCCACGAGGCCGAGATAACGGACGGGCCGGTAAGAAACCGACGGCTCTATTTCCCAGGCTGCATAATTGTTGAACCCCCCGGCAAGCTCGGCTTCCCAGTGTTTGAACTTTTCTTGCTCTTTTGCGCAGGCGGCTTGTACCAGCAACCCGAGAATGCCGCACAGAATAGCTGTACGCTTACTCAACTTGTTTATTTTCATCGATTGTAAGGATTAAAACCTTTCAGGGCGTAAATATAGGAAGTTTGCGCCGAATACTCTTTTCCCTCCGGAAAAAGGACGTTCGCCGGCAGGCGTGCCGGGGATGGCGTCGGGGCTACCGGTCCGCCGCCCCGCGGAACCGGCATTTTCCTCGGAAAAAAATCCTTTTTCGTCGACCGAAATGCCCGGTTGGAAAGGTAGCCGTTTCTTCCTTTGCCTATGGGGGGCTTATTGTATTTATTTAAAATACAAAATGAGCAGATCGGCATCCGATTCGGGTTTTATGCCGGTGAAATGAAAAATACATAAGCATCCATTTTCAATTACATATTATTATGATTTTTGCAACTATTAGGCAGAAAAAAAAGGCTGATAGAAATCATTTTTTTTGATCACAGCAAACATTCGTGCCACAATCTTGGCTCTCAGAGCATTGATTA
>DBFWLD010000005.1:0-168439 GCA_048465615.1 Tannerellaceae bacterium
AGCCTGTCGCTAGCGTTCATCCTGAGCCAGGATCAAACTCTTCGTTGTATAAATTGTTTTGTCTTGCTCAGAATCCCTTACTTTATTGCTCTCAAGTTTTTTGACGGTATTAATTCTAAATTATTCACCACAAAAGGTGATAATCAATACTTGTACTACTTGTTGATATGTAATTGTTTCAAAGAACTCTTTTTCTTTTACATTCGCTTTTGTTTTGCGAACGTGGATGCAAAGATAAGAACTTTTTCCTATAACTTCCAAATGTTTTTGGAACTTTTTGCAAGAAAAGTTTGTTTCAGTATTTCTACACCTGCGTTCTCTCTCGAATGCGGATGCAAAAGTACTGTTATAGAACATAGCTTCCAAACTTTTTGACGAGTATTTTTGTTTTATTTTCACGCAAGCTTTGTTTTTCATTGTCTTTCTGAGTGTTACAAATACATTATGAAAATGCCCAAGCACGATGTATTTCTTCCCTTTTTTCCCAGCCCTATATACTAATGTATAAAATAAGTTTCTTCAGCCAAAAACTCTTCCCTCTTCTTCTCTTGCTAATTGAAAATTTCCTACATTTGGGCCACTAATCTAACTAAATACAAACAAATAATGAAAAAAAATGCTTCCCTACTCCTCGGTCTTGCCGGCTGCCTGCTCGTCTCCTGCCAGGAAGTGGCTCCACCCGAACCTATCCTGCCGGTGCCCACCCCGGCCCAAATTGCCTGGCATAAGATGGAAACATACGCCTTCGTCCATTTCGGGTTGAATACATTCAACGACCTGGAATGGGGCTACGGCAATACCCCTGCTTCTACCTTTAACCCGACCGACCTGGATTGCGACCAATGGGTACGCACCATTAAAGCCGCCGGTTTAAAAGGAGTTATCCTCACCACCAAACACCACGACGGTTTCTGTCTCTGGCCGACGGCAACCACCGACTACAGCGTAAAAAACTCCCCCTGGAAAAACGGCCAAGGCGATATGGTACGCGAACTCTCGGACGCCTGCCACAAACATGGCCTTAAATTCGGCATTTACCTCTCTCCCTGGGATCGGAACAGCGCAAACTACGGCCGACCGGAATACGTACAAAAATTTCACGCCCAGCTTCATGAGCTCGTCACCCAATACGGCCCCTTGTTCGAATATTGGTTCGACGGGGCCAACGGCGGCAACGGATGGTACGGCGGAGCCGACGAAACCCGTTCGATCGATGCCAAAACCTATTATAATTACGAAGCTGCCCGCGATACGCTAAAAACTTATCACCCCGATGTAATGATTTTCGGCGGCACGGTACCCGACATCCGGTGGATAGGAAACGAAGAAGGCTGGGCCGGCGATACCCAATGGAGCCTTTACAGCCTCGACAAAGAAACCCATTACCGGCAAAACCAATGGGGCATGGAAGACGGCAACCAATGGCTGGGCGGCGAATGCGACGTATCCATCCGGCCGGGATGGTTCTACCACGCCCGGGAAGACCACCAAGTAAAATCGCTCGCCAAGCTGGTCGACCTCTATTACCGCAGCGTAGGACATAATGCCAATTTCCTGTTGAATTTCCCCGTTGCCCTGAACGGAAAAATCAGCCCTGCCGACTCCCTGCGTGCTGTAGAATGGTATGAAACAATCCAAAACGACCTAAAGACCAACCTATTGAAAGATAGCCGCGTAGAAGCCAGCAATACCCGCGGCCGCGGCTATAGCGCGAATAAAACGACCGACGACGAATGGGATACCTACTGGGCAACCGAAGACGGCGTGCATGAGGGAACCCTTACCTTCAAGCTGGGAAAACCCACGGACGTAAACCGGTTGTTGATACAGGAATACATTCCTCTGGGCCAACGCGTCAAATCTTTCCGCATCGAATATGCAAACGGCGGCGAATGGAAACCGGCGGAAGCAGTCGATTCCACTACTACCGTCGGCTACAAACGCATCGTCCGCTTCCAGACTGTAAAAGCCGACCAGTTACGCATCCACTTTACCGATGCCCGCGGCCCGCTTTGCATCAATAACGTAGAAGCTTTTCTGGCGCCGGCCCTGATGAGCGAACCCGCTATCAGCCGCAATCTGAAAAACGAAGTCCGGATCGAAGCCGGCGATAAAGGTTCGGAAATCCATTACACGACCGACGGTACCGATCCTACCCCCGCCTCTCCGCTGTATGAGGCACCTTTCACTTTCGATCGTAAAGGCACTGTCAAAGCCATCGCTTACGACCGGACATTCCACAAAACCAGCCCGGTATCGGTAGAAGAACTCGATATTCCGGCCGACCGCTATACCGTCGTTTTCCCCCAAGACGAAAAATCCCTCGCAATTTTCGACGGCAACGGCTATACGACGTTCTACCTGCCCAAAGGCAAGCAAGAACTTATCCTCCGGCTCGATAAAGAAGAAACCATCTCAGGATTCCGCTACACTCCCAATCAGGGTCGCGATGCGGGCGGCCACATCGCCAACTATCAGTTATACGTTGGCAATCAGAAAGTAGCCGAAGGTGAATTTTCGAATATCAAAGCCAATCCGATCGAGCAAATTATCCGGTTCGATGCCGTCAAAGGCAACCAAATCCGCCTCGTGGCCACCCGGATTGTCGACGATGGGAAACAAGCAGGTATCGGGGAATTCTCGATTATCACCGAATAAGACGCATACGATCGATACCTGAAAATTCCGGAGCAACTGCCGCGGTCGAGGGCGGCGGCAGTTGCTCCGGAACATTTATATGAAAACCTTCTTAAACTACCTCCGGCAACCGCAACGCCCCTTTCTTTTCCCGATAAAAATATATCCCTTCTAAGCCCCAGATGCGCGAATATAACTTTTTGCGCCCTCCGCAACCCCGGCAAAACTATTTATTTGTCTGGTTTGTTTTCCTATTGCTTGTAACCAAAATTAAAAACACCTATGAATATTACGTCGCGCACACAGGAACTGAACCGCCTTTTTTCCTACGAAAAAAAGGCTACGTTGGAAGAAAGCCGCCTGGAAATCATCCCCTTCCGCTTCACCCAGACACGTGGAGCCAGCGAAATAGACCGTTTCCAACAAACCCTTGCGCCCACGGGCTTCTGCCCGATAACCGACAATTATATCCAGGAAAACAAATCTTTTTCCTATACTATTTTTACTCCCTCCGGCAAACAAAAACGCGATCGAGCCATCATTCTGTTGCACGGGTTGAACGAACGCACCTGGGAAAAGTACCTCACTTGGGCCGAATACCTGGCCGAAAACACAGGCAAGCCCGTTATCCTCTTCCCCATCGCCTTCCATATGAACCGCACCCCCGGCTTATGGTCGAATCCGCACGCCCTCTTGCCCTGGGTAAACCGGCGGAAAGAAGAAGTAGCAAACGTCGACAACTCTACCTTTGTCAATCTGGCGCTAAGCAGCCGTTTGTCGCGCAACCCGCTGCGGTTTTACGCCTCCGGACGCGAATCGATCTATAATATGTGGCAACTGGTAGGAGAGATCAAAAACGGACGGCATCCGCTTTTCAAAGAAGACACTTCCATCAATCTTTTCGCCTATTCCATCGGCGCCCTGCTATCGCAGGTATTACTCCTGGCCAACCCCGGCCATCTGTTTACCGATACCCGCCTCTTTATGTTTTGCGGCGGTTCCATTTTCAGCGATATGGACGGCAACGCCCGCGACATCATGGACAAAGAAGCTTTTCTATGCGTCAGGCACTACTTCCGCCACGATTTTCTGGAAAGCTCCGTACCTCCCACTTCTTTCCACAACGATTTTCTGGCTCAAGCCTTCAAAGCAATGATCAGGGAAGACGTCTTACAAGATTACAGAGAATCGTTTTTCGAACGGGCTTGCCACCGCATCCGAGCCATCTCGCTGAAAAAAGACCGTGTTATGCCCACCGGCGGCATCCTCAAAGCCTTAGGCAAGGCTTCCGGCAAAATACTGGAAGAATGGGATTTCCCCTATCCTTATTCGCATCAAGTCCCTTTCCCTCTGCGTTCGAAAACCGAACCCAGCCTGGTAAGCCAAGCCTTCCTGAACATTTTCGGCCGGGTTGCCGCCTTTCTCTAACAATGTTCTCCCTATATCCTCTTCTTTCGCCATCACATATGCTTGTCCACTTTGTCACAAGTACTTTTTCTTTTATCGCCTCCTCTCCTATCGATCAACCTTGCCCTATCTCGCACGCGCCATTTATAAAATGCTATATATAGTTGTATATCTTTTGTCTATCAAGCATTATTTTTTAGTTTCATATAGAAAAAAGAAAGTTTTTATTAATCTTTAATCTACAAATTTGTTTTTCTCTGCAATTTTCACTAAAATTGCCAACATGAAACACTTTAAACGCCCATTAAGCATTGCTACACACTCTCTTTTGTTTGCAGATGACAAAAGAAGAATGACAAGTCATCTTCTAACAGAAAATAGAAGCCGGATAGAAAAAGGAAACTTGAGGAATGCCCCCTCTTTCGTTAATACTCCTTCTATTTCCCTCTACACATAACTTTTTATATCTACTATTTGAACATGAGCCAAATTACCATCTTTTATATAAGAATATTCCACATATTAGCGTGCTTGCTGTTTGCCCCGGTTTTAATCATTAATTCGCGGCTTCACAAAAAGCATATTCGCATGCAACCGTTCAGAGACAGCCCCCTGGTCGAGTTATATAATAAAAACTTATGGATTTATCAACTCTATAATTTCGTCATGAATTTTCCCTTGGGAAACAAAATCTATGCCGTCCTGTCCCCCCTCGAAGGAAAAGTCCTTCAGGTAGGCAGCGGCACGGGGGCGCTAAATAAATACCTTTCAGAACATAACACAAGAACCTTCGATTTACTCAACCTGGAAATCAATAAGGAATCCATCGATTATGCCGTTAAAAAGGGAATCTATACAAACTATATCCATGCAGACATATGCCAGCGGACACCTCTAGCGGACAATACATTCGACAGCATCGTTTTTGCTCGTTGTTTCCATCACATCCGAAACCCATATAAGGCACTAGCCGAATGCAGTCGTATATTGAAACCAAAAGGTCATATTATTATTGCAGACATGGCAAGTTTATCCCGGGATTTTCCAAAAAACAGTTTTATGATGAACTCTAATTTTGACGGTTTAATCTGGAGATATAGCGTAACCTCCTTCGAAAAGCATATACGCAAATATCTTCCTTCCACCCTCAAAATAAAAGAATATAAAACACAAAGGCAAGCATGCGTTACCAACTATAATCTTTTTTATCCTCATACCGACATTGTTATCTTATTAGAAAAGAACAATTAAAAACATCCTATACCATGAATAAAAATCAAGTAATAAAAGGCCTGTGTCAAATCCTGTCCGAAATCAAAGAAGACGACCGCCTAGCTAACCAATTGAATGAAACATCACACTTGATCGATGATATTGGAATCGATTCCTTGCAAATGATTTCGCTGATGATTAACATAGAAGAAAAATTCGATGTGGAATTAGATTTTTCTCAAATCAACATATCTCATATGCAATCTATCGGGAGCTTGGCAGAATTCATCCTTCAACAAAAAAAAGCAGATTAACAAGATGCCTAAAAAGACGTTCTGCTTTTCTTCTTTTCATTCCGAACATTCCTGGAGAGAGAAGAATCTTGCCTCGTTCGCTCTGTTGCCGGACGAGCAGGCCGACCGTATCGTGGAAGTCATGGACGAAATGCAATACGCTTTTTGTCCGGACGACGAAGCCACCCTTCTGACAAACCTGGCCATGAACAAAGTCCATCTGGACTACCTGCGTTCGTTGGGTTTACGGCTGGAAAACGAATACCTGTTGCCCAAAACCCAATGGAAAACAAGAAATCCTAACGTGGCGGAAGCATTATTTCACAACCCCTGCAAGTTGTCGCAACTCCAAAAAACGCAGTTCGGCCAAATCGTCACCTATTCGGTCGTTGCGTATACCCGCGAAATCGTAGCCCGGCTTTTGCCCGGGCAAACCGTTCCGGCCTTAGACACGGTGAAGAAAGTGAATTCCAAATGTTTTTCAACCCTTTTAGGAAATAAAATCGGCGATTTAAGCGGCGAAATCGTAACCGGAAGCGACGATATCCTTCAGAAAGGGCTGCGCTTGCTGAACACTTCGCCCCTATTGATAAAAGACCCGTTCGGAGTATCGGGGGCCGGAAATATACGGATAGACAAACCCTCCGCCCTGCAATCGATCGTACGATTTTTGCACAAACAAGAACTGGCAGGACGGAAAGTAACGTTTATCCTTGAACCCTTTTATGAAAAAGAAAGAGATTTTTCCAGCCTGTTCACGATCACCCGTGAAGGTAAAGCAGAGCTAACCGGAATCGAATGGATGGAAAACAAAGGATTCGGTTTTTCCAAAATCTACCCGGCTCCCGCTCCCTTCGTCCAGACCCTCCTGCAGAGAGGCTATTTCGAGCAAATCATGCCTGTCCTTGAAGAACTTATAAAAGAAGGCTATTGGGGACCCGTTTGCATCGACTCCATGCTTCTGGCAAACGGTTCTATCCGGTTGATCGTGGAAATCAACGCCCGCCATTCCATGGGATTCCTCACTGAACGAATGGGCAAAAAGCTCAATCAGCTAAGTGCATCCGATCGTTCCTACCACCTAGCCGCCCTGAATGTCATCAGTCGGAAGGAATCTTCATTCGATACATTCTTCGAGGCACTGCAACACACCGGCCTTTTGTATCAGGTAAAAAACGGAACAGGCATATTTCCCGTATCCGCCAATACCTGGGACATCAATCACACCATGGCCTACTCCAGCTATAAAAAAAGATTTTACTATATGACTTTCTACCGGGATCAGGAAGAACTGAACCTTTTTACCGAGAAGTTAAATCACCTCGTCCAGTCTTTGGCCGAACAAAACTAAATACATATGAATGACAAAGTTACCATCTTATGCGCTGGCCCCGGCCTGGGATTTTACGTACCGGGCATCATCATCCAACGACAACTCAACCAATCTGGCATACCGGCGGAAACCTATGTATTTGAAGAATTCCTGGTAGACAACAAAAAAGCGAACCTAAAAAAGACAAAGGAAAACTTCCACCGCAATTTTTCTTTTGCGTTGATGGGACAAAAATTGGCCAAAGATCCCTCCGAATCCATCAGCATCCCCAAAATGGAAAGCCTGGTGAGAGGATGGATACACGAAGGGAGAGACAAATTTATCGTCTTATCCGGATTCTGGCTCCCCATTATCCACAGGTTCCTTGCCCTCTACGAAGGCAAGGCAAAGATAGACCTATGTCATGTAGATGCAGATTATTCCTCCTCCTGGAGATTGTTCGATACTTCCTCCGAGCAATATAACGAAATATGGTTCAACCATTGGGAAACGAAAAAAATCAATTTCTACCTCGACATAGACGGAGAAGCCCCCGTCCCGTTTCACGAAAGAAAAGATGAATTTATGCTGCACGGAGGCGGCTGGGGAATGGGAACCTATAAATCCAAGAAACAAGATTTAAACGCCCACGGCTTCCGATTAAACATTCTGGCGTACGAAACGCCCGATCTGGAACAAGACGACTCCATCAACAATTACTTTTTGATGAACCCCGCATGGAACACCTGGGACACGCTTCCAAGCGGAGAACATATGTTTCCGCCCTTATCCCCGGCAAAAACCGGCGCCAAAGAACTCAGCGAGCGGCTGCACCAGAACGAAGACCGCTACCCTTCGCTCTACAACTTGTTGAAATACAGCAAAGCCATCATCAGCAAACCCGGGGCGGGAACCCTGCTCGACTCCCTATCTTCGGCTACTCCCCTTATCATCCTCGAACCTTTCGGCGAGTATGAAAACAAAAACGGGAAACTCTGGAAAGAATACGGAATGGGAATTTCTTTTGAAGACTGGGCTTCGTCGGGCTTTTCGGAAAGCATTCTCGAGCAACTCCACCGGAACCTACTCGAAAAACGTTCCGAAACTTCCAATTACGTCACCACCTATATAAAGCGATTTTTTAACCATGGAATTTGACACGATAAAGAAATTCGACAGCGAAACATTCGACCGCTTGAAAATACGCCTGATGGATTGCATGGTTGCCCGTAGAGAGCTTGCCAAAAATCCCGCCTATGCAACCGATTGTCCGACGGAAATCGGCTTACAACTGACGCACCGCTGCAACATGCGATGCAAAATGTGCTACGAATGGAACGATTCGGGCTTTTTCAAAAAAGAAAAGAAAAAAGACGAACTGGATATTTCCTTAATCGCCCGGCTACTCGAAGACACATGCCAAGCAAAAACACGGTTTTACTTATGGGGCGGAGAACCACTTCTCTATTCCGGATGGGAAGCGCTGGCCGAGATGATGGCCACGGCCTCGCGCGAAATCATCCTATGCACAAACGGCACGAAAATCAAAGAAAAAATCGATTCGCTGAACCACCTTTCCCCCCGCCTGACCTTGCTGGTAAGCGTAGACGGATTATACGACGTGCACGATAACCTACGCGGCAAACACGCTTTTTCCACCCTCTACGAACAGCTATTGTTCGTTCTCGACGAGCAGGAAAAGGGCCGGTTTACCGGACGAATTTCCATCAATGCCGTACTCAACGACGAGCTCATCCCCCATTTGTACGATTTTCTTGACTTCTTCGACCGTTTAAACATCGATTCCGTCTATCTGAATTATCCCTGGTACATCTCCCCCAGCCGGGCACAAGCCATGGACGATTATTTCCTAGGGCATGCCAGCTATTTCGACCAAACCGGATTCCAGCCGGGAACCGCCAGTTGGTACGCCTATTCCTACCAGCTTTCCCCCAAGTCGGAAACCCTCTTAAAAGAACAAATTGAAAAAATAAAGACAAGAAAGTGGACTATACGAGCACGTTTCCAACAACACTTGGCGAACGAAGAAATTGGCAGCTTCCTCGACGACACCTACGTCAACCCCAAGAGATGCCTTGCCTTGTCTACCCGCTTCGAAGTCATGGCCGACGGAAGGGCCGGCACCTGTTGCAAATTCTTCCCCGAGCTAGCTGTCGGCAACTTATACCAGCAAAGCCTGCGGGAAATCTGGCAAGGAGAAACTTATAGTCGGCGCAGGCTCCTCTTATCGGAGGGCAATATGCCGTTGTGCAGTAAATGTGTGTTGTTATACCGAAATAATATCTAAAGATGCCGATGCCCAGCAAAGCAGAAAATAACCGGTTGTGCTTTCAGCAAATACAAGGATATGCGTATTTTACATCCTCCAAGATAGCCAGATACCATACTTTCCTGGACATGAACATTCCGTTGAGGGATTTCCGGGAAACGATATTCCTCGACACCATCGACTACCTATATCGCCATAACCCCACGCTCCGGGCGGTTATCCGCAGCGAAGAAGGATGCCCTTGCCAGGCAATCGACGAACAAAAAGAAGCTGGCTACTATATCGATTACCACTTTCCGGCAGAAGATTCCGACCCGGAAAGCTGCCATGCCACCGCCAAATCCCAGGCATGTGAAAAAATCGATTTAAACGGAGGATGCCTCTCTCGCGTAGCCATCCTGGTCTATCCCGACCGGCAAGCCGAGTGCATGCTTTTCTTGCACCATATCATTGCCGACCAAATGTCGATGACCATTTTACACCGCCAGTTCCTGACGGTATATTCCCTTTTGCAGCAAAGCAACTTCTCGCCCGAGAACCTGCCTCAACCCGCGTATTCCGGCTCCATCCTCGATTATGCCGGCTGGCAATACGCAAACTGGACAAAGAAAAAAGAAAAATTCATCCGGTATTGGCACACTACGCTCGGAGCATATAACGAAAAACTAATCCCCAATCTTCTACGCCTCTCCCCCACCTATTGGTCACATGCGGAAGAACATGCGTTGAACGATATCCTGAACGATGCACCCTCCGGCTTTCACATCCAGCTACTAAGGGGTAAATGCAAAGACAGCCTATACCGGCTAGCTTCGCGGTTACACCAAAGCATTGCCACCGTCTTCACCGGCCTATACGGCCTTTTGCCTTACTATCAAACCGGAAAAGGAAAATCCCTGTCGGCCCTCGTGGTACGGGATACCGGCTATCCGAAGGTAAGAGATATGGTAGGTCCTTTTACCGGAGCCATTTACGTAACCAAAGAACCGGATGTAGAAAACGACACCTACGAAGATTATTTTCAGGCCACTTTTTTTCATATCCTGCAAGCGGCCCAATATCTGATAACCGATCATGTCTCCTTGCACCTGCACGGCAGATTGCTCCGCTTGAACTGTGATGTTTTCCTGAATGTTTTCCCCGCTTTTCTCGACGTATCGCTCGATAAAACGTATTACACCGGCGAAGCCTACGCGCAAAGCCATATCTACTATGCGTTGGAATGCAACGTGTACGAGCAAAAAGACCATATCTACATCCTATGGGGATACAATAAAGCCTTATACTCGGCAGACCGCATACACCAACTTTCCTGTTTGTTGGAAAAACTACTCTTGCATATCGACACCCATTATCCATTTAAAATACAAAAACAGCTATGAATCATCCGACCAAAATAGTGCTTTTGCTCCTTCTTTACACCTTATGCCAACCATTGCAATCCCTGCAGGCGCAGTCTTCGGTCACCGGCCGGGTCACCGACACCCACGACAAACCGGTAGACGCCGCCCTTGTCTGGCTGGTTACCCCCGATGCCGCCACTTCGCTGGCACAGGCCATTACCGGAGCGGACGGCAAATTCGCACTTCCTTGTGCAGACAAGGAAGTAAAACTGATGATAACCTGCCTGGGATACGCATCCTATGTTTCCGACGTGTTCAATGCCGCCATGCCCAAAGACTTCCCCGCTATCATCCTGGAAGAAGAATCCCAGCATCTCGACGACATTGTCGTGATCGGAGAAAAAAGGAAGCCCATCGTGGAACAAAAGGCCGGCAAACTCATCTTCAACGTAGAAAACAGCATCAACGCCCAAGGATCGAACGCCTTCGAAGTACTCCGCCAGACGCCCGGCGTGACGGTCGACGACGGGAGCAAGAGCATCAGCGTCAACGGCAGGGGCGGCATCCTGGTGATGCTCAACGGCAAACAAACCTATATGCAGCAAGCCGAAGTAGTCGATTTGCTGAAATCTACCCCCTCGTCCAACATCAAGTCGATCGAAGTCATGTCGAACGCGACCGCCCAATACGATGCGGCAGGCTCGGGCGGCATTCTGAATATCGTGATGAAAAAAGACCGGAGAGCCGGCTATAACATGACGCTCAACGCAGGCGTTTCCTACTGGCTGAACCCCAAACAAAATACCGAATTTTCCTTCAATTACAACCGTAAGAAAATCAATCTATACGGCAACTATAGCCATAACTTCGGTTATACCGGATTATTCTACGGAGGCACCCGCAAACAATCGGGCAAACTATTTGAAACCCATTCCGACGATACCGACAAACGCAATACGGTATCCACCTCCCTGGGCCTCGACTACGAGATAAGCGACCGGCACCAGATCGGCATTCAGGCGTCCGGCAATTTTTTATTCGGCCCCGGCTTGATTAAAACCACCAACGCGGTATACGACGCCTATGAAAACGGAAACCTGCTTTACACTATTTATTCGGAAAGCGATTATTATCACCAGACAGCCGGCCGGTACAACTTCAACGCCAATTACAAATACGAATTGCCGGAAGAAATGTCGATTACCTTCGATGTGGATTACAGCCTGTTCCGCGGCGACTCCAAAAACAACCAACCGAACACCTACTACTCGCCCGACCGGGAAATAGACTCCCTGCTCAATTACCGCTCTTTCGGCAAACGAGACATCGACCTCTATGCCCTCACTTCCAATTACAGGCAAAAACTGGGAGCAGGCGAACTGATGGGAGGCGTGAAATTTTCGAATGTAGCCTCGAAAAACGGCTACAATTTATACGACATCACCGCAGGCAACGAAACCATCGACCCGGATGCGTCGAACAACTTCCATTATACCGAATCCATCCTGGCCGGATACCTGCTTTACGATTTCAGCCTTTCTGGCAAATGGCAATTCAACCTGGGCTGCCGCCTAGAGTACACCCATTCGAACGGCCATCTCCTGCCCTTGGCAGGCAGCACCAATCCGGAAAGCCACGTAAAAAGAGATTACGTCGATTTGTTTCCTTCCGCGGGCATCACTTTCCGGCCGAATGAAAACAACACGCTATCCCTGAGTTACGGCAAACGGATAGACCGGCCGGTTTATTCCGACCTCAACCCCATCGAGCAACCCCTCGACGGGCTTTCCTCTTGGAAAGGCAATCCGTTCCTCAAACCGCAGAAAACACACCGTATCGGCTTGCAATACCAATATCGCCAAACATCCGTAGAACTCTCGTATTCAAAAACCAGCGATTACCGGGTGGGCATTACCGATACGCTGGGCCCCGACAAAACCGTGATGCTCCCGCTAAACCTCGGCACACAGCAATATTACGGGATGGCCCTCTCGCAAGCATTGCGTTTTTTCCATGCCTGGGATATCAACTTTTCCAGCCGCGTCTATCACCTGGATAACAAAATGGCCTTCGACACGCAGCGTTTTTACCACCGGTCGCGATGGGCCTGCGGCTTCTCCCTGCAAACCTCTTTTCCGCTTTTCTGGGGCATCCGATCGGAAATCCTAGGTGTTTATTCTTCCAAAAGGCTGGGAGGATCGACCGACGTGACGGGAAGCAACGGGCTTGTCAATATCGGACTTCAAAAGAAATTCTTAAACGGCAACGCCATTGTCAAGCTCTCCTTGTCGGACGTGCTGTGGACAAGCAACTGGGACGGCGTAAACCGGTTCGACAATTTCGAATCGGTCGGTTACGGCTACGGCGAAACCCGGTTGGTACGACTCAATTTCACCTTCAAGTTCGGAAGCAGCAAAAAGAGCTATTCCAAAGAATCGAATATCGAATCGGAAATGAACAGGTTCTAACCCCCATGAAGGTAATAAAAAACAATCCTTATGCAGGCCTGTTTCTCTACGTATGGCGGAACCTGGCCGTAGGAAGGCGCTCCAAGCTATTGATGATCTACAGCATCTTCATAGCCAGCGTCGGGCTAGGCTCCGTCACCCCCTTTGTATACAAATGGCTGATCGACGAAATCCAAGCCGGCAAAGACGCGCTTTTTTCCGTCTGCATCTATGCAGGAGCCTGCATTCTGATCAAAGTCTTCTCATGGGCGTTGTATTATCCCATCTACCTTACCCAGCGGAATCTGGCCTTCAACATGTGCGCCGAATATTTGCTTGCATTACAGCAACGCGTCATGCAGTTTTCGCTAGAATGGCATAAACTCCACCACACGGCCTCTTTGGTCAACCGCATCAAAAAGTCGTTCGACGCGATCCGCAATTTCCTTTCGGACGACTTTATTTATTTACGCACCTTCTTTCGTTTTTTCTTTGCAACGATCGCCATCCTGTATTTTTCCCCGTTATTCGGCTGCGTGGCCATTATCCTGGGCGGAATTACGATTTATCAAACCGCCCGCTTCGACCGCAAGATACTCGACAGCCTGGATGAAGTAAACGAAAAAGACCATCAGATCACGTCAAGCATCAGCGACAACTTCACGCACTACAAAACCGTTTTATCACTCAACTTGCAGTCGCTCATCCATACCCACATCAAACGCAAGCTCGAACTGGAGAAAAAACCCTTTATTTTATCTTCCCGGCTCGAACTTCACAAATGGATCGTCGTCGAATCATTGGTAACCATAATTTATATTACCATAGCGATCGGGTATGTCTATCAACATTACGAGCCGGGAAACATTTTTCTGATCGGCGGTCTGGTAGCCATCCTCACCTACTGTACCCAATTTACCGAAGCCTTCCAAGACCTGGCGTGGATCTATGCCGCCATTACAAAGACCTACTCGGAATTCAGGGCAGCCGATATAATCCGGCAACCCACCGAAGCACAACCCCGGGAAAAAAAAGAAAAAGACAAACCCGCTCTTACATGGAAGACGATCCTTATTTCCGGTTTATCCTTCCGTTACTCCGATGCCAAGGCCGCCGCACCCAACAACGGGGCACTGAATCACATCGATTTTGAAGTAGCCAACAGACACAAAATCGCCTTAATCGGCGAGTGCGGATGCGGCAAATCCACCTTGTTGCATATTTTGAAAGGACTTTTTGCCGAAGTTCAAATGAATATTTCCGTCGACGGACGCCCCGCCTCCGTCTCCTTCCTATCCTCCCAGACTTTTTTGTTGCCCCAGGAAACCGAATTATTCAATGAAACCGTACGATACAATCTCTGCCTAGGCTCCAATTTTTCTTCTGTACAGCTACGAGAAGCCTGCGAAATTTCCGGATTCAACGAGGTACTCGCCAAAATGGGAGGCAACCTAGACACCCTTGTTACACAACGAGGCACCAATTTGTCGGGCGGTGAATGCCAGATGCTATCGATAGCCCGGATGATTCTGCACGCCAGAAACAGCTCGCTGCTGCTATTGGACGAACCCACCAGCAACATCAATCCCCAGAAAGAAATTTCCATACTCGCCCGCCTTTTCGATATTTTCCGGGAAAAGGCCATTGTAATGACCGTACACAAATACGATTTGCTGCCTTATTTCGACGCTATCTATATTCTCCGCAACGGCCTCGTAGTATGGAAAGGCAGCTATACCGAATATAAAACACACTACCGACAAACCCGGCAACCCTGAAACGTCATTTCAATAACCCTCAATTTTAAAACATTATGAATAACATGCCCTTTATTACCTGTCTATGCGTAACCCACAACAAACCGCTCTTCCTGCAACGGGCCGTGGAATGTTTTTTACAGCAAACCTATGAACGCAAACAACTGCTGATCCTCTACGAAGACATCGACCCGGCCACCAAGGAATACATCGAATCACAACGCTTCCCCGCCACCATTCAATATATGGAAGCTCAAAGCTCGACCCGGAAATTATCGTTGGGAGAATTAAGAAATTTAAGTATCCGCCATGCCGCCGGCGACTACGTTTGCCAATGGGACGACGACGACTGGTATCATCCGGAACGTTTAAACCTGCAAATGTCGTACCTTCGAAACACCGGCAAACCCGCCTCCATCTTGTCCCGCTGGACGGTATTCGACTCTCTGACCCATAAAGTATATATTTCAAACCGCCGCTTATGGGAAGGGAGCATTCTATGCAAACGGGAGGTCATGCTCCACGTGCCTTACCCCTCTTTAAACCGGGGAGAAGATACTTCGGTAATCGACTACCTGAACGAAAAAGAGCTTATCGAAGTAATTGAAAACCATCCTGAATTATACGTTTACAATTATCATGGCGGAAACACCTGGGACTTTGCACATTTCCACAAGATATTCGAATATAGCAGTGAAATAAACGACGCATATGCCTGGCGCGTCAGAGCATCCATGGATATAAAATAAAGCATCGGCATGGAAACTCCGTTACACTTATTCTTCCAATGGTTCATCCTTTCATTGGTTGTGCTTTACGCTGCCAAAGCATTGTTCTATTTCGTTTTCATCACCACGAAAAAGAATCCTTTTGCCGGCAACGCGGCAGCGCCCGACAAGACCGTTCGACCATCGGTAGACGTAGTCGTACCGATGCACAATGAAGAACAGGTGATCGGGCGGACGCTCGACGCGCTTTTACGCTCGTCGTATCCCATCCATATCCTGCTGGTCGACGACGGCTCGACCGACCATACGGTGAGCGCCGTCAGGCCCTACCTCGCCGCCCATCGCCACATCCGCTTGCTTACACAGGAAAACAGGGGAAAATCGGTTGCCCTTAACAACGCGATCGCCGCTTCCACCAGCGATATCCTGGTATGCATCGACGCCGATACCCTTGTCGGCCCCGACACCATTCGCCAGCTAACCAAACGTTTTGTAAACGAAAAGGTAGCCGCCGTATCCGGCAACCTGCGCGTAGCCAACTTATCGAATTGGCTTACCTTCAACCAAGATATGGAATACATCTGCATTTCCAATTACGAACGAGAGATTTTCGAACGTGTGAACGGCATTATCATCCTGCCCGGCGCCATCGGCGCTTTTCGAAAAGACAGGCTGGCGGAAGCAGGGGGATACAACCCGCGCCGCATTACGGAAGACATCGACGTCGTTTTAAAAATCAAGGAAAAGCACCATATCGTACTGAACGCCGAGCAGGCGGTAGGTTACACGGAAGTACCCCAAACGCTCGGCATGTATTTACGACAACGGGTGAGATGGAGAACCGGAATCCTGCAAACCATCTTCGGTTATCTCGCAAAAGACATATCCAATTCGTGGTTTTATGCCCTTGTTATCCCTTATATGCTGATATTCAGGATAATACTGCCTTTTATAACACCCTTTGCAGATTATTATATCCTGTATGCGCTTTTCCAACAAGCAGACACCTTACCCCTCTGGCTGTACGTTGGTTTCATCGGGATAGACTCGTCGGTTTGCATGTATATCTTGGGAAAGAAAAAACAACCGCACTATGCCCTGGCCGTACCCTTCCAACGTCTATGCCTACGGCAACTGGGGCTTCTGGTAAACGCCGACATCCTGTACAGGCTACTCAAAGGAGAACTCTTCAAATGGAGAAGATGTGAAAGATACGGAACACTTAAATAACAAACCTATGAAACGATCGCTGGCCATCATCATACCGGCCTACAAAAGTATTTACTTGGAAGACACCTTGACATCCTTGGCCAACCAAACAGATACGGATTTCTCTCTCTACATCGGAGACGACGGAAGCCCGGAAAACTTATATGAGATTATCCAGCCTTTTTCGCAAGTGCTGGACATCACCTACGTCAGGTTTGAGGAAAACGTAGGCAGGCGTCTTCTGCCGGAACATTGGAACCGATGCCTGGAATTGATAAGAGAAGAAGAATGGATATGGCTGTTCAGCGATGACGACCTGGCGGGCCCGGAATGCGTCGGCAACTTCAAATCTTTTGCCGCCAACCATCCGGCATGCCGCCTTTTCAAATTCGACTCCGTAAAATTCCGCGACGACGAAGTTCTACAAACCAATACCTTTCCCGCGGTTACGAACCCGGCGGATTTTCTACGCCTGAAATTAGGATACACCTACGAAAGTTATGCAATCGAATTTATTTTTCATCGATCGATACTGCCTGAAAACAAATTTCCCTTGTTACCGCTGGGCTGGTGCTCCGACGACTTATTCTGGCTGACGCTATCCCTGGTATCGGATATATATACCATTCCCGGTACCAACGTATATTGGAGATATAGCGAGCACAATATTTCGGGACGCAAAAACAACCGCCAAAGCAGCCTCGCCAAACTAAAATCATGTCGCTTATTCCTCCCCTCACTTTTTAATTTGTTTGTCGGCTATTTAAATTGGGAAATTTATACCCTGTCTCTCTCTTGGTTGAATTCGCAATACAAATATCTTTCCAAACATCTTACCCGGCAAGACAAGATCAAAATCAAATTCGCCTGTTTACCTATACTCGCGCGAGGTTTGTTTATTATGTTTACGTCGAAAAAACATACTAAGGGACTAAAATCATTTCCCCATCTCATCGTTTCCTAAACCTATCGGACAGATGGTTTGACCAACTGAGTATTTGACCGAAAATAGGAAAGTTTATGTTGTCGGTTCTCTTTTTCCTCACAACATGCCGTTTCCACCTTGCCGTGTCAAGGACTCATCTATTCCGATTCCGAACAAAGTGTCCGGAATCGGACACTTCATCATCACTTCAAAAAGCTATTGGCCAGGCAATTAAATTTATGGCATGCCCTTTGCTGCCCGATGGATGCAAACATATAAGCCCTATGTATAAAAGCTATCTCAAACAAGCTCTTGCGCTGCTGAAAGAAAATAAAGCTTTCAGCCTGATCTCTATAGCAGGCACCGCGCTAGCCATCTGCATGATTATGGTGATGGTCGTTACCTATCAGATCCGGATAAAAAACTATCCGCCCGAAAATCATCGCGACCGCATGTTATACATCCGCTGGGCCGATCGGGAGAGTAACGGCCGCCCCCAGGGCAACGGCTTTTTGTCGATCAAAACGATCGAAACCTGCCTCCTTCCCCTTACCACCCCCGAAGCCGTCGCTTTCATCTCCCCCTGGCGCAGCCAATTAGCCACGCTTGCAGGAGGAAAAGAAAAAAAGAACTGCCTGACGCTTTTCACCGACGATGTTTTCTGGCGCGTTTTCGATTTCCATTTCCTGGACGGCGCGCCCTACACGCCGGAAGACGTAAAAGCCGGATTGGCGAAAGCCGTAATCTCGGCCTCGGTAGCCCGCCGGCTATACGGCACCACCCAGGTAGCCGGGCAAACCCTGCTGATCGGTTATAAACCCTACACCATCAGCGGCGTGGTGAGCGACGTTTCCTCCATCGCCAAATTCTCGTATGCCGACATCTGGGTATCCTGGTCGTCCAGCCCCTTCCCCGACGACGCCTGGGCGGAAAACATCACCGGCTGGTACCAAGCCGTTATCCTGGCTCGTTCGGCTTCCGATTTCCCGGCTATCCGCCAGGAAATTGCCCGGCGCCTAGCTCAATACAACGCCACCCTGAAAGATTACCGCATCGGTTTGTACGACCAACCCGATACGCAGCTCGACTGGGAAATCAAAGGATTATCTCCGATAGGCCCCGACAAAGCCAAAACCATCGCCCGCTATCTGCTGGTGGTCTTGCTTTTGCTTTTCGTACCGGCTCTCAACCTCTCGGGCCTCACCTTGTCGCAAATGCGGAAACGCATGGCGGAAATAGGCGTGCGCAAAGCCTTCGGGGCCACGCGCTCCACCCTGCTTATGCAGATTCTGACGGAAAATATGATACTTACCCTACTGGGCGGGATAGCCGGATTGGCCCTGTCGTATATCGCCATTTATATGATGCGTACCTGGCTGTTAAGCAACAGCTTTACTTCCATATCCACCGTATTCGGAGGTACCCCCTCCTTGTCGGCCGCCGAATTATTCAACCCGGTACTTTTTTTGTATGCCTTCCTATTCTGCCTGGTCCTTAACCTTTTATCCGCCGGAATACCGGCCTATCGCTTATCCGGCAAGCAGATTACCGAAGCTTTTCACACGAATTAAACACCTGTAAAAACGAATACATACCCAAGATGATAAAACACCTCTTCCGATTCATCTGGAATCAACGCAAAAGCAATAGTTGGCTGATGGCCGAGCTCTTCCTTATCTCCGTCAGCCTGTGGTATATCGTCGACTATATGTTGGTTAGCGTTTCCCTTTGCCACGCGCCTTTAGGATTCGACATCAGCCATACCTACCAATTCCAATTCAACGCCCGCGAAGAAGGGGCCGAAGGCTACGTGCCGCCCGCTCGGCAACCCGCCACGATCGGCAAGGAATTGCTCGAAGCCATCCAGCGCCTTGACCGCATGCCGGCCACGGAAGCGGTAGCCTTGTCGTATATGGCGCTTCCTTACAACCGAATTGTGAACGGCCTGAACTTGAGCCCCGACTCGGTTTCGCAGGGCATATTCTGCCGTACCTTTTACGTTACGCCTTCTTACTTCGATGTATACCGTATTCAACCCCTTTCCGGCTCTCGCTCGGTGCTGGCGGAAAGCCTCAGAGATGGAAATATCGTCCTGACCGAAGACGCAGCCACGAAGATATTTCACCAAAAAGAGGCAGCTTCAAAAACGGTCTACAACGAAGGCTCCTGGCCCCGCAACGTAGGCGCGATCAGCCAAAAGGCCCGCAACTCGGAATTCGAACGGGTATCGCCGCGCGTTTATCTCCCGCTGTCGGAAAGCTGGATTCTCGATTTGCAACCTTCCCAATTACCCTGGGTAGATCTATCCGTCCGGGTAAAGCCGGAAACCCCTGCCGATTTTCCGGAGACATTTATGCGCGAAAACAGCGACTACCTCAGCTCCGGCAATCTCTACCTTCAAAGCATCACGCCTCTTTCCACCCTTAGGGAAAACAACCTGCGCCCGGCCCGGTCGGATATGAACAACCGGCTTTCCATCCTCTTTTTCCTCTTGGTCAATATATTTCTGGGGATAGTGGGCACGTTCTGGTTCCGCACCCGTTCCCGAAAAGGAGAGATGGGTCTTCGCATGGCGCTGGGCTCCACCCGAGGGCAACTGCGAAAGCTTATGCTGGGCGAAGGTTTGTTGTTGGCAGGCCTGGCGTTTATTCCGGCCTTGATCGTATGCTGCAACATAGCTTTGGCAGGCTTGATCGATATGAAGGCGATGGATAATACCTTGCTTCGGTTTGTACAGAGCATCCTCGTCACCGCTTTGTTGATAGCCGCCATGGTCGTAGCCGGCATCTGGTATCCCGCTTCGGAAGCGACGAAGCTGCAACCGGCGGATGCGCTGCACGACGAATAATTCGAGGCCCCGGCACCCTTTTCCCATCCTGCCGCCGAACCGGCCGGGCTTACCCGGCTTAGCCGGTTTGCATATCCTTCTTTGGATAAAAATGTTCGCAAAACGTCCGGAAGAAATGACGAAGGAAGATATAAGAAAGATAATCACGCATTATTAACTTGCCTGTCGGCAATCGAACCGATTAATCGAGTACCTTTGCACTATGTTAAGTATAGTTGGAACCAATACAAATAAAGCCTTACAAGCTGTGCGTTTTACCTTCGGATATTCGGCAACCAAGATTGATCAGGAGGCCGAATATTATCCTCAAGTAGTTTCTCCTTTATCTCCCCTTCAATATAAACAAGTAGGCGTAGGTTCTATAGGAGAAGGATATACAACTGCTTATTACCACATGAACTGGGGATGGGACGACCGCAAAGCTAATGGGTGGTATGCTGATATGTATATCTATATACCTTCCCAAGGCGCAGAGTTTAAACATGACCGACAAGATATAATAAATATAATTCCTAATAAATAACACCATGCGATCCAACTATCTTATTTCACTCATTCTTATATGCTTCATTATCTCCGGATGCAGTCGTCATAGCGACTTCTTCGAAGGAAGGATCTGCCAATTTTATGTTCATTTTGTAGACACAGAAGGAAAAGATCTGTCGGTAGACCTGAAGATGAAGAATGCTTACGAGATTCTCCGCACTGAATATAATTTAAAAACCTACTGGAACGGGGAGTTAATAAGGCCGGAGAATAATATTATGTATACTCATTTTACGAAAGAATCATCTCTCCCTCTTATTTATATTTTGCCATTCAAACCAGCCAACCGCAATTTGGCGAAAACAAAATCGATTTTCATTTAATCTGTCCGCGCATTTTCGGCAATGACGAAAAGCATATAATCTCCACCATATGGAACATCCAAGCGAAAGAAACCGGAGGAAAGGAAGTATTCGAAAGCTTAACCTATGACGGAAAAAATATTTCTGCAACGGTGGTAAATTACGTGCCTGTTTATAAAATCACGGTGGAATGAACCGTCTTCGGCTCTTTTGTCCGAAAAAGCCAGACATTCATAGAGCGTCTGGCTTTTTTCTTTCTCCCTTCCCGAAATCCAAGGCTTAACCTGGCCCGAAAAATCGCCCTCTCTCCCCGCTCCCGGCCTCTCTTAATGTAAGAAAAAAATACAATAAGGTATTCCCCGGGATCGGTCCAAAAAACCCGTTTTGCAATCGCCTGATTTACAACCACATACCAACAAGTAAAAAATACATGCTTATGGAAGCAAAATTCCATCGGCATCCATTTCGAATTTCATGCCGATGAAATTTTTTATCCATAAGCATAAAATGGAAATTTCCTCGCAGCGGCCTATTTACAGAACGAAAAAATATACAATAACCCCTCCCCTTCGATCGCCCCAAGAAAAGCCTGTTTTCTTTTTTCCGTCTCCCTTTTTTTCCGTACGTTTGCAAACAGAGAAAAATCTCCCGGGCCAAGTACAAATTTACCTACACCCGGGAAAAAACCAAAAAAACGATGAAAACCGTCATACATACCGACCAAGCATTTATCGAATCGGTAATCCGCCATAGCGACGTCTGCTACGTAGGGATGGCCGATACCGACGGCACGCCCTACGTGCTGCCCATGAATTTCGGCTATCAGGACGGCCGGGTATACCTGCATTCGGCCCGGGAAGGGCGAAGCATTTCCATTCTGGAAAGAAACCCCAGGGTATGTATCACCTTCAGTACAGACCATGCCCTGGTGTTCCAACATCCCGACGTAGCCTGCAGCTACCGGATGCGGTCGAAAAGCGTTATCGCCTGGGGACGCGTGGTATTCGAAGACGACTTCGACAAAAAAAGAGAAGCCCTCGACCGGATCATGCAGCAATACACCGACAAGCCCTTCCGCTACAGCGACCCGGCCGTGCGCAACGTGAAAATCTGGATCGTGGAGCTCGACGAAATTACTTGCAAGGAATTCGGGGCGCCGCAGGAAAAAATAACGATCAAATAAGTTCTCCCTGCCGGACGTTCTTCAGCACGTGAAATCCTTTGCCGTCGCTAATCCTTTTCGAAAAGAGCAAAAATACACTCATAAGGGGGAAAAAGTGACTTCTTCCCTCCCTGTGCCCGCCCCTATCCGTAGGATAAATTTCCCCTTCACAAAGAAAACGGAGCCACAATGAAGGGACAAAGAAAAAATAATGTATTTTTGTCCATGAATCAAGAATGCTCCGTAAATAATGGAAATACAGAAGCCTAGTAACGCACTTCGCGATACCGTCGAACGACTGTCGGACGAAAATTCGTACCAGCAACTCTTTCACGCCTACCGCGACGAAGAAGCGTTGCCTTCGGGCGAAGTACTGAAAGAAGTGGTCGATGTATGCCGGGCTATTCTTTTTCCCGGCTATTACGGTAACGCGCGCATCAGCAAACAAACCATCCGTTTTCATACCGGCGTAAACGTGGAGACGCTCCATACCCTTCTTTCCGGACAAATCTACGCCGGACTATGCTTTGCCGACACCACCTGTACCACCTGCCCCGAAGAAAAAGTCTCTGCCGAGGCCATCCGCTTGTCGGAAGCCTTTATCTCGCGGCTGCCCGAAATCCGCAGGCTGCTGGCTACCGACGTGGAAGCTACGTTCAACGGCGACCCGGCTGCGCAAAACCCCGGCGAAGTAATCTTCTGTTATCCCGGATTCCGGGCCATCGGCAATTACCGCATCGCTCATCAGCTCTATCGCCTGGGCGTGCCTTACATTCCGCGCATCATTTCCGAAATGGCCCATAGCGAAACAGGCATCGACATCCATCCCGGCGCCACGATCGGGCATCATTTTTCCATCGACCACGGCACGGGAACCGTCATCGGGGAAACCAGCGTGATCGGCAACCATGTACGCATTTTTCAGGGCGTCAGCCTGGCCGGGGAAAAACTGCCCCCCGACGAAAACGGCAATGCCATCCGCGGCGTTGCCCGCCATCCCCTGATCGAAGATTACGTAACGATTTATTCCAACGCCACCCTGCTCGGGCGCATCCGTATCGGGCGGGGAGCCACTATTTGCGGCAACGTCTGGATAACCGACAACGTGCCCGCCGGGGCAGTCGTCACCCAGCGCAGAGACGGCGAAAAACTAACCGTGGTAATCGATGAACAATAAAGAGCCCAATTGTATTAATAATAAAATAAAGAATTGTCAACTCTCCACAGCAATGAACGAGACATTTGAAATGGTGGCCAAAACCCTTTACGGGTTAGAAGAAATACTGGCCGGTGAATTAACAGCCCTCGGAGCCGACGACGTGCAAATCGGCCGGCGCATGGTATCCTTCCGAGGCGATAAGGAATTGCTTTACAAGGCCAACTTCTGCTGCCGTACGGCGCTGCGCATTCTGAAGCCGATTTATCATTTTAAGGCTAAAGATGCCGATACCGTATACAAAGAGGTAAAAAAAGTGGAATGGGAAAACCATCTGTCGCTCGACAAGACATTCGCCATCGACTCGGTGATTTATTCCGACGACTTCAACCATTCCAAGTTTGTGGCTTACCGTACGAAAGACGCCATTGTGGACTACTTTATGGAAAAAGCCGGCAAACGCCCCTCGGTGCGCGTAAATAATCCGGATCTTTATATCAACATTCACATCTCCCACAACGATTGTACCCTTTCGATCGACAGTTCGGGCGAATCCTTGCACAAACGGGGCTATCGCGTGGAACAGACCGAGGCCCCCCTCAACGAAGTGCTGGCGGCCGGGATGATCCTGAAAACCGGATGGAAAGGAGAATCGAATTTCGTCGATCCGATGTGCGGATCGGGCACGCTGCTGATCGAAGCGGCCATGATCGCGCTCAACATCGCCCCCGGCGTACACCGTAAGGAATATGCGTTCGAAAAATGGGTGGATTTCGACCAGGAATTGTTCGACAAGATTTACAACGACGAAAGCCAGGAAAAAGAATTCAACTTCAAATGCTACGGCGCCGACATCTCGCCGGCCGCCATCGAAATCGCGCAAAAAAACGTGCGCAGCGCCGGGCTGGCTAAATACATCGAATTGAAAACGCAACCTTTCCAACAATGCGCCGAAGCCCCTCGTCCGGGCATTCTGGTGACTAATCCGCCTTACGGCGAACGTATTTCCTCGCGCGACTTGCTGGGGCTTTATTCGATGATCGGCGAAAGGCTGAAACATGTTTTCACCGGTTATAAAGCCTGGATTCTGAGTTATAAAGACGAATGCTTCGATAAAATCGGGTTGCATCCCGGCGAAAAAATGAAGCTTATCAACGGCTCGCTGGAATGCGAATATCGTTGTTACGAATTGTTCGAAGGGAAAAACAAAGAGTATAAAAAAGCTCTCAACGAAGCAGGCGAGCGCCGCTCGGCACGTACCCCCGGGCAGCCGGAAAAACGCGGCGACAGGCCCCGCGACTTCAAAACCGAACGTTTGGACCGGCCCGAACGCCGTTTTGCGGCCGCCCATAGCGAAGACCAAGAAGAACGTTTGGCCGCCACGCCCGGCAAACGCTATTTCGGCACCGATCCGGTAGCCGGCAAACCCGTCATCAAACCGATCAAGCCGAAAAACGACCGGCCGGGAAAGATGCGCTACCGCGACGAAGATAGCGACGGATTCGACAGCCGCTTCGGCGATCGTAAACGACATAGCAAACCTACATTCAAAAAACCATTCAAAAAAAGAGGACGAGGCGATTATGAAGATTAAACAAATACTCGGCTGCGGCTTATTGCTGGCTGCTTTATTTCCCGCATCGCTTATGGCACAAGACAAACTCCTGACGTTAGACAACCTCACCCCCGGCGGAAAAACCTACGAACGGTTCGTGCCGGCCACGCTCAAGCAGTTGAAATGGCACGGCGACCAATATCTGTATGTGAAAGGCGACAGCGTGTGGGGAGCCGCTCCCGGCGAAAAAGAAACCGTCCTGTTTACGCGCGGCGACCTCAACAAGGCCTTAGCCGCGGCCGGCCGGCCGGGCGTAGCCAAATTGCCTTTTTTCTCGGTACCGGACGGGGCCGAGCCTATGCTGGTTTTTACCGCCAAAGGACACCGGCTGCATTACCTGGCGGCCGAAAACCGGATCGTAGCCGATTACCAATTGCCCGAAAAGGGAGCCAACTGGGATTTCTGCCCGGCCAACGGCCATCTGGCTTTTACCGAAGGCAATAACCTGTATATGCTATCGCCCGAAAATCAGACCCGGGCGGTAACGGAGGAAACGGACAAAGGCATCGTGGCGGGACAGGCTGTCCACCAGCGCGAATTCGGCATTCGCAAAGGTACGTTCTGGTCGCCGAAAGGTTCCGCCCTGGCCTTCTACCGGATGGACGAACGCATGGTAACGGCCTATCCGCTGGTGAATATCGATGCCCGCTGCGCCGAATATGTTCCGCATAAATACCCCATGGCCGGCATGCCAAGCCACGAAGTAAAAGTAGGCGTCTACCGGATGGTCGACGGGAAAACCGTTTGGCTCGATACCGGATTGCCGAAAGAAAAATACCTGACCAATATCTCCTGGAGCCCCGACGAGAAATATATCTACATCGCCGAATTGAACCGCGACCAGAATGAAATGCACCTGGTTCGTTACTCGGCGGAAACAGGCGAAAAAGACGCCGAATTGTTTACCGAACGCGACGAGCGGTATGTAGAACCCCAGCATCCCTTGCTTTTCCTGCCCAAGGATGGGGAAAAATTTCTCCGGCAAAGCGAAAAAGACGGCTTCAACCATCTTTATTTATACGATACCGCAGGCCGCGAGCTGAAACAGCTTACCGCCGGAGAGTGGGTAGTGCTCGATGTACTGGGATTCGATCAAAAAGGGGAACATGTTTTCCTGACGACTACCGCGCCCCATCCCTCGAGCTCGGCAAGCGCCGGAACGCCGATGGAAACCTATACATGGAAAGTGAACCTGAAAAACGGAAAACGTACTTGCTTGAACCAGGCAAGGGGCGAACATCGCACGGCGTTGAGCCCTTCCGGACGCTACTTGATCGATTATTATTCCTCTCCCTCCATCCCGCGCAATATCGATCTGGTAGATACCAAAGACGGTCGCCGGGTAGCCTCGCTTCTATCTGCTTCCAATCCTTTCGAAGGGTATACTCTGCCTGAGATCGTAACGGGCACCCTGACGGCCGCCGACGGAGTAACCGAACTGAATTACCGGTTGATCAAACCGGTGGGGTTGGACGAAACCAAAAAGTATCCGGCCATTATCTATGTGTACGGAGGACCGCATGCGCAAATGGTATCGGGCGGCTGGCTGAACGGCGCCCGCGGCTGGGATATATATATGGCTCAACGCGGATATGTCGTCTTTACGGTCGATAGCCGCGGTTCGGCCAATCGCGGGCATGCCTTCGAAAGCGTGATTCACCGTAACCTGGGCGTTCATGAAATGGCCGACCAGGTGAAAGGAGCGGAATTTCTGCAATCCCTCCCCTATGTCGACGCTTCCCGCATCGGCGTGCACGGATGGAGTTACGGCGGCTTTATGACGACCAACCTGATGCTATCTTATCCCGATTTATTCAAGGTAGGGGTAGCCGGAGGCCCGGTAATCGACTGGAGCAACTATGAAATTATGTACGGCGAACGCTATATGGATCGGCCTCAGGATAATCCGGAAGGATATAAAAATGCCAACCTCAAACTCAAAGCAGGCAATCTGAAAGGCCGTTTGCTGCTGATCCACGGAGACATCGACCCGGTGGTGGTCTGGCAGCATAGCCTGGGATTCCTGAAAGCTTGCGTAGACGCAGGCACGTATCCGGATTATTTCGTGTATCCGCGGCACGAGCATAACGTGATCGGGAAAGACCGTCCGCATTTGCACGAGAAAATCACCCGCTATTTCGACGATTATCTGAAAAACGCCCCGGCGGCATCGGATAAATAAATTGATATTGAACTAACAAACCGTTAAAATACTAATCGAAAGGATATGAATATATTGCTATTGGGTTCGGGCGGCCGCGAACATGCCATCGCCTGGAAACTGGCCCAAAGTCCGAAAACAGATCAATTGTATATCGCCCCGGGCAATGCCGGGACAGCAACGGTAGGTACGAACGTGCCTATGAAAGCCGACGACTTCGCCGCTATTACCGATTTTGTGCAGGCAAACGGCATCGGCATGGTGGTAGTCGGCCCGGAAGATCCGCTGGTAAAAGGAATTTACGATTATTTCAAAGCTGATCCGGCCTTGGCTTCGGTTCCCGTGATCGGGCCGAGCCGGGAAGGGGCACAACTGGAAGGAAGCAAAGAGTTTGCCAAAGCCTTTATGGGGAGGCATCAGATTCCTACCGCTCGCTATAAAAGCATAACGGCGGCCAACCTGGAGGAAGGTTATGCTTTCCTGGAGTCGTTGGAAGCGCCTTACGTATTGAAAGCCGACGGGCTGGCGGCCGGCAAAGGGGTGTTGATTATCGACAACCTCGACGAAGCCAAGCGGGAACTGGGCGATATGCTGGGCGGCATGTTCGGCGAGGCCAGCCGCACGGTGGTAATCGAAGAGTTTCTCGACGGCATCGAATGCTCGGTATTCGTGCTGACCGACGGAAAAGACTATAAAGTATTGCCTGTAGCGAAAGATTATAAGCGCATCGGCGAAGGGAATACCGGCCTGAATACCGGCGGCATGGGGGCCGTATCGCCCGTGCCGTTTGCCGACGAAGTGTTTATGGCGAAGGTCGACGAACGGATTATTCGCCCTACCGTCGAGGGACTCCGGAAAGAAAATATCGATTACAAAGGGTTTATCTTCCTGGGATTGATCCGGGTGAAGGGCGAACCGATGGTGATCGAATACAATTGCCGTATGGGCGATCCGGAAACCGAAGTGGTGATGCTGCGTATTCAGAGCGACTTGGTGGATTTGCTGGAAGGAGTAGCCGAAGGAACCTTGGGCGAGCGGGAATTGGTGGAAGACAAGCGGGTTGCCGTTACCGTCATGTTGGTAAGCGGCGGTTATCCGGAAGCCTATGAAAAAGGGAAAGTAATCAGCGGCCTCGACCGCACGGCAACCGATACGATTCTCTTCCATGCCGGCACCTGTGCCGAGGGCGACCGGATTCTGACCAGCGGCGGGCGCGTAATTGCCGTCAGCTCGTACGGCGCCGACCAAACGGAAGCTTTGACGCGGTCGTTCGCCGGCGCTAAAGAAATCGGCTTCGACAAGAAGTATTTCCGGCGCGACATAGGGTTCGATTTATAAAAAACAGCATTTAAATCCATAAAAAGCCGGGGATGTTCCCGGCTTTATTTTGCTTATGAGAAGTTCTTCGGCTTTATACGGCCGGAAATACGATTTGTCGTCCTTCGGCACGTATGCTTATGTCGGCATCGGCTGCCTGGTGTGTTGGCTGGCGGGATTTCTGGATTCCGCCGGTTATCCCGTATACGGGGAAGTAACGGCACCCCCGCTTTGGAACGCGATTTGCCGGGTACTCCCGGGAAAAACCTTTACCTATCTGATCGGTATCGGGTTGATGCTGGGAGGGGCCTTTTTATTGCACCGGGCCAATTATGCCTTGGTGTTGATCCGCGAAAAAACTTTTCTGCCGTTTTTTCTATACATCCTGCTGATCAGTACCAATCCGGATTTCCTGCCCCTGAAATCCACCTCGGTGGGCGTATTCTGCCTCGTACTGGCTATTTACGAATTGTTTACTTCCTACCACAATCCCGACTCCGCCCCGCATGCTTATAATGCCACGCTCATTCTGGGCGTAGGCAGCTTGCTGTGGGTACATATTCTTTGGTTCGTTCCCTTTTTCTGGTGGGGGATGTACAATTTCCGGTCGTTGAATCTGCGTACGTTTATCGCTTCCCTGTTAGGTATGGGTACGGTATATTGGTTTGTATTGGGTTGGTGCGTCTGGCAACAGGATTATACGCCGTTTACCATGCCCTTCGCGGCCTTGTTCAAGATTCGTATCCTGATGTTCGAAGGAGCCGGATGGATCGATTGGGTGGAAATCGTCTACATCGGGCTGCTGGCCGTGGCGGCATCGGTCAATATCATTACGCACGAGTATGAAGACAATTTACGCACCCGCCAATTTCTGGCTTTCCTAATCGCGCTGACGCTCTGGACTTTCGGCTTATTCTTCCTGTACGAGCAGTCGTCGGAAGAGTTTCTGGAAATGGTGTGCATGCCGGTTTCCATTCTGCTGGCTCATTTTTTCACGGTAGTGAGAGGAAAATATATGTCCGGATTGTTCTATTTTACGGTACTCTTTTTAATCGTCTTATATTTTGTTCGCCTATGGAATTTCTTATAGCCTACGGATACATCGGAGTATTTATTGCCTCTTTTCTGGCAGCTACTATCCTACCGTTCAGCAGCGAAGTAGTACTTACGGGCGTGTTGCTGGCCGGCGCGTCATACTGGCCGTGCATGATTGCCGCCACCTTGGGCAATTTTCTGGGGGGCATGAGCTGTTATTGGCTGGGCATGCTCGGAAAGGTGGAATGGATCGAGAAATACCTCAAGCTGGATGCCGTCAAGCTTCAGAAAGTACAGGATTGGATAAAAGATAAAGGTTCGTGGATGGGCTTTTTCGTTTTCCTGCCCGGGGTAGGCGACTTTATTGCCGTAGCTCTGGGATTTCTGCGGGCCAATATCTGGGTGGTAGCCATCTCGATGTTTGTGGGTAAAGCTCTGCGGTATTGGGTATGGATGGAATTCGTATATAAAGTAAAAGATATATTCTAACCGCTTTCCGGCAGGAAGATCGTCCGAAAATATCCTTTTGGTTGCGATTTCCTGCCGGAAAGCGGCTTATAAACTAGCCAAGCCTCTTATTTATATCCGGCCCCGCGCTCCGGTAACGCTGCCGCTTCCAGGTTGGCGGCCGGCCGTCTTTATTCGGCCAGCCATTGGTTGATTTGGGTCAGAATCTTAGCTTTCATATCTTCCGGCATCGTGCTGATCCGCGCCGTATGGCTGCCGCGGGGTTGGATATACACCTGCTGGTTCTTTTTGCCTTTGAAGGTTGGCACCCGGGTGGCGCTCCACGGATCGATCTCTCCGTAAATAAAAATCATTTTCGGATCGTTGTCTTTCAGAAAATCGTATACTTTCCGGTAAAGCTCGGGACGGAACTCCACTTTCCCTACCAAGTCTTTCGGCAGCATGATGCGGTTCAGATAGCCTTGGCTGCTTTCAATGCTCAGCAAGCCTTTGAAAGGAGCGGTATCGTAACCATAGTAACCCAATTCGCGGGCAGCCTGCACAAAAAAGGAGATGTTAGGTTGATCTTCGGCAAAATAATCCGGGCCGCTGATTTTCTTCAGATGATCGAACAGGGTCGGCGTGTCTGACGAGAGGGAAGGGATGGTACTTACCGAAGTACCCCATTGCCAGAAGGCAAACGGATATTCGAGCACGCAATAGTCCAGCACTTCTTCCATCGGGATGCGGAAAACGAGTTTCTTTTCCCGGCAAAAAGCGTCGAGAAGCGGGACAATTTCGCTTTTGCGCCTAAGGATTTCTTTCTGAAAGGCTTCGATTTTCTTTCGTTCTTTCTTGCTACCTACTTTCCGTAAAAAAGGCTCGTGGCGTCCGTCTTCCACGCCCCGATTCAACGGCGCGACGTAAGGAACGGAAAAATCCACGTCGTCGGGGAAAAAGGCCCGGTATAAAGTGGTAGTCTGCCCTCCTTTACTAATCCCGGTACTTACCCATTTCCCGGTATAAAGCTGACGGAAAGTTTGGTTGACCTGGTGTAGATCGTAAGCGGAATTTTCGGCCGTCAGATAATCCCAGTTGCAGGGGTCGGGCGTGGATTCCAGAAAATAACGGTATTCTACGAAAATCAGGTTGGCATCCAGCAACCGGGTCAGTTCTTCCCGGTATTTGGGATTCAGGGCATAGGCCGCCCCGTATCCTTCCGTCACCAGGATGGTGGGACGATCGAAACCGACATGTCCGATGATCACCCGTTGGGTAAACGTTCCGGCTTCGGGATGCTTGGGATCGAGGTACTGGGTGATCCGCACAACATATTTTTCGGCATAATGCTCCGATTCGAGCGGCTGGACATCGGTAACGCCTTTGAGGGCGGCCAGTTTCTCTTTCAATTCGCCGGAGGCGGCAAAGCTCGTCGCCGCGCACAGAAGAAAGAGCAGCCAAAGGGTAAATGTTCTTTTCATGGTATTTTATCTTTTAAAAATGATTACAAATAACGCAGGGTGCGCATCAGGCCTTCGTATTTGACCCGTTTGACGGCCGACCGGGCAAATATACGATTATATTCTTCACGGGTAAGCGTCTGAAGCTCTTCTTTTCGAAGGGAGAGAAGAGAAGGATTCGGCCGGAAAGCTTCTACCGGGGTGGGCGTAGCAAACCGATTCCAGGGACATGCCAACTGGCAGGTATCGCATCCGTACAACCTATTGCCTAGCCTGGCGGCCTCGGGGGGAGGGATTTCTTCTTTGTGTTCGATGGTAAGATAGGAGATACAGCGGTTGGCATCGAGCTGCCGGGGAGCCGTTAAAGCTCCGGTAGGACAGGCATCCAGACAACGGCGGCAAGTCCCGCAGCGTTCCTTCTGCGGGGCGTCGTACCGGTCGGCTTCGAGGGTGGTGAGGATTTCTCCCAGGAAAAAGAAGGAACCGCGACCGGGAATAATCAGATTCGTATTTTTTCCGATCCAACCCAAACCGGCCCGCCACGCCCAATAGCGCTCGAGCAGGGGGGCGGAGTCGGTAAAAAAGCGTACATCCGCACCTGGCTCCGGGCCCGCTGCCGGAAGTCCGGCAGATAACTTTCCGTCGTTTTCTCCTTGCCGCCCGACTACCTCCTGCCAGAGCCTGCGCAACATTTTTTTCATCACCACGTGATAATCTTCCCCATAAGCATAATAAGCGATATGGGGCAGGGAAGCGTCGCGCCTGACGGCAGGATAATAATTGAGAGCGACCGAAATAAGACTGCGCGCTCCCGGCAGCAAACCTTCCGGATTAAGCCGTATCTCGCGGTAGTTTTCCATGTAACGCATGCCGGCCTGCCTTCTTTCAGCCAGCCAGCGATCGAAATAAGCCGCTTCGCTTTCGGCCGGAGCTACCGGAGCGATACCGACCGCGGCGAACCCCAAGTGTTTGGCGGCTTGTTTAACTTGCGCTGAATAAAGCATCTTATGAAGGATTAAATCTGCATATTTCTTCCCGCGGTTTCCGTTCCTCTTTAATCGAATACTTTAAACGTATATCCTTCCGCGAGCAACCACTCGATAGCGCGCGGCATAGCCTCGCGCATATTTTTCTCGGCCTTCAGGGAATCGTGAAAAACGATAATCGAACCGTTGCGGGTGTAGCGTTTGACTACATTGAGTACTTCATCGGGCGTTTTTCTTGCATTATAATCGCGGGTAACTACGTCCCACATGATAATCCGGTATCGCCTTCTGAGCCAAAACACCTGCGGCAAGCGCATATGGCCATGAGGCGGCCGGAACAAATCGCCCGGAATATAATCGGCCGCCTTTTCCACATTGGCCAGGTAATGCCGCGTCCAGAAAGCGATGCCCTGGATATGATTGAAGGTATGATTTCCCACCCGATGGCCGGCCTCGAGCACCATCCGGTAAATGTCGGGATGCTTGCGCACGTTGTCGCCCACCATAAAAAAGGTAGCTTTCACCTGGTAACGGCGAAGTATATCTAAAACCCAAGGGGTAACCTCGGGGATAGGGCCGTCGTCGAACGTGAGATATACACATTTCGGCTCGGCCGGTATCCGCCAGATTACCCCCGGAAAAAGTGCCCTGTAAAACCAGGGCGGTTGTTCGATAAACATTTCATTCGAAAATCATTCCCGGATCGAACCGTATGCCATCCGGTAATTGTCAAACTCTTCCTGATATTTCTTTCCGAATTCCGGATTATATTGTTTGCCGATGCGCAGCACTTCTTGCAATACGGCCAGATTCTGTTCCAGATCGCCCGTTACTGAGGAAAGCTGTCCGGGACGCAGGCGGAAGAACCAGTTGACGTTGCGCAGGGCATTATCGGCAATAGCCGTATAAATCATTTCCGCTTTTTCCGTCTCTCCCAACTGATAATACAGTTCGCCCAGCGCAAGCGCGCTATAATCGAACGGTACATTTTCGGGAGGCAGTACTTCCAGCGATTTATCCAGCACGGCAAGCGCTTTGTCGTTTTTCCCTTCGGCCATCAAAGCCGCGGCCAACTTGGAAAACAGAGCCATGCGGTAGCTCTTGCACATCCGCATCACGTTCTCGTCCAAATAAACGCCCGGCGTATTCACCCCGCCCCATTTGAACTTATTCATCACGTTGTCGTACATCTTCTCGGTATTGATGGCACGCGTAGTACCCGAGGTCTTCATCGGCACGATCTGATAAGCCAGACCGGTTTGCTGGAAATAAGGATCAAGCCGCACGAACTGATCGGGGCTGACGGTAATGGCATAATAAATAGGCCGTTCCCAGTCGTTGGTCTGCAACATGTCCAGAATAATCAGTTCTTGTTTGCCCAGGTAATCCTTTCCGTTCAGATTGATAGGCATTTCCCGGGCCATATTGGGCCGGTCGGTCGTATCGAGCACTTCCAGAGCCGCAGCCGAGTCTACCCGGAACACCAGCGATTGCGAAGGAATATAATCCAACTCCTGGTTGATGCCCGGAATCTTCTTATATTTCGGATCGTTACTGCGGACAAAACTCAAAGCCGTATTCAAATCGATAGCTTGGTCGGTCATGGGGAAGATATAAGCCGCGTCGCGGGTACCCTGCACATAATCGGCCCGGTTCCACGAAATCGGAAGCGGATCCGACTCATAGGCTTGCTTCTTCATCTGGTCGATATACCAGTCGGTTTGCAGATAGCTGGTGTTGCACACCCGCACATCGGTACGGATGCCTTCTACTTCCTGCGCATACCAGAGCGGGAAGGTATCGTTATCGCCGTTGGTAAAAATCACGGCGTTCGGTTCGCAAGATTCGAGATAGTTGGCCCCGAAATCGCGACAGACGTAACGGCCCGAACGATCGTGATCGTCCCAGTTCTGCGCAGCCATCTGGATGGGCACGAACAAACAAACCAAGGTCGCAATCGAACCGGCGGCCACGGCCGGCAACTTGGCATACCGCTCCAACCCTTTCGCCACCGCGGCCACTCCGAATCCGATCCAGATACAGAAGGCGTAGAACGAACCGGCATACGCATAATCGCGTTCGCGCGGCTGGTAGGGCGTTTGGTTAAGATAGAGCACGATGGCTATACCCGTCATAAAGAAGAGGAAGAAGGTGATCCAGAAACCCTGGATACCCTTTTTCCCGGCATAAGCCTGATACAACAGGCCCAGGATACCGAGCAGCAAGGGCAACATATAGTATACGTTATGTCCTTTATTATTCACAATATCCAGCGGCATGTCTTCCTGCGGGCCTACCAAGGCTTCGTCGATAAAAGGTATGCCGGTAATCCAGTTGCCGTTCAGCACTTCGCCGTGGCCCTGAATATCGTTCTGGCGCCCGGAAAAGTTCCACATGAAATACCGCCAGTACATAAAGTTCAATTGGTAGGCAAAGAAATAGCGAAGGTTTTCGAGGAAAGTCGGTTTGATGACCGTCACCATCTCCCCGCAGCGATTAAATTTTACCGGCTGTCCCTTCACCTGGCCCCACTCCTTATAAGCCGGCACATAGTTCGGATCGACGCTGCTAAACATACGAGGGAACAGCATATTCAGCTCGTCGACATACTCGTATTCCGTTTCGCGGCGGGATACGTAATATTTATCTTTTTCGTTCTTATCCTTTTTGATAACCCGGCTCCAGGTAGGCTCGCCCTCTTTCGTAACGGCCACGCAATTGCCTCCCTGGTTTTCGCGTTTCACTTCCGACACATAGGTCTGTCCGTATAGCAACGGCGTTTTGCCATACTGTTCGCGGGCCAGATAGGTGCGCAGCGTAAAAATATCGCTCGGCGCATTCTGGTTCATCGGCGTATCAGCCGTAGCGCGTACCAGAATCAACGCATAGGAAGAATAGCCTACCACGATCACCAGTAAACTCACCAGAATGGTATTCAGCGTTTTGATGGCTACTTTTTTGCTGATAAACAAATAGGCCGTCAAAGCCAGAATCAGCACAACCCCCAACACATAGCCGCTGCCGATAAACGGAATCCCCACCAGGACAATGGAAAGAATAAAGGCGATTTTCATGCGGGTTTCGTTCACTTCGTCGCGCATGGTTTCCCAGATCGACCAGCATAGCACAGCTCCCAGCACGATCACATACGCAAAGACGCCGGAATTATAAGGCATGCCGAAGACGTTTACAAACAACAACTCGAACCATCCGCATACTTCCACCAAGCCCTGCACCACCCCGTACATCATCAAAGCCACAATGGCAAACGAGGTCAGCAAAGCCACCAAGGTACCTTTCAGCGTAGGATTGGGGAATTTTTTATAATAATAAACCAACACGATAGCCGGAATACACAGCAGGTTGAGCAAATGCACCCCGATGCTCAGGCCCATCAGATAAGCGATCAGCACGATCCAACGATCGGCATGCGGCTTGTCGGCCACTTCTTCCCATTTGAGAATCAGCCAGAAAACCAAGGCCGTAAACAACGAAGAAGAAGCATATACCTCGCCTTCCACGGCACTGAACCAGAACGTATCGCTAAAGGTATAAGCCAATGCGCCCACCAGCCCGCAGCCCATAACGGTAATAGTCTGTCCGAGCGAAAGGACACTACCCTCGCCGGTCATAATCCGCCGGGCCATATGCGTAATGCTCCAGAAAAGGAAAAGAATCGTCAAGCCGCTAAACAAGGCCGACATGGAGTTGACCATCATCGCCACCTTGGAAGGATCGGATGCCAGATGGGTGAACAGATTGCCCATCAACATAAAAAACGGCGCTCCGGGCGGATGGCCCACCTCGAGCTTAAAGGCTGAAGAAATGAACTCGCCGCAGTCCCAGAAACTGGCGGTGGGTTCGATCGTCATCAGATAAACGGTGGAAGCAATCGCAAAAACGACCCATCCCAACACGTTGTTGATTAATTTATACTTTCCCATACGTTTGTATAAAAGTGTGATAGTTAATTGTCTTTCAAAAAACGCCCTTAGCGTAGAGCCGGCCGCAAAGGTAAGCATTTACCTTTAATTCCTAACGCAGCCATCGCTTATAAATTATGTAGAAGAGATTAGAAATATATTAAAGAGGATTTGTTTCCCATCCGCTCCTAAGGCAAAGAGCGGCCGGCGGCAGCAAAGCAAAAAGAATAAAAAACGCCGGAAAAGGTTGTTTTATTCCCAGGCAAGAAAATAATTATAATTTCCGGTTATCCCCGGCGGAGCTTCATCTTTTTTCCAGATCGTCCATGCGCCTGATCAGCATTTCAATTAAACGGGTATTCGATTTCACCAACTCCCTCAGATCGCCATTCACCTCCACCGTAATATGATTTCCCGTATTGCCGTTGTCGCGGGCAAACGACATTTGTCCGTAATCCCGCTGGGCATTATGATAGGTATCCCCGCTGATACGTTGGAATAATTCGATAGCGGGTATCTCCAGAATCTCGGCAATTTTATTCAGCCGGGTAAGCGTAAGGTCGGTTTCACCGTATTCTATTTTACAATAGGCACTGGTTGAAAGATTCAACTTTTCACTCATTTGTTCCTGGGTAAGATGTCTTTCCATCCTAACCAATTGCAGGCGTTCCCCCACGAATTTCTTTAAATCGGTAGCCATAGTCGTAATTAATTGAATACTATTCGTAAAATATCGGGCAAATGTAATAAATATTATGGATATACTCTTCTTGGATTTGGCTTTAACTTTGCAAACAAAGAGAATACACCCTCTTAAAAACAACAGATCAGATGCAATATAGTTCCAAACATAACTCCGCATAGAATATGAAAACACGTATCGTACCCAAACGCAACGACCATACAAAAGGGGTATAATAAAGAGAGATTGCCTACAGGAAAGGAAAGTTCTTCCGGCAGATCTGGTATTCCCGGCAGAAACAGGCACGGCCTAACTTTTTCCTCGCCTTCATAAATCCGTTTCGATTTTACTTATTATTTCAAACTACCTAAAAAAGAAAAACAGTATGAAAAAAAGAACCATGACAAAAGCCTGTTTGCTAACGTTCCTCACCTTTATCACTTTGCTTTTTTTCGGTGCCTGCAGCGAAGACGATAAAGAAGAGACCGGAACCATTTACGGAAAAGTAAGCGATGCCCGCACCGGCGAAATGATAGCCGGCGCAGAAGTTACCCTAACTCCCGGCGGCCGCGCTACCAGCACCGGAACCAACGGCATATTCGAATTTTCAAACCTGGATGCGAAACAATATGAACTACAAGCTAAAAAAGAAGGCTATCAATCGAATACCAAACCCATCACCGTGGTACCCGGGCAGAACGCTTCAGGCGATATACAACTGACGCCTCTGGATGCGTCGGCCAAATTAGCCATCAGCACCTCGGTTTTGAATTTCGGGGCGTCCACCACTACTTTGTCTTTCGATATTATCAATCAAGGCAAAGAGAAATTCAACTGGAATATCTCCGGACTCGACGGTATCGACTGGCTACAGATTGCGCCCCTTTCCGGCTCCATCGAAGGGGGTAAAAGTTTTGCCGTGAAAGCGACGCTGCTCAGGGAAAAGCTAAAAGAAAACGCCGAAACGATTCTGATTATTAACGTAGACAAAGAATCGGTATCTCTCAGAGTAACAGCCGAAGCGAAAACTGTTTCCTCCAAAATCGAACTAAGCGTCCAAACGCTTAATTTCGGCAAAGAACATACTTCGCTTACCTTCGACATTAAAAATATCGGCACGGCAGGTTTGGCAAACTGGGAAATTACCGGCATCGACGCCGACTGGCTGACCGTATCGCCGAAAAACGGAAGTACCGACATGGGCAAGAAAAGCGCTGTAAAAGTAACGATCGACCGCACAAAAATAAAAGAAGACGTATCGACCACCATTCTGGTAAAAGCCGACGGCGAATCTCTGCCCCTTGTCGTCACGGCAGAAGCCGGGCCGGCAACCCAGCGCAGCCTCGGCTGCTCGCCGGCTTTTCTCAACCTCGGTTACGAGTCGGAAGGCAACTTCGTAATCGTCTCCTTGGGCGGTCCTACCGACTTTCAGCTCCTTCTGCGGGGCAACGCACCCTGGATGAGTTTCAGCGAAACCTCGGGCACCATTCCCGCGTATGTAGAAAACAACCCTACCGCCTGTAAATCGATCGACGTACATATCGACCGCACCGGCCTGGCCGAAGGCGATTACGCCTGCACCATCCTGATCCGCTCCGACCTGGGCGACTACGAACTGCCCGTATCGATGAGCGTAAAAGCCGGCGAGGATCCGAAAGAAGAAGATTATTCGAAAGCCACCGTTATTTCCTGCGATGCCCGTTTAAGCGTCCGTATCGTGAACTGCCGCCGCAACGGCAGCTCGGTAGTATTCAACTATACCATCACCAACGACGGCATGGGCGAAGACATCAAAGACTTCCGCATCTACGGCATTTCAAATACCACCAGCACCGGCATCGCCGACAACCAGGGCAACTCGTATACCGAGCGTAACGCCGCTTTCCATTTTGCCGGCAAAAAGCCCGATCCCACCTATCACGCCATGAGCTTTTTATTCCCGCAAGACAAAACCCTGTCGGGAAGCATTACGCTCACGGCCGTCGATGCCGCCGTCACGCAAATCACGTCTATCAAACTGCAATGTCTGGCCTATCCCGACTCTTATTATCAAATGAGCAACAAATACATCGAGTTTGCCGGTGTTCCTATTTTCTAACAAGCTGAAAAACCGATCGCAACTAGATAAATATATATCCTGTACCTGCCTGACGGGCCCCAGCGGCCGCCAGGCAGGTACAGGCCGTTTTCCCATGCTTTGCTTCACTTTTCAACATACGGCTCTGACAGGCGGCAGCAGCCGGGCCTCTATGCCGACCATTCGTTAATATGACGTAAAAAAGTTTTTGAAGGCCCCTTTTATCCGATTTAATTTGCGCGAATTTCCGGAAAAATGACGAATAATTCGTATATTTACACCCTGTTAGCAACATTGCATCGATAAAAGTAGAGGATTGTAGATGACACCCGAAGAGAAAGCAAACAACTTTACGGAAAACAACGAAAACGAAAAGATAGAAAATGTAAATCCGGCTTCAGGGAAAAACGAAACCCCGGAAGCCGAAACCCATTCAGACTATAAAGTACCCGGAAAAGGCGAAGGCCGCATAGCCTATCACCTGTCGGGGATGTATCAGAACTGGTTTCTGGATTATGCTTCGTACGTAATCCTGGAACGCGCCGTGCCCCATATCAACGACGGGCTAAAGCCTGTGCAACGCCGTATCCTCCATTCCATGAAACGTTTGGAAGACGGCCGGTACAACAAGGTTGCCAATATCGTGGGCCACACCATGCAGTTTCACCCCCACGGCGACGCCTCCATCGGCGACGCCCTGGTACAACTAGGACAGAAAGACCTCTTGGTAGACTGCCAGGGAAACTGGGGAAATATCCTGACCGGCGACGGAGCCGCCGCGCCCCGTTACATCGAAGCCCGGCTTTCGAAATTCGCCCTCGATACGGTATTCAACCCCAAAACCACGCTCTGGCAACTCTCGTACGACGGACGCAACAAAGAACCGGTTACCCTGCCCGTGAAATTTCCCCTCCTGCTGGCGCAAGGGGTGGAAGGCATCGCCGTGGGCTTATCCTCCAAAATATTGCCTCACAACTTCAACGAACTGCTCGACGCCTCCATCGCCCACCTGCGCGGCGAAGCGTTCGCGCTTTACCCCGATTTCCAGACCGGCGGCTACATCGACGTGGGCAAATACAACGACGGCGAACGGGGGGGTTCGGTAAAGATCCGGGCCAAAATCAGCAAGCTCGACAATAAAACCCTGGTGATTTCCGAAATTCCCTACGGAAGAACCACCTCGTCGGTGATCGAATCGATCCTGAAAGCCAACGAAAAGGGAAAAATCAAAATAAAAAAGGTAGACGACAATACGGCCAAAGAAGTCGAAATCCTCGTCCATCTCGCTCCCGGCGTATCTTCCGACAAGACGATCGACGCCCTATACGCCTTCACCGATTGCGAGATCAGCATTTCGCCCAACTGCTGCGTCATTAAGGACGACAAACCCCACTTCCTGACCGTCGGCGAGGTGCTGCGCCATTCCACCGACAACACGCTGGTACTGCTGCGCACCGAACTGCAAATTCAAAAAGCCGAGCAGGAAGAAACCCTTTTCTTTGCCTCGCTGGAAAAAATATTTATCGAAGAAAGGATTTACAAAGACGCCGGGTTTGAAAACGCCAAAGACATGGACGCCGCAGTGGCTCATATCGACAGCCGGCTCGAACCCTTCAAGCCCGGTTTTATCCGCGAAGTGGGCCGCGAGGATATTCTTAAACTGATGGAAATCAAAATGGGGCGCATCCTCAAGTTCAATTCCGACAAATCGAACGCCCTGATTGCCCAGATCAAAGAAGAAATCGCCCGCATCGACCACCACCTGGCCAACATCGTAGCCTACACCATCGAATGGTTTACGATGCTGAAGGAAAAGTACGGCAAACGCTACCCCCGCCAGACGGAAATACGCAACTTCGACACCATCGAAGCCACCAAAGTAGTGGAAGCCAACGAAAAACTATACATCAACCGGGCCGAAGGCTTTATCGGCATGAGTTTGAAGAAAGACGAGTTTATTGCCAACTGCTCCGACATCGACGACGTGATTATCTTCTACCGCAACGGAAACTACAAAATCGTCAAGGTAAGCGACAAGATGTTTATCGGCAAAGACATTCTGTATGTAAACATCTTCAAACGCAACGACACCCGGACGATTTACAACGTAATCTACCGCGACGGCAAAGCCGGTTTCAACTACATCAAACGCTTTGCCGTAACAGGCATTACGCGCGACAAGGAATACGATCTGACCAAGGGAACCGAAGGATCGCGCATCCTTTATTTCAGCGTCAACCCCAACGGAGAAGCGGAAACGGTGAAAGTGATCCTAAAACCCAAACCCCGCCAGAAACTGTTGGTATTCGAAAAAAGCTTCAGCGAAATCGCCATCAAAGGCCGCGGTTCGATGGGCAATATCCTGACGAAAGCCGACATCCACAAAGTAAGCCTCAAGCAAAAAGGCTCCTCTACCCTGGGCGGCCGGCAGGTATGGTTCGACCGCGACGTACTCCGGCTGAACTACGACGGCCGCGGAGAGGAACTGGGCGAATTCCAGAGCGAAGAGCTCATCCTGGTGATTCTGCAAAACGGCGACTTTTATACCACCAACTTCGAGCTGAGCAATCATTACGAAGACAATATCCTCGCGATCGAAAAATACGACCCGGGAAAAGTATGGACGGCCGCCCTTTACGACGCCGACCAGAAGTATCATTATCTGAAACGTTTCCAACTGGAAGCCGGCAGCCGCAAGCAGAACTTCCTGGGCGATAACCCCAAAAGCCGCCTGCTGCTGCTTACCGACGAGAAATATCCCCGTATCGAAGTTGTGTTCGGCGGAGGCGACAGTTTCCGGGAAGCTCTCGTACTCGACGCGGAGGAATTTATCGGCGTAAAGGGATTCAAAGCCAAAGGAAAACGAATCTCCACCTTCGAAATCGAAACGGTAAACGAACTCGAGCCCAACCGCTTCGATGCGCCGGCGACTGAAGCGCCCGTCCAACCGGAGGGCGAGGAAACCGGCGAAAATTCCGAAGAAGACAAAAGCCAGAGCGATATTCTGGATGAAATCACCGGACAGATGAAACTCTTTGACCAGTAACGCCTATGAAGCCTCTTGCTTGCCTGATCTGCCTTTTTTTCTGCCTCGCGTTGCCGGCCCGCGCCCAACAGGAGGCCACAGCCGAACCGGCGGCGCCGGCTATCCCGCCCGGCGAGCTGCCCTGGTCGGTCAACGACGCGACGCTGATCGGCGCGGGAGGTTATCGCCTGATGGACACCTACCTCTCGCCCGGCAAAAAGCTGGATTATGCCGGATGGGGCCTGCGTATCCTGAACGAACGGATGAAAATGACACGCCTGGCCGATTACCGCATCTCGCGCCAGCAACTCATCAGCGTCGACGTAGCCTCCACCGACAACCCGGCCGGCACGGCCACCGACTTCGCAGGCTTCGTCGACTACACCCTGGGGTATCATTACCATTTCCCGCTTTTGCCCGGCTTAAAGCTCCTGGCCGGTGCCTCGGTACACGGCCTGGCGGGATTTATTTACAACACCCGCAACGGAAATAACCCGGCTTCGGCCAAGGCCGACATCGATTTGAACCTGTCGGGCATGGCCGTCTACCGGTTCAAAATCGGGGAATATCCGCTCACGCTGCGCTATCAGCTTACCCTGCCGTTTGCCGGCGTTTTGTTCTCTCCCCATTACGGTCAGTCCTATTACGAAATATTCAACCTGGGAAACAGCGGCGGGGTGGTGCAATTCAATTCGTTTCACAACAAATTCGCCCTGAAAAATTACTTCACGGCCGATTTTCCGGCAGGCAACCTGACCATCAGAGCCGGCTACCTGCATAGCGCCTATTATACGGATGTAAATAGCCTGCAATCGCATATCATCTCTCACACCTTCCTGATCGGATTGGTGAAAGAATTTGTAGCCTTCGGCGGCAAGCGGCTGAAAAACAGGGGGAAATACAAAAGCGCTTATTATTGACGATAAAGATCGATACGGATGAAACACTATTTATCTTATATACTGGCGGCCTTGTCGCTCTTTTTGCAGGGATGCGAGAAAACCGACGAATACATCTACTCTCCCCGCGAAAATTTCGAATCGCTCTGGAAAATACTCGACGAAAACTATTGTTTTTTCGATTATAAAGACGTCGATTGGGACGAAGTGCACCGTCGCTATAGCCTGCAAATTTCCGACACGATGAACCAGTATGCCCTTTTCGACACCTTGGCCAATATGCTTTCCGAGCTCAAAGACGGGCATACCAACCTGATTTCTTCCTTCAATATGTCGCGCTACTGGGCCTGGTATGAAGACTATCCGCCCAATTTTTATGAAGAAATACAGAAAAATTACCTGGGAACCGATTACCTCATTGCCGGAGGCCTTCGTTATAAAAAGCTGGCCGAGGGCCATATCGGTTATGCCTATTACGGCAGTTTCAGCAGCGGGGTAGGCGAAAGCAACCTCGACTATATGTTCCTGCATTTCAAAGAATGCCGGGGGTTGATTATCGACGTGCGCGAGAACGGGGGTGGATCGCTTACCTTTTCCGACCGGATCGCTTCGCGCTTCCTGGAAGAAAAGATTACCGCCGGTTATATCCAACATAAAACCGGCAAAGGGCATTCGGATTTTTCAGCCCCTTACCCGCTCTATCTCGAACCTTCCGATCGCATCCGCTGGCTTCGACCGGTGGTAGTACTGACCAACCGGCATTGTTACAGCGCGGCCAACGACTTTGTACAGAAAATGCGCATGATGCCTTATGTGACGATTATGGGCGACAAAACCGGCGGGGGAAGCGGCTTTCCTTTCAGTTCGGAACTGCCCAATGGTTGGAGCGTACGTTTTTCGGCCTCCCCCATGCTCGACGCCGAGAAGCAATGCACGGAATTCGGCATCGATCCCGACATCCGGGTACTGATGACGATCGACGATATTTGGAAAGGGAGAGATACCCTTATCGAAGCAGCCATCGCCTATCTGACGGAAGAGCAGAAAGAAGAATAGCCTTTCCCGCCGCCGGATACCGTTTGAAATACCTTCCAGCCACCTTTAGAACACCGGAATGGAATAGACCAAGCCGAGAGATATACGTTGGGTATCGGGGCTGAGCGCGCCGACGGCCTTCCCTTGCTCCGTCAGGTGGTTTCCCTTATACAACAAGTGGAAAAAGATCAGCAACTCGCTGTTTTTCATCGGAAAATATTCCAGGCAAGCTTGCGCGTTCCAGGCACGCCGATACAAGCCTTCGGAAAAAATGCCGTTTGTTTGGTAAACCCCGGTCGTCTCGTAGGCTCCTTTTACATAGATATTCCAATTGGGATGGATGCGGTAGTCCAGGTTGGCGATCAAGGTGAAATAGGTGGCATGCCGGGCCGTCGCCGGGTCGCGTTCGCTCCAATCGGGCAAGTTGCTCAGAATACCTTTGCTATCGATCCCTTCGCGGGAATACATCAGGTCGATATAGGCAATCACGGGGCCGGTTTCCACGATATGGCCGGCGGTGAGGTAATACAGGTTTTTCTTCCGGGCCAGTTGCCCCCACGAGGCGGCGTAACGGAGTTGCAATACTTTCCGGAAAAAATAACCGTTCCAGTTGACGGTGGAAAGGATAGGCAGCTTGGTTTTTTGCACTCCTTCGGGCAAACCGAAGGGGTAGGTGTCGGCATCGCTTCCACTTCGGTTGTTGAGAAGTTGCAGATTCAATTCTTGGGTATCAGAGAAACGAAGCGTACCTGTTACACCGGCCTGGTAGCAGTTGATTGTATTGTTGAAATCGCTGAACTCTCGCACCTTAATGGCGTTTACATAGTATTCGTATCCGCCCAGAGCCATCACCTGCTTGCCGACCGTGAGGGCGAATTTCCGCGACATGTCCCATTTTACGAAGGCATATTCTACCGACGACGAAAGGTTGTCGAGCGAATAGGGATTGCTGTATTTATTGAACGATTGCCGGAAGTGGTAGGAGAAACGCTGGTCGAAAGTACCGAGTATTTCCAGCCGGACGCGGTTTAACTTAAAGGCGGCTTCGTCGAGCTTGCCTTCCGTCAGGTAAGCTGCGCCGGAGGTATAAAACTGTAGGTTCATGCTGGCGTTGCGGATGTTTTTTTCGTTCCTGGTCAGTCTTTCCAGCAGGGTACGGCTGGAATCGGCCGGATTTACCAAAGGTTCCTGGGCGTGCGCCAGCGGCAGGCAAAGAAACAGGCTAACGAATATAAGTGTGTTTTTCATTTTTCGTAATGGCTTTTCCGCGGCAAAGATAGTGCAAGCTGAGTGCAATGGCAAGTTTACTTGGCATGGCCGAAGCGTAGCCTATCTTCGTTTTTCTTTCAGAAACAAAGATAGTGCAAGCCGAGCGCAAGGACAAGTTTACTTGGCATGGCCGAAGCGTAGCCTATCTTTGTTTTTTCTTCCGGGGCAAAGATAGTGCAAGCCGAGTATAACGGCAAATTTTTTTTTGCCCCTAGGCTCCCCCCCCTCCAGATGAAAAAGGCCTCTCCCACAGGCAGACTTATTGTATTTTTTAAAACAAGGAAAAAAACGCATGCCGGTGAAATAAAAATTTCATGCCGGTGAAAATAAAATTATATGCCGATGAAATTCCGGCTCCATGCCGATGAAATTTCAAACCGATGCCGGTGTCGTTGTAACAGACTATATATCAAACATATACAAAAAGCTATCAGGAAAGCGTTTCCAACCTCTACTTATTGTCATTTTTTTATCTTTGGAAGAGAGACGTTCACCCGGAAAATCTCTTTCCCGACAACAGATTTTTTCATCTATGCCCCTTTCCTCCCTGGGGGGATAAATACCGGTTAATCGATAAAACCGGACAAGAGACATAGAGAGATACCGGCCCCCCCGATACTTGGTTCTTCAAATTTCCGAAGCGACCACCTCCAAACTCCCGAGGGATTAAAAACGAAAAAAGCCTTTCGGGGAAAATCCGGAAAATAAAAAAATCTCTGAAAACCCGTCGGATCTCAGAGATTTACCCAAGTTTACCTATTTTTATCCGTGCGGCTGAAGGGACTCGAACCCCCACGCCGTGAAGCATCAGATCCTAAGTCTGACGTGGCTACCAATTACACCACAGCCGCATGCGAATTGCGATGCAAAGGTAAGGTTTTTTCGGGAAATTGCAAGTTTTTTGCCAAAAAGCTGTCAGTATATTCCCTTTCTGGAAAAAAATAAGGATAAAATAAAGATAGGCTATCTCTTTCCCAAACCCAACTACTCTTGTTTATGCGCGCGATTTCCCCTATCTTCGCTTCTCAGGAAAAACGAAAAACAATTCATCGGCAAACCCTTTATGAAAACGATCATCCAACTACCCGGGCCGCCGGCCCTCTCTCGCATAACGGAAGGATTCGGAAGCATCGACTATCAGGACGCTTTCCAAATCCGGCAACTAACCGGCAAAAACGCTAAAGAAATTGCCCGCGCCCTGTTTCAACTGCCAGGTTGGGTAAGGGTTCTGCTATCCGTCCGCAACGTTGTGGTCGGCTTCTTCGGCTTGAAAACAGATACAACCGTATCCGAGCCAGACACCTTTTTCCCGGTGATCGAAAACCGGGAAGAGGAACTGGTAATGGGAGAAGACGACAAACATCTGAATTTCCGGGCTTCTATCCTGAAAGACACTTCCTCCCACACCATATCTCTGATTACGATCGTTCATTTCCACAACCGGTGGGGAAAGCTCTACTTTCTTCCTGTGAAACCCTTCCACCGAATTATTATGAGAACCCTCTTAAAAAATTACCTGAAAAGGGGCTGAAAATATGCCCCCGCATAACGGCCGCCAAATTTCCGGCCGCCTCCCCCGCATGCCGGCGAATTGTACCAGATAAGGATGGCTTTATCCGCCACATGCCTTTTATTCTCCCCTTCCGGGAACAAGGATTTCAAAAAAACTAAAACTAGAAGCCGCGACTATTGCCGGCAGCAAAATCGATATTAAAATAAAAACAATACGGAATTTATTGTTCTTCGTCATGCCTTCTCTTCCGCAACAACGGGAAATAAACAAGCTTTTCCTTTTCTTTTCGCTGCCCTTATCTTCATCGAGTCCCCGCCTCGGCCAGGAGCAGCCGAACCCTATTTAAAACTGCTCATATTCCCTGAAAATCCGAAGCCATATGATCGAACAATAAACCATGCTTTTTTTACGACGAGACATCCATCCAGGCCGAAAAACGTTAATTTTAGTAGTATTTTGAAGTGTTGTATTTAATTTTATTTTACGTAACACTTTTTGGCTATCCGGAGCTTTCCGCTTAACATATATTAGACGCAAAACACTTGCCCGTTCTCGCATTCGGGCGTATATTTGCACTGTGGTTTTTTCATAATAGTATTAGATTTAAGGTTAACAAAGTTGGTTAGGGGATGTCGGGAGACATCCTTTAATTGTTTATATAGATCGCATTTCCCCCGGCAAAGCACGTCCCTCGTGTTTTGCCGGGTTCTTTTTTATCGTCTTTTCGCGGAATTGCCTCAGCGCGCCAGCCGGTACCGGTTGCCCGGCAATGCCCTGACCACCCCCTTCATCTCCATCGTAAACAATAAAGCCGACACTTCCTGCACCGGCATCTCCAAGGCCGCAGCCAGACGGTCGAGTTGCATCTCTTCCTGGTGTTCGAGACAAGCCACGATTCTTCCCTCCGGCCCTTCATCGGGAAATACCAGCCGGGTTTGCCGGGCCAGCGGAGCTTCCGGACGGCCTACATCCCAACGCAAGGCCGAAATCAGATCGTCGGCCGAAGTAATCAGACCGGCTTTGTTCTGGCGGATCAGCAAATGGCATCCCTTGGAATGCGGATCGTATACGCGTCCGGGAAAGCAAAAAACGTCTCTCCCGTACGAAAAAGCCAGGTCGGCCGTAACGAGCGAACCTCCCTTTTCAGCCGATTCCACCACCACGGTAGCATCCGCCAAACCGGCTACGATCCGGTTACGGCGCACGAAATGGGGACGATCGGGATTCGTGCCGGCCGGAAAATCGGTCAGCAAACCGCCGGCATCCAACATTTCCACAGCCGTATCGCGATGGACGGGCGGATAAATGCGGTCGAGCCCGTGCGCCAGCACGCCTACCGTAGGCAATCCGGCACGCAAAGCCGCCCGGTGTGCGCAAATATCGATGCCGTAAGCCAGGCCGCTCACCACGAGCAGGTCGGGAAACAAAACGGCCAGGTCGGCTATCAGCTGCTCGGTCTGGCATTTGCCGTAGTCGGTAGCCCGCCGGGTACCGACCAGGCTGAGAATACGACGGGCCGAGAGATCGGCATTTCCTTTAAAATAAAAAAGCATCGGAGCGTCGGGACATTCCCTGAGGCGCTCCGGATAGTCTTTATCCGTCAGGAAATAGGTGCGGATATGGTTCTTTTCGATAAAAGACAGTTCGTTTTCCGCTCGTCGAAGTACTTCGGGCCGTTTGATTTCGGCCGCCAACTGGCGGGTGATGCCCGGTACCCGTTCCAAAGGGCCGGTTTTTTCCTTGAAAATCGCTTCTTCATCGCCTAAGGTTTCCAGCAAATGGCGGGCCAGGATATTTCCTATTCCGTTTATCATAGTAAGGCCCAATCGGTAAATGGTTTTGTCGGTCATTTATTCTCTATTTTCTTTAGCAATTCGTCGAAATACTCGCCCCGGGTAAGCTTCCCGTTTTCCACTACCACCGATTCTACTCGGCCCTTCGTGGCCAGAACGCCGTCGGAGGCCCGGTATATATCTTGTTCGAATACCAGCTTGGGGCCCGTCTTCGAGACGTTCAGGCAAGAGACATAGCTATCTCCGCTTCGGAGCGAAGTGCGGTATTGTATATCCACCCGGGCTACGAAAGCGTCGATTCCCTTGTCGTGCATGGCTCCGAAGTTCTCGCCCAGCGATTCGAGAAACTCGTGGCGGGTATGTTCCATATAGCGTTGGTAATTCGAATTGTTTACCACTCCCTGAAGGTCGCATTCGTAGTCGCGCACCTTATCCGTCAGTTTAAAAATATAGTTTTTCATTCTTCCCATTTATTTACATCGATACGTTCCATCTTATATAAGCGGTCCGAGGGGCGGATCTTCTCTTTTACCTTGAGGGAAAAACGCTCTCCTTTCACCGTTTCCGGCACCGGTACGAGATCTACCCGTATTTCATCGGCCGTTTGCATCACCGCGCCGGTAGTAGGGCCGGTAATCAGAATCTCGTCGCCCGCTTTCAAGCTGCCCGATTCCATTTCGAATTCGGCCACGCCTATCTTATCGAAATATTTGATGCCTTTGGCCACGTAGACTTTTTTGCGGGTAGCGCCCGAGCCGTAGCGGCTGCTCCATTCACCCAGCCTCCGGCCCAGGTAATACCCGTCCCAAAAGCCCCGGTTGAATACCCGGTGAAGCCGTTCGTCCCAGACAGCTACCTTTTCCTCGTCGAACGTGCCGTCGCAATAGGCTTTTACGGCCTCCTTATAGCATTCCGTCACCAGGCGCACGTATTCCGGCCCGCGGGCCCGTCCTTCTATTTTGAACACCCTTACGCCTGCGTCCATCATCTTATTCATAAAATGAATCGTTTTCAGGTCTTTGGGCGACATGATATATTGGTTTTCCACATCCAGCTCGATCTGGCTGTCTTTATCTTTCACCGTGTAAGCGCGCCGGCAAACCTGCATGCACGCGCCCCGGTTGGCCGAAGCGTTCGCCTCGTGCAAACTGAGGTAGCATTTCCCGGAAACGGCCATGCACAAAGCCCCGTGGGCGAACATTTCGATACGCACCAAGTCGCCTTTCGGCCCCCGGATCTGCTGTGCTTCGATCTGACGGTAAATTTCGCCCACTTGCCGGAGATTCAACTCGCGGGCCAATACCACCACATCGGCAAACCGGGCATAGAATTTCAGAGCTTCTACGTTGGAAATATTCAATTGGGTGGAAAGATGCACTTCCTGGCCGATGCCGAAAGCGTAATCCATGGCGGCGACATCGGCAGCGATAATAGCCGATATGCCGGCAGCTTTGGCAGCATCGATGATCTGCCGCATCAGGGGCAAATCTTCCCCATAGATAACGGTGTTGACGGTCAGATAGCTTTTCAGGCCATGCTCCCGGCAGATCGAAGTTATCCGGTGCAAATCGTCGGTAGTAAAATTATGCGAAGAGCGGGAGCGCATGTTCAGGCCTTCGATACCTAAGTAAACGGAATCGGCCCCTCCCTGGATAGCGGCCATAAGCGATTCGTACGAACCTACCGGCGCCATTATTTCAAAATCCTTTTCCTGCAAGGTCATATTTTTATCGTGTCGTTTGGAGGGACAAACTTACGTAAAATCTCCGGAAAAGACGAATAAAACAGCCGCAATATAGCTGAATAACTTATTAATAAGCTGTTTAGAGCGAGAAACAAAAATAAAAAAGGAAGCCATGTAAAGAATAGAGGTTTTATAAAGTAATACCAGCTTTCTATTTCAACAAATGTCTGTTCCCGCCCTCCTCCAATACACGCATCTGGTGAATGGCAATCTGGTTCAACTTTACAAGCCGTTCAGCTTGCGGAACGCCCTGGTCAATAAAGACTGCATTCAGGTTTTCCATATTAGAAAGGCATATGAGTTCATTGATAGAAGCATAGTCGCGGATATTACCTTTCAGTTCAGGATTCTGCTCACGCCACATTTTGGCAGTGATGCCAAACATGGCAACGTTGAGTACGTCAGCCTCTTCTGCATAGATTATACTTGCCTGGGCAGCAGTTACCTTCTGCGGAATAAGGTTGTGTTTAATGGCATCCGTATGTATGCGGTAATTGATTTTCGACAACTCTCTTTTTGCAGTCCAACCTATTTGAGCTTGTTCCTGCTCTTTCAAACGCTGATATTCCTTTACAAGCAGTAGTTGGAAGCGCGGACTTATCCACATGCCGAAGTGGTACGCAATATCGCGATGAGCATACGTTCCCCCATATCGACCTGCCTTTGAGAGAATGCCGATAGCTCCCGTACGTTCAATCCACGTCTTGACTGAAAGCACAAAATTATTGCTCCCTGCCCTATTTTTAATTGTACCGAATTCGGTACAATTAAAATTCGAATTGTATAGCATTTCCCATTCCCCGATATATTCCAGGGTACTTTTCAAACTAAGCCATCGAAAAATGATATGTTCCTGCATCTGGCTGCGCGCCATATCGGTCAATGAAATATAATCGGTATCGTTATACGAAACAACCGTAATCTCCGTATTCTGTACTTTAATCTTCGCCATACTTGCATCGTTTTAGTTAAACCATCCAAAGGTATATAAAATAAAAATGCCCTGTGTCTCAATATAGAGCCTGCGAGGCCTTTTTGCCGTGTTCGACGCCTCTCTCTTACCGCACTACCTTCCAGCCGGTAAGCGAACGGAGGAAACCGATCAGCTCGGAGGCGCTTTTAGCTTGCTGGGCTTTCGAGGGATGCCAGGCCGCGCCGTATCCCAGCGAACCGTCGGAAGGAGTCAGGTCGAAACGGTATACTGCCGTGTCGCCTGCTGCCGTCGCTTCGGCCGCTACCCGGTCCAAAACCACGCGCACATCCTGCAAACGCCGGCCGCTCAGCATACATCCGCTCAGCAAAACGATTTTTGCCTGGGGATAATATCCTCTGAGGCGGTGCAAAAAACGGCGGTAAGCCTCCTCCAATAAAACCGTATCGTAAGCGCCGGTACTTACATCGTTGGTGCCCAGATTGACGCAGACCACATGGGGGGTATAACGAGCGAAATCCCAGGTTTCGGTACTGTCGTTAAATAGGGTATGGGCGTACAGGGCCGGCAAACAATCCGGACTTCCCGAGCGGGGTTCGCCGTAATTGCGGTAAATGCCGATGCCCGAACGGGCCACCACAAGGCTGAGGGCATCGAAAGCCCGGGCAGTCAAAGCGGCGTAGGTATAAAAATGATTTTCGGTTTCGTCTTGAAAGGGAGCCTTCGGATCGGCCGTCTCCACTCCGAAACCGCAGGTAATGGAATTGCCGATAAATTCGATACGACGCTCCGGCAAACCGGGCGGGGCGGGAAGGGTTTTTCCCTCGTCGAGCAGGAAACCGCGGAATCGGGGCCGGCGCAGATAGCCTTCGTAAGCCAGCGTAAGCCGTACCTCGTGTACCCCCTCGGGCAACCCGCTGGCTACGACGCACACGGAATCCGTAGGGCCGAAAGCGACCTTGAAAGGAGGGAGCCGGTCGATTTCCACCATAAAATAGCCGCTGTTGGGTTTCATCCGCACGCCCAGCGAAGTGCCTTCGAACAAAGCCCGTATCTGTACGCCGGGATAAGTAAAACAAGGAGCCTCGGGTTGGCTGAAACTGACGCGGCCTATATAAGCGATATGCGGATGGCTGGCCGGGATAAAAGCGGAAGCGGCTGCCGCAAACGAGCCACCCGGTAGCAGCGCCAGGAGCAAAAGCAAAGGCCAGAAGCAGAAAGGCTGCCTCTTCTTATTCTTTTTCATCAGTGTAACAGGTATAAAGTTCATCTTAAATGATAATCAGGTTAAAGTATTCCGTTTTCAACCTTGTGCTTGTTTTTTACGCAGGCTTTCTCCGCGTCCCGCCAAGCCTGTCTAATACGTGGCCGGCGGCCGGGATAGGGCAAAACCGAAGGCGGAAACGGGGTTGTCCCTGATGCCGGGGCATACCGCCTATCTTCGCCTTGATTCTTTAAAAACAAAGATAGAAAAAATCGGAACCGCCGGATCGGCAGCCGGCTTTCTTTTTCAGCCAGAAAACGCTACTTTTGCGACGTCAATCACGATAAGCATGAAAATAGGAACGATAGAATTAGGCCGGCAGCCGGTATTTCTGGCGCCGATGGAAGACGTAACGGATATTTCTTTCCGGCTGATGTGCAAGAAATTCGGGGCCGATATGGTATATACGGAGTTCGTTTCGAGCGATGCATTGATACGCAACGTGAACAAAACGCAGCAAAAACTCACCGTAGCCGACGACGAACGGCCGGTAGCTATCCAGATTTACGGCAAAGAAGTAGACGCGATGGTGGAAGCCGCCCGTATCGCGGAAGCGGCCGGCCCCGACCTGCTCGACATTAATTTCGGTTGTCCGGTAAAAAAGGTGGCCGGCAAAGGAGCCGGAGCCGGGATGCTGCGGAATATTCCACAGATGTTGGAAATCACCCGCCAGGTAGTGAAAGCCGTCCGCATTCCCGTGACGGTGAAAACGCGTCTGGGCTGGGATGCCGACAACCGGATTATCGTCACCCTGGCCGAGCAATTGCAGGATTGCGGCATTGCCGCCTTATCCATCCACGGCCGTACCCGGGCGCAGATGTATACCGGCGAAGCCGACTGGAGCCTGATCGGGGAAGTAAAAAACAACCCCCGCATGTCGATTCCCATTATCGGCAACGGCGATGTTACTTCGGCTGAAATTTGTAAAGAGCGTTTCGACCGGTACGGGGTAGACGGGGTGATGATCGGACGCGGAAGCATCGGACGGCCCTGGATTTTCCGCGAAGTGAAACATTTTCTGGCCACCGGCCAACCCTTGGCGGCGGAACCGTTTGCCTGGTATCTGGAGGTACTGAAAAAACAGGTGCTTCAAAGTGTGGAGCGGCTCGACGAGCGACGCGGCATCCTACATATCCGCCGGCATCTGGCCGCCACTCCCTTGTTCAAAGGAATCCCCGATTTCAAGCAAACCCGCATTGCCATGCTCCGGGCCGAAACGGTCGATGCCTTGTTCGATATTATGGATAAAATCCCCTTTTTATACGGAATCAACGGCCAATCGGCTTGACTTATGTCAAATTGCAACGTATTTGAAACAATAATGCTATAATATGACACAAAACGTAGCCGGATATACCCGGATTCCTTTTATATTTGCAACGAGTTTTTTTCATAGTATTTTAGATCTAAGGTTAACAAGTCTTTCCTCACGGAAGAGTCGGGAGATTGTTTCAGCGGGAAGCACAAAAAAACCGTTTCGGCCCAACAGGCGGAAGCGGTTTTTTTATTTTACAGATAAAATCAACCGGATTGTATGCAACCCTGCGGCCGCCGGCTTCGTCTTCTAAGAAAAAGATCTTAAAAACGAAAACAGATGAAAACGAAAACATCCCTTCTCATGCTCTGCCTCTGGCTGAGCGCCGCGCTGTGCATGGCAAACTCCCGGACTTTAAAAGGCAACGGAAAAGTAGTTACGACGGTTATACCCGTTACGGCCTACGACGAAATCTCGATTGCGGGAAGCCCCGAATTCGAATACACTCAATCCGACGCCGCGCCTTATCTGGAACTTAGCATCGACGAGAACCTGGTACCTTACGTGGTGGCCGAAGTGAAAGGGTCTACGCTTAGGGTATATTTCAAACACGATGAAAATCAGGGATGGAACAGGCAAAATTATCAATTCCAACCTACCCGGTACAAAATCCGCTCCAATTCGAAAGCCTTGAAAGAATGCAGCATTGCCGGATCGGCCATACTGCGGGTGGTCAGCCCGCTCGAGGTTCAGAAACTGGAAGCCAGCGTAGCCGGAAGCGGAGAAATCCGTTTCGAAAAGCAACTGACGGGATGGAAAGCCGGATTTAGCGTAGCCGGCAGCGGCGAAGTGAGGGTTAGCGCCATACAAACCGACAACCTGGAATGCAGCGTAGCGGGTAGCGGAGAGATCTATCTGAAAGGTAAAGTGCCGCGGGCTTCGTATAGCGTAGCGGGCAGCGGAGAATTGCACGGCTTCGAATGTGAAGCGAAAAACGCCGAATGCAGCGTAGCCGGCAGCGGAACGATCGAGGTATATGCGACGGAAAAACTGGATGCCAGCGTAACCAGCAGCGGGGAAATCCGTTACCGGGGAAATCCTGAGGTAAGCAAAAGCATCTTAGGATCGGGGAGCATAGAAGAAAGCAATTAAGCACGACATAAAAAAACAGTGAGATGAAAACAAAAGGATTCATTTTTTTAGTATTGGCAGCCTTCTGTATTCTCCCGGCTTATGCGGGAAAAATCAAAGGCAACGGAAAGGTGGTAACGAAAGAGATCGCCGTCGGTGCATTCGATGCCGTTCAACTCAAAGCCAGCATCGAATTCAATTCCGGTTTGCGCGACTGGATCAAAGGGAATGATAAGGTATTTCCCGCTCTGCATTATCGCCAGCAGGCAAGCCGGATAGTGAAAGTAAAAACAGACGAGAACCTGTTTTCCCACCTCATCGTGGAAGTGCGCGACCGCTGCCTGACGATCCGCACGAAAGAGCACGAACACCTGGTGCCGACTTATCTTCAGATCGAAGCCGGTTCGGACGAATTGAATAAAATAAAGATAGCGAGATCGCTCGATTTCGTATTGGAAAGCCGGCTTTCAGACGGCGATCTGGAAATCAACGTCAGCGGCTCGGGCGATATAACGATGAGCAAGCCGGTTCGCAAGCAGCACATCAAGCTTTCGATCAGCGGATCGGGAGATGTCGCCATGCGCGACGTGGAATGTGTCTCTTTCATCGCCAAAACAACCGGATCGGGAGATGTCTCGCTGCGGGGAGCAGCCCGGGAAGGCGAATATAAAATAACCGGGTCGGGAGATATTAGCGCTTATGGTTTTCGGGTCGACGACCTGTATTGCTCGGTGAGCGGAAGCGGCGACATCGAAGCCTATGCGGTAAAAACGCTGAAAGCAAGGTCTACCGGAAGCGGAGATATTTCCTACCGCGGCCCGGCTCGCGTCGACAAATCCTCGACAGGCAGCGGAGATATAGAAAAAGACTAACCGATAACCTCAAGCGGCAGGCGCGGTAATGCGGCTGCCGTTTTTTTATGCGCCTGCCGTCTGCCGGCAAACCGTCCGGAGGAATGTTTATTTCCTAAATTTCCGTTTTATGGCAGAAAAATGTGTTCGAAAGAAAGACAATCTGTTAAATTCCGCTTATTTTTGTAACGTGTTCTTTCGTAGAAACGTCTAACAAATAAAAAGACCATAAATAACCAATAGATGAAAACAAAAGGAATTTTGCTAATAGCTCTCCTGCTCGGTTGCCTGTTTACAGGAGAAGCTACGGAGCGGGTAAAGGGAGACGGAAAATTGACATCCAAAAAAATCGCCATCGCCGATTACAACGAAATAAAATTCGACGGCGTAATCGATTTCAATTACGAGCAGTCGGACGATCCGTCGGCTATCGAAGTCACCATCGACCAGAACCTGCACCCTTATATCGACATCGAAGTAAAAGACCGTGTGCTCACTATCGGGTTCAAAGGCGCCAAAGTCGATCATTTCACGAAATTCATCGTAAAGACTCACTCCAAATGGTTGCGGGCGGCCAAGGTAGCAGGCAACGGCAATTTGATGGTAAACAGCCCGCTCACCGGCGATGAAACCGAAATCAAGGCCGCCGGCAACAGCCTGGTGCAATTGAAAAAGACGGTTACCGTGGGGAAACTGGAGCTGAAAGTGTCGGGAAGCGCAAATATGGTGGTGGAACATTTGGAAGCCGACAAGATTGAATGCGACATCGACGGCTCCGGATCGATCACGTTGAAAAAAGGAAATGCCAAAGAAGGGGAATACAGCATTGTAAGCAGCGGCGATATACACGCTTTCGGTTTAGCCGTACCTCAGTTGAGCTGCAAGGTGACGGGCAACGGGCAGGCGGAAGTACATCCTACCGACAACCTGAAAGCCTCCGTCATCGGGAAAGGCAGCATCCGGTATAAAGGGCCGACTGCGGTGCAACAACGAATTATTGGAAAAGGAACTATAGAGGAGGTGAAACAATGAAAACGAAATTCATCGTGCTGGCCAGCTTGCTGTTGGGATTTGCCACCCTCTGCCTGGCTTCGGACAAGGGCGAAAAAGTAAAAGGCAACGGACATATTATCACCCGCACTATTCCGGTGGAAGATTTCCAGACGCTCTACGTGGGAGAACAAATCAATTCCAGCCGGTCGTCGGGCGGACTCAACTTTTTTAAGAAAAAGCAGCTCGTCTTCAACTACATGCAAACCTTAGGAGCTGCCACCTTGCAAATTACCACCGACGAAAATATATTCGACGAACTGGTCGTCGAACAAAAGAAAGGCAAACTCCGTATCGGCGCGAAAGACCGCAGCTTGAAACTTTTTCCCACCCATCTCGTTATCAACGGAAGTTCCAGCGGACTAGAAAAAATACAGCTTACCGGCTGTCTGGATTTTGTTTCCGAAAGTTTGTTTCAAGCCCCTTCCCTTGTCGTCAGTCTATCGGGAGTAGGAGATGTAAAAATGGATGAACTGCACTGCGATACCCTCGACTGCAACGTATCGGGCGTAGGCAACTTGTATCTGACGGGAAAAGTAGAACAAGGCTCGTTCGACTTATCGGGGGTAGGCCGGGTATACGCCTTCGATTGCCGGGTGAAAGAACTGGAATGCGATGTTTCGGGGGTAGGCTCGATGGAAGTACAGGCTACCGATCGGCTGAAAGCACGCGTATCGGGAGTAGGAAAACTAAAATACAAAGGCGACGCGAAAGTCAGCAAGCGCTGTTCGGGCGTAGGCCGGATCAAACATATAGAAAATTAACCATTAATAAACGGATCACTATGAAAATCAAAAATTTTGTCTGCGCCTCGGGCGTCGTGTTGATAACCGGTTGCTCTCCTTTTCCACACATTGAAGGAGACGGCGACGTGATTACGGAAACCGTGGAAATAAGCGACTATGTCGAATTGCATGCCTTATGCCATTCGGCTAAAATCACTTATACGCAATCTGCCGATGCTCCCGGTCTGAGCATTACTACCGACCGGAATATTTACGAAAAGTATGAATTCATTGTCAAAGACGGACACCAGTTGGTTATCCAGCCGAAAAAAGAATTCAGAAGAGCGCGATTTTCGCCTACCGAATTTACGGTTGTTACCCGCTCGCGCGGCTTGGAGGCAGTGGAATTGGGCGGAGAAGCCCGTTTCCATGTCGACAGCCCCCTTACCGGAAAGCAACTTTCGATAGAATTGGCCGGAAGCGGTACAGTTACCTTGCCCGAGAAGGTGGAAATGGAGAAAGTAAAACTGGAAATGGCCGGAAGCGGAACCATCAGCCTGGCAGCCGTTCAATGCCAGACCATCCAGGGCGAGATAGCCGGAAGCGGAACCTTCAACCTGGGCGGAACGGCCGATAAAGCTTCCTATGATATTGCCGGAAGCGGAACTATAAAAGCCTTCGACCTGCAAACCAATACCACCACCTGCGACCTGGCCGGAAGCGGAAAGCTGGAAATATTCGCCGAAAAACACCTCGATCTCGATATGGCCGGTCATGGAAACATACGCTACAAAGGCAATCCTTCCATTCACAAGGATGGGCTGAGCATGGGAAATATCCAAAGAGCGGAATAGCTACAGCCATCCCTCCTTTCGATACCATTCGATACTCTCGATGAGCCCTTTGCACAACGGATAAGCGGGTACAAACCCCAGTTCGTCGCGCAGAGGGTTTACATCGCAAATCCAGTTACGCTGTCTTAGTATCTTATACTTATCGCTGTTCAGCGTCATGCTTTTCTTCAGCAGCCGTCCTGCCGCTTCCGAGCAGAGACAAGCCATTTTCACCGCCCCCAGGGGGATACGGGCGTGCAGTACCCGCTTTTTTCCCAAGATGTCCTGAATCATCCGGGCATATGCTTGATCGGTATACACATCTCCGTCGGCCACAAAATAATGCCGGTTTCGAATCTCCTCTTTCTCCAGAGCCAAGAAAGCCACGGTAGCCAAATCCTTTACATAAATAAACGTAATTCGTTGAGGAATACGTCCCACCGCCAGATCAAACCCCGACTGTATACTTCGTATCTCGAGAAAATAATCTTTTTCGCCCGGCCCGTACACTCCCGTAGGACGCAAAATAACATAGGGAAAATAAGTTTGGCTACGCACATAATTTTCCGCTTCGAGTTTGCTTTTCCCGTAAGCAGTATCCGGCCGCTGCGCATCGTCGAGCCGGATCGGGCGAAACTCCTTTTCGTCGCCCGCGCCGTAACTGCTCAGGCTACTCATCAACAAGAACTTACGGGGAGAACAACCGGCCGCATGCAACGCATCCATTAACCGTCGGGTATTTTCCGCGTTCACCCGGAAAAAATTCCGTTTATCCAAGGTCTTCGTCAATCCCGCATTATGGATGATATAATCCCACGGGCCGTTCTCACGAGCAAAATCGGCCAGCAAAGCCGTCAATGCCTCCAGCCTATCGTAAGGCAGATCGATAAAATGAATCCGTTTGTCTTGCAAACGCGCCCGGCTGCTACCGGCCCGCACCCCGGCCCAGGTATCATAGCCGCGCCTGAGCGCCTCTTCCACCAGAAACCCGCCGATGAATCCGCTGGCTCCCGTAATCAATATTTTCATATCCGTTAATTATTATTTTTCATATAATAGGTATAATAATACCACAGTAACCCCACCCAATTCAGCACCAGGATAGTAAGCACCCAAAGTATCTTTTTTCCGGTGGGAATAAAGGGGTTCTGCATCACCGCCGTACATCCGAAAAGCACTACGGCGATACCGATAATATACCCGATTTCCGGCAAGCTGATCCAACAAACCGGAGGAAATACAAGTGAAAAGGTTAACATGAGAGTTTGTCGATTAATGATGATGTTTTTTCAATACCCGATGCGGCAAATCGCCATGCCCTACCAGTTCGATAGGGCAAGCGTATTTTTCGCCCAGCCACTGCTCCGATACATCCGTACCGGGGTGGTAATGCAGCGATTCGTTCACACAAGCTATGTTTTTCACCAGCGACAGCACCGTCCCGATGTCGTGCGACACCAGGATAATGGCGCTTTCCCGGTTGATTTCTTCCAGCAATGGATAAAAATGCGACTCGAACCGCTTGTCGACGTACGAATTAGGCTCGTCGAGAATAAGCGCTTCCGGCCGGGAAACGATGGAACGCCCCAGCAGCACCCGTTGCAATTGCCCGCCCGAGAGTTCGCCGATAGGGCGGCGGTCGAGATCTTCCAATCCCATCTTGCCGATCACCTCGTCGATACGAGCCTCCTGCGCCTTGGTAAAAGCCCTGAACAAAGGCTTTTCGGCCGACAAACCCGAAGCTACCACTTCCCGTACCGAGATGGGAAACTTCTTGTCGATATGGTTCAACTGAGGCAAATACCCTATTTTAAGCGAAGGCACTTCCTTTCCGTCGCGATAAAAACGGATCGTACCCGAAAGCGGAGGGAGCAACCCGAGAATCACCTTCAGCAAAGTCGTTTTTCCCCCGCCGTTGGGGCCGATAATTCCCAGGAAATCATCCTTCCGGATCACCAGGGATATATCCCGCAACACTATTTTATGTCCATACCCGGCCGTTATGTCGGCAAGTTCAATCAGTTTGTCCATCGGCCAGCGATTTAGCGATATGAATCATTTCCTTTTTCCAATCGGCATCCAAGGGGTTGATACGCACCAGGCGGCAACCGGTTTCCTTGGCGATCAGCTCGGCATTCTTCTGGTCGAACTCCTGCTGAATAAAAACTACCCGCGCATCTTGCTCGCGGGCCGTTTCCACCAATTTTTTCAACTGTGCCGGCGATGGCTCTTTGCCGTCCATCTCGATACACAACTGCGTCAGACCGTTTTCCTGCGCAAAATAAGTAAGTGCCGGATGATAAATAATAAACGTACGATGAGCAAGAGGCTTCAGCAAATCCCCGATCGTGCGGCCGGTCGAATCGATCTCGGCCGCCAGCCGGTTGTAGTTTTCGCGGTAATAAGCCTCGTTTTCTTTATCCAGCGCAATAAACGCATCCCGGGTATTCTGCGCAATGGTTTTAGCCCCGCTTACCGAATTCCAGATATGGGGATCGATACCGCCGGCATGGGTATGCGCCGCTTCGTCTGCCGCATGACCGCTGTGATGGTGATGGCCTTCGGCATGTGCTTCCTCTGTATGCGTGGCATGTTCTCCCTCCATCGCAGGCTCGTCTATAAATTTCACTCCCTCGGAAAGATCGAAAATGCGCAAGGAAGGATTATTATCTTTGATCGATTGCATCCAGGCCTGCTCAAACCCGATAGGCCCGATCCGCAGATAGGCCGAGCTCCGGCCCACCCCGATCATTTGCTGTGGCGTCGGGTCGTAGGTTTCCGGGCTTTGGCCGGCCGGCACTATACAATTGATCTTGAATTTATCGCCGGCAATTTTTTCCGCAAAATACCGTTGCGGCTCAATTGTAACGGAAACTACTTTTTCTTCTCCCTGTTTCGCTTGGCCGCAACCGGCCAGCAGCAGGCAGAAAAACAAGAAAAGCGTTTTTGTCTCTTTCATTCCATTTATATTTTTGCAAACTTACATAAAATCTCGGGAATCCGAATTACCCCGGCCCTTTTATCGGGGAAAGCCCGTAGGAAGCGGAAACCGCCTCTCCTATCGGGTTTATCCGGGCCGTCTCTTTTCCTTATCTCTATAACAAAAGAGGGGCCGTTTAAGTCGGAGAAAAAACACTTTCGTGAAAAGAAACCACACCCAAAGAGGGACGCCTCCAGCCTCCTACCGGAAAAGGGGCATCTGTATCCGGCAGACAACACGGCAAGTTAGCGTTTATTAGATGCTGTAAAACATAATTTAGCATTCCACCTCTTGACAAAATGCCGAAATAACGTACCTTTGCATCGTGGTTTTTTCATAATAGTATTAGATTTAAGGTTAACAAAGTTTGGTTAGGGGTTGTCGGGAGACAACCTTTAATTGTTTAGGAGGGTGAGCAAGGATTTTGCAACCCTTTTTTTATGCTTTCAGCCGAAAAGGAAAACCGTATCGGCCGGTTTTTTTCCGGGATTCGTCGGGTTTTGCCCGGAAACAGTCGTTTTCCGGTTGTTGAAAGCCACGGAGCCGCTTACCTTTGGTGCAATTAAAACAAATGAAATATGGAAACAAATCAGTATGAAAAACAACATCGACCGGCCGGAAGTTATCTGATAGCCGTAATCTGCATCCTGCTAGGCGTGCTCTTTCTGGGGCGAAATACGGAATTGATCCCTTACGATGTTTTCCACCTCCTGGTTTCCTGGCCGATGATAGTGATCGTATGGGGCGTATTCACCCTTTTCCGCCGCCATTTTACCTGGGGAACCCTTCTTATCCTGACAGGACTTTATTTCTTGTTCCCCCGTCTGGAATGGCTAAGCAACGACTGGCTGAGAACTTACTGGCCGCTGGCGCTTGTAGCCTTGGGATGTATCCTCTTGCTGAAGAAAAGAAGAACGTACCGCGGGGTAGAGCAGGAGGGTGGGACCCCCTCTTTTTCCCAAGGAAGACGTCAATTTATTTCCGGAGGTACGCAAGAGGGATTTGTAACCTCGGACATCTTTTTCACATCCGTGAAATACATCGTGCTCGATCCGGTATTTAAAGGCGGCCGCCTCGACGCCACTTTCGGAGGCATCATCCTGGATTTGCGTCGCACTACGCTGGGCGCACCGGAAACTCTGCTTATGATAAACGGTTCGTTCTCCGGTATCGAACTCTATGTACCCGGCAACTGGATCGTCCGCGTGGAAGTAGATTCCTTCCTGGGCGGTTGCAACGATCATCGTTATCTTTCGGAGCAGCCCGATGCAGAGCATATACTGGTTATTCGCGGCGATGTGACTTTCAGCGGAATCGAAATAAAATCCTGACGCATGCTGACGCACGACCATCCGTTGACATCCTCTCTTAGGCGCCGATGGGCGACAGCAAGCCTCTTTGCGGCTGTTTGCCTGACAGCTTACGGCTTGCTGACAGTATATGCGGGGCTGACGCGGCAAGCCGCTCTGGCAGATAGCTTTCTTTCCACCTTGCTCTTTTTTGCGGCAGCCTACGTATACTGGCCGATAGGCGGCAGCCTCGGAATCGGGCAGGTAACAGTGTTGTGGGCCCTTGCCATCCAAGGGGGACAGATTGCCATCAACTTCATCGTTCTCCAGGTAAGCGGCCTGGAAAAGGAAGCGGAGTTTTTGCTTACCCTCCCTTTCCGGTTGCTGTTCGGCTTACTGGGATGGACGATTCTGGTGTTAGGGTACAAAGATTTGCATCGCGAGGAAGAACAACAGGAAAAAGAGATGCCGGAAAACGCAGCAGAAACCAAGGAAGCAGAGGATAAAAAAGAAGATACCACGGAACGGCTGGATCGCATTTCGGTGAAAGACGGCACGCGTATCCACTTGATTCCGCTCGACGAAGCCTGGTATCTGCAAGCCGGAGGCGATTACGTGACGATTGCCACGCCTTCCGGCCAATATGTGAAAGAACAAACCCTTACCTACTTCGAAACGCATCTTCCTCATGCTTCTTTTGTAAGAATCCATCGCTCGTGCATCGTCAACGTACACCAAATTCTGCGGGTAGAGCTGTTCGGAAAAGAGAATTACCAGGTTAAACTTAAATGCGGCGTCAGTCTGCGGGCAAGCGTGACAGGCTATAAATTACTGAAAAAACGGCTTTCGCTTTAAAGCGGCAGAGAGTGGCGGAGGTTAATTTTAGTTGTTTTTGGTTGTATTCTATAAAGTTTTATGTTGTAAAACATTTTTTAGAGATAAAAGCCCTGCTGCTTAACATCTATTAGCCGGAAAACGCTTGACAAAAGCAAGCGCAAGCCCTATCTTTGCATCGTGGTTTTTTCATAATAGTATTAGATTTAAGGTTAACAAAGTTTGGTTAGGGGTTGTCGGGAGACAGCCTTTAATTGTTTATAGAAGGGGGCTTTTCAGGCCCCGTTTCTTTTTCTGCAAATCCCTTCTTTCTTAGCCGGCTCTTTCAACCGGGCCTTCTCGTTTCGCTGGGATTATTCTCCCTCTTCGTTTACTACAGAAAAGGAGAATAACCCCACCAAGTAATTTTTTGGTAGCGAAATTACCTATTTTTTGTATTTTATGACCGGATTATACTAATTTCCCTTTCTTCTCGGCCTTATCTTTGCTCCTGACAATCATATCGAAGAGGCCTCCGGCAAACAGCCTGGACAATTGGCTTCGGGCCGCAGACCGGCATACTCTTCAATTTAAATAAACACCTAAAAAAACACTTATGGCTTCCAACCCTGTTGTTGACAATCGGATGAGTTGGCTCGACGTCATCCGCGGCGTAGCGATGCTGATGGTTATCGGCGTACATTGTATCGATCCTTTTTACATTTCTCCCGCCATGCGTATCCAACCGGAGTATACTCACTGGGCCGCTATTTACGGCTCTTTGCTCCGGCCTTCCGTACCGTTGTTCGTGATGATGAGCGGGTTGCTTTTGCTTCCCGTCACCAGTCAGCCGCTAGGCGCTTTTTACAAGAAGCGCATTTACCGGGTATTGTTTCCTTTTCTGATCTGGTCGGTTTTGTACAGCCTTTTTCCCTGGATTACGGGCTTGCTGGGGCTACCCAAGGAAATCATAGGCGATTTCTTTTGCTATACGCAAGGCCACGAATCGCAAAGCCTCGGGGATGCGTTGAAAGACGTAGCCATGATTCCCTTCAACTTCAGCCACAAAGCCAACCATATGTGGTATATCTATCTTATCATCGGGCTTTATCTGTATATGCCTTTCTTTTCGGGATGGATAGAGAAAGCGGACGAGAAAACCAAGCGTATCTACCTTCTTATCTGGGGTGTTTCCCTTTTTGTCCCTTACCTACGCGAATACGTAGGCGGCCTGCTTTTCAACCGCGACGGGTATATCTTCGGCACGGATACCTGGAACGAGTTCGGGATGTTGTATTATTTCGCCGGATTCAGCGGCTATCTTTTGCTCGGGCATTACGTAAAACGTGGAACGGATTTGAACGCGCTGAAAACATTCCTGATTTGCGCCGTGCTTTTTGCCGCCGGTTATTTGATAACCTATACGGGGTTCAGCACCACGGCGGCCAACCCGGATGCCACCGAAACGGAAATGGAACTTTATTTCACCTTCTGTAGCCCGAACGTGTTGATGATGACCCTGGCTGTCTTTCTTTTACTTCAGAAAGTGGTTGTCACCAACCGATGGGCCGTAAAAGCATTAGCGAATATGACTAAATGCGGTTTCGGCATCTACATGGTACATTACTTTATCGTCGGTCCTTTCTTCTTGTTAATCGGCCCGTCGGAAATTCCGATTCCCTTGCAGGTACCTTTGATGGCTGTCTGTATCTTTCTTTGCAGTTGGGCTTTTACGGCCTTGCTATATCGGCTGATGCCGCGCAAGGCACGGTATATCATGGGGTAAAAATAAAGACCTTCTTCATTTTTCCACAAAAGACCTGCTGCTTTTTCCACCAGACTCCAAATAAAGAAGGATTATTTTATGGCAAATTAGCTAGCTGGTATATCTTAGGGATTATTTAGTTCCTTTTTAATTTCTTAGGTTATTCCACAACAGAATTTTAAAGCTGGAAACCTTATAGTTCAAAAAGAGAAATCCCTTATTTTTTCCTTTTTACTTTGCAAATTAAGGAAGAAATAAGGGATTTCCCGGTACATTTCATCACCAAAATACCCTATTGTTAGATATATCCAAAACCTTATCCTAATCTAGGAAAAGCGAAAGTCTCGAACGAGGAAATCCGATCGTTCCAATTTTTCGAAGAACCAGCCACTTTAATTTTTTTCAAATTAGATATTTCTTGACTTTCACCGTTCAAGTCAATAACCAATGCTCGTCCTGAAAATGTGTCATCTTCCCAAAACACGAAACGAATAAAATTATATCCATAGTAATTGGAAACATTACCTGCCACTAACTTTAAGGAAGAAGTTTTATCATTGAAATTTATGGAATTTCCATTCACTTTAAAGGTTTTTAGATTCTTTATTGCGCACACTCCACCCCATAATTCAAATTTATAATTCCGATCTTTATAATCAACATCATCAAAGATTTGAATACTTCCAAAAGTGGCTACTACAGGAAGCGGAATTATACCCATCCGTAGTGATGGTTTATTTATAGCTTCTTCTAAATCACTTTGATTATCAAAATATTCAATATTTCCATCACTATGAATATAAGTTTTTGTTTCCTGCAAATTACTTAACCTTTCCCAAACAGCATTAGTTTTAGTATCGAATATACTTACAATAGAATCATCGACAGAAGCATACATAGAATGATAAAATTCACCTTTATATATAAAATCTAAAGATTCTATTACTGTATCTGGTATAACTATACCAGATCTATTAGAAATAGATTTCCCAGAATTACCAAAAGGCTCTAAACTGTTATCACAAGCTACAACTCCCACTAAGAAAAAAAACAGAACAACAAATAAATTACTCTTTTTCATAAGGCTAACAAATAAGAACGTTATATTACTAATTATTTATATTCAACACCGTTACGTATAACAGAAACAACCTCCACTTCAAAATTTAGAGTAGAATATCCTTTTATAAGAACCTCACCTGTAGAAGTATTTTTCATACCGTCTGCTCCATAAGCCAATTGTTGGGGAATCCAAACATTCCAACGGTCACCTATATGCAAATACTGCACGGCAAGAGCCAAACCTTGTGTCATCCCATCTTTTCCAGGGTAAACTGTCATAAGTAAAGGAGAGTCATAAGGAGGTTCTTTTGAATCAAATACCTCCCCATCGTAATAACGGCCTGTGTAATAAATCCTGACCGAATCAGAAAAAAAGATTTCCATCTTATTTGTACCCTCTTTCATCACCTGGTAATAGACCGAACCGTCGTTTCCCAGCGATTTCAGTTCCGTATAGGCGGGATCGGAGGCAATGGCCTGGAAAGCCTCTTCATTCTGCAATTTCCAGACTTCATCCACTACCACATCATCATCATCTTTGCCGCAGGAGGAAACCACCGCGAGGCAAAGGAACATCAAGGCTATAGGCCAAAACTTCTTCATACGTTTAGTTATTCAATTATCTTTTTGAGTAAATTCTTCATGCTCACCTTATCGGAAATAATATCGTGTAGCCGGTCGATAGACACGCGCTCCTGCTGCATCGTGTCGCGGAAACGGATCGTTACGCAATTGTCTTTCAGCGTATCGTGATCCACCGTGATGCAATACGGCGTACCGATCGCATCCTGCCGGCGATACCGCTTGCCGATGGAATCCTTCTCGTCATACTGGCAACGGAAATCGAAGCGCAACATATCGACGATTTCTTCCGCCTTTTCGGGCAGCCCGTCTTTTTTTACCAACGGCAACACGGCCAATTTGACCGGCGCCAGCGCGGCCGGCAAACGAAGCACCACGCGGGTTTCCCCGTTGTCGAGCGTCTCTTCCGCATACGAACCGGCCATAATGCTCAGGAATACGCGGTCTACCCCGATCGAGGTTTCAATCACATACGGCGTATAACTCTGGTTCAGCTCCGGATCGAAATACTGAATCTTCTTGCCCGAGAACTTTTCGTGCTGGCCGAGGTCGAAATCCGTCCGGCTATGGATACCTTCCACTTCCTTGAATCCGAACGGCATCTCGAATTCGATGTCGGTAGCGGCATTGGCATAGTGAGCCAACTTTTCATGATCGTGGTAACGATACTTCCCGTCGCCCAGCCCCATCGCCTGATGCCATTTCAACCGGGTAGACTTCCACTTCTTGAACCATTCCATTTCCTGGCCCGGACGAACGAAAAACTGCATCTCCATCTGTTCGAACTCGCGCATGCGGAAAATAAACTGGCGTGCTACGATCTCGTTGCGGAAAGCCTTCCCGATCTGGGCGATCCCGAAAGGAATCTTCATCCGGCCCGTCTTCTGCACGTTCAGGAAATTCACGAAAATGCCCTGAGCCGTTTCCGGACGCAGATACACCTTCGTGGCTCCATCGGCCGTAGAACCCATATCGGTAGAGAACATCAGGTTGAACTGGCGCACGTCCGTCCAGTTGCGCGTCCCCGAGATGGGGCAAACGATTTCGCAATCCAGGATAAGCTGGCGCAAGGCTTCGAAATCGGCTGCATTCATCGCTTCGGAATAGCGTTGATGTATTTCGTTCCACTTCGCCTGATAGTCCAGCACCCGGCCGTTGGTGGCGCGGAACTGGGCTTCGTCGAAAGCGTCGCCGAATTTCTTGGCGGCCTTGGCCACCTCCTTATTCATTTTTTCTTCTATCTTGCCCAGGTGATCTTCGATCAGCACATCGGCGCGATAGCGTTTTTTCGAATCTTTGTTATCGATCAACGGATCGTTGAAGGCGTCCACATGGCCCGAAGCTTTCCAGATGGCAGGGTGCATAAAGATTGCCGAATCGATGCCCACCACATTCTCGTGCAACAGCGTCATGCTGTCCCACCAATATTTCTTGATATTATTTTTCAGTTCAACCCCATACTGGCCGTAGTCGTATACCGCGCCCAGACCGTCGTAAATCTCCGACGAGGGGAATACGAAGCCATATTCTTTACAATGCGAAATTAATTTCTTAAATACATCTTCTTGTGCCATAATCACGCCATAAATTAAATTTCTAACCTTTTAAGGCTTGCAAAGTAAGTGATTTTTTCGGTAAATCGCATAAATAGGTAAGGTTATATTCATATTATCAGTACTTTTGTGCAAAAGACCGCCCCCGAACCGGCGGCCGATGGTATAAAACTTAAATTAAAATAGCATGAAATCCACTCCTTTTTCCCGACGCTCGTTTTTAAAGCAAGCCGCTGCTTTTTCGGCGGCCGCCACCCTTCCCTCCTTCTGGTTGCCCGGTAGCGCCCAAGCTGCCGCCTCCGCGCCCTCGGCGGCTCGGAAAGCCGCTCCCTCCGACAAGGTGCATATCGCCTTTATCGGCATCGGTAACCGGGGCGGCGAAATCGCCAAGGAATTATACCAGACCGGTTTATGCGAAGTCGTCGCGCTTTGCGATGTCGATATGGACGCTCCCCATACCCAGGAACTGATCGCCATGTTTCCCGGCGTGCCCCGTTTTCGCGACTTCCGGCAAATGTTCGACAAAATGGCCGGCCGGATCGACGCTGTGACGGTAGGTGTGCCCGATCACGCTCATTTTCCCATCACGATGGAAGCCATGCGGCTGGGCAAACACGTCTATGTAGAAAAACCTATGGCCCGCACTTTCCAGGAAGTCGAGCTGATGATGGCCGCCGAAAAAAAATACGGCGTCGTCACTCAAATGGGCAACCAAGGCCATTCGGAAGCCAACTATTTTCAGTTCAAAGCCTGGAAAGAGGCCGGGATCATCCGCGACGTTACAGCCATCACCGCCCATATGAACAACAGCCGCCGCTGGCACGGGTGGGATCCGAAAATCGCCCGCTTCCCCGCCGCCGAACCCGTTCCTTCCACGCTCGACTGGGATACCTGGCTGGCCGCGGCGGCTTACCACGACTACCACCACGATTTTCACCTGGGGCAATGGCGTTGCTGGTACGATTTCGGCATGGGAGCCTTAGGCGACTGGGGGGCGCATATATTGGATACGGCCCACGAATTTCTGGATTTGGGGCTGCCCGAAGAAATCGAACCCACCTATCTGAAGGATTACAATACCTTTTTCTTCCCCATGTCGTCGACCATCCGGTTTAAATTCCCGGCCCGGCAGGCTATGCCCCCGGTTACCGTCACCTGGTACGACGGGTTGGACAACCTGCCGGCCGTACCCGAAGGCTACGGCGTATCGGAGCTCGATCCGAATATTCCCACCGTGGCAGGCGGAAAAATCCAGCCGGCCAAACTGAATCCGGGAAAAGAAATTTATTCGGAAACCCTCACCTTCAAAGGAGGATCGCACGGAAGCACCTTGTCGATCATTCCGGAAGAAAAAGCCCGCGAAACGGAACCGCGCCTGCCCGAGGTGCCGGCCAGCCCCTCCAACCATTACGCCAACTTCCTGCTCAGTTGCCTGGGAAAAGAAAAGCCCCGCTCGCCTTTCTCCATAGCCGGGCCCCTCAGCCAGGTATTTTGCCTGGGCGTGCTGAGCCAGCGTTTAGGCCAGAAACTGATTTTCGATCGTGCCACCAAACAGATCACGAACAGCAAATTCGCCAATTATATGTTACAGGGCGAGGCGCCCCGCCCGGGTTGGGAAGCTTATTACCAACTCTAAGTCCGTATCCGGATTTTCCGCAGAACCGGCCGGAGCCGGGCCCGGGCAACCCGTCGAATTGCCGCGGCCCGACCCCGGCCGATCCGCCTGGTTTCAGCGCGGTGGAAAAATAAAAAATTTACAATAAGTCCTGCGAAAAGACACGACCTGAGACCGGCCTTGTATAACTCTGACCTACAACGACTTATTTTCCGCCCGAAAGAAATTTCGAATTACATGCCGGTGGAATCGGAAATACATGCCGGTGAAATTTTCATTACACTGCGATGTAATTCCATTTACACCGGCATGTATTTTTCTTCTCTTCAAAAAAAATACATTAAGTAAGAAGCTTTTTCCGCTCCGGCCGGCTGCCGGTCAAGCCGCTCGCCACGCCCTAGGGCAAGCTGTTTTTTTTTAGCCTCTTTGCCTCCCGCCGAGACCGGCCGCAGGGCCGTTGCCTGTCCGGACGTGGGGAAGGCAACAGGCGTGCCATTGCTCCGCCCCCCCGGCAAATACATACCGGCTGGCTGCATCCTTTTTTCCGTCAAAGAAGAAGACAGATCGGAAAAATTGCGTAATTTTGAATGCCGGGCGCGAATGCCAGGCACGCATGCCGTCGGTATTGCCGGTGCTGCCGGTATTGCCGCCGACAAACCGGCAGACAGATCCCCCCTGGGCAACCAACCGGCAAATGGCAAAAAAGAGATTGAAAAATAGGTATTAACCGGGCGATTTCTCCTTTAGGAAAACTCTCCCGCCATCTATGCGAAGCGAATGATGTATTCTTTGATTGAATGGGATAAAGTCGAGACGGTGATTTGGGACTGGAACGGAACCCTGCTCGACGATGTGGAAGCAAACAGAAAGATTATCAATACGATGCTTTTGAAAAGAGGATTGAAGCCGTTGGAGGAAACAGCTTATAAGGAGTGGTTTTGTTTTCCCGTCGAGTCGTTTCAACGCCGGATCGGCTTCAATTTCGAAGAAGAATCGATAGAGGAAATTTCACGGGAGTATCATACCCTGTATAAACGCTATGAAAAAGACATCCGGCTGAACGCCGATGCGCTTCCGGTTCTCGATGCGCTCCACGCCCGGAAGATCGATCAATATATCTTATCGGCGGCGGCAAACGACGATCTGACCCGGATGCTGCATGCGTTCGGGCTGAAAGATAAGTTTACCGGCATCTACGGAGCGACGGATATTTGCGCCCACGGAAAAACAGAAACAGGTAGGTACCTGATGCAAACACAGTTGTTGAACCGCGAAACCACCTTAATGGTAGGCGATACCGTACACGACGCCGAAGTGGCGGGAGCCTTAGGTATTCCTTGCGTCTTGTATGCCGGAGGCCATAACAGCCGGCAACTGCTTTCCGGGAAGGCCGCGGTGGTGACGCGGTTAAAAGACCTGCTTTGGTTTTAACTCGCAGTAATCCGGCTTCCGCTTTCTGCTCCGGCCTGCTTTGGACGGCCTGCAAAGGAGAAGGCGAGGTGCCTTCCCGCTTCGTTTCGTTCAGCCGGCCGGCCTACTCAGGGCTTGCCTAGGCGAAAGTACCGGCCCGGATGCCGGCCGCCGAAGGATATTCTATCCGCTCTCCCTCCGGCCTCAAACGCAGATCGGATGAAAAAAACGCCTGGATTTTAAGCATAAAGCGACGGTTTTTCCTTTTGGGATTTTTCTCTCGCCGGAAAAAGATGAGAGGGTCTAAAAAAGAGGCAAAAAGTCGATATGACGCCCTCAAGCGGGAAAATATCAGGAATAAAAACACCCTTGTTCTCCCTTATAACTGCCGCGATTGCCTCAGTCATTCATTCGCCTTATCCGGATTGATTTTCAAATGAAGAGATACCTATAGCCCGTCCATAGCCGGAATCTATACCGGATGTAAAACGCGGCGAAGACTACGAAAATCTCTTTATTCCGGTATCTGAGCAAGACGTTCGCAGGCAAGGCGCATATTTTAGTCGGCGCTTTATTAGCCGGTCGGGATGGTTTTTCTCTTTTTATATAGCTGTCATCTCCTCGCTTTATTCGTTTTGGCCTCCTTACAGGCCTTTTCCTGGAATTAACCCGGTTATTTCAACCTCCGGATTTCCTCCGCCACATATCTCCCGTTCGGGAAAAACCAAGGTTTGCCTCCTTGGGAGCGCACACGCGGCCTGCGTCTCTTCATCCCTCCAGAGCGCAAAAGCAAGAAAGAGAGAAAAATAGCCTATCTGCCGGCCTGTCGAAAAAGAAGGAAAACCCGGCAACTGCTTGTGGGGCAGTATATACAGCTATCTCCTATTTTCCAGCCTCTACCTTTTACCGCCCGCTTACTAGTTCTAAAAAACGACTCTGCCCGGGGTGGCATTCAAAATAAAATAAAGCAGGGTATTTCTTTTAGTGTATCGGCAGAATTTACAAGAAATTTTTTAGCATAAAAATATTATGCACGTTTTATATTTTAAAGCATACAAGAAATTCATAAAAGGATACTATATAAACACACTTTTTTTAACGCGGCTACAAAAGCAAACTGTTTCGTGGTCGAAAGACGTTTATTAATTGCAATAGTTTGCCCGGTGTATACAATAAACCCGGTTGAATCGAATTTATAGAACCGAAAAAAACGTATGTTCGTACGTTGAACGTTTCTTTTTCCGGCCAGCGTTTGTTAATTTCGCCTTCTGCGATAGAAAATAAGAAAATAAATAGTTACTTTGTTCTTTTTCGAAAGAAATGAAAAAGCAAATACCGGTTGATATAGAACGAATAAAGCAAGGAGATGAAAAAGCTTTCGCTTCTTTCTTCACCCTTTTTTATCCTAAATTGATGGCGCTGGCCTGCCGCTTTGTCGACGAATATACGGCCGAAGATCTGGTACAGGAGGTTTTTGCCTCCTATTGGGAAAAAAAGGAATCGATCGAGGCGGAGCGTTTGCAATCGTTTCTGTACAAATGGTTGCAGAACAGATGCCTCGATTATCTAAAACACCGGATGGTGGTAAATGATTACCAAGCCGAAGTGCGGTTGGCCGAAATGCGGATGGCTTTCCTGGCCGAACCGGCCGATACCGACGACGTGCTGCAACATCTGGCAAGCCGGCAGGTGATGGAGTTGCTGGAAGAGGCCATCCGGAAATTGCCGGCCAAGTGCAGCGAAGCTTTCCGGCTTTGTTACTTGCACGATCTGAGCCACAAGGAAATTGCCGGCATCATGCACATTTCGGTACGCACGGTAGAAGGACATATCCGGCAGGGGTTGAACCATCTGCGCCTGCATCTGAAAAATATTCCTATCGGCCTATGGCCGGCCCTACTTTCCCTCTTCCGCTAAAAGCCTTCATTTATTTTTAAACGAACCGGATTAAATCAGGCTATAAGCAAGATTCCCCCCGGTCTATTTTAGCGAAATGAGGTATTCTTTCCTAAAAAAGAGACATACCCGTCCCCGGGGTCACGCGTTACTGTGGCCTACTATCGGAAATTATAATCAGATTATTTAATAAATATATACGATAATCCGTTTTTATTCCTATCTTTGTTTATTACTTAGTAAGGAGAATTAGATGAAATAAGAATATATCGGTAACATCAGGAAGCGTATTTTCCTTTAAATGGGTTTGCCGGATGAAAAAATAAACAGACAAGGCCGATTATCCCTTAACCGGCAAACTGCCCGCGGCAGTAGTCTGGCTGATGATATGAATAGTTTACTTAACGTATGAAAATATGAATATTTTAAAACGAAGAAAAGCGTTGCGGGCTTTAGGACAGTATCCCCCCGCCGACAGCCGCGAGGTAACGGAAACGTTGAGGCCGTATGCGGATAGATTGCAGTTGAATTTAACGGATGATGAAATACAATTCTCTCAGCAATGCAGTGACAACCAGAAGGTAATCGGGCAAACAAGTTTTTTCCGGCCTTACCGGTACGAGATTCCGTTCGAAAACATCTTGCGTATAAAAAAATGCCCCGGGGGCGTAGTGCTCTATCTGCACACCGGACATATCGTGCGTTTTTTCGAACACTGCGAAACCTGGGAAATCGAAAACCGGTTGGATACCAGCGAACCTTGCACGCTTACGATCTGGTGGTGGAACCTGCACGGACGGATTATCAGCACCTGGCAAGATCTGGAATACTATTTCAACCACAAAAAATACTCGGGATATAGCCTTTAACTCTCCGGCTCGGCAGGGAGAGAGAAAAACAATAGAGGCAGTCCGGCCGACAAGAAGAAAAGAGACTTCCCTCTTCTCCGCGTCAACCATGTTATAAAACATTTTTTGAAAAAATCTTTCCTTCTCTCCACGTAGTCGGTTCCTCTTTATTCGTCTTCTTATTACCAAATAACAGGAAGACAAGCATGAACGAACAACTACTTATACGATTCCTTACCCATCGTTGCACGCCCTGCGAAACGGCGGAAGTGGAACAATGGGCCGCGCTCGACGCGGCTAATGCCACCTGGCTTTTCGAAATGGAGCGGGTGTGGAGCATGAAAAACCAACTGCATTTTTCGAAGGAAGAACGTATCGGGGCCGCTTACCGGCGGTTTGTCGCTACCCGGCGACCTTCCTTTACCGTGCCGGCCGGAGAAGCGGCTCCCCCCTTCCCTCCCTCTGCTGTTCAGCCGCCGGCTTCTCTCCAGTCAAAAACAAGGTTCTTTTCCGGCCTGGCCGGTTATGCCGCCGCCGTCTTGCTCCTTACGCTGCTGGGTCTTAACCTTTACCAGATGCGACGCGAACTGCCCGAAGGCATGAACAGCATAGAAGTTCCGGCGGGAGAAAAAGCGTCTCTTACGCTGAGCGACGGCACACGCGTCTGGCTGAATGCGGGCAGCCGGTTTTCTTACCCGGCCTCCTTCACGTCTGCCAACCGCCGGGTAAGCCTGGAAGGAGAAGGCTTTTTCGAAGTAGCGCACAATCCGCGTTCCCCCTTCCGGGTACATACGCCTTCGATGGAAATCAAGGTATTGGGCACTAAATTCAATTTAAAAGCTTACCGAAACGAAATTTCCCGGCTGACGCTTGCCGAAGGAGCGGTGGAAGTAACGGCTCCCCAGGGAGAAAAACTCATTCTCAAACCCAACGACGAGGCGCGTTATTCCGACGGGAACGGTCTGACGCTTATCGAAGAAACCGATCCGGCCTTGGCCTCGGGCTGGATGCAAGGCGAACTGGTCTTCAGCCGCGAATGCCTGACCGACATCGCACGGGAGTTGGAACGGAAATTCGACGTGGCGATCCGCATCGACGACCCTTCGCTGGGCAACGAATATTTCAATTGCCGCGCCCGCCCCGGCACATCGGCCCTGCAAGTGCTGGATTTGCTGAAGAAAACCCGCGGGATGGATTACCGCCTGCATAACGATACCATACGAATCTTTAAAAAATAAATGCCTATGAAGAAAAAGCCCCTGGAATAAGTCGATTAGCCACGCCACGAAAAAGCCGGCAAGGTACTGCCATACCCGCCGGCCGGTCGTAGTAACTAATCGCTTGTGTTTGACCTTACATTTAATTACTTACTAAACAGTTACAAAAATATGAATTTTACCTTGAAAAACACGTTGCGGACTGGAAAAACAGCTTCGCGGCCTCCAAGAATTCTGTTTGTTATGAGAGCTATCCTGCTGTTTCTCCTTCTGGGTACCTTGCCCGCTTTCGCTCTGTCGGGTTATTCCCAGTCGGCCCGGCTGACCTTACGCCTGGAAAATGCCACCATCGAAGAAGCCCTCTCGGCTATCGAGCGGGAAAGCGAGTTTTATTTTACTTACAATCTGGAACAAATCGGCGCTTCCCGGCGGGTTTCGCTACAAGCAAACGAGGAAGAAATTACCGCCCTGCTTCGCAAGCTTTTTCCGGGGGGCGATGTGCGGTATGAAATAGACGACCGCCATATCGTATTGTACCGGAGCGATGCGGCCCCGGCCGCTCTCCGGAAGCCGGCCTCCATGCAGACGAAAAAGAAAATTACCGGCGTGGTGGTCGATCCGGCCGGCATTCCTATTATCGGGGCCAACGTAGTAGAGAAAGGAACTGCCAACGGAACGATTACCGATCTGGACGGGAATTTCACGCTCGAAATTCCGGAGCAGGCTCTGCTGCAAGTTACTTATATCGGCTATCTTCCTCTCGAAGTTGTTGCCGGGGGGAAGCTTCCGCTTACCATTACGCTGCGGGAAGATGTACAGAAGCTGGAGGAAGTGGTGGTGGTAGGCTATGGCGTACAGAAGAAATCAGACGTCACCGGCTCGGTGGCTTCCTTCAATACCAAAGCGTTGGAGGAGCGGCCTCAGGCGAACGTAGCGCAAGCCTTGCAGGGCACGGTAGCCGGGCTGAATATAAATATGACAGGTTCCGATGCCGAAGGCGCCGGCTTGTCGACCACCATTCGCGGAAGTAATTCCATTACCGCTTCCAACGCTCCGCTGATGATTCTCGACGGGATTCCCTTTTCGGGGAGCTGGTCGGAAATCAATTCCAACGATGTCTTGTCGATCGAGATTCTGAAAGATGCTTCTTCGGCGGCTATCTACGGCGCGCGCGGGGCAAACGGGGTGATTTTGATTACGACCAAAAAAGGCTCGGGCGGCAAACCTACCCTCTCGTACGACGGATTCGTAGCGTTCGACCGGGCCGTCCGTATTCCCCGACTGATGGATGGGGAATCTTTCTGGAAGTATAAAACCGAAGCGTTGAAAGCCGCCAATATCCTACCCGTTACCCCGGAAGATCCCGAACCTTGGATGGGGGCCATTACTCCCACCGAAGAAAGGATGCACCGCGAGGGCCGTTCCACCGACTGGCTCGATCTGGCGTTGCGCGGCGGATTGAAACATCAGCATAACGTATCTTTCAGCGGTTCGGCCGAGAAAACGAAATATTACGTTTCGCTGAATTACACCGATGTAAAAGGAATTTCGGTAAACGATAAATTCCAACGGATCGGCTTGAGGTTGAATCTGGAACAGGAGCTCAATGCCTGGCTCACCTTCAACACCAATACCCAATTGGGCCGGTACGACCGAAGCGGGGTGAAAGCCGATTTCAGCGGAGCCTATAAAATGAATCCGCTGGCCGAGGCCTACGATGCCGAGGGCAACCTCCGTACTTCGGCCTGGGAAGATTCGAGCGTGGCTTTTGCCAAAAACCCGCTCAGTTCGCTCAACGAAAAGAACAGCGATATTACCAGCAAGGTGATTACCAACAATTCGCTCGACGTGCGTTTTCCTTTTCTGGAAGGTCTTACCTATAAGTTGAATACGGGCTACACGTACGAACATGCCGACTATAAGAACTACCAGGGACGCGATACCTACGAAGGGCTACAAGCCAACGGCATCATGGTGGTAAAAAGCACGGTCGGGCAGGAATGGATTATCGAAAATATCCTGAATTACACCCGGCAGTTCGGTAAACACAGCCTTTTTCTGACCGCCCTTTATTCGGCCCAGAGCCAGCAGACGGAAGCGAATACCCTGACGGGCCGGGATTTCGCCAACGATATTATGTCGTACTACCAGCCTGATAAAGCGGGAGTATTGGGCGGCGACGCCACGTATGTAAAAGTGAATCATATTTCGCAGATGTTCCGGGCCAACTATTCGTACGACAGCCGGTATTTAGTTACTCTCACGGCCCGTCGCGACGGTTATTCCGCCTTCGGGGAACAATCGAAATTCGGCGTTTTTCCCTCGGTAGCGTTGGGATGGAATATTTCCAATGAAGCCTTTTTTGCCTCCTCGCCGTTAAGCCGCGTCGTAAGCAGCTTGAAATACCGCCTTTCCTGGGGCATGAACGGCAACGAAGCGGTATCGGGCTACGTGACGTTGCCGAGCCTGACCAGCTACAACTATCTGACGGAAGACAAGAAGCCGCTGTTCGGTTTTTATCCCTCCAAAATGGAATCGCCCGAGTTGGGATGGGAAACTACCCGCTCGTTGAATACCGGCCTGGACTACAGCTTGCTGGCCGGCCGTATTTACGGCACGCTCGATTTGTATTGGTCGCGTACGTCCGATTTGTTGCTGGAAAAGACCATTCCCAATGTCAACGGTTCATCGAAGATTATCGAAAATATCGGAGAAACTAAAAACAACGGAATCGAGCTTCAGATCTCGTCGGTGAATATCCGGACAAAGAAATTTTCCTGGGGCACCGATTTCAACATCTCTCACTATCGGAGCAAGATTGTAAGCGTAGGGCTGACCGACGAAATCGGACGTCCGGCCGACGACCTGGCTTCCGAACGGTTTATCGGCCACCCGGTGAAGGTAAATTACGATTATGTAATCGACGGGATCTGGCAGATCGCCGACGCGGGGAACCCCGGCGGACAGCAAAACCCGGACTATCGCTATTCGATACCCGGCAATGTGAAATACGTGGATACCGACGGGCAAAACGATATTACGCCCGAAGACAAACAAATCATCGGCTCCACCATACCCAAGTTTACGGCCGGCTTGAACAATCGCTTTTCCTACGCCGACTTCACGTTCAGTTTCTTTCTGAATTCTTCCTACGGCATTACGGCACGCAACTACCTGCTCGACGTAGGCGACCTTTCCTGGCGGCAGAACCAGCTTCAGAAAACCTACTGGACGCCCGAAAATCCGATCAATACTTATCCCAAGAACGATCTGAACGGATCGGTAAATCCGCTGAAAGCCGGCTTTTACGAAAAAGCGCATTTCCTTCGTTTGCAAGACGTCACGCTGGCCTATCGTTTGCCGGAATCGGCTACGCGGGCTATTTCGCTCAAACGGCTGGAAGTATATCTGAATATTAAAAACCTGGCTACCTGGACGAGTTGGTCGGGGCTCGACCCCGAATTTATCAGCTCGGCCGCCCGGCAGCGGGCTACGCCGAATACGCGCTCGTTTGTGCTAGGACTGAGATTTGCTTTGTAATCCGTATATAATTCTGTATATAATAAAGACGTATGAAGATGAAAAAATCAATCGTATATCTGCTGGCCGCCACTCTTTTCCTGGCGGGCGGTTGCAATGAAGACAACTTTTTGAAAGAAAATCCCCGGGACGAAATTTATACCTCCAATCTGCTGGTCGACAAAGCCGGGTTCGAGTCGATCCTCGACGGCTTGCGGGGGCTGATGCGGTCGGAATACCTGCGTACGGGCAATATCGGAGGGGGCTTCTCGTCGATGCCGCTGGTATGGAATTTGATGTGGGCCTGCGGTGTCGACAATGCCTGGTCGAACAATACGCATTCCAACTTCAAATTCCTTTATTATCCCAAGTATATCCAACAGACCGACATGGAATGTATGCTCGTCACCTTCGAATGGTTGTATAAGGTGGTGAATACCGCCAACGTGGTGATTACCCGGGCCGAGCGCAGCGGCATCGATTGGGGAGGAAGCGACGAAGCCGGCAACCGGAAGAATAAAGAGACGATCGTAGCCAAAGCGCGCCTGATCCGCGCCTGGGCTTATCGCCACCTGACTTATTCGTGGGGAGACGTGCCGTTGAGCACCGAAGAAATTACCGGCATGAACTACCGTACCGACTGGGAACGTACTCCCGTAGCCCGGATACGCGAAGTAATGGAAGCCGACTGGTTGTATGCCATCGAAAAGCTGCCGATGCGGGAAACCAGCAATGCCGAAGTATCGGGAGCGCTGGCCCGGCATTATCTGGGCGAACTTTACCTGGCCATAGGGCAGCCGGAGAAAGCCGAAGAAATATTGCGCCCCTTGGCGACCGGGAACGAGTATGCACTGATGACCGAGCGTTTCGGCAGTAACGCCTCCCAGCCGGGAAACGCCTTTATCGATCTCTTCCGCTCGCCTTTGTACAGCCAGGGCAACCGCGAGGTAATTCTGGCCTTTCTCAATACCGAGCCGGAAAACTCAGCTTACGGCACGGCCGATTTGTATATGAAAAGCTCGTGGAAAAATTATTATTCCAACGACGCGGAAATCAAAAAGAGCAATAAGAAGGCCCCCGAAGTAGCGGACAAAACCATCAACAACGTAAAAATGCTTTGGTTGGTAAACGGGGGCAAAGGCGCAGGTCGAGCGAATATTTCGCTCGGGGCGTTGCGATTGTATGATTACAAAAACCAAGGCAAGGTCGACGACCGTTGTTCGGGCCATGCGCTGGTATGGACTATCTACGAGAAAAATGCCGCGGGCGAAATCGTGGAATACCTCAAAGACGGCAAAAGCGTGATCGACACCACCGTGACGCCCGCCATGCTCGACGACAACAAGACGACCATCCAAAACTACCGCTGGCCCTCTACCCGGAAATGGGATTATGTGCAGACGGTAGCCGCGGGCGGCGATGCCGACCCGGCTTACAACGACGTGCCGTATGTCCGGCTGGCGGAAACCTATTTATTGTATGCCGAAGCCTTGTATAAGCTGGGAGACGCGCGGGCCATCGACTGGATTAATAAAATACGTGTCCGCTCGCATGCCGTCGCACTCGCCAAAAGCGACCTCGACCGGCTGGGCTTGGATTTGATTCTGGACGAACGCAGCCGGGAGTTGATTTCCGAAGAACAACGCCGCCATACCTTGGTACGCCTGAGCCAGGAAAACGGGGGAGATGAACGGGACGTGAATAATTATTTCAAACGCCGCGTCCGGGAATTGAATGAAATCTGCGGACGGCAAGTACGCGGAATGGGCGATTACGATACCCCGGTGCTTTTCCCCATCCCCAAGGTATTTATCGACGCGAATACGGATAAGGTAGTGGCCCAGAATCCGGGATATTAATCTTTTACACCTCTTTATCATGGTAACTTCAGCCTCTCTGTTGTCTTTGGCATTCATTGCCGTAACCGCCTGGTTTCTTTACCGGAAATTCAATCCTCCGGGTATACTCATCGTTTCGGGAGTCACCATGCTGGCCGTGGCGCTCCTGCTGGGCACAAGCCGCCTGGAGCTAGCCGCCCCCACCGGACGGCCGGTGTTCGACTTATTCAAAGCGGTGGAAGAAACCTTCCTCTCCAACCTTTCGCGGGCCGGGCTGATGATTATGGCTATCGGCGGCTACGTGGCGTTTATGAATCATATCCAGGCTACCCATGCGCTGGTATACGTTTCCATGAAACCGCTGTCCGTTTTCCGCCGGTACCCTTACCTGGCCGCTACCGCCACGATTCCGATCGGGCAGTTGTTGTTTATTACCACCCCCTCGGCGGCCGGCCTGGGGCTGTTGCTGGTGGCTTCCGTTTATCCGGTGTTGGTAAACCTGGGCGTGAGCCGTCTCACGGCTCTCTCGGTCATTGCGGCTGCCACCCTCTTCGACCAAGGCCCCGGATCGGCCAACACGGCACTGGCTGCCGAACTGATCGGAGAGACGAATGTTTTCTATTTTATCAGGCATCAACTTCCCCTGGTTTTGCCCACCACGGCCGTGGTGATGCTGCTCTTTTATTTTAACAATCGCTATTTCGACCGGAAAGAACAACAGAAACACGTCGGCCGGCAGGAACCAGCGCCGGCCGGCGGAGAGCTGCCGCTACGACCGCAGCCGGCCTGGCAAACACAGCCGGCTGCCATAACGGAAAAAACGGACGCCCTGGCAACAGGTAGAAACGATACGCCCACGCAACCCGCGCCGTCTTCGTTCAAGGTGGAAGTTCCGCTGATTTTCGCCCTATTGCCGTTGCTACCCCTGCTTATCCTGATCTTTTTTTCCCCGTATGTAGGATTATTCGATCCGCCGATAAGCCTGAATACCACCACCGCCATGTTATTTTCCCTCTTTATCTCGATGCTGTTTGCCGGAATTTATTACCGGAGCCTCCGGCGCATGTTCGAGGCCATGGCCAGTTTCTGGAAAGGGATGGGGAACGTATTCACCAGCGTGGTCAGCCTGATCGTGGCGGCCGAAGTATTTTCGAAAGGTTTGATCAGCCTTGGTTTTATCGATTCGCTGGTCGGGGTAACGACGCATCTGGGGCTTTCGGGCGTAGGAATTTCGGCCGTAATCACGAGCATCATCTTCGGAGCCGCCATGCTGATGGGTAGCGGAAACGCGGCCTTCTTCTCGTTTGGCCCTCTGCTGCCCGGCATTGCCGCCCAACTGGGACTGCCGGCCCATGCCATGATACTGCCTATGCAACTGGCAGCCAGTATGGGCCGGGCCGCTTCGCCCATTGCCGGCGTTATCGTGGCCATTGCCGGCGTGGCGGGAGTATCTCCCATCGAATTGGCCAAACGAAATACGTTGCCGCTCGTGGGCAGTGTATCGTTTTTAATGATTTATCATTTTCTAACCTTCTAAATTTGTGGAACCTATGCTAACTCTTATAAAAAATGCCCGGCTATATGCCCCCGAGAAACAGGGGATGAAAGATATGCTGATTGCGGCCGGCCGCATTCTGGAAATCAAAGACCGGCTGGAGCCGGTCGGGGTAGAAACGGAGACAATCGATGCCGGGGGAAAAATCGTGACGCCCGGATTTATCGATCTGCATGTGCACATTACCGGCGGAGGGGGCCAGCAGGGATACGCTTCGCTGGTACCCGAGGTAAGCATGAGCGAACTGGCAGCAGCCGGCACCACGACCGTGGTCGGCTTGCTGGGTACCGACGGCTTTGTGAAAGAACTGACTACCTTATATGCCAAGACAAAGGCATTGGAGATGGAGGGGTTGACGGCTTATATGCTGACCGGTTATTACGGGCTGCCGGAAAAAACCCTGACGGGCAGCGTGGCCGAAGACCTGATTTTTATCGACAAGGTAATCGGCTGCAAACTGGCACTGAGCGACGATAGATCGTCTTTTCCGGACAAACAGGATATTCTGCGGTTGGTAAATCAGGTCCGGCTGGGCGGTTTTACGTCCGGCAAAGGGGGCGTGCTGCATATTCACCTGGGGAATCTGCCGGAAGGGATTGCCGCTTTGCTGGAAATCGCCGGGCAATATCCCAGCTTGGTGCCCTATCTTTCGCCTACTCACATGATTCGTACGGAAGCCCTCTTCGAACAAGGGCTGGCTTTCGCCCGGCTGGGGGGAACGATCGATCTCTCCACGGGAGGAACCCGATTCGATGCGCCCCACCGTTGCGTGCTTCGGGCCTTGGAAGCAGGCGTGCCGCTTGGCAGCATGACTTTTTCGAGCGACGGCCGCGGGGGCGTAAGGAAAACCGATCCGCAGACCGGGCGTGTTACTTATATGCCGGCCCCCTTGCACCTGAACCGGCAAGAGATGGCAGCCCTGGTACGGGAAGGGCAGTTGCCGCTGGCACAGGCTCTCTGCCTGATCACCTCTAATCCGGCGCGCACGATGAATTTGCCGGGCAAAGGCCGGATTGCTCCGGGTTACGATGCCGATTTTTGTTTTATGGACGAAGCTCTCAATCTGACAGATGTCTATGCACGCGGCTGCTGCGTGATGAAAGAGGGGCAAATCGTGAAAAAAGGGAGATACGAGTTATGAGAATCACTACTTTTATTCGCCGGTTGTACCTGGGAAGTATATGCTTGGGAAGTCTTTGCCCGAGCATTCTAAACGCAGGTAATCCGGCCGGGGATGCGGGGAAAGGCATTTCTTTTCCCACCATTCAGGAGACTTTCCGAAGCCTGGAATCCCTCCCTATGGAGAAACCCGGTTCTTGCGCGGAAACGGGGGAAACTTCGACAAGCGGAGAAATCCTCTCTCTCTCGCTATCTGTTGCAAGGCGGCCAGGGCAGGCAGCCCGGCCTTTTTCGCGTGGCGATACGATGCGCGTATTGTTTATCGGCAACAGCTATACCCATGTGAATAATCTTCCCGAACTGGTACGCCGCCTGGCCGAATCGGAAGGCCGTTCCTTTCAGTATACCATGATCGCCCCGGGAGGATGCACGTTGGAAAGACATCTGAAAAACCCGGAAGTGGCAGACGCCATGCGCTCGGGAGGCTGGAATTTCGTAGTGATGCAGGAACAAAGCCGGGCCCCGGCCGGACAGCCGGCTCAGGTAAACCGCCACGTGTATCCGGCAGCCCGCTCGCTCGACAGCCTCAGACGGCTTTTCAACCCCGAGGCCCGCACCGTTTTTTACATGACTTGGGGACGGCGGGACGGCGATGCGGAGCGTTGCCGAGAAAATCCGGCTGTTTGCACGTACGAAGGCATGCAGGCCCGGCTCCGGGAAAGTTACCTGGAAATGACGTATGCCAACGACGCCTGGTGCGCTCCCGTAGGCGTAGCCTGGAAACGCGTTCGGACAGAACGCCCCGACCTTGACCTTTACCAACCCGATAAAAGCCATCCTTCGCTGGCCGGTTCTTACCTGGGCGCGAATGTATTTTACACTCTTTTCTACGGTACGCCTTACCGGTCGGACTATACGGCCGGCCTGGATAGCGCGACGGCCCTTTATTTGCAACAGACCGCTCAGGAAGTGGTCTTGGGAAATCCGGAACTATGGAATATCCGGCCGTCGGTTCAGCCTCGCGCCGTAACGGAACGTTTTTATCCGGATGTTACCGGCACATTCGATACGCCTACCCTTGGAAAAGAAACCGGCGAAGGCTTGGCCTCTTTTTCGGAAATCTACCTGTTTTTAGAACGGCTGGCAGCCGCCCATCCCCGGCAAGCGCGGTTGGAAACGCTGGGCACGACGCCCGGCGGCCGGAAAATCCCGGTTTTGTATTTGCAAGAAAACGAACCCGGACGGTCGCCCGGCCGTTTGAAAGCCTGGATTCAGGGCGGCTTGCACGGCAATGAACCCGCGGGTACGGAAGCCGTCTGCCGGTTGGCGACCTACTTGCTGGAAAGCGAAGAAGGGAAGAAGCGGTTGAGTAAGCTGGAAGTCGCCCTGATACCGGTAGCCAACCCGGACGGCTACGCTTTGCAACGCCGCCTTTCCGCCGGCGGTATCGATCTGAATCGCGACCAGACGAAACTGGCCGATCCGGTAAGCGTAAAATTAAAACAAGCTTTTACCGCCTGGCAACCCGATCTGGCGTTAGACATCCACGAATTCCGTCCTATCCGCAACGAATTTTCCCTTTTACGGGCCGAAGGCGCCGCCACCTATGCCGACGCGCTTTTTTTGCCTACCGGACACCCTAACGTACCTCTTTGCCTGCGCAAGCTGACGACCGGCCTGTTTCAGCCCGAAGCGGAGAAAGCGCTTTCGACGGCCGGATATACTTCCAGCTTTTATTTTACACCGGAGGTAAAAGAGGGCAAACTTACGCTATTAAAAGGGGCCAAAAGCCCGCAATCGAGTTCCACCTCTTTCGCTCTGTCGAATGCCGTCGCGATGTTTTTAGAAATTCGGGGCATCGGGCTGGGAAACGTTTCGTTCGCTCGTCGCACCGATGTGGGTTTCCGGGTAGCCCGGAGTTTCCTGCGCACGGCCGCGGAACATCAAGAGGAGATAAAGCAAGGCATAGCTCTGGCGGTGCAGGAAACCATAGGGAGAGAGCATCCGGCGGTAGTCAGTTCGGAGGCTGCTACGGTTACTTATCCTGTCCGCTTTGTCGATCTGGCCAAAAACGAACTGTTCACGGCCGAACTGCCCGTGAAAGATGCTCTTCAATCTGTTCCAGTGCTGGTACGGCGGCGGCCCGCCGCTTACTTTCTGGCTGATACCTGCCTGCGGGAGGTCGAGAATTTGCGCACGCTGGGAGTGGAAGTAGAGCGGATCCACCGGCCCCTGACGCTAAAAGTAAGCCGGTATCTTGTCACTTCTTACAAGCAAAGTTCCCAGGTATGGGAAAAGATTCGTCCGGCGCAAGCAGAGACCGCGCTCGAAGAAGTGACGCGCACATTTCCGGCCGGGAGCTATCGCGTCGACCTGGCGCAACGAGGGGCTAATTTCGCCGTCACCTTGTTGGAGCCCGAGTCGGCCAACGGCTTTGTCGCTTTCGGGGTGACTCCCGCCTCCACGGACGCGGAATTGCCGGTATACCGGTGGGAGTAAAGCATCATGCAAAGCATCTTACTTCATTGCAAGTTAAGATATTGCTTTTTTATCTCGCAGATTCGCAAGATAAACGGAGTCTTTCGTATCTTTGTATCATCTTTGTTTCAAAGAATCAAAACGAAGATAGTGCAACTAATCGTATAAACAAACGTCTATGAAGAACATTCTGATGACTGCCGGCCTGGCAGTCGTGCTCGCAGCCTGCAACGCTCCGCAGAAAAACGGCAGCGGCGATCCTTCCGTATCCAACCCCTTCTTTACGGAATACGCCACTCCCTTCGGAGTACCTCCTTTCGATCAGATCGAAATAGCGCATTACAAGCCTGCTCTATTGAAAGGAATGGAAGAACAAGCCAAGGAAGTGGAAGCTATCGTGAATAACCCGGAAGCGCCCACTTTCGAAAACACGATAGCGGCTTTAGACCAAAGCGGCGAATTACTGCGTCGTGTCCGCACCGTCTTCGGCGGCCAGAACAGCGTAAATACCAACGACGAAATGCAAGCCCTCAGCCGGGAAATGTCGCCCCTGTTCTCCAGGCATCAGGACGACATCATGCTGAATCCCGCCCTGTTCGCCCGCGTGAAAACCGTGTACGACAACCAAGGAACGCTGAATTTGAACAAAGAGCAAGCCAAACTGTTGGAAGAAACTTACAAAGACTTTGTTCGCGGCGGCGCCAACCTGCCGGCCGACAAACAGGAAACCTTGCGCCAGTTGAACAGCGAAATCGCCATGCTTCAACTCACCTTCGGCCAAAACATGTTGAAAGAAACCAACGCCTTCCGTTTGGTTATCGACAACGAAGCCGATTTGTCGGGCTTGCCGGCCAGCCTGATCGCCAATGCGGCCGAAGCCGCCAAAGCCGACGGCCTGGAAGGGAAATGGGTATTTACCTTACACAATCCGAGCGTAATGCCCTTCCTCCAATACGCCGACAACCGGGCTTTGCGCGAAAAAATATTCAACGGATACATCAACCGCGGCAATAACGACAACGAAGCCGACAACAAAGAAGTAGTAAAAAAATTGTTGGTAGCCCGCCAGGCAAAAGCCAGGCTGATGGGGTACGACAATTACGCTGCTTTCGTGCTGGAAGACCGGATGGCGAAAACTCCGGAGAAGGTCTATCAGTTGCTCGACCAGCTCTGGACGCCCACTTTGGCTAAAGCCCGCGAAGAACTGGCCGATATACAGGCCGAAATCAAAAAAGAGGGCGGAACGTTCGAAGCCGAAGGCTGGGACTGGCGCTATTACTTCGAAAAAGCTAAAAAGGCGAAATTCGATCTGGATGAAAACCAGGTACGTCCCTACCTGAAACTCGATAACGTACGCGACGGCGCATTCTATGTAGCCAACCAACTCTACGGCATTACATTTACGCCCGTTCACAACCTTCCCTTGCCTCATCCCGACGCGCAAGCGTTCGAATGCAAGGATAAAGACGGTACCCACTTGGGGCTATTGTATATGGACTTTTTCCCGCGGGCCAGCAAGCGGGGCGGAGCCTGGTGCGGCACCTACCGCTCGCAGACCTATGCCGACGGCAAACGCCTGGCGCCGGTAGTAACCATTGTTACCAACTTCAGCCAACCGGCTGCCGGGCAACCGGCCTTGTTGAGCGCCGACGAAGCGAACACCCTTTTTCACGAGTTCGGACACGGCTTGCACAACCTGTTTAAAGACGTGCATTATTACGGCGTGTCGGGCGTCCCTCGCGATTTTGTGGAATTGCCTTCCCAAGTAATGGAACATTGGGTATTCGAGCCCGAAGTACTGAAAGTATATGCCAAACATTACCAGACGGGCGAAGTAATTCCTGCCGAGTTGATTGAAAAGTTGGACAAGAGCGGCAAATACGGACAAGGATTCGCCACGGCCGAGTACCTGGCGGCCTCTTTGCTGGATATGGATTACCACGTGCTGACCGATATTCCGGCCGATATGAACGTAACGAAGTTCGAAGCCAAAGCGCTGGGCGACCGGGCGTTGTTGAAACAGATTCCTTCCCGGTACCGCACTACCTACTTCAACCATACGATGGGCGGCGGATACACGGCCGGTTATTATAGCTACATTTGGGCCGAAGTATTGGATTGCGACGCTTTCCAGGCTTATAAAGAAAGCGGCGACCTTTTCCAGCCGGAAGTAGCTTCCCGTTTCCGCACGGCTATTTTAACGCCCGGCGGCATCGACGACGCCATGCAGATGTATAAGAATTTCCGGGGCCGCGAACCGGAAGTCGGCCCGCTGCTGGCCAACCGGGGATTGAAATAAAACAGCCTGTCAACGCGCGGGAAAAGTTCGCCGCCGATCCCGCGCGCTGCCTTGCCTGCCCCCCGGGAAAGAGGGTGAAAAAAGAAAAATCTTCTGACCGGCTTATTGTCATTTTTTTTACCCGTAAAAAAATAGATCGGCATACAATCCGGATTACATAAGCAAGAAATGAAAAATGGATGCCGGTGAAATTCGGATTCCATGCCGATGAAATTTTTATTGCATCGCAGTGTATTTTTTCACAGCCCTTATCTATCTGATAATAAGCCGGATACGAAAAGCCCCTATTTGAATGCTTCTTGTATCCGGCTTATTGTATTTTTTTCAATTGACAAAACCTGTTTTTCCTTCGCTTTCGGGTGCCGTTTTCCCTATCCTTCCAATCCGGCATCCACACCGCCGGTCATACACAAAAATCGTTTGCCGTAGAATAGGCGGGGGAGGCGAACCTGCCGAATTTGACGGCTTTAACAGAGCCTGCAAAGAAAAATAGAGGAAGATTGCGTATCTTTGTTTCAAAGAATCAAAACGAAGATAGGCTGCACCTCGGCATAACCAAAGCCTTGCTTTGCTTCTGCGCTTGGTTTGCACTATCTTTGTTTCAAAGAATCAAATCGAAGATAGGCCGCACCTCGGCATAACCAAAGCCTTGCTTTGCTTCTGCGCTCGGTTTGCACTATCTTTGCTTAAAAAAGCGAGAGGAAACCGCACGCGGGCAAAAGTAGAAAGGGTTGGATGTTCCGCCCGGGCAAGCACCTTCTTCGCCTACATGTTCAGTAGACCTTTTTTACCATGATAAAGCAATGCACGCTTTTTTATAAGCTTTTGGCCCTTGGCGGCCGAAAATTACGTGACAACCGTCTTTTAAGTTTGTTGTTTTTCCTGGGGTCGATTTTCCCGGGAGCTAAAGCGGCTCCGCTTTCCTATCTCCCCCAGGTGATTAATTATTCGGTCAACGAATATAAAGCCGGCAATCAGAATTGGGCGGTGACGCAAGACAAGGCGGGTATTCTTTATTTCGGCAACAACCGCGGCTTGCTTCAATTCGACGGCGTACGCTGGACGCTCCACACCCTGCCCAACCACATTGCCGTACGCTCGGTATATGCAGCCGACGACGGGAAACTATATGTCGGCTCGTTCGAAGAGTTCGGTTACTTCGAGCGCGACGCGGCCAACCGCCTTATCTATCGTTCTTTGAAAGAACAGGTGAAAAATTATCGTTTTTCCAACGATGAAATATGGACGATCCATGCCTATGAAGGAAAAATTTATTTTCAGTCGTTTTCTTCTTTCTTTATCTACGACGGAGAAAACGTCCGGGTAGGCACCTCTCCCGCTCCCCCGCTTTATTTTTTTACGGTAAACGATACACTATACGCCCAATTTATAGCAGGCGGCTTGTATCGGGCCGAAGGAGAAGAATTTATCCGGTTGGCCAGGCGCGAGGAATTGAACAACGACGACGTGGTAGGCATCCTGCCCTATGACGATAAATTATTGTTGGCGACAGCTTCCAGCGGATTTTATGTGTATGGAGAAGAAGGGGTGTCAGCCTGGGAAGTGCCGGCTTCGGACTTGCTGAAAAATAGTATTGCCAACCGGACGGTGATGATGCCGGATTCCTGCTATATCGTCGGAACCATTGCCGACGGCTTGGCGGCTGTCGATAAAAAAGGAAACGTCCTCTGGCATATCAACCGGGAAAACCGGCTGATAAATAATACAGTGCTCGGGCTTGCCTCCGACCATGCCGGCAACTTGTGGGTAGCTCTGGATAACGGCGTGGCCGAAATCGAAGTAAACTCACCGCTTTATTTTTACCAACCTTCCGATGTACAGATCGGCATGGTATATGATATGGCAATCGAAAAAGAATCGGTTTACCTGGCTACCAACCAGGGCGTCTATCTGTTATCCGGCGGCCGCTTGCCCCGGCTTCTGCCGGGAGCTCACGAGCAGACCTGGTATCTGGCTAAAGCCGATAGGCAATTGATAGCCGGCTATAACAAAGGAACGCTGCTGATCGAAGGCGAAACAGCCCGACGCATACCTGGCCCCGACGGCGGGGGGACGACTCTGCGCAAATGCCTTCTGCACGGCAAAGAAGTATTGTTGCAGGCGTCGTATACGACGCTGAGTATTTTCACCCGCGACGGGGGCGGCACCTGGAACTTCAGCCATAATGTGGAAGGCTTCAATAACTTAATCAAGTCGTTCGAAGTAGATCCGGCGGGAAACATCTGGGCCAGCCATATGTTCAAAGGCGTCTACCGCCTACGGCTGGACGAAACCTTGCAGCAGGTAAAAGAGCAGGAATATATCGGCAAGCTCGACCAGGCGCAAAGCGAAGGCAGAATCAATGTGATGAAGCTAAGGGGCAGGATCGTGATGACCGACGGCCGGAAGTTTTATACCTACGAGGATTTGTCGCATCGCATCGTGCCTTACAAGGTATTGAATCAGGATTATCCCCAACTGAGCGACACCTATCGGATCGTACCGCTGAACAACGATTTATATTGGTTTATCCGCAATACGGAATATGTGCTGGCAGCCTATGAAGACGGACGCTTCGTGGTGCAAAAACGCATTCCGTTTACGCTTTTCGACAACCCGGCTATCGAAGATCGGGGAAATATTTATATCGCTCCCGACGGTACTTCTTATTTTTGCCTGAGCGGGGGAATTGCGCGCTATATACCCCGGAAAACCGCAACGGATACGGCCGCCATTCCGCTTTCGCTGGCTTCGTTGACGGCCTATAACCGCCACGACCGCTTGTCAATGCAGCTTCCCTCCGACCCTGCCGCCGCATGGGAAGACCGGGGGGCGGGAAATGAAACGTACGAAGGCCATGCGGCAAGCCGCGACGGCCTTGCGACATTGGATTTTGCCTACAATACCCTTTCGTTTGCTTTCGTTTATCCGGAATATAGCGGCCGGCGATTCCGTATTTTTTACAAGCTGGAAGGATTCGAAGAGGAATGGACGGAAGGTAGCCCGGATTTTATCCGTACCTATTCCAATTTGCCGGCCGGCCGGTTTGTTATGCACGCCCAGGTGAAAGACGATACGGGCCGCCCGATGGCTTCGATGGCTTATCCTTTTCAGGTGAAGCCTCCTTTTTATTTGTCGAGATGGGCCTTTATGGCATACGTCGCTTTATTGCTTGTTTTGCTGGTGGCGCTGGCCCGCAGCTACGCGGCATGGGAAATGGCGCGTGAAAAACGAGCGGCCCAAGAGCAGAAGAAACGGCAGGAAGAACAACTTCAGGCGCAAGAGCAATTGATTACCAAGCTTAAAAACGAGAAGCTGGAAACGGAACTGAATTATAAGAGCAAAGAGCTGGCCAGCGCCACACTGGCGGTTATCACCCATAACGATTTCCTGGAAGGATTGAAAAAAGAAATTCTGGCTCAGCAGCTTACGGGAAGTTATACCAAACGCTTTTTCGAGAAGTTACTCCGGATGATCGATGAAAACCGTACGGCAGAGGATGAATGGGCGGTCTTTCAATCGAATTTCGACCGGATTCACGAACGTTTTTTCCGTACACTAAAGGAAAAGTATCCGGAACTGACGCCGGGCGACTTACGGCTTTGCGCCCTTCTCAGGCTGAATATGCCTACCAAGGATATGGCGCGGATGCAGAATCTGACTATCCGGGGGGTGGAGGCGGCGCGGTATCGGCTGCGCAAAAAACTCAATTTGCCGGAAGGACAAAGCTTAGTGGATTTTATGATTCAATTTCATTAGTTCTTTGCCGGACGGACGGGCAGAGGGGGATAGCGGAAGAAGACCTGCTTGCATGAAAAACCGGGGAGGAAATCGGCCCGGTCTATAAGCTAAGAGTATTTTTGACAATGGGAACGTAAAGGTTTGAAAATGACGAAAATTATATTTATCTTTGCTTTACGCTTTTTAGCCGGGGGCAGCCTATGTGCGGCCGGCAAGTGGTTGTATAGAAATAAGTCAGATTGTCTTACCTTAAATATGAAAAGTGAATATGAAAGATAATTACATTCGGTTCGATTGGGCCATCAAACGTTTGCTCCGGCAAAAAGCCAATTTCGGCGTACTGGAAGGTTTTCTTTCGGTGCTTCTGGGCGAGAAGGTCGAAATTATCGAATTGCTCGAAAGCGAAAGCAATCAGCAAACGATCGACGATAAATTCAATCGGGTAGATATCAAAGCTAAAAACAGCAAGGGTGAAATCATTATCGTGGAAGTGCAGAATACCCGCGAGTTGTATTACCTGGAGCGTATTTTATACGGGGTAGCCAAGGCGATTACCGAGCATATCTCGTTGGGCGAACGTTACCACGAAGTGAAGAAAATATATTCCGTCAGCATTCTTTATTTCGATATAGGGAAAGGAAACGACTACCTGTATCATGGGCAAAGTATATTTACCGGAGTTCATACCGGCGACCGGCTGGAAGTAACGACCAAAGAAAAAGATGCGTTGGTACATAAGCTTCCGGCCGAAGTTTTTCCGGAATATTACCTGATTCGTGTAAACGAATTCAATCAGATAGCCGTAACTCCTCTGGAAGAATGGATCGAGTACCTGAAAACAGGCACCATCCGCCCCGATACGACCGCTCCCGGACTAGGCGAAGCCCGCGAGAAACTTCGTTATTATAATATGTCGGACGAAGAACGTCATGCTTACGACGAGCACCTGAGCGCCATTATGATACAGAATGATGTATTAGACGGGGCTAAGTTGGAGGGACGCATGGAAGGCAGGATGGAGGGCAGATTGGAAGGGTTGGCAGAAGGCCTGGCAGAAGGAGAGACCAAAAAGCAACGCGAAATTGCGGCCAACATGAAAAAGCTCGGTTTGGATACCGGCCTTATCTCTCAGACCACCGGCCTTGCACCGGCAGAAATCCACAAGCTATAAACATCTGTCAGATAACCGGCCTTTGTATCGACACCTTTAGCCGTTCTTCCCGGGAATCGCTAAGATACCGGTACAAAGGCCGGATTATGAGTAATAGAAAAACGTCTTCCGTCTACTTCACGTCGACGATGCCGCTTAGTTCGGATACTCCGTTTTCGTTAAACGCCTCGATAGCGAAATAATACGACTGATCGCGGGTAAGGCTTTTCAGCAAAAGCTCATTCTTATCATATACCAGCCATGAATGATACAATTTATCAGGCGCAATTCCCCAGCGGATATTATATCCCCGGCAATCTTTCCCCGGAGCCCACGAAATCAACGCGTCCCGTCTATCGTCGCAACGGTCTACCCTGAAATGCTTCACCGCCGCAGGTTTCCGCCCTTCTCCCTTGCCGAAAATACGCAAACCCGAAATCGCCAGATAAGGCGTAGGCACCTCTCCGTTTACGTATCGGACATACCGTACCCGCCGGGGCCGCTCCACCTCCACATAATCGTTGGGCGTATCCCTATAACTGTTCTCCCGATCGACCAGACGCACCCAGTTTTCCCCGTCGGCCGAGCCTTCCACCCGGTAACGATGGCGCAAACCCGGAATCCGCCCGTACAGGTTCGATTGGTAATCATGATAATTTACCTGTACCGCATATACCGTAGCCGGCGCGCCCAAGTCGATCTGTAGCCATTCGCCGGCCCCGTTGGTAGAGGCCATCCAGAACGTCTTGCATTGTTCGTCGACAGCCGCCGAAGCCGGGTACCCCTCCGAGGCGGAAGAAGCCGTAGCCGGTTTACGGTACGACAACAACATCCAACCCGTAAAATCGCCCCTCCTTCCCGGAGCGGCGGGTGCATAATGCGGGTAATCGCCGAAACGCGTATCGCTATACATCAGCCCTTCCGCATCAAAAAAAGTAGGATACATGCACAAGCGACGTTCCCAGTTGACGGTTGCCGAAAGCGACATCGACGCAAAATGCCAGAAGGCTCCGCCCGGCCCCGCCACCGTACTGCCGTGACCGGCCCCGTTCATAAATCCGCCCGGTTTATAACAAACCGGATTATTAGGCGCATACGTATAAGGGCCGAGCGGCGAATCGGCCGTATACACCCCGTCGGCATACACGTTAAATTCAGTACCCGGAGCAGCATATTGCAGATAATACTTCCCGTTATGCTTCGTCATCCACGGCCCTTCTATATAGCCGCCCAATACGGTATCGGCATGATTTTCGCCGAACCGTTCCCATCCATGCGCCGCCATATCAAGCCCGAACAATGCTACCGTTTCCCCGTCCGCCCGGAAGCGGTCGCTGCGATTCAGCTTTTTACCCCGCACAGGATAGGTATTAGACGAACCCCAAAACATATAAGCCTGATCGTCGTCGTCGATAAAAAGGGCAGGATCTTGCAGATCGTGCAGGATGGCCGGCGTAGCCTGCCAGTTGCCCGACTTGGGATCATCAGTATACAATACGCTCATCGAGCCCGACGGATCGCCCGCTACATACAAGACCGAATCCTTGTAGTTATGTGCCGCCGGCGCGTTGCATCCCTGCGGATACCAATTGCGTCCCGGGGTGATAAAACGCCAATTCAATAAATCAGCCGAATGCCAGTAGCCGTGCGAACGAGTGACGAACATATAGTATTCGCCCCGAAACTCCACCACTGCCGGATCGGCTCCGGAGCGATAGGAAAGATTATCGGACGAATTATAAATCATATACGTATAATCCAGATTCAGCGGATTACAATAAGTACTTGCTTGCATCGACTGTGCGGAGGCCGACGGTAAAAAGCCGCCGACCAACCCGAGAGCAATTGCCGTTTTCCAAAAAATCTTCATAGATGACAGAGAATTTAAAACCGTGAATAAATAATTTGAAGCCAACAGAGGTTGCCGGAAAGCGTCCGAAATATACACATTCTCCGGAACAAAAAGGGAAATATCCGGCCGGGCCGGACCCATATGACGTATACTCAGGAAAAACAGCCTCACTTCCCCAAGCTGTTTCCCAAAAGCTGTCTTCCCGAAAAGCACGCCCCCTATTCCAGACGAAAAGCAGCCGTATGCCTCTCGTCGGCCGAATCGAAGCCTACCCACAGCCGGAAATCGCCCGGCTCCGCCTTTTCCTCTCCGTCGAGGCCGTAAAAGGCCAGAGCCGCCTCATCGAGGGTAAAGGTCAGCGTCTTTTTTTCGCCTGCCCGGAGCATCACTTTTTCGAACCCTTTCAGTTCCTTTACCGGACGCGTGACGCTACCTACCAAATCGCGGACATAAAGTTGCACCACCGTTTCCCCGTCGATCGTGCCCGTATTGGTCACTTCCGCGCTCACCGTCAGCGATTCCCCGCGGCGGATCGTCGTTTTGTCCACCTTCACCCCGCCGAGACTGAACGTGGTATAGCTCAACCCGTAGCCGAAAGGATAAAGCGGCGAGTTGGGAGCATCGAGATATTTCGATTTGTAATCGGTCTGCGGGGCTTCCGGCGGTAGCGGACGGCCGGTATTTTTATGATTATAATAAATCGGCAACTGTCCCACATTCCGGGGAAACGACATCGTCAGTCGAGCAGACGGATTATAGTCGCCGCTGATGACATCCGCCATTCCGTGCCCGGCCATCGTGCCCAGATACCAAGCCTCCAGAATCGCGTCTACCTCGGCGTCTTCCCACGACAAATCCAGCGGACGGCCGTTCATCAGAATCAATCCGAGCGGCTTGCCCGTTTCTTTCAAAGCCTTCAACAACGCTCTCTGAGCACCCGGCAGCCGTATATCGGTACGACAAGCCGCTTCCCCGCTCCAGTTGAAATCTTCCCCCATAGCCGCCAACACCACGTCGGCGCCGCGGGCAACCCGGAGCGCTTCGGCAAATCCGGCCCGGTTATCCGTAGTCAGATCGCAGCCCGGAGCGTACACAAAACGCACCGGTCCCCCGGCATACTTCTGCGTCAAGCCTTCGAAAAGAGAAACGCTCTTCTCCCGGTCGCCCTTTCCGGCCCATTCCCCGTTCTGGTTGATCTTATCTTTCGCCATCGGCCCGATCAAAGCCACCGTAAGCGGTTTATCCTTGGCAATGGGAAAGAAACCGCCCTCGTTTTTCAACAAAACGATCGCACGGGCCGCCGATTCGCGGGCTTCCTGCAAAAAGGCCGGTTTGCCGATCGTCTGCCTCTCCCGCTCATTGTCGAGATACCGGTAAGGATCGTCGAACAGCCCCAGCAAAAATTTCATTTCCAATATACGGCATACCGCCCGGTCGATCGTCTCTTCGGCCACTTTCCCCTCCTGCACCGCTTCCAACAGATATTTGGAAAAAACCGCGCCCGTCATATCCATATCGATGCCGGCATCGGCAGCCAGGCATCCTGCCGCTTTTTCATCTTCCGCCACGCCGTGAGCCACCATTTCGTTAATGCCCGTATAATCGGTTACAACAAAGCCCCGGAAACCCCACTCGCCGCGTAGCAAATCGGTCATCAACCAGCGATTGCCGGTACTCGGCACGCCGTTTATCTCATTAAACGAAGCCATAAACGTAGCCGCCCCCGCTTCCTTGGCAGCGCGGTAAGGAGGCAAATAATCATTCCGGAGCGTATTTTCCGATAGTTCCGCCGGATTATAATCGCGCCCCGCTTCCGACGCGCCGTAAGCGGCGAAATGCTTGCAACAAGCCAGCAAGGTGTTCACCTCGCGCAGCGACCGCCAGTCGCGGCCGCCCTGAAAACCTACAACCCGCGCTTCGGCGATCCGGCTGCCCAAGTAAGGATCTTCCCCGGCACCTTCCATCACCCGGCCCCAACGCGCATCGCGCGTAATATCCACCATCGGGGCAAAGGTCCAGTGAATCCCTTCCGCGCCAGCCTCTTCCGCCGCGACGGCAGCGCTTTTTTGCATCCTGGCCAGATCCCACGAGCAGGATTCGGCCAGCGGTATGGGAAAAATAGTACGGAATCCGTGCACCACATCGTAGCCGAATAAGAGAGGAATTTTCAGGCGGCTTTCCGCAAGAGCCTTCTCCTGTAGTCGGCGTACGCCGTCGACCGTGTAGGCATTGAAAACGCTTCCCACTAGTCCTTGCCGGAGCAAGGGTTCGAAATCGTCGGTCATTACCGGCCCGGTAATATCCCAGTTGCAGGAATACTGAGCCATCTGGCCGATTTTTTCTTCCAACGTCATCAGGGAGAATACCGAGTCGACGCGACGTTCGATAGCGGCATCGCCGCTGAAACTTTTCCAACTTTCCGGGGCCGAAGGCCGGCAACCGCCCAGGGTAGCCGCCAGCGCCAGACCGGTTGCCAGGACGGCGAGTTCTTGTATTTTTTTCATAAAAAGAACGTATTACTTCAATATGTTGACAATCAGATATTTATATTTTTCAGGAATTTCACCGGCATCCGATCGGAATTTCATGCCGGTGAAATTTGAATTACATGCCGATGAAATCGGATTTTCCTAAGCATCCGTTTTCCGCGCCGCACCCTTATTGTATTTTTTTTGAGATAAAAAGCGACACCGGGAACCCGCAAAACGCTCCGCTCCGGCTATTTTTCCCAACGTACGACAGCCCGCTGCACATCCCTGGAATTTCCGCCTATATAGATATGGAAATCGCCCGGTTCCCAATCGTAGGCCAGCCGGCTGTCGTAAAATTTCAACGCTTCGGGCGTGATGGAAAAAGCCACTTCCCGGCTTTCGCCCGGCTCGAGGCTGATTTTCCGGAAATTCTTCAGTTCCTTCACCGGACGCGAGATGCTGGCCACGGGATCGCCGATATACAATTGCACGACTTCCTCGCCGGCGTAACCACCGGTATTGGTCACCCGAACGCGAGCCGTCAACGTTTCGTCACCTTTGAGCGCGGTTTTATCCAACTCCACATCGCCATAGGCGAACGTGGTATAGCTCAGCCCGTAGCCGAACGGATACAACGGGTCGTTGGGCAGATCGAGGTATTTGGAAGTGAAATGGTCGTCGGGATTCATCGGCCGCCCGGTAGGTTGCGCGTTGTAATAGACCGGTATCTGCCCTACGCTGCGGGGGAAAGTGGCGGTCAGTTTGCCCGAGGGATTGAAGTGCCCGAACAATACGTCGGCCAGGCCGCGGGCCGCTTCCGAGCCTCCGTGCCAGGCCTCCACAATGGCTGGAAACGAGGCATCTTCCCATTCCAACGTAAGCGGCCGCCCGTTGGCCAGCACCAGCACGACCGGCTTGCCGGTAGCCAGCAAGGCGCGGAGCAATTCTTTCTGGCTTTCCGGCAGGCCGATGTCGGCACGGCTGCAAGCTTCGCCCGACCAATTGTCGGGTTCGCCCATCACGGCAATGATCCGGTCGGCCTTGCGGGCTATCGCTACGGCTTCGCCTACCAAGCGGCTGTTCGCCGCAGGATCGGCCATGAGGCCGCTCGCCTTGGCCAGCATCGTGTCGTTGGTGAAATGGCAACCGGGGGCAAAAAGCACCTCGGCGTTTCCTTCTACCGCCTCTTGCACGGCTTCGTATACAGTGACGGATTTATCGGTCATCTTGCCCGACCACATGCCCAGCAATTCCGCCTTTTTATCGGCCAGGGGGCCTACTACGGCGATCGTGCCCGTTTTAGACAAAGGCAGAAGCCCTCCTTGGTTTTTCAACAAGACGATCGAGCGGGCCGCCAGTCGGCGAGCCGTTTGCAGATGTTCTTTCGTATACACCTCGCGGGCCGCCCGTCCGGGGTCGAGATATTGGTAGGGGTCGGAGAAAAGGCCCAGTTTATATTTGGCCTCCAGCACCCGGCGGCAAGCCTGGTCGATTTCGGCCTGGGTTACACGGCCTTCGGCAAGCAGTTTTTTAAGTTTCGTTACATATCCGTTGGTCATCATATCCATATCCAAACCGGCATGCAGCGCGAGGGCCGACACGGTTTCGGTGTCTCCAAGGCCGTGATTGGTCATTTCTCCGATCGAATTGTAGTCCGACACCACAAATCCCTCGAAGCCCCATTCCCCGCGCAACAGATCGGTCAGCAGCCAGCGGTTGCCGGTGGCGGGCACGGCATCGATCAGGTTGAACGACGACATGGCCGTGGCGCACCCGGCTTCGACGGCAGCCTTATAAGGGGGAAGATATTCGTTATACATCTTCACATGGCTCATATCCACCGTATTATAGTCGCGTCCGGCCTCCGCCGCGCCGTAGAGGGCGAAATGTTTCACACAAGCCAGAATGGTATTGGGTTGCGACAGGTCGTCGCCCTGATACCCTCTGACCATCGCCCGGGCCACGCAACCGCCCCACCAGGGGTCTTCGCCGCTACCTTCCGCAATCCGGCCCCAGCGGGCGTCGCGGGCAATGTCTACCATAGGCGAATACGTCCAGGTTACCCCGTTGGCGCTGGCTTCGGTGGCGGCAATCCGGGCGCTTTTTTCAATCAGGGTAGTATCCCAACTGCACGACAAGGCCAGGGGAATGGGAAAGATGGTATGATAACCGTGAATCACGTCCAGCCCGATCAGAAGCGGAATGCCCAGGCGCGATTCTTTAATGGCGATGTCTTGTATTTTGCGCACTTCCTCCAGGTTATACCCTCCGGTAGCGCCCAGATACCCCCGGCGCACCGTTTCGCCGGCTCCCTCCGAACCGCTTACGATGCCCGGCACGCCGCCGCCCGAAAGGTTCAATTGGCCGATTTTTTCTTCCAACGTCATCCTTTGCATCAGCTCCCGGATAAAGGCATCCCGCTTGCGGTCATCGGACGATCCGGTATCAGCGGCTTGAGCCTGTACCGCACCCATGACCAGCGATGCGCAGAAAAAGGTGGCGATAACTATTTTCTTTTTCATCTTTTATATGTATGGATTTAAAGTGAATAACTTTCTAAAGTAAAATTCAGGAGAATCAGGCTATTTCCCCCCTATCGCAAACCCGAGCTTTTTCAGCCCGGCTTGTATTTCGGGGCAACTCATAAACAATCGCCATAGCAGCCCGGTGCGATAATTCTCGATCATCGGAGCGATGGTACACTGGTCGATAGCCAGGTAACGGCGCGGATACCAATCCCGGTCGACACTGAAAGCATCGTAAAATCCGTAAGGCCCCCAAAGGCTGTCGCCCCGCTCGAAATAAAAATGTTTCAAAGCCTTGGCCGATTCTTCGGGCGTATAGGGATAACTGCTCAGGGCGGCCGTAGGCGTTATCACGCCTTGATCGTTGTTCACCGGCATATGAGCATGATAGCCTTCGGGCGAATAACTGGCGGTCAGGCCCCAGCAGGCGTCGCCGTATCCTTTGTGTTTTCCGGGGTTGCGTACGCAATACGCATAGTTGATGAGTGCCTGGTTGCGGTTCACTTCTCCATAGTCGGCATAAGCGTCGGAAAGGCCGATCGGACAGAGGCCGATGTACGAATAATGCGCCCAGAAGAGGGGGCCTCCGTACGATTCGGCCCCGTTGTGCTTGAGAATAAGCGGATAGCCATAAGCCGAGGCGTCGCTCCGGATGCCGCCGCTGCGGGCCCAGCCTTTGTGGTAAGCCGAAGCCGGAATAGGATAAGTAGGCGAAGAAGCGGCCAGCACATAGGTGATAAGGCATTCATTATAACCTTCCAGCGGAAAATTCATTTCCCAACCGTAGTCGGGGCTCCAATGCCAGTATAATACCTCTTCGCCTCCTTTCCGATACCAGCTCCATTCCATTTCCCGCCACAGCCTATCGATACGGGCAGCTAGTTCTTTTTCCTTTTCCCCGCCTTCGCGGAAATACTGGCGCACGCAAAGCAGCCCTTGCATCAGGAAGGCGCTCTCCACCAGGTCGCCCCCGTTATCTTTCCGTCCGAACGGTTTCACTTTGCCCGTCGGGCCGTGTAGCCAATGGGGCCATACCCCGTGGAAGCGGTCGGCCTTTTCCAGAAAGCCTACGATTTTCAGCAATCGTTCCACACCGTCTTCCCGGGGGATAAAACCCCGGTCGATGCCCACCAGCAGGCCGGCGATGCCGAAGCCGCTGCCGCCGGTAGTCACGATGTCGGCATCGTTCTCGGGATAAACGCCGTCGGTATGGATGCGCTCGGGCGCGAGCCCGGAACAAGGCTCGGCTCCTTCCCACATATAATTAAGGTGGGCGCGTTGGATATAGTTCAGAAACTCCTCGTCCGATTCGAATTGCAGGCGACGCTCGCGGGCGTCGAAGCAGGTTGCCGGTTGTGTTTCGGAGGCAGTGCCGAGAGGGGTAGTTTGGGTCGGCTTAGGCCCGCAGGCGCTTAGCAAACAACTCAGCATCAAAGCCCCCACTCCTGTCAGGAAATACGTCTTCATGGGCTTGTCTATTTTTTGTTACTCGTTCGTATCGCATCTAGTTTCCGCAGGCCTTCTTGCACGTCGGGATGGCTCATAAAAAGACGCCAGAGCAGGCCGGTACGGTAATTTTCTATCATCACGGCGATAGGCGCCTGGTTCAGCCCCATATACAAGGGCGAAACCCAACCCACCGTCAGGTTGCAGGCGTCGCGGAAACCGTATTCTCCCCATAAAAAACTGCCATACCGGCGATAATAATTTTTCAGGGCTTTCATCGAGGCCTCGGGCGTATAAGGAAACGAGGCCAGCGCGCCTGTCGGGGCGATGGTGCCGTTATCGCGGTGCGGCATCGGTTCCTGCGCCTGATAATGCCAGGCGAAGTCGCTGGCGGTCAATCCCCAGCAATCGTCGCCGTAGCCTGTGTAGCCGCCCGGGTTTTCCAAACAATAGCGGTGATTGATTTTCGCGATCTTTCGGTTGTTGTCGAAATAGTTCACATACTTGTCTGTCCACTGATGCGGATCGAGGCCCAGATAAGAATAATGAATAAAGAAGAGGGGGCCTCCGTTGGAAACGCCCACGTTCAGTTGCTGGCCATAGTAAGTGTTGCCGTTGGTATAAAGCCGGCCGTCCGGTACCTCGCTCCAACCGGCACGATATTCCTGGGCATACTTTTCCCGGCTGGCCCATCCGCTATAATAAAGTTCGGGCGACACGCCATGCCGGGGCGCCATAATGGCCAGCAGGTAGGTAATCATCGTTTCGTTCCAGCCGATCAGTTTATGGTTGATTATCCACTCCTGGTCGGGCGACCAATGCCAATATAAGTAGGGGCTGTCGGCGAATTGCTTATACCAGCTCCATTCTACGTCTTCCCAAAGCCGGTCGATGCGGGCGCGGATTTGTTTTTCCCCGGTCGAAGAACGATCGAAATACTGCCGGGCGGCTAATAGCCCCTGAAAGAGAAAAGAAGTTTCCACCAGATCGCCCCCGTTGTCTTTGGGGCCGAAGAAAGCGACGGTTTTACCGGTCGGGCCGTCTATGAAGTGAGAAACCGCACCATGAAATTTATCCGCCTTTTGCAGGAAAGAAGTAATGGTCAGAAAACGCTCTACCCCTTCTTCCCGGGTGATGAATCCGCGCTCGATTCCCGTCAGAAGGGCCATGATGCCGAAACCCGAAGCTCCGGTGGCGATCATATCGCCGCGGCCGGGAATATTTTCCCGCGCCAGCCCGCTATGGGGTTCCGCTCCTTCCCAGTAATACCGGAAGTTGGCCTCCTGTACCATATCCAGCAATTCCTCGTCGGTCATCGGGCGGGAAGTAGCCTCAACTACAGGCGAAGTTTCCGATTCGTTCAACGCATAATCCACGGCGGATACCTTATAATAGGCCTTGCAATTCATCTCGCCCAGAAAGTCGGCATACCGGTTCGTCCACGGCCGGCGGATAGCTACAGGTTGGAAATGCGTGCCGTCGAACGAACGGTAAATCCGGTAATATTTGATTTCTCCCCGATGGCGGGGTTCCCATTTCAAATCGATATGCCGCTCGTATCCTTTCGCTTGCAAGGCGGCCGGGGCTTGTAGGGCAGAGACCGAAGGAAGCACAGCGGGCAACAGTTCGATGTCGTCGAGATAAAGGGTATATTCCTTTCCGTCGGCCTCCCCTTGACGGAAGACCACGGCAGCCAGCTTTTTTATATTCGTGTCGTCGATCGGGCCGATGCCGAAATCGTCCAGCGGAATAGTTACGGCCTGCCAAAGTCCGGAACGCATTTGCGGCAGATAGGTTTGCAAGGGCAGAGAGCGGGTAAAAGTGCTGTCGGCATAGCGCAAGGCAATCTTCGGCAAAGCCTCGGGATGGATTTCCTCCTTCAACCGGATTTGCAGGCTCAGGAGGACGGGGCGGCGGAAAAAATCGTTTCCGCGTATCGGACAGTATTGAATTTCACTATACCACTCTCCTTCCGACGCGGATACATACGTCAGCTCCAACGCATTGCCGGGAGTAAAACTAACGGAAGACGTCGCCGGAAGACGATGACGCGCCTGCTTCACCCAGGAAGGAGCTGTATACCTGGCCTCGGAATAAAAATAGCTGCCTTTCATCAGGCTATTTTCGAAAAAGAGATAATCGTAGGGTTGCTCGGCAGCATGCAGTCCCCACATCGGTAGAAAGAGAGCGAGAAAGAAAAGGATGTGTTTCATGGCAAAGAATTAAAAGAATAAATAAGTCGATCAAAGGCAAAAAGAGGAGGGTGTCTCTCTATTGAGACACCTGGGATTCGCTCCCTCCCCTCTTGCCAAACTACAAAGGTCTGTCGCGTAATTGAGAATATATTACTCCCCGACCGTTACCGCGGGTTCCGCCAGGTTCGGATTCAGGTCGATCTGGTTGAGCGGAATCGGATAATATTCGGATTCTCCCTTCACAAAGCCGGGCAACTCGGCGGCGGCCCTATCGGTGCGAAGCAAATCGTAATACCGCTCGCCCCATTCCAGCGCCAGCTCCACCTGGCGTTCTTCCAGAATCTGATCGAGGGTAGCGCCCGCAAGGGGTTCCATCCCGGCCCGCTCGCGCACCAGGTTCAACGGAGCATCGCCGTTTTGCCCCAGCCGCACTTTCGCTTCGGCATTCATCAGCAAAACGTCGGCGTAACGCAGCACGCGGATGTTGTTGTTGTCGCCGTAGGTGGTACGTCCCTCCGTCATCTGGTTGGCAGGAGTATAGGCTTTGCCGTTGTAGGCAGAGGGTTCGCCTTCTACCGATACCGGGTCGATGGCGTCGCCCGAGGGGGTAGTCGCGCCTGCCAGCAGGAAGGTCGTCACCTCGCGTACCGTCTCGCCCCGCGCCTTGAACAAATGGCGGATTTTGTCGGTGGCAGCCATGAACGCCCAGCCGGAAATAGGCGCTTTGGCATTGCGCGGGCCTTGGAAGTTGAACCACTGGTCGGATTGCACGATGTCGCCGCTACCGGTTCCGAAATCGGTAAACTGATATTCCAGCAACGATTCGTTGCACAGCTTGCCCGGGATTTTGAAGAGTTGGTAAAAATCCGGATACAGTTCGAACTTGCCGCTGCCTATAATATCGTCGGTCAGCGCCAGGACGTCTTCCCATTCGTTATTGTACATCTTCAATTTGGCTTTCAGGGCTTCGGCCGTATATTTCGTAACGGCCCCCAGATGAACCGATTCGTTGGGGCGGATAGCCGGAAGGTTGGCGATACAGAAATCCAGCTCGTCGTAAATATACTTCAATACCTCTTCTTTTTTGCTTTTGAACAAATTGAGTTCCTGGTTATCCAGCAACAAGGGAACGTCGCCCCACATATTAACCAGATGGAAATAGGCCAGGGCCCGGAAAAAACGGATTTCGGCGCTATATTGGGCATACAGTTTTTTATCGGTTTCCGTAGCGATATGCTTCGCATAACTATCCAGGGAAACCTGGGCGGAGTTCACGATGGAAACCATGCTGTACAAATTCCCCCAACTGCCGTCCAAGGCCCAGAAAGTTGCTAGTTTCTCGTTCTGAAATTGGCTGGCGTAGGTGTATTCGATCTGGTCGGTTACCGAGCCGCCCTTGTCTACATCGTCGCCCCGTACCATCAAGGCCCCGTAAAAACTCCAGGCAGCCAGTTTGGTGCGGGCCGATGCGTATACGCCCGACACGGGCATATACATATCTTCCGTCCGGGAGTAATCTACCGACTCTGCTTCCACCTTGTTTTCGGGAAGTTTGTCCAGAAAATCGCTACAGCTTGAAAGCAAGAAGGCGAAGGCGATAGCGACAAGAAGTTGTTTGTTGAATCTATTTTTCATCTGTGAATAGCATTATAAGAGATTAATAAATAATACGCAGCCCAAACGTATAGGTAGCGGCCAGCGGATAAACCTCGCTGTCGAAACCGATCACGGCATCGGTGGGCGTGCCGTCGTCGTTCTTACCCATCAGCTCGGGGCTGAAGCTGTTGGCTTTGAAAACGGTGAGCGGACGTTCGGCTGCCAGGCTCAAACGAATGCTCGGCATTTTGAACTTGCCGAAGTCTTTTTTGGGAAAAGTATAGGCTACCTGCACGTTTTGCAAGCGGAAATAGCCTCCGTCTTCCACGAAGAAAGAATTGAACTTGGCAATATTCCAGGGATTTACCGTACCGGCGGCGGAAGGATAAGAGTTGGTCGAGCCCTCGCCCGTCCAACGGTTGGCTACCATATCGGCATCGTAATTGATTTCCGAATGCCAGCGACGGTCGCCGCGTTTGCGGTTCACGATCTGGTTGCCTGCCACGCCTTGCATCACGGCCGAGAAATCGAAGTTTTTATAGGAGAATCCCAGGTTGATGCCATACGTAAAGTTGGGAATATACGAGCCCAATACCGTGCGGTCGTTATCGTCTATCTTATTATCCTGATTCTGATCCTTGTATTTGAAATCGCCCGGTTGCAGGTTGTTGGCTACAGCCACCGGATCGGCGGCTATCTGGGCAGCATTCTGGTAGACTCCTTCTATTTCGTAACCGTAATATGCGTTCAGCTCGCCGCCCAGACGAGAGATCGTGCGGAATTCGGCCGAACCGCCGTATATATAAGGAAGCCCGTGCAAATCTTTCACCTCGTTATGCAGGGTAGTGATATTGGCGCCGATAAAATACGAAAAATCCTTGCCGATGCGATCCGACCAGTTCACGGCCAACTCCACGCCGGTATTCAGAATCTCGCCGTTATTCCGCAGCAAATTTCCTGCACCCATCGGCAGCGGCGCTTCGATCACGGCGTTTTCCGTCAGGCGATAATACCAGTCGGCTTCCAGACTGAGGCGATTGTTCAGAGTTTGGAAATCGAGGCCCACATTGGTTTCGTTTACGACTTCCCAACCCAACCAACTGAAATAAACCTGATTGGTATATCCGGGGATTGCGCTTGCGCCGAAAATGCCCGACGTGCCCATTTCCTGTTTCACGGAAGCAAACCCGTCGCTGGCTTTGATTTTGTCGTTACCAAGTTTGCCCCAACTGGCGCGGAGCTTGAGGTAATCGGCCCAACCCTGATCTTTCATAAAATCTTCTTCGGAGATATTCCAGGCGGCCCCGACCGAAGGAAAATACCCCCATTTCTCCTGATATTTGGAACTGCCGTCGGCGCGCATGGTGGCCGATAGCAAATATTTGCCCTTGTAATCGTAGGACACGCGGCCGAACCAGGAAATACCCCGGTAGGTAGTACCGTCGTCATCCGTTTTTCGGCCGTCGGCATTTCCCTGGTGGAGATAATAATATTCATCCTCTCCGTCGGGCACGCCGGTAGCTTCTCCCCACAAATTGCGCCAGTTTTCTTCGCGCACGGAATTACCCACCATCACTGCCAGGCCATGATCGCCGAAGGTATCGCGGTAAGTAAGCGTATTATCCACAATCCAGCTATGGTAAATATCGTTTGCCTTTTTCAGTTTCGACACCTTGTTCACCTGATTATTCCCTACCGAATAAACCGGCGTGAACGTGCGGGTTTGCAGGATGTTGATGTCCTGGCTGTAGGCCGTTTTGAAAAACAGCTTGTTGTCGGGCAGGAAGTCGATCTGAGCGTAGAACGAGGGCAGTACCCGCAGCGACTTGTTGCGCCCGTTATTATAACGAGCAATAGCTACCGGATTGAAATAATACTCGCTCAGCCCGATCTGGGCCGGAGAAGCGAATTTTTCCGGACTGGCCAGTTCGTTTTTTTCGTCGTATACCGGCAGGATGGAAGGAACGCGGTAGGCGGCGGCCCAGGCGGTAGAGTTGGGAGTTTTTTGTTCCGAATTGGTCAGCATGATATTGGCTCCGATCTTCAACCAGTTGAAAGCCCGGTAATCGGCCTGGGTACGCAGGTTAAAACGGCTGTAGTCGTTTTCGGCGTTCATGATGCCCTCCTGATACAGATAGCTGGTTCCGACGGAATAAGAAGCTTTCTCCGTACCGCCCGAGATGTCGAGCGAATGGTTGTGGGTCACGGCAGTACGCAGCAATTCCTCGTACCAGTCGGTATCGGGCAGGGCGCCCCAGGTCTTGACCGCATTGTCGATCACGTCGGTAGAACTGCCGATTTCCCGGATCATGGTTTTATACTGTTCCGAGCTGGCCATTTCCAGCAAGTTGGTAGCTTTCTGTATCCCCACATACCCGTCGTAGGTTACGGTAGCCGGCTTGTTCAAGGCGCCTTTCCTGGTAGTAACCAGCACGACGCCGTTGGCGGCGCGGACACCGTAGATGGAAGCGGCCGAGGCATCTTTCAGAATCGAAAGATCCTGAATGTCGTTGTTGTTGAGGAAATCGATGTTATCGAAAAACATCCCGTCGACCACATAGAGGGGAGCATTCGATTTGTCGAACGAACCGACGCCGCGAATGCGCACCTGCGGGCCGGCTCCCGGCTGGCCGCTGTTGGTAATCTGCACGCCCGGCACTTTGCCTTGCAAGGCTCCCATCGGGGAAGTGGTGGCATGTTTGGTAATTTCGTCGGATTTAATCACCACGATCGGAGCGGTAAGGTCTTTCGCCTTGCTGGTACCGTAGCCGATTACGACCACTTCGTCCAGATTCCGGCTGTCTTCGGCCATAAGCACGTTGAGCGTCGTTTGCCCCTTCAAAGGGATTTCCTGCGTCAACATACCTACATAGCTAAATACTAACGTAGCATTTTCAGGCACATCGCTTAGCGTATAGTCGCCGTCGAGCGAAGTAATGGTTCCCTTGGTGGTGCCTTTCACCAGCACGCTTACCCCGATGGCGGGGTAGCCTGTGGCTTTCTCGGTCACGATGCCGCTTACGGTACGGGTTTGCCCCCACATCGGGATGACGGCAAGCAGCAAGCATAAACAAAGCATGAATTTAGCTTTCATTCAGTTTAGTTTTAAAGTTGAACATGTTGTGGATTGATCGGAAGGCAAAAGAACGACCAAGCAGGAAAAAGCGCAAATTATTGTATACGATAATGCTACTGCAAACGTTTGCGGAGGGCTTTCCGGCTACGTTATTCCTACTGCACGAAGAAATAAGCAATTGATTATCAAGAAAATTCTTCTGTTAATACGTTTCCCGCAAATTAGATGTTATTCAACACCCTCAATTAAAAATTAGGCTGTACCTTTGTAAGGATAAATGGAAAAACCGATTTTTAAAAACAGTATGACTTTATGAAAACACAGAAACATTTCCTTTTCCTTGCGCTCTGCCTCTTGGTATCCCTCGCGAGCCACGCAGGCGATAAAGCCAGCTTCCTGAAAAAACAGTTTACGGCCCGTAACGGATACCGCTTGAACTATCGGATTTTATATCCGGAAAATTACCAGCCCGGCGAGAAATACCCCGTCTTGCTGCTCTTGCACGGGGCCGGCGAACGAGGCTCGGACAATGAAGCGCAACTTGTGCACGGCGGCAATGTACTAGCCTCCCATGCCAACCGGACGAAGTATCCCGCCCTGGTGATCGCCCCCCAATGCCCGGAAAACAAATCCTGGTCGACTTACAAACGGCCGCAAAAGGAAAACGAAACCCGCTCGTTTCCCCCCGCCGCGGCGATAACCGACGAGATGAAGGCCGTGAAGGAACTACTCGACAGCTACATCGCCAAAGGAATGGTCGACACGAAGCGGATTTACATTACCGGCCTTTCCATGGGAGGCATGGGTACTTTCGATATGGTTTGCCGTTTTCCCGATCTGTTTGCAGCCGCCAGCCCCATCTGCGGCGGAGCCAACCAGGAAAGGCTCGAACGCTTTAAAGGCCGGACGGCTTTCAGCATTTATCACGGAGCAGCCGACCGCACGGTCGACGTGCAATGGTCGCGCGACGCATTCGAGGCATTGAAGAAGGCCGGCGCCGACGTACGGTACAAAGAATATCCCGGCGTAGACCATAATAGTTGGGATAATGCCTTTGCCGAGCCCGATTATCTGGAATGGATGTTCCGGCATAACTAATCTTTCACTACTTTTGCAGCCGCTTTACCAACTAAATTAGATGGAAATGAAATCTGCTTTATCAATCACGTCGAGGCAAGTGATGCTCAGGGAGATGCGCGATTACCTGATGATCGCGCTCGGAATGATTCTGTACGGAATCGGGTGGACGGTGTTCCTGCTGCCCAACGACATCACCACCGGCGGCGTACCGGGCATCGCGTCGATCGTGTATTTCGCTACCGGCTTCCCGGTGCAATACACCTATTTCGCAATCAACTTCGTGTTGCTGGCACTGGGGCTGAAAATTCTCGGGTTCCGGTTCAGCATCAAGACGATTTTCGCGGTCTTCACGCTTACCTTTTTCCTTTCGCTCATCCAGAAATTTACCGGCGAGCTGCATTTGTTGAAAGACCAGCCTTTTATGGCCTGCGTACTGGGAGCCTCGTTTTGCGGAAGCGGCATCGGCATCGCCTTCTCGGCCAACGGCAGTACGGGCGGTACGGATATTATCGCGGCGATTATCAACAAATACCGCGACATCACCCTGGGCCGCGTGGTGATGATATGCGATATGATTATCATCACATCGAGTTATTTCGTGCTGCGCGACTGGGAAAAAGTAGTATACGGCTATGTCACCTTGTATGTATGTAGTTTCGTGCTCGACCAGATTGTAAACAGCGCGCGGCAATCGGTACAGTTTTTTATCATTTCCAAAAAATACGAAGAAATAGGCCGGCATATCAACAAAGATATTCACCGCGGAGTAACGGTTATTCCGGCCCAAGGGCTTTATACCGGAGCGGAAGTAAATATGATGTTCGTTTTGGCCAAGAAACGGCAGTCGACTACCATCTTCCGGATTATCAAGGATATTGATCCGCAAGCTTTCGTGTCGCAGAGCGCCGTGATCGGCGTATACGGCGAAGGCTTCGACCATATCAAGGTAAAATAAACGGCCGGCCTCTCCAGGCAAACGCCGCGGCCACCCGCAAAAAAATCCCTTTGTTTCTTTTCCGACCGGGCTGCTTTTCGTAACAAAAGAACTTGCAGCAAGCATTCCGGAAGAAAGAAACAAAGGGATTTTACTTTTTCAGGTGAACCAAGCCCCCTTTTCCCGGCAATTTTCCGAAAAAGGAAAGGCGTAAGAAACGCCCCGGCGTTTGCTGTTCAGCCGCCTTAGGGAATCATCACTACCCCCAGCCGGTTGCCCTGCGAAAGCAGTTTCCAGGCAAACGCCTGTATTTTGGCCGGCGTCATTTCTTTCACCGTCTGCTCATACATCGTTTCGGCATCGAAATGGCGGTAATAATAATTGTCCAAGGTATTCAGCCAATAACTGTTTTCCTGCAAATTCTCGGCATGCCGTTTCAACAGATTGTCGCGGCACTTTTGGAAATCCTCCGGGCGCGGCCCCACGTCGGTGATCCTTCTCAGTTCATTGACCACAATCATATTCATTTGCTCCCATTTGGCCGGATCGGTATCGAAATAAGCCTGCAACATGGTGCGGCCTTCGGGGAAAGGCGAAATCCGCGCCGAAGTCTGCACCCCGTACGTGCCTCCCTCCTCCTGGCGTACTTTTTCCATATAAACCAAGTCGAGCACCTGTTTCAACATCGTGGCCGAGATGATATTTTCCAGCGTATACTCCATCTGTCCCGAATAGAGATTCAGCACCGTAGCCTTAGGCGTTTGCATCGGGCGGTTGAAAACCTTTACGTAATCGCCCTTGCGGACGGCAGGCACCATAGCCGGATTCCCCCGGGTTATTTTCCCGTCGGCCGGCAGCGTAGCTACGTACTGTTCCAGATACGGCCGGATACTGTCCGGATCGATATTGCCCACAAAGCTGAATACAAACCCGGAAGCATCTCCGAAACGTTCTTTATACATTTCCATAATGCGCGGATAACTGATTTTCCCGAAATCCCCGGGTTCGAGGCGCATGGCCCGCGGATTATTTTCGTATACTACCTGGGTGAGCGTATCGCTGAAAGCCACCATCGGGTCGAGCTCGGAATTAAGCAACTGGGCTTTCATGCGATTTTCAAACGAGGCATAAGCCTCGGTATCCATCCGGGGCGCCGTAAAATAAAGGTAAAGCAATTGAAACAAGGTTTCCAGATCGGAAGGAACCGACCGGCCGTTGAAACTCTCGTCGTTCAACCCGAGCGACGGCGTGCAGGCCACTTTCTTGCCGGCCAACCGTTTGCCTAGCTCGATAGCCGAAAAATTACCCAGCCCGCCCAGTTCGATTACTTCGTTAAATACTTTCAAATTGTCGATGTCGCGGTTGCCGAACAAGGTGCTTCCGCCCGGCCGCGTGCCCGTCATCAGAATTTCGTCTTTCTTGAAAGGCGTGGGTTTCACCACTACTTTCACTCCATTGCTCAACGTCATCACCGTCGCCCCGAACTGTTGGTCGGTTTCGGTGGAAACAATCTGCCCGGGAGCGGGAAGCCGGGGAATAAGCGGTTCGTCGGAAACGGTTTCCCGGTAAGGCTCTACCGGCACGCGCGTAGCTTGAAGGAAGGTACGAAGCAATTCTTCGTCGGTAGGATACTTCACGCCCGGCTTGTCGGGGCCTGTCAGGGCGATCACGATATTCTTGTCGCCGATCATATCCTGAATATACCGGTTCACCTGTTCTACCGGAATCTGAGGGGCGATTTGATTGATCAGCGCGTATTCCGTTTCAATGCCGGGAATATAGCCGCCTTCGGTAAAATGACGCACGTACTCGCGGGTATAAGCGCTGTTTTTCTGATTATCCCGTTCATTATAAGCCGATTCGTATTGCTTCAACACGTTGATCCGCGCCCGTTCGTATTCGGAAGGAGTAAACCCGTATTGCTTTACCCGCTGGGTTTCTTCCACCAAGGCTGTCAACGTGGAATCGATTTCTCCCTCTTTCGCAATAGCGGCCACCGTCCAGGCATCTTTCGTACGGGCCACCATATAATCGCCGTCGCTGGCCTGGGCATATACGAAAGGCGGATTGGCCTGATGCAGCATTTCTTCGAAACGTTCGTTCATCATCACGGCGCATACCTGCTGGATATAGTCTTTCACCAAGCCGGCCAAGGTGCCGTACATCTCCTTGGGAAGTTTGTCGTGCTTATAAAAAAGATAGAGAATCGTATTCGAAGCCTCTTTGTCGTTGGCTATCGAAACCAGCGGCAAATCGGTATCGGGCACCTCGAAAGCCTGGCGCTCGGCGGGATCGACGGGAGCCGGAATATCGGCGAAAATCCGTTTGATGTCTGCCTCTACCCGGTCTACGTCGATGTCGCCCACCACGATAATAGCCTGCTGGTCGGGTCGGTACCATTTTTTATAATAAGCCCTCAACTCGTCGGGCTTGAAATTGTCGATCACTTCGATCGTACCGATCGGCATCCGGTTGGCATAGCGGCTGCCGGGAAACATCTTAGGCAGTTGCTGTTCCCAAAGCCGCGCCTGGGCATCCTGCCGCGTGCGCCATTCCTCGCGGATGACGCCCCGTTCCTTCTCGATGGCAGAGTCGGCCAGGGTAATAAAGCCCGACCAATCGTGCAAGATCAGCAGGCAGGAGTCGACCACGCCTTCCCGCTCGACGGGCGCATTCATAATCATATACACCGTTTCGTCGAAACTGGTATAAGCGTTGAAGTTTTCTCCTCCGCGCATACCCACGCTTTCGATAAAGTCGTCCATCCCGTGATCGGGGAAATTCTTGGTTCCGTCGAAAGCCATATGTTCCAGAAAATGGGCCAGCCCCCGCTGGTTTTCTTCCTCCAGGATGGAACCGACGTTTTGGGCAATATAGAAATCGGCCCGGTTTTTCGGCAGCGCATTATGGCGGATATAATAGGTTAGCCCGTTATCGAGCTTTCCATACCTCACTTTAGGATCGATCGGAAGCGGTTTCATCTCTTCCTGGGCGTCGAGACGCATAAATCCGGCCAGCAAAAGCAGCACCACGGTCAGCAAAAAGTCTCTCTTTATCATATCATTTGTGTTCAATTTAATACTGAAGACAAAACTAACAAAAATCTATGCTAATTAGTATTTGATTCTCCCAAAAGAATAAAAGAAAGGGAAATAAGCGAACATAGCCCTCTGGAGAAACGTCTTCGCCAACCTCGCCGGCAACCTTCCTTCCGCCACAGCTACCGCCTTGGAAGAAAAGCGATGAAAGCTTTTTCGGGCTTCGGCCGGCATCCCTCCGCAAGGCTATGCAGGCTGCGACAAAGGTATATAATCGTATTAGAATAAGATACCAGGGCGGCTGCCTGGTACTTTATTTAATTTGCAGAAAAAAATCGCCGATATGAGTAGGTTATTAAAATAAAAATTCTATCTTTGCGTTGCCACTGATTATAGCGATAATCGGGAGATGGCATATTTTTTTGTAAAGCATTTTAGAGCGTTACCCTAGAACTTCAAAACATCCTCAATTTCTAAAACAAAACTAGGTTAATAGCAACAGAATGCCTACGTCGATTCTATATACTTATCTATAGGAATCATAAGGCGTGGGCTGTTGTTTATTATCCGTTTTGTTGAGGTATGAGGATCCCTTAGAAGTTCGGATAATACAACAGCCTCACGCTTTTTTTGTTTTCACAGAGGCTGGTCAACCATTTTTGTATGGACTTTTCACAATATATATTAAGTCGGTTTTTATCATAACCGACGTCCTTTCTTAGGAAAGGAAGTATATCTAAAACTGTCCGTTCGCGAGAATATGACAGTTCTTTCTTTTTTTCTTTCATTCAAACTCTCTTGTTTCCTAACGGTTTCTTATTCGCAGCAAACGACTTACGGGTTCCGGCAATAGCCTCCAACAATTTCCCGCCCTATCGGCGCCGGCTAGCCGGTTAAGCCGCTTTTCACGCCGGGGCGCAACCCATAAAGGAAACAAAGATATAAATTAACCTCCAACTTTTTCCCTTCCCGAGCGTGAACCTCCGATTTTATTTTCCGTATCGCCCCCAGACGGGCGGCCTCGCCATGCAATTACGCTACGCATATAGCCGTTTATCCGACATATAAAACAGATGACCGTTATCCTGGCTTACCGCAAAAATAAGCCGCCTTAGCTTGCGTAAACCTTGCCGGGAAAGTAACTTTGCGGGCGACGGGCTGCCGGATAAATAAAGCCCCGATAAAGCCCGGATAAAGCAATTCGAGTTCTCGATCGCCGGAATCTGCAAACACATTATTTAGCTGATCAATAAAATATGGAAAAGAAAGCAAAAACCATTCGTCTGGTTTATCCCCAATGGCAAGGCGGTAGCATTGTCGGGCTGATCCCGGAAATAAACAACCCCCAAGAGGCTTCGCGAGGTTATGTGTTAGGCGCGCAACTATTGAACTTTCTGGCCCCCCCGAGCGGCCAGGAAACGCTTACCGTGCCCGTCTCTACCGAAATAACCGAGCGAAAAATAACCGACGGCGTACTCGATCGCGACCCGATCGTACGCCAGACAAGAGCAGCCCTGGCCATGCTACGCGCCGGCAACCCCGATCGGATTGCAACGCTGGGAGGAGAATGCTCCGTCAGCGTGGCGCCGTTTACCTATCTGGCCGAAAAATATGCTGACGACCTAGCCATGATCTGGCTCGACGCTCATCCCGACCTCACCTTGCCGGGCGACGTATACCCGGGTTATCACGCGATGGCGGTAACGGCTTGCATGGGAGAGGGCGACGCAACCATCCTGTCGGAGTTGCCGGCCCGGATACCGCCGTCGAAAATCTTGTTCGTGGGCCTGCGCAACTGGGAACGCGACGAGATTAAAGACCGGCAGAAAGCCTACGGCATCCCTCACCTTTCTGTCGAAGAAGTGGCTGAAAATAGCGACGCGGTCAAAGCCTGGTTAAAATCCTGCGGAGCCTCGAAGGTAGTTGTTCACTTCGACCTCGACGTGCTCGATCCGGCCGAAATCATAGCCGCCGTAGGCACCGATCCGCACGGGATGAAACTGGAAGCAGCCGTCCGGGTGATAAACGACATAGCCGCCGAAAAAGAACTTGTGGGCTTAACCATTGCCGAGCCCATGCCGCGCACAGCCATGCGCATCAAGCATATGTTGAATCAACTCCCTTTGTTGAAATAAGAACTGCGGCGTAACGGACGGAGAGAAGGAATCAGGCTGAAAAGCCGGAACTCGCCCTTTCCCGAAGCAGGCCCGATCGAAGGGTTATTGTCATTTTTTTATTTTCTAAAAAAGGGAACCGGCATGAAATTCCGATTTCATAAGCATCCGACGGAAATTGCATGCCTATGAAAATGAAATTTCACCGGCATGGAATTTTCATTTCACCGGCATCCATTTTTCTCCTTTGCTATTCATTTGGCAACCAACCAGTTACAAAATGGCTTTCCAACGGGAATTTTCGTCCGGACTTATTGTATTTTTTTTGAGTAGAATTTGGTGCGGTTGGCCCGGTTTTTCAGATCCGATTTACAGGTATTTTACGGATCATACCGAAAAGTAGGGAGATTTTGTAAAGAGATTTATATGGATGGGACGGCTTTGCAGCCCTTTTCGCATGTCCCTTCCTTAGAGACGGGTGCTGAAAAGAAGGAGGCGCATATCCCTTTTTACTCCTTTTCGACCTAACCGGTGCCTCATTATTTTCCTTTCCCTAGAAAAACAAAATCCCCGATAGTCTTTGATTATCGGGGATTTCTTAATTTTCCTTTTGTTTTTTTGAGTGAACCGCCTGGGGCTCGAACCCAGGACCCCATCCTTAAAAGGGATGTGCTCTACCTGCTGAGCTAGCGATTCATCCGCTGCGTTACTTCTGTAATGCGGGTGCAAAGGTAGGGCTTTTTTTTAAATTTGCAAGCGATCAGGTTATTTTTTTGCATTTTCTTTGAAATTTATTCGTTTCGCCCCGAAGCGGTCGTCTTTGTTTTTAAGTCGTCGGCGGAAGGCGGCCATTCCTTGCCATCCGGTTCCATCAGGATAAAACGTTTATAATAAGATAGACAAAGGGTAGTGAGGGGCAAAGCGATGATCAGGCCTATAAACCCCAGCAGGGTGCCCCAGATGGAAAGTGACAATAAAATGATAGCGGGATTAAGTCCCATCGCTTTTCCCATAATGCGGGGAGTAAGATACAAGTCCTGGATACATTGCACGATACCGAGTACCAAAAATGCCAGACCGAAAATAAGCCAGAAATTTTCACCCGTTTCGGCCGAACGCAATAAGCTGAGCAAAATCATGGGAATGATGCCGATGGCCTGCATATAAGGAATAAGATTCAATACCCCGATAAACAGCCCCAGAGTTACGGCTAGCGGAAACCCGATAATTTTAAAACCGATAGCCAGCAACACGCCTACGCAAAGGGCTATGAGCGACTGACCGCGAAAATAACGGTTCATGCTGTATTCCACATCGCCGGCCAATCCCTGCACAAAGGGGCGGTAGCGTTCGGGAATAAGCAATATCCATCCGTTGGCTATTTTTTCGTAATCGAGCAGGATAAAGATAAAATAAAGCAGAATGACGAATACGATGGTGATACTGAACAAAATAGAAAACGTATTCGATAGAAGCGACCACACCTGGGGAGCGATCTGCTTGACGGCTTTCAGCATATTTTCCTTGCTAAGCAATTCCATCAACCGGGCCAGATCCATATTGGTTTCCAGGTATTCCATCCACGCATGGGGAATAAAGGGGATATAACCGTCGCCGGGATTATGAGTATGCAGCAATTGCAAGGTCTTGTCGGCCTCCTGGGCAATGGAGGGCACTACCATGATCATCAGCAAGGTAAGCAGCACCGCCAAAGACAAAAGTACCGCCAGGATGGCCAGGATGCGGCTTCGCAAATGCAAACGATACTGGAAAAACTTCACGAAGGGCTGCATCATATAAGCCAACAGCCAAGCTACCAGAAACGGCAAAAGCGCATTCCGCAGCACGGCAATCAGGTAAAGCGCGCCGGCAATAACGAACACGCTGAATACGATCCGTGCCACCCGGTCGAAAGTAAAGGGTCTGTCGAAGAGAAGATTCATACTATAATTTATATCTTTGTTTTGATTCTTTGAAGCAAGACAGCGCAAGCCGAACGCAACGACAAGTTTACTTGGCATTGCTCAGGCGACGCCTATCTTCGTTTTGATTCCAAAAAACAAAGATAAAATTTTGTCTTCACCAAAAGGGATTAAGTTCGATAACATTTGCAGATATGAGAAAAAAAATAACCTCTATTTTTCTGGCGGCCTGTAGCCTGGCCTTCCCGGCGTCTTCAGCCGCCGCCCTGGTCGCCCCTTTCCCCCCGGTTCTCGCTTATCCGGTACCCGAGGGCCGAACCACGCAAGCCATCGCGGCGCAAGCCCGGGCCGCCCTTTGCCCGGCCGTGGAATTAACCCCGGAAGCAAAAACCTCCTCCTTCCTTCCCCTTGAAAACGAAAGCCGGCTTTACGAAAGCCCCCAGAACCAGGCGGAGATGCGGGCGGAGGCCCCTTCCCTGCCCCAGCCTATCCGCCGCTTTCTGCAACTCCCGGGCATGCAGGGAGCCTCTTTTTCCTTGCTTGTCAAAGCGCTCGACGACGGGGAAACCATCTACGCCTACGACACGCTGCGCTACCTGACACCTGCCTCGGTGATGAAAACCGTCACCACCGCCGCCGCGCTGGAAATACTAGGCCCCGGATACCGCTTTCCCACTACGCTGGAATACGACGGACAACTAACCGACGGCGTGCTGCACGGTAATCTCTATATCAAAGGCAGCGGCGACCCCAGCCTGGGGTCGGCCCACCTGAACCGCAACGCCGCCAACCCCACGGCAAAGAAAAACGACTTCTTGCCGGAATGGCTGGCTGCCATCCGCCAGGCCGGTATCCGGGAAATCCGGGGAGCCGTGGTAGCCGACGAAAGCATTTTCGACACGGAAGGCATTTCGGGAAAGACGGCCTACGAAGACTTGGGAAGTTACTACGGGGCGGGAAGTTACGGCCTGTCGGTTTTCGACAATCTCTACCGCTTATACCTGGAAACCGGCGTACCCGGCAGCCGGCCGCAGCTTCAAAAAACCATCCCCGAGATGCCCCTACTGCGTTTCCATAATTATTTACAGGCACGCACGGCTGCCTCCGACAGCAGTTTTATCCTCGGCGCGCCCTTTTCCTCCGACCGCTACCTGTACGGCACCGTGCCGGCCAACCGGAAAAGCTATGTGCTGAAAGGCGACATACCCGACCCGGCTCTCTTCCTGGCCGACTACCTCACCAGCCAACTCGCCCGGCACGACATCCCGGTAAGCGACGAACCGGGATGCTACCGGCTGTGGAAGGAAGAAGGAAAATGGCAGCCTCGACCCCGGCAACCCCTTGTCACTACCTATTCTCCCCCTCTGGAAGAACTGGTCCGGATTACCAACCACGTCAGTCACAACCTCTACGCCGACGCCCTGCTCAAAGCCATCGGTCTGACCTGCCGGGCAGACAAAAACGAAACCGTTTCCTCGTTCGAACGAGGCATCCGGGCAGTACGCGCCCACTGGGAAGAAAAAGGGTTGAATACCTCTTCGCTATGGATGTACGACGGCTCCGGACTGGCTCCCGCCGGCAAACTTACCACCAGCTTTTTAGGAGAATTATTCCGGTATATGGCCCGGCAATCTCCCCAGGCGCAGTATTTTATGCCTTCTCTTCCGGTGGCCGGGCAAGAAGGCACGGTAGCTAATTTCCTAAAGGGAAGCGAGCTGCAAGGAAAAGTACGGTTGAAAAGCGGCAGCATGAGCCAGGTGAAGGGATATGCCGGTTATATCGAGAAAGGAGGGAAATATTATGTGGTTGCTGTGCTGGTGAACAATTACACCTTAGAAGGACGCTCCATGAATAAAGCCATTGAAAATCTTTTGCTTGCCTTATTCCGGCCTTTATAGGCCGGAAAGCAGAAGGTATTTCCGGAAACCGCGAACCGAACCGGCGCAGCTTGCCCGGACAGCCCGGACAGGCCGCGCCGGGAAAACAAGGAAAAATCAAGAAATATACCTTTACGCCCGGTAAAAGATACCGACCGTTTTCGCTTCCGGAATCAAAGCTTAGGCATCAACGAGCGGGCCGCCAGGAAATCGAAAAACTTTTGCCGGTAATTATCGGAAATGGGGATATAGGTTTTGCCGAATACGATGCGGTTGCGTTCGATCACTTTGATTTTTCCCGGTTGCACGATAAAGGAGCGATGCACCCGGATAAACCGCGAAGCCGGAAGCAATTCTTCCATCGCCTTCATACTGGTCAGCGAGAGCAGAGGATGCGGATCGTCTTCGGTATAAATCTTCACATAATCTTTCAAACCTTCTATATAAAGAATTTTCCCCAATTCCAGTTGCACCAGTTTATATTCGGTTTTGATAAAAATACGTTCCGGCTCTTCTCTGCGCCTTTCGGAACCGAAGCCCCCGGACGGGTTTTCCGAAGCGTCGCCCTTCGCGCCGAAAGCCGGATCGGCACCGGGCACCCCGCTGCCCCCCGACAAGCTTTGGGAAAGGGCTCCTGAAACCTCTTCGCCTTTCTTCACCAGCTCGAACCACTGCAAAGCCTTCGTAACCGATTGCAGGAAATCCGGATAGCTGATAGGTTTAAGCAAATAATCCAAAGCGTTTACCTTATAACTATCTACGGCATACCGATCGAAGGCCGTAGTAAAAATCACCCGCGTGGAAGCGTCCAACATCCGCGAAAATTCCAGCCCGTCCAACTCCGGCATCTGAATATCCAGAAAAAGAACATCTACGGGCCCGGCCTGCAAAGCAGCTAACGCTTGCACGGCGCCGGCGTATTTACCCGCCAGAGAGAGAAAAGGGGTTTTCAGCACATAGCTTTCCAACAAGCTGAGGGCCAGCGGTTCGTCGTCGACAAGGGCACAGGTCAGATTCATAAGGCAGTTTCGTTTGCAATGGATAAGGTAAGCAAAGCGTCGTAGGCTTCCCCTTCCCGCCCGGTCCGGAAAAGGTAGCGGTCGGGATACAGCAATGCCAGTCTTTTTTTCAGGTTCGAAAGCCCGATACCCGAGCCGCTTTTATCGCGATCGGTATCTTTGGGGAAGTAACTATTGCGTATGGAACAAATCACCAATTCGTTTTCCTGATGAATATCGATATGGATAAACGAAGGGTGCTCGTTGCTTACTCCGTGTTTAAACGCATTCTCGATCAACGAGATAAAAAGGAGGGGAGCAATCGCGACGCCCGAAGCCGAGGCACGGATGTCGGCTTTCACCTCCACTTGTCCGGGCAACCGGATACGCATCAACTCGACATAGTTGCGGACGAAATCCAATTCCTTTTCGAGCGGAACCACCGGTTGGCTGCTCTCGTACAATACATACCTCAGCAGCCGGCTCAAATCGTGCACCGCCTCCTGCGCCCGGTCGGGACTGAATGCAATCAGGCTGTAAATATTATTGAGGGTATTAAACAGAAAATGCGGATTCAACTGGCTTTTCAGGTTCTGCAACTCCGCCTCGGCCCGGCTTTTCTCCAACTCGTTGCGAAGGGTGGCCATCTCGTACCAGCCTCCCGTCATCCGGATGGCTACGCTCAGACCCGCTACCAGCATATAAAGAATGGTGTTTCCCAGAAAGAAACCTACAATGTCTTGCCAGGTACGCTCGCGGGGAGGCCCCATATGCGTGGGGGCCGGCAATAAATGGATGAACAAATGCACCAGCAGCATAGCCAGCGCGATCAATAGAAGATTGCTCAGAAGAAACCGTCCCGGATGGCGGGAAAACAGGAACTGTTTGATCAGCAGGAAATAATTCACATAAAATACCAAGGTAAAGGAAAGCGGCACGATCATAAAGCGCACATAGCTTTCCGGCGTCAACGGCTCGGCCTCTCTTCCGGTAAAAAAGAAAGGCAAGCCGAACAACACGCCCCAGGCGGCCAAGTGGATCAGCCCGGGCAAAGGCTTCTTATTTTCTAGTGAATACATAGTTACCACAAAGATAGTGCAAACTGAGCGTAGAGGCAAACTTGTTTGTCTATGCCGAAGTGCCGCCTATCTTCATTTTTTAGATTACAAAATTAGCAGAAATATACCGTCGAAACCATTTCTTCCTCTTAAAAAATTCCTGTTTACTCGTATCTGATGGCTTCTATCGGGTCGAGCTCGGCCGCTTTTTTAGCCGGATACCAACCGAAGAAAACACCCGTCACCGTACAAACGGCAAAGGAAAGCATCACGCTCCAGGGCTGAATATAAATCGGGAAATGCGCCACGCCGTTCACTACCAAGGCCGCGCCCACGCCGAACACGACCCCGATCAATCCGCCGGTTACGCTAATCAAAATCGACTCGATCAGAAACTGGGCCAGAATATCGATCCCTTTGGCCCCGATGCTCATGCGGAGCCCGATCTCGCGGGTGCGCTCGGTTACGCTCACATACATGATATTCATAATCCCGATGCCGCCCACCAGTAAGGAAATACCGGCCACAGCCGCCAAAAGAACCGTCATCATGTCCGTAGTACTTGTCAACATCTGGCTCAACTCCTGCTGGCTACGAATGGTAAAATCATCTTCATCGGTTTCTTTCAGCTTATGGCCCTGGCGCAGTATTTCGGTAATCTCGTCGATGGCCTGCTCGGTATATTCTTCTTTGAGCGCCGAACAGGTGATGCCCCCCAGATGGGTAATGGCCAGGACTCTTTTTTGAATAGTTGTGTATGGAGCTAAGATTAGGTCGTCCTGGTCCATTCCCATGCTGTTGTATCCTTTGCTTTCCAGCACGCCGATAATGCGGAAAGGTATGTTTTTAAACCGGATCACCCGGCCTACGGGGTTTTCCCCGTTGGTAAACAAATTATCGACTACGGTTTTCCCCGCCAGGCAGACCTTGGCAGCCGAAGCGATGTCTTGTTCGGTAAACAAATCGCCCTCGGCCACCTTATACCGGCGGATTTCCAGATAATCGGGATTCACCCCGTACATGCTGGTGGGGGTATTATTGGCTCCGTAAATGACCTGGCCGCTGCTGTTCACCGTGGGAGAAACAGCCGATACATATCGCGCCTCGTTCACTATATTCTCATAGTCCGTCAGTTTCAGCGTCTCCATCGCCGACGCATCCTGCCGGACGCCCCCCCGCGTATCCGCTCCGGGATGAATCATAATCATATTCGATCCCATTTCGCTGATCTGGGCCTGAATACTTCGTTTCGACCCCTGGCCGATAGCCAGCATCGTAATCACCGAAGCCACCCCGATAATAATTCCCAACATCGTCAGGAAGCCGCGCAGCTTGTTGTTGGCCAAGGCCCGGAGCGCTATTTTTATCAAGTTCGTTGCGTTCATATCTTTTTTATTCCGTCGACAGGCCGCGTTTTAAAAAACAGGACTGCCGGTTTCACCTCAATCTTCATTTCTCGGCAGCCGGGCCAAGGCTTCGGCCGCGCTCAGCACATGCCGGTTTTCTACATCCGATACCACCTGGCCGTCGCGCAGGGTAATATTCCGGCTGCTATACTGGGCGATCTCCGGATTATGCGTTACAAAAATAATCGTACGTCCTTCGGCATGCAATTGCTGGAAAAGCACCAGAATCTCGTAACTGGTACGGGTATCCAGGTTGCCCGTCGCCTCGTCGGCCAGAATCACCGCCGGATCGTTTACCAGGGCCCGTGCGATCGCCACCCGTTGCATCTGCCCCCCCGACATCTGGTTGCTTTTATGGCTCAGCCGGTCGCCCAGACCCACGGCCACCAAAGCGTCTACTGCCTTTTGCCGCCTGGCTGTCTGGCCGTAGGCCGGATTGTACATCAAAGGCAATTCCACGTTTTCCACCGCCGTGGTTTTCGGAAGCAAATTATAATTCTGAAAGACGAATCCTATCTTGCGGTTCCGCAACGTAGCCCGGGCATTCTTGCCCATGGTCCTGACCGACACCCCGTCGAGGTAATATTCCCCCGCGGTAGGCGTATCCAGACAGCCCAGCGTATTGAGCAGCGTGCTCTTGCCCGACCCGGAGGTACCCATAATGGTAACAAATTCGCCTTCCGAGATGGTAAACGATACGCCGCGCAAGGCATGTACCGTCTCCCCGCCTACGCGAAAATCCCGTTTTATATTTTCCAATCTGATAATCTCTTTCATCTTCCTTCCTCCTCCGGGGTATCTATTTGTCCGACTTTTTCCGGCTTCCCGGAGGCCCCGGCATAAACGGGCTCTTTTCCGTTGTTCCCGTCTCCGCTTTTCTGACGGGCAGATCGGCAGCGAGCTCCACCACCACTTCTTCTCCGGTCGACAATCCGTCTGTTATTTCCGTCAGGTTCCCGCTGGAAATTCCCGCCGTCACTTCCTTCGGCCGGAGTTGTTTCCCCTTTGCCTGCCAGACGATCCGTTTGCCGGGGGCGGCTTCTACCCCGGGATTTTCAACCGTATATCCCATCGGCGCCAGAAATTCCTCATCCGGCACGAAACGAAGCGCCTTGGTGGGAATACAAAGCACGTCGCTACGCTCCAACGTATAAATCGTCACGTTGGCGGTCAGCCCAGGCTTCAATTTCAACTCGGGATTATAGGCGCTGATCACCACCTCGTAGGTAACTACGTTCGATTCCGTCGTGGCCTGCAAACGAATCTGCGTCACGTTTCCTTCAAACACATCGTCGGGATAAGCATCGACAGTAAATTTTACATGCTGGCCCTCTTCAACCTGCCCTATATCGGCTTCATCCACATCGGCAATCACGCGCATCTGCGTCAGGTCGTTGGCTATGGTAAACAAAGTAGGCGTATTGAATCCGGCCGCTACCGTCTGGCCTTCTTCCACTTCTTTGCTGATCACTACCCCGTCGATCGGGCTGGTAATGGTGGCATAGCCCAGGTTCTGCCGCACCTTCACCATCGAAGCCTGGGCCTGGTTGTAGGCCGCTTCCGCCTTTTCGTAATTGTAGGTTGCCGTTTCGTAGTCGGTATCGCTTATCAATTTCTTCTCAAACAACACCTTGCTGCGGGCATAGTTCTTTTGCTGGTATTCGTATTCGGCCTTGGCATTGCTCAGTTGCGCTTGCTGCGAGCGAAGCTCGGCCTCCAGCGTCACCTTATCCATTTCCGCAATCAACTGCCCCTTGGCGACTACGCTATTGTAATCGACATAAATCTTATTGATAATACCCGATACCTGGGTACCGACTTCCACTTCGGTCACCGGTTCGACCGTTCCGGTAGCCGTCACCACATTCGTCATCGACGTAGGCGAAACCCGGGCTGTTTCCAGGGTGACGCCGCTCGCCGAAGAGGGATGCGAGAGGAAAAAGATCGCTCCGCCTGCCAGGGCGATTGCCATCATGCCGATAATTATTTTTTTCTTGTTCATATATCGATTCGTTTGATTACCTTGAATTGGTTCTTTTTTAAGAGAGGCCCCCGCAGCCGCTGCTTGAAAGGGGCCTCCGTAAAAGAGAGTGGAGTATATGATAGAGACTAATACCCGGCCGTGACCGGCTTTTTCTGGTAAATATTTAGCAGTTGGATGCTCATAATCGCCATATATTTCGATTGCAACAGCTCTTGCCGGGCGGTAAGCCAATTATTTTTTTCCGTAAGCAGCTCCACGGTATTTTTCATGCCCAGGTAAAATTGTTCTTCCGTCAATCGATAGCTCTCTTGGGCATAGGCTAGCCTTTCTTTGGCAGAAGTATATTGTTGTTGGGCAGAAGTAGCATCGAGATAGATGCCTTCTACCGCCTTGAGCAATTGTTTCCGGGTATCGAGCCATTCCAATCGGCTGGTAGTCACGGCCAGCCGGGCTTTATTATAAGCCGTCTTATGCTGGCGGTTGCTGAAGATGGGGATACTGAGCGTCAGCGAAAGACTTTCGTTGAACTTATTCCATATCTGGCTTCCGAAGGCATAATCGGTGCCTGACAAATGGCCCGTGCCGATACCGGCGCCCAACGAGAGGGAAGGCAGAAAGCCGCCCCATGCCTTTTTCTTTTCCGCCTCGGCGATTTCGATCGAAAGCCGACTGCTTTTTACCTCGGGCATCACGGCCAGGGAAGTGGCATAGATGGTTTGTTTGGCAGGGAGGGGTACCAGCACGTCTTTGTCGCCGAGCACGGGTGGGGCGAGATGCAATTCGTCGCCAATCTCCATTTCCAGCAATTGCTTGAGTTGCATCTTATAATTGGCCAGGTTCGTCTCGGCCACCACCAGCTGATACTGATCGGCGCTATACTGGCTTTCCAACTGGGCCAGATCGACTTTCGAGATCGAACCGGCCGCAAGCAATTCGGTCGCCCTGTCGCGCTGGGCCTTCGACACTTCCACCGTATTCCGGTTGATGCGTACCGCCTCGGTGGCATACATGGCCTGCATATAGGTTTCTACCACCGAAATCTGTATATCGTCTTCGCTTTGTTCAATACCCAGCTCGTCTACCTGATTCTGCAATTTTTGTTGTTTGATGGTCTGATAGCGTCGTCGCCCGTCGAACAAGGTCAAGTTAGCGCTCAGGCTGTAATTGCCGCTATAGCTGTTGTTCCGCTCGGCGCCGGAAGAGGGATAGTTTACATATCCTTGCGTAACCGATGCCGATAAGGAGGGAAACAACTCGGCCTTGGCTTGCCGGGTATCTTCCCGTCCCGCCAGGTAAGTGATCCGGCTTTTTTTCACTTGGATAGTATGTTCGAGCGCATAATTCAAGCAATCGTGCAGCGTCCAGAGCCGGAGCGTGTCGGGCGTTCGGGCCTGAAGCGGGAGCAGGAACAAACCGAGGAGGAAATATAAACAGAGTTGTCTCATCATACCTTCATTTTGCCTTTTTACGAGAGCAAAACTACGGCTTCGGCCACAGTCGCGCAACCGGAATAGAACAGTAAAGCAGTTGTATCGACGAAGGAGGAGATTTTACCGACGAAGACTTGCCGGAATAAGGGAATAAGAGAATAAGGGAAGCGCTTTCCGAAAAGAGAATGCCGTCCGGCTATCCTTCATATAAAAAAGGAAGAATTATTCACAGCTTACCAAGACTTACCCGGCAGCCCCGGGGAAACCGGAATAAAAAGAAGTCCCGATAACTCAAAGATAAAGCAACATCCCGGCAATACCGGCCAGAAAGATCATCAGGATAGGATGGATTTTGAATTTCCAGGTAAGGATAAAAGCCGCCCCGAAAATCAGAAAACTTTTATAGTCGATAAAGTTCTCCTTGTTCATCAGCATAAGGGCGGCCGCTCCGATCAGCCCCACGGTTACGGGACGAAGGCCTGTAAAGGCAGCGGCTACATATTTATTGTTTCGGAATTTGGTAAAATAAAAAGAGATAAGCAAAACCAGCAAAAAGGAGGGCAAACAAACGGCAACGGTAGCTACTACCGATCCGAGAACAGCCATTGCTTCCGAATAACCGGCGTTCTGGATGGCGGTATAACCGATATAAGTAGCGCTGTTGATGCCGATCGGGCCGGGCGTCATCTGAGAGATGGCCACAATGTCGGTAAACTCCTGCAACGAAATCCATCGGTAACGATCCACCACATCGGCCTGTATCAACGACAGCATCGCATAGCCTCCCCCGAAACCGAGGATACCGATTTTCAAATAGACATAGAGTAATTGCAGCCAGATCATAATGCTTATTTTTTTAACTTTAACCCGTAGAGCAGACCTCCGGCAATGGCAGCCAGAATAATCCACGCCGGGGAAACACCGCCCAGCCAGATCAGAAGAGCCGCGCCGATAGGTATGATCAGTTGAACATAGCTAAGCTTGATGGAACGCGCCGTAGTGAGGCAAGGCACGACGATAAGAGCAACCACCGCCGGACGCAATCCTTTGAAAGCGCGCTCTACCCAGATATTGTCTTTTACCTGGTTGAAGAACAGCGCGATAGCCAGAATAATCAGAAAAGAAGGCAGAATAGTACCCAGCGCGCAGAAGATAGCGCCGCCCACCTTCTTGAGCTTATAGCCCACGAAAATGGATATGTTAACGGCAAAAATACCCGGCAAGGACTGGGTGACGGCGAAAATATCGATAAAGTCCTCTTTCGACAACCACCCCCTGTCTACTACTTCCCGCTGGATAAGGGGCAACATGGCGTAACCTCCCCCGATGGTGAAAGTACCGATTTTAACAAATGTCAGAAAAAGCGTCCAATACATATTATTAGAGTCGTCAAAACATTTCCGATTCGGCATGCCGGTCGCCATGCCGCCTTACCTTTTTATTATCTTCCCAACGCCTTCCGATAAGCCTCCTTGTCGTTAATCAGTTCCAGTGCTTTCTGGTAGCTGGCATTATCGTCGTTGATTATCTGGAAATATTCGGCCATATCATACAAATCACGGGCGATCAAGGCTTTGATCTGAAGCTTGATCAAAGGTTTCGAACGAGTATATTGTTCCTCTTCGAACACGATTTTCTCGCCCTCCGCCAACGCGAGCAATTCCTGCATCATCTCTTCCGTCACTTCGAAATTTTGCTTGAAACGGCTAAATTCCGGATACGACTTATTCATTTCCGCCCGGTTGCGGTCGAGGTAATTCATCGCGATGCGGTTTACCAGACCGGTAGCCACCAATTTCCGATGATAATCGGTATACCGCGACGTATCGACCGGAATAAACAAATCCGGCATGACCCCGCCCCCGCCGTACACGATACGCTGTGTTTCCAATGTCTGATACTTCATCGAATCGGGGAAATGAATGCTATCCGCGCTCATCAGCTCGCCCCGGTTATAACGATCGATCAGATCGTGCTCGTAAGCCTCCAAGCCGCCGTTTTCGTAAGGCTTCTGAATGCAACGGCCCGTAGGCGTATAATAGCGGGAAACGGTAAGCCGCATCATCGAGCCGTCGGGCAGCGGAATCGGCTTTTGCACCAACCCCTTGCCGAAAGTACGCCGGCCCACGATCACGCCCCGGTCCCAGTCTTGCACCGCTCCCGAAACAATCTCGCTGGCCGAAGCCGACGATTCGTCGACCAACACCACCAGCCGGCCTTCTTCGAAACCGCCTTTGGCCGTGGCTTTGGCTTCCTCGCGCGAGTGGCGCATGCCTTCGGTATATACAATAAGTTTGTCCTTGCCCAGAAATTCGTCGGCCAGGTCGATGGCAATATTCAGATAGCCCCCGCCGTTACCCTGCAAATCCAGAATCAATTGCTTCATGCCCTCCTTCTTCAATTTTTCCAGGGCCTCCCGGAACTCGTCGGCCGAAGAAGCGGCAAACCGGTTGAGTTTGATATAGCCCGTCTGTTTGTCGGCCATATAAGCCGCGTCCAAGCTATGCACCGGTATTTTTCCCCGGGTAATTTTAAATTCGATCAGCTCCGGATCATTATTGCGAAGCACTTTCACCCGTACCTCCGTGCCTTTGGGCCCGCGCAGCCGCTTCATGATGTCCGTCGTTTTCATTTTTACCCCGGCAATCAGGGTATCGTTCACAAAAAGAATCCGGTCGCCCGCGATGAGGCCCACCTTTTCCGAGGGGCCGCCGGGAATCACCTGAATCACATACAACGTATCGGTCAGCACGTTGAACTGAATGCCGATCCCGTCGAAATTGCCTTGCAAGGGTTCGGTCATCGCCTTGGTCTCTTCCGGGTCCATATAGTTGGAATGCGGATCGAGTTTTTCCAGCATGCCTACAATGGCATCCTCCACCAGCTTGCTCTCGTCGGTGGAATCGACATATAAATTGGTGATGGCATAAAGCGCCAACTGTAGTTTCCGCGCATCCATATCCCTTTGCTGGGCCTTGCCGGGGGCGAATGCGAGCACGGCCAGAAGCAGTGCCAAAGCTATTTTTTTCATTCTTTTTTTATTTCGTCGTTAATCAATACAGTTCCGTCTCCTTGGGGACGAAAAGGGAAATATCTTTTCCGTATCGCAACAATTCGCGTACAATACTAGAACTGATATGCGTATGCTCCGGTTCGGTAAAAAGGATAAAGGTTTCGATTCCGGCCAGCTTGCGGTTGACGTCGGCAATCGTTTTCTCATACTCGAAATCGTTCACCGTGCGGATGCCGCGCAGAATAAAACCGGCTCCCGCTTCCCGGGCGAAATCTACCGTCAGCGAATTATACGACATCACTTTCACCCTCGGATTATCGCGATAGAGCTTGCGGATGGCATCCATTCGTTTTTCGAGCGAAAAATAAGTCAGCTTTTTATCGTTGATTCCGATCGATATAATAATCTCGTCCACCAAGGTAAGCCCCCGCGTGACCAGCGATTGATGCCCGATGGTGAACGGATCGAAAGTACCCGGAAAAAGCGCGATCCGCCTTTCCCGCTTCCTTTCGTCTTCCTCCCCGGGAAGATTGCCTTCGGCTAAGCGTTTTGTCTCTTTCATTTTCTTTCGTGCCAAGAGCGGCAACCGGCCGGAAAACCGGCCTAGCTTACCACATCTTCTTCGATTACCAGATTGTCTATAATAAAGCCCTGACGCTCCATCGTATTTTTGCCCATATAAAATTCCAGCATTTCCTTTACGGAATCTTCCTTCTTCATCGTCACCGGGTCGAGCCGGATGTCTTTCCCGATAAAGTGCTTGAATTCGTCGGGCGAAATCTCGCCCAGCCCTTTGAAACGGGTAATCTCCGGGTTCTTTCCGGCCGCAGCAATCGCCGCCAGCCGTTCTTCTTCGCTATAGCAATACCAAGTTTTCTGTTTGTTGCGTACCCGGAACAGCGGCGTTTGCAGGATATATACGTGATTGCGCTTAATCAGGTCGGGGAAAAATTGCAGGAAAAAGGTAATCAGCAAGAGCCGGATGTGCATCCCGTCGACATCGGCATCGGTAGCGATAATCACCTTGTTATACCGCAATCCTTCCAAGCCGTCTTCGATATTCAGGGCAGCTTGCAACAGGTTGAATTCTTCGTTTTCGTAAACGATCTTTTTCGTCAGCCCGTAACTGTTCAGCGGTTTGCCGCGCAAACTGAATACGGCCTGCAAGTTCGGATCGCGGCTTTTGGTGATCGAGCCGCTGGCGGAATCTCCCTCGGTAATGAAAATACTCGTTTCCTCGGTACGGTCGCCTTTCGGATCGTTCAGATGAATGCGGCAGTCGCGCAGCTTCTTATTATGCAGATTGGCCTTCTTCGCCCTTTCCCGGGCCAGCTTGGTCACCCCGGCAATGGCTTTCCGCTCCTTTTCCGATTCCAGGATTTTGCGCAGCAGCGCATCCGCGGTATCGGTATATTTATGCAGATAATTATCCAGTTCCTTTTTCAGGAAATCGCCGATAAACTTGGCCACCGTAGGCCCCTCGGGCCCCATATCTTTCGAACCCAGCTTCGTTTTGGTCTGGCTTTCGAACACCGGTTCTTCCACTTTGATGCTGATAGCCGCCACAATGCCGGCCCGAATATCGGAATATTCGAAATTTTTCGTATAAAATTCCTTGATGACGCGGCTGACCGCTTCGCGGAAAGCCGACAAGTGGGTTCCCCCCTGGGTAGTATGCTGGCCGTTGACGAACGAATAATATTCTTCGCCGTACTGGTTGCTATGCGTAATAACCAATTCGATGTCTTCCCCCGACAAATGGACGATAGGATACAGAGGCTCGGTCGTCATATTCTCGTTCAGCAAGTCGACCAACCCGTTACGGGAATGGAACTTCCGGCCGTTGTAGACAATGGTAAGCCCCGAGTTCAGAAAGACATAGTTTTTCAACAGGCTTTCGATAAACTCGTCCTTATATTCGTAATCTTTGAAAATCTCGCGGTCGGGAATAAAATACACCATCGTGCCGTTGGCTTCGCCGGTAGGCTCGATACCCGATTCTTCGGTCACCACCGCTTTGCTGTATTCCACCCGCTTGGATTCGCCGTCGCGGAAACTCGTAATCAGAAAATAGCTGCTCAGGGCATTGACGGCCTTGATACCTACCCCGTTCAGGCCCACCGATTTCTTAAAAGCCTTGCTATCGTATTTGGCGCCGGTATTCATCCGGCTGGATACGTCGACCACTTTGCCCAGGGGCACGCCGCGGCCGTAATCGCGTACGGCCACAGAGCCTTCCTCCACGGTTACTTCGATTGTTTTGCCATACCCCATCATATACTCGTCGATGGAATTGTCGAGCACTTCTTTCAACAATACGTAAATACCGTCGTCTGCATAGCTTCCGTCGCCCAACTTGCCGATATACATGCCCGGACGCCGGCGGATATGCTCCATCCAGTCGAGCGTCTTGATGTCTTCGTCGTTATACGCTGTGGGTTGCTGCATCGTTGAATTCAGTTCATCCATTCTTTTCATTCACTCCCTTCCCGGACAAGCCCCCCAGGAGGCGGTTCATCCGGCTAAAAAATTAATATATTTAAATTGTCCGGCCGGGCGGCTGTTTATTTTCCGCCGTCGAGCCGTTTGATAAATGCTCTTCTCGTTTTATGATGTTCGCGTTTGAAATAATCCCATTGAGCCTGCACCGCGCTGTTCGACTCCAGTTCGGGGTTGCTTTCGGCATACACCGCGCCCACTCCTCTGTATACCGGTATGAGGTCGTTGAACAACAAAGCGTTCACCCCCTTATTCTGATATTCGGGCAAGACGCCGGTCAGATAAAGATCGATTACCTTGGGTTTCGTCTTCAAGGCCTTGAGCAAGTGAAACCAACCGAAAGGAAGCATCTTCCCTTTCGCTTTCTGCAAAGCTTTCGACAAACTGGGCAGCGAAATTCCGAAACCTACCACCGCGTCGTCTTCCTCGCGCACGATAAGCGTTACCAGATCGAGCCGCAACATCGGGATATACATATCGATGTAATAATCGATTTGCTTCTGCGTCAACTGGGCGAAGCCGTAAAGGGGCGCATACGAGGCGTTCAGCGTTTCGAACACCTTTTGGGCATAGGGCATAATATCTTTGGAGCGCTTAAACTTCATCGTTTTAAGCCCGTATTTCTTCTTCACGATTTCGCCGATACGCTGATGCTTTTCGGGGATTCCGTCGGGGATATAGATTTTAAACTCGTGCCAGTCCTGATCTTTTTCGTATCCCAATCGCTCCATATGCCGGGGATAATAGGGATAATTATAGATCGTGGCCATCGTGCCGAGCTGGTCGAACCCTTCGATCAGCATCCCTTCGTGGTCGAGATCGGTAAAACCCATCGGGCCCTGGATAGCCTCCATGCCTTGCAGGCGCGCCCATTTTTCCACGGCATCGAAAAGCGCGTCCACCACTTCCTCGTCGTCAATAAAATCGACAAAACCGAAACGGGCATATTTCTGATTCCAAGTTTCGTTACTCCGGCGGTTCACCATGCCGGCAATGCGGCCTACGACTTTACCCTCTTTATAAGCCAGAAAATAAACGGCGTCGCAAACCTCGAATGCCGGATTTTTCTTTTTATTCAGCGTTACCAATTCCTCGTCGACCAGACCCGGTACGTGGTAGGGATTATCTTTGTATAAATCAATGGGGAACTTGGCGAATTGCCTAAGTTGCTTTTTCCCTATAACTTCTCTAACTTCTACGCTCATCCATCATTTCGTTTGAACGGCAAATTTACGAAATAATTTATTACAGAAGGAGTTTTAGGAGAGAAGATTAGGCTTTTCTACCGTTAAAAGAACCTAGCGGACGACGCGCCGGCAGACGACCAGCCCGGGGCTTGGGAGCCTGTGGTTTTTCGGCGAGCGGTACAAGGAAAACCTGCCCGGCAGGGCTATCTGCCTGCCTTCCGCTTTCCGGTTTGGCAAATTAATGTAAACGTAAACAGAATCTCGATTAATTTTGTTTCCTTTGTAGAAATTGTACGCCGAAAGCGATTCCGGCGCCTATCCCATCTAAACGACAGCATGTATGACTAAGAACAAACCGGGGAAAAAAGAGAAAAAAGAAAAGAAAGGCAAAAATAAAGGAAAACGCATGAAAAAAGAGGCCATGTTCGCCGCTATCATTTCCGTTTTCCAGTCTGCTCCCAAAGAACCTTTCAATTACAAACAGATAAGCCACCTTATCGGAGCGGAAAACCAGGTGCAGAAATTGCAGGTAGCCGATATACTGGCGGAATTAGCCACCGAAGATTTTATCACCGAGATCGACCGCGGCCGCTACCGGCTGAACGGCCTGGGCACAATAGCCGTAGGCACGTTTACCCGGCGCAGCAACGGCAAAAATTCGTTTATCCCCGAAGACGGAGGCAAGCCGGTTTTCGTAGCCGAACGGAATTCGGCGCATGCCATGGACGGAGATAAGGTAAAAGTGCAATTGTTCGCCAAACGCAAAGGCGCCGAGCCCGAAGGGGAAGTAGTGGAAATACTGGAAAGCCAGGAACGCATTTACGTAGGCAAACTGGAAGTGGCGCGGGGTTTTGCCTTCCTGATTACGGAAAGCAAAAAGTTGGCGAACGACATCTTTATTCCCAAAGACAAACTGAAAGGAGGCAAAAACGGCGACAAGGCCATCGTGCGCATTACGGAATGGCTGGAAAACGCCAAAAACCCCCAGGGAGAGGTAGTCGACATCCTGGGCAAGGCCGGTCAGAATACAGCCGAAATGCACGCTATCCTGGCCGAATTCGGATTGCCCTACAAATACCCGGCCAACGTAGAAAAAGCGGCCGACAAAATCCCCGAAGCGATCCCCGAAGAAGAAATAGCCCGCAGGGAAGACTTCCGCGGCGTTCCCACCTTCACGATCGACCCCAAGGATGCCAAAGATTTCGACGATGCCCTTTCCGCCCGCCGGTTGGAAAACGGCAATTGGGAAGTGGGCGTGCATATCGCCGACGTAACGTATTACGTGAAACCCGAAGGCGTAATCGACAAAGAAGCCCAACACCGCGCTACCTCGGTCTACCTGGTCGACCGCACCATTCCCATGCTGCCCGAACGCCTTTGCAACCAGCTCTGTTCGCTTCGTCCGGAAGAAGAAAAACTCTGTTTCTCGGCCATTTTCGAAATCGACGACGAGGCGGAAGTGAAAAAGTCGCGCATTGCCCGCACCATTATCCGCAGCGACCGCCGCTTCGCCTACGAAGAGGCGCAACAGGTTATCGAAAGCGGCGAAGGAGATTATAAAAAAGAAATCCTGGCCCTGAACGCCCTGGCGAAAAAGCTCCGGGAAAAACGTTTTAAAAACGGGGCCATCAACTTCGACCGGTACGAGGTGAAATTCGAAATCGACGAAACCGGCAAACCGGTGAGCGTTTACTTCAAAGAGTCGAAAGAAGCCAACAAGCTGATCGAGGAGTTTATGCTCCTGGCCAACCGCACGGTGGCGGAATTCGTAGGCCGTCCGCCTAAAGGGAAAACCAAGAAAACCTTCGTATACCGTATCCACGATCTGCCCGACCCGGAAAAAATGGAAAATTTCGCCTCTTTTATCCGTCGCTTCGGCTATAAGCTGAAAACCGAAGGAGGCAAGGGGGAAGTATCGAAAGGCATCAACAAACTGCTCGACACCGTGCAGGGCAGACCGGAAGAAAACCTGATCGAAACGGTGGCCATCCGCGCCATGCAAAAAGCCAAATATTCCACCGAAAACGTAGGTCACTACGGCCTGGCTTTCGAGTATTATACCCATTTCACCTCGCCTATCCGCCGTTATCCCGACATGATGGTACACCGCTTGCTGGAGCGTTACCTGGCCGGCGGCCGTAGCGTGGTAAAAAACAAGTATGAAGACTTATGCGAGCATTGTTCGGGCATGGAGCAGGTTGCGGCCAACGCCGAAAGGGCCTCTATCAAATACAAGCAGGTGGAATTTATGAGCGACAAGCTGGGCATGATTTTCGACGGCGTCATCTCAGGCGTCACGGAATGGGGCCTGTATGTGGAACTGAACGAAAACAAATGCGAGGGCCTGGTACCGATACGCGACCTCGACGACGACTATTACGAATTCGACGAAAAGAATTATTGCCTCGTCGGCCGCCGCAGAAAGCAACAGTACCGGTTGGGCGATCCGATTACCATCAAGGTAGCCCAGGCCAACCTGGAGCGCAAGCAGTTGGATTTCCAGTTGGTATAAATAGCTGAATTTCCCTCCGCTAAAAGCGAGGAATTCGCTGGTGGTAAAGATAATTCAGAGGCATTTTTTTAAGCAGATGCTTCGCTATAAGCTTACCGGAAAAGAGGGCGATTGTTTTCGGCCTTCCGAAAATCATTTTCCCTCTGCCTCCAGTTTCGCCGCGCATTGATGAATCAAATAATCGTCGGGATACAATGCTAACCCTTTATCGAGATATTTTTGCGCCTTTTCCCTCTCTTTCCGATCCAGATAAAAAGTAATAAGCAACCGGTAGGCCTCCCGTTTTCCCCAGCGGGGAAGACGGCTGTCGGGCCGGCTCTGGTCGTCAAGAGCAATGGTTTTCAGCAAATAGGCTTCGGTTTTTTCACCGCCACCCATCGATTTGGGCGTATAGTAATCCAAGCTTGCCCTTACATACCAGGCGCGGGGATTGGAAGGATCGAGTTCGCAAGCCTTTTCGGCATTGCGCCGTATCTTGGAAGAAAGCACCCCCGCCTGGATGCCCGTGACGAATTGAAACGAAAAAACCTGGGCCAGCGCCAACAACGCATAGTCTTCCGAGGTAGGTTCCGCCAAGTTTTTCAACCGTGAAATACATTGCCCGATTTTATCTTTCGATTGCCGGGTATCGCGGGCATCGAGATGATAGATGGCTTGATAGTAAGCTGAATAAGCCAGCCAGTAATTGCACAGAGACGCCGCCGAAGAGGGAAGTTTTTCCAACTCGCGGTCGATCGTCTCCAACGGGCCGGTTCCCTGCTGCCGGAAAGAAGCGGTGAAAGCGGCCCCAATCTTGGCTTCCATATGGTTCAGCACCGTATCGCCGGTGAAAATAGCCGATCGGGCCGCTAAAGGGAGGAAAGCAGGAAGCAGGAAGCAAAAAAATAAAATCGATTTATGCATATTTATTTGAATTAAAGAAGCTGTTCACAAACTACTCCCGTTCCGCTTTTTTCTTTCTCCAAACCACGGCGAAAACCACCGCCAAGCCTAAGATCCAGAGAACGATCGGAAGCAAAGCCGGACCCTCTCCCCGGCTCAGGGCCAATACCGGGGCGATCGGCAACCAACTTACCCATTTTCCGAGGGCGGGATTCAGCTCCGTCATCGGATAAAAGGTATCGCTCAGGAAAAGAAGGACGAAAAACACCAAATTAGTAACAGCCACATTGATCATCCGGTTGCGGGTTAGCAACGCCAGCAATACCCCCAGGAAAGAGAACAGAATAAAGCCGCCTGCAAGGCTTAAAGCCAGAAAACCGATTCTTTCGGCCGTCAGGGTCAAAGAGAAAAAGCAGCAGCCTACTGCTACCACCAACACGGCCGACGCCAGGATAAGCAGCAGCCGGCTGATCAGCAAGGCCCAAATCAATTTTGCAAACGAATAGGGTATCACTTTGAAAAACCGGATTTCTCCGCTTTGCTCGTATTCCGTAACCACCTGCCCTATCGAAAACAACGCATCGCTCATCACTGTCATGCTTACCACGCCGGTTAATAAAAACCAGGCATAGCCGGAAGTGCCGTTGCCCCAGATAAGGGTAAAAATCACATAGATAAGAACAGGAAAGATAAAAGAAAAGAACACCGCCACCTTTATCCGTAAAAAGGTGAGCAGTTCATAGTATATAGCAATCAGAAATGTCCTCATAGCCGGCTATAAATTAAATAGTGATATATATCTTTCAACGTGGGGGGAAGAACCGAATAGGCGGAGGTAGTTTGCCCGATAACGTCCAGCATACCTGCGGTTTCTTCGGTCAGGAGGTAAACCCGGTATTCTTCTTCGTCGTACCAGCAGGCTGCCGGCAGGTTATCGACCGGAGCCGTCCGGGCCACCATTACTTTCCGAGTTAAGGCGGTTTTTGCAAACAGTTCGGCGGCCGGGCAAGGGGCATTTATCAACCTGCCTTCGTATAAGAAAGCGATCCGGGTAGCATAGGCAGCCGCTTCCTCCCAATGATGGGTGGAGAACACCAGGGTGCGGTGATCGGTCAAAAAAATAGTTTTCCATATCTTTTCCCGGATAAAAGGATCTAATTCGGCGGTAGGTTCGTCGAGAAGCAGTAACTGCGGCGAAGAAAGCATAGCCAGGTAGATCAATACCCGTTTGCTTTCGCCGCGCGACAACGATTGCATCAGCGAATTTTCGATTTTACCCAGCTCCAGGCAATCGTAATAGCCGCGTATCACGGAACGCTGTCCGTACATGGCCGATACAAACCGGATGACTTCCTTGACTTTCAAAAAAGGGAATAATCTCAAATTGTCCCATACCACCCCAATCCGGTTTTTTACCTGTGCAAATGTTCGACCTTCCCCAAAGCAAACGCTTCCCCGATCGGGGCGGATCACATCCGTCAGCAAGCTGAAAAGGGTGGTCTTTCCTGCGCCGTTGGGCCCCAACACGGCCAAGCGTTCGCCTTTTTCCAAGGTGAAAGAAATATCTTGGAGTATGATTTTTCCCCGGCGGGAATAGGAGATATGATCGAGAGTCAGTTTGGTCATAGATAAACAGAGTAAAAAGTTCTTTATACAAATTATGGAAACTATAGAGGGAAGCAATATAAGAAATAACTATCAGATATACCCGGTTCTTCTTAACTTTTTTCCGAATCATGTCCTTTTTTTCAGAAAGATTGAGCAATCAGCTCCGAATGTATCCTTCTAAACGGCCAACTCCGCCTTTCCAACTTATAGGAAGAAGAGAAGTAAAAAAAATAATAGATCTGTTGCACCTTCGTACCTCGGCGTTTTCTCTGCCCCATCGCCCCAAAGAAAACGCACTAACTTTTTCCGTTTTTATAAAAGGCTGATAATCATATCTCTTTATTTTTCGATTTTCATCATGCAGCGAAACAACCGGTGTTGGTTATCAGTGATTTATGGTTTTAGTGCGTTTTCTCTGTGCATAGCCACCAACTAACCGGCCCACCTAGGTGAACCGATCGGCCCACCCGGGTGAGCCAGTCGCCCCACTTGAGTGGGCCGATCGAACCACCCGGGTGGGCCGGTTAGTATATAACGGGGTTCCGAAGAAAATATAGCCTAATGGCCCGTAACCGGTTGTCAGGAAAACTGACAACCGGTTACCGAGTGTTTCCTTCTCGGGATAAGAAAAAAAACAAAGGATAACCCGAACCAACAAAGGAGTATGAAAAACTCTAACAAACCCCAAACCTGCAACGCGTAGAACGCCCGCGCGCCCCGGCGTCTGAACCAGCCTAGGAAGGTCATCGCGCCGCTGGCCCAGACTCCGTCAATGTGCCACCCAAATTACTTCCCTTCTTCCACAATATCAAATAATGGCTGTACAGTCCGAGGTTTGTCTATGAGGAGTAAGGTTTTTGTACAGGCTCCTTCGCTTTCCGGCGATTTTACTCTAATAGTCGCAATTGTTTTGATAGCCTCAAAGATCTTTAAAGAAAGCCGCTTTTTTGCAAGGCCGTAAATGTCTTTTTATCCCATTATGACTTATAGTTCCACTGGATACAGGGCTAATAGGAAATATCCCTAGGGGGTTGAAGGATTGAAAAGATTATAGTAGCTTGTGAGTGATGGCGAAAGATATTGCTTCTGCTATATTTTTAACATTCATTTTTTCAAACAAATTCCTTTTGCAGCTTTTAATAGTATCTAGTGCTAGACACAACTGATTGCCAATTTCATTCATAGTATAGCCTTGAATAGATAATGATAAAATAGTTCTCTCTCTCTTGTTTAGAATGAAACCTTGATTTTTTTCCCAGCCATGCTTTACTAATGAATATGTCCAATAGGGGATAACTCCTGATTTATGAATCTCCACATGCCCCGGAGTGGTATGAGAAGATAGCGATACGGAACAAGTTGCAAGCCAAATGTGTCCCTCTTTTGTTAACAAAAGAGGGTTAAGCTTATGATTAATCAATTTTTTTTCTTTCCCTATTACTATATGAAATTCATAAAATATGGTATAATCGGTCTGTTCTTCTCGAGGAACTTTTTTGAAAAAATCAGATATTGACTTGCTAATTTCCACCAGTCTTCTCTGCTCTACCAAGGGAATATGATTGATATAGAATGTATATCCGAGTTCTTTTACTTCTTCTGCGCTATGCGCGCATAAAAAGAGCGAATTGTCGGAAACATATAAAAAATTTTTCTTGTAATAATCAATAATATAAACACTCTGATAAATACTTTTGGCAATCGAAGTAAATGCCTTAACTACTAAATCCGCTTTTTTATAGTCTTCTGCAGAAAGAGAGAAGGAAGGAGCGGATGTAAGGAAGAAATCTCCAAAGTGTGCCATGTTATGATATTTATGTAAGATGTATGGCGAAATTAAATATTTTTTTTAAAAAAACAACATTTAAGATGTAAATATTCAGGTTGTTAGTAATATTTTTTTGATTCTAATTTGACGCCGGGGAATGAGGCAGTAAACGAGTAAAAGGTATAAGTTGTTTATTTATAATTGTTTATACTTTTAACAATGTGTAAGGTTCCTGGAGAGGATGATTGAAAATTTTGGCTCACTCCGAAAAGTTAGAGGGGGAGAGACTGACTTCTTACAAGTAAATTATAGTTTCAAAGTGAATCTCCCATAGATATAGCATTGAAATAATCCATCCCTCAGACAGGTAATAGCAATTCTCAATTTGTGTATATAAACGTATTGGTAAACTTTTTGATAAGTTCCCCAATATCCCGGGGGGGGATGGGGAGAATCCAGAATTTTCCATACAATCAAGTCAAGCTAATCCCAAGCTTTAACCTAACCACAAAATCATCAGTGCTATATGTCTGTATCTTAGATTTTTACATTTTTATTATTTGAAATACACTTTTGTGTGATGTAAAAGAAAATATTTAATCTATATTTGTCACCATAGGAAGAAAGAAATACAAGTTATAAATTGGGCTTTTCTAGTTTTAAATTATGTATTTGGGAGCGGAAGCCGAAAAGCTTATGAGTAGGCATTAATTGATTAATTAATTTATCATGAAAAAAAAATCAAACGACAATTTGCAAAGTGTCGGAAATTCAAAAGTAGGACGGGAAGACTCTATGAAAGCGGAAATTGAAAAATTCATGGATGACGAAATGCAGGAAATGTGTGGGGGCACTATCTCGGAAAGTGAAAAAGAAGAAGAAAAAACATGTAAATGTATCGTCTTCGCTTCTGCATAGATTTTCTCCTCTTTTATCAAGAAGTGGCTATCACAAAATGGTCACTTCTTGAATCGTGATAATAACAAGTATTAAGTTATGAAAGTTACAGTTAACTCTAGGTATTTTATTCGGAATGAAGAAAAATGTTCGTTTATAATTTATGCAGGCAATCTCATTCGAGCAAAAACCGAGAAGGGGCCTTTGGTTAGCCCTATTCCTCCATTTATGGGTTTTTTATTGTCTATGTTTAATGGGGAAGAATTTGATACTACTATCATAAAAGCCGCTGGTTGCCTAGGTATTTCAAGCGATAAAATTGAAACGTTTATAAATAAGGTGTTTAAAAACAATGAACCTTATGTTACATGTTTCAACAATCATAAGCTCTATTTTCCCCAACACTTGTTGGTCGAAAGTGATAGGAATTCAAAGTGCTATACTTCATCGACAGCAGACCTGTTCGACCAATTTAACCCTGTCCGAATGTCTATGCCGGCTTATCTTAACATAATGATTACTTCTAAATGCCATACAAATTGTATATATTGTTATGCGGATAGGAGCCGAAAAGATGATATGCAAACTTCTACGATACTACATATAATAGAGGAGGCTAAAAAAGGGGGAATCGTCAATGTGATTCCATCTGGGGGGGATATATTCGCTAATAAAGATTGGAGAATCATATTAAAGAAATTGACAGAGTTTGATTATGAGCCATTCTTATCCACGAAAGTGCCTCTAAGTGAAGATGATATTATTTATTTAAGGCAAATTGACATAAAAGAAATTCAATATTCACTTGATTCTTTCAATGCTGAAGTGGTTCATAGAAATTTGCGTGTAGCAGGTGTGGATTATGTTCAAAAAATAAAAGATACTATTTTCTATTGTGATAAACATCGTTTGAAAATACATGTAAAAACAGTGTTGACCAAATTTAATTCAAGTGTTGACAATATGAAAGCTATGTTTGATTTATTTTCTCAATATAAGAATATCGCATCTTGGAATATTGCACCTGCCTTTTGTTCGGTTTATCGGGAAGATTATGATACTTATAAAGCGGACAAGAATGATTTGGCGCAGGTATACAATTACTTTATCCATTTATGTCCTGATTTCCGCTTATATATTGATCACTTGGTAGATAGATTGTCGGATTATGAAAGTTTCCGGACAGTGGAAGATTTTGTTGAAAAGAATAAAGGATGTACGGCAAATACTTTTTCTATGAGCGTATTTTCTAATGGGAAGGTATCTGTATGCGAAATGCTTTATTATAATGATTTCTTTTATATAGGAGATGTGAATAAAAACTCTATCCGAGATATATGGGGGTCCCAAAAAGCTTTAGCGTTTTACTATTTCAAGGAGACAGCGAGTTCTAACTTGGAAAGTCCTTGCTATGATTGTTCTGTTTTGGAGAAATGTAAGAAAAAACAATTAAAAAAAATCTGTTATGCAGATATAATCAATACCTTCGGCTGGAAAAAATGGGATTATCCTGATCCAAGATGCCCCAAGGCTCCCGAATGTGATTTAGAGAGAGTGATGTAACTAGAATATGACTTGTGAAATGAGAAAAATTTTGTTTTTGATAGTGCTTTTTAGTGCAAATTTGTGCAGTATAGCACAAAATATAGCAGGTAAAGTCCTCGACAATCAACAAATACCGGTGGAATTTGCTAATATAGTGTTACTTACCTTAAAAGATTCATCCTTCGTCCAAGGTACAATTAGCAAAGGAGACGGTTTTTTCGAGTTGCCTGTAAATAGCGATAAGGATTATATAATGAGAGTTTCATCAGTGGGATATAAAACTATATATATAAACTGTCGTGCCGGTAACATAGGCGATGTCGTTTTATCTTCAGATGCTATCCTTTTAAACGAAACCATTATTAGAGCACAGAAACAGACCTTTAAATCCGAGCGAGGCGCTATTGTGGCTAACATATCCAACAGCGTTTTGTCCAAAGAAACTTCCATCACCGATGTTATTCGCAAAATACCGGGCATGATGCTACAAGATGACAAACCTGTTTCATTCATAGGAGGCGAACCTCTTATTTACATCAATGGTAGGAAAGCAATGGACTATTCAGCTGTCAAAAATATCCCGGTGAAAGAAATCAAAACAATTAAATTGATCACCAACCCGGGTGCTGAATATGATGCTTCAGCTGGAGCTGTATTGTTGATAACGACCAAAAGAAATTTAAAAGGATTATCCGTCCAATTGGATGGAGAAATAAAGAAGAATCATTTCTGGTCGCATAACGAGACCTTAAATTTGAATTATAATTTTAAGAAACTATCTTTATTTGCAACCTTGGAATATGACGATGATCAGAAAAAAAGTATTGAAAAGGCACATCTTACCAATAATGGAAAAGATATATATGAAAATTACATAGACGTCGTTGATAAGAAAAACAGTGACAAAACAGTTGATTATTCTTTAGGATTTAATTATAATATAAATGATAATCATCAAATAGGTGTCGAATATAGTGGATGGACAGAAAAATATAAAAATTTGTCTTCCATGAATGACTCCACGTGGCAGAACTCACAGCTATATGATAGAGTATTATCTCAATCGGATATCAAAGATCATAAAGAGATGAATCATTTGAATGTCTTTTATATAGGTAGCCTAACTAACAAATTAAATTTGTCTGTATATGGAGACTATTTAAACAATCATTCGAGAAGAAACCAAATAGTCGATGAAAATGCTGAACAGACAGGAATTGCCGCCATCGTATCGGTAAGTAAATCCAATTACAATATCTATGCTGCAAAAGGGATCTTTGATTATGAATTGGGTAATAAACAAGAGTTGAGCTGGGGAGGTGAATATAGCCGAACAAGTGGAAGTGCCCGATTAAACTATTCGGATGGATTGAATAATTCCGATTACAGAACAGAAGAAAACAAGATTGCGGGTTTCGCTGAATACTCCATTGATTTTACCCATTTTTCTTTAAATGCCGGTATACGCTATGAGCATGTAAGTGCCGATCAGACAGATTTCCTGGATGACCGGAACACTATTTCACGAAATTATTCTAATCTTTTCCCCAATTTGACACTTTCTTGCAAGTACAAAGAAGCAACTCAAAGTTTGAGTTACCGCTCTGCTGTAAAACGACCGTCTTTTAGTTGGCTGAGTACAGCCTCTACGTATGTGAACAGGTATCAAAGACAGATAGGTAATCCGGTCCTATCGCCGCAAATTTCTCATACGCTTCAGTACTCCTTGATGTATAAATTCTTATTTGCTCAAGCCAGCTATACTTATACCAAAGATTTCATAGGGCTGGCATTAATGCAAGACAAGAAAAATGAAGCTGTCACATTGTCATCATGGAAAAATTACGATCGTGAACAAGTATTGAGTTTGATAGCGGGCATGCGTTACAAATGGAAATTTTATGAACCATCTTTGACCCTAGGTCTACAGAAACATTTTTTTAAAATAGAATATTTAGGAGAGAAGAAAGACATGAATAAGCCTATAGCTATGATAGATTTCAATAATGGTTTACATCTGCCGGGCGGTATCTATGCAAATATTGAATATATGTATACGAGTAGTGGTAATAATCAATTTATGACGATTAAGCCTATACACTTGTTTAATGTTAGCCTTCAGAAAGATTTGTTTAAAAACAAATTGGCTGTAACGATTAAAGCAACAGATTTGTTTGGTAAAAATATAATCCGTATTTACGGAGGTGTCGACAATGTGTATATCAGCCAACTGACAAATCGGGATAGACGTGCTGTGAGCTTTCACCTTACTTGGAGATTTAATAGCAATAAAAAATCCTATAAGGGTAAAAATGCGGCACGAGAAGAGATGAAACGATTAGATTGAATCCTGTATGAGTGCTTTTCCCTTTTGCAAACAACACGATGCCATGCAATGTGGCATTGCTTGTTTACATATGATCTGCAAATTTTACGGTAAATCCTATTCGCTGGAATATTTATCGGAAAAATGCGCTGTGAATGCCGAAGGCGTTTCTTTATTGAGTATAAGCGAAGCCGCGAATGAATTGGGTTTACATACAGTTTGTGGTAAAGTGACATTGAACCAACTCCAAAAAGTATCATTACCTTGTATATTATATTGGGGACAAAATCACTTTGTAGTCCTTTATAAAATAAAGAATAAAAAAGGTAAGAAGCAATATTGTATAGCTGATCCGGGAAGCCGGTTATTGACCTATTCGGAAGAAGATTTTTGTCAGTCTTGGATTAGCTTTATGACGAATGGAGAGGAGAAAGGAGTCGCATTATTATTGAATCCCACACCTTCTTTTTATCAAAAGGAGGATGAAAAAAATGGAATGAAAGGAGATTCCTTCAAACGTCTTTTAGGTTATCTGAAACAATACAAACATTACCTTTTCCAGGCTTTACTAGGCTTGTTAACCGGTTCTATTCTATTGCTTATTGCTCCTTTTTTAACTCAAGCTATTGTTGATATTGGTATTGTTCATAAGGATATACATATTATTTATTTGATATTATTGGCTCAGTTGGCTTTGACAATTAGTAGGGCTAGTGTGGAGTTTATCCGTAGTTGGATACTCCTCCATATAAGTATGCGCATAAATATATCTTTAGTCTCTGATTTTTTTGCCAAACTTTTAAAATTGCCTATGTCTTTTTTTGATACAAAACTTACCGGTGATTTGATACAACGTATGAATGACCATGAACGAGTGGAGAAATTTTTAACTAGCCAAACACTTAATATATTATTCTCTTTATTCAATTTCGTTGTTTTTGGTGTAGTTTTGTTGACTTATAATCGTTTTATTTTTGGAGTGTTTATTTTTGGAACCATTGTGTATAGTACCTGGATCGTGCTTTTTTTGAAAAAAAGAAAACAGTTGGATTACCTTTATTTTGCAAAACAATCCGATAAAACCAATAAAACATACCAGTTTGTCGTTAATATGAGAGAAATTAAACTGCAAGACTGTGAACAGCGGCGTCGTTGGGAATGGGAGAATATCCAAGCTGATTTATTTGAAGTGAAGATGAAAAATTTAAAATTTCAACAGATACAGGAAGCTGGAGGACTTTTAATAAACGAGATTAAAAATATTATTATTACCGTATTAGCAGCATCAGCTGTAATTAATGGCCAGATGTCATTGGGCATGATGTTGGCTGTTAGCTATATTATCGGTCAATTAAATGCCCCGGTTGAACAACTGTTGACCTTTATATATTCCTATCAGGATGTAAAGATTGGATTGGAACGTATTAATGAGATTCATGAAATGAAGAATGAAACGGACAATTACGGAAAAAGGATTTTTTTCAACAAAGATAAAAATATTTATTTGAAAAACATTGATTATAAATATAATATTCACTCTCGCCAAAAGACGCTGGATAATATCAATTTCACCATACTAGAAGGGAAAGTAACTGCTATTGTGGGAACTAGCGGCAGTGGTAAAACAACATTGATCAAGTTGCTTCTAGGGTATTATAAATCTATAGAGGGCGATATTCAGATTGGTGATTCTTCACTCAATGATTTCAATATGAAATGGTGGCGACGGCAATGTGGTGTCGTTATGCAAGATGGCGTAATTTTTTCAGAATCTATAGCCCGCAATATTGCCGTTGATGATGCGGATATTGATACTGCCCGCTTAACGGAAGCTGCCCGTATCGCCAATATTGAACAAGATATTATGCGAATGCCTTTGAAATATAACACACTCGTCGGACTTGATGGCGTAGGGTTGAGCCAAGGACAAAAACAACGAATTTTGATAGCAAGAGCCGTTTATAAAAATCCGCAATTCATATTTCTGGATGAAGCAACGAACTCCCTTGATGCTAATAATGAGAAAGCTATTGTTGAAAATTTGAGTTGTTTTTATAAGGGACGCACGGTTGTGGTGGTAGCCCATCGTTTAAGTACGGTGAAAAATGCAGACCAGATTATAGTCATTGATAGCGGGCGATTGATAGAATCCGGCTGTCACGATGCTCTGATAGAGAAAAGGGGAGCATATTACAATCTTGTTAAAAACCAATTAGCTTTAGGTAATTGAAAATGGATAGGATGGAAAAGGATCAAACAATAGAATTACGAAGCGAGAAAGCTTGTAAAGTGATTGAACATATCCCCCCCGTACTGGTTCGTAGTGGGATTACGTTAATAACGGTTATACTGGGTACGTTGTTTATAGCTGCTTATTTTATACCCTATCCGGAAAATATAAAGGGAATTGCTATTGTGGAAGACGTTCAAAATTCAAAATGTTATGTGGATGTTATCATTCCTTATAAAGATGTATACCGGATAGAGAAAAGTATGCCAGTTAAAGTGGAATGGGAAGGATATGACGGCCGTATTTTTGGTTATTTGAATGGTAATATTTTGCAAGTAGATAAAAGAGTAATTACCATATCTGGGGAGAATCATTTTAAAGCAAGAGCGGATTTGGTTTTAGAGTCAGATAAAACAGAAATTCATAAACAAATGAAAGGGACTGCTTATATACTTTTATCAGACAAAAGCGTGTTATCAAATTTAATTAGCTTGATTATTAAATAGAATAAATTTACAAGATCTATTTTGGAAAAGTTGATTTTTCTGAAATTTGCAAATATTGTCTATGTTTCCTTCTTTATCTTATAGGATGAGAGCCTGCGTAATAAGATTAGGGAAAAATATGAAACAAAGAAGGTAGAAGTCGAAAATGCCTGAGGATGTATCAAAAAGATATTCCCTGACTTCGTCAATGCACCACCTTGCTCTACCATCTTTTCACTGATAGCCAATTGATAATCATCCTATAATATATAATAGCGAAAAGAAATGATGAAGTTAGGAAAGGATAATCCGAATCAATAAAGGAGTATGAAAAATTCTAAGGAAGCAACGCTGCCTCGCTCCCCGTAAAAAGAATAAGGAAGGAAAAAATAGGAACCTATATTCCATTCCAGGGCCAACCAAGCAAATCTCCCGCCGCCCCTACCAATGTATCAACCCCGCTATGCCGCAAGTTATCAATCCCAAGCCCAGCAAGGCATAGAACACCCGGGCCCCCCGGCGTCCGAACCAACCTACGAACGTCATCGCGCCGCTGGTCTTAAAGTACCAGTCGATGTTGAAAAGGGCGGCTACCAAGGAGAAGAGGCCCAGGGCGATAAAAAGGAAAAGAATAAAATATTCCGACGGATCCATCAGTTATGCAAGAATTAGAATCATTCCACCGTTACCGTACGCGAGCCGTCGGGGTTTTCCGAGATGCGCACGTTTACCACGTCGCCCGGCAGCAAATCGTCGATCTTTTCGGGCCACTCGATAAAGCAGAGGGCGCCGCTGTAGAAATAATCTTCCGTACCGATGTCTTCCGCCTCGGCAAGCTTGTTGATGCGGTAGAAATCGAAATGGTAAATCAATTCGCCCGTGGTATCGCTGCGGTATTCGTTGATGATGGCAAAGGTAGGGCTGTTGATCACGTCTTCTACGCCCAGCTCTTCGCAAATAGCCTTGATAAACGTGGTCTTGCCTGCGCCCATCGGGCCGTAAAAAGCAAAGACGGTGCGGTCGTCCATGCCGGCGATAAATTCCCGGGCCGCTTCCCGGATCGTATCCGTACTGGTAATCTGTATTGTTTTCATGTGCGTAATTGGTGATTATGCTACCGAATCCGGTACCAAGCTTGTCCTCTCCGGCCGGGGCCGGCTTCCTGTCTTTCTATCGGGCTCCGGCCATGTTCCGGACAGCCGGCGGTAGAAAGAGGGCAAACCTTACCGATGCAAATTTCGGGATATTTGCGCGATAATCACACAAACTTAGCGATTATTTTTTGCCTCGCTCCCTCCATCGGCCTCATTCCGCCCGTTCGCCGTCTTTGGGCAGCCGTGCCCGGCTATTTTTTCTTCTTCCCCCCTACTTGGGATCGAGAATAATAAAGGGAACCAGCATTTCCTCCATCGAAACGCCTCCGTGCTGGAAAGTATCCTTATAATAAGATACATAGTAATTATAGTTGTTCGGATAAGCGAAGAAATCGTTTTTCAAGGCGAAGATGTATTTGCTGCTCAAGTTGGGAGAGGGCAGCCCCACTTTGGCCGGATCGCGCACGTCGAACACTTCTTTCGGATTATAATTCAGGTTCTTTCCTACCTTATACCGCAGGTTGGTGTTCGTATTCTTATCGCCTACTACTTTTACCGGATTATCCACCCGTATCGTCCCGTGGTCGGTGGTTACGATCACCTTATAGCCCTTGCCCGCTATCCGTTTGAACAATTCCAGCGTAGTGGAATGTTGAAACCACGATTTGGTCAGGCTCCGGTAAGCCGCTTCGCTTTGGGCCAGCTCGCGGATCATCTTGCTCTCCGTCCGGGCGTGCGAAAGCATATCCACGAAATTCAGTACGATCACATTCAACTGGTTGTGAGTAAGCGAGGCGATATGACCGAGCAACTTTTCCCCGTATTGCGAATCGTGCACCTTATTGTACGAAAACGTATACTTTTTCCGGAAACGCTCGATCTGCGTCTGAATCAGCGGCGCCTCGTTCAGGTTTTTCCCTTCTTCACTCTCCTCGTCTACCCATAAGTCGGGAAACAGCTTCTCCATTTGCAAAGGCATCAGACCCGAGAAAATGGAATTGCGGGCATATTGGGTAGCGGTAGGCAGAATACTGTAATACAGGCTTTCGTCGAAGGTGTAATAATCGGCCAGCAAATCTTTTACGGCCCGCCATTGGTCGAGCCGGAAATTATCGATCAGGACAAAAAATACCTTTTCCCCGTTATCGAGCATGGGAAATACCCGTTTTTTAAACAAATCGGGGCTTAATAGCGGGCGTCCTTCGGGATGCTGTATCCAATCGGCATAATTCTTTTTGATAAATTTGCCGAAGGCGCTGTTGGCTTCTTCCTTTTGCATGCGGAGCATATCGGCCATCTGCACCTGGCTGCTTTCCAGCTCCAGTTCCCAATATACCAGACGCTTGTACACTTCCATCCAATCGTCGGCCGTAAGCGAGTCGTTGATTTGCATCCCGATTTTTCCGAAGTCCTGCTGGTACCCCACCGTGGTGGTTTCCGAAATAATCACGTTTTTGTGCACATTTTTTTTGATCGACAGCAACAACTGGTGGGGGTTGACCGGCTTGATCAGATAATCGGCTATCTTGTTGCCGATGGCCTGGTTCATAATGCTTTCCTCTTCGCTTTTGGTAACCATCACTACCGGCACGTTCGGATCGATCTCCTTGATGCTCGCCAGAGTCTCAAGCCCCGAGAGGCCGGGCATATTCTCGTCGAGAAAAATAATATCGAAACTTTGCTCCTTGCAACAATCGATCGCATCCTGGCCGCTGATGACCGGCACTACCTCGTATCCCTTGTCCTGAAGGAATAAAATATGCGGTTTGAGCAAATCGATTTCATCGTCCGCCCACAGCACTCTATCTTTCTTTATAGCCATACCTTTATCTTTTTATTCATTATCAAGTGAAGCGTACCTGCCGATATTCAAACGCGGCCGGAGGCCCTTTTGGTATATCCGCAACGTCTTTTAAGCCTTTCGCCGGTTGCTAAGCGTTTTGCCGGCATCTATATATAAAACATCGTGCCCGCCGTATGTTTCGCAGCCGGTCGGGAAAAAACATATCCGCCTAATTCTTCTTGAGCGTATAGTCTTTTATCCCGAGAGCCTGATAGGCCCCCCGCAACGCTTCGTCGTTGTCGGAAATCATCAGCAATTTATCGTTTTCCTGCAATTCGGTATTTCCTTTAGGAATAAAATAACGGCCGCTGCGTTTCACCATAACGGCCAGAGTATGATCGGGCAGGTCGAGTTGCATCAGCTTGTTGCCGTGAGCCAATACCTCGGGTGTCATATCGATTTCGCTCATCACGCTTTTTATATCTTCCGGCAGTTCGATTCCGAAGGCGTCTTTTTCCTCCGGGCGGTCTATCTGGTCGAGCCATTTGGCTGCCAGGGTAACGGTAGTACCCTGTACCAGCAGCGAGAGAATGGTTATGAAAAAGACGACATTGAAAATCAAACCGGCATGCTCTACGCCGGCTATCAACGGATAGGTGGCGAAAATAATCGGCACCGCCCCGCGAAGGCCCACCCACGAGATATAAAGTTTTCCTTTTACATTGAAATTGCGAAACGGAAGCAGGCATAGGAACACGCTGGCCGGCCGGGCTACGATAATCATAAAAATGCCGATAGCCAGGCCGATCCCGGCCACGGGCAGCAGTTCGTGCGGATTTACCAAAAGCCCCAGGGTGAGGAACATGACGATTTGCCACAGCCAGGCGAAACCGTCGAAAAAGGTTCCGATACTTTTCTTATGCACGATCTTCGAATTTCCCACGATCAGCCCGGCTATATAAACGGCCAGATAACCGTTTCCTTTGCATAACGTGGTGGCCGAAAAAGCAAAGAAGGCGGCGGCCATCAGCAAAATGGGATAAAGGGAAGCATTGTCGATATTGATTTTGTTGATAATAAAAACCGTGATTCTACCGAATAAATATCCGCCGAAGGCCCCTACTGCAAGCTGGACAACCAGCGACAAAAGGGCATCGCCTATATTCATTCCGCCCCCCTGCTGGATATAGGCAATCAGGATAAGGGTAAGCATATAGGCCATCGGGTCGTTGCTTCCGCTTTCCAGCTCGAGCGTAGGCCGAAGACGTTGTTTCAAATAAACGCCTTTGCTGCGAAGGATGGAAAAAACCGAGGCCGAATCGGTCGACGACATCACGGCGGCCAGCAAGAGCGATTCGGGAAAGGTAAGCGTAACGTAGTGTGTGGCAAAGCCGGAAAGCCAGTAAATGAATCCGCCCGTAATAAAAGTGGTGGCCAACACGCCTACCGTGGCTAAAACCACCCCTTGGGCGGCGATGGGCCGCACTTCCGCGATTTTGGTATCCATACCGCCGGAAAACAAAATAATAGTGAGAGCAAGCATCCCGACAAACTGGGCGATATGCGGATCGCTGAACTGGATGCCCAGACCGTCGCTTCCGAAGAGCATGCCCACGCCCAGGAACAAAAGCAAAGCAGGCAGCCCGAAACGATAACCGGCTTTGCCGGCGAAAATACTGAAAAACAGGATAACAGAGGCTATTAATAACACCTCTTCGGCATTGTGGAACATAGGCAAAACGGTTATTCGTAATTTACTTTGTTACAAAGTTCGGTATCTTTTAGTATTTAAGCCTACCCGGAAATAGAAAAAACAGTGAAAAAAGAAAATAAAAACTAAATGCCCACAGAAGCTTCTGGCAAAAACATGCCCAGTAAAAGGCTGTATTATCAGTCTTTGAAAATGTTTAGCTGAAAAATATGTCACACAACATAATTAACACAAATTCACAAAAAACTTTATAGCGGGTATGCGGGCCCTCCTATATTTGACCAAAAACGGGAAGATTATTCCAAATATGGAAATGAAAATTCCAAATATGGAAAATTTTTCCGGTTAATCGAGAATAATTAGTTGGATGTTAACTTTTTAGGTGTACTATTAAAAAAAATCGTATTATGGATCGACAAAAGGATTTGTCAACAAAGCAAGTGTACGGCCATTTTCTGCCTCCTTGCCCTGCCTTTAGAAAAGCCTCGCTGGGCTTGTGTCTCGTTCTCGCGACGGGGCTTGTATTCCCTCCTTCCGTATTCGCTGCGCCGGATGCTACCGTAACGGTGGTACAGCAGAAAACCGTGAAAGTATCCGGCCAAGTGGTCGACGCCGACGGTCTGGGATTGCCGGGCGTGAATATCGCCGTGAAAGGCACGACTACCGGCACCATTTCGGATATGGACGGCAACTACACGATCGAAGTGCCTGCCGACGCGGTTCTTCAGTTTTCGTTCATGGGTTATCGTACGGAAAGCATTCCGGTAAACGGGAAGACGAAACTGAACGTGGAGATGAAGGAAGATTCCGAACAGCTCGACGAAGTGGTGGTTACCGCCCTGGGTATGAGCCGCGAGAAAAAAGCGCTGGGTTATGCCATGACGGAAATCAAAGGAGACGATATTGCGAAGGTAAACGTGGTGAACCCGATCAACGGTATTCAGGGCAAGGTAGCCGGGGTACAGATTAATATGGGTAACTCGGGGCCGCAATCGTCGCAGCGTATTCTGATTCGCGGAAATACGTCGCTGGGCGGAAATAACCAGCCTATTTTCGTGGTCGACGGGGTGATTATCGACAATGAGGTGATCGATAATGTAAACGACCAGACGCAAGACTTCGGTAACGACTTGAAGAACCTGAATGCCGACGATTTCGAATCGATGTCGGTGTTGAAAGGGGCGGCCGCTACCGCTTTGTACGGATCGCGGGCTGCCAACGGGGTGATCCTGATCACGACCAAGAAAGGAAAAAAAGGCTCGGGTATCGGCGTAAGCCTGTCGCATTCGGAAACCTGGGACGTGGTGTACAAAACGCCGGATGTGCAGAACGAATTCGGTATGGGTACGCAACCGGCTTGGGCACTGAATTCCGACGGTACGGAAAACCGTCATATTTCGACCGGGCGCAACTTCGGGCCGCGTTTCGACGGACAGCCGTATTACGTGGATAACTATGAAGGGCTTTTCCAGGCTTCGAAAAACAACATCAAGGATATGTACCAGACGGGCCGCTATATCAATACCAACGTGGCGGTTTCGGGCGGCGACGACAAAGGCGCGTTTCGCTTCTCCTACTCCAACCTGAAATCGAACGGGGTCACCTTCAACAACGACTTCGGCCGGAATAGCTTCAGTTTGAATGCCAGCCGCGAGCTGAGCAAATATTTGAAAGCGGAAGGAGGATTTGCTTACATACGCTCGAAAGCGACCAACCCGACGTATCAGGGTGGAAACAAATCGCCGGTATACGACTTTATGTTCAACGCGCCCCGCGAATACGATGTGAATTATTGGTTGAATAATTACAAAAGCCCGAAAGGCGACGGATATAACGGGGAAGATCCGTTCGGATATTCTTCCACGCTGTTCGACTATCTGGAAAACAATTATTCGCAGGTGGAAGATAACTTCCGCGCCAATTTGGGCTTGGAGGTAAATTTGCTCGACTGGTTGACGTTGAAGGTGAAAGGGGATATCTACAAGATATTCAAAACCAACGAGTCGAAGGTGTTCGCTACCGGACAGAGCAATTACGACGGTTCGAAATACGAAATCAACGACGACCGGAAAGATCAGTATAAAGTAACGGGAATGATCAGCGCGCGCCATAGCTTCGAAAACTTCAACATCGCCGGCTCGGTGGCAGCTGAACAATGGGATACCCGTTCGGGTTACCATAAAACGAAATCGGTGAACGGTTTGCGTATTCCGGGACAATTCGATATGACGAACTCGGTATCGCCCGCTACCACCGAAGTACGCTATAAAACGAAACGGAAACGTATCAATTCGGTGTATGCCTTCGCCAATATGGACTGGAAAGGCCAGGTCTTCCTGGATGTTACGGGACGTAACGATTGGTCGTCGGCTTTGATTTATCAGGATGGTTCCGGTACGACTTCGTACTTCTATCCCTCGGTAAGCGCTTCCTGGATTATGACGGAGACGTTGCGCGACCGTTTGCCCGAATTTCTGTCGTTTGCCAAAATCAGAGGTTCGTATGCTGTGGTGGGTAACGACTGCGATCCATACCTGACGACGGCTACCGGCTACTATACGTTCGATAATACGTATGTGAATCCTTTCGACGGCAAAGATTATCCGTTCTATAAGTTTGACTCCGAATATTTGCGTAATAATGCGCTGAAACCTGAAAAACAATATGCCCTGGAATTCGGTCTGGAGGCTAAGTTCTTCCAGAACCGCGTCGGTTTCGACCTGGCTTATTACAAAACGAATACGAAGAATCAGATTTTGGCGTTGAGCATGCCGAAAGAAAGCGGCGTAACGGCACGGTGGATCAATGCCGGTAATATCCAGAACTCGGGTATAGAACTCTTGGTTACAGCGACTCCCATTCAAACAAAAGACTGGTTGTGGGATCTTTCGTTGAACTTGACGCACAATAAAAACAAAATCATTGAATTGGCTCCGGGCGTAGAACGTTACAAATTGAAAGGCGGAGGCGCGGATACGGAAGCTTGGGCTACGGTAGGCGGTGCTTACGGAGATATTTACACCAGCTATGCTTATACGCGGAATGAACAAGGACAAAAGGTTTTGAATCAAGACGGTTCATGGCGCCGGTCGGGTACCAGCGAAAAAATAGGAAGTATTCAACCTAAATTGCTGGGCGGTATGACCTCTACTTTGTCCTGGAAGAACTTGAGTCTGAATATCGTGGTCGACGCTCGTTTCGGCGGCGATATATTCTCAGCCTCATATAATTACGGTATTTCCAACGGTATCCTGAAATCTTCGCTCCCGGGACGTACGGAAGAATACGGCGGTCTGCCCCGCACGCTGACCGACGGCCGGGTGCTGCACGACGGCATGATACCCGAAGGCGTATTTGCCAACGGCATCGTAATCAACGACATCGACGTTTCGGGCATGAGCTATCAGGAAGCTTACGACAAAGGAATCGTAGAACCGCTGTCGGCCTACAAATACTATGCTAACCTGGCCGACTGGGGTTCGGGTATCCGCGAAACAGGTATCATGAAATGCTCCTGGATCGCGCTGCGCGAAATCTCGGTACGTTATTCGCTTCCCTCCAAATGGACAAGCAAAATCTTCTTGCAGAACGTCAACCTCGGATTGGTATGCCGCAACGTAGGCTTCCTCTACAACAGCCTGCCCGACAACATCAACCCCGAAGGTTTGAGAAGTAACTACACCTCCGAATATTACGAAGCCGGAGGCGCCGCCCTGACACGCAACTATGGTTTCAGCATCAACGTATCATTCTAATCCCGATTCAACAGAAACAATCATGAATAAAATAAAAACATGGGCTTTAGCCCTTCCGGTCTTTCTGGGTGCCCTCGGCGCTTGCGACAACGACTTCGTTAAAATCAATACCGACTCCGGATCGGTATTGGAAGTAGACCCGGTATCGATACTCTATCAGGCAGAATCGAAATACAATACTTACCAATCGATGTGGGACGACTCCTATGCCTGCAAACTCCGGTGGATGCAGTACTGCACCGGCATCTGGGGCTACGGCACGACCAACTTCACCTTCTTCAACTCCCGTATCGGAGAGACGCTTTATACGGAATACAACAACGTAGGTTCGTACACGCGGCATATCGAACACCTGGTGAGCCAACTCCCCGCGGAAGAAGCCGCGCAATATTCAGACCTTATTCAGGTAGCCCGTATCATCCTGATCACGAAAGGCATCGCAACGACCGACATGCACGGTTCGCTGGTGTATTCGGAAGGTTGGGGCATGCGCTCGGGCAACCTGGAGGCCATCGAGCCCCGTTACCAGACGCAGGAAGAACTCTTCGACGTATGGAATACGGAATTGAAAGAAATCATTTCCACCCTGAAAGCCAACCAGGGCACGAACCAGATTTCGCTGGCCGGCTACGACGTATGCTACGACGGCAAAACCGAGCAGTGGATTAAAGCGGCCAATGCCGTGCGTATGCGTATCGCGTTGCGCATCTACAAGCGCAAACCCGCCGAAGCGCAGCAAATTGCCGCCGAAGTGCTGGCTTCGGGCGATATACCGGCCGGCATCGACGACAGCTACATCATGTATTTCGACAAACTCTTCACCAGTGGCGGCGACTGGCATTCCGTCATCGACATGGACCGTGCTTCGGCTCCTTTCATGACCTATCTGAAGAAGTATAACGATCCGCGCAAACGCCTCTTCTTCCAGATCAACCAGCTGACGCCGGAAAACATTGCCCGCTATAATGCCGAGCAAACCGATCCCGACAAATACATTCCGGAAGACTTCACGCGCTGGGAAGGCGGTACGGTAAGTAACGACCTGAAAGCCACCGATAAACGCTATATCGCCCGTTCGATCAAAGCCGACGGTACCGATATGCGCGCCGCCAACAAACCCCAGACGCGTCTGTGGAAAGGCATGCAAGACAACGGTAGCGGCGGCTCCTGGTTCCCCATCATCACGTATGCCGATTTCTGCTTTATGGCTTCCGAATTCGTACTCGACGGAGTAGCCAGCACGAAAACGGCCCAGCAGTGGTATGAAGAGGGCGTACGTTCTTCCATCAAACAGTGGAGCAAAATCGGCGATTACTGCCAGATCAACGATTACCAAGCGGTAAAAGACGAAGATATCGAAGCTTTCCTGGCCCAGGAAGACATACGTTGGAATCCTGCAAAAGCCAAAGAGCAGATTTATTGCCAGTCGTATGTAGAACACTTCAAAAACAATAACGAAACCTGGGCGATGTGGCGTCGTACGGGCTATCCCAACGTTCAATCGACCATTATGATCTTTGATCCCGTTATCATCAACGGAGTAGTACAAGACGTTCCCCGCCGTACCCGTTTCCAATATCCGGCCGTAGGCACTGCAAACTACGCGAATATGGTAGAGCGGATCGAAACCATGGCCAAAGACCCCGAGTTCGGCGAGATCACCAACGAATTCGGCCGTCTGTGGTGGGATAAGAAATAACTCCGGGCTTACCCCGAAAACCTGAGGAAGAGAATGCAAAAGGCGGAGAACCTGCCCCAAAACATTCTCTTCCTTTCGTTTACACTTGCACGGTAACAGATAATTCACTATTTTTGGGCCTTATACATCATGCGCTTTATGAACAAAAAACAACTATTCGCACTGCTGTTCGTCTTTTTGCTGACAGCCGGGTGCAACCAACAAAAACACTTTATTTCCGACGATGCCTTCCGACAGGAGGTAGAGCAAGATTTCCAAACCAAACAGGCTGCGCTGCCCAACGGCGATCTGTTTAAAGTATTCAACCAGCCGATGGCTCCCGAGGAAAAAGAAGCCCTTACCTTCTTGTACGCCTATATGCCGATCGGCGATATTACCGACTATGAAGGCGACTTTTATCTGAAAAACGTCCGTTCCTCGCTGCAAGCCAAAAAAGAAATGCCTTGGGGAGACAGTATTCCGGAAGAGATCTTCCGCCATTTCGTATTGCCGGTACGCGTCAACAATGAAAACCTGGATGAAAGCCGCTGGATTTTCTACGACGAGCTGAAAGACCGCGTAAAAGGTCTCTCGCTATACGACGCCGTGTTGGAAGTAAACCACTGGTGTCATGAAAAAGTGGTTTATACGCCCTCCGACGCCCGGACCAGCTCGCCGCTGGCTTCGGTGAAAACCGCCTACGGACGTTGCGGCGAAGAGTCTACGTTTACGGTAGCCGCCCTGCGCTCGGTAGGTATTCCGGCGCGCCAGGTATATACGCCGCGTTGGGCGCATACCGACGACAACCACGCCTGGGTAGAAGCCTGGGTAAACGGCAAATGGTATTTCCTGGGCGCCTGCGAGCCCGAACCGGTGCTCAACCTGGGATGGTTCAATGCTCCGGCCTATCGCGGCATGCTGATGCACACCAAGGTATTCGGCAAGTACAACGGCCCGGAAGAGGTGATGAAAGAAACCGACGGGTATACGGAAATCAACGTAATCGACAACTATGCCCCCACCGCCAAGGCCACGATTACCGTAACCGATGCCGACGGCAAACCGGTGGAAGGCGCCCAGGTAGAATATAAAATCTACAATTACGCCGAATTTTACACCGTAGCCAACAAAGTAACCGATGCCGAAGGAAAAAGCTTCCTGACGGCCGGAAAAGGAGATATGCTGGTATGGGCCACGAAAGACGGGCTATATGGCTACAGCAAAGTATCTTTCGGAAAAGACGACAACGTGACGATCGCTTTGAACAAAAAGCCGGGCGATACGGAAACGGTAGCCCTCGACATCGTGCCGCCGGTAGAAGGCTCGATCGCTGTGGAGGTAACGCCCGAACAGAAAGAGGCGAACGCCAAGCGTTTGCTGGAAGAAGATGCCATCCGCGGCAAGTACGTAGCCACGTTCTATACCGAGGAAAAGGCTGCCGCTCTGGCGAAAGAGTTGAATATCGATCCGATGAAAACGGAAGACTTCCTGATCGGCAGCCGAGGCAACTGGATGGAAATTGAAAAGTTCCTGCGTGAAACGCCGGCCGGCAAGCGTCCCCAGGCGATGGCTCTCTTGGGCGTGATCTCGGCCAAGGATTTGCGTGACACGCCGGCTTCGGTATTGGCCGACCATCTGAACAATACCCCTGCGGTAGAAAGCCAATGGTTCGATCAATACGTGATGAATCCGCGCGTACGCAACGAATTCCTCACTCCTTATAAGCAGTTCTTTGCCGCCGAGGTGGATAAGGATCTGGCTGCAAAGGCGGTGGCCGACCCCGACGTACTGGTGCAATGGGTGAAAGAAAATATCGCCATCAACGACGCGCTGAACGAACAACGCATTCCCATCATGCCGATGGGCGTGTGGAAAGCCCGCGTAGCGGATAAAGGTTCGCGGAACATTTTCTTCGTGGCGGTGGCCCGCAGCCTGGGTATTCCGGCCCGTATCGAACCGGTAGCCGGCAAAATTCAGTATTTCCACGACGGGAAATGGGTAGATGTGGATTTCGAAGCCGCCCAGCCGGTAACGGCTACGCAAGGCAAGGTAACGGCTTCTTATCAGCCGATCAAGGCGTTGCAAGATCCGAAATATTACAGTCATTTCACGATTGCCAAATTGCAGCCGTCGGGCAAACTTCAAACGCTCAATTTCCAGGCAGGCAGCCATGTAGACATGGGCGTGGGCGATACGTGGAGCGCGCTCCTGAAAAAGCCGCTTACGGTGGATACGGGCCATTACATGATGGTGACGGGCACGCGTATGGCTAACGGCAGCGTGCTGGCCGAACTGACGTTCTTCACGGTAGAGGAAGGCAAAACGACGCCCATCAAGCTGGAAATGCGCGAAAGCCAGGACGAGATTCAGGTAATCGGCAATTTCAATTCGGAGAATAAGTTCAAACGGGCCGACAACGGCGAGGAAACGAGCTTGCTGGCTACCACGGGCCGCGGTTATTATGTAGTGGCTATCCTGGGCGCCCGGCAAGAACCGACGAACCATGCCATGCGCGATATTGCCGCCGTGAAGAAAGACCTGGAAGAATGGGGCCGGGGCATGGTGTTGCTCTTCCCGGACGAAAAAGGGTATAAGAATTTCGATCCGAAAGAATTCGGCGATTTACCCAGCACCATTACCTATGGTATCGACATCGACAATGCTATTCAGAAAGAAATGGTAGCGGCCATGAAATTGCAGAATGCCAACACGCTGCCCATCTTCCTGATTGCGGATACGTTCAACCGGGTTGTCTTCGTTTCGCAAGGCTATACCATCGGCCTGGGCGATCAGTTGATGAAGGTGATCCATAAACTTTAAACGATTGTGGCAGACTGCTTTCCAGCCTGCTTGTCCTTGCCGGCCGCAAGACATCTCGCTTGAAGCTGTCTGTCGAGGCTAATAAGTTATCCCCGTACCGGATTTTCCTGTTTTGCGCAGGTATCCGGTACGGGGATTTTCTTTTAGGAAAAAAGCAGGGAAAGCATAGCCCCACGAATACACGAATAGGTGCAACCGGGGAATAAGAAGCCAGCCCCAAAAGAGGAGGAAAAGGAGGGGGCTCTCGACCGACGGAAAAAACAGATGGGCCGATGAGCAGGGAAGTATTTTTCAAGAGGATGGCCAGGCTTTTACAAGGCTTGCAGGGCTTCTTTTTCTTTTTTTGTGAGGAAAGCCACTACCATATCGTACGATTGCCTTACAAGGTCTTCAACGACTTTATCCGGCACGTCCTTTTCGAAGTATACGCTAATCCAGTGTTTTTTATTCATATGGTAGCCGGGAGTTATCCCTTCGTATCGGTCTTGCAGATCGGAAACTTGATCGGGATGGCACTTTATATTGCAGAAATCAAATACTTCTATATTCACAAAACAAAACCACTTATCTACTACACAAAAGACAAGCAGATTCCTGTCGTAGGGAGAAGTCGCTTTTTCAAACGGCATTTTCTCTTGTACTCCCCGGAAGGAAAGACAATAGTTTCTAAAATCTTCTATGTTCATTTACTTCAAATTTCCATTTAATTTCCGGAGGGGGCAATTCCAAGTCATTTTTAAAAAACAATCCCCTTATTTCAGCCCCTTCGAAAGAGACAAACTGAAATAAGGGGAGCATATCGAGAAAAACAGAGGGAACAAATTATTCTTTCCCGCAAAGAAGAAGGCTTCTCTTCCTGCTTACCGCCGACGGCGCACGCTACGCACGGCCGAGGAAGAAGAGCGTTGGGGTTTCGGCGCCTTTACCTTGGCGGCTTTTTCTTTCGGTTCTTCGGCCGAAGCGCCTTTTTCCGCGCGGGCGGCTGTCTTTTTAGCCTTCTTGGCGGCTTTCGGGTCGACTACCTGAATCAAAGAATCGGGATTGAGCCAAAGCGTTTCTTCGAAAGAAGCCAACTGATTTTCGATGCGTTTTTGCTCGCGCTGGAGCGAATCGGGCGTCGGGCAATAGGCTTGCAACGGCTGGTTCATCAGGTTCTGCGTTTTGATAATCTCGCCTTCGAACATCCGGCGACGGAAATAATCGTCGATGGTAAACGTCATGGCGTTGTTCATATTCGACGTCATGATATACGAGGTATTGATATAGGGGCGGATATTTTCGTAAGGCAGCCAGAACATCGGACGCGTGGTTTCGCCCATATCGCCGGTGGTTGTCAGGATCGGACAGATGGCCAGCGTCTTGACATCGAACACGGAATTATTCTGATCGAAGTACCAGGCTTCTTTTACATAGTAAGATTTTACATCCTCGGAAGGAATGTCGCTTTCGTTGATCACGCAGGTGGGCTCCGTTTCTCCCTTCACCGTCACTTCTTCATACAAAATATAGAAACGGTCGAGCAACTCTTTGAAGTTCACCAGGTGCGCTTCGTCAAATTCTTCATAGCCGTCGAGGTATTCGTATACCTTGATCTTTTTGTCGCTCAGCAGCCGGAAGATAATCGAAAACAGGTTCATCTGGCCGTTCATCGGATGCACGGGATAATACAGCGGCGCGTTCGCTTCCTTCATCAGGTCGACTTGCCGGTAGATAACCCGCATCCAACGCGCGTTGCCTACTTCCTGCGTCAATCGTTCGTTCATATCCTGCGCCCGGGCGGTAAGCTCCGGCATACTGTTGTTTTCTTGTTTTTCAATCCGTTCGCCCCGGCTTGCACGCGGACCTTTCCGGGGCGTCTGCTGCGCATTCGTATCCGTTTCCTGCGCATGCAAAGGCATACCCGCCAAAAGAGCGGCCACCAGGGTGATGATAGTATAAAAACGTTTCATATCTCGTTTCGTTAATTTACAATGACTTCAATGGTCGGAATCGTCCGTTCGATGCCGTCGGGGCCTTTGGCTACCACCCGGGTGATGTAAAACCGTTTCCCTTTCGAAAGACGACGCATATATTCTTTCTGCCGCGCCGAGAATTGAGTTCCTTCCGAAACCTCGGGTATGGCGTTCCCCATCGAATCGAAGAAGGTAAGTTCGAAGCGCAAAACCGTGTATTTTACATTCAGCAGATCGTCGTCGATAGCGGCCAGGATGCCGTCGGCTTCTATCAGGCTGCGTTTGGCCAACTGGCCGCCGCGGAATTTCCGCACGTTTCCGTTCGGGTCTTTATATTCGATGTAGGGCAGCGGGTCGGGCAAAGCGCGTACCCGGAAGCTTGTCTTGGCCATTTCCAGGTTCCGGCCGTCGGCCATCCGGGCGTTGACCGAGATAATAGCCTCCGTGCCTACTTTCGACGGGCGGGCTTCCCAGATGTCGCCGTTGCGCGTGAGCGTGCCGTTGGTCATCGAGGCCGATACATTGCCGCTCGGCACGCCCGGCACGGCAATCCGGATGGGGTTGGCAATACCGGCATAGAGCACGTTCATCAGCGTGGGAGCTACCGTAGCCCCGGGCTCGGTGACAAAGTATTCGCTTTCGAACTCCCGGCGCATTACGCTGCCGTCGCTTCCAGGCATCTCGATATAGCCTTTCACCGGGAAGGTACCTGTCGCGCCGGTGGTAACGGTATACATGCCCCGGTTTTCGTAGGGCAGTTCTTTTCCGTTTACATAAATAGAGGGGCGTTTGGTGGAATCCACCGCCGATAACACGATATTGGCCTTATACTGGCCTCCCCGCATCACGATCTGGCTCTCGGGGATTACCTGGGCCGTGATCTGGTTCACTCGGTAATCGCCTACGTCGACACTGCTGAGCAGGCTCGACAATACTTCGCCTTCGGCATAACGCACATCGCTCTGCATCTTGGTCAGCAGGGTGACGGCGGCGGCCACCGGCATGTTTTCAAACAAGGCTTCCTCCCAACTGCGGGTGTTCAGCCCCGGCTTGCGGGGGGGAGTCGTACTCAGGCTGGCCTCCAGAAGCCGGGTTTTCAGGGTATCCCCGATCATGCCGCCCATCATCTGCCGGTAAGCGTCGATCGTTTCCCGCAGTTTTTTGCCTTCACCGTGTACGGGCGAGAGCATGATGCGCGAAGCGGCTTCCAGGTCGTCTTTGTGTTCCACGTTATTCACGTCCGCGGTTTTCCCGTCGGCCGTCTGCACGATGCGCACTTTCAGCTGCTGGATATAATTGTATAAGCTGTCGGAAGCTTTCTTGACCTGTTTGCCTTTTTCATACCATTCCTTCACCTTCTCGGGGTTGGTCTGGTAGTAAACGTCGAGTTCTTCGGCCACCAGTTCGTTGCGGTGGGAAGAATTGTCGATCGAGGTTCGCAAGCTACCTTCCACCAACTCGAAACCGTCTAATACCTCCGACGATACGTTGAGGGCCATCATCGCGATAAACACCAGATACATCAGGTTGATCATCCGCTGACGGGGCGAGTTGGGATTGTTCGATATTCCTGCCATATTGTTTTTAATTCCGTTAGTAGAGTTCGCTTATCTGCCGGGCTGGCCGGAAGGATTGTTGTAAGTAGGCTGGGGAGCTTGGTAACCGTAAGCAGCTTGCTGCTGCGGGTAAGGCTGCTGATAACCGCCCTGGGAAGCGGCATAGCCGGGCTGCGCCGGAGCGGGTTGGGGGGCCTGGTAAGCAGGCTGGGGAGCAGGAGCGGAAGCCTGGTATCCCATATTGACCGTCATGGCTTGCAACAAACGGCCGTATACCTGGTTGAGCTCGGCCAGTTGGCGCGTCATTTTTTCCGTTTCGTTCCGGAATACCGAACTGTCGGCCACCGAACCGTCGAACATATCGCGTATCCGCATCAGACCGCCGTTGATATGGTCGATCGATTCGATTTGCGAACTGATGGTTTTAAGCTGGATTTCATAAATGGAATTAAGTCCCGACACATTGCGGTTGAGCAGCTCCATCTGCTGTACGTATCCGCGGGAATTCTGGCTGATGCCTTCGGAATTGTCGGTAATGCTCCGGTAGGAATTCAGCAACGTATCGGATACATCGGTCAGGGAGTTGGTTACCTGGCTGAAACGTTCCATCTGCTGAGACATGCCGGATAATTGGGCCAGATAATGCTGGGTGGCTTCCGTCAGTTCGGCCATTTTCGAAATCTGCTCGGCAGCTCCGCTGAGTTTTTTGATGCTGTCGGAAAGATTCTTGGTATCTTCTTCGCTCACCTCGAGGCCGCCGGCAATCGACAAGCCGCCTACCGTAGCTTTGCCGCCGGTACCGGCAAGCAGCGGATTGGCCGCAACGTTTTCGCCGTCGTCTTCCGCATTGGCTTCCGAATTAATCATTTCCGAAATGGGCGTACCGGTAAAATCGGGACGATCCATCGGGTTTCTGGAGTTCAGCACCGGAAACACGTCTTCCCAATGGTATTCTTTGGAAGGATGCTCGAAAGCGGAAATGAAAAACACGAGCGATTCCGTAATCATGGCGACAAACAAAATCTGGTTTGCATAGGGCACGTGCAATAATTTGAACAAAGCCCCCAGAATGACGATAGAGGCTCCCCAGCTATACAGGAAGTTCAGCACGCGTTTTCCTTTTTCGCTGGAAAGGAACATCTCAATTCTATTTTTATATCTTCTATACTTTCCCATGTTATGAAGTATTTATCTTAAAGTCTGACGTAATATTTTATTCCTTAAAGGCTATTTCTTTCCCTTCGACCGGGAAAAGCCTATCTGGGTACGCACGCACCGGAAACCGATATACGAACGGGTTTCATTCTGATACTCGAAAGTACGCATGTCCGAGCGGATAAACTGCGAGACATCTTTCCACGAACCGCCGCGCACCACTTTTTTCTTCATGGCATACGGATCGTCTTGCGCTGCGTTATACCGCAAATCGGGGTTCATGTCGCTCATCTGGCTCGGACCCGATTCCGAATAGGTGGTGGAAGTCCATTCCGACACGTTGCCGGCCATATCGAACAGCCCGAACTCGTTGGGCGAGAACGAACCGACACGCGCCGTAATCAAATGGCCGTCTTCGGTATAATTGCCTTTGCCCGGTTTGAAGTTGCCCAGGAAGCAGCCTTTGCCGTTTTGCAAGCCGTCGCCGGCCCAGGGGAACTTGTTTTCGTTTTTGCCGGTGCGGGCGGCATATTCCCATTCGCCCTCGGTAGGCAGTCGGAAAGGCTCGATAGCCTGGCCGGCAGGCAGATTGAGCGATTCCTTGTACAGGTTGGTGCGCCAGACGCAGAAAGCAGTGGCCTGCTCCCAGGAGACGCCTACCACCGGATAATCGTCGTAACCCGGATGCGAGAAGTACATCCGCATATAGGGTTCGTTGTAAGCGTTGTTGAAGTCGTTTACCCAGCAGTTTTCGTCGGGGTAGATATTCACCAGGTAGGTATTGAGGAAATCCCACTCGCTGGCAAGCGGGCGGGTGATCGTCTGGTTGACGATATTGCCGTCGTCATCGATATAGGCCGTATCTTTCGAGATCATCACCACTTCGTTGGGATCGACCTGGATGTCGGTATTCCGTACCCGGTCGGCCGGATCGAGCTGGTTTTTGCGCAGGGCGGCCGCCGTATAATCGTACCATTCGTAGCGATAGACCATTTGTTTGGGATCGAGTTTCTTTTCGCCGGTAATCGGATTGGTATAGTATACGCTTTCAATGGCGCGTATCTCGTCTTCATTGGCCCGGCGCCAGGGAATAGGACGGCTCCAATCGAGCCGGGGCGTAATGGGTTCTCCGTATCTGTCTTCGGTGATTTTAAACAGGTCGTTGCCGCCGTAAGCCGGGTCGGCCAGGCGTTCGCGAATGATCGAGTCGCGTACCCAATAGACGAACTGGCGATATTTGGCATTCGTTACTTCGGTCTGATCCATCCAGAAAGCATCGAAGGAAACCCCTTTGGTTTCGGGCATGATTCCCCAAAGGGAGTCTTTATCGGAAGGCCCCATGTCGAAGGCACCCCGTTTGACCAGTACCATACCGTACGGAGCCGGTTCGTTGAATGCCACGGTACGGACGCCGGTTACTTCGCCGCCGGCATTCCTCAGGGATTTGCCGCAGGAAGTAAGCAAGGTTACTAGTGCAAGTACTACTAATACTTTTTTCATATACTATAAGATGCGTACGCTTTTATGTCTGTTTTTTCCTGTTTTTGTTTTCTGCAACTTCAAACTATATCTCACCATCAGTTCATGGCTTCCCGCAGTGCCCTTGCGAAGGGCCGTGGTGGGAAAATCGAAGGCGTAACCGAAGTTGAAACGCCCCAGTCGCGCGCCCAGCAGAATGCCGACCGATTCGTTCACCCGCCACGCTATTCCGCCGTTGAACATTTTATTGTATTCCATCCGCGCCGTCAGGTCGGCATGAAAACTTTGCATATCCGTCAGTAAAAACACAGACGGCTGTAATTCATACAACGGATTGCGGAGCTTAATATTGTATCCTCCCATCAAATTAAATGCGCGCCCGAGGTAGGAATAGGCATTTTCGTCGAGTTGCATCTCGGGCTCCGTCAGATGAGTGACGCCCAGGCCGAGATAGAAGTTTTTGCGGGTATAATAAAGGCCGGCGTTCGCGTCGAACATCATGCCTTGCACCTGAGTGGTGGGAATGGCGTTATCTTCGCCGGCTTTGATAAAGTATTCGGCGTCGGGCATATGCACTTTGGTTCCGTCGAACGACTGGTTGGCGATGCCGACTTGCAACCCTATGCTCAGGGTTCCGCCGAAAAGAGTGTGTTTATAAGCATATTGCGCGGCTGCATGGGTGTTCATAAAAAGCCCGATCCCTTCGGTAAAAATCACCACACCCACGCCATGGCGGGTTTTTCCTATTTTAAGCGGCATATCGCCGGTAACGAAAAACGACTTGGGCGCCCCGTGAATGCCCAGCCATTCCAGCCGGGAGAGAGCCAGTATGTTCAAATCCTCCGTCTGTCCGGCATAGGCCGGGTTATAATAGCCTGCCGCCATATAATATTGGCTGAGGCGTGCGTCGTATTGAGCGCGGACCAGCCCCGCGCAAGTAATTGTCAGTAATACGACACACAGAAGGATTCTTCTCATAATAAATACTTCAAACGATAGTACGGTTATACAACGCCGCCGGCAACCATAAATTGTGTCGGCGTGAAAAAACAAACGAGGCAGCCGAGCGGTAGCCCTCTGCCTCGTTCTTATTTTTTCTCTGCCGGCGGCCGGTTATTCCGCCGCTGCCTGCCGGGGAGAGCTGTTAATATTCTTCTTCGTTGAAAAAGAAATCTTCTTTACTCGGATAGTCGGGCCAAATATCTTCCATACATTCGTATATTTCGCCTTCGTCTTCCATTTCCTGCAAATTCTCTATTACTTCCAGGGGAGCTCCCGAACGTTGTGCATAATCGATAAGTTCGTCCTTGGTTGCAGGCCAAGGAGCGTCTTCCAATTTCGAAGCTAACTCTAAAGTCCAATACATAGCAGTCAAGTATTAATAACCGCCGGGGGCGGATGTAGCCCGAGGTGGTTCGGTTCTCAATTTTTGCGCAAAAATAAAACAATATTTGTTACATGCAAGTATAATCCCATATAATTTCTTTTCCGTCGCTCCGGATACATTCCTTACGAGCCAGAACAAACAGATAATCAGAGAGTCGGTTCATAAACACCAAAACAGGTTCTTCCACCGGAGCGGTTTCCGACAAACGGTAAATCTGGCGTTCGGCCCGGCGGCAGACCGTACGGCATACATGGGCCAGCGAAGCCGACCGGCATCCCCCGGGAAGCACGAAAGCCCGCATTTTGGGCAACTCGGCATCGATACGATCGATCTCTTTTTCGATGCGTTCGATGCTTTCCGGCGTCACCCGGCTTTCGATTTTCAGCTCGGTGGTTTCCTGGTCGGTAGCCAGATAAGAACCGATGGTAAACAATTTATGTTGTACAAAGGAAAGAAATTCTTTGTCTTTCTCGTCGTCGAGCGAAGTAATCAACAACCCGATAAACGAGTTCAATTCGTCGACCGTACCGTAGCTCTCGATGCGCTGGTGCGCTTTGGATACCCGCTGGCCGCCTACCAAAGAGGTAGTGCCTTTATCGCCGGTTCCTGTATAAATAATGCTTTTTTTCATTATATATTATTTTATAGTTATATTTTTGCATAAAGTTTCAACATTATATATTATTTTATAGTTATATTTTTGCATAAAGTTTCAACATCACAGTGTGGAATAAGACCGAAGTTTTCATGGTTATAAAAACCGTAGACAATGTTATGCCCCCACACTTTTA
>DBFWLD010000006.1:0-43435 GCA_048465615.1 Tannerellaceae bacterium
CAGCTGTAATACATTATATTACTATTGGTGCATCTGTCCATAGGCTACCGTTGACGAAACAACGGGTTAAATCTTTGTTTAACAATTACTCATACGACATCGTGTCGCACCCACTCCTTGTTGATTTGGTTGGAGCGGCTGTAGCGTGAGAGCGAGTGCATATTCTTCGCCATCTTCTCGAACTTTTGCAGGTTGGCGGAACTGTTGTCTATAAACACGTACTGGTTCAGTATGTGGTTGCACGGCAGCAGCAGTCCGACGGGTGAGGCAAACGAAAGGCGGCAGTCGCTCCGGTCGGTGGACAGTTTCTCATACCGTATATCCGTCATCACATTGCCCGGCAAGTCCTCCACGTCCGAAAGGGTGTGCAGGCAAAGGATATTGTCGCCGATTCTCATCTCGTCCGCACCCAGCGATATGTCTTTGAGTGTGGTGGTGTCCGTCTGCGAGAGCGAGAAGTATTTCTCCACGATACCCGCCGTTTGTCCTGTCCCGACGATTTCATCAGTGGTCAGCCGGTGGAGTCTGACAAATCCGCTCTCGTTCATAATCGAGGCGAACTGCCCGACCGCTTCGATGAACTTCACCATCGCCTCCTTGTCCTTGATTTCCTTCGGAACGATGAACCCTCGGCACAGCGAATTGAAATTGCTTTGCATGCGGCTGCGCTCTTTGGTCGTCTTGGTCAGGAACAGGTAACAGGTATGATTCAAAAACGGTCGCTCGTTGAAATGTCGCTCGAACGAACGGGAAAGGAAACTGATGTCCTCCTTGTCCGTGTCCGGCTTGTAGCTTTCACGGATGAAGATGTCCTGCTTGTGGACTATCGAATAGTCCGGCAGCACCTTCATCGCCTTGACCCAAGCCGAGTGTATCGCTTCGTATTCCGCTGAAGTCACGGTATAGAGTTCGGGCAGTTCCACCCGGAAGGCTACCGTGACGTCCGCATCCTTCGATACGATAACATCGTTTTCAACCGAGAGCAAGGGGAACTTGCTCTCCAAGGTTGTTGCTTTCAGTGTATTTCTCATCTTGTTCTTACTATTATATAATGTATAGAGAATTAAGAGGGTCTGCGACCCTTTTTGAATAGCCGGGGAATTTTACGCCGGTTGATGATGTACTTCGGATGGCTGCCACGGGCTTGCATTTTCATCAGCCCATGTTCGCCGTACCTGGCGTTCAGGGCGAAGGTCTGCCACACCAGAACCGATGCGGCGACCAGCCCGAACCCGATGCAGAACCATTGGTTCACACCTGACAAATACATTATCACAAAGAGAATGAAGAGAGCCAGCAGACCGCCCACGAAAATGAACAGGTACTGCGCTTTAAGTCCCTTGAACTCAACCGACTTTCCAATCCCCCTGTTGATTGGAAACTCTGACATACCTTATATTATAAGAAGAATGAGCGGAGGATGGTGGCGGCTACAATCAGGAAGATACACGCACCGAACCAGCTTGCGGCTGTCTTGCTCGTATCGGGGTCGCCCGAAGAAAACTTCCCGTACACCTTAACTCCGCCAATCAAGCCGACCACTGCGCCAATGGCGTATATCAGTTTGGTCACCGGGTCAAAATAGCTTGTTACCATCGAAGTGGCTTCCGTGATACCTGCCATGCCGTTTCCTTGTGCCATAGCGGAAGATGCAGCCATCAGAAGGGCTGCGGAAAAAAGAATCTGTTTCTTTGTCATAAATACTTTTTTGATTGTGCCGCAGGAGCTGGATAATCTCCTGCGACGGTTGATACTGTTTTTACTTTTTGGATTTTAGTGGCGGCACTCCGTTTATCCGTACTCTTTTTGTTTCATTGTCTGTTACTTTTTTAGATTGTTATACAAAGTCCCGGATGTCGAACCCGCTGATGTCAGCAGGCACTTCCACTCCGGTTTTATTTCGGGGATGGACTGAAACCCCGACCGCTTCCCCCTCCCCAGAGATAGGCTTGTTTGAGATTTCGTCCATTAACCCCGTTATTCGTTTCGCGCGCTGAGCGTTACTTTCAATCATCTTGCTGAAAAGTTCGTTGCCTTCCATTTCAGAGAAGACCTGTCCGGCACGCTTGCGCTCTTCCGTTGTTGCAGCCGGATTATCGGCGACCTTCAATGCTTCCCCGATTTCCTCGAAGCTGGCTCCGGTGGCATATTGCCTGCCCGTCCTTTGTTTTTCTTCCTCGCCTTCCGCATACTCCACGTGAACATCGGTGATGCGGATGTCGGTAAAGGCTTCATCCAGCTTGTCATCGGGCAGGCGTGCCGGAGGCGTTTCGTCCTTTCCGTCGGCAAAAGTAACGGCAATATCCGTAATATCCTCACCTTCATCGGGTTTGGCAGCTTGTGGCTCCGGGATGGTCGCTTGTGGCGTTTTCATTTCCATCTTGAACAGGCTTTTGCCGACAATCCCCTCGTCCCGACGGGGCGGTTTCGCAGGCGGTCGCTCCGCTGACACAGGAGCGTCTTTCTGCCGCTTCCCGGATAGGATATAACTCACCAGCCATGCGTTATAGAGCAGCAGCAGGCATATCAACAGGGTTTCCATAGGCTGTCTATCTGCTTTTTTATTTCTTTCTGATAAAGGGCGTTTATCTCGTCCTTATGCTCATTCAGGTGTTCCAACAGTACATTATCTATATAGCTGCCGATAGTTGATTCACCATTGGATAGGAGATTGACTATCATTGCAATCTTCTCCTGTACTTCCCGGCTGATATAGACGCATTTACGCACCTTTATTTCTTTGGAAGCCAAACACTCCATTACTGTTCTTTTTTTACTCATATCCCTGATTCTTAAATGTCAGACAAGGGGTTGCAATACTCGTTATACAATTCTCCAATCTCCGCACGATGGCGTTCCAAATGCGCTGCAATCACATTATCCAGATAGCTGAACAGGGAAACCTTTCCGTGACCGATAGTCTGCACGATAGCTTGCATTTTCTCATGATGCTCCTGACGGATATAAATCGTTTTACCTGATCTTGCGGAAATTTCCGCTTCTTTGAGAAAACGCTTGGCGTAACTCTTCTTTTTATCTTGTAATGTCAAATTCTTCTTTTTCATATCAATATACTTCTTCATAATGTTTCTTATACAATTTTTTTATCACTTCCTCATATTCCTCAAAATGCTGTGTCAGCACATGGTCGATGTAACCGAACAGGGACAGTTTGTCTTTTCCGATAACCCGGATGATTCGCAGAATGCGGTCGTGATAATCTTTTCGCACATACACGAGCTTTCCCGAACGGGCTGACATTTCCACCTCTCGGATAAACAACTCCAAATATTCCTCTTCGCTTTCGTTTTTCTTGCTGCGGGATACTTCCTTTGTTTTTGGCGGTGGGGCAGGTTCTGCTTTTTTAATTTCTTCCGGCTTTTCCTTCTGTTGCAATTCTTCCGGAACAGGAGCAGGCGGTTTGGGTATGGGGGCAGGTGGAATATCCGGTCGGACGGAATTGATAATCGAACCGGCATCCACATCCACATGAAGTTTCTTTGCCATAGACTACTGTTTTATGATGGTTAGTATTTCATCCGACAGCGCATCCAGATTGCTGCCTTTTATCAGCGTCCTGTCCGGTGGGAAGAGCGTGGAACGGAAAAGGGCTTTGTCCTTTTCTTCCGTAGCCTCACGGCGGAAGCGTTTACTGTCGGGGAGGACGGTTTTTAGGATAGGCACGCCCATCTGTGCCGCCACCGTTTCATAAATCCGGTAGAGGTCTGTCCTTTCCCGTCCGTCCACCATGTTCCAAAGCAGGTACAGACCTTTGATATTCGCTTTTCCGCTGCTGATTAAATGGTCGTTTACCATTGAGGCGAATTGCAGGGAGCTTTCCATCACTACACGGTCGGCGGCTATCGGGCAGAAGATATAGTCCATCGTGGCTATCGTGTTGATGATACCCGTATTGTACATCGTACCCGGAAGGTCGAAAAAGATAATATCCAGTGGCATTCCCGAATTGATAAGCCTTTCGGCTGCACTTGCCGCATCTTCCGGACGGCTTTCCAAAACCGGATAGGCTTTTTTCTGCAAACGCTTGAACTGCTCGTAAGCGGCAACCTTGAAGCGTTCGTTCTGACCGATACTCTTCATGTCACGTTCACGCATATCCTTGATGCTGAATTGCGGAAAGTCGCAATCCACTACCGCTACATTCATCCCCTTGACATAATGCAGGTAGCTTGCTGCAAGCACGGTCAAGGTTGTTTTTCCTGCTCCTCCCTTTTGGGTGGAGAACGCTACTAATAAAGGCTCATTCATGTTTCTAATTTTTAATTGGTTATACAATTTATCAGTTAATCTGTTTTTTTACTAATCACTTGCTTGGTTGATAAGAAAGCCTGTCGCTCTGTCAGTCAGCATATCCGTTCATCGCCCGCTTGCTTCATCCGTCAATCCACCAACCAATCAGTTAATAAGTGGACTGTCCAATCGGCTTGTACACCTGTCGGTCCGTCGGCTTACCGATTAACCGCCTTGTTTGTCTGCCGTTCAATCTGTCGGTCGGTTCATTGTCCGGCAACTTGACTGCCCCACAAACAAACTGCCTGAATATGTAATTGGCAGATGGATAATCCGGCTTGCCGACCGCCTCAGAAATCAACTTGTCGATTGGCTTCTCAATCAATTCTCCGGCAAATAAACAACGAATATTCTTCACTTGTATCGTTTCCGGGAGCGGTGGCAGCTTGTGGCTTCGGGATGGAAGTTTGTGGCGTTTTCGTATCTAAAAATCAAGCCGTTAAAGGCTGTACTTTTGCCCCCAAGCGATAAGGCTCGTTACCCACATGGCTGCGCAGTGTGATAAGTTCTCTCCAATCCGTCCCCCCGGACGGATTTTTATGTTCACCGGAACATAGCAAGGTGTCTTTTGAGTAACTCAAAAGGCAACGGGTTACTCCCGTCACACCTTGCTCTTGCAGAGGGCTGGGGATTCCTCCGAAGTCGGAACCCCCTTGTTCATACCTGCCGTAGGCGTTGGGATGATGGCTTCTGTCGTGACACCACTAAAATCCATCATTGAATGAAAGGAAAAGAGAAAAGGACAGGGCGGACGCCCAAGTTGAACCCCAAGACGCACTGCGTGATGGTGCGTTTTGATGATGAGGAACATGCCCGTTTCCTCACCATGTACGAGCGTTCGGGCGAGTATGCGAAGGCGGTTTTTATCAAGGCAAGAGTATTCGGTGAGGTGTTCAAGGTTATCCAAGTGGACAACTCCTATCCCGAATACTATGCCAAATTATCGGACTTGCACGCTCAATACCGGCGTATCGGGGTCAATTACAACCAAGTCGTGAAGGAGTTGAAGAGCCGTTTTTCAGAGAAAAAGGCGATGGCACTGCTCTATAAACTCGAAGGAGTCACCCGCGAGCTGGTTACCGTCAGCCGTGAGATTCTGGCACTCACACAGAAATTTGAAGAGCAATGGTCGCAAAAATCAGTGTAGGAAATTCCCTGCGGGGCGCGTTGGAATACAACGGGCAGAAGGTGAACGAGGGAGAAGGCAAGGTCTTGGCATCCAACAAAATCTTCGACAACGGCACGGGGACGATGGATATTGCCCGCGCGATGGCGGATTTCGAGCGGTATCTCCCTGCCCGTATGCGCACCGAAAATCCCGTAATCCACATCTCGCTCAACCCGCATCCCGATGACAAGCTGACCGATACGGAGTTGAGCGATATAGCCCGTGAGTATATGGAAAAAATCGGTTATGGCGGGCAGCCTTACGTCGTGTTCAAGCACGAGGACATCGACCGCCACCACCTGCACATCGTTTCCGTCCGGGTAGGTTCGGATGGGAAGCAGCTCAACAACGATTACATTCACCGCCGCAGCAAACGGGCGACAAACGCGCTGGAAAAGAAGTACGGGCTTCGTCTGTCAGGCGACCGTAAGCAGCGGATGGAACCGGGAACATTCCGCAAGGTGGATGTTTCAGCGGGGAACGTGAAACGGCAGATAGGGAATGTACTGAAAGGACTTTCCGGCAACTACCGTTTCCAAACATTGGGTGAATACCGTGCGCTGCTCTCCCTTTACAACATCACCGTGGAAGAAGCACGGGGAGAGGTGAACGGCAGGGAATACCGGGGCTTTGTCTATTCGGCGACGGACGATGCGGGTGTCAAAACGGGCAATCCCATCAAAGCCTCCCGTTTCGGGAAGTATGCCGGATATGAGGCTTTCGAGACAACATGCGCCGCATCCAAAGACCGGATACGGGAAAAGGATTGGGGCAAATACACGAAAGGCAGGGTACTTGCTGCAATGCGCCGGGCGTCCGGCAGGGAGGAACTTGTCAGCCTGCTTAAAGCCAAAGGCGTGGATGTGGTATTTCGTGAAACAGACACCGGACGGATATACGGCGCGACCTTCATCGACCACAACACGGGCTGCGTGCTGAACGGCTCGCGCATGGGAAAGGAACTTTCCGCGAATGCCTTGCAGGAGTGGATGAACGCAAAGGATAGCCCGATACCAACAGGTATAGGCACTACCGCAACAGGGCAACCCACCGGTGAAAGGGAACCGTTCGCTCCATTCGTGCCGCAACCGCATGAACCGGGCGAAGAATCCGTAACCGGAGGAATGTTCGACCTGTCCCTGACCACAGGCACAGATCCGGAAGAAGAAGCCTTCCGCCGGAAGATGCAGCGGAAAAAGAAGAAGAAAGGAAGAGGTATTTAATTGTAAAACAAAAAAACAGAATCAATATGTCGCAACAAGAAGACGATTTGAGGGCACTGGCGAAAATCATGGATTTCCTGCGTGCCGTAAGTATTTTATTTGTCGTAATCAATATCTATTGGTATTGTTACGAGGCTGTCAAATTATGGGGAGTGAATATCGGCGTGGTCGATAGAATCCTGATGAACTTCCACCGCACGGCTGGGCTGTTCGGGTGCATCATCTACACCAAGCTGTTTGCTGTACTGCTGCTCGGACTTTCCTGTCTGGGCACTTCGGGCGTGAAAGAGGAAAAAATCACATGGACAAAGATATGGACGTTCATGGGCGTGGGATTCGTATTCTTTTTCCTCAACTGGTGGGTACTTTCCCTCCCGTTGGGCGTGGAGGCGGACACCGCCCTGTATGTGTTCACGATGGCAGTCGGCTATATCTGCCTGCTCATGTCGGGGCTTTACATGAGCCGCCTGCTGAAAAACAACCTCATGGATGACGTGTTCAATCAGGAGAATGAATCGTTCATGCAGGAAACACGCCTGCTTGAAAACGAGTATTCCGTCAACCTGCCCACCCGTTTCTATTACAGGAAGAAGTGGAACAACGGTTGGATTAACGTGGTAAATCCTTTCCGTGCGTCCATCGTATTAGGTACGCCGGGTAGCGGAAAATCCTACGCCGTGGTAAATTCGTTCATCAAGCAGCAGATTGAAAAGGGTTATTCGCAATATGTGTACGATTTCAAATTTCCCGACCTTTCGATGATTGCTTACAACCACTTAATCAATAATTTAGACGGTTACAAGGTGAAACCAAAATTCTTTGTGATAAACTTCGATGACCCGCGCCGTAGCCACCGTTGCAACCCCATACATCCGGATTTCATGGAGGATATTACCGACGCTTACGAATCGGCTTATACCATCATGCTCAACCTCAACAAGACGTGGGTACAGAAACAGGGCGATTTCTTCGTGGAAAGCCCGATAATCCTCTTTGCTTCCATCATCTGGTATCTCAAAATCTATCAGAACGGGAAGTATTGCACGTTCCCGCACGCCATCGAGTTCCTGAACCGCCGGTACGAAGATATTTTCCCCATCCTGACGAGTTATCCCGACCTTGAAAACTACCTCTCACCCTTTATGGACGCATGGCTCGGAGGGGCAGCGGAGCAATTGCAGGGGCAGATAGCATCGGCAAAAATCCCGCTTTCCAGGATGATTTCGCCACAGCTTTATTGGGTGATGTCCGACAGTGAGTTTACGTTGGACATCAACAATCCTGATGAGCCGAAAATACTCTGTGTAGGCAACAATCCCGACCGCCAAAACATTTACGGGGCGGCTTTGGGCTTATACAATTCCCGTATTGTAAAGCTCATCAACAAGAAAGGGCAGCTCAAATCCTCCGTCATCATTGATGAGCTTCCGACCATCTATTTCAAAGGATTGGACAACCTCATCGCAACGGCACGTTCCAACAAGGTTGCCGTCTGTCTGGGCTTTCAGGATTTCAGCCAGTTGGTACGCGACTATGGGGACAAGGAGGCGAAAGTCGTGATGAACACCGTTGGCAACATCTTCTCCGGTCAGGTGGTAGGCGAAACCGCCAAGAACCTTTCCGAACGTTTCGGTAAGGTGTTGCAGAAACGGCAGAGCATCACTATCAACCGGCAGGACAAGTCCACCTCCATCAACACGCAGATGGATAGTCTTATCCCGCCGAGCAAGATTTCCGGTTTGACGCAGGGCATGTTCGTCGGCTCGGTATCGGATAATTTCACGGAGCGTATCGAGCAGAAGATTTTCCATGCGGAGATTGTGGTGGATGCCGACAAAGTGAAACGGGAGGAAGCCGCCTATAAGAAAATCCCCGTTATCACGGACTTCACCGATGCCGACGGCAACGACCGTATGAAGGAGCAGATACAGGAGAATTACAACCGCATCAAGGCGGAGGTAAAACAGATTGTTGCTGATGAACTGAAACGTATCGCCGATGACCCGACACTGGCGCACCTGTTGCAACAGAAAGGATAAATCCAAGCCCTATATATAATAAGGTATAGGAACAATGACGGCAGCAACTTTTTGAAGGTTACTGCCGTTTTCTGTTATATATAGGTTATATCCGAAAGATTACTTTTTCTTGCTGTTCCGTCTGTAACACTTATCTCCGGAAGCATTGAGTATAAAATTCTCCGTAATTTCCTGTTTGGCATTGTTAAGCATCGGATTGACAATGGAGAACTTACAAGTAATTTCTTTCGCCAGCACGGTTGTCTCCGCTGCATTTTTATAGGCGTCGGGCAATTCCACAGAGGTTTTTGTAAGTGAGTCCACAAGTACCTGATTCTTGTCTATCAATTTCTGATAGAACTTTTTCATCGAATTGAATCGCTCCTTTTCCATGCTTTTCTTGTTGCGGGCGATACTTTCGTTGAGCGTGGCAAGGCGTTTAGACTTTTCTGCATCAAATTTCTCTGTTAGAATAGCAATGCTGTCCTTGACCGTTATATCAGTGGGCTCACCCATTTCAATCACTTTGAATTGCAGGTCCGTCCATGTACCTCTTTTATCTGTTTGCACAAAATCGGCAATCGCCTTTTCATAATTGCTTTGTCCAGCACAACCTGTCAGTAGCAACACGACTGCCATGTTCTTTACTAAATTTCTTCTCATCTTGTTTCTATTATTATGGTTTTCTTCGTACTTTTAGCTGTTGGATATTAATACTTTGCGGCTGCAAAAGTACGCAAAAAGCAGCAGTTATCATAAACATTCCGCTTCGGAATCTTATTTCCGTCGTTTTTCCTTTTCATCATCCCTGTCCATCCGCTTGTTCAGCCGTTCCTGCATCTTGTCCAGAAAATAGGTACGGCTCTCGTTCTTGCGGCGTTTCATATCCGTATAGGCACTGTAACAATCCCGGATGTCTACGCCGAACAGCGTGCCGACAAATGCCGCCAGTTCATGTATCGGGGCTTCCCCGTTATTGATGGATTTCATCTCGTCGAGCGCATACACCATCTCCACCAATTCAATGGCACTCCCTGTCCACTGGTATTCCCCTTTTATTTTCAGCAGTTCGGCAGGAACACCCTCCGCTACGTTTTGCAGGCAGGTACGTCTCACCGACAGGAAAGCGTACAGCATCTCCATTGCCATGATACGGGCGACAAGGTGGTCGTAACCCGTACTGAACTCCGAATCGTCATCCAGATGGCATACGTCTATATCTACGATGCTTTCTTGATTCCCGCGCAGGAAATAGAACTTGTCCATATAGGTAGCTCCGCTGCGGTAATATTGAAAGAAGGACACATGACGGTCGAAAAACATCTTTTGTTCTTCCTGCTGTTTCTCATAATACTCGTCCAGCGTGTCCTCGCCGAGCGGTCGCTGGCTCTCGATGCGCAATATTTCGTGGAAATATATCAATCGTCCCAAAAGCATCGGTTTGTGGTCTTTGAAGAAAGCAATTTCTTCGGCATTGTCACTGAAAGGGATGGATTGCATATCGGCTTTCAGTCCCGTTAATTTGTCACGGAGGAAAACAATAATCGCCTTGCAATCCTTGATGATATGCTTTCCGTTCAGGTCGATGGCGGATATTTCCTTTTCCACCTCCTGCATTATTTCTTCGTACTTTTCTTGCATTCTGTTCAATTTCTGATTCAGGGCGCAAAGTTACGAATATCAGCAAGATGGCTTATCACAGAAATTCGACATATAATTATAGAAAGTAAGAATCGGCAGGTTTACTCCGAAGCAACCTGCATCGCTTTTCTCAGGTTGCCGGGTGTATCGCCGAGATACTGTTTGCAAAAACTGCTGAAGTGTTGCGCTGACGAGAAGTTGAACTCGTCGATAATGTCCGTCAAAGGAACAAAGGACTGTGACAACCGGTAGCGGATGTTTTCCGCCCGTTTCTTGATGAGCCATTGGTACACCGGAATGTCGAATTCCTTTTTAAACACTCTGCGGAATGTATGTATGCTGTATCCGCACAGTTCGGCAAGTTCTTCGGTATTATTGGCTTTGCGGTAGTGTGTCAGCACAAGGTTCCGGAAAGGTATTTGCTCATCGGTCATCGGGTGAAAGAAGATACGCAACTCTTCCGCTGCAAAATAACGGGTGAATACCCATATCAATTCCTTGTGTTTGAGTTTCCAGAGGTCGGAATCGTGCGTTTCGTCCGTGATATACGTAGCCACGGTGTCCATAAGCACCTGCATGGAAGTCGGGGCGGTCAGCTTGCAGCAATAGACTTTGAAATCCGGCAGTCTGTGTGAATAGAGATAAGAGAGAATACATTTCTCTGCCCGACACACTGTGTTGTTGAATTTATGCACCAGCAGGGTGACATTGCTCAAAGCCGTTCCGCTGCATTCGCTCCCACGGGGGACGAACATCACTTCTCCGGCGCAGAGGATTTCATCATGAAACAACGTGCTGGTAATCCGCGCGTGTCCCGATTGGCAGAATATCAGGTAATTGATGTTTGTATCATCATTATTTACAGTCTCACCAGTCAGATAGCTTTTTCTTTCAAAAGAACAGTCAGCGAGGGATTCATCGCAGAACAGATTGAGCGATTTATACTTTCTAATCATGTTTAAATGTCTGAAATTAAACAAATGAAATAATCTAAAAACTCTCCTTGTCTATTCATAATTTTTAGTCTAAATATTTCACAATGTAGTTCCTTGTAAATTGCGAAATGTTCACATGAAGAAAATTATCATCAAACGTGTAAGCAATCTTAAAGACAGTAGCTACTTTATTATAGCCATTCTAAAAGTTTATTTTTAACCACTTGTCAAGCAAATTGGCCAGCTCGACATTATTCAAATCTTGCATCAAAAAGTGTGTATTACCGTAGATGCCGATTTTGGGCAGTTCTACCAATTTGGCATTCCCTCCATGCCGATTTATCGTTTCCACGAACTTGCGAGCCATCTGAAGACGTACACGCCAGTTTTCATCACCGAGATTTTTGGAGGGCGTTTCGGGGATATAGTCACCGAAATAGAGAACGATAGGAATCTCCGTGAGCCGTTTGAATTGCTCCATTGAAACAGGAGTACCTGCTACTCCTCCTGTCAGCCCGTCAATACGTTCCGGCACTTCACTTTCTGGGAACACGAATCCGCCCGGCTCATACGAAACGACCGCTTTGACCTCCGCATTCTGCATGGCGGACATCCAACTGGGGAAACCTCCTGCCGAATGGGTGACGAGGATATGATCACCGATACGGTCGGCCAATGCGCCGAGAGCGGGTATATCCCCCCGATGGTCGCTTATATCGGGCGTCATTTCGCGGAAGAATTGAGAGAGTGATGCGGAGTCTTTGGGGAATTGCACGCCTTCGTTGTAATTCGGCCAAATGCCGATGCGCCATATATCGAACCAAAACATTTCATCAGCTACGGGTTTGACCGTTGTGGTTGCCGATGTTCTTCCTGCCCGTCCACGACCGGGAAGGTCCACCACATAACTACTCCAACCCCGACGCAACATCAGTGTGGCGAATCCGTCCCTGCCGTCAGGTGTCATCTGCCAGCATACGCCCGAACCACCGTAGCCGTGTACATAGACGAGCGGAAGTGTCTTGCTATTGACAGGAATTTGGTAGTCCACAAAAGCATGGTCGGCACGATAGCTCTGACCATTTTCCTTCTGCTCCGCCCAACCGACGAATTTATTGTTGTCGTATGTTCCCGGTCGCTGTATGGTTTTACCTCCTATCGGGAAGTGCCCTTGTCTGGCTATTGTAATAGGTTCTTGCGCTCCTGTTACTATTGTTGTGGCGAGCAACAATACGGATAAAATCACTTTCTTCATTTTCTTTTTGCCAATTGGTTCAACACTCCGCGAAGCGGTTCCGAATATGTTTTACCGAAATTCGTTTCCACGATGTTCAGTAGTGCTGAAAGTTGTTCCACCGTAATGCCAAGATGCAGGCAGATTGACATGTGTCCGTATGCCATCGGCTCAACGCCGCATACGCCTGCAAGAATAGACACCGTAGCGAGTTCCCGTTCCCGATAGGTCAGCAGGTCGCGCCCGAAAAGGTCGGCAAAAAGATGCTCTTTCAGGAACCGTTCAATGGTAGGAGCGAATATAGCGTATCCTGTTTTCGGAGCATCTGCCGGTACACCCGATATTTCGGCAAGCACATCACGTCCCCGCTCGTAACGGCTTCGGCTGTCATCGTTTACGGATGCTTCTTGTCCGAGTGGGTCTGTAATACCGGCAGCCTTTCGTTCGTCCACCACCTCAATAAAGGTCTGTATGGCCCGCAAGCTGCGAGGGAAACCGCAATAGGCGTATGCGTGAATCAACACCTCGTTTATTTCGTTGATGGTCATGCCTGCCTCCAATGCCTGAACAAAAGCCGGCTTCAAATGCTCCAAGTCGCCGTTTCCCGTGTAGGACGCCACTGCAACAATAGCTTGTTCACGAGCAGTCAGCACCTTGTTCTCTTCGGCATACCGGCTCTCTGCTTCGGTCGTAGCTTCACGGTATTGCTCATCACTTACTGGTGAAAGCCATACGGCCGCGTTGGTCTGCGGATTGGTGGTAATGGCGATGTGGGCAAACCAACTGTCCGGTGCTGCCCCGTGCCAATGCTCCACATCGGGGGTTATTTCCACAATGTCGCCCGGAAACAATCGGCGGGCAGGCTGCCCTTTCTCTTGATAATAGCCGATTCCGGCTGTCGCAACCAATAATTGGCCGGCTTTGTGTGAATGCCAACTGTTACGGCATCCCGGTTCAAACGTAACGTTGGCCATCGGAACATTCAATTCTTTCTTTTCGCTCAAAGGTGTAAGCCATACTTCGCCGGTGAAGTTCGGATTCGGGGAGAGTTTATCGCCCAGCGGATAGGGCTGACGGAAAGTCTGTGCGGTTTGGGCTGTTGTTTCCATAATCGACAAAACGGCTATTAAAAATGTTATCAATAATTTCATGTCAATTTATTATTAAGTGTATTATTTATCGTCTCTGTTTTCTCCGGGAAAGAAGAACGGCAAAGCATTGTAGCAAAATTCCCAAACAGAATTAAAATCATGTTGTCCGCCTTCTTTTTGGTGATAGGAAAAATTCTTTGCATTGAATGTTTCCGGTAATGCCATCATAGCCGAAGCCTGATTGTGGGTTTGGTAGAACCGGGAATCACGCGTACCGACAGCGTACCACACATAGAAACCGTCATCTTTATAATCCGAAGCATTGACGACCTCGGCCAAGAATGCGGCTGTCGCTTCCGGCTCGTACTGGCCACCGAACATCCGGATATGCCAGTTGTCTCCGCTCATGGGCAGAAACCACTTTTGCAGGTCGAAGCAATGCTCGAAAATATACCATGTGGTAATCGAACCAAGCGAAAAGCCTCCGAAAGCCCGATGGTCACGCGATGCCAGAATACCGGCTTTATCGGATGTTTCGGCATAGGTGGAGTAACGACTTTCGACAGCGGGAATCAACTCATTCAGATATTCATTGTGGAAAACTGCTACCTCACGAACCGACTCTCCCCAGTCCTTGCTGCGGTTATCCTTGTCCCAAGTGGGCGAAACAGCGATAAACGGCCGGCAGTCTCCGCGCTGAATTATATTGTCGAACAAATTCTTCATTTGCGGCCACGAAGCGAGACCGAAATATTGTTCGGCTGTTCCAGTCCAGCCATGTATCAGATAAATGATGTCATATTTCCTATTGGCGTCATATCCGTATGGTAAATAGACATAAGCGGGCTTGGTCGTAGGCTTCATTGAGCCTGTATAATCTTTCGACGCATATTCCACAACCTCTACGCTTCCTTGTTGCTCGGCAGCCCTGAAATACAGTTCCGGTACAGCTGTTGTCATTTGGACGGTCGTCGTTTCAGGCGGAGTCTCTGGTTCCTCGACCGGTATATCCGGTTCCTCGATGCCCGGTCTCGTTTCTTCATCGGAACAAGCGTAACAACCCAATGTCGAGAACACAACAGCCAATGCTATAAATTTTATCCTTTTCATTTTAATCGAATTTATTGTTTTATTTTGCTTATTAGGGTATTTGGGATAGTATCAATACTCCGAAGCGTCTGCTATTCACCCAACGTCCGTGTAAAGGCAAGCACGGAGAGTTGCCACCTGCCGTTTTCCATGACATAGACTTCCGTCACGATAAAAGGAAAGCGCACGGCATTCCCGCCGACCTCGGAGTTCAGGTGAATGCGGCTGTAAACCGTTGCCGTACCTGCGGCAAACTTGACCTCGACGTCGTGTATCTCGGCTTTCTTGTACCAGATGGCTCCCGAACGAATCGTGTTCAGCTCCTGCTCCTTGCCCCAATAACCGCCCATGTGAACGAACTGTGCGCTTTCGTGAAACAATTCCGCCAGTTTGTCTGCGTTCTTCTCTGCCATCCATGCCCATTTATGATTCGATAAATCGACGATGGTTTGTTCTTCGGGAGTAAATGTTTTTATGTTCTCCTGTGCGCTTGTTTCGACCGATAAAGTCAGAAACAGGATTGCCGTAATGACCAATGATTTCATATCGCTCTGATTTTTAATTGTTACCTTGCAAAGGTAGCGGGATGGCAGAGAAGTGGCGATATAAAAAAATCGGTAAAAACTGCGATTTTTACCGATTATGCAAGAATTGAAAAAATGGTTATTCCCTGTAATCCGATGGTTTGACGCCTAAATTTTGCTGCACATAGCGGCTGAAATAGGCCGGCGAGGAAAAGCCGAACATATCGGATATCTGGACGAAAGTTAATGATTTGTCGCGGAGCAACCGGCTAATGTCGAGTATCGTATAACGGTTGATCCAGTAGTTGGCGGCGTATCCGCTTACTTTTTTCGATACTTCAGAAAGATATTTGGAAGTTACACACAGACAATCGGCATAATAGGTTACTTCCCTGTGTTCACGATATGCGCCTTCTTCCAGCATTTTTAAGAAACGATTCATGATGGAAGCGTTTTGTGTGGAAATATCGCTTTCGCCATAGAGCCGAGCATGGAAATCGTAAAAATCGAGAATAGCTGTTTGCATGGCATTTATCACCACCTCCCGGTAGAAACGATGTTCCGTGTCTTGAATGCGCAGTTCCAGCAAATCAAAATCACGCCGGCATACGATTTGCTGTTCAGGCGTGAGGTGCATAATGGGGTCGAGGAAAAGAGCCAATGCCCCTTTCATACCGTAATTGCTTTGCGGTGTACACAGTTCGATAAAACCGGGCTTCGCATAGATGATCTTGCATCGGAAATCATCCGACGGTTGCATTTTTTCAATCATTTTCCGCTTTCGGATGATAGAAAGGTCTCCGGCATGCAACTCGAATTCTTTTTCATTGAACCGATAGCTGCACGTACCTCCCAAGCAGAGCAAGTGTGCCAGATATTCCTCGTCGGAATCCGTCCTCACTATACCGAGCCTATCGGCAACGATTATATCTTTCTGATATTCCATGCTCTATCCGTTTAATTCCTTGAATGCAAAAATAGAAATAAATACGAAATAAACCTGCAACCGTATCGGCAACGGCTGCAAGTTTTACCGTTTTTAACAGCATCTTAACGGCCTATCATATGAGGTTTATCATTCGTAACCAACTTTCTGCTCCGTTTGTATTCCTCCCGGTCGTTCCAAATCCTTGCAGGTGTATGGAGCCGGGCGTGAGTTCCACGATTTTGGCGAGGGTTTCTTCCCTATATGTGGAGGCATAAGTGCAGAACGGAACGATAATTTTGTCCGAAAAATCATATTCCGAACTTTCGAGGAATGACCATATAGCCATCGGGGCAGTATGCCACCAGACGGGACAACCCACAAAAACTACATCGTAATCGTCAAGATTCTCCACTGAACTCTTCAAGTCCGGACGTATGCCATTATCCAGTTCCTCTCGGGCAACCTCCGTACACTCATTGTAATCCGTCGGATAGGGATTGGTCGTTTCAATGCGAAACAGTGTTCCGCCGGTCATATTCGCAATTTCCTCTGCCACGTGTTGCGTATTGCCACCCCAACTGAAATAGGTAACGAGGATTTTGCGATTCGCGTCGTATTCGATTGTATCGTGTTGGTATAACGAAGTATCGGAGCCTTCATCTTTCGAACAAGCTACCAATACGACCAATAACATCGACAGGCAATATAGAAATAATAGTCTATGTTTCATATATATCGTTAATTTAATATTAGATCTCTATTCCGTTATACCGATTTCCCGTAACCAATTCAAAATTCCGTTTCTCGAAGTCGCCGTATTGTTACGCGAAATACTATAACCTTCTATCATTGTTGCATTCGGAACCAGCTCCCTTATGTCTTCCAACGTTCCGGACCAACCGCTTCCGCCGTGTGTGGAGAAGGGAACAAGTGTCTTTCCATTGCAGCCGAACTTGTCGAAGAAGGAATACATGGCCATTGGCATCTGATACCACCAAATCGGATAACCGATGAAAATCACGTCGTAATTATCGAAGTTGTCGATTTCCGTAGCAAGTGCGGGATGTATGTTGTTTTGACGTTCTCCATCTGCTTGCTCTGCTAAATCATTGAAATTTCCGGGGTAAGGCTGTGCTGTCTGTATGCGTACCATATCGCCGCCTGTTGCCTCATGGATTACAGTAGCCACATACTGAACGCTGCCGTACAGGTCGCCGTCCACGATTACGCGGCTGGCCGAAGTAACAGCATCCACTCCGTCTGGTAGCGGCTCGGAAAAATAGGCGACGAGAATCTTGTGATTTGTGCCCGGTACAACCTCTTCTATGTCCGTATTGCCACTATCGTTATTCGGCTCATCGTCCGAACAGGCAGTTACCAGCCCATTTACGAGCAACAGCAGCACCATTGTATAAATCCACTTTTTCATATTTCCCCCTTTTTATTTGATCATTCCAATCTCTTTCAACCATTCTTCAATACCTTTCGTGTTTTTGCTTACTGCTCCAAAACCCTTCAGATGTTTAGCATCAGGTGTCAGTTCGACGATACGCGCCAGCGTTTCATCCCGATAGGTCGAAGCGTATGTGCAGAAAGGTACAACGGTTTTACCTTTGAAATCGTAGCTTTCCGCAAATGTATTGATAATCATCGGAGCAGTCCACCACCATACGGGGCAGCCGACGAATACGGTATCATACTGTTCCCAATCCGCTACTTTCGTCTTAATGGCGGGACGGGCATCCGACTCCTTTTCAGCCTTTGCCACCTCGGTACATGGGGTATATTCGGCGGGATAGGGCTTTTCGGGTTCGATACGGAACAGTGTTCCGCCTGTAAGCGAAGCGATATGTTCCGCCACGTGTTGCGTGTTTCCGCCCCAACTAAAGTAGGCGACAAGGATTTTCTTTTCCGGTTGTTTTTCCATGGGAGCAGTTTGTGCGCTTGCAACCATGTAGCATGACAGGGCGGCAAGTAGAGTCATAAGTTTCGTTTTCATATTTATTCCGGTTATTAAAGGTTATTGCCAAAAAAATCCGTCAATTTGTTCACCGCCTGATTCACATACTCAGTCACATAGTAAGTTTTGATATGCGTTGCGCCGGGAATGAGGAACAGCTCCTTGTTTTGCGTACCGGTCGCTTTGCTGTAACATTGCTCGGTCATGTAGAACGTATCGGCAATGCTTCCGGCAATCATCAGCAACGGTTGATTGATAAGATACATTCCCACACTGGCATCAAACGCCATCAGTTCCACGAGGCTGCTCTTGGTATAGCGGAAAGTGGAGTTGGGGTGCGCATGGCTTTGGAGATAGTAACCATAGCCGTCGCGATAGAGGTCGAACGGCAATTTGGCCGCTTGTTCGGGTGTCACGCTGCTCATGTCGCCGACATACTCCGGTTCGCCGCCCTCGGCTTCTTTCTGACGGGCTGCACAGGCATCGGCAAGACGTTCTTGCACTTCGTTAATCTGCGAGTCGAGGAAACCGTTGCGGCGCACTAATCCTGTGTTGAAAATGCTTAATGTGGCAACTGCCTTGAATCGCTTGTCGGTCTGTGCCGCTGCCAACGTATAGCCTCCGCCTCCGCAGATACCGAGAATGCCTACGCGATTTGCATCCACACCGGGATATTGCAACAGGATATCAGCGGCACGATGAATGTCTTCAATACGATAGGCAGGTTTATCGGTGTTGCGTGGTTCACCCTCGCTGGCTCCCTGATAAGCGGCATCAAAAGCCATGCAGATGTAGCCGGCCTCAGCCATACGTTGGCTGTAAAGTCCTGACACCTGCTCTTTCACTCCTCCGTTAGGGTGCGCCACGACAAGAGCCGGATAGCTTTTCGCAGGGTCGTAGCCCGCAGGCGTATAGATGTTGGCGGCGATTTTCAGCCCGTTCAGGTCATAAGTGACGGGATGGATATTTACCGCACCCTCTTTGTTTTCCGTAATGGCATTGGCATAGACCAAGCCGAACGGGTTATCGTTGTGACTTTTGAAACCCGGCATATCAGCCACGGCAAATGCTTTGTTCTCTTTCATTGTTTCCTGTGCATTTAAGGTATTGCATACAGCCATTGCCGCACACAATACGGTTGTGATTATCTTTTTCATTTTTACTTATTTATATTTCCAACTTCGTTTGCAAATGTAGAAAGAGAACCATACTCTCCCTTTACATTATTTTCGGTAAGAAGTACCATTTTTATGGGAAATGTATTTCTCCCAGAACTTTACGGCATTTTTGTGCCAACCGTCAGCAGTCGAACCTCTGCCCAAACCGAATCCATGACGCAGGTTTGGGAAGAGATGAAACTCGGCATCTATGCCCGACGCCTGAAGATTCTCTACCCGCCGGCGCATGGTTGCAGGGCTGGCGATGCCGTCGTCTTCGCCGATGACCACGTAGGTAGGCGGGTCATCCGGAGTATATTCCGAATGTCCCGTATATCCCATGACAACCGTCGCCGGACGCTCGTGTGCCGCGTTGATGAATCCTTGCGTAGAATAAGAGCCGAGATAAGCCGCCATACGCGCTCCTGCCGAGCCGCCCCACAGCGAATAGTCTTCGGTCGATACCTGCAACTCTCCGGCACGACGCATGATGAAGTCGATGGCTTGGGCAAGGTCTTCGCACGCTGCCTGCGCACCTCCCGTCCGGTACTGGATGGAGAAAGCGTTGTAACCCATTTCACTCAATGCGATGGCAAGCGGAAACCCCTCGTGAATAGCGCCGACATAAGAGAATCCGCCACCGGGACAGACGATGGCGAACGGTCGCCCCGGCTCGCCCCGGAAGAAAAACAATCCCGTATTGTTTTTTCGTGAATCCACCTGCTTGTCCGCATCGGAATAGATGTCGTAAAAGAGGCGGTTGCCGTCGTGAACATAGTCTATCATCGTGTTGATAGTCTCCACGGCACGCTCGCCCGTCACATAATTATGGTAGGGCAGCAGACCCGTCACGTCCGCAAGCGGCATATTGTCGTCATACCTCCGTTCGGCAGGCAGAATGAATTGCCCGAATCCGGCAAACGCTTCGTGCGCTATCACATCTTTTACCGTATTGGCGGTAGTCAGATGCCCGTAAGTGTTCATATTCCCGTTTTGTCCGTTCGGAAAGAAGAACGGCAGAGCGTTGTAGAGGTATTCCGCCATAGGCCGGTATTCGTGGCGTGCGCCGTCTTTTTCGTGAAAAGTGAGACTGGAAACAGGAAATACATCCGTCAGCCGTGCCATTGCCTCGACTTGAACCAATGTTTCCCTGTATGCCGAGTCGTTCGTTCCGCTGGCTACCCAGATGTAAAATCCCGTACCTGCGTAGGGAGATTGTCGAATGATACCTGCAAGATACTCTGCCGTCTCGTTGGGTCGGTTCATTCCAGCAAACCGTCCCAATGACCAGCAGTCGGCACTGACCGGCATGAAGTATTTGAAACAAGCGAGCGTATGTTCCAATGCGTACCACGTCGTGACGGCTCCCATCGAGAAACCACCGATGGCGCGATGCCCGCGCGAATCCTCCAGGCCTGCGGCATCCGTGCCTTTGGCATAGGTGCGGTAACGACTCTCCACAATGGGGATAAGGTCGTTTACGAGTTCCTGCGGCAGGGCTTCGCAATAGGGGTCGGCATCGGCATAGTCGGCGGTCGGTTGCCCATAGTTATAACTGGGCGAAACGACGATGGTCGGGGCCATGTCGCCGTTTTCCGTCATGTGGTCGAGCAGTTTGCGCAACAATCCGTTTTCCGCCTCGAATGTAGTTGCCGCCGTACCATAATGCCCGTGTACAAAATAAAGCACGTTGTAGCGCTGGGCGGTGTTCTCGTTGTATCCGTAAGGCAGATAAACGTATGCCGTATTGGTACGTGCGGCGCTTGTGCCTCCGGCATAGTCATGTGTGTCGTAGTCGATACGCACCACTTCGCCCCGGTGTTGCGCTTCCTGCTCGTAAGCAGCAGGAACGGGATTGGTCTTGTTCATCAGTTTTGTATAGTCCTGCGGCCGGTCGGGAGCTTCAGGTTCTTCCTGCTCCTGATCCGACGGCAAAACCGGCTTGTTTTCTTCGATGTCCGAACAAGAAGCCATGTACAGACAACAAAGCAGTGTGGTTTCTAATATCATCTTTTTCATTATGTCAATCCTCGTGAAATTTGTATCGTAGCCACATCACGCCATATTCCCGTTGTGAGGCAGAGAGCAATTGCAAGCGTTGTCCTTGCGCCGGATGTTCGGTTGCGCCGCCCACATACTCGAAGATGGAGGGTACACCCGAAAGTCCGTCAATGCCGGGATAGATTACCAGACTCAATTCGTCCACCAATCCGTCCGCAAGCAATGCCCCATTCAGAATACCGCCGCCCTGTACCGATACGGAACGGATGCCGAACCCGCGCCCGACAGCTTCAAGTCCTTCGCGAAGATTGAGCGCATCACCGACGATGGCGTATGAAATCCGCATTTCACGCAGATGGGCAAGATACCCTTCCGTCGCATTCCGTCCCGCGATGACGAGGATATTGTCACCGCGCAGGGTCGGAGCGGTGAAACGGATGTCGCCCTCAGGATCGGCGACGATGAACATTCGTTCCGAACGGCGTTCGCCGATGAATACGGCAGGCGTGTCGGGCGCAACTGTACGGTCGTCAGTTTTGAAACTTTCGGGAAATGCGGCACGGAGGGTGTTCTTCCCGAACATCCACGCATCCGTGCTCAGTTCGTGGCCGATAGCGGCATAGACCTGCAAAAGAGCCGGGGCGGGTGTGCCGTCGAACGGTTCCGTCCATCGACTGTTGAGCAACCGCCCATCGACGGAACTCATAATATGACATATTATTTTCGGTTTCATAATCTACTTCTTTAGGGGTGAACCTCCGAATACTTCGCTCATCGGCATCGTATCGAGTGCCGCATCGATGGCTTCTACCTGTCCGGAGGTCAGACGGATGTCGGCAGCCCCGATATTCTCTTTTAACCGGCACAGACGACGCGTTCCGGGTATAGGTACCATCCACGGCCGCTTGTTCATCATCCACGCCAGCGCAATCTGCGACGGGGTGGCATGATGCTCCTCCGCCAGATTCCCAATCAAGGCAAAGAGCGGACGATTCTGCTCGAAACTCTCCCGGCGGAACGCGGCATCGAATGCCGTATCGGCCGTATAATAGTCGGTCAGCAGTCCGTTCGCCAGTGGCGAGAAAGCCACGAAGCCAACACCCAATTCTTCGAGTACGGGGAACAACTCTTCGTGCCGGCGAGCCATCATCGAGTAGCGGTTCTGCACGGCCGTCACGGGACAAACCCGATGGGCACGGCGCAAATAGTTTTCGGTTGCCTCCGAAATGCCCCAGTGCAGAATTTTACCCTCGCGGATCAATTCAGCCATTGTAGCTGCCACCTCTTCCGGCTCGACTTTCGGGTCGATGCGGTGCTGATAGTAAAGGTCGATACGGTCGGTGTGCAGACGGCAGAGCGATTCTTCCACCGAGCGGCGTATGATTTCCGGCCGCGAGTCCGGAATCAGGGCGTGCGGTCCTGCCGCATGGGGCAAATCGAATGCCAGTCCGAACTTCGTAGCAATCACAATCCGGTCGCGGAACGGTCGCAACGCTTCGCCCAGCAATTCCTCGTTATCGTGCGGACGGTCGGGCGTGCCATACACCTCGGCGGTATCGAAGAAAGTATAACCCATCTCCACGGCATCGGCCAAAAGCTCCGTCATTTCGTGTTTGTCAGCCGGCGCACCGTAGGCATGGCTCATGCCCATGCATCCCAGCCCGACAGCGGAAACGCGCAAGCCGCTTAATCCTAATATTCTGTATTCCATATATGCTTTGTATTTTTATTCTCAGATTAACAAGTTCATATTTCCTGTTTCAGACGTTCCACGTATGCGTCTATCCGGTGCAGTTCTTTAGGTATGTCGATGCGCTGCGGGCAATGGACGCTGCACTGGTTGCAACCGATGCAATGGCTGGCTTGACGTAGTTTCGGTACGCTCCGGTCGTAGCCTACCAGATAGGCACGGCGCGCCTTGCGATAATTCTCGTCCTGTGTACTCTCCGGAATATTACCTTCGTTCAGGCACTTGTTATAATGGAGCAGGATAGCTGGAATGTCGAGACCATACGGGCAAGGCATACAGTATTTGCAATCGTTGCAGGGGATGGTATCAAACTGCATCATCCGTGTAGCAGTATCTTGCAGGAAGTCGAAATCCTCCTGCGTCAACGGCTTCAAAGGCGCATAAGTACGCAGGTTGTCCTGTAAATGCTCCATGCGCGTCATGCCGCTCAACACGGTTTGCACGTCGGGCAGACTTCCGGCAAAACGGAATGCCCACGAAGCCACGCTCATTTCCGGTTCGCGCTGCTTGAGGCGGGCGACAATCGTACTGGGCACATTGGATAGACGACCGCCCAACAACGGTTCCATAATGACGGTCGGAATGCCTCGTTTGCTCAATTCATTATACAGGTATTCGGCATCGGTATTACGAGGGTTGATTTGTTTGGCATACTTCCAATCCAGATAGTTCAACTGAATCTGAACGAAGTCCCACTTATATTCATCATGTCGTGAGAGCAGGTAATCGAACACCCCGATATCGCCGTGATAGGAAAAGCCGAGATTACGGATGCGCCCGGCCTTGCGCTCTTCCAACAAGAAGTCGAGGATACCGTTCTTCATGTAGCGGTTCTCGAACTCCTCCATGCCGTTTCCCATCCCGATACCATGTAGCAGCAAATAGTCCAGATAGTCCACCTGTAACTCTTTCATCGAATTGCGATACATGGCGATGGAGGCTTCGCGGCTCCACGTGGCCGGTGAAAAATTGGAAAGTTTCGTGGCGATGAAATACTTGTCGCGCGGATGGCGGCTCAGGGCAATGCCGGTAGCGTGTTCCGACTTACCCCGGCAATAGGCGGGCGACGTGTCGAAATAGTTCACCCCGTGAGCGATGGCATAGTCCACCAACTCGTTCACCGTCTCCTGGTCTATTTCTTCGTTGCCTTCACGGGCACTGCGACCGCCGACAGAAGGCAGGCGCATCATGCCGAATCCCAATAACGACACTTTGTCGCCCGATGTCGGATTGACGCGATAGGTCATCCGGTCGGTAGGGATGTCTCCGGCGGATGCCGTCGATGTCCCGTCTTTCCCGCCTCCCACGCATGCCGTCAGTCCGGTTGTGGCAGCTCCGGCGACTCCTATCGTTTTCAGAAAGTCCCGGCGGGACAACACTCTCTTCTCTTTATCTTGATTGCTCATATTTTTTGCTTATAAGGTTTTACATCACGCTGTGCATCGTGTGTCCCTCCACGTAGATGGCACTGAACGGACGTGCCGGACACAGGTTCTCGCACGCGCCGCACCCGATACACCTTTCGGCATTGACAACCGGAATCCTGACGGAGTTCGGATCGTCGTTGTCGGAAGGAACCATCAATATCGCTCCCGAAGGACAATGGCGTGCACAGTTGCCGCACTCCACCCCGTCAGTCAGCGGAATGCAATTTTTCTTAATCCATACGGCATGACCGATACGGGTGGATGATTTTTCCTCGACAGTAATCGGACGGATAGCCCCTGCCGGACATACGTCGGAACAGCGCGTACACTCCGGACGGCAATAACCCCGCTCGTAGGACATTTCGGGCTGCATAAGTTTCGTCAGTTCGGTCGAAGGACGGAGCACGTTGTTGGGACAGGCTGATACGCAGAGTTGGCAGGCGGTACAATGTTGTGCAAAATGGCGTGCGCTCCATGCACCCGGCGGTACAATCTGCGTGGCGCGTACCGGAATCTTCTTGTCCTCGATGACTGCCAGCCCGCCGTCCACTTTTTTCTCCTGCGCCTTTACAACCGACGTCGCGGCAAGCACGGCAGTTGCCGAAAGGAAACCGCGACGTGCAGTGTCAATCTGTTCGGAGTTTACCGTCTGCATAGGCTTGTTTACAGCCTGCTTATTCGTTTTCTTCCAACGGTATTGCAGGTGAAGCGCATCGTGCTTGCACGTATCCAGACAATCCATACAAGCCACACAACGGCTGTAATCGATGCGATGGTTCTTGTAGTCGATGCAGGCGGCTTTGCAACGACGGGAACATAAACTGCATTTTTTACATTTCTCCGCATCGACCACCGGACGGAATAACGAAAAACGGGAGAAAAATCCTAATATCGTCCCCACCGGGCAAATCGTGTTGCAGTAAGTCCGTCCGTTCCGCCATGCTAGCACAATCAACACAATGAAGGTCACGGCAGCGATAACGAACGTAGGCAGACTCTTCATCCAAACCTCCGTTTCATAAAAGGCATAGCTGTCCGCACGCTCGGCAAAGTAGGCAAGCAGGTTGTTTCCCCATCGGTATATCGGAGCGAACAGGTTGGAGGCGATACGCCCGTAGGAGCTGAAAGGAGCCAGCAACGCCACGAAGGAACCGATACCGGCAACCAATGCGATAACGAACAGCCCCAGCACTCCGTAACGCAACCACTTGACTTCAGGGGAATAGGAAAAACGGTACTTTTTCTTTTTTCGCAGTCCGCTTATCCACGACACAATATCCTGAAATACGCCCAACGGACAGATGACCGAACAATAGATTCGGCCGACAAGCAGCGTCAGCAACACCAGCAGGACAACAACACCCACGTTCAAAGCAAGCAATGCCGGAAGGAACTGCAACTTTGTCGTCCAGCCCAACCACGCATGAATCGTTCCTGTAAAGTCGAGGAACAGTGTCGTTACCGCTATGAAAAACAGCATGGCAAGCGTCAATCTTATTTTTCTCAGCATATCTTCTTCGCTTTATCGGGTGGTTTACAATTTCTGATTGTTTGCCAGCTTGAGGTCCATCAGCGAAATATGCTCGTTGCGATAACGGGCATTCGGGTTCACCTCCGTGCCGTCCGGAAACGAACCATCCTCCGATTTACGGAACTGGATAGCCCGCTGCGGACAGTTCTGTATGCAGGCGAAGCAGAACTCGCAGTCACCGGACATCTTCACGCCCCTCGATGTCAGTTCGTAGTTGCCGCGCGGACACACATAGGTACAGATGCCGCAATCGATACAGGCGTCTGTCACGGTGAAACTTTTTTCGCTCTTCATCAAGAACCCCACTTCCGGATCGAGCTTGGTCCATTGCATGAATCCTTGGTGTATCTGCCGTTCCTCCTCCGTTACCGGTTCGTGCCAATGCCGCCGTCCATCAACGTCCGTCGTTATCTTCTGCAAATTCTCCGGAATATGCTTTTCCATCTTGATTTGCTCGTTCATGTCGAAGTTGGGTAGCCAGTTATCCACCATGACGATGGTTCCGATGTAATCGAATGCGTGACCGGCATTTCGGGATATTTCGTCCCAAATCTCCACCGAGTTGCATTTCCGTGCGCCGTAGGTGAGAATGGCAAACTTGTATTCGGCTTTCAGCTTCGCTTTCCGGATGAATTGCCTGACCATATAGGGCGGCATGTGCCCGTAAATGGGATAGACGATGCCGATTTCGTCCGCCTCGAAGTCATACTTTCCTTGCTTCACCATCTGCGGAATGCTCAGCAGTTCCGTGTTTTCGCCTGCCAGTTGGCGGGCGATATAGAGGCAGTTTCCCGTTCCGGTGAAATACAAAATGATGCGCTTGTTCTTTTCCCCCTCGCAGGATGCCAGCGAGAGCAGGCCCGAAGAGGCGACTGCACCGCTAACCACGGCAGCACCCATGCGCTTCAAAGCATCCCTGCGGGTAATTTTATTATCTGTACTCATATATCTGATTCTTAATAGTTATGTGATCTATTCTTTAAGTGCGAAAATAGATGATGCCTCTAAGGACGGCGTGTATCGTTCACCCTCCTATTTTTTCATCCCGATTTTCTCCAACCAGTTCAATATGCCGTCTTTGGAATTGCCTACGCGGTTGCGGGCAATGGCATATCCATCGAGGACGGTAGCGCCTTTCTCCATCTCGCGGATACTCTTGATGGCATCCGAGAAACGGCTGCCGCCATGCGTGCAAAACGGAATGATGGTTTTGTTGCTGAAATCGTGTTCGTCGAAGAACGTATAAAGCGGCTGGGGCATATCATACCACCAGTTGGGAAAGCCGACGAAAACCACATCATACTCTTTCAAATTCTTGATGTGGGTAGCCAATGCCGGGCGTGCATCTTCCTCCGATTCCTTTTTGGCGGCGTCTATAAGTTCCTTGTGCGTGCCGGGATAGGTATGTACGGTCTTTATCTCGAAAAGCTCACCGCCTGTGGCCTTGCTGATAATGGTCGCCACGTATTCGGTATTGCCTTGCAGTTTGCCGTCCGATACCAATCGGCTGGCTCCCGAAGAAGCATCTACGCCGTCGGTTTCAGGAACGGAAAAATAAGCTATGAGGACTTTGCCCCCGGTACGGGAAACGGTAGTCGGTATCTGCTGTTCGGACACGACCGTTTCGGGAGTATTCGCGTTTTCATTGGCGGCAAAGGTACAGAGGACGATAGCACAGAGGACAAGGGCCAGCGTTCCGCCGATAAAATTTCTCTTTTTCATATTTTTATTCTTTAATTCAGCAACACACTGTCGCCGGCTGTTTCATACACATTTAATCCCGCATCGGCATTTTCCCCATTTCCTCTACTTGTTCATAAGTGGCATTGAAGAAGCGTTTTTCCTTATTGAGCGAACGCATCGCTGCCATATCCTCTTCGGAGAGCGCGAAGTCGAAAATCTGAATATTCTCTTTGATATAATCAGGATTCGTAGCACCCGGAATAACAGAGAATCCCTCTTGAATGTGCCAGCGCAAAATCACCTGCGCGGGTGTCTTGCCGTGTGCTTCGGCAATCTTCATGATCGTCGGATCTTTCAACAACGCACCGTTACTCATCGCGCCGCCCAGCGGAAACCAGCACTCCACCTGTATGCCGTAGGGTTTCACTTTTTCACGCATTACCAGCCGTTGCGCATACGGATGGCATTCTATCTGGAGTACGGCGGGTTTTACGCGCGATTCGGTTATGATCTTTTCGAACACTTCGTCGTTGGCATCGAAGTTACTTATTCCCAGCGCACGCACTTTGCCCATTGCCACAGCCTTTTCCATATCTCGCCATGCTCCGACGAAATCGCCGACAGGCTGGTGGACGTAGAGCAGGTCGATATAATCGGCTTGCAGACGTTCCAGCATCTTATCAATAGCTTCCATTGTCTTGCCTTCACCATATTCAGAGGACCATAACTTGCTGGTAATCCATATCTCGTTGCGCGGTATGCCACTCTCTTTCACCGCCTGCCCTACACCGCGTTCATCGTTGTAGGCATGGGCGGTGTCAATGTGCCGGTAGCCTGCCTTCAATGCCGTCAGGCACGACTGCCTGCAAACCTCATCGGAGGGTTGAAGAAATGTTCCCAATCCGAATTGCGGCATCAGGATGCCATTGTTGAGTTGTACCATCGGTACACCTGCGGCAGTCTTATAAATATCCTGCGCGAAAGAGGTATTGCCAACCATTGAAGCCAGCACCACGAGTCCGGTCAAAATTTTCTTTTTCATATCCATTTATCTGTTTTTTAGTTATATCGTCATTTATCCGACGTTGCAAAGTTAGAGAGAAGATGCGGGGAAAGCCTTACAAGAAATTCGGTTGAAACTACACTTATTTCGGTTTTTATTGAAGCGGTTCGAATCTCAAATCCATTTTCCGAAAAAATGGTAATTCGAGCCGTATTTTTTGTTCTGTCGGTGTGAACGAACGTGCATAACTTTGCACTTGGATAATTGCAAGAACAATCAATAAATAATATAAGTATGAAAAAGTATTTGATTTATCTGATGATGGCTGCGGCTGTCGTGACGTTCGGAGCTTGTACGTCCGAAGATGAGAATGAACCTCAGACACCCGAAATTGAAAATCCTGAAAAGCCGGATGACGGAGGAGAGGATGCTCCCGATAATCCGAATAACCCGGAGAATCCCAATGAACCGAATCAACCTGGCGACAATCCCGGCACCCCGAACGGCAACACCAAAATGCTGGTAGCCTATTTCAGTTGGGGCGGAACAACGCAGCGTATGGCACAAGAGATCGTTCGGCAGACCGGAGCCGACATTTTCCGCATCGAACCGGTAGTGCCTTATCCCACCGAATACACGCCCTGCACGGAAGTGGCACGCAAGGAAAAAGACAATAACGCCCGCCCCGCCATCGTCGCAGCGGTAGAAAACTGGGCGGATTACGATACGGTGTTCGTCGGTTGTCCCGTATGGTGGTGGACAACTCCGATGATTATCTGTACCTTTGCCGAAAGCTACGATTTCAAAGGCAAAACGGTCGTACCGTTCTGTACTTACGCTTCGACCTACCGAGACGAAACGCTGGCACGCATCGTGGAACTTACGCCCGAAGCCAGTCATCTGACCGGAGAAGGACTTACAAGCGGACGAATCAACGAGCAAACCATAGGAACGTGGCTGCGTAATATCGGTATGATCAAATAAACTAAAATTGAGAATAATGCAAACAGTAAAATTGAACAATGGCGTCGAAATGCCCCAGATAGGTTACGGTGTCTATCAGGTGTCGCCCGCCGAGTGCGAGCGTTGCGTAAGCGATGCCTTACAAGTCGGTTATCGGATGATCGACACGGCACAAGCCTACCACAACGAGGAGGGTGTAGGCAATGCAGTCCGCAAAAGCGGCATCAGCCGCAAAGAAATTTTCATTGTCTCGAAGGTCTGGATTTCCAATTACGGTTATGAGAAAGCGAAGGCTTCCATTGACGAGAGCTTACGCAAGTTGCAGACGGACTACATCGATTTGATGCTGCTGCATCAGCCGTTCTGTGACCGCTACGGCGCATACCGCGCACTGGAAGAGGCTTACAAGGAGGGAAAACTCCGCGCCATCGGTGTCAGCAATTTCTATCCCGACCACTTCATCGACATCGCCAGCAACATGGAAATCGTTCCGGCAGTCAATCAGGTGGAGACGCACGTCTTTGACCAGCAAACCGAGCCGCAGCGCATCATGGAAGAGTTCGGCACGCGCATCATGTCATGGGGACCGTTCGCGGAGGGGCGCAACGGCTTCTTTACGAATCCTCTGCTTGCTGAAATAGGCAGCAAATACGGCAAAAGCGTGGCGCAGGTCGCTCTGCGCTGGCTTATTCAGCGCGGTGTCATCATCATTCCCAAATCTACACACATCGAACGGATGCAGCAGAACATCGACATCTTCGACTTCTCGCTTTCCGGTGAGGACATGGCTGCGATCGCTACGCTCGACACTGGTAAGAGCCTTTTCTTCGACCACCACGATGCAGAAACTGCTCGTATGTTTATGGGATGGAAATAATTTAATAGAGTAATATCACACATAAAAAAGATGGCTACGTTGAAAGGCGTAGCCATCTTTTTTATATCTTAAAACTTTTGGATGTTTCCGGAATTGAAAGTTTAGGTCGGGTAATAATATAATCTTTCATTGACTGATTATTTTCATTTATAACAAGAGCATCTGCTACCGTTTTTTGTTCCTGCAGTATCCATTTGTCGGATATCTTTATATCTTGCTCAGGTAACTTCAATTCCAACTGAATCTTTCGTTCCAATACTGCCACCTCCGATTTCAGTTGTTTGAGTTCATCTTCTTTCTTCCATGTACCCCCTACAATCTCCCGTAGCGTGGGCAAATCCTTCTCCAACTTGGTGTTCTCCGTTTTGTACTGTTCGATCTGTTTCGGAATACGTTCCAGCGCATTGAGGAAGTTCGTAGCTGCCGCCTTGTGGTCGGACATTGCCAACTGCCCGTTATTGTAAGTGTACTTGTATGCACCTTCAATGAAAAAGCGGTTCTGTTTCACCTCCACGCCCTCACGGATGGACTTTTCTGTTTTCACCAGAATAGGGAAACCGTACAACTCGCCAATAGGCTTGTATTCACCGCCTGTTTCGGCGTTCTTGGCTATCGCCTGCAATCGTGTCCCGACACTCTTGGCATCGGTCGCCGCCAGACCGTCCAGCCGTACTGGGTTGCGGTAGTAACCGTCCTCATCAGTCTGTGCCCGTAAGGTAAAGGTTTCGTAATCTGCGGTCATATTGGCAATATACCCGTTATTCTCGTTCAGCTTTTTGGTATGCGACTCTAATTTCCACGTCGAGCCGCTTTTGTCCTTGTAGAAACTCTTGCGCTCGCTCTCCAATGCGGCAACTTTCTTTTCCAGCCGTGCCTTGTCCAACAAATCGGTATTGCCCGACAAAATCGCCATATACTCCGAGAAGTTCATGCCCGACTTCTCGTCCATACTGCCCTCGTCGATGGTACGTGCGCCCATCGCTCCGCTCTTGAGCTGCGAGATAAAGGTCTGTTTGCAGTGCAGCAGGTTGAACTTGTAGCTGTCCAGTGATTTTTCCACCGCGTAGATAATCACGTCCACCTTATTATCAGCGAAAAATTTGGCTATTTCGTTCCCTTTGCGAACCGCCCGTCCATCCCGTTGGGAGAGGTCGGAAGGCCGCCAGGGTGTGTCCAAATGATGAAGTGCGACCGCCCTTTTCTGTGCGTTCACACCCGTTCCGAGCATACTGGTGGAGCCGAACAATACCCGCACTTTTCCCTCGTTCATGGCATCAATCACCGCCTTGCGTGCTTTCTCTGTCTTGCACTCCTGAATGAAACGTATCTCGTTTGCCGGAATGCCGTAGTCCTCCATGAGTTTACGTTTGATTTCGCTGTACACGCTCCACTTTCCCGGCTGGTACGTACCCAAATCCGAAAAAACAAATTGTGTACCTTTTTGTGTGTCATACTTTTTATAATACTCCGCAATCTGCGCAGCACAGTGCGAGGCTTTGTTGTCGGGATGGTCTTCGTACTTTTCCGGGTTTATCATGCGCATGTCGAGCGCCATCTTACGGGCGTAATCGGTGGCAATCAGCATCTTCGCCTTTTCCTCCGTTTCCGATAAAGGTAAACGACCCAATATCGTGGCATCCCCTGTCTGGGCGAACTGCATCAGCTTTTCAATGAACTCCGTCTGTTGCGGCGTAGGCGGGATATTGTGCAGTATCTCGTTCTTTTCCGGACGGTCCACACCCACATCCGCTGCCGTGCGATAATCGGTTATCTCATTGTAGAAAGCAGCCAGCTCCGGGACTTTAATGAAATAGCGGAAACGCTCTTTCTGCACGATGTTGTTCGTGACCGAGAACTCGAAGTCGGTGGTCTTCTTGGCGAAAATTGCCGCCCACGCATCGAAACAGTTGATGTTCTGCCGTTCCAGTTCCTTCGGACGGAGGTACTTGAACAGCAAGTAGAGTTCGGTCAGCGAGTTGGAAATGGTCGTTCCCGACAGGAACGTCGCCCCCAAATCCTTTCCCGTACGCTCCTGAATGGTGCGCAGGGCAAACAGCATATTCAGTGCCTTCTGGCTTCCCTCGCTGTTTCCCAGCCCCGCCACCCGGTCATGCCGGGTATTGAATGTCAAGTTTTTGAACTGGTGGCTTTCGTCGATGAACAGGTGGTCGATGCCCATCTGCTTGAAATCCACCACGTCGTCCGTGCGGGTTTTGATGGCGTGTTCCACCTTTTCCAGTTTGGCGAGCAGGTTGATTTTCCGCTTCTCCAATCCCTTCAGCATTCCTCTTGAAACCTCTTTTCCTTGCGCTTTCAGCACTTCCAGATTCTCTTCCACCGAATCCAGCTCCTTTTGCAGAATCTCCTGCTGCACGTCCGTCGGCTGCGGTATCTTTCCGAATTGGTCGTGCGACATGATGACACAGTCCCAATCGTTGTTCTTGATATTGTTGAAAAACTTTATCCTATTTTCAGGTGAGAAGTCCTTCTCGGTAGCGTAGAGGATTTTGGCGTTGGGATATGCCGTGCGGTAGCACTCGGCAATCTCCCCGACGTTGGCTTTCAGCCCGATAATCATCGGTTTGTGCGCCAGCCCCAAACGTTTCATTTCTTGCGCTGCAAGGCTCATTATCAGTGTTTTACCTGTACCAACTTCGTGGTCGCATATCCCGCCTCCGTTCTGTTTGAGCATCCATACGCAGTCCTTTTGGCTTTGGTACACCTCCTTGATACCGTACTTCTTTTCAAGCGCTTTCAAGTCCAGACCGGGAAAATCCTGATGCGACCCGTCGTAAGCGGGACGCACGAAACAGTTGAACTTTCGGTTGTACATATCCGCTAACCGCTGTTGGAACTCCGGCGACTGGTCATTCAGCCAATCGGTAAAGCCGTTACGGATTTCGTCAATCTTAGCGTTGGCAAGCTGTATCGCCTCGCTGTCCCTTACCTTGATGTCCCTGTTATGTTCGTCCTTGCCGATGCTTTTGCTGATGTCCGGCACGGTATTGACCAACGCGTGTTTCAAGAGGTTGATGCCGTCATACTTCCTGTATTGCCCCTGTACGGCATACTGGTCGGTGATTCGGGTGTTCTTCTCCCGGCATTTTACCGAATACTCGTCGATGCTTTCCGAATAGGCTATCGAAACGTCCGTATCGAACAGGTGCTTGATATAGGCGGTGTACATTCCCGTCGGAATCCAGCGTTCGCCGAAATTGAAATCCAGTTCGTCGAACGTAATCGGGCGTGGCATCGCATCCCGAAGCGCCGAGAGCGAGGCTTCCACCTCCGGCATCCGCTCGTTGCCTTCGTTGTTCGCTGCCCATCGGGAAACACGTTCCACCTTTTCCATGACATTTCCGGCGATGAAGCGGTCTTTAATCTCGTAGTTGTCCACGAGCGGGTTGAAGTAGATTTGCCCTTTTAGCATTTCTACCAGTTCATCCTTACTGTTGTCCGACAGCGATTCCATATAATCGAGGTTCACCGCCCCGTAACGGTTCAGTGAAGCGGACAAAGCCTCATGCGGCGTATCCACGTGCGCAACGTCATTCAGGGCGAAAGCCACGGGATGGTCGAAAATGTCCGCCTTAATGAACTGCCCGTTTTCGGCACGTTCCAGCGAGAGCATGTCACGCCCCGAAGCGTCCATAAGCAGGAACTTCACGTTCGCTTTGGCGTTCAACCGCCCATAGTGTTCCACGAAAGTATCGTAAGAGGCGTTCAGGGCGGCACGCTCCGGCTTGTTTTCCTCGTGCATCTCCGCTTCAAAAGTGTAAAGCCGTTGGTAGCTGTCGCGCATAGTGATGTAAAGCTCCGCCTTTTCCTGCTGCGCCTTATTCAGCTCCAACGGGTGGAAGGTCGCTCCGTAACGGGTAACGCCTTTCAGATAGCCCACCTGATTGCCGTCCGCCACCAGCATTCCCTCTTTGTGGTGCGGTTCCAATTTGCCCATCAAGGGACGGGGCTTCATCAGCTCCGCTTCTATCTTCTCCGCTTCTTCCTGCTCTTTAATCTCTTGCAGGCGGCGTTCTTCCTCAAAACCGTCAGCAACAGGGACGGATGCTTGTGAGGTACGTTGTTCCGGTAAATCCTCTGCCTTGTCCATCTTGTTCTGCCGGGCTGCAAAATTCCCCTGCCTTAACCGTTCCCTTTGTCCGGGAGAGAGCTGCGCCATCGTTTCGTAGAATCCGTTGATGGGCGGGTTCGTGTCCCAATTGATAGCATTATAAATAGCCTCCATATCCATGCTTTGGACTTCGGGAGGCGTGACCGTGTCCTGTTCGGGCGGCGTAGTCGGTTTCTGCTCTTTCTCCACGGCAGGCTGGTTGAACAGGTTCCGGGAGACGGGCGCGACGCGCCTTGCCTTTTTCCCCGCCTGCTTTTTCTTCTGTCCCGATTGCGCCAGCCGCCGTTCTTCCTGCGTGAAGTTGAACAGGTCGTACAAATCCATTACGGGAGGGGCAGGTTCCGGCTTCTCTTCTTTTTTTACCGATTCGCTTTTCAATGCGCCTCGGGGGTAATCTTCCGGCTGTGGCGGATGTTCGTCCCGGAACTTTCGTTCACTCTCCTGCATTACTTCGCCTGCTTCCCGCCAGTCTTCCGGTGTCGGTTCGTACCGGGGCATCCGCTCCTGACGAACAGAAGCAGATGGTGCGGCCTGCCCAACCTGCCGGGATGCCATTTCCTGATACAAATCCACATTGAGCCGTTTGGCAAAATCCTCAGACAATATTTTGCGCATATCCCCGGCAATGCCTGTAATACCACCCTCGTGCAGATAAACCATTGCCGGTTTCCCGTAAGGGTCGGTATCCGTTTTCTCCCGTGTGCGGACAATCCGCTCCGGGTATTTCTGGAAATAGGTGTTCGTAACGAAGCCTGCCGCATCCGGCGCAGCGTTCGCAAACAGCTTGTCCGTTTCACTGACTGCCTGTTTCTTTTCATTCTTTTGCAGGATGATGAGGTCGCTGCCCACTTCCGTCCCGGCATGGTCGGTAAAGAGGTTGTTGGGCAGGCGGACGGCTGAAACAATGTCGGCGTGTTTGAGCATCTCCATACGGATAGCCCCCTCACGGGCGTTCATCACCCCTTGCGAGGTAATGAACGCCACGATGCCGCCGTCCCTGACCGCATCCAGACTTTTCAGGAAGAAATAGTTATGGATGGTTTTGGCGGCGGCACGGCGGGAATAATTGCCGGCTCCCGTGTATTCGGGGTCGAACACCGCCACATCCCCGAACGGGATATTGGAGGTCGCTACATCAAAGTAGCCCGTGAACGGTTTTTCAATCCGTTCAAACCCTTCCGCCCGTACTTTATGCTGCGGATAGAGGTACGAGAGCAGCTTGCCCGTGAGCAGGTCTTTGTCGAACGCCATAACCTCCGCTCCCGGAGCGTGCGCACCGAAAGCGGAGATGAATACCCCCTGACCTGCCGACGGGTCGAGCAGGCGGTGAGGGGTAATGACGTTATCATGCAGGGTATCGGCAAGTGCCGCCACCACTTCGGGGGGAGTATAGAACGCTGTAAGCACCGAACTTTTCAAGCTGTCAAAATAGCGTTTGTACTCCCGTTCATCTTTCGAGTTATCACGGATTAGCCTGTGTAACTCCGCTGTCAGGGGAAACAATTCACGGTCGGATTTCGTCCACCCGGCGGCATCCATCAGGTTGGCGGCAGGGTTAAGGATGCACTTCAACCCGCCGAAACCGCAGAAGCGGCTGAGAATCTCCCTTTCTTCGGGAGTAGCCGCCCTCTGCTGTTTTTCCAATGTGAATACCGTCCGTATCGCCTCGATGTTGTCCCGCAGTTTCTCTTTACGGTTAAACGCCATGCTCTTCGAGATAAGTTGCAACGGCTCCCGTCAGTTCGGTATAGAGCAGATCATATTCGGATGTGTAGGCGAAATTGTCCGTGAGCGGGTATCGGGCGAACACCTCTTCCAGCTCCGGTTGCAGTGTAAGGGCGAATGCGAGCGCATTACCCGGTTCTACTTCATCTCCGAACTCGTTCCATAACACTTCGATAATTGTGTTGTACTTGGAGAAGTGAAGCCCCTCTGTCAATGCCGCCATTGCCAGCTCCTGTGCCCCCTCCGGCGTATATCCCTCCAAACGGGATTGTTCGTACACGTCGGCGGCATGGTCGGCACGACCTTCGATGAAATCCGTGTCGGCGGCTTTGTCGGGGTGGTTCTCTTTGAGGTATTTCAGCAGGTAAAGTCCGTAATAGGACAAGTCGGTCGTCTGATTTTTCTGTATCATAATTCTGTAGATTTTAGTGGATTATTAAATAAAGGAAAGGATAAACGCGAAAGGCACCCGACGTCCCCGCCGAGTGCCACCACTAAAATCCACAGTAAAAATCAGCCTCAACTATATAATAGTATGAATGACCTTTGACTGTAAATTCAGTGGTAAATATACGCATTATTTCTTTTTTCGCGGATTCGTCTTCTTGTTTTTCTTATCGGGGAACACGAATACGGTATTGAAATCCCCGTCAAAGGCAACGGCGGCGCTGAAAGGTTTGCCCTGTTTGCTGTTGAATCCCTTGATAACTCCCGTCTTACCGCTGGTCAGCAGTTCGGTTATCTCCGCGTCCGTGAGCGTTCTCCCCGCTTTCTGCCGGAAAATGGGCAACCCGCAATCCGGGTTGCCGCAACGTACTACCTTGCCGTAGAACTGCATCATACCCTTGCCGCACTTGGGACACGTACATCCGGTTTCATTGCGCGGGAACAGCTTGTCGGAGGTCAGCAGTTCCGTAGTAATCTGCGAGGCGTAATCCTCAATCCCCTTGCGGAATGTTTCGGCACTTATTTCACCGCTTTCTATCTGTGAAAGGGCCGTTTCCCATTCACCGGTCATTGTCACGTCCGCGATGCGCATCGCCTTGACTACCGAATAAAGGGCAAGCCCCTTTTCGGTGGGGACAAGGGATTTTTTCTGACGCACCATATATTCACGCTTGAAGAGCGTTTCAATGATGGAGGCACGGGTAGCAGGCGTACCGATGCCGCACTCCTTAAGTGACTGGCGCAACAGCTCGTCCTCCACCTCCTTGCCGCAGGTCTGCATGGCGGAGAGTAAACTCGCCTCGGTATCTAGGGGTTTGGGCTTCGTCTTTCCTTCAGTCAGCGAACTGCCTTTTACCGGCAGCGTGCCGCCTTCCGTCCAGCAGGGTAACGTCACCTCTTCCGTGGCTTCTTTCTCTCCATATACGGCACGCCATCCGGCTTGCTTGACGACGGTTCCCTTGACGATGAACTCCATGCCGCCGCACTCCGCCGATACGGTGGAAACGTCTTTGATGCACTTGTCCGAAAAGGCTTCCAACATACGTCCGGCAATCATGTCATAGAGGATGCGGTCGTCGGCTTCGAGATTCTTTGCCTTGACCTCCGTGACAAGCAGGGCGTGGTGGTCGGTAATCTTGTTGTCGTCCACGCTACGGCGTGAGAGGTCGCCCATCGTGGAAAGGTAGCCGCCTAATACGGGATGGTTCTTCAAGGTCAGCAGCAGAGACGGAATTTCCGCAAACACATCTTCGGGAATATGGCGGCTTCCGGTACGGGGATAGGTGACGAGCTTTGCTTCATAGAGCTTCTGGGCGATGGAAAGGGTTTTCTCCGCTGAAAACCCGTGCTTGGTGTTCGCCTCTTTTTGCAGCGTGGTCAAGTCGTACAAAAGCGGAGCTTCCTGTACGGTTTCCTTGCACTCCACACGGGTAACGGTCATGTCCGCACACTCCTTGACCGTCCGGTAGGCGGCTTCGGCTTCGGTTTTCTCCTTCCATTTCAGGGCGGAAGAGAATTTCACCACCTCACCGTCCGCCGTGCCGTCCGTTGATAAATGAATCTGGAAGACAGGTTCGGGGACGAAGCGTTTGTTTTCAAGGTAGCGTTCGCATACCATTGCCAAGGTCGGTGTCTGTACGCGTCCCAGCGAATACGTGCCCCGTCCGGCAGCGATGGTGATGGCTTGCGTGGCGTTAATCCCCACGAGCCAGTCGGCTTCACTGCGTGCTTTCGCGGCATAATACAACTTGTCATACTCCGCGCCGCATTTGAGGTTTTCCAACCCTTCACGAATGGCTTTGTCGGTCAGCGAGCTGATCCAAAGGCGGTCGAAAGGGGTTGCGCATCCGATGTATTCGTACAGGTAGCGGTAGATAAGTTCGCCTTCTCGACCTGCATCGGTGGCTACGATGATGCGTTCACTTTCACGGAAGAGCTTGGCGATGATTTTGATTTGCGCCACTACGCCGCTGTCGGGCTTGTACCCCTTGTCGGTTTTCACCTGACGGGGTACAAGGGTGAACACGGGCGGGATAATCGGCAGGTTGTCACGGTGGAAACCTTTGATACCGTACCCGTCGGGCAAGGCAGGCATGACCAAATGCCCGAAAGCCCATGTTACCGCATATCCATTGCCGGACAAATAGCCTTCTTCTCTTTTCGTTGCGCCCACGATACGGGCGATTTCTCTCGCCACGCTGGGCTTTTCAGCCAAAATTACTTTCATACTTTTTTATTTATTGTGGATTTTAGTGGTTGGGGCAGATGCCCCGGTTATTGATTTTATCTTGTTATTTCTTTATCTGTTGCTTCTCTTTTTCAAGTGCCGCAATCAGTTTACGGTCATAATAAATATGATGTCCTTCCTCCGTGTAATACCGCTTGTTTTCCTCTTCGATGGCTTGCCAGTCGGCACGCCATACCCGGCGGACAATCACATAGGGGAGGAATACGGCTATAAGAATGATAAATGCTATCATGATATTACACGCTCATGCCTTTGGGCTTGTTCTGTCTTCGCTGCTGCTCACCGGTCGGTTGTGCCTGTCCCTGTCGCAAAGGCTCCCGTACATGCTTAGTCGCCTCGTTGGTTTTCCCGTCGGTATTCACCGCTACTTGCGTGCGGCTTTCGGAAGCCGGGGCGACCACTTTCGCCTGCGACTCTTCGGGGCTGGTACGGAAGTATTTCGGCTTGCCCGCCTCAAAGTCATACTTGACGTAGGCGGTATAAGGTTCTCCCTTGCCGTCGCGTTTCATGTCCTTGACAAGAATGGCTTTCCCTTCAGTGAAACTCTTTTGCTGTTCCGGCGTGAGCAGCACGCCGCCCATTGTTTTCGGGGCGCGGATATTCCCATTCTCATCCAGCCATTGGAATTTATAGACCTTCGGTTTCTGTCCGCCTTCCGGCTGGGTGCCGGTCTGTGCGGTTGTGACTTGCCCGGTCGTAACTTGGGCGGCAGGTTGGAGATTGCGGGCTTGCCGCGTAGTTTGCCCGCTACGCTGTCTCTGGTTCTGCCCGTTCTGTTTGGGCACAAATTCCACTCCTCCACGCTCTACGTTGATTTGCAGGGTGGCGGTAAATTTCCGTTTCTCCGACAAGACAATCTCCTTGTTGGGGATGGCACGCCCGGCACGCAGCTCGCCTATTTCATGCTCGGTAAATTTGGTCTGCCCGATACCTGTCATTGTCGGCACATCCTTTACGGGAAGGAACGTCACCTCGTTGGTCTGGCGGTCGATACTGATATACGAGGGAATGATTTCGCCCGTTTCCTTATCCACCAGCTCCGCTACACGCCCCATGTTACCCGTCTTTTTCAGGTTCTCTTTGTCTTCGGGGGTGAACGTATGTCCCATGAACTCCCCGTCAAGTTTCGGCTCCTTGCGGATGGCATGGGGGACAAGCCCGACGCTGCCGTCCGGCAATTCCTTGAACGAGAGGCGTGCTTCCAACTCGAAACGTTCGCCGTTGATATACGGGGCGACGGTGACAAGCCCCGACTTCCCGTAACCCAGCATCTTTTCCAAATCGCCCGACGCTTCGAGTGCCGCACGGTCGATGCCGTACACCTCTTTCATGTCCGCCCAGTCGATGCGGCTTTCGTCTATCACGTGCTTTTTCTCATCGGGCTTCTCCTGTGCGGATTGCCCGTCTTGCGTCTGTTCCTGCGCCTGCACACGTTCCTGTGTCTGTGCCTGTTCTTGTTGCCCGGACTCTTTTTCGTCAGGGAACCAATGGTCTTCAACCGCTTGCCAGAAAGGGTCGAGGTCACCGGACTCATTGGGTTCATTGGGGACAGGTTTAACTTCTTCGGAAACGGTTTGTGCCTGTTCCTCCTGCTTTTCATACTTCTGTGTATCCACGCGGTGAGGGGCGAGCAAGTCCTTGTTGGCTTCCGGGTCTTTCAGCAGGTCTTTGAACACGTCCAACACCTGTTCCACGGTATCTGCCGCCACACGGTAGAAGCCGAAGCGTTTCGGCTCCTTGCATTGCCGGAAGAAGTTGTCCAGAAAGCTGTCCAATGCGTTGCTGTTCTTGTCGAACTGCAAGAAACTCCCTTTGTTGGCTTCCGTGGCAGCCGTTGTCTTGGGCGTGCCGTCCCTTTTCAGTCCGGCAACCACGCTGATTTCCCCGGTCTTCTCGTCCCGGACAATCAGCACATCCTTTTCATTCTTCTGATTCTTTTTTTGTGCCATAAGTTGGTCTTCTATTAATTATTAATGGAATTGTTCCGCAGCGAAAGTAAGGGCTACGAACCGTTCCGCAATGGATAGCGGAAGGCGTGGCAGCTTGTGGCTTCCGCATGGAAGTTTGTGGCGTTATGCCTTTCCGCCCTTTGCTCCCTTTTTCTGCTCAAACTCGCCAAAATGCGTCCTCAAAAACTCCTGCACGTCCGATTCCTTGTAATAGACCTTGTGCCAGAGCATCCGGTATTTCAGCGTTCCCGAACTGCGGTAACGCTGGATGGAACGCTTGCTCGTGTTGAGCAATTCGCATAAGTCCTGATTGTCGAGCAGCCGTTCCCCGTCGAGGTATTTCACCTCTTTGAGTTCCTTGCCCGTGAGCGAGGCGAGCAGACGCTCGTTCCGGTCGAAGCGTTCCATGATTTGCCGCATCCAGCCCTCGAAGGTTTCCAAATCCAACGCGCTCATTTCTTCTTTCCCCCTCCCGTGCGTAACAGGTAATTGCGTTTGAACTCTTCCACCGTTTGCGCGTCGCAGTTGTAGATGCTTTCCTTTACCAACCGTTCCACCTCTGAAACGGGATAGCGGCAAGCACCCCCGAAGATGGCGTAGCTGATGCGTTTGTTGTCACGCAGGCGTTGGAGCGTGCGAGTGCTGATACCGAGCAACCCTTTAAGTTCCTTGCTGCTCATCCATACCTCTGCCGCTTTTTCGTTCTTCCTTTCTTCACTTTGGCGGACATACCCCGCTATCAAATCTATCTTTGCCGTCAGTTCCTTGTAGGCGGCACTTTCCATCGTAATGATTTCCATATCTGTTGCTTTTTGATTTCGGGGCAAAGTTCCCTCTATTGCATGGGGCGTTTCCACAGGTAGGCAACCACCTATGGAAGATTTTTGTGTAATTTGGGGAAGGTGAAAGGGACAATAGCCGCCATGCGGAAGACACAAGCTGCCAACAGCGGCAAAATAGTACGGGGTACGCCTACAAAGCGGTACTTTTGCCGGAAACTGATATAAAATATGGAAATAATAATTATCGAAAAGGCGGCTTTTGAAGCCTTGCTTTCCGGAGTGGGAACACTGACGGAGAAAGTGAACGTGCTGTACCGCAGGTGCGGCGACAAGAAAATGAGTAACTGGCTGGACGGGGAGGACGTGTGCCGCCTGCTGCATATCAGCCAAAGGACATTGCAGACGCTTCGGGATAACCGCCTCATCGGATTCTCGCAGATAAACCGCAAGTTCTACTACAAGCCGGGGGAAGTGGAACGCCTCCTGCCCGTGATGAATCAGTTCCGAACGGAAAGGGATACGCCGTAATGATTGTATGCCACCACTAAAATCCATCCTGTAATATGAATGAACATGTTTTGACTACGGACGATGAGCGCATCGCAAATGCCCTGTCCGCACTGCGCAAGGGAGCAAAAGAAGCAAGCCTCTTGGTGCAGAATTACCGCCCGCCACTGAATGGGGAACGGTACATGACCGACAAGGAGGTGGCGGAACGGCTGAAAGTAAGCCGCCGCACGCTTCAGGAATACCGCAACGACCGGAAAATACCTTTTATCCTTTTCGGGGGAAAAGTCCTGTACCGGGAAACGGACATTGAAAGGCTGCTGGAAGAGTGTTACAAAAAAGCCTTTTAGGTAGAGTACAAACAAAAACGGGGGCAGACCATGTACGACGGTCTGCCCCCGTTTTGTCAGCAGGGGAACCCATTGCCGATTTGCAGGACGATGGGCTGGGCGGAACGTGGAGAAGTCACCGCTTTCCTTACTACCCATTCCCGGAATATCTTTGCAGGCAGGCTGTTCAGCCGGAAGGCGAGGGCCGTTATCATCTCCATGTTATAGGCATCCGCACGGTTGCCGTTTTCCAGACGGATATAGCGGTAAGTGTCGCATTCCGACAATACCCCGTTCTTGAATATGGATTTGATATGGCTGCGCACGGCACACGGCGTAACACCGAAGAGTTCGGTTATCTCATAATCGGTCATCCAGACATTGGCTCCCGTGATGGAAACTATCTTTCCATTGATTGTTATTCTATCTCTTTTCATCATACTGTTTGTTTTTATCAGATTGTCTGACAAATGAAACTTTCCATTTTCTCAATCTGCTTTGACAGTTTTTTCATATCGTTGCTGATTTTCTCCGCCGTAATTTTAGCGTAAATCTGCGTTGTTCGGATGCTGCGGTGTCCGAGCATCTTCGAGAGCGTTTCAATGGGCACATCGTTAGAGAGGCAGACCGTGGTAGCGTATGTATGACGGGCGAGGTGAACAATCTACCCTAAAGCAGGTGAACGTAAAGAAGCGAATAGTAATAGATAAAGTGCTTGAAATGAACCGTTTTTCTATATATTGCCAAACAGCGAAAGTTCAGAATACGGCATATTCAGGCAGCTTTTCAGTTACCAAACCGTTAA
>DBFWLD010000007.1:0-54071 GCA_048465615.1 Tannerellaceae bacterium
ATGATTATGCTAATTATTCTTAACCGTATTCATTTTGCTTATTATAGTTCATTGTCTATATACATTTTGCTTCATTTTTTAGTTCAACATTATTGTTTTCAATCGATTGATGAAGCAAAATTCGGCAAATGGGTGTAAACAAGTTAGGGGAGTAGATATACTACACCCCTAATAATTCTTGATAAGTATCTGATTTATAGATAGCCTTTCTTCTTACTTTCTTCAATAATGGCTTTGCGAAGTATATCCAAAAACTCGGTTCGTTTATTGGCTTTACGGCAAATTACATTCTCGTGCTTTTTGTGGATGTCACCCAACTTGATATTGAAAAGCCATTCAAAAGCTCTACCAATTTCCGTTAGTGGTGATTCTGTTCCATTGTGGGTAACCACCCGTTTAGATAGGAAAATTCCGCTAACCAGTTCCATAATTTCCACAAGATAGGTTTCGTCGGTAAGATAAAGTGGTGAGGGTGAAAAGCTGTTTTTCCGATTTTGGAACTGAATCGGGTATTTTATACGCATATTAAGTATGCGGATTTCTGTGTTTATAATCTCTATCGCTTCATCAATAAGCAATAACAAGGCATTTTTCCCCCGTCTCAAATTGTAAGCGGTACGATTTGAGCCTGTTCAGTCCAAAAGAGAAGTAGCGTAACAATACAGCGTAATCCTGTTCATGTATGGCAACGCTTGCCAAATGATTGGCAAGTTCTTGCAACGCAGCCATTAATTCGTTTATGGTAAACTTTTTTTGTGAGTATTCCGACAATAGCCGAAAAAATCTCTGTTCGAATAGCTTGCTCATTGTAATTATTATTTATGATAAATATGTTCTTTCACAGTTTATTATTCATGTATTTATCGAATTTATATGCCAGTTTATAAGCGAAAAGCAGATTTAAGACACCAACGAATATTCCTGCAATAAGATAGCCTCCAATCTTGATAGCAGTAAATGAACAAACAATATTATTTATACCCCATATGATATATGGGATTGAAAGCAAAGATGTTATAATCATCGGAATATATTTTCTGACTATAATCCATTGAATGATATGTATAATAATATGAAATGAATATGCCATAAATATGATAATCCACGCATCATACCATTGAAATGTCAATGCCGTTAAAGTTACTATGCTGATAATTAGATATTCCTCCCATACAGCCACTGCAAAAGCTTGAACAGATAAGTGTCTCAAGCTTTGAATGTGTTTTGTTAGCATAGGAAATTTTTCATCTAACCACGCTCCGTTCTTATCAAGCCAAGTTTTAAGTCCTATAATCTCCTCAAAATCATGAAGCATAAACATGATGGGGAGTGAGTATACAATAATCTCTATTTTATCCATTTACTTATGAATTGATTTGCAAAATTACCATCGTTTGTTTTTGGAGAATTGAAAATTAAGTCATATTTTTGTCCAATCACGCCAAATATTATTATGATTATGTACATAACGGCAGGAACATTCAATATTATGCTAAAACAGGCTGATTCACTGGGTATAAGTGAATCAGACACTTTACATGCTTTACAGTTAGATGCTTCCATATTTAATAACCCTACAAATAGAATTGATTCTGAGATTGTTGTACGCTTCATTGAAATTTTGATAAAACAAAAATCAAATGATAGGATTGGGCTTGAAATGGGATTTCGTTTTCCTTCATCTATTTTGGGAACAATTATAAATGTATATCAGAATTGTCGAACCTTAAAAGATGTATTTGAGAAATCACCCCTTTATGCTCCCGCAGTAAATACACTATGCCAATTTTCTAATTATAGTGATACTGATTATTTCTATCATATAATGAAAGTACCAATGGAATTTTCTGATAAATATCCATTAGCGTCCCGGCAGATATATGAGTCGCAATATGGAATAATCCTCCAATTAATATATACCTTAACAGGAAAGTCGATTACACCAGTTTCAATTTACACTCCCTATGAAAAAGAGGGAAGCAAAGATTTGTTAGAAGAACGGATAAAATCGACTGTACATTTTGGAAAACCATTTATGATGGTTTTTGATAAAGAGTTGTTGACTATGCGTGTAATCAATGCTAATCCTGAGATATTATCAATAGCGGAACGGTTAATTGATGAATTATTAAAGGCAGAACGCAAAGAAAGTATATCATCAATTATAAGGCAACACATTCTACAAACTATACCTAATTTAGATTTAAGTCTGAAAGAAGTAGCAAGGTATTTGAATATGAGTGATAGAACATTGCAACGAAAATTGTTTGTAGAGAATAATTCGTATCAAAATATTCTCTGCAACGTACGAAAAGATTTAGCCTTAAAATATCTTGCTGAAAATATTTCATTCGTTGAAATAGCATTTCTTTTAGGTTTTGAATCTCAAAGTGCATTCAATAAATTTTTCAAAAAGAATTTTGAGAAACAACCCTCAGTTTTTAAAAAGAACAAATAAATTAAGAACAAAACATATAATGAATTTGAATTTTTCTATCTTTGTAATAGAGTTATTTGAAGCAATGGAAAAACACAGCAGATTAAAGCAGTCCGCTCGTTTCTATGTCATTACCTATTGTCTATTTGCGATTAGCTAAAGTATTGTTTTATAGAAGAATATAAAAACATCTCATCTTCTTGATGAACGTTTCCATAATAATAATCGTGACAACCGGAAAAAGGATCGGATTATCTTTCACCACATCCAGCTCGAATACAATAAACCGTTTGTTCAGTAAGTCCAGTTCCTTGTCCGAGTTCAGCAGATAACCGTATTCACCGTTCTTGTAATAAGGCTCCAGCACGTTCAGAAAACCGTCCACGTCAAAGTCCTTCTCCCTTACGTTCTTGTCCGCCAGCACCTTGCGGTAGTCCTTCCTTACAAAATCATAGAACGAATTGAAGTTCGGCTTTATCTTCCGGTTCTTCCTTATCTTCTCGATATACAGACTGACAGCATTCGAGAGCGCCACCTCTTCCGAGCGTCGGGGCGGTTCGTCCTCCCTTTTCCAAAGGGTGAGTATCAGTGTCTTGATACTGTCCCGCTTCTCAATGTCATACTGGTAATCCTCGGTGAAAAACGGATTGAAAGAAATCGGATCATCTTCCTTGTAGGTAAAATAAATCCCGTCGTCCCCTCCGGTCTTCAAGTTTATCAGGTCACAGAGTCCCTTGTACGAATTTCCGGTATCCACCAGCAGGATATGCGTCCCCTGTTCCCAGTACTGGCGCACTAAATGATTGGTAAAAAAGCTCTTCCCACTACCGCTGGGGCCGAGTATGAATTTGTTTCTATTGGTCACTACCCCTTTTTTCATGGGCAAGTCCGATATGTCAAGGAAGACGGGTTTTCCCGTCAGCCTGTCCACCATGCGGATGCCGAAGGGAGAGAGCGAGTTCCGGTAGCACGTCTCAGCCGTGAAGAAGCAGAGCGCCTGAGGGGTGAACGTGTAGAACGTCTCTTCGGCCGGAAAGTCCGCCTCATTTCCCGGTATGCCCGCCCAATAGACGGCAGGCAGATCGGTCGTGTTGTGATGCGGCGTGCATTCCATCAATGCCAGTGCGCTTCCCACATCGTTCTTCACCCTGCGGAGTTCCTCCCCGTTTTCCGCCCATGCGATGATGTTGCAATGGCAGCGCACGGATTGCAGTCCGTTGCTGTGCGCTTCATTCAGGTATTCGTCCAGCCACTGCTTGTTTATCTGGTTGCTGCGGCTGTACCGGGAAAGCGACTGCATGTTCTTTGCCATCTTCTCGAAACGGGAGAGGTTCTCACTACTATCGTCTATGAATATCCACTGATTGTAGATATGGTCGCAGGACAGCATCACGCCCACGGGAGCGGCATAGCTAAGGCGGCAATCCGACCGGTCTGTCGAGAGGCGTTCGTACCGACCGTCCGTCCTTACCCTTCCCGGCAGGTCGTCGAGGTCGGAGAGCGTATGCAGGCAGAGCCGCTTGTCACCGATACGCATTTCCTCCGGGTTCAGTTGCATATCCTGCAACATAACATTTCCGTCAGCCGAGAGCGTGAGGTATCTCTCGATGATGCCCGGTTCGCTTTCCGTTCCCGTAATCTCTTCCGTGCTCAGCCGTTCCAGCCTGAGAAGGCCACTGTCATTAACGATACTTTCAAACTGTCCCACCGCTTCCATGAAGCGTTCCACCGTTTCCTTGTCCCTGATTTCCTTCGGCACCAGAAAGCCACGGCAGAGCGTATTCCAGTTGCTTTGTTGCCGTGAGCGTTCCCTGGTGGTCTTGGTAAGGAACAGGTAACAGGTATGGTGCAGGTAGGGGCGCTCGTTGAAATGGCGTTCAAAACTGCGGGAGAGGAAGCTGAGTTCGTCCTTTCGGATGCCCGGCTCGTATTTCTCGGTGATGAAAATATCCTGTTTGTGCAGGATTGAATAGTTCGGCAACACCTTGATTGCCTTTGCTCATGTGGCGTGCATCGCCTCATACTCTGCGGAGGATACCGAAAACACTTCCGGCAGCGTGACCCGGAAAGCGACCGTGATGTCAGCGTCCTTGCTGACGATGCAGCCATGTTCCACCGCCATGATGGGGAACTTGCTTTCCAGTGTGGATGCTTTTAATATACTTCTCATAATTTACGATTGTTGTTTGTTAATCAGACGTGTGATACGTTTTCGTGATAGGATTCTCCGGGGATGCCTCCGGGCCGAGAACAGCTTCATCAGCCCGTGACTTCCGTATTTACGGTTCAGCGTGAAGGTCAGCCAGACCAGTACCGTAGCCGACGATACCCCGAAACCGATGCAGATCCACTGTCCGACGCCTGCCATATACATGATGACGAACATCACGAATACGGCAAGCAGACCGGCAGCGAAAATAAACAGGTATTGCGCCCGAAGCCCCTTAAATTCAACCTCACGGCCCACACCCTTATTTATCTCAAAATCAGCCATAAGTTACTGTCTTTGGCATGAATCTTAAAGGAAGAACGACCTTAGGATGGTGGCGGCGACTATCAGGAAGATGCAGGCACCGAACCAGCTACTGGCTGTTTTTGAGGTATCGGGGTCCCCCGAACTGAACTTCTGGTAGACTTTGACGCCGCCAACGAGACCGATTACGGCGCCGATTGCATAAATCAATTTTGTTCCCGGATCAAAGTAACTTGTCACCATCTGGGTAGCCTCCGTAATACCTGCCTGCCCGTTTCCCTGGGCCATTGCAGCACTTGCTGCCGCAACAGCGGCAAGCATCATAATCAATCTTTTCTTTTTCATTTATTTCCGTGATTTTTTTAGGTGATTAAAAAAAGCCACGGACTGCCCCCTTTCACTATCCCCATAAGGCAGCCGTGGCCGCTTATGGTTTACTGATTCAGGGGGTAAGTTCCGGCGGGAAATCAGCCGGAGTCATAATATGTTATTCGCATCGTTACTTGATTTTGTGGTGAAACACTCTTGTTAATTCTCTCTTGGAAGCGAGATGCGAATCATCCCGAATCGTAGTAGCCTTTTGTTCTCATTGTCTTTACTGTCCATATCGGTTTATTTCAGGTATTCCCCGCACTTGAAACCCTTGCGGGGTGTATAGTCTTCAAAGGAGGTGGACTTGAACAGCCACATCCGGTTCGCCCATCCGGCAAGGTCACGCTCGTATTGCGTAGGCGTCCGCTTGTTTGCATAATCCCGGAAAGGAATAACAAAGGGAGTAATCCCCAGTTCCCTCAGTACGTTCAACCGGAACAAATCCTGCTCAACGGTCGAATTGAATCCTATCAGCACGTAGCAGGTTATCTTGTAAGGTTTCACATGCCTGACCATCTCTTTCAGGCGGTCGGTCAGATCCAGCCGGGGCAAATCCCACGCAATATGGATGTTCTGCTTCATCTTCATCCGGTTCAGATGCCAGGCCTGTTCCTCATCCATAATCCTCACATCCACACCGTGCAGTTTAACGGGTTGCCGGGTCTTCATCAAATAATCTACTGCCGACCTTCACTGCGGATTGGCAAAGAAATTGTTATCCAGCACCTCAATCCATTTCCCTTTCGGGTTCAGCTCCACCGGCTCCACGGCCTGAATGTATCCTTCCTTCTCACGGACGAGACAGAAGGGGCATTTACGGATGCAGCCCCTTGAAAAGAACTGAAGGGAAAAAGGATATTGGGGGTAAATGGAATAATCCATCATCCGGCTGTTTTCCACAGCTTCGGGAAGCCTGCCGGCAATATCATATCCCGTTCCGCCCTTTATGATTTCCTTCGCATCCAGCAGATTGTAATCATAGTCAGAACTAAAAGTGAACACTTTGCTTGCCAGCACCTTGTCATACCGTCCCGTCGGTTCTGCCCATTCCACCCGATGCCCTTTTGCCTTGTAATAAGCCGAAAGGCGCATCAGCGCAAAATTGGGGAAGTTATGTCCGTCCACATCTACCAGTCCTATATTCATACGGATAAAATTTAATGGTGAATAGTTCTTGTTGCCCTACCGGGTGAATGCCGCAGGCGGTCTGTCATCCCGAATCGTAATAGCCTTTTGTCATAGCCATTCTGTTTTATAAGTAAGTTACCAAAGGTATAGTCTCTTCTTGATTGGAGTGTTCCCTTACCAGGCGGGAACATCCATTTATCAACCCGAATCGAAATAAGTCATATACATGGTTTTGTTGGTTTATTCAGTCATTAATACCATAGCGAATTTCTCTCTTTAAAGTGATACGGGCTGTCAACCCGTATCAAAATAACCTCTTGTCATTATTACCTCCTTTTTTAATCGGTTAATCACTGTCCGGAGCAGCCCCGCCCATTTGCTCGGCTTCATCCAGAAATTTGCTGATACGGCTGTCGCTGCCATTGATACTTTCCAGTATCGAGCGTTCAATCTGCGTATCCTTGATATGATGGATCGCCCTTAAAAGGGACAATCGTTTGTCTGTCGGAATATCCTTGCCGTTGCAGAGGTCGATAATCAGGTCAATCTCTTCCGGCCCTATGCCGGTTGCCTCGCCCGAATACTCTTCGCGGATACAGTTCAAATCATCCAGTTCCTCGTTCAACTCATCCGTATCCACTTCGTCACCGTTTCCTCCCTGTCCGCTATCGCCATCCCGCTTGCCGGAACTCTCATCCGAAGAAGCCCTCCATTCTTCCACGCGCTTGTCCCGGAACAGTTCCGGAATGCGCTCCGGCGGCACTTGTGCTACCTTTTGTGGCGCTGTATCTTCGTTTCTGCCAGCAAAAGTAGAGGCATTTTCTTTACCTGCAATAGCCCCGGAACCGGTGGCGTTTATTGGCGGCCGTTGGCGTGTCCCGTAGCTTTTTGTAACGACAAGACTGTCCGTTTCAGAGCGTTTTTGGGGAGGTTTTTCCATGTTCCTGCCCTCTGCCTTTTCCTTGACTTCAGCCTTTTCTTTGTCCTTCACTTCCGTTTTTGCGGTCGTGACATTCCTCTTTTCAGACTCCGGCGCTACCAGAACGTCTTTCTTTTCCGCTTTCCCTTTCGAGCGCCTGCGCCCTTTTTTCTGTTCCTCTTTCACCGGATCGAACCATCCGGCAACGCCCCGCAGAGCTTTTGCCATGCAGCGGCGTGCCTTCCCGAAACATATTTCGCCAAGCTGTCCCTTGAACAGGAACTTATCCATGAACAGATAGGCGAACAATAGCCAGAACAGAACGATTCCGGCTTCATAGTAACCTGATTGTATATCCATACCCTAAAATATTTTGTTATAACTCTTTTGTAAATAGGTCTTCACCTCATCCGCATGTTTCTCGAAATGCTCCTTCAATACATTGTCTATGTAGTTTCCTACCGTCAACTGCCGTTTTCCGGCAATGCCCACGATGACTGATATTTTCTGGTGCAGTTCCTTGTCTATATATACCCCCTGTCTGCCTTCACATTTATAAGGGGTGAGGAATCTGCGTATAAAGTCAGCCAGAGCCGTGCGAATCGTTTTCGGTGACGTTTTTTCCGTAACCACTTCCGAACGGTCGGCACCACCTGCATCGGAAACATCCCTGACTGTTTCATTTGCAGTGCCATCCGCTTTTCCTTTCTCATCGGATAAAGCGGTTTCTCTATTTTCGCCATTACCTCCGCCGGTTGAAGGTACAGATGATAAAGGAAGCTCCGAAGGGACCCCTGCCATCAGGCTGCGCAGGTACGCTTCATCCACCGGATTTTGTCCGCTTGTTTTCTTTGCCATGACTATTCGGTTTTAAGTATAGATATGATTTCATCCATAAACGTATCGAAACCGCACTCTTTAGTGAATGCTGCATCAGGAGAGAACAGCGTACTCCGGTAAACGGGGCCGCCCGTAGCGGACAAATCCTTGGTAAAGTTACTGCGCACGGGAATACGTGTTTTGAGACAATCCAGCCTTAACAGGGAAAAACCTTGCTGATACACATCATACAATGTCGTGCGTTCCCTGCGGTCAACCATGTTCCAGAACAGATGAAGACTTTTCAGAGCGGACACGCCGGTCTTTATCAGCCGGTCATTAATGGTGGTGGCAAAGTTCAGCGTGCTTTCCAGTACAAGGCGGTCTGCTTTTATCGGTACGAACAGATAATCGAGCGCACTGATTGCAGCGATAACCCCGTCGCTGCCCATCGTTCCGGGCAGGTCGAACAGTACAATGTCATAATGCGTGTCCGATTTCCCTTCAAATCTCCTTCAGTCAGTCATGCAATCCGCGGGTGTGCTCCCGATGACCGGATAAGCCTTTTTCTTCAACCGCCCGGCCTGCTCCACCAAGAGGTTCTGATAAACGGGTGTGGTCTTAACCACTTCCATATCCCGCTTTTTCTGTTTCATAATCGAATGTTGCGGATAGTCGCAATCCACTACCGCTACGCTGAGACCTTTCACATAATACAGTCATGATGCCGCATAAATCGTAAACGTCGATTTACCTACGCCCCCTTTCTGGGAAGCGAACGAAATGAATACCGTTTCTTTTCTCTTTTCCATTGTTACCTGATTTTAAGTGAATAATTTGATTTATTGATAATTAAGTGGATAGATGCCTGTCCACTTATCCGTTCAGTCATTTCACTATCTATTTAGCTTTATAATTATATAGCTACTTAGCTATAAAGCTATCTATCTATTTAGCTATATACTTACATAGCTATTCAATTATATAGCTATGTGTCTATTCAGCCGGATAGCTATGTAGCTACATAGCTATCCGGCTGTCTGTTTATACATCTTTATATATAGCTGTACAAGCAAATAAATAGCCTTATGAATACCTGTTTGAAAACATACTTAATCAAATGGCTATTCAGACAGAAAGCTATTCAGATAGAAAGCCGTCCGGATAGCTATCCTGATAACTACCTTTTTATCTATCCAAATAAGTAGCTGAATAGCTATCCGGCTGCAAATAAACCTCAAAAAGAGCATCCGTAATGTACCTGTGGTTTCAAAGTCATTTATTGGCGGCTATTGGCGGGACACCAGGTAATAGCCATACCGAAAAAACTATCTACCTTTGTCGCCGGGAGAGCGCAGCCCGTTCTCGATAAGAGAACGTCAAACAAATCCTTTAGACCTTTAATCCGGCCCGGCCGGATTTTAATATGCGTCAGCATATAGCGAGGTGTACTTTCAGCGGTTGAAAATATTTCTACCCGCTGAAAGTCTCGCCCGAAAGGTCTTTCGGGGATGTCAGTTCTCCTAAGTCGAACTTCCTAAATTATTCATGTTATGAAAGATGAAACAAGAATCCGTAGCGCCGCAGGGCGCAAGGTGCTGGCAGACCCGCGCACGCACCGCTATTACCTCTGTCTCAATGACAGTGAGAACGAGAAGTTTCTCACGATGTTCGAGCAATCCGGCATGAAGAACAAAGCCGAATTTATCTTCGCCCGCATCTTCGGCTGAGAGTTCAAGGTAGTGAAGATTGATAAGGAAGCACAGGAATATTATGCCCAGCTAACCGCTTTCTATCAACAGTTCCGCCGTATTGGAAACAACTACAACCAATGTGTAAAGACTATCCATACCATTTACGGGGAGAAGAAATCGCTTGCTTTCCTTTATAAACTGGCGGAAGAAACCCGCAAACTGGAGGAACTCTGCAAACAGATTATCGAACTGACAAAGCGGTACGAAAAGGAGTATCTCACTAAAAAGGAATAACATCATGGTGCCGAATATTACATCGGGTAGTTCATTCTATGGAGTGATTGCCTACAATAAGATAAAGGTGGACGATGGTACGGCAAAGATATTGTGACATCCGAAAATTGCGGCCGATACTTCGGGGTCTGTACCGATTGAAAACTGCGTGCAGGCTTTCGAGCCTTACATTGCACTCAACTCACACGTCAGGAAACCGATTATCCATATCTCATTGAATCCTTCCCCGAAGGACATTCTTTCGGAAGAACAAATGACGGTACTGGCACAGGAGTTTATGGAAAAGTTCGGTTACGGGAACCAGCCTTATATTGTCTGGCTGCACGAAGACATCGACCGCAAACACATGCACATCGTTTCGGTACGTATCAACGAGAAAGGAGAAAAGATAGACCACAACCGGGAAGCCATCCGGGCACAGAATATCTGTAGGGAAATGGAAGTAAAGCACGGGCTTTATCCCACACTCGGAGAACACGGCGAGCGGGAACAGGTAAACCTGCAAAAAGTGGATTATCCGAAAGGCGACGTGAAAGCGCAGGTGAAGCATACCGTCCGTACATTACTGGAATGCTACAACTGCCATTCGCTTGCGGAGTATAACACCCTTCTGAACTTGTATAACGTAACCGTTTATGAAGTCAGGGGAAGTGTGGACGGCAAAGAATACCACGGCATCATGTACGGAGCTTTGGATGATGACGGACAGCAGGTAGGCACCCCTTTTAAATCCAGCAAGTTCGGCAAGGCGTTCGGTTATGAAGCACTGCAAAAAAAATTTGTCGCTTCCACTGAAAAGGTGAAGAAAGACAACCTCGCAGAAAGGACAAGGCAGGAAATCATCAAAGCCATGCAGAACATCGGAACAAAAGAAGATTTTGCCCGAAGGCTGAAAGAGGCGGATATAGAGGTAGTTTACCGTATCAATTCGGAAGGACGTCTGTACGGTATCACTTTTATAGACCATACCGGCCGGACTGTATTCAACGGTTCACGCCTGGGTAAAGCCTTTTCTGCCAATGTGTTCAATGAATTGTTCAACAACCCGAATGCAGACCGTGAACGGTTGATACCGTCAACCCAGCCGGAAACGCCCCGGCAGGATAGAGATACGGAACGGGAAGAAAGACAAAAGAGGGAAGAACGGCAGGAACAGCAGTACTGCCGGCAGCCGGAAACTGCCGAAAGTCTGATTGACACATCCGCACTGGGAGCCGTTGATATATTCTCCATGCTCATGAAAGACGACCATACTCACGAGTACATCGACCCGTCTTTCCTCTATGGGCGCAAGAAAAAGAAGAAAAAGCGCAGGCGCAGATTATAATATAATAATGTATAGAAGTCTAATTTTAAATTTACGATTATGCAGAATGAAGATGATTTAAGAGGTCTTGCCAAAGTCACAGACTTTATGCGGGCCATCAGTTTTTTATTTATGGCAATCCACATCTATTGGTTTTGTTACGGCTGGCTCTATGAAATGGGCTGAACGCTCGGTATAGTGGACAGGATACTTTCCAACTTCCAACGCACTACCGGACTGTTCTCATCCTTGCTTTATACAAAGCTGTTTTGTGTCCTCTTCCTCGGTCTGTCCTGTATGGGCAATAAAGGAGTAAAGAAACATGAAATCACATGAAAGCAAATTATTATTGCGGCCATAGCGGGCGCAATACTCTTTTTCTTTAATTGGTGGTTGCTTTCCATCAATGCTTCATCGGGTGTTTGTGCGGTACTTTATACCACGACTTTAACCGGAGGTTTCTTTTCTCTGTTGGCATCCGGCTTATGGATAAGCCGTTTGCTTAAAGGTAATCTGTTGGAGGATGTTTTCAACCGTGAGAACGAATCGTTCATGCAGGAAACCAAGTTAATGGAAAACGAGTATTCCGTTAATCTGCCGACCAAGTTCTGGTATAGGGGCAAGGAATGGAAAGGCTGGATAAATGTAGTGAATCCTTTTAGGGCCAGTATGATTTTAGGTACACCGGGTAGTGGTAAGTCCTATGCCGTAGTAAACAATTATATAAAGCAGGCAATCGAGAAGTCTTATGCGCTTTACATATACGATTTCAAATTTGACGATTTGTCGGTTATCGCTTATAACCACTTGATTAAGTACAGACATCGTTATAAGATACCACCCAAGTTCTATGTGATAAACTTCGACAACCCACGCAAGAGCCATCGCTGTAATCCATTGGCTCCGGAACTGATGACGGACATTTCAGATGCTTACGAATCCAGCTATACTATCATGCTTAACTTGAATAAAAGTTGGGTGCAAAAGCAGGGAGACTTTTTCGTGGAATCTCCGATAGTCTTATTTACTGCGATAATTTGGTTCTTGAAAATCTATGAAGGCGGCAAGTTTTGCACGTTCCCACATGCTATTGAATTACTTAATAAAAGGTATGAAGATGTCTTTACTATCCTAACAAGTTACCCCGATTTGGAGAACTATCTAAGTCCGTTTATAGACGCATGGAAAGGTGGAGCGAGTGAGCAGCTCCAGGGCCAGATTGCAAGTGCTAAAATCCCACTGTCCAGACTGATAAGTCCGCAACTTTATTGGGTGATGTCCGGCAGTGATTTTACGCTGGATATTAATAATCCTAAAGAACCTAAAGTTCTGTGTGTGGGTAACAATCCTGACAGAATTTCCATTTATGGCGCGGCATTGGGATTATACAATTCCCGTATCGTCAAGCTGATAAACAAGAAGAAACAACTGAAAAGTTGTGTAATTATTGATGAGCTACCAACTATCTTCTTTAAAGGGCTGGATAATCTGATTGCCACGGCACGAAGCAACAAGGTCGCAGTCGTGTTAGGTTTTCAGGATTTCAGCCAATTGAAACGCGACTACGGAGACAAAGAGGCCGCTGTCATCATGTCAACTGTCGGCAATGTATTCAGCGGTCAAGTAGTAGGTGAGACAGCTAAAACGTTATCGGAACGGTTCGGGAAAATCCTGCAAAAACGGGAATCCATGAGCATCAATCGCAATGATACATCCACTTCTATCAATACCCAACTGGACAGCCTGATACCTGCCAGCAAAATCGGTACGTTATCGCAAGGTATGTTTGTTGGAGCCGTAGCTGATAACTTTGGTGAAACGATAGACCAGAAGATTTTTCATGCACAGATTGTTGTGGATAATGAAGCGGTGCAGAGGGAGACGGCAGCCTACCAGCCCATCCCCGAAATCAGCAGCTTTCTGGACGAGAACGGCAACGATACAATGGAAGAACAAATACAAGCGAACTACCGGCAAATCAAACAAGATATTGTCGAACTGGTAGAGAATGAACTGATCCGTATTGAGAATGACCCGGCACTCAAACATCTATTGGGAGGTAATGAAGGAGAACAGGCTTAATTCTGAAACGGCGTTCTAACAAGATGTTTCCCATGGCACATTACCTCAATCCCGGAAGCTACGCAGGCTTCACTTCCGCAGATTGCCGTAAAGAGCCGTTTTTAAGGAAAGGACAAAAGCATGGCAGGCCGGTCGGACTTGTCCGGGCGCCTGCCATGCTCTTGTCTATCTGATATACTCAAAAGAAAATATGTACAAAACCACGGCACTTAGAAATAAATGCCGTATATTTGTACACATAAGACAAGAATAGTATGGATGACAAATTGAAAAATCTGATAGAACAGAACGGGGGATATATCACCCGCAAGCAAATTATCGGCAACCGTTATCTGTATTACCGGTTATTGGAATCGGTAAAATCCGGGGAGATTGTCCGACTGAAACCCGGTGTGTACTGCATAGAGGATGTAATGGCGCAGACGATGATCGACCTTGACAAGATAGTTCCCGAAGGCGTGTTGTGCCTTTACTCCGCATGGGCACACTATGGGCTTACCACACAAATCCTGCAAGGTTTCTATGTAGCCATACCGAGAAAACGGAAAGTCACCTTGCCCGACTATCCCCCCGTCGTCCTTAATTATTGGGGACGAAGCAAAACTGGAGGAAAGCCAAGTTGAACCGGAACTACGTAACTCAGTAGTAACCTATGTGTATTTAGCTCAGGTACTAGTGTAAAAATAAGTATAGCATAACTCATTCCTATCACTAGTCCGATTAACCCTCCTAACAACCTATTGTTTATCTATTACTATTACACTCTCACGCAATTTTCCAACAAGGTCACTTTGTTGAGGACTTGTTTTTAGATCACGAGCTTTTCTAATTTCACGAACCTTAAAACCACAATTCTCCGCAATATCAGAGATAATATAATCAACAGGTATTTCTACTCCGAAATATGCAGAATTCGCAACATTGAAATATATCACACCACCCTTTTTCATTTTCATAGCAAAAGCATCGAAAAGTATTTTCATATCTTCAAAATATCCACAAATCATATTCCTAATATCTATATTCCAGCTCTTAGAATCAGTTTTCTTCATTTCGTCTAAAGATGTCTTTAATCTTTCATTATCAATTGGATCTATAAAAGAATATGTAACCTGAACATGAGATCTTAAAGTATTTTTACGTAAAGTGCGTAATTCCTCATGATTATTAATTAATTGAAGCACCTTTAATTCTAACATATATATATCCGTATAATCACGAGAATTAAGATAAGGTGGCGAAGTGATAATCAAATCAACTGAATTTTCAGGAACTTTCTCTATATTCTTGCGCACATCACCCAAAAAACAGATTCCAGCATTGTTGACTATAGGATGTTCATGTGATATAATCCGTATATCTTCAGCAAAGATTGAGTTCAATTTTTCTATAAAGAAATTATGTATCTCCTTTCTGCTGAAAACCCTTGTTTCCCATCCTTTTTTATATGATAAACATTTTCCATTACGGAACAAATTGCTCGACTGCATGATAATTGATGAGAGTGCTATGGTAAATAACCGTTTATAGCGTTCGTCGTCAACAGTCGTACGAATTGCATTGCGAATATCAAGAATACCATCAATCGCTGTATCATGAAAATTCCATTTCTTTAGCTTATCATTTTTTACAACAGTATCACCAAACGGAATAGGTTCAATCTTACGTATATTGCAATTGCTCCGAGACAACTTCTGAGTTAGCAACTTAACATATCTCTGGAAAGAAAGTTCATCATAAGTACGCTCAAGTTTTACGCTTGCTAGTAAATGCATGAATGGGCTCACTTCAAACGAATAGCACCGTATATTGTGATTCTGCAATTCTACAGGGGTAGTTCCACTCCCACTAAAAGGTTCGAGTGCGCATGTTGGCATTGAAGGTAGCTCGCTTAAGATGTCTTCAATAAATTCTTTAGAGTATCCCTCAACAAAAGGATACCAACGATGTACAAAAACATTCTTATTTTTGTCGAACTGCATAACAGAATCGTATTTTTCCGTACAGTCTATAAAGTTATAAACCTTAAACATTATATATATGATTTAATTGGGATGTTCATTAACTACTCGAAAATCCTCAAGCTTTTCATGCCTGTAAAAAGAGGATCGATGCTCCTCTGGTATTTGGTCAATAGACATACCAACTCCAGTATCTGGCAGGTCTTCACCTCTAGCATCAAAGACAGCCAAATATCCTAACTTAACATCAACATTTTCAGCTAATAATTCTGATATATATTCAGCCGATTGCTTAAATGCGTCCGGTGTTATACGTGGTTGTGCCTTAAACTCTGTACCAATTCTCTTTCCAGAAGAGTGAATGCTTTTGCCTACCCATTTTACTTCAATGAAATACAAACCTTGTCCATCTTCATCAATCATAACAATATCCAAGCGTTTTAGACTTTCAAGCATACCTTCTTTAGGTACAAAAAACACATGCATTTTCTCTTTCAGAAATAAACGTAAATCATCCCTAAAGCAGTCTTCTGGGGTATTTCTCAGCAATTGTTTGTTTGCTTCGATAAATTTTTCTTCTGTAAGTTCGGACTTGATATCAATTCTTAAAGATTTCAAGTGGCTTTTCTCAACAAAGAACTTTGAGTATGTGTCTCGATGCTTTAATCGTTGCCTATATTCTTTAAGCAAAGCCTTTAATTCTGTCAATGGCTTCTTTTCAATATATAATCGCAGAGTTGAACTTTTATAGAAGATAGAATCACCAGCATCACGACCGTTTACGAAATAATTTATAATACCTTCTGATGTAAGCATAAAAATAACTACACCAAACTTTGACATTTCGGTAAATACACGTCGAGTTTCATTATTGTTATTATGCTGATTCTCATTATTAGCCTCAATTATATTAAAACAGGAATCGATAACTATGTGGCAATTTTGTACAAACAAAGAATTTCTAAATAAATTATCAATTGCAACATCTGTGTTTGCAGTTTTAAGATTTCGGAGATCATCTTCTGATATAACAAGATATTTAAAGCTATTGTTTACATATTTATCTCCCATTGCTTTTATGAGAGAGAGCATTAATTTGAAATTAGTATCAGACTCTAAATCATTTGATGCCGCATTAATAATAGTAGCCTGATTGCGCTTTAATAAATCTTTAAAGTTATCATTTTGACTGAATTTCGTTTTCATAGCTTACGACTTTATAATTTCACCAAAGACGTACTCAAAATACATTTCAATGTACTTTTCATCACTGATGGCAGAAGTATCTTCAAGCGTTTGTTCAAATGCATACTTAAAATCTTTTAACACTTTAAGGGTTTCGCTATCCGATGACAAAGTGTTTACACCATCTACTTTGTTTGTTTTAACTGCATTTTCATAAGAGGGATCATTGATAATGAAACCGAACAAACGTTTCTCGCCATATTTACCTAACATATACATGACAGTTTTCAGCCACTCTACTTTTTCTTTATTCAACAGGAATTCTGCGTTTGAATTAAGTATTAGTCCACCATCGTCCTCGCGTAACTTAAAAGAACTCTTTAAAAAAACGAGACTTCTTTCCAATAAATCTGAATATGGTCCAAAGGTAGTTACTGTAAAGTGATAGTAGGGAAATAGATTTTCCCCTTCATGTTTAAAAGAATATAGGACTTGAACAAGATACAGTATTCGTTGAAAGGATTGTTCTGAAACAGACCCCCATCCCATATTTTTTGCAATAGAAGACACTGTCATAATGTCTTCATTAGCTCTTACTAATTCGCTATCTAACATATTTCAATCTATTTTTTATGTTATGATAAATTGATTTCAATTGTTCACTGGTATTCTGTATAGCCGATTGTTTGGCTATATCCAATAGCCCGACTATCGCAAAATCCATATTTTTCTGACTCAACAAATGTTCTACAAATAGACTGTTATTCAAATTTGATGTAATAATGAGTGAATTAGGATTCTTTAGAAACTCTACAAAAACGCTTGCGGCATTGCTCTCATACGATATATCCAAACTACTATCTGGTGTTTCCACTATATAGAATGCAGGAGTCGTATAGAAGAATGTGAGTATACTCATTCTAAATGAATGATCAACAAAAAAACGTTGAGATTCAGACATTTCATCTGCGTAGAAGCGGGCTTTTCCATCAATAACAGGATAGAAACGCTTGTTTGCATCACCAGATTGCTTAATGTAAGTAAGTTCACATGGCACACCCAAAAAATTTCCTGCATATCCTGCAAATATTGACGAAAAAGCATATACATTTTCAGTTATCACATCCTCTATTTCACGTGATATTGAAGCCGCAATATTGTACTGCTCTTCACTTTGTTTCTGATATGATTCTTTTTGTAACGTAAGACGATTAATTTCATCTAAAAAAGGTTGAATGGAATTATTCGCATTATCGCTCATTGCATTTTCATACTCCAATTCACGGATTTGCTGTTGAATCTGTCTTTTTTGCAGTTCTACTTTCGAGAATTCTTCATCTAATACTGTTATTTGTTGTTCTATAACTTGTATTGCACGTTTCTTCGAATTGATTGATTGATATAAAGACTTTCGATAAGCACTCGTACTTTCATACTGGTTACGCAAGCCAACATCTGCATTCTTAGTAATCACATTATCACATACGAAACAATTATTTTCATTATGAGCAACTTTTATCACCAACTCCTCATTGTGTTGATTACACATCGGACAAACATGATTTAATTGAATATTTTTAATAAAAACATTATAAGAGGGATGAAGGGTTTCCCATATATGGCTGTTAAGCCTCTCTTCTATCTGCTTCAGTTTACGATCAACATCATTGGCAGATAGACTTGTTTTATTTATTTCGTTTTGTAAAAGTGAAATATCTCGACTTTTAGCCGATCTTTCATACTGAATTGACTTTAAGCGAGTGTCCAATTCTATGATTTTCCCTTTTAGTTCAATAAGTTGAATAGTAGTATTCGCACCATTAGCATCCGAATTATTTGATACTGAAGGGACCTTCATTTTATTCAGCACTTTATTGATAGCACGCATATCCTCCGAACTATGGCGCGATAAACTGTCAAAATATTTCGCTTGGCGTATTGCTTCTTGACGTTTTTTATCCAAATCTGGATCGTTGAAGTACTTATTGAATAATTCATTCTGAACATCAAAAGACGTTTCGCCATCATTCCATAAGATAGTTTTATGATCTTCTCCGAAAAAAAGTACTTCATTCACAAAAAATATTAAGTCATCAAAGTCCAAATTGGTTTTATTTCTTACCAGTTGTTCGTATTTAAATGGTAGGGTATCTTTTTTTGCAACATTTGACAATCTTTCATAATTAAGTTGATTAATAAGTGTACCGCACACTTCTTCCTCATCAACTTTGAGATGGGTTAAGGTAATACTAGCCAAGTCTCTAGTCAACTCAACTACAGTTCCATTGAGTTTCATTCTTATGGATACCGTCGGAGAAGCATTAATAAGAATAGTATCATCCATACGATTGCTGAAGTAAGTCTGAGGGAATAACTGACGTTTCTCTATTATGTTGCCTTGATAAGTACGAGTATATCCAAAAGGTTTTTTATACAAACCAAGTATTGCAAACCTAATAATATTGACAAATGTAGTTTTCCCCATACCATTACCTCCAAGCACGAGATTAACACCTTTAACAAAGTCAAAGGTATAATCGAGACCGTTAGGATATAACGTATAGTTCTTTATATTTATGCTCAGCAGTTCTGGCAAGTATATTTTTCTTCTCATAAAAATGAGTTTTATTATTTCCACACTCTTTTACGTATGTACGTTCATGAGTGAAACACACTATTTCTTTTGGCAAAGAAACAAAAAAATCGTGAGAATCAGGCAGATTTTGGTAGAAAAAGTAAGTTCCTAGAAATGAAAGGAGGTGAATGGTAAATAGCAACTTCCGTTTGCCCCGGATGTCACCTTGTAATATACATCATTTTATTTATACCTTATACAAAAAGCCCACATCACTAGTTAACTTGGACTTTTACATCATTTAAGATTTATGTTGGAGTATGGATGTTTGTACACAGCTTTCTGAATCCTCCGCTCTGCTTTTGTTTCCCTTTCAGAATTCTTATGCCTCTTTCCGATGCGTTGTTATGCGATGGGATTCTTGGGTCTTTGAAAAAGTGGAACACATCTTCTTTGGGCTTGCAAAGGCTGTTTCTGATGTGTCGGAACAGCTTTTTGAACTTGTCGAGATTCTCACTGAGCAACTTGTCAAGACTCTCAAGTCACGTGGAAGTATGGGCGATAGAGTCAGGATTTTCATTTCGCCAGTGGACCTCTTTCCGCATCAGCTCCTATAACCGTAATGACCAGTTCTGTTGTTTATCAAATTCATTGAGATAGTTGAGATTTCGCAGCAGAGGGACGATACAGAGCTGATGCCCCTTTACATTCATTGAGAAATAAGCACTGTGACGGTCGGTTGTCAGAACCGTGTCTTTCAGTGCGTCTGCACCAAACTTGTCAGTTATTTCCATGGCTCCGCGCCCCTTGGCTATCCATGTCAGCGTCAGCCTTGGATTCTGCAGTATCCACGCCTAGTTGAGTTTACCGTTAACATAAAAGCCGATCCCATCAGCCCCGGCTACGGGACTTTTGACAAGTTTCGAGGCTATGCGTCCGTATATCTTGTCCGCATTGTTACCGGTATCCTCGATAAAGTTGCGTATCAAATCCTCGCTCAAATCAATGCTTGTGACATCGCGCATAAAGCTCTTGACGCGGTGATACGGCATGCACTTCACAATATTGAGATATACCGCCAGAGCCCTGACCTCGGACGAGATATAAACGGGATTTCCGGTTTGATATTGCCAACCCTGCTGCAACAACCGCAGGTACACGTCTTGCGAAAATAACGGAGGCGTTTTACCATCGAGGTAATCCTTACATCGACGCGCTCCTCTCAATATTCCTCTATGCCTTCTATATCGGAAGCTCCCAACCACATCCCTTGCATTACCTCCATAAAATTTCAAACATTCTCATGACGGAACAAAAATGTGATCAGTATGATGAAAGTTATAGTTTAAAATTCAATTATTAATAGGTGATATTGCCATTTCCCGCCAATTCCCGCCATCTATTCCCACTGCTTCCTCAAACATATCATCCTATCATATAATGTTCTACATTCGCACCGACGGGCTAAAGTCTACCCGGTATTGATTAATTATTGTATCACTAAATTTTTGATTTTATGGCTAAGAAAAAGCAAGAACAACAAGAACAGCGTCAGGACGAGCATGTAATGGCCATCCTTGACAAACGAACGAACAAGACCGCAGTCGTTTCCAAAATGAACGAGCAGGACGGTAGTCTCGAAATCGTACCGCCCGACAAGAAGAACAGCAACAGTTTCCTCAAACTGGATCGTACCTCACCGCTGGAACTCTTCTTCAGGAATTTTAAGAACCAGTACGACAATCCCACGAGTTTCAGTTTTTTCCTTGTTCCTCTCGTCCTTTTGGAAAAGACACTGAATGCCGTAGTCCAGATCCGGAAAGGCGAAGACCCCGGAGTGGAAGGTAAGAAACTGGTCGAAAACAGCGAGCTTAACGATGAAGGACGTATCGCCAAACTTGCCCGGAGGTATAAGTTCGACGAACACCAACTTCCGTGGAAAGAACTCGGCGCACTTGGAATTGACAAGCAACTCCTCTTCGACAACCATTGCATGGGCGAAATGCTTAAAGGAAGAATCACCTCAAAGGCTTTTCCAATCAGCAAGGAAGTGAACGGTGAAAAGAAGGATATGGGAGAAGCCTGCTTTCTTTGTGTCAAGGGCGAGGACGGCAAGGTACAACTCAAAACCCTGAGCAGGCTTGACAAACCGCAGTACGACCTGCCCACCTATAAGGGAGTATTCACGGATGAGGAAAAGCAGTCGCTTAAAGACACCGGAACCCTGGGAGCCGTCAAGGAAATGAAAGATATTCATACCGGAGCAGTATGCAAATGTTATGTGGCCTTCCATGAACCGAGCAACCGCATCATTACCATGCCGGTGGATGCCATCAAGATACCTGATTATATTTACGGGAAAAGACTGGACGACAAACAGAAGCAAATCCTCGCCTCAGGGGGACAGCTTCCCATCAACGACATACAGCGTAAAAACGATACGCTGCTTTCCGGTGTGGCCTTCGTCGATCCGAGAATAATGGACATCGCATTCAAACAGTCCGGGGAGCAATTGAAAGTGAGCGACACCATAATGGGCGCCAGAATCACCCCCGAACAGAAAAAGATGCTTCAGAACCATGAAATGGTATTCATTGAGAATATGCGCTATAAAGGCAGGGTATTTTCCGATGATGTGCGTTTCAGCAACAAGAGCAACCAATTGTTGATAGGACGCAATGCTCGGGAATATAAACCGACTGTTGACAATAAGAACGACAAGAAAAAGGAAGTGAAACAGCAGGCACCCCGCCATGTGGCATCCGTAAAGGCCCAGTCAAAAAAGAGCCTTTCAGTCATGTAACAGAGGGATTATTCATGTTTACAATAGTTATATACCCGGTTTTCTTTTATGTCAGCCGGGTATATGCTTAAATATCCAATCAACATTTTAAAGCGATGAATATACAAGATAAAAATACCGCAACCGGAGAATTGTCTTATTTTGAGACGACTCTCCTTCTTTATTTAAAGGAAAGCCATCCGCATATTGCCTGGAACAGGGAACTTGTCCGTTCACGGGCTGATGAAGCGGCAGGCGCTTATGAACGTGCCATACGTGATGGATTATCCCCCGCCCAGGCATTGCAACTGGCTGAGGCCGTTCTCTATCAGGACTTGCGCTTCTCCAAATTCGATACGGTGTTCGAGGTCGTTTCGGAGTGGTTTCCCGAAATCCGACCGGGAAGACGGATGAGTTTCTGTCTGAAAATACTACCGTTCGCAGAAACCGTATTCAGCAAATATCCCATAGACGACCGGTTTGAAACATCTCCTTCCTATCATACCCTAACCCTTGAACTTACAGGTTTCATACAATCTTATATAGAAAAATATGGCATATAACAAACGACAACATCTGGCGGACAATATAGCCGCACTTGAATGGATATTCATGCGTCCCGAGGCCTGCCTCACGGAGGAAGGGCGCAAAGTCTTGAACAGTTACTCCGGTTTTGGCGGACTGAAATGTATCCTGAATCCGGCAGAGAAAGACACCGACATTGAAAGATGAACGACAGACAGGGAACTGTTTCCCCAAGTCCGATTGCTGCATGAACTGTTGCGTGAGTATTCCAAAGACGAGAAAGAATACAAGGCATATATCCAAAGCCTGAAAAACTCCGTACTCACAGCCTTTTATACACCGCAGGCGGTGGCTGCGGCCATACAGGAACCGTTGCAGTCCGCGGGAATCCTTCCTGAACGTTTTCTTGACCCTTCTGCCGGAACGGGCATGTTTATCAGGGGTTTAAAAGATATTCCCGAAGTCCATTGTTTCGAGAAAGACAAGCTCACGGGAAAGATACTCTCATCCCTTTATCCCGAAAGCAGAGTAACCATAGACGGTTTCCAGTCCATACAGCCTTTTTTACTAAACTACTTCGATGTTGTTTCTTCCAATATCCCGTTTGGAAATACCAGAGTGTACGACCGTGACTTTGACCGGAGCGAAGATGCCGTGCGCAAATCCTCACTTGGCGCCGTACACAAATACTTCTTTCTAAAAGGCATGGACACGCTGCGGGAAGGCGGGATACTGGCCTATATCACGACTTCGGGTGTCATGGATTCACCAGGGAACCGTCCTATAAGGGAATGGCTGATGAATCATGCCGACCTCGTGTCCGCCATCCGCCTGCCGGAGAATCTCTTTATTGATGCCGGTACACAAGTGGGCACCGACCTGATCGTATTGCAGAAGAATACCCGGAAATCGGAACTGGCCGAAAGGGAACGGAACTTCATCGAGACCCATCTTATATCCGGTAACATCCCTATCAACAACAGCTATTCCGGGTTAGACCATATCGTCCATACATCCGTATTGGTGGGCAAAAACATGTACGGACAGCCTGCCATGAATTTCATCCATGAAGGTGGCATCGAGGCTGTTTCCGAACATCTGGGAAAACTGTTGGCACAAGATGTAGAGAATCATCTCAACCGGAAACTCTATGAAGAGAATCTATCCCGACCGGCTGTCTCTTCCGCTCTTAAAACGGGATATGAGACGCCGCAGAAAACTGTGGAAGCGGAACATAGGCAAGAAGAAGGCCTGCTTCCCGCCAAACCCTATGAACCCATGCTCAACCTGTTTGCCGCCTATGCCGATGAAGAGGAAACAGAGGTACAAGTTGTAGAGACCAGACCATCGACAAGCCGGACATCCTCGTCGCCCCGCAAGAAAAAAGAGAATGAACCTAAAATATTCAATCTTTTCTCACAGGAGAATATGCATGACGAAGCCGCCGTGCAGGAAGGCATGACGGAAGAACGGGCGGAAGCGGAAGCAAAGTGGCTGGAGCGCAGACAAAAGTTTGAAGAAGAGCGGAAGAAAGAAATGGAGCCACGGCCGTTTACTGGGAAGATACGTCCGGAATACAAGAACGGCTATCTCGTGAAAGCCGGCGAGCAATACGGGTATCTGCGGGGACTTGGAACTCCGGACATACAGTTCCATCCGCTCAAACTGACCGTCACCCAGCAATACCGTGCCGCCTACTATATCCCCCTTCGGGAAACCTACCACAACCTTTATAATGCAGAAGCCGAAACGGAAACGGAACAGCCGGAACTCAGGGAGGAACTGAACAGACAGTACGACCGTTTTTACCGTATGTTCAGGGAGTTGAACGGAAAGGATAACGCCAAGTTCCTGCTGATGGACGCAGGCGGAAGGGAAATGCTTTCGTTGGAACGTTCCATTAACGGAAAAATACAGAAGGCGGACATATTCACCGTCCCCGTATCGTTCAATACCAATGAAGTGAAACATGTGGATACCCCGCAGGAAGCGCTTGCTGCATCACTGAACAAGTTCGGAGAGGTCAATTTGGAATATATGGAGAATCTCAGTGAGATTGACTCACAAGAGTTGCTCAAACAACTGGATAACCGCATCTTCTACAATCCCATGATGAAAAACTATGAAATCAAAGACCGGTTCATAGCGGGAAATGTGGTGGCTAAAGCCGAATGGATAGAGAACTACCTGAAAGACTATCCCGACGATGAGGCGAGCAAAAAATCATTAAAAGCCTTGCAGGAAGCCATTCCGGAACCAGTCAGCTTCGACCTGCTTGATTTTAACCTGGGGGAAAGATGGATACCCATGTCCGTATATGAAGAATTTGCCGGATACCTCTTTGAGACAAAGACCCATATCCATTATACGGAATCCATCGACGAGTTCAGTGTGAACTTCGAGGGAACCAATGCGAACATCACCGACAAATATTTTGTGAAAGGGGAGAAAAGAGGGTATTACGGAAACGACCTGCTCAAACACGCGCTGCATAATACGGTGCCCGACATAACCAAGACGGTGAAGGATGAGGATGGCAATGACATACAGGTACGTGATGCCGACGCCATCCAGCTTGCCGATGCCAAAATCAATGAGATACGCTTGGCCTTCACCGGGTGGCTCAGCGAGCAGCTACCCGAATTTAAGCAGCATCTTGCAGATATGTATAACCGCAAATTCAATTGCTATGTACGTCCCGATTACGACGGCTCCCTGCAAAGTTTCCCGTTCCTCGACCTGAAAGGACTGGGCATACCGGACTTGTATGACAGCCAGAAGAACGCCGTGTGGATGCTGAAAATGAACGGAGGGGGGATAATCGACCATGCCGTAGGAACGGGTAAGACCCTTATCATGTGTACGGCCGCCTTTGAGATGAAGCGTCTCGGACTGGCAAACAAGCCGATGATTATCGGACTCAAAAGCAATGTGCATGACATAGCCGACACGTTCAAGAGGGCCTATCCCAACGCCAAGGTGCTGTATCCGGGCAAGGAGGATTTCACCCCGGAGAACCGTGTCAGAATATTCCATGACATAAAGAACAATAACTGGGACTGCATCATCCGGACACACGACCAGTTCGGAAAAATCCCCCAGTCACCCGAAATACAACAGGAGATATATACGCAGGAAATAAACAGCATCGAAGAGAACCTCGCTGTATTCGAGCGGCAGGGCAATGAAGTGAGCGGCTGGATAAAGAAGGAAGGAGAACCTGGAGGCCAAACTGGAAAAGCTGGATCAGGAGATAAAGGAACGGACGAATGACGTGACGGATTTCAGACAAATGGGCATCGACCACCTGTACGTGGATGAATCGCATGCGTTCAAGAATCTTCTCTTCAACACCCGCCACGCAAGGGTTTCCGGACTTGGGAATCCGGAAGGAAGCATGAAAGCCATGAACCTGCTTTTCGCTATCCGTACCATACAGGAACGCACGGGCAGGGACTTGGGTGCCACTTTCCTGTCCGGTACGACCATTTCCAACAGCCTGACCGAACTCTATCTCCTTTTCAAATACCTCCGACCCAAAGAAATGGAATGTCAGGGCATTACCTGCTTTGACGGTTGGGCGGCTGTATATGCAAAGAAAAGCACGGACTTCGAGTTTTCCGTAACCAACCAGATCGTACAGAAGGAGCGTTTTCGCTATTTTATTAAAGTCCCGGAACTTGCCAACTTCTATGCGGAGATTACCGATTACAAGACAGCGAAGGACGTGGGAGTTGACAGGCCGGAACTCAACGAGCAGCTTTATCATATACCGCCCACTCCCCAGCAGGAGATTTTCATCCGCAAGCTGATGAAGTTCGCCGAAACCGGGGATGCCACCTATATAGACAGGGATCCTCTGTCCGAAGCGGAGGAAAAGGCCAAAATGCTGATTGCAACTAACTTTTCAAACAAGATGTCGCTTGACATGCGCCTGATAGACCCCGAATACGGTGACAGTCTGGGAAACAAGGCATCCCATTGTGCGGCCAAGATTGCGGAATATTACTATAAATATCTCGACCAGAAGGGAACACAATTCATCTTTTCGGATCTTAGTACGTATAAGCCCGACCAGTGGAACATTTACAGCGAGATAAAGCGCAAGCTCGTGGAAGACCATAATATCCCCGAAAGACAGATAAAGTTCATTCAGGAAGCTAACAGTGACAAAGCACGCAAGGAACTGTTCAGCAACATGAACTCCGGCCGTATCCGTTTCCTTTTCGGCTCCACACAGAAGTTGGGAACGGGTGTCAACGCGCAGGAACGGGCCGTGGCCATCCATCATCTGGACATCCCCTGAAGGCCTTCCGACCTGGAACAGCGCAACGGACGCGCGGTAAGAAAAGGCAATATCATTGCCAAGCAATACGCCGATAACAAGGTAGACTGCTTTATCTATGCGGTGGAGAAGTCACTGGACAGTTACAAGTTCAACCTGCTGCATAACAAACAGGTATTCATCAGCCAGCTTAAAAGCCGTAATCTGGCTACCCGTACCATTGACGAGGGGGCGTGCATTTCAGTGAATACGTGGCTATTCTTTCGGGTAATGACGACCTGTTGGAGAAGACAAAGCTGGAAAAGAAACTGGCAGTCCTTGAAAGCGAAAGGCTGGCATATCACCGCAACAAGGGGAATGCAAAAGGCAAGTTGAATGAAAAAACTTCGGAAATAGAAAAGAACAACGTCTTTATCGGACGCTTCACCCGGGATTGGGAGTATCTGAACAAGGTGGCTCCCGTGGACGCGGAAACCGGAAACCGTCCCAATCCTTTACGGCTGGATGGTGTAGACTCGGACAATATCGAAATACTCGGCAACCGGCTTGCCGCAATCAATCAAAAGGCCCGCACGGAGGACGACTACATGAAAATCGGTACTCTTTTCGATTTCCGCATCCTGGTGCGTACCGAAAAGACTTACAACGGTGACACGCAAGCCTTGCAGAACAAGTTTATGGTTGAGGGACTGGACGGCATCAAATATACCTATCATAACGGATATATAGCCAAAGACCCGAAACTGGCCGTAATGTATTTCATCAATGCCCTGGAACGTATTCCCGGCATGATAGAGAAACGGCAGAAGGACAATACGGAGTTGTCAAAAGACCTTCCGGTCCTGCGGCAGATAGTGGCAGATACATGGCCGAAGGAAGCGGAACTCAAACAATTGGGTGAAGAGCTTGCCGCACTGAACCGGAAAATACAGCTAACCCTTAAACCGGTGGACAAACACGAAGGCGGAGAAGAGAAGAAAACGGAAGTCGAAGAACCGAAACTTGTCAGCGGCAGTGATGTCATTCCGGATTCACTCGGTAGGGCAAGGCATGTTCCTCCGCTGAAAATCATCAATCCCGCAAAGGAACTGAAGAAAATATCCTAAAGTTTCCCGCGGCACATTGCTGTAACCTGTGGAAGCTACGCAGGCTCCACTTCCGCAGGTTACAGCAAAGAGCCGCTTTTCAGGAAAGGACAAAGGCACGGCGGGCACTCGGATAAATCCGACCTTGCCCGCCGTGCCCTTGTCTGTAAAGGGAAGCACTTACGTCATTCTTCCTACTCAAAGGAAAGTTCTTCAACCTGCCTGTTTATGGTCTTGCAATCAATGGCATCCTTGAGATTGATTATATCCACAATCGAATAATGTCTTGTACCGTTTTCCTCTTCCGCGAAACGCAGGCGACCTCTCAAACGCTGCTTTTCTATTTCAGCGGGATCGAGGTTAATCAACTCGCATACTTCATCCGGCAACATGGACAATGCCACGTCGTTCTCCTGACAGATATGCTGCAACACAGCCAGCATGTTCAATGACTTCTTATAACTTCTCACAAGTGCAGCGAAAGAACTGCTTTCAATCTTAACCATCTTTTTCATAACGCTTATTTTTTAGAGTTTTCTGTTTTTTCCAATAATACGGCACGAAGGACATCCGAGCGGCGATAATAGATTTTCCCTTTATCCCGATAAAAAGGAAGCGTACCGTCGTTACGTCTTCTAAGCAGTGTCCTGTCCGACATCTTTGTCAGCAGACGCACGCCTTTCGAGTCCAGTATCTCACTATCTGGTATGTTCTCAACCGAAGGAGAAAGTAGCTTCTCGATGTTATTCACTTTGGCAAGTATGGTGCTGAGCATGTGGGTAACTCCGGCACCGGAAAGAGTTTTTCTATTATTCATAATGACCTTGATTTTATCGTTTATGGCGCAATATTACGGAGTTGTTCTAAGGTCATTGGTTACTCAACCGTTGAGCAACCGTCAAAAAAAGACAGAAAACGCCAAATGAGGACAAAAAAATAGCCGGAGGTACTTTCCCCGGCTATTCTATAATAAGCAGACATCCAAAGTAATGCTCTAAATGCTTAATATGTTAATAATCATATTTATACAAAAAGATAAATAGCAGAATATTTTGCTATATTCCAAATATTGACTACATTTGTATATGAGTTATTTGAAACTATGCAAAGCAGTGTAACCCGAAGCAGGACTTCCGTCTCCAAATCGTTACCTGCATCTTTTATACTCTCTGTATTTATCTTATCTTTAGAGAGTTACATCAAAATACATTGTTTTCTATAGGCATAACCTTTATTCTGAGTGAGTTGGGAATTTGCATTAAGTTCTCGCTGAGGAAGAGGAAACAGTAGGAACTGATCGGTATATTGTTTGCCATATACGGTTCGATAGCCGGAAAAGTCGTAGTAGGTACCGTCGAAATCATTGCGGATTTTACGGGTACGGACCATATCGAACCATATTTTTCCTTCAAAACAGAGTTCGAAATAGCGTTCGTCCCATACGGCTTTCCGGAATACGCCTTTATCAGGATTCGTAAAATCGGGAAGTTCGGCTCGACGACGAATTCGGTTGAGGGCTTCCAAAGCCTGGTTGTTGGCGGTACCGTCGGCTTCTACCTGGGCTTCGGCATACATTAATAATAGGTCGGCATAGCGATAGAGTGTCCAGTTCAAATTCGATTTGGCCGTGTGTACGATAGCTTCTTCGTCAAAAAATTTGTAGATATAAAATCCGCCGAAATCCACTTTTTCCAGTTTCGGAGAGTCAGCAGGGAGCTTGGCTGAATTGCCGGGATAGGAAGAAAAGAAGAATTGGCGTTCGCGGGCCCTCTTGTCCGCTTTATCGAAACTTTCGTAAAATTCCTTCGTAGGAACAAGCGAACCGTATTCGCTTGAATAGGCCGAAATATCCGACTTGGGAGGCAGTACTTTAGGTATCATATCGTTATGCGTTTTATCGGTAGCGAATTGCACCTGAAAGATACATTCTTTTTTATTATTATTCGCAGGATTTCTCAAATCGGCATATTCCGGGTATAAGTCGTAGGCACCGGAAGTGATGACTTCCAGACTTTTTGGGGCGGAAATGGCATAATAGGACGCCCCCCCCTGCACAGGGTATCCTGCATAGGTTAAATAAACATCCGCCAGCAAGGTCTTTACCGCGTTCGCCAGGGCCGTGCACGATTCTATACTCGACAAATCGGAATCGATAGACATCGTTCCGGTGGATTTCTCATCCAGAAAATCCGTACATGCTCCCAGCATCAGCATGCTTGCCAGGATGAAATATTTATTTTTCATATGCTTGCGTCTTAAAATGATACACATCTCCCGATTATATTTGCGAGCATAGTCGGAAAAGCAGACGTCATCATCTCCTTTCTCCAAAAAGTTCACAACTTCCTTTACCGTCCACTCCGATATATCCTCTTGGTTTAGTCTATCTATGTATTTGTTGATGAAATTAGCACAATAAGATAAGACGGAAGTATCTTTTACATCCATCGACCGAGAAAGCCCTTTTTTGTCTACCATTTTATCTGTTTTCAGATAGAGACTTACGATTATGAGTAATCCGTATGTAAACAGGATAAAAGCCATCTGAGCGTTGTTGCCTTACGCAAATTTTGAAAGTAGCATTATGTATTATAAATGAGGTGTAAACACAGTGTAAACGCCCGATGCAAATATAGTAAACTATGTGTAAACAACTAGGTGTATTCTGCTCATTTTCCTCTCCGAACGCCCATCAAAAGAAAAGGCTGGTAAACAGCCGTTACACCGTTCACCAGCCTAATTATCTGATATTTAATCTTCTAACTTACCTGACATTTAGTCTTCGAGGGCTGCCTGGGCCGCGGCGATGCGGGCGATGGGCACGCGGAAGGGGGAGCAGGATACGTAGTTCAAGCCTACTTTGTGGCAGAATTTTACGGAAGAGGGTTCGCCGCCGTGTTCGCCGCAAATACCACATTTCAGTTCCGGACGGATGGCGCGGCCTTTTTCGGTGGCCATGCGTACCAACTGTCCTACGCCGTTCTGGTCGAGTACCTGGAAGGGGTCTACTTTCAAGATTTTCTTTTCCAAATAAACCGGCAGGAAGGAGGCGATGTCGTCGCGGGAATAACCGAACGTCATCTGCGTAAGGTCGTTCGTACCGAAGGAGAAGAATTCGGCGGAAGAGGCGATACGGTCGGCCGTTAAGGCGGCACGCGGAATTTCGATCATCGTGCCGATCTTGAAGTCGATACGGTCGCCCATTTCAGCGAATAATTCTTCGGCGGCTTTGCGGATTACTTTTTCCTGTTCCTGGAATTCGTACAGAATGCCCGTGAGCGGAACCATGATTTCGGGTTTGGCTTCAATACCTTCTTTTTTCAGTTCCAGAGCGGCTCCCAAGATAGCTTTGGTCTGCATTTCCGTAATTTCGGGGTAGGTATTTCCCAAACGGCAACCGCGGTGCCCGAGCATCGGGTTGTGTTCGCAAAGCGATTCGACGCGTTTCTGGATTTCTTTTACGGAAACGCCCATAGCTTCGGCCATTTCTTCCTGGCCTTTCATATCGTGGGGTACGAATTCGTGCAAAGGAGGATCGAGCAGGCGTACAGTCACCGGACAACCGGCCATGGCTTTGAAGATACCCTTGAAGTCTTCTTTCTGGTAAGGCAGAATCTTGGCCAAAGCAGCTTTACGGCCTTCGGCATCTTCGGAAAGAATCATTTCGCGCATGGCTTTGATCTTTTCGCCTTCGAAGAACATATGTTCGGTACGGCAAAGTCCGATACCGACAGCGCCGAAACCGCGGGCGATAGCCGCATCGTGAGGCGTATCGGCATTGGTGCGTACTTGCAGTCTGGTATATTTGTCGGCCAAGGCCATCAGATCGGCGAAATCGCCCGATAATTCGGCAGCTTGCGTTTCTACCTTGCCTACGTATACTTCGCCTGTGGTACCGTTGATCGACAGGTAGTCGCCTTCTTTGAGCGTTACGCCGTCTACGTCGACCGTTTTGTTTTTATAGTCGATATTCAAAGCTCCGGCTCCGGATACGCAACATTTACCCATGCCGCGGGCTACTACGGCTGCGTGGGAAGTCATCCCGCCGCGGGCCGTCAGGATACCTTCGGCTACCGTCATGCCGGCCAGGTCTTCCGGAGAGGTTTCGATACGTACCATGACTACTTTTTTGCCGTCGGCATGCCATTTGGCAGCGTCGTCGGCGAAGAAGACGATTTGTCCTGTAGCGGCGCCCGGAGAAGCCGGCAGACCGCGTACCCATACCTTGGCTTGTTTTTGCGCCTTCTTGTCGAATACGGGGTGAAGCAGTTCGTCGAGTTTGTTGGGCTCGATGCGCGAGAGGGCTGTTTTTTCATCGATCATGCCCTGGTGGAGTAAATCCATGGCAATTTTTACCATGGCCGCGCCGGTACGCTTGCCGTTGCGGGTCTGCAGGAACCACAATTTACCTTCCTGTACGGTAAATTCCATATCCTGCATATCGCGATAGTGATTTTCCAGTTTGGTCTGCAACTCGTCGAGTTGTTTGTAGATTTCGGGCATCGCTTCCTCCATCGAAGGATATTTTTCTATGCGTTCTTCTTCCGAAATATCGGCGCGTTCGGCCCAGCGCTGCGAACCGATCTTGGTGATCTGCTGCGGGGTGCGGATACCGGCTACCACGTCTTCGCCTTGCGCATTGATCAGGTATTCGCCGTTGAAGAGGTCTTCCCCGTTGCCGGCATCGCGCGAGAAGCATACGCCTGTAGCGGAAGTCGGGCCCATATTACCGAATACCATGGCCTGTACGCTGACGGCCGTACCCCATTCGGCGGGAATGCCTTCCATTTTACGATACAGAATAGCGCGTTCGTTCATCCAACTGTTGAACACGGCACAGATAGCACCCCATAATTGTTCGTAGGCCGAAGTGGGGAAGTCTTGTCCGGTCTGGGCTTTTACGGCTGCTTTGAATTTGCTTACCAGCGTTTTGAGGTCGTCCACGTCCAACTCGTTGTCGAGTTTCACGCCTTTGGCTTCTTTTACCTCTTCGATAATAGCTTCGAAGGGATCGATGTCTTCTTTATTGGTCGGCTTCATGCCCAATACCACGTCGCCGTACATCTGTACGAAACGGCGATAGGAATCCCATGCAAAACGGGGATTGCCGGTTTTCCGGGCCAGTCCTTCCACTACTTCGTCGTTCAGCCCCAGGTTCAGAATGGTATCCATCATACCCGGCATGGAAGCGCGTGCGCCCGAGCGTACGGAAACCAAGAGCGGATTTTCCACATCTCCGAACTTCGATTTCATCAGTTCTTCAATGTTGGCAATGGCTTTTTCCACGTCGGCTTTCAGCAGTTCGACGACTTTATCTTTTCCTAATTCATAGTATTCTGAACAAACTTCGGTAGTGATGGTAAATCCGGGAGGTACAGGTACCCCGATCAGATTCATTTCGGCCAGGTTTGCACCTTTGCCACCCAGCAGATTTCTCATATCTGCTTTTCCTTCGGCTTTTCCGTTTCCGAATGTGTAAACTCTTTTTCTTTCCATATTCGACAGTATTTGAATTTAGATCTTAGTTTTGCTATCTCTACATTGCAATAGTGCAAATATATGCTATTTCCCGTACCCGTTTGCATAGTTTGATTAATAAAATTATGTGTTTTATAACCATTCTTCATGGTTCGTATGAAATAAATATGTACATTTGGGTGCGGAAATTTAAATTTTCCGTTTGCCTCTTCTTCCCCCTCCTATCCTGGGGGGCATATTGCCAAAGAGTTATCAAAAAGCAAAAGCAGCATCCGCTTTTTGCGAACACTGCCTTATCTGAATGACAAGCATATATTAAGGTATAGAAGTTTGCTCTAGTCCTTTTCTCCTGCACGAGTTGTTTATTGGGTTTTCATCCGACTGATTTAGCCTACGGAAGAATAAACTTTTAGCGGAGGTGTTGAGATTGCCGGAGGCTTGATGCCTTATATTTTCGGAAAAGCTTTTTTCCCTAAGGGATTAATCACTAACTTTGCCGCCAGGAAAATATTAAATGATAGAAAAACATTGGCACGAAACAAAAAGCAATTACCTCTTCTTGAAAAGGTAACCATCCAGGATGTAGCCGCCGAAGGCAAAGCGATTGCAAAAGTCGACGATTTAGTGATCTTTATTCCTTTTGTCGCTCCCGGCGACGTGGCCGACATCCAACTAACCCGCAAGAAAAACAGTTATGCCGAAGGCAAAGCAGTACGTTTCCACGCTTATTCTTCCCAGCGCGCACAGCCTTTTTGCGAACATTTCGGCGTATGCGGCGGCTGCAAATGGCAGCATCTGCCCTATGAAGAACAATTGAAATACAAGCATAAGCAAGTTATAGACAACCTCAGGCGCATCGGCAAGGTGGAGATGGAAGAAATACTTCCCATCCTGGGTTCGGACAAAACCGCCTTCTACCGCAATAAGCTGGAATTCACCTTCTCCAATAAAAAATGGCTGACGGAGGAAGAAATCAAATCCGAGGCCGTTTTCCGGCAAATGGACGGTGTGGGGTTCCATATTCCCGGCATGTTCGACAAAGTGCTCGACATCCGCAAATGCTGGCTGCAAGACGATATATCCAACCGCATACGCCTTTGTATCAAAGAGTTCTGCCTCGCCCACGAAGGGTATCCCTTTTTCGATCTCAGGGCGCAGGAAGGCTTTATCCGCACGCTGATGGTACGTACGGCTTCTACGGGCGACTTGATGGTGGTGGTGGTTTTCTTTCACGAGGACAAAGAAAAGCGGGAAGCGTTACTTTCGCACGTGGCGGAGCAATTTCCGGAAATTACTTCTTTGCTCTATGTCATCAACGGAAAATGCAACGATACGATAACCGACCAAGAGGTGCTGGTATTCAAAGGCAACGACCATATCGTAGAAGAAATGGAAGGGCTGCGCTTCAAGGTGGGCCCCAAATCGTTCTACCAGACCAATAGCGAGCAGGCTTACACCTTGTACAAGGTAGCCCGCGAGTTTGCTTCGCTCACGGGCAAGGAAAAGGTGTACGATTTGTATACGGGCACCGGCACGATTGCCAATTTCGTATCCCGCCAGGCGGAAAAAGTGATCGGCATCGAATACGTGCCCGAGGCTATTGAAGACGCCAAAGTAAACTCGGCTTTGAACAGGATAGAAAACACCTTGTTTTATGCCGGCGACATGAAAGATATATTAACCGAGGATTTCATCAACCAACACGGCCGTCCGGATGTTATCATTACCGATCCCCCTCGCGCCGGGATGCACGACGATGTAATTCGCACGATTCTTTTCGCCCGGCCCCGACGCATTGTCTATGTAAGTTGCAATCCGGCCACGCAGGCGCGCGATTTGCAATTGCTCGATACGCACTATGCGGTGAAAAAGGTACAACCGGTCGATATGTTCCCGCATACGCACCATGTGGAAAACGTCGTACTTTTAGAATTAAGATAATGAGTGTGAGGCACTTCTTCTGGCTTTTCCTGCTTTTGTTTCTTTGCCGCTGCCACAGCCCCCGGCCGGCGAAGGAAGAAGGAGTGCTGCCTGACACGATCGACCTGCCCCAATTGGAGGCCCGGGGGGAGCTGACGGCCGTTACGTTGTACGGTTCGACTTCTTATTTCCAATATAAGATGCAACCGATGGGCTACGAATACGACCTGGTGAAAGATTTCGCCCGTTCCCTAGGCTTAAAACTGAATATCCGGGTAGCTAAAAACAATGCCGAGATGATCGAAATGCTGGAAAACGGCACGGCCGACATCGTGGCCTATCCGGTGGTGTACAACAACCAGCTTCGCCAGCAGGTGATTTACTGCGGGCAGGAAGCCATTTCCGGCCAGGTATTGGTACAACGGGCCAATAAGGGGGACACCCTGCTGAAAGACGTAACGGAGCTGATCGGGAAAGAAATCGTGGTAAAGCCCGACAGCAAATATGCCGAGCGGCTGAAGAATCTCGATGTGGAGCTGGGAGGCGGTATACGTATTTTGCCGCCCGAGAACGATTCGATTACTTCGGAAGATCTGATTGAAATGGTTTCGCTGGGGAAAATTCCTTATACGGTGAGCGACGAAAAGATAGCCCGGCTGAATAAAACCTATTTCTGGAATATCAATACCGACCTGAAAGTAAGCTTTCTGCAACGCTCGTCGTGGATAGTGCGCAAAAGCAGTCCGCTCCTGGCCGAAGCCATCCGCCATTGGGCGTCGGACAATAAGGGCAGGCATACCTACAAAGCGGCGGTAAAGCGTTATTTCGAATTAAGCAAGCAGCCGTTTACGGCCGATATGCCGGAAGTAAAAAACGGGCATATTTCTCCTTACGACGCATTATTTAAAAAACATGCCGGCCAGCTCGGGTGGGATTGGCAACTTCTGGCCTCTATTTCCTATCAGGAATCGCGCTTCAATCCTTCGGTGGTGTCGTGGGCCGGGGCAGAGGGGCTGATGGGGATCATGCCTAATACGGCAAAGGCGCTGGGGGTGACGCCCCACGAGTTGAAAGACCCCGATACCGGTGTTCGCACCGGGGTGGATTGCTTGCGTCGTTTCCGGCAGGGATTTTCCCGCATCACCGATCCGGAGGAAAAAATGAAATTTACCCTTGCCTCGTATAATGCGGGTATCGGCCATGTGTACGATGCCCAGCGTCTGGCCGAGAAGTACGGGAAAAATCCTTTGGTATGGGATAATAACGTAGCCGAATATATCCGCCTGAAAAGCGACCCCGAGTATTATAACGACCCGGTTTGCAAACATGGTTATTTGCGTGGCTCGGAAACGTATAATTACGTGCAGGAAGTGATGCAGCGCTATACTTATTATAAGTCGAAAACGGCCGGCCGGTCGTAAGGGTCGCGCTTGGGCACGGCATGGCGGCTTCGGACTTTGTGCACACCGGTCGTAAAGCCTGCGACCGGGGAACGGTGTAGCGGTCGTGCACTTTAAGGAAACCGGTTTCGTAAAGGCTTTGCCCGGGCAGACCGGGGCAACCTGCCGCCGTTTGGGGAAAAGAGACGGCGCGCGCCTCAAAAACCGGGAGACACGTCAGGGGCTTATTGTCATTTTTTTACCGTAAAAAAGAGTCGTGGCGAAGAAATCCGGGTTCCCTAGGCAAGAAATCCGAATTACACCGGCATGAAATTGAAATTGCATGCCGATGAAATTTTCGTTTCTTCGCAGTGTATTTTCAGGCGATCATATCAGGTTGATAATCAAACGGATACAAAGCACTCTCCGAAAGAGGCTTCCGGCCGGGGCTTATTGTATTTTTTTTCCTTTTACTCACCCGGCTTTTTCCGGCTTCTCCTCTCCGCTTCGCCCCCTCCTTTCCTCCCGGGGGCCGTTTTATTCTCCGGCAATATTCGCCTCGATCAGTTCTTTTACCCAACTGATGACGCGGGGATGGTGGAGCGGCACGCCTTCCAATGTTTCTTTCAGCTCGGCGGTAGATAAGGCAAAAGAAACCGCTCCTTTCCGATAGGTGAAACAGATATTCACATCGGGAGTTCCGGCCATTAAAAAAGCCATCGTGGCAGGCAAATCTCCCCAAGGAGGGCAATCGATATGGGAGGCTTTGAATTCGGCCGTCACCTCGGTACCCTTTCCCGGCTGCGAACGCAAAGTAACCCCTCCGCCGGTCTGCTGCGCATTCTGAATCAGAAAAGGTAAGCCCAAGCCTACTTTGCGGGTGGTGCGCGTGGTATAAAACGGATCGGTGACGCGGCGGATCGTTTCCGCATCCATGCCCGAACCGTCGTCGGCGATGCGGATCGTAATTGTCCGGGGCGTTTGCCGAATATCCACTTCGATCCGGGTGGCGCCGGCGCGGATGCTGTTGGCGCTTATGTCGGTGATATGAAAACTGAGGTTGTCCATATGGCTAGGGAATCTTTGCTAAAAACCGGATCGGGCAGCCTCTCCGGATGTAGTATCTTGCTTCGGCTCGGCGAACAGGGCGTATCCTTTTTCGCCGGCCATGGCTTTGCGCAAGCTTTCGAAAGTAAGCGAGCCTGCCTGTAAAACGGAAGGCCGCGTACCGATCTGAAACGGATAGTGGGCGTCGGAGGCGGTATAACGGGTGTATTTCCTGAGATAAGGATGTGGCCCGGCAAAAGCCTCGTACCGCCCGGCATCCGCAAATTCAACGGCATCGAGCGGCAAAAAGGGATCGATAAATCCCAGTTGGCCGATCAAACTGAAAGCCGGCCGTTCCACATGCGCCGCCACGAACAGACAGCCCAGGCTGCGGGCCAGGCGGGCTATCCGGTCGACACCTTCGTCGAGGGCGGAAAGCAACAGATAGGGGGCTTCGCCCACGATTTCGTCGGCCCGGTTCACCCACACCTGGTCGCCGAAACGCATCGGGTCGTTGGGCACGTGAGGCAGATGGGCGTCGAGGTAGTTTTGAAAAAACAGCCGGGCCTCGTCGGTGGGGAAAAGTACCAGGCAATGGGCCTCCTCGCGGGTAGTCACTTCCACGCCCGCAAAGACTTTCAGGCCCCTCTCCTTTCCCAACGTCTGTATTTCAGGGCATTGCAAGGTGGTATTATGATCGGTTACGGCAATCGCGTCCAAACCGCGGGCCAGGGCCGTCTGCACGATCGCCGACGGGCTCATTTCGAGGCCGCCGCAGGGGGAAAGGCAGGTATGGATATGCAGGTCTACCCGGTAATTCATGTTTGTTGCAGCCGTTGATAGATTCGCCCGGATGCTTCGAAGGCGGAAAGCGCGGTGCCTAACAACGGCAGTCCTTCCTGGCGGCTTTTTTGCAGCGTTTCTTCATCGGGCGACGCTCCGTTGACGATCAAGACGGCGGCCGCTTCTTTGAGCGTGGCCACGGCTACTATGTTCTGGTGGGTTTGCATCGTGATCCACAGCATGCCTTCTTCCAGATGCCCCATCACGTCGCTCAGCAAATCGCTGGTGTATCCTCCTTCTATTTGGCGCGACAGGTTTTCCGGGCTGCTGAAAACGCGAAGCCCTAAGTCGTTTACTAACTCACTGACCTTCATATTTTGCTCCTTTCTTATAACAGTCTTTGTTCAATCGATCTTTTCCCCAGGTTTTTTCTACCAGGCGGAAGGCATGTTCCTGATCCAGCTTGCCGTGTTTTTCCATATTGCGTTGCATAAACACGCAGTCGCTGAACTGGGCTTCGTGCCGTACAATATCTTCGGCCATGCTCTGGCAGTTGGGGCTGCCGCAGGCCCCGCAATCGATGCCCGGCAGGTAGCACATCAAGCGGCGCACTTGTTCCATTTTCCTCAATACCTCGTCGATAGGGCCGTCGAAAAGCAATTTGGGGTTGGGTTGAAGAGGCCGGATGGAGATACGTTGTTTCAGGTAGGCCAGCGCGCCCAGGTTTTCGTGGGCGTAGATAAGGGGAACCTTATCGCGGTTCATCGATCGTTTCATAATCCGTTCGGCTGCCAGGAAACGGTTGGCTACGGCCAGCACGCCGCCGGCGCAACTTCGGTCGCAGGCCCTTAGCTCCAGGAAATCCACGTTTCTTACCTCGGTGGTCGTTTCCATCCGTTCCAGAAAGTCGATTACGTTGTGAATTTCATCGATCGCCAGACAGCGGCCGGCAAAGTGTTTGGCCTCTCCCCCGGTCTGGCTCCAGCGCATTTCTTTTTTCGTCAGGGCCGGCGGAAGCGGGCAATCCGGACGCATGTCTTTCGGACGGTTGCGCAGAATATGGTATACCTTATTGTAAAGCGTATCCATATTGATTACTCCCTTGATGGTAGAAGAATAGCCTTCCGCGCTCTTCAAGGCGGCGATTTTGGCGGCGCAGGGGGTTACGTAAAAAATGCCGATGTCTTCCGAGGGGGTGCCCTCTTCTTCCAGTACCTTATGGTAGTAGGTGGCCGAAGCGTTGACAGGCGCTTTTACCAGCAGGATATTGTCGACCAGGGCCGGAAAGCGTACCTGAATGAGCCGCACGATAGCCGGGCAAAACGAGCTGATAACCGGTTTTTCGTCGGCGTTTTCCATCTGGCGCACCATTTCGCGGTGAATCATCTCGGCGGTGAATTCCACCTGATATACATGGGTGAACCCCAGTTCGTACAACGCGCTGAAAATCTCCTTCTCGGTGGTATATTTCGAAAACTGGCCGATGAAAACCGTGGGAACCAAGGCCACCCGGCAGGTATAATCGAAGATACGCTGGAAGTCGTCTTGCTCTACATAGATGGCTTCCGTGGGGCAGGACTTGAGGCATTCGCCGCAATCGACGCACCAATCCTTATGGATATTCGCCTTGCCGTCGCGGATGCGTACCGCGCCGGTGGGACACTTTTTCATGCAGTGGGTGCAACCGATGCAGCGGCCGGCATCGATTTTAAGCGCATGATAGAATTTCTCCCTTTCCTTTTCCATTTCGTTTCTCCTCTATTTGGCAAACCAGGTGGTCATGCGTACGGTGGTTCCCACGCCTACCCGGCTGTCGATGGTTAGTTCGTCTACATTTTTTTTCATGTTCGGCAATCCCATGCCGGCGCCGAAGCCCATTTCGCGCACTGCCTCGGAAGCGGTGGAATAGCCTTCCTGCATCGCTTTGTCGATGTCCTCGATGCCCGGGCCTTCATCACTAAGTTCGAGCACGATTTTTTCGGCGTCTATCTCGGCCCGCACCGTGCCCCGCCAGGCATGGGCCACAATATTTACTTCGGCTTCATACAACGCTACGACGATGCGTTTGACGATGCGCGCATCTACCGAGAGTTGTTTCAATACTTTTTTAATCTGACTCGACGCGTACCCGGCTTTCGAGAAATTTCCGCCTTCCAGCTCGAATTTAAATTCCATAGCTTCCCTCCTCTCCTTAATAAACGGGCAATAGCCCGTGGCAATATAATTCGCCTACGGTGTGATACATGGAGTGAGGTGTTTCGAGAATGACCATCCGGTTGTCGCCGGCCAGTTCCTTCATTTCGGGCGTGGCTTTTTTGCCGCGTACGAACAGAAGAAAACTTACTTCGGCCATTTCGGCCGTACGGATGGTTTGCAGGTTGCACAAGCCGGTAATCAGCAACACGCCGTTGCAATCGAGCGTCAGCACGTCGCTCATCAAGTCGCTGGCAAAGGCGCAAGCTGCCTCTTCGTCGAGCCGGTCGGCGCCGCAAATGACGGTCGCCTCGGTTAATTCCTGTATTTGCCGAATCTTCATAGGTGTATTCATTGACGGTTAACTTCCTTTCGCCCCGCTACACAGGGAAATCGGATGGACGAATATAAAGAATAATTATCAATTAAAGCCCGGGCGTGTTAATTAATTTCTATCTTTGCCTCTAATAAACGATGATAGCCTTCACTTGGGCCCGGTCGAGCTTCTTGCCGGCGCCGGCGGTTTTGCGTTATCCTTGTTCCCATTTAATAAAATCTAACCATTATGTTCAGTAAAGACACGTATATGGCCCGGCGGGCCAAATTGAAACAGACCATCGGAAAAGGTCTGCTGTTATTCCTCGGCAACGACGAAAGCGGTATGAACTATGCGGACAATACCTACCATTTCCGCCAGGATTCAACCTTTCTCTATTTCTTCGGGCTGCCGTATGCCGGCCTTTCGGCTATCATCGACATCGATAACGACCGCGAAATCATCTTCGGCGACGAACTGACTATCGACGCCATTGTCTGGATGGGCACGCAGCCTACGCTGAAAGAGAAAAGCGAAGCGGCCGGCATTGCCGAAGTGCGGCCTTTCAAGGAGATCGAAACCTACCTGAAAAACGCACAGGCCAAAGGCCAGCCCGTTCATTACCTGCCCACCTACCGGGCCGAACATCAGATTAAGCTGTTCCAATGGCTCGGCATCCTGCCCGGGGCCGAAAAACCGTCGGTAGAGTTTATCATGGGCGTCGTCAACCAGCGCAATTACAAAAGCGACGAAGAGATTGCCGAAATCGAAAAGGCTTGTATCGTAACGGCGGATATGCACCTGGCGGCTATGCGCACAGTTCGTCCGGGTATTCGCGAAAGCGACGTGGCGGCGGCCGTAGCAGAAGTGGCTTTGGCCAACAACTACCAGCTTTCCTTCCCGATCATTGCCACGATAAACGGGCAAACCTTGCACAACCACGACCATAGCCACCTGATTAAGAGCGGCGATATGTTGCTGCTAGACGCAGGGGCGGAAACGGAAATGGGCTATGCCGGCGATATGTCGTCGACGATTCCGGCCGATTCCAAATTTACCCAGCGGCAGAAGGATATTTACGATATTCAGGTAGCGGCGCACGAGGCGGCTGTAGCGGCTCTTCGTCCGGGCATTCCGTTTGTGGATGTATACGAGCTGTCGTGCCGGGTGATTATGGAAGGCTTGAAAGACCTGGGCTTTGTAAAGGGCGACCCGATGGAAGCGGTGAAGGCCGGGGCGCATGCCATGTTCATGCCTTGCGGGCTGGGCCATATGATGGGCCTCGACGTGCACGATATGGAGAACCTGGGCGAAGTATACGTAGGTTACGACGGACAGCCCAAGAGCACGGAATTCGGCCGTAAATCGCTTCGGTTGGGCCGCAAGCTGGAACCGGGCTTCGTGCTGACCATCGAACCGGGGGTCTACTTTATTCCGGAATTGATGGATTTGTGGCGCAGCCAGCATAAGTTCACGGAATTCATCAACTATGAAAAGCTGGTTACTTACAAAGATTTCAGCGGCATCCGCAACGAAGAAGACTATTTGATCACCGCCGACGGCGCCCGCTTGCTGGGCAAAAAAATTCCCCTCCGTACGGAAGAGGTAGAGGCGCTCAGATAAGCCGCCTGGAATAAAGATAATTTAAAAAAGGCGGTCTTTCAGGAAAAAATATACCTCGAACGCGGAGAGAAAACGTGTCGAGGTATATTTAAATGGAAGATAATTTTTTTATGTGTGGTGTGGCTTATTTAATTTTCAAATATAATATACTTTTTACTAAAAAGAATTATTAAAATGAAAAAGATTTTACAAAAGCCTAAACCATTATATAGCAAAAGAACATTCCTCAGTGGGTCATTTTTCACTTTATCGATAATGGGTCTGCTATGCTATGGTTGTACCACTGAAGATATTTTTATGCCAGATGTTATTCCAGTCCCACCCTCCGGTGAAGTTTCTCCTTATACTAAAGTAGCAGTTACCAAATGTGTGGATTCTTTTGTAGATGTTGGAGGATATGAAGAATATAAGGGTACGAATTGCTGGACAGAATGGGTGGAAGAGGGTTCAGGGGGCGGCGCCTTGGGGAGCGGAGAATATTATCCGGGAAATTATCCTTCCACAGGTGGATCAGGTGGTAGCGGTGATAGCGGATGGCGTCCGGGAACAACTGCGGATTTCAATTATTCTCAATTAGAAAAATTTTATGCTGAAGGCTCTACACCCCAATTGGAGTTTAAAAGTAAACTGAATGACGCCCTTATCCGTTTTTATCAGCAAGGAGAAATTTATGAAAAAGTCTTTAACCTTATGTTGCAAAATCATGTAAAGATAAGGTTTGTCCTCAAGCCAGATATTGATAAACCTTATTATGACAAGGCTACTAAGACTATTTATCTAAAAGATGATGATAGCTTTAGTGTTTATAAATTTAGTGAAGAAATGTTGCATGCGGCCCAACATCAGTGTTTTTATGGTAATACTATGGATTCACAGTATAAAAATTATGAATTTGAGGTGAAAGTATTCTACGATTTAGCGCATAAATTTTATATTTGCACTTATCCAGGTGTGGAGTATTTACCGACTTATAGTGATCCAGACCCAGTTTTTGAAGAGAGCTATAAAAAATGGATAAATGAAAATGTTTATTCAGTCCGATTTTTTCCACCTTCGCAAATTTCCGAATTTAACGCTATGTGCGAGAGTTGGAAAGGATATAAAGGGACGAATCAAAGTACTTTCCGTCCACAACTTATTCTACATTTTTTCAATAAACCTATTCCCGAACATATGTAATATAATAATCTTTTAATAATTAAGAGCATGAGAACAAAATACATCATTCTAGGATTCTGTTTCGTTTGCCTATCCTTACATGCACAAACTGAAACTACCCATTTTAGCATAAAAGATTTGAAATATTCGACATTATTTTATGTTAAAAATCTTAAAATGATTAAAAGAACGGAACCCTTCGATCCGTATTATGACTTCATGAATTATAAAGAGTTAATACATATCCAAAACGACTTATTTCAACGTATCTTCCAGCATTTACTACCTGCCAACAAAAAAATATTGGATGATGTCACCTACCGCTTTTATCTGGATAAAGACCTGAAAGCATATGGTTTTTACGTAGCATTCCCTACCGAAAACAAACCCTATATGCTTGAATGGGAAGAGCAGCTCTTTCAATTTGGAAATGAATTTTCCCAACTTGATTTCTCTCGCTTTTTCAGACCTTATGATAAAAAACTTTTTCAAGGAAGTATTTATTATGTCCTATTCAGCCATATGAAAGGCATGTCGGAAGGAAAAAAATATTCTCCCCAATAAGAAACACCTGCGTTTGCCCATCAGGCAGATGCAGCCTATCTGCGATCCGGGATGGAAAAGATAAAAAAAGAGGTTGTGTCAAAGGACACAACCTCTTTTTTTATCCGAGGAACCGTTGCCGATCAATACGCATAGATACCCGATTCCGCAGCGATCTCTTTCCCGTCGGGGCCTAATACCACCAGTTGCAAGGTTCCGCCGTTATGGTCGAAATACTTCACTTCCAGCGGATGCAGGCCCTTGGAGAGAGCTTTCTGGCCGGTCAGTTCGCGCGGGGCGTGGGGGCCGTCGTTGTCGATCACCATTTCGCCGTCGAGCTTCAGCCAGCTACCGTCGTCCGACAAGAGGCGGAATGTATAAATCCCGTCCGAGGGAGCGTTGAAAAAGCCCGAGATCACCAGGCCGATATTCCCTTTCACGCCCTGCGGAATGCGTACGTCCGGAATTTCATAAGTTCCGTTCACCGGAGCCGCGTCAATCCCGGCGCAAGCATTTCCTTTGAATTCATGCCATACCGCCTGCAAACCCGTATGCGCGGGCGATGCTTCCACGGCCGGCGAACATTCGCTTTTGATGAAGCGCGTCTTCACAACATCTCCCTTTTTGCCGTTGGGCCGGAAGGTACGGAACGTAAAATCGGTCGTCTCGCTTACTTTTACCGGGCCGTCATATAAGGCCGATTCCAAGGTGGGCACGCTGCCGTCGGTGGTGTATCGTATTTCCGCATCCGGCGCCAGGCAGGAAACATTCACTTCCCCTTGGCCGATAAACGCGTTCGTTTCGTAAAAACCTTCCAGATCCGGCAACCGGTAATTCACATTCATCCGATCCAGACGCGGCAGTTGGGCCACCATACGCTGCTGGAAATCTTCCCAGTTCTTGGCCGACGGTTCCAGCCAGGCTACTTCCGACAAGGCCAGCATGCGCGGCATGATCATATATTGCATCCGCTCGCGCGAAGGAATCCATTCGCACCACAGATTGGCCTGTACGCCCAGAATCAAAGCCTGCTGTGCCGCGCTGAGCGTGTCGATTACCGGCTCGTAATCGTATACGCCACGGAGCGATTTCTTGTCCTGCTCGTAATCGAAATAGAAATTCGCATTCGGGCTCATGATGGCGTGGTTGCCCTGGGCCGTAGCTACGGGTACCGATTGAGGGTGCCAGCTCCGCCACCACATGATGGTAGCCGTGGGAGAAAGCCCTCCTTCCAGGATTTCATCCCAGCCGATCATCTCCTTGCCGTTTTCATTGAAGAATTTTTCCATCGTATGCACAAACCAAGCCTGCAACTCTTCTTCCGTCTTCAGATTGTTGTCGCGCATGCGTTTCTGGCAATCCGGGCATTTCTTCCAGTTGGTTTTCTCCACCTCGTCGGCTCCCAGGTGTACATATTTATAAGGAAACAACGGAATGATTTCGCTATATACGTTGCGGCAAAATTCCAGAGCGGTTTCCTTGCCCGGACAAACGGGCGACGAGAAAATGGTTCCCCATCCTGTCTGGTCGGAACAGGATACCCCCTTGTAATTGCTGACAGCGGCCAGCATATGGCCCGGCATATCCAATTCGGGAATCACATCGATGCCCCGCTGGGCGGCATAGGCCACCACCTCTTTTATATCTTCCTGGGTATAAAAACCGCCGTATAGGGTGTCTCCCTGCACGATACGAAGTTTTTCTTCCGGAATTTCGAAGTCGGCATTATCCTCGGCCGTTGCCCGCCGGATGCACTCGCGGTCGTGGCTGTTGAACGTGCGCCAGGCGCCCCGCTCGGTAAGCAAAGGATATTTTTTGATTTCCACGCGCCAGCCCTGGTCGTCGGTCAGATGCCAGTGGAATTTGTTCAGTTTGTAGAGCGCCATCATATCGAGCAATTCTTTTACCTCTTCCTTGGTATAGAAATGGCGCGACACGTCCAGCATCAATCCTCTCCATTGCAGCCGGGGCGTGTCGGTTATCTTGACGGCCGGCACGCTCCAGTCTACGCCTTTCACCACTTCGGCCGATTCGATGTCGACCGGCAGCAATTGGCGCAACGACTCGATGCCGGCAATTACCCCGCCGTACGAATTTCCTTTGATTTGAACGCCTTCGGGCGTCACTTCGAGCGTATAAGCTCCTTCATTGCCTTGCACGTCGCTCACGGCCAATGTCAACTCTCCGTCGGCCACGGCCGTGGGGAACTGATAACCGGTAGCCCGGCCCAGCAATCCGGCCAGGTATTCGGCGGCGGGCAATAATTGCTCGTCGGCCACGCCGATCGTCATGCCGTCGCGAAGGGTAAACTGTCCGTTGGTTAGTTCGATTGCTTTCGGCTTCGGCAAAATAGATACCTCCTTTGTCGACGAGGGCGACGAGGAGCATCCTGCCAATCCCAAGGCGCCTGCCAAGGCGCAGGTTGCCATAAACTGTTTGTACATTCTTTGTGTTTTTTAAGATTATTAGTAGATGCGGGCAAATATACGAAAAAATACGCATTTTTCCCTGCGGCCGAAGCAAACATAAAAAAAGCTGTTTCCTCCTACAGCATAGGAAAAAACAGCTTTTTGAATACTAATTGTCGATTAAATCGCTTTCAACACTTCGGCCAGCTTTCCGGGGGTTACGTCGGAGGCTATAATCACCCCTTTGTCGTCGATCAAGAAATTGCGGAATCCTTTTTTCAAACCGAATTTCTTGTATAAAGCCGACTCTTCGCCGAGCCCTTCGAACCGCTGGATGGTACCTTGAAGCCTGTCGGCTTTTACCGTTTCTTCGAAAACCGATTGGTTCTTATCGAACGAAACACCGTACATGGCCACACGGTCGGGGCCTAATTTGTTAACCTCATTCGCTAATCGGACGTTACCGGCTCGCGATTCCGCATCGTAAGCAGCCCAGAAATTGAGCAAGGTGTAGCGTCCCGAATGGTTGCGGAAACTAACGGATTCTCCGTCGTTTTCCAAAAACTCTATTCTCGGAGCAAAATCGCCGGGGTTCAACCCTTCCGTCGGCTTCGCATCCTTTGTTCCGGACGACATGGCAAGCAAGGCAACCGAAACAATGAGAACATAAGCTCTAACCTTCATAATGTCATTTTTACGTTAAACTTAATCGGTATATGGCTTCTTTCGGAATACCGGCCGGTCTGCAAGCGGCTTTCCTTCCAACGTCTGCCCTATCCGATTCCTGATTTTCAGGATAGTAAACAAGGTGCTTTCCTTCGCTAAGGAGGCGTTCCCTTGTTTTAGACGGTGGCAAAGATAGGGGTAAAGTTTGGTTACGACCAAATTATATAACGCTTTTCTGCGTTTTTGCAAGTTTTTTTATATGTTTTACCGCATTTTAGGGGTAAAAATTAGCTGTTTTTACAGCATAATATTAACATTCATTTACATGATCCGAAAAGAAAAGCCCCCTTATTCCTACTCCCGCTTCTCCTTCTTCTTCTATTTCTTCTTCATTCTTTCTCCCTTTGCCGGCTTTCCGGAGCGGAATATTTGCTTTCCTTGCTTAAAACCGACCGGATTTGCTCCTGCTGCGTCTGGCCGGCAAACCGCTTTAGGTTTCAAAGGCAGGAAGAGGCATGCAGCAACTAACCGGGCTGCTTCTTCCTGGCCGAACGGAGGGCGAACGGCCCTTTTTCATGCAAAGAGAAATGTTAAATCGTACAATAAGTCCGGCTATTGGAGCTCCTTTTCTACGCTATCTGCATATAGCTGATTATCAGATACTTATTTTTCATCGAAAAGGGCTCGGAATTTCACCGGCATGAAATTGAAAATCCATCGGCATGCAATTCGAATTACATGCCGATGGATTTTAGGTTTTATGCCGACGAAAATGAAAACGGTTTTCGGCCGGAGAAAAAAAATGACAATAAGGGGTAGCCGGATCACGGCCGGTTATGCCGCATTTCCCCCAGTCCGGGAATGGTCGGGCATAGCTACCTGCTTCTTCCATATATAATAATGTAGCCTATCCGACCCTACCGGGGGAGCGGAACACCGGCCGAGCAGCCGCCGGAGCTATTCTTAGCCTTGAAGCTGGCCTTTTTCTTCCTCTCACTTGCTTTGCCCCTCGCCCTATTTATTTCTTTGGGTAGAAAAAGAAAAAATAAAGCGCTTTTCGCTTGTTTATCCGAAAACATACTCTATATTTGCAGTGTACTATTAAACTAACACACTAAAACAAGTGAATAATATGATTACACTTCGCAACCTCAGCTTCGGCTACCAACCTCAGCGACCAGTGCTCGACGGGATTGATTTGGAAATGACACCCGGCCGTATCTACGGTTTATTGGGGAAAAACGGAGAAGGAAAAACCACGCTGCTCAAATTGTGGAGCGGGCTGCTCTTTCCCGATAAGGGCGATTGCCGGATCGGCGGGGAGAACCCGGCTATGCGGCAGGCGGATTTTCTTCAAAAGCTGTTTTTCCTTCCGGAAGAGATTTCGCTGCCCGACGTCACGGCCGGGGAGTATTTGAAAATGTATGCTCCCTTCTACCCTACTTTCAGCCGGGAAATACTGGGGGCTTCGCTCGACGCCTTCGAAGTGGATGCTGCGGCCAGGTTGCAAAACCTTTCGCTCGGACAAAAGAAAAAAGTGGCCATCGCGCTGGCATTGGCCGTGCATACGCCGTTTTTATGGATGGACGAGCCTACCAACGGGCTGGATATTCCTTCGAAAACTACATTCCGCCAACTGCTGGCTATGTATACCGGCGAAGAGCAGACGGTGGTGATCTCGACCCACCAGGTGCGCGATCTGGAAAGCCTGATCGATACGGTGGTGATTTTGCACGACAAACGTATTTTGCTGAATCAGCCGTTGCCGGCCATAGCCGAACGCTTATTCTTCAGGCTGGCTCCCCACGAAGAGCAGGTATTGTATACCGAACCCACCCCTTACGGACTTATGGGCGTAGGAGAAAATAAAAACGGCGAGGAAACGCCCGTATCGCTGGAATTATTGTTTAACGCGGCTATCAGCCGTCCGGAAGAGATCCGAGCGATCTTTTCTGAAAAAAATTAACTGCCATGAACCGATATTTTAGTTTACAACGTATCCAATGGCTTCTTCGCAAGGATTGGATCGAGCACAAGAAAAGTATTTTTTATGCTGTGGGAGCTTACCTGCTGGCCCTGGTTCCTTTTATGTGGATTTCTACCCGCACGGGGGGAATGAACCTGGTTAACAAACAGATGGCTTTTTATGTATTGGGGTTGCTGGGGAGTTTTCTTTATTTCTGCCGGTATGCCGGACGCCAGGTGCATTATCCCAAAGGGCTGTATTGGACGCTTCCGGCCAGCACTCAAGAGAAATACGGAACGCTTTTAGTGGAAGGGGTCTTCTTCCTGGCGGCTTTTATCGGGCTTTTCTGGCTTTCTATCGGGCTTTGGGGGTTGATTTTTCCCGGTTATCAAATGGTGGATTGGGAGATGCTTTATACGCCTTCGCGCGGCCTGGCTTTCGGGGGGTTTATGGCTTCCTGGCTGTTTTATTTTTATATCCGGTTTAAAAAGCATGCGTTTGCCTTATGGATCGGTAGTTTGGCGGCCGTAGCCGCCGGTATGGTAGGCATTCTTTACCTTTCGGTACGTTATTTGCACGAAGGGATACGGAAGATGGTGGAATATATGTCTGATAAGGAATGGCTTGCGTCTGCTTTGCACGGTGTAGCTACCTATATCGACGTAGTGTGGGTATTGCTCACGCTGGTTGTGTTGTATGCCGGTTATCTCAATTTCAGAAGAAAGGAGCTAAGATGAACTATTCGAATAATCAATCGATCTTTATCCAGATAGCCGAAAGGATTTCCGAACGGATTCTGGACGGGAGTTACAAGGCCGACGAACGGATTCCTTCGGTTCGCTATCTGGCGGTTGAGATGGAGGTGAATCCGAATACCGTGATGCGTTCGTTCGAGCGGTTGCAGGCGCACGATATTATTTATAACAAGCGGGGTATCGGTTATTTCGTGTCGGCCGGGGCGGAGGAAAAGATTCGCAGGATGCGCCATAATTTGTTTGTGGAGGAAGCGTTGCCGGCGCTTTTCAAAGAGATGCAATTGCTGGATGTGGGGCTCGACGAACTGACGGCGGCCTATACATTATATATATCCCGCGACGGCAAATAACGGCCGGGGCATCAAAACTCATTCTTTAGAGAAGCGGGCTTGGGGTGGGAAACTTGGCCCTTCTCCTCTCAACAGCCGAAAAAGCCATTTCTTCCTCCCCTCGATAGGGAGTGCGGAAATGGCTTTTCGCGTGTATCTCGGTTATCCTTTCTCACCGGGGGTGAAGAGACCTTTCCCTGCGGACGGACCCTTCGAGAGGTGGAGACGCCGGATATACTTCAGTTATTATTTTTTGTTTTTGTCTTCCAAAGGGGGCATGGGGATTCCTTCCTTGATAAACTCGTCGTATACTACCTTGGGATGATCCTGCGCAGACGTTTTATATCCTTCGCCTTCGAAGTTGTCGCGACGGAAGTTCTTGAGTTTGAGGTTCTCCTGGCTGTAATTGCGAAGCGTCTCCTGGCGTTCGCCGAAAAGAGAGCTGCCCAGTACCTGGGAATCGAGGATATTTTCTTTGGGGGTAAGCGAGGGAAGCAGGTTTTGTTCCAGCAACCCGCGGTAGGCCCCGATGTATTCGCACCATACGGCGTCGCCCTGGGTATAAATACGGTAGGTATAATTCGACCAGGCAGTGGTGATGTGAATCTCTTTTTCCCAAATATCGACGGTCGCTTCGGAATCGAAATAAGGATCTTTGATAATCACTCTGCGCGGTCCTTGCTCCACTTCGTTTGCAATGGTCAACCACTTGTCCGAATGCAAAATTTCAGCCATAATGTCGGGCAACTTTTCCTTAATTTCAAATTGAATTCTCATTGTGTTTGCCTGCCGGTCAGGACTTGTTAAATATGCCAGGTTCTACGTTAAACAATGCTCACTTATCGATAAAACAAATATAAGTAAAATAGTTCATATATTGTCATGTTTTCCCATATTTCTTATGTACTTTTGCCTTACAAAGATAGTGCAAACTGAGCGCAGAGCAAACTTGTTTGTCTATGCCGAAGTGCCGCCTATCTTCGTTTTTTTAGATAACAAATAACACAAATATGGCACAAAAAGACGAAATTATCCTGATTAATATAAACGGAACGGATCGGCCGGGCGTAACGGCGGCCCTGACGGAGATATTGGCTAAAAACAATGCCGTCATCCTCGACATCGGCCAGGCCGATATTCATAATAACCTCTCGCTGGGTATTTTGTTTCAGAGCACGGAAGGCAATTCGGGCAATATCTTGAAAGAATTGCTTTTCAAAAGCTATGAACTCGACGTGAATATCCGCTTCAATCCCATCACGGAAGAAGATTATTGCCAATGGGTGGGCATGCAGGGCAAGAACCGGTATATCATCACCATTCTGGGACGCCGCCTGACGGCCAAACAAATTGCCGGCATCTCGCGTATCGTGGCCGAGCAGGATATGAATATCGACGACATCAAACGGCTGACGGGACGTATTCCGCTCGACGAGAACGCGCGTACGCCCAAGGCAAGCGTGGAGTTTTCCGTACGCGGCACGCCTCGCGACAAGGAACAGATGAAGGCCGATTTCATGAAGCTTTCGGCCGAGCAGGAGATGGATATTTCGTTTCAGGAAGAAAGCATGTACCGCAGGATGCGCCGGCTGATCTGCTTCGATATGGATTCCACGCTGATCGAGACAGAGGTGATCGACGAGCTGGCCATCCGGGCCGGCGTAGGCGACGAAGTGAAGGCGATTACCGAAGCGGCCATGCGGGGAGAGATCGATTTTACGGAAAGTTTCCGGCAACGTTGCGCGCTGCTCAAGGGGCTCGACGTATCGGTGATGCAGGAGATTGCCGAGAGCCTGCCGATTACCGAAGGGGTAGACCGCTTGATGCGTATACTGAAAAAGGTAGGGTTTAAAATCGCCATTTTATCGGGAGGTTTTACTTACTTCGGCAATTATCTGAAACAGAAATACAATATAGATTACGTATACGCCAACGAGTTGGAGGTGGTCGACGGCAAGCTGACCGGTCGCCATGTGGGCGATATTGTCGACGGCAAACGCAAAGCCGAATTGCTGCGCCTGATTGCGCAGGTGGAAAATGTGGACATCCGGCAGACGGTGGCCGTGGGCGACGGGGCCAACGACTTGCCGATGATCAGCATCGCCGGGCTGGGTATCGCTTTCCACGCCAAACCTAAGGTAAAGGAAACGGCCAAACAGTCGATTTCCACGATCGGCCTCGACGGTATCCTCTATTTCCTGGGTTACAAGGATTCGTATCTGGAAGAAAAGTATATATAATATAATAAGGTATAGGAAGACTATGATCAGGCACATTGTAATGTTCAAACTCACAACGTTTGACACGCCGGCCGCAAAAGAGGCCAAATTGCTGGAAATTAAAGACAAACTGGAATCGTTGATTGATAAAATCGACGTCTTGCGCAGCATCCGGGTGGATTTCAACTGCAATCCCGCGGAAACCTGGGATCTGATTCTCACCACCGAGTTGGATACGCTGGAAGACGTGGCTGTATATGCCAATCATCCCGAGCATGTGGCGGTGGCCAAGGGAATTATCGGGCCGGTAAAGGCCGACCGGGCATGTGTGGATTATTGTTGCGAATAGGGAAAAGTTACGCTTATAAAGACTACTCTTATATGGAAAATTTCGACTTGGAAGAACGCGTATCCAGGGCGGTAGATAATTTCGAGGCGGGGTTTAATTGCTCGCAATCGGTTTTTCTGGCCTATGCCGATGTATTGGAATTGGAGCTGGAGCTGGCTAAGAAGATGTCGGTTTCGTTCGGCGGAGGCGTCGGGCGGCTGCGGGAGGTATGCGGAACGGTGAGCGCGATGGCGATGTTGGCCGGTTTCCGCTATCCCGTATTCGACACGACCGACCACGAGGCCCGGACACGGAATTATGCTATGGTGCAGAAAATGGCTGCGCTTTTCAAGGAGAAGCATCAGTCTATCATCTGCCGCAACTTGCTTCCGCCCGAAGACGCGGCTACTACTTCGCCGGCTCCTGCAGCACGTACCCAGGCTTATTACGGCCGCCGCCCGTGCGGGAAATATGTAGCCGAAGCGGCGCGTATAGCCGGCCGGATGCTGAAAGGGGAATTGGAAGGAGAAAACTGATGGTTTCGTTTCAGCCCTGCTTCCTGGGAGGGAGAGCAAGCAATCCTTTCCCGCGGGAAAGTAGTAAAGGTATCTTTGCTGCGGTTATTGCGAGGGATCAATAGGCAATCTTCATAGCAGTTGTTATGGGGAAACAACTGGCAATCTTCATAGCGGTTGTTGCGGGGAAACAACAGGCAATCTTCACAGTGGGAAGCAGTTCTCTTTCTTAGAAAGAGCAAGTTCCATCCGGTCAGGGAAGGGAGTTCTTTTCCCTGTCTTGTTCGGCTCGTCCTTCCCTGCGGAATTCTTCCCTATGGAAAACGGGCTGAATTTTCTTCCGAAATTTCCTTCTCCCTCCTTTACCAAAACTTATCACCCTAAAGTATTCTCTTCCCCTCTCAAGAGCTACTCTTTCTACACATCTCCATTAACAAGTTTGAATAATTTAAAATGTGTCCAGAACTGTTTGATTCCATTCTTGAAGGTGATATATCCCGGTGGCCCCTGACTGGCGTATCCA
>DBFWLD010000008.1:0-194005 GCA_048465615.1 Tannerellaceae bacterium
CTGGCTAATTTGTATTTGCCGCTGTCGAATAGCAAGATGCCTTCTTCTTTGATCTGGGTATAAAAATACCTGCTTTGCTGAATAAACTTATTGAAGGTCTTTATATCCTCATTGATAAACTGCACGGGCGTATCCCGGTCGAAGTCTTTTCCGGCAAAGAACAGATCTTCCACGTTATCCAGGACGGTTTCCGCTTTTTTGGTATTCACGCCGCTGGTGATAACCAATATATCGTAGTCGGAAATCTTGACTGTGGGCATGCCGCTTTCTTCCACGCGTATGCCCCGGCGCACATAGTTATCCCTGGCATAGCTGCCATAGAGGATGATGTACTGGGTCTGGGGCAACCGCTTTACTACTTCACGCACCAGGAAAGTAAGCTCCTCCTGCTTGTCTTTGGGTAAATAGGCTATCGAATTTTTCATTTTTTTCAGGTCTGTTCAGGATAGGCAAATGTACAAAAAAAGAAAGACCCTCAAAGCATAGGCGAAAACAACTCTGAACGAATTGAAAGCGGTTGTTTGTGAAAAAATCAAGCCGTTTTTTTAGTTTTTCCTTGTATCTTTGTAGCTACGTTCCTGTTCTTATTTGTATTGTGCCTTAACCTTACAAGACAAATAAACCTATGTATTACAGGTAATAAGAGAGTAGTTTTTATTATTCATCCGGCCTGGTTTGTCGACCGGGCCTAAACGGAACGTATCGTATGGACAAATATAAAGGCGTTCTTAACGGACGCTATGCCGGCTTTTGTGAGGAGTCGGCGCTTCTTTTATCTCTTTCTTTTTCAGAAGTCAAGCGTAAATATGCTGATTTTCCCATTTGCCTGATGGATTACTATGAAAAAAATATCCGCGAGAAATCCATTGAAATCCGCTTTGACGAAAAAGAGTTGACCGTAACCTGTACTTTCAATACAAAGGAAATATGCGATCGCATCTATCTGTTTCCGGATAAAAACCAGTTTGCAAAAAGCTTTATAACTGATCTGACCGAAGCTTACGACTATGATTTTATAAAATGCAGGTGGATTGCCGCCAACTATTTTATCGAAATCAAAGAGGTGTCTGAGCGGCGGAATGAGATTTGTTTTTTGTTGTACACGTAAGCGGTTGTAAGCCGAGCCTCTTTTTTTCAGCTTGAAATATCCGGCCCCGGAGGTGTTATTACTTACCGGGCGCCGGCAAGCGGTTTAGAGTTGCCTGGCAGGCTGGGGGTAACTCTATATACCGCTTATTAATTGGTCTTCACAACGTAGTCGTATCTTCGGCTCTTTTTCCGATATGGTTTCCGGTAGAGGGATAGATAAAATACCTCGTTTCCTTAATCGATTTCTTTGAGGACAACGTTTCCGGTTTCCGATTTGTCTACAATAATTAAAAGGCTGGGGACGATGGTGTAGGATTGTTTTTCTCCCTTCTTTGCCCGGTAGGTAAAGACAATATCGCCTTGCTTATTCCTTTTCAAGCTCACCGGTTCGAGAGAGGTGGCTACATCCGTTTCCGGTTTGGCTACGGCTATGACGTAGTGGGTGGCGAAATCGATAGGCGTGGGCTTTCCGTTTTCACCCATCACCGGAGCCGCGCCGAAAAGGGCGTGGAAGGCTTCTTCCGTTCGGATGACGGGAGTTTCCAATTGTCCGACGTTATTTTTAAGAAAGTATCTTTCCGCTACCGTGAAAGGAATAGCCGTTTGAGACGAAGCGACAGCCGTTTGCTCCTTGGGCTGCGCATTGACATCGGCTTTTTCCGGTTTCGTATGGCTTTGGCAGGCTATCAACAGGAAAGCAGCCAGCATGCAGATCGTCGTGTTTCTTTTTTTCATCTTATCTTGTGTTGATTTATAATCGGATGCAAATGTATAACAACTTCTCGGATGGAAAAGTATGCGCTCTCGGGCTTTTTGAGGCGAAACCTCTTTTTCTGGCAGATTCGCCCATCGTCGGCCGGTTGCCGGGATGGGCCGGTTTCCAGACCGGACAAATAGCTTGGCTTAAAAAAGCGGAAATACGCTGCTCCGCCGGAGGGAGGCAACAGGCGTTAAAAAAAGACTATTTGTCCAGCAGCGGCAGATAAGCCCCGTATCCGGCTTTTTCCATTTCGGCCTTGGGAATAAAACGTAGAGAAGCGCTGTTGATGCAATACCGCAAGCCGCCCTTGTCCCGGGGGCCGTCGGTAAATACATGGCCCAGATGAGCGTCTCCGGTCTGGCTGCGTACTTCTACGCGCTCCATCCCGTGCGAGGTATCCCGTTTCTCCCGGATCAGGTCTTTGTCGATCGGTTTCGAAAAACTGGGCCAGCCGCAGCCGGATTCGAATTTGTCGGTCGATATGAAGAGCGGTTCCCCGGTGGTAATATCTACATAGATACCTTCGCGGAATTCGTTCCAGTAAGGATTGCGGAAAGGAGGCTCCGTGGCATTTTTTTGCGTCACGGCGTATTGCTCGGCCGTAAGAGAAGAACGCAGCGTAGCGTCGTCGGGCTTTTTATAAGCGTGAGGCGGATTGGCTTTGCGGGCCATTTCAAACAACTCGGGCCGGATATGGCAGTAGCCCCCTACGTTTTTATCCAGATAGTCCTGGTGATAGCCTTCGGCCGGATAAAAGTTGGCAAGCGGTTTCACCTCCACCACCAGGGGACGGCTGTATTTCTTTTCCAATGCTTGCATCGCTTTTTCAATCGCGGGCACATCGGCCTTGTCGGTATAATATACCCCCGACCGGTATTGAGTGCCGCGGTCGTTGCCCTGGCGGTTCAGGCTGGTGGGATCGATTGTCTGGAAAAACAAATCCAGCAACAGGGGAAGCGTTACTTCCTCGGGGTCGTAGGTTACTTGGACGGTTTCGGCAAATCCGGTATTTCCGTCGCATACCTGGCGGTAGGTGGGATTGGCTACGTTTCCGTTGGCATACCCTGCTTCCGTCGCCTTCACGCCGCGTATCTGTTTCATAAAGTGTTCGGTTCCCCAGAAACAGCCGCCGGCCAGATAAATATCACGCAGATTTTTTGTGTTCATAGCAGACTCTTCTATTGTATGTATATGGCCGGCCGCTAAAGCGTATCCCCAGCAGAGAATGCCGAGAAGGCATAAGGCCCAGCCTGTTCTTCGTCTCATAGTGTATTGATTTTTTGATCCATACGTTTTTCCTTTCCTCGGATATGTATACTACAACAATCCTGTGGCGGCATTGTTTGCCGCCAAGTTATAAATTAAGACGGATTTTGCCTTCTCTTCTTTTTTTGTTTTCCCTACTTTAAGTTCGATTTTATTTTTCTAATTTTGAAATCTTTCTGACGAATCAACTTCACAGATCGATGCACATGGAAAAAGAGATAAAAAGATTTCGTTTCTGCGATTTAGGGCAGATCGGGTATGCCGAAGCATTGGCCCGGCAGACCGCGGTGTTTGATGCTTTGCTGGCGGCCAAATCTTCTCGCGGCGAGACGCGGGATAAAAGCGCAGACGCCGCGGCGGAAGAAGGCCCCGAAAGAGCCGAAGCCCAAAACACGTTGTTTTTCTGCGAACATCAGCCGGTGCTTACCTTGGGGAAAAGCGGTAAAGAAGCAAACTTGCTGGTGCCGGAAGGGTTGCTGCGCGAGCGGGGTGTCTCTTTCTTTCATACCAACCGGGGAGGAGATATTACGTACCACGGGCCGGGCCAGATTACGGGCTACCCGGTATTCGACCTGGAACAATGGTCGATTGGCCTGAGGGAGTATATCGGGTTGCTGGAGGAAATCGTGATTCGTTTCCTGGACGGATACGGGTTGAAAGGAGAGCGATTGCAAGGCGCTACGGGGGTTTGGCTCGATGCCGGTGTGGCGGGGCGCGCCCGGAAAATATGCGCTATCGGGGTGAAAAGCAGCCGCTATGTGACGATGCACGGGTTTGCTTTGAATATTCTGACCGATCTCGACTATTTTTCGTTGATCAATCCCTGCGGTTTTACCGACAAGGGAGTCACTTCCCTGGCAAAGGAAGTGGGGGAACCGGTCGACTTCCGGCAAGCCAAGGAACGATTGGCGTCTCTTTTTATCGCCACGTTCGGATGAGAAGCGACAGCCTGACGATAAACGAGCGGGAGGCCGCCGGCGACAGTCTTCCGTCCGGACGCGTTTTGCCTGTGCAGTTCGCTCCTTTGCAGGGGTATACCGATGCGGTGTACCGCCAGGCGCATGCCCGGGCTTTCGGAGCGGTAGAAGCGTATTATACTCCTTTCGTACGGTATGAAAAAGGGGAGTTCCGCAACAAGGATTTGAAAGATATAGAGCCGGCGGCCAACCCTGCGGGAAGAATCGTCCCGCAGTTGATTGCGGCCACCCCCGGGGAATTTGCAGCCCTGGCCGCCCGCTTTGAGCAGGCCGGTTACCGGGAGGCGGATTTGAATATGGGGTGTCCCTTCCCCAAGCAGGTCAGGATGGGGCGGGGGGCCGGGCTGTTGCCTCGCTACGAAGAGGCGGAAGCGGTGCTGCGGTCGATCAGGTCGTTTCCGAATCTTTCCTTTTCCGTCAAGCTCAGGTTAGGGTGGGAGAAAGGTGATGAGGCCTTGGCTTTGTTGCCGCTGTTGAATGCGCTTCCGCTCAGGCAGGTTACCTTGCATCCCCGGCTGGGCGTCCAGCAGTATAAAGGAGCGATAGATCGGGAGGGTTTTGCCGGTTTTCTGGCCGGTTGCCGCCATCCGGTGTTTTATAATGGCGATTTGACTTCGACGGAAGAAATGCGAGCCGTTGCTTCCGGCTTTCCGGGCGTGGCCGGCCTGATGGTAGGCCGGGGGCTGTTGGCTTCTCCCTGGATGGCTTGGGAGTACCGGGAGGGAAAACAGATGGAGAAAGAGGAAAAATGCGAGCGTCTCCGGCTTTTCCACCGCTTGCTGGCCGAAGGTTATGCCGGGCGTCTGGAGGGGGGCGAGAAGCAATTAGTAGATAAGCTGAAAACGATATGGGATTATCTTTTGCCCGCTGCAGACAAAAGGCTTCGGAAAAAGGTGCTGAAAAGTACGTGTCTTTCCGGATACGACCGGGCTGTAGGCGAGTTGATCGATGCGATGGGGTAGGAGAGGCTGAGCGATCGAGGGAAAGAATGCCGCCCGATCGGGACCCGTCGTAAAGGGCCTTGGCCGGGCACAAGCCGCCTTGCCGGTCATCCGCCTATCCCGGGGCTGGCCCGGGGCGGAAAGTTTACTTTTCGGTTTTTCCGGTTTGCGCCGGTTTTATTTCTTCCGTCGCCCTTGTCGCCGGGGATGCGGGCACGCTATCGGGAGCGGCCGGGGGCAGAAACGTACGCCTGCGCCGGCGGAAGATTTCGGAGGGGTGGGTAAAGTCTTTCTTGAACATGATACCTACTCCTTGCGTGGTGAGCGATTGCTTGAGATATTGGTACATATCGTTGGCATGATTGTAGGCTTTCAGGCGGATTTCTCCCGATTTCGTCAGTTTGTATTCCAAATCGAACTCACCTACGAATACGTTCTTTTGTGCCGTAAGGTAACTGTTCTTATATCCGAAGTTTCCGTTTATCAACAGCCGGTTGTCGAGCAATTGGCTCGACAGCAGCATTTCTACCTCTGTATTGTCGGCAAACCCGTCTTGCCCGGCGCGGATGTTCGTGCCGATCTGCACCTTGTCGGTAAAGCTGTTCAAAATACTCGACAATTGCGAAGAAATGGCCGAGGAAGCTACCGCGTTGAAGTCGTTCGAACGATACCCGTTGGTATAATCGGGGGTGTAAAATTTGTTCAGCACCAGCAGGTAAACGATTTGCCGCGTCATCATGTCTTCCGTATCCACCAGGCTTTTTACCTGTCTTTCCAATTCTTCGTTGGAACCGGGCAATTCCAGGTCGAACGAGATGGCGGGGCTTCGGAGCATGCCGTCGAGTTTCAGCACGCAGTTGACGGGCACGTTTGCCCGGGGGCTTTCGGTGAGCAAGCCCTGATCGAGGTCGCTCAGATTGGCCGTCAGGTTGTAAATGGCGTTGATGTTCATATTGGCGTTGAACGGATCGCCCCGGAAATCGATCATGCTGCCTTCCCGCAGTTTGAATTCCTTGTGGATAATCTGCTGCAAGCTGAAGTTGTAACTGCCGCTCACGATGTTTACCCCGCCGTACATTTTCAGATCGGTTTTCGTTCCGTATTGCACTTGCAAGCTGCCGCTGGCGTTGCCTTTGATGCGGTCGCCGCCCGTTGGATCCATAATGAGTTCGATATTGGCCTCGGGCGTGATGTCGACCAGGAAATTCATTCTGAGCTCCGCTCCCTCGTCGGCGGGCAAAGGAAGTATCCGGAGCGAGTCGGCCGATGCCGCAGAGTCGGCCGGCGCCAGTTTGCGTTTGTCTACAAAGGTGATGAAATCGTATTCTTCAGCTTTGTTGTTGTTCATGAAATTCAGATAGATGGAGGTTTTCGGTTCGCTTCGCATATTGATGTCGAAGTCTACCAGGTTGCCGTTGCCTTTTATCCGTGCCGAGCCGCTTCCGAACACCGTTCCGAAAATCAGCGGGTTCTGTTTCTCGGGCGCGTCGTACATCAGCATCCGGTTTGCTTTTACATCTACCAGGAAATCGAAATCGTGAAAATGTTTATGGTGAAAATCCAGGCTTACTTTCGCCGTATTTCCGAATTTGTCGGCCAGCGTGGCGTTTTGCAGCTTTACGGACGTGGTGTCGAGATGAACCGAATCCGAGAAGGTGTAATAGGTATTGAGAAATTCGATGCCCAAGCCGCCGTCTTGTACAAAAGCGTTTCCTTCCACGTTCAACGCTTTGAAAGGGCCGTGCAGATGAACGTGTCCGAATCCGCGGCCGCGGATACCTTTCACCACCTTGTCGAGGAAGGGATGCAGGAAGGCTATATCCAGGTCGTTGGCATCGAAATGGAGGGACAAGCCGGCGTGAGAGCCTACGGGGAAGATATAGCCGCTGACGTCGGTCCAGGTGCTGTCGTTTTTGTAAATGCTGCCCAGCATCAGGATACCTTTCTGGGCGTCGTCCCATTCGCTGAACAGGCTCAGCCGTCCCAGAGGCACTTGGTTGAAGGAGAAATTCCGTACTTCCAAATCGGTGTTCAGCATGCGGCTGCCGAATACGTCGTTGATGTTGAATTTGCCCGTCGCGCTGCCGCCGAATTGCAAGACGGGGATGTTGAGGATGTCGAATATATATTTCAGTTCGATCTTGTTCAAATCCATATGCAAGGTATCGGCCGGGTCTGACGAGACGAGGCCGTCCAAGTGGAGGAATTGGTTTTCGTGCATTATCCGGAAATTGTCTATCGCAATTTTGCCCTCCTGTACCGTGATGTTGGAAGGTTCGATCTGCCAGAGGGTATCGTTGATGACGAGCGGGCTGGGATGGAGGGTTATTTCCGTCCGGAGCGCGGAGGGGCCTTTTTCTTTTTCTTCTTCCGTAAAACGGGCCGAAGCCGAAAGGTCGGCTTTGAATAGATTCTCTTTGTTGTTTGCCCACCCGATCAGGGTATTGACGACGTTTTCCTTGGCGTCTGCTTTCAGATCGAGATAATTGCGCCGCCCCTTATCGTTATAATTGATGGCGTGCAGTTGCAGGTTGACCTTGTCAACCGGATTGTCGACGGAGAGGTGGCCTGCTTCGAACTTGGATTTCCCCAGAGAGAATTGCGGCAGCCAGGCTTCGAAACGGAACTTGTTGAAACGGTTGTTGTAAAAACCGGTTATCCGTCCGGGTTGCACGAGGGTGAAGGGCAGCTTCAGGGTATTCGACAGGGCTTCGGTATTTTCGACGGTGAGCAGGAGGGAGAAATTGTTTTCATTTATTTCCTGCTGTTTCCGGGTCGTATTGATAAGGGCCGGCAGATAGCCTTTGAGGGAATTCATCAAACTGGGTACAATCGTGATAAACGAGTAGGCGCCGGTTACTTCTCCGTTTACCAGGTCGGAGGCGATCGACAGCCGGCGATCGGCCGAGTGTCCGGAGGCTACCACTTCCAGCTCGCGAAGGAAAAAACGACTGGGCGCGGTGAGGAAGGCGAGGCTGTCCAGGCGGATGCTGCCTTCCAGATTGTCGATATTGTTGCCGGTGAAGTCGGCGTTTAGTTTGAACGTAATATCGGGTTCTTCGTAGGTCTGGAGCAAATTCAGCTTGTCCGGACGGAAATGGCGCACGTCGGCGGTGAAATTGAATACCGAGTTTTTCCCCTGGTGCTCGAACAATCCGTCGGCTTTTAGCCGGCCGTTCGGGTCGTTGACCGACAAGCTGCCGTCGAAGCCGTTTTTTTTGAAGTTGCCTGTCAGCAGCATGTCTTCGTAGGTATATCCTTTGAAGTCGAGTTCTTTTACTTTTGCCTGGATGTTCCCGGCGAAACTGCCTCCCTCGGGGCGGCGGGCGTCGATTTCAATGTCGAATCGGGCGTTGCCGTAAGGATTGCCGGCGGGAAAGAGTTCGTGAATCCTCAAGCGGGAGGAGGCGATACGGCCCCGGAGGTAGGCCGCGATGTTTTTATCTTTGTTTTTTCCGAAGATCAGGTCGGTTTGTATCGAGCCGATCGACGACGATAGTTTTCCGAAGGCTACCAGGTTATCGAAGAAACCGGAGATTTCGCCGGTGAAGTTGATGGTTCCCAGTTGCACCACCGGCTGGGGCAGACGTACCGGTTGCCGGCTGAAGTTATTTACCAGACCGCTGAGGCCGTCGGTGGTGATATAGAGTTTGTTGACTTGGCCGAAAAGGTAGGCTTCCCGGGGGCGGGCGATTCCTTTCAATTCCATTTTCCCTACGAAAAGCATCTTGTCGCTGTATTTCAACATCAGTTGTTTCAGGTCGATCCGGTTGATGCTTCCCGTGGCTTGGGCTGAAAGTTCGATGGTGTCGTTGAAATTGCGGAAGGCGGGTACGAAGGGAGACAGGTCTTTCAGACAGATTTGCGAAGGCGCGATGTCGAGGTTGAGCGGGGCGTCGGTCAGCAGATCGGACAGGCTGTCTACCTGGTCGGTATGAATTTCGGCCCGGTCGATGCGCAGCGTGGTTTGGGGCAGCCGCACTTCGAACTGGCGGATAGAAGCGCTGTCGCGGTTGCCTATTACGTTCAAAGAGAGTTTTTCCAGCGAGAAGCCGGAGGCTTCCGTGAAGCTCATCTTTTTGATATGGGCGTTTACGCTGTCTTTGTTGAAGGCTTTGAGCGATATTTTGGCGCTCAGGTTTTCTACCTGTATATGTTTGGGATTGAATTTGCCGGGTGTTCGGGGCTCGCTCTCGACGTTGAAGCTGAAATTTCCTTTCCGGATCAGGACGGAATTGAAGCGAAGGTCGATGTCGGGGTTTTTCTTTACCGTATCGCGGCTGGCGAAAGCGTCGAGCACGAACTGCAAATTGAGCGGATCGGCGGGTGTTTTTTTGCTCAGGTGTACCGAGCAGCCGAAAAGACGGGCGGTGGTGAAGACGAGTTTGCCGTTGAAAAGAGGGAGCAGTTCGAAGCCGGCCGAGATGTGGTTGGCTTCGAGCAGGATTTTTCCGGCCTGGTCTTCCAGGTATACGTCTTCCAGTACCAGGCGGTTGAGCCATTCCGCGTCGATGCGCCCTATTTTGACGGGCACGCCGAGGCGGTCGGATAGTTCGGCCGTCGCTATTTCCGATAATTGGCGTTGGACATGAGGGATGCTCAACAGGATCACGGGGAAGGCGTAACCTATCCAAAACAGGGTGAACAGGAAGATGATTATGTATTTAAGTCCTCTGATATCTTTTCTGCTATTTTCCTGGGCAAAACTACAATATTATCACGAGAGATTTCGTTAATTTGCAGAAAAAAAGACGAAGATATTATGAGTATAACGATCCTGGGTATCGAATCGTCGTGCGACGATACCTCTTCTTCCGTCATCCGCGACGGGGTGATGTTGTCGAATGTGATAGCCGGCCAGGCGGTGCATGAAGCTTACGGAGGGGTGGTGCCCGAGTTGGCTTCGCGGGCGCACCAGCAAAATATTATCCCGGTAGTGGCCGAGGCGATCAAACGGGCCGGCATCGATAAATCGGAACTGAGCGCCGTGGCTTTTACCCGGGGGCCCGGTCTGATGGGTTCGCTTTTGGTAGGTACTTCGTTTGCCAAGGGGCTGGCCGTATCGCTGGATATTCCGATGATCGAGATCAACCATTTGCAGGCGCATGTGTTGGCGCATTTTATCAAGGAAACGCCCGACGATCGGAATCAGCCTGATTTTCCTTTTCTCTGCCTGTTGGTGTCGGGGGGCAATTCGCAGATTATCAAGGTGAACGCCTATAACGATATGGAAGTGATCGGCCAGACTATCGACGATGCGGCCGGAGAAGCTTTCGATAAATGTGCCAAGGTGATGGGGTTGGGGTATCCCGGCGGTCCGGTGGTGAACCGGCTGGCCAACGAGGGAAATCCGGCCGCGTTTACTTTCAGCAAACCGCATATTCCGGGATACGATTACAGTTTCAGCGGGTTGAAGACTTCTTTTTTATATACTTTGCGCGATCATTTGAAGGATGATCCCGATTTTATCGAAAAAAACAAGGAGGATTTATGCGCTTCGTTGCAGGCTACCGTCGTCGATATTTTGATGTCGAAGCTTCGCAAGGCAGCGAAGGATTTGCATATAAAGGAAGTGGCGGTAGCCGGCGGCGTATCGGCCAATTCGGGTTTGCGCGACGCTTTTCTGGATCATGCCGCCCGTTTGGGATGGAAGGTGCATATCCCCAAGTTCTCGTTTACTACCGATAATGCGGCGATGGTGGCCATCACAGGGTATTATAAGTTTCTGGATAAGGAATTTTGCCCGATGGACGCGGCGCCTTTTTCCCGGGTGGTGATTTAAGGGGTCTGGGAAGGAAGAAGGGCTGAAAGGCTCTTTTTTTATTTAGATCCTTTTTTAGGTAATTAGTTGGTTTCTTTGAAGGTACTGAAAAATGGAAGTCGAAATTGTTACGATCGGCGACGAGTTGCTGATCGGCCAGGTAGTGGATACGAATTCGGCCTGGATGGGTGAAAAACTGGGCGACGAAGGTTTGCGCGTCGTGCGGCGTACCACGGTGGGAGATGTGGAGCAGGATATGCTGGAGGCTTTCGGGGCGGCGTTGAAACGGGCTCCGGTGGTGTTGGTTACGGGCGGCATCGGGCCGACCAAAGATGATATAACGAAGAAAACGCTTTGTCGCTTTTTCGGGTGCGGATTGCATTATTCGGAAGAGGTGTACCGGAACATCGAGGCCATTTACTGCCGGTCGGGCCGTTCGATGAACGAGCTTACCCGGTCGCAGGCCTGGGTGCCCGATGCCTGCCGGGTAATTCAGAACCGGGCCGGTACGGCTCCTTGTACCTGGTTCGAACGCGACGGCCGGGTGCTGGTGTCGATGCCGGGGGTGCCGTCGGAAATGAAGTGGTTGATGATGAATGAAGTGATACCGCGTCTGCGTGCCTTTTTCGGGCAAGATTTGGTTATCCGCCACCGTACTTGCTGGGTGAGCGGATTTGCGGAATCTGCCTTGGCTATTCGTTTGGAGGGTTTCGAAGCGACTTTGCCCGACTTCGTGAAATTGGCTTATCTGCCTCAGCCGGGGATTATCCGGTTGCGGTTGTCGGCTTATGTGCCGGAGGAAAAACAGGCTGTCGAGACACTGGACGCCCTTGCGATCCGGCTGCACGACTTGCTGGGAGAGCATATTGTGGCGGATGAAGACAAAGGGGTGGAAGTGGTGGTAGGCGAACGGTTGCGTCGCTTGGGCTGGCGTATGGGCACGGCCGAGAGTTGCACGGGCGGCCGGATCGCTTCGATGGTGACGTCGGTGGCGGGCAGTTCGGATTATTTTTCCGGAGCAGTGGTTGCCTATAGCAATGAGGTGAAACGGAATGTGTTGGGCGTTTCGGCTGCCGATCTGGAGCGGTACGGAGCCGTGAGCGGCCCGGTGGTGGAACAGATGGCGCGCGGCGCGGTCCGGGTGCTGGGAGTGGATTGCGCCGTAGCTACCTCCGGCATTGCCGGGCCGGGTGGTGGAACAGCCGGAAAACCGGTGGGTACGGTATGGATGGCGGTAGCGGTAAAGGATCGGGTCGTATCGAAATGTTTCCGGTTCGGGACGATTCGCGAACAGAATATCCAGCGTTCGGCAAATATGGCATTGTTGTTATTGCTGGGCGAGTTGGAGCGAGGGGAAGAGTCTGGGGCCGGATAAAAGGGTGGTTGCAAGGGAAAAGAGGTTTCTTTTTTCTGAATAAAAAGAAGGGCTTTTTCCCCGGCAATAAGGCGCGGTAGGACAAATTAAAATCGGAGAAAATGAAAAAATATATACAGGCAGTGGCTATATGGTGTTCCATCCTTCCTTTGGCGATACTTAACGGGGGGCTGAGAGAAAATGTATTATCCCGGTTGGGTACTATGGCTTTGCCGCTGAGCGGGCTTATTTTATGTGCTTGTATCTTTATGATGGCTTTCATTTTTATTCCCCGGATAAAAAAATGTACTTCCCTGAATTATATAGTATTCGGCCTTATCTGGTTTCTTTTGACCAATTTGTTTGATTTGGGCATGCTGGTAGGGCAAGGGGAAGATGCCCGCATGTTGTGGAAAGCTTATGATTGGAGAACGGGGAATTTGTGGGTATTGGTGGTGTTGACGGCGGCGGTTTCTCCTTATCTGGCAGCCAGGTTGAGGCGTAAAACTATGTGGTAACCTTTTTTCCAGGCTGTACAGGGTTCCCCCAGCTTTCTGCCGGCGGGTAGGGTGTTTTTTCCTTCTTCAAACAAGAAAGATAAGTTTTTTAGGGTTGGTATCTCGAATAAAAAGCGATGGAAGCGATTTGTTCGGCAGATTCTGATATATTTGCCGGAAGAATTTAAAAACCGCGCATGCCATGAACAGAAAGATTTTCGTTGCTATTTGCATTTGGGTCGTTTGCCTGCCTGTATGGGCTCGCAAAACATATATCCTGCAATCGCCCGACCGGCAATTATGTACCGAAGTTGCAGTCGGCAAGCAAATAACGTTTGCATTAACGATACATGGCGAAGAAATAGTCGCCCCTTCTATCGTGTCGATGACGCTCGGGGGCGGGGAAGTCCTGGGCGCCGATGCCGATGTATCGAAGGTAACCCGGGCTTCTGTCGACCGGAACATCGCTTCTCCTTTTTACAAGAAAGCCGAGGTAAAAGATACCTATAATGAAATGGTGCTTCATTTCCGGGGTAATTTCAGTCTGGTGTTCCGTTTATACGACGACGGGCTGGCGTATCGTTTCGTAACGCGGAAAAGAGGGGAAATAACGGTTGTTTCCGAACAGGCCGATTATCGGTTTTCGTCCGATCATAAGGCGTTTGCCGCATATGTAAATAGTACTAAGCCTACTTTCGAAGAGCAATTTTCCAATTCTTTCGAACAACCGTATGTGCATGAACCTTTTACCCGGCTCGACGCCAAACGTTTGCTTATTCTTCCTTTGCTGGTGGAACTGGAAAACGGGAAGAAACTTTGTATTACCGAGGCCGATCTGGAGGATTATCCGGGTATGTTTCTCAATAATAAGACTGATGTTCCCGGTGTGGAGGCTGTGCACGCGCCTTATCCGAAAACGAAAGAGCAGGGTGGCCACAACCGGTTGCAAATGTTGGTAAAAGAGCGGCAGCCTTATATTGCCCGTACCGCCGGTACCCGGTCGTTTCCCTGGCGCGTCTTCGCCGTTTCTTCCCACGATAAGCAATTGGCCGATTGCGATATGGTCTATCGGCTGGCCTCTCCTTCGCGGGTAGAGGATATTTCCTGGATTCGTCCCGGCAAGGTGGCGTGGGACTGGTGGAACGACTGGAATCTCGACGGGGTGGATTTTCAGGCCGGTATCAACAATCCTACCTACAAATATTATATTGATTTTGCTTCTGCGCACGGTATCGAATATGTCATTCTCGACGAGGGGTGGGCTGTCAATTTGCAGGCCGACCTGATGCAAGTGGTGCCGGAAATCGATTTGCCGGAATTAGTGGCCTATGCCAAATCGAAACAGGTCGACCTGATTTTATGGGCCGGCTATTGGGCGTTCGACCGGGATATGGAACGGGTTGTAAAGCATTATGCCGATATGGGCGTGAAGGGTTTCAAGATCGATTTCATGGATCGCGACGACCAGGAGATGATGAATTTTCTTTACCGGGCTGCCGAGGTCTGCGCGCGCAACCGCATGCTGGTGGATTTTCACGGCGTATGTAAGCCTACCGGTTTGCAGCGCACCTATCCCAACGTGTTGAACTACGAAGGGGTGAACGGCTTGGAACAGATGAAATGGGCGCCGGAAAGCTATGATATGGTAACGTACGACGTGACGATTCCTTTCATCCGGATGGTAGCCGGCCCGATGGATTATACCCAGGGTGCCATGCGGAATGCTGCCCGTGGAAATTATCGCCCGGTCTATTCCGAACCGATGAGCCAGGGGACGCGTTGCCGTCAATTGGCTACCTATGTTATTTTCGAATCTCCGCTCAATATGCTGTGCGATAGCCCTTCCAACTATATGCGTGAGGAAGAGTGCACTGGCTTTATCGCCTCTGTTCCTACAGTATGGGAAGAAACACATACGCTTGACGGGAAGGTTGCCGAATATGTGGCCATCGCTCGCCGGTCGGGCTCGGATTGGTTCCTGGGCGCGCTTACCAACTGGACGCCGCGTACACTGACCTTAGATCTTTCTTTTTTAGGGGAAGGAGAGTATCGGATGGAATTGTTCCGCGACGGCCGGAACGCCGACCGTTCAGCCCGCGATTATAAAAAGGAAACCATCCCGGTTCCTGCCGACCGCAAGCTCACTATCCGCATGGCGCCGGGCGGTGGTTATGCCGCGAGGATCTATAAAATATAGGCAGGTGATGGAACAACTTTTGTATTTCCTCAGGCAAATTAGCCCCTCTTCATAAAAAGCAAGTGAAACATTTGCCATTTCCAAATAAAACCCTACCTTTGCACCGCAATCGAAAGAATATTTTTCTCTCTTTACTCTTCTTTCGCATTGCACAACGGGGTGTAGCGCAGTCCGGTTAGCGCACCTGCTTTGGGAGCAGGGGGTCCCAAGTTCGAATCTTGGTACCCCGACAACTTAAAATCAAGGGATTAGCTTAATAAGCTGTCCCTTTTTTATGGAGTGTGAGTGCTAAATAGGGATTGTTGAAGCTAATAAGGAGTATGTATTTAGACTGATGTTGCAAATCTATTGCAAATGTTGGAATGTATAGTCGATCCATCGGCTTGACTATCGGGAAAAAAGAAAATAGTTAACTGCTCATATCGCCTTGCTGATAAAATAATATACTTATTCGAAGTCCGTTTTGAAGGAGATATGTCTACCTGCTGGAAAATGCCGTAATATTTAAAAAATTAGGATAAGTCTGGCCGCCACCTAATGTTCCCTTGTTGAAAATATACCGATTTTTTAATTTTGAGGTTTTTCGCAGCTCGAATAGCCGGATGGCTACCTGCTGCTTGGTGGTGAACTGTGCCGGGCTCGAACCGGCGACCCCTGCCCTGTCAAGGCAGTGCTCTGAACCAACTGAGCTAACAGTTCAATGTTTGAGAACGCTGCAAATGTATATATAAAAATCGGAATGTGGGCAAAAGAGAGGGAAATAAAAGTGCGAATGGCTGGCGGGCGCTATCGATCGCTATCGATCGCTATCGGATGCCGGGCCGGAGGGGAGGGGCAAGGTGGGATTTTGACAGATTTTTTTAATCAATTGAATTATTATTCGTATTTTTGCCCGTCTATTCGCTGGCAGGGTAGCTACAGGCCAAAATCCCGGCCGGCAACCGATTGATTAATAAATAAAAGAGCGATGAATATATCTTACAACTGGCTGAAAGAATACCTCGACTTCGACTTGCAGCCTGAAGAAGTAGCGGCAGCACTCACTTCTATCGGCCTTGAAACAGGTGGAGTAGAAGAAGTACAAACCATCAAAGGCGGCCTTGAAGGACTGGTCGTAGGCGAAGTGCTTACGTGCGAAGCACACCCCAATTCCGATCACCTTCATATCACGACCGTCGATGTGGGCGGCGACGCTCCCCTGCAAATCGTTTGCGGCGCTCCCAATGTGGCTGCCGGCCAGAAAGTAGTAGTAGCCGTAAACGGCACCAAACTTTACGATGGCGATGAATGCTTTACAATCAAACGGTCTAAAATACGCGGGGTAGAATCCAACGGCATGATCTGCGCGGAAGACGAAATCGGGGTGGGTACCGACCATGCCGGTATCATCGTATTGCCTGCTCAGACACCCGTCGGCATGCTTGCCAAGGAATATTACAATGTAAAAAGCGATTATGTACTGGAAGTCGATATTACCCCCAATCGGGTAGACGCTACTTCCCATTTCGGCGTAGCCCGCGATCTGGCCGCCTATCTGAAACAAGCCGGAAAAGAAGCGCGGCTTTGCCGTCCCGATGTAGAAGGATTCCGCATTGAAGACGAAACGCCGGCTATCCGGGTACGGGTGGAAAACGAGGAAGCTTGCCTGCGCTATTCGGGCGTTACCATCAAAGGGGTGACTGTAAAAGAAAGCCCCGAATGGATGCAGAATCGTTTACGTGCCATCGGCCTGCGTCCTATTAATAATATTGTAGACGTGACCAATTATATTCTCCATGAGCTTGGCCAACCTTTGCATTCTTTTGATGCGGGTAAAATCAAAGGAGAAGAAATCGTGGTGCGTACTGAGCCGGAAGGAACGAAATTCGTCACGCTCGACGGCGTGGAACGTACGCTGACCGATCGCGATCTGATGATCTGCAATGCTGAGGAAGGGATGTGTATTGCCGGAGTTTTCGGAGGGCTTGATTCGGGTGTAACCGAAAAGACGACCGACGTATTCCTGGAATCGGCTTGTTTCCATCCCACCTGGATTCGGAAAACGGCTCGTCGCTTCGGGCTTAATACCGACGCTTCGTTCCGGTTCGAACGCGGCCTCGATCCTAACCAGACGTTGTACGTGCTTAAACGCGCGGCTTTGTTGATTCAGGAAGTAGCCGGCGGTACGATTACCGGCGCTATCGAAGATATATATCCTTCTCCCGCACAACCCTACAAGGTAGAGGTAAGCTATCAGAAAATCAACAGCCTGATCGGCAAAGAGATTCCCCGCGACACGGTAAAAAGCATTTTAGGCAGCCTCGAAATGGAGATCGTATCCGAAACGGAAGAAGGCCTTGCGTTGCATGTGCCCGTTTACCGGATAGACGTACAGCGCGATGTAGACGTTATCGAAGACATTCTGCGGATTTACGGATACAATAATGTGGAATTCAGCGAAAACGTCAAGTCGAACCTGAGCTACCAAACCGCTACCGACCGCAGCTATAAATTGCAAAACCTGATTTCCGAGCAGCTTTGCGGGGCCGGCTTCCATGAAATCATGAATAACTCGCTTACCCGCGCGGCCTATTATGACGAGCTTTCCACCTACCCGGCCGCTCGTTGCGTGATGCTGATGAATCCGCTAAGCGCCGATCTGAACGGCATGCGCCAGACCTTGCTTTTCGGAGGATTGGAAAGCATCGAACATAATGCGAAACGCAAAAACGGCGATGTTCGTTTCTTCGAGTTCGGCAATTGTTACGATTATAACGCCGAGCATAAGAAGGAAGGGGAAGCCCTGGCCGCATACACCGAAGATTACCGTCTAGGCCTTTGGCTGGCCGGCAAACGGGTCTCCAACAGTTGGGCGCACCCGGCGGAAAAAACTTCGGTATACGAATTAAAAGCCTATGTGGAGAATATCCTGGATCGTCTTGGCGTGAACAGAAACAAGATGGTTTTCGGACAGTTGACAAACGACATATACAGCGCAGGCATAAGCCTGACAACGGCTTCCGGACGACAGTTAGGTACGCTGGGAGTAGTGCGTCCCCAACTATGCAAAGCGCTCGATATTGATTTTGAGGTATATTATGCCGAACTTTCGTGGACGTTGCTCATGAAAGAAGTGAAAAAGAATAAAGTCACCTTCTCCGAAATCTCCAAATTCCCGGCCGTGAAGCGCGACCTGGCCTTGCTGTTGGATAAAACCGTGCCGTTTGCCGAAATTGAAAAGATTGCCTCGGAGAGCGAACGCAAACTATTGAAGAAGGTAGAATTGTTCGACGTATACGAAGGCAAGAACCTTGCACCCGGCAAGAAATCGTATGCCGTGAGCTTCTTCCTTCAGGACGAAACAAAAACATTGAACGACAAACAGATCGATGCCATCATGCACAAGATCCGGACCAATCTGGAACAAAAGCTAGGCGCGGAATTGAGATAAAGAAGAAAGAGCACACCCGCCTGTGGCGACTAAAGAGAAACAGATCGTATAACTTAAATAAAAATACAGAATAAAGATATGGGAAGAGCGTTTGAGTTTCGCAAAGCCAGAAAGTTTAAACGTTGGGGCAATATGGCCCGCGTATTTACCAAGTTAGGAAAAGAAATCACCATTTGCGCTAAGCAGGGAGGGCCGGAACCCGAAAACAATCCCCGCCTGCGTATCTTGATGCAGACGGCCAAAAAAGAAAATATGCCGAAGGAGAATGTAGAACGCGCTATCAAGCGAGCTGTCTCCAAAGATTTTACCGATTATAAGGAAATGAACTACGAAGGGTACGGCCCTTTCGGCATTGCTATTTTCGTAGAAACGGCCACCGACAATACCACCCGCACGGTAGCCAACGTACGCAGTTATTTCAATAAACATGGCGGTTCGCTGGGTACTTCGGGCAGCCTGGAATTCTTGTTCGAACATAAATGCGTCTTTCACATTACCCGTAAACCGGAAATGTCGCTCGAAGATCTGGAGCTGGAACTGATCGATTTCGGAGTAGACGAAGTAGAGGAAGACGGCGAGGAAGTGGTGATCTACGGAGAATTTGCCCAGAACGCCGCTATCCAGAAATACCTGGAAGAAAACGGTTTCGAAATTACGAGCAGCGAATTTGTCCGCATTCCCAACGACCAGAAAGAGGTAACGCCCGAGCAGCGCGAAACGCTTGAAAAACTGATCGAAAAACTGGAAGAGGACGAAGACGTACAGAACGTCTTCCACAATATGAAGGAAGACGACCGGGAAGAGGAAGAATAAATATCCCTTCCGAACGTAGAACGAATAAAATACAAAGAAGGCTGCCCTTATCTGTGACGAGAGGGGCAGCCTTTTGTTTTTCAACATGGAAAATTCTTCTTATTCGCTCACCCTGCAAGCGAACATAGGCCGATAAAAGAAAGGGCGATCGCCGGCAAAGAAAAAAGTAAAAGCTGGTATCCGTGGTTATAAGTTTGCCGGCCGCCCCGCTATCCGTTTTATCTGAAAAAAACTTTTTCCGAAATGGCGGCGAGCGGAAGGAAAAAGACCTTTTTACCTCTGGGTTGAACAAGGTGAAAATGCTTTATCCAGCAAATTTCCGGAATTTGGAATTTGCAGCAACAGGTCGTTACCCTTCCTTGTGAAGGCATATGATGTGCCGGGCGGAAAGCAATAAAGAGAAACCATAGGCCCTTCGCCTGAATTATTCGGAAGGCCGGTATTTCACTACACACCCTTCCAGGACAAAACATTCATCCTCTTCGGCCAGAAACCGGATCACCCGGATGCAATCGGCTGCCGGAAAAGGCAGCCTTTCGGTTAATTCCTGCACAGGCACGCCCTCTTCCGCCTTCATGGCTGCAAAGAAAGCCACCACAGCCTCCCGGATCCGGTTGAAGCTCCGGTTCGACAAGCCTGAATTGTTTTTAGCCAGACATACGTCGCAGCCCCCGCAATCTCCCGCTTCGGTTTCGCCGAAATAGGCCAGCAACAACCGGCTGCGGCAAACCCGCTGTTCGTTTAAATACGCCAAAACCTTTTCGATCCGTTTCTCGCAACGCGCTTTTCGTTCTTCATACGCCGCTCGGGGAATAACCAGATACTTGAGTTCTTCCCGGGTACGCGTAAAGATAATCAAAGGAGTTTTCTTATGCGGAATATAATTCACAATCCGGTACTTCGACAGTCCGGCCAATATTTCGTACACCCGATCTTGCGAAACACCGGCCCGGGTGGCAATCAACCCTTCATTGATAAACACATAGTCGGCAAACAAACCCGTATACGAACGCAAAATTGCCTGGATCACCTCGTCGGTTTGCTTATCCTGGTGCAGATAGCGATACAATTCATCCCGCGTAGCCCGAAAACACAAGCGTGAAGCATTATCTAACTCCTCGGTATATTCGATGTAGCCGGCCAGTTCCAGGATTTTCAGCGCATGATGAGCCTGAAGCAGCGGAAATTTGAATACCGAGCAAAAGTCGTTCAGCGAAAAATCGTGTACCGTATCCAACCCGAACCCCACCGCGATCTGAAAATAATTCCCCAACGCCTCGTATACCCGTCCGATAAACGCCCTGTCGGGAAATTCGTCCGTCAGCCGTTTTTTGAGTTTGGCCTGGTCTCTTCCCCCGTAAAGCACCACGGCATACGCTTTCCGGCCGTCCCTTCCGGCTCTTCCGGCCTCCTGGTAATATTCCTCCAGCGACCCGGGCATATCCAGATGCACCACCAGCCTTACATCCGGCTTGTCGATACCCATGCCGAACGCATTGGTAGCCACGATCACCCGGCATTCGTTCTCCTTCCACCGGTTCTGGCGCCGGTCTTTTTCCTCCCGGTTGAGCCCGGCATGATAGAAATCGGCCGATAATCCGGCTTCTGCCAACACTGTTGCTATTTCCCGCGTCCGTTTGCGGTTACGCACATATACGATAGCCGTGCCCGGCACTTTTCCCAGAATATGCGTGAGGGTTTGCAACTTATCCTCCGTTTTGCGCACGATATAGGCCAGATTTTCCCGGAGGAAACTTTTCCTGAACACATTCTTCTGCCGGAAATGCAGCTTCTCCTGAATATCGGTTACCACTTCCGGCGTAGCCGTAGCCGTAAGGGCCAGTACCGGGATGCCCGGCAGCACCTCCCGTATCTCGGCAATCGACAAATATGAAGGCCGGAAATCGTATCCCCATTGCGAGATGCAATGACTTTCGTCGATCACCAGCAAACACACTTTCATCGCCTGCAATTTGACGCGGAAAAGTTCCGTAGCCAAACGTTCGGGCGAAACGTATAAAAACTTATAATCTCCGAAAATGCAGTTTTCCAGTTGGATGATAATCTCCTGGCGGCTCATGCCCGAATAAACCGCTGTTGCTTTGATACCTGCCCGGCGCAAATTGTCCACCTGGTCTTTCATCAAGGCAATCAGCGGCGTCACCACGATGCAAATCCCTTCCATCGCCAGAGCAGGCACCTGGAAAGTAATCGATTTGCCTCCCCCGGTAGGCATCAGCCCCAGCGTATCCCGTCCGGCCGCAACCGAACGGATAATATCCTCTTGCAACGGTCGGAAAGCCGGGTATCCCCAGTACTTTCCTAATATCTTATGGTAGACGTCCACCGCATCCCTTCATATATCCCCCGACTTGATGTCTTTCACCATCAATTGCAGGGACGTATTTCCGTTATAGGTATTCTCTTCGATCGTATAACAGATATTGAACGGCTTCATCTCCTTGATGTGGCTGTTATGCTCGCGCATCCCGAAGGCGATACCGTGAATGGGCGTATTCGAATTTCCGTCGATCAGTTCCAGCTTGATATGCTCCAGCTCTTTCCCGACCAGCTTGCTGGTTCCGAAATCCTTTACGCCCAGCGAGCAGAACACCGGCTTCTGGTTGTCGGGCCCGAAGGGGCTCATCTTCTTCAATTCGCTCATGAAACGGGGCGTAATCTCCTTCAAATCGAGGATAGCGTCGATGTCGATCTGGGGGATCATCTGCTCCGGAATAATTTCTTCCGCCGCCAGCGAAAGGAAACGTTCGGTAAAAGCCTCCAGATTTTCTTCCTTCAGCGACAAACCGGCCGCATAGGTATGGCCGCCGAAATTCTCCAACAAATCCCGGCAGCTTTCAATCGCTTTGTAAATATCGAACCCGGTTACCGAGCGGGCCGATCCCGTGATCAGTTCCGACGATTTGGTCAGCACCACCGCCGGCCGGTAATATTTTTCCGTCAGCCGCGAAGCCACGATTCCGATTACCCCTTTATGCCAGCCCGGGTTATAAACCACGATCGCTTTGCGGTCTTCCATATTCTCCACCTCGTCGATAATGGCATTCGCTTCATCGGTGATTTTCTTGTCCAGCTCCCGGCGCTCTTCATTATATTGGTTAATGTTTTCACTCTTCGCGCGAGCGCTTGCGCTATCTTTGGCCAGCAATAACTCCACCGCTTCTTTCCCGTTCATCATCCGGCCCGAGGCATTGATACGCGGCCCGATTTTAAAAACAATGTCGCTGATGGTGATCTCCTTGCCCGTCAGCCCGCAAATATCGATAATACCCTTTAGCCCCAGGCTGGGGTTGCTGTTGATCTGTTTCAGCCCGTAGTAGGCCAGAATCCGGTTTTCACCCGTGATCGGCACAATATCCGAGGCAATGCTTACCGCCGTCAACTCTAATAATTTTTCCAAATCGGCGAAAGGGAAATTATTACTCTGGGCGAAAGCCTGCATAAACTTGAATCCCACCCCGCAGCCCGAAAGATGTTCGTAAGGATACACCGAATCGGTGCGTTTGGCATCGAGCACGGCCACCGCGTCGGGCAATACGTCGTCGGGCATATGGTGGTCGCAAATAATGAAGTCGATCCCTTTCTGCTTGGCATATTCGATTTTCTCGATGGCTTTGATTCCGCAATCCAGCGAGATAATCAGCGTCACGCCGTTGTCGACCGCATAGTCTATCCCTTTATACGAAATGCCGTACCCTTCGTCGTACCGATCGGGAATATAGAAGTCGAGGGTCGACGAATAAGGACGCAAATACTTGTATACCAGCGAAACTGCCGTTGTTCCGTCGACATCGTAGTCGCCATAGATCAAAATCTTTTCCTTGTTGCCCAGCGCTTTGTTCAAGCGTCCGACCGCCTTGTCCATATCCGGCATCAGAAACGGATCGTGCAAATCGTTCAGATTGGGCTTAAAGAACTTCTTCACTTCCTCCACGGAAGCGATCCCTCGTTGAACCAGCAAGAGACAGATCACCGGGTTCAGCCCCAGCGCGGCTGCCAAAGCGTCTCTCTTATGTAATTCTTCTTCTGTGGGGGTTCGAAAATTCCATTTGTTAATCATTATATATTGTTTTTTTCTTTTTCAGAGCGTCGGTATTATCACCGCCGGGCAAAGGGGGCGGGGGTAATAGATTTCAACCTGTAAAGTTAGAAATTAAATACGGATTATAGGTACGACTTAATGAAAATAGTTTTTTTCTAATTATTTTTTTGAAGTCGTAGAATGTTCGTACATTTGCCAAAATATAATAAAAAACAATGACTGAAGATCTAAAAAAAGCTTGCGAGGTTTTGCAAGCGGGCGGTATAATTCTTTATCCCACAGATACAATCTGGGGGATCGGTTGCGATGCGACCAATGAAGCCGCCGTTCAGCGAGTATACGAATTGAAACAAAGAGCCGACAATAAGGCCATGCTCGTATTGATCGACAACCCGGTCAAATTAGAGACCTACGTAAGCGAGATACCCGAGATAGCCTGGGAGCTGATCAGTGTAGCGGATAAGCCTTTGACTATCATCTATCCCCAAGCCCGTGGCCTGGCCCCGGGCCTGCTGGCCGAGGACGGGAGCGTGGGGATTCGCGTCACCGGAGAAGAGTTTTCGCGCCGCCTTTGCGAACGTTACCGCAAACCGCTCGTCTCCACTTCCGCCAACGTCAGCGGCCAGCTTTCGCCGGCCAATTTCTCCGAAGTGTCGGAAACCATCCGTAGCGGCGTAGATTATATAGTCGGGTACCGGCAAGACGACATGCGCAAAGCGGCGCCCTCCGGCATTATCAAACTAGGCAAAGGAGGCCTTATCCAGGTAATCAGATAAGAATGAGGCGACACATCCAGGCATCCAAATACATTGCGTCCGATTTTATAGCAGCCTCCTTCACCTGGCTGTTGTTCAATCTGCTCAGATACCGGGAAATCGCCGTATACGACGGTTTCGATTCGTTCGGAACCTTCCTCAGCTACAATCCCGTATGGGGCGGCCAGTTTTTTATCCCTTTGTTCTGGCTGCTGCTTTATTATTTCTCGGGCTACTACAACAAGCCTTTCGGCAAATCGAGGCTGAGCGAATTTTTCACTACCCTCATTACCGTGCTGATCGGAACGTTGATTGTCTTCTTTGTTTTGATACTCAACGAATTGCCCCGATCGTTTCATATCTATTACGAATTGTTTTTCTTTTTGTTGGGATTGCAGTTCGTCTTCACCTACCTGCCCCGGCTGGGGATTACCCAATGCGGACTCGGAAAGATCAGGCAAAGGGCATGGGCGATAAACGTATTGGTTATCGGAACCGGATGGAAAGCGCTTAGGATAGCCGAAGACCTCTACCGGCAAGGATACCGGATAGCCGGTTTCATACCCGTAGCAGAGGAAACGGACGTACGGGTAAACCCCCGGCAGGTAGCCGGAAGCCTCGACGACCTGGAAGGTTTGATGGCCAGCCGGCAGGTGCGGGAATTGGTTGTGGCGATAGAAACCGACGACAGTAGCCGGCTCCTGGCCCTTCTCTACTCCCTTTATCGCTACAAATGCCCGGTAAAAGTGGTAGCCGACAAACAAAGCCGTTTATCAGGGGTAAAGGTGAAAACCATTTACGGGATACCGCTGGTGGATATTACCGACAATAATTTTTCGGAAGCGGAAAAGAATATTAAATACTGGATGGACAAACTGGTATCGGTTTTCTTCCTGCTGCTCTTGTTGCCTCTCTATCTTTACATCGCTTACCGGGTGAAAAAGGATTCGGCCGGGCCGGTATTTTTCCGTCAGGAGCGCATCGGCTATAGGGGAGAACCGTTCTGGATTTACAAGTTCCGTACCATGTATACCGATGCCGAGCAGGAAGGGCCTTTGCTGGCCACCGAGAACGATACGAGGATAACGCCTTTCGGGCGCGTGATGCGGAAGTACCGCCTCGACGAACTGCCCCAGTTCTGGAACGTTTTGAAAGGGGACATGTCGTTGGTCGGCCCCCGGCCCGAACGCTGGTATTATATCGAACAGATCGTGCGGCAAGCCCCCTTCTACTATTTGCTGCACAACATACGCCCCGGCATCACCTCGCTCGGCATGGTAAAATACGGCTATGCCGGCAATGTGGAGCAAATGGTGGAACGGTTGGATTACGATATTTTGTATTACGAAAACATGTCGCTGGCTCTCGATATAAAGATTATGATTTATACGGTGATCACAGTGATTACAGGAAAAGGTATTTGAGACATGGCAAAAGAAGGACTATTTTATAAATTCCTGCTCTGGCGGGAGCAACGCATCAAGGAAAAACACTTTATACTGATTATCAGTTTTTTTGTAGGGATATGCACGGCCGCTTCGGCCATCATCCTCAAATCGCTGATACATTGGATTCAGCACCTGCTGACCGGCAATTTCAGCACCGAGGGGGTAAACTATCTCTACCTGCTCTATCCGGTGATCGGCATCCTCTTGGCCGGGCTTTTCGTAAAATACATCGTGCGCGACGACATCGGCCACGGCGTAACCAAAATCCTTTACGCCATTTCGCAGCGCAAAAGCCGGATCAAGCCGCATAATACCTGGACTTCCATCGTGGCCAGCTCCGTAACCATCGGCTTCGGCGGATCGGTGGGAGCGGAGGCCCCTATCGTATTGACCGGCGCCGCGATCGGCTCCAATCTGGGACGTTTGTTTAAGATGGAGCAGAAAACCCTGATGCTGCTCGTCGGTTGCGGGGCGGCCGGCGCCATTGCCGGCATTTTCAAGGCGCCCATCGCGGGGCTGGTATTCGTGGTGGAAGTATTGATGCTCGACTTAACGATGACTTCGGTGCTTCCGCTGCTGATTTCGTCGGTTACGGCGGCTACCGTTTCCTATATTTTCACGGGCACGGAAGCCATGTTCAAATTTTCGCAGACGGAATCGTTCGAAATCGAGCGCATCCCGTACGTTCTGCTGCTGGGCGTATTTTGCGGATTAGTCTCCCTTTATTTTACCCGCGTGATGAACCGGGTAGAAGGGATGTATCGCAAACTGGGTAATTACTGGAAGAAGTTCGTACTGGCAGGCGTGATGCTCAGCATCCTGATTTTCCTTTTTCCCCCTCTTTACGGGGAAGGATACGATACGATCGGCTCGCTTCTGAACGGCCAGTTTTCGCATATTATGGACAAGAGCCTTTTTTACGAGTTGAACGATACCTATTGGGGCGTCATAGCCTTCTTGTTCCTGATCCTGCTTACCAAAGTGTTTGCTTCGAGCGCAACCAACGCGGGCGGGGGATGCGGGGGAATTTTCGCTCCCAGCTTGTATCTGGGTTGCATTGCCGGATTCGTATTTGCCCATACCTCCAACTATTTCCCTTTCACCATGTATATTTCCGAAAAGAATTTCGCTTTGCTGGGGATGGCGGGGATTATGTCGGGGGTTATGCACGCCCCCCTTACCGGTGTTTTCCTGATAGCGGAGCTTACCGGGGGATACGACCTTTTCCTGCCGCTGATGATTGTTTCTACCAGCTCGTATATCACCATCCTGATGTTCGAGCCTCATAGTATCTATTCGATGCGTCTGGCCCAGAAAGGGGAATTATTGACTCACCATAAAGATAGGGCCGTGCTGACGCTGCTGAACCGCGACAGCGTGATCGAGAAGGATTTTCAGACGGTATCGCCCGGCATGTCGCTGGGAGATATGGTGAAGGTGATCGCCCGCAGCGCGCGCAATACCTTTCCGGTAGTCGATGAGAAGGGCGTCTTGCTGGGCATCGTCTTGCTCGATAATATCCGTAACATCATGTTCCGGCCCGAGCTTTATAGCCGGTTTCATGTTTCCAAGTTCATGGTGTCGGCCCCGGCCAAGATCGTTATCAACATGCCGATGGACCAGATTATGCAGATATTCGACGATACGAAAGCCTGGAATCTGCCGGTGGTAGACGAAGAGGGGCATTATATCGGGTTTATGTCGAAGTCGAAAATATTTAATTCTTACCGCGAAGTATTGGTCGATAATTTTTCAGGCGATTGACGCGGCCAATTTGTACATTTGCCAAAAAATACAGAAGAAATGGAAAAAGAAGCCTTACGCATTGTATATATGGGAACGCCCGATTTCGCCGTGGCTCCGTTGCGGGCCTTGGTAGAAGGCGGATATCGGATAGTGGGCGTGGTGACGATGCCCGACAAAGCGGTCGGGCGGCACGGCAGCGTGTTGCAGGCCAGCGCGGTCAAGCAATATGCCTTGGAGGCAGGGTTGCCGGTGCTTCAACCGGAGAAACTGAAAGAGGAAGCTTTTCTGGCCGAATTGCGCGCCCTGCGTGCCGATTTGCAGATCGTGGTGGCTTTCAGGATGCTGCCCGAGGTGGTATGGAACATGCCCCGGCTGGGCACTTTCAACCTGCACGCTTCGTTGTTGCCTCAATATCGGGGCGCCGCCCCGATCAACTGGGCCGTTATCAACGGAGAGACGGAAACGGGGGTGACGACCTTTTTTTTGACGCATGAAATCGATACGGGAAAGATTATCCGGCAACGCCGGTTGCCGATTGCCGATACCGACGATGTAGGCCGGGTACACGATGCCTTGATGGAGATGGGGGCTTCGCTGGTGACGGAAACCGTCGATCTGCTGCTCACGGGTCAGGTGGAAGCGGTCAGCCAGGAAGCGTTTTACAAAGATCCGGCCACGCTTCGTCCGGCTCCCAAGATTTTCAAGGATACCTGCCGGATCGACTGGAACCGCGGGGCGAAAGCGGTGTACGACTTTATCCGGGGGCTATCGCCTTATCCGGCCGCCTGGACCGAATTGGTGTCGGCCGACGGCCGCCGGCAGGTATTGAAGGTTTATCAGGCCGAGAAATCTGGTTCGGGTTTCGTTTCGTCCGCTTCGTCGGCTCCCTCCGCTCGGGGTGATTTTCAAAAAGGCTGCCCGCCGGGCTTATCGGTTGCGGGGCCGGAACCGCAGCCTGCCGGACAATCGCCGTCGGGCGAGACGTTGCCTCCGGCAGGAACGCTTCGAAGCGACGGGAAAAGTTACGTGGAGGTAGCTACGGCCGACGGTTGGTTGCGTCTGGTTTCGGTTCAACTGACCGGGAAGAAGCGCATGAGCGTGGGGGATTTCCTGAACGGTTTCAAGCAGATCGAAGCCTATACGCTGGCCTAAGATGAACCGGGCCAAACAAGGAATATATATCGGGTTAGGAAGCTTTTTCCTGGTGTTGGGGGCGATCGGCATTTTCGTCCCTCTGCTTCCTACCACCCCTTTCTGGCTGCTTACCTGCTGGTTTTATGTCCGCAGTTCCGACGGGCTCTATCGCCGCGTGATGCGCAACCGGTATTTCGGCACTTACATTCGCGATTATATGGAAGATAAAGCCATTCCGTTGCGCTCGAAAATCATCTCCCTGGGCGTGATGTGGTCGTCTACCCTGCTCACTTCTTTCTTTCTGATCGACCGGCTCTGGATCAAGCTGGTGCTGCTGGCAATCAGCGCAGGGGTGACGTGGCATATTTTGTCTTATCCCACGAAAAAGGAATAGAGAGATAATTCAAATATATTTTTCCTATTTTATACGAAATGATGGATGATTAATAGTGAATTGGATGTTAATTAGCCCATTTAATTAGTTAATAATTAAATTAATTTGTAGCATGTGGCAAGAGAAATAGCTTCTATTATATTATTTACTTGAAGTTTTTCACTAAAAATTTTTCTTTTGTGAAATTTTACAGTATCCACCCCTATGAAAAGTTTGTTTGCGATTTCTTCCATTGTAAAACCTTGTGCTGATAAGTATAATATTTCTTTTTCTCTTTCAGTAAGAACAGTACCCTTACATTTTTTCCACTGATGTGTAATTAAATCATATTCCCAATGATTACATAGATTTACCTTTTTTATGATAATATGTCCAGCAGTAGGATAAGGTGAGAGAGAAACCATACAAATAGCCAATCGGCATTCACCTTTCTTATTAAGAAGTGCTGGGGTTAACTGATGATTAATAAGCCATTTTTTTTTATCATTCATCAAATGAAAATTTGAGTAAATAGTATATTGAAGTTTCTCTTCAATAGGAATAGTATTAAAGAATTTTGAAGTTGCTGTTTTTATTTCTACTAATAGACTGTGGTCTTCGGGAGGGATATGTTGGGTAAAAAACTTATAGCCCATTTTTTTTACCTCTTCAGAGGTGTGTCCACATAGGAACAAGGGATTGTCAGATACATAAGGGATTCCTTTTTTTAAATAATCATATATATAAATGCCTTTATAGGTCATCCGTGAGATAGCTTCCATTATTTTTACTAATAAGCTTAATTGCATATCTTCAATGTCTTCGTTGCTCTGGGATTCATTAGGGAAAATTATATCTTTTTTTTCTTTCATATATTATTGTATGTTTTATGCGAAGATATAGTTTTTTTTAAATAAATGAGATATTTGTATGAATGAAAATATCAGAATTATACTTTTGTGTAGTATAATAAAAGATAAAATACATATATTTGCAATATTAAAGGAAAGCAATGCCGGAAGCTGTAAGATGGCACTAATACTAACGTTAATATGAAAAATGCAGATTTGAACAAAAAAGTTCACAAGGATTCTCCAAAATTGAATGAGCTTTGTGCAGAAACCTTGGATTTTTCTGAATTGGGTAAAATTACAGGAGGAAACACTCCGGCCAAAGAGACGGGTTGTAAAGGAGTTTTTAATGGCCACTGTGGCGGCGGTACCAAAGAGGAATGATTAAGTGAAGGATTTTCAGGAGAGAAAAAACTTTCTCTCCTGAAAATGTTAATTATTATATTTTTGTTTATTGATTTCCACAATAAAGTGTAATTTGGTGGAAGAGAAGATTTATGCCTGGTTTTTTGATTATTCTTTAAAAAAGCTTTATATATGGAGTGGAAATATTGGCATCTTATCAAAGGAAATAATATAAATGTGGCATATCATTATCCTACTTTGGAATTGATAGTTATGAATGATGTAACTTATCAAGTAATTAATGCTTTAATAGACGGAATGTCTCTTGAAAAAATTTGTACTGAGTTTCAGATGTCTGAAAATATATTAGTATCTTTTATTCAAACTCTTGAAAAAACAATATTTGATAAAAGAAATATTAAAAATGAAGGTGATAAAAAGGATAGATCTTTGCATCGAATAACATTGCATGTATCAAATGATTGTAACCTTAGATGTAAGTATTGTTATGCCGGCGGAGGAAATTATAAACAAAAAAGAAGCTTTATGTCGGAGGACACAGCTGCAGCATTTGTGGAATTTTGTATAAAAAATTTTGATAAAATCGAACGAATAGCATTTTTTGGAGGAGAACCCCTGATGAATGTGGATATTATGGAATATGTTTGTAAACAATTTAAAACTTATTATCTGGAAGGCAAGTCTTCTTTCGTTCCCCAATTCGGTGTTATTACTAATGGTACTATTTTAACCTCCAAAATTTTGAGTTTTTTAAAAGAAAATATATCTCATATTACTGTTAGTATAGATGGACCGAAAGAGGTAAACGATGCTAATAGAATATATAAGAATGGAAAAGGTAGTTATGAAAAAGTGTATGAGTTTATTCATGCTGTTCGAAGAGAAACTAATATACCAGTTTGTTTTGAAGCGACTTTTACACAATCTCATATAAAAGCTCACTATGAAAATAAAGATATAGTAGATTTTTTATTAAATGAATTTGGAATAAAGGGATCCATAGTAAATGAAAGAAATCTACCAGCAAAATACATGTTGGATTATTGGAAGTGTTTGGATTATAGTAATTTAATACAGACGGAATTTGAAAATATGCCGGAAGGATTTTGGGGTGTGTTGGATGCAGTGGTGAATAAAAGCAATAGAGAAATCTGCCCTATAATAGAAGATATTTTTGCGGTAGGAGTAGATGGAGCCATCTATCCTTGTCATATGTTAAGTGGAAAGATAAATAATAGTTTAGGCAATATAAAAGGAGAACATGTGTTCAATACGCTTTCTTTATATGAATCCTGTCATTCATTGATTAAGTTAAGGCAAAATGAAGTCTGCCAAAAATGTTGGGGGCAAAATTTATGTAGTGGGTGTGCAGTTAGCAAATTCTATAATGAAAGAAAGGAGAAATTTGATCTTGAACCTAAAACCGAATTATGTAAGTTGACACTCCAACATTTAGAGCAAATACTTCTTATGATTGCTACTATTCGAACAACCCCTCTTTTGTGGGATACTTTGCTTACAAAAGCAAGCCAACATTGATCTATATCAGTTACCAACTAAAACCGAAAAAATGAAACACTTCTATATATTGCTGGGTATCTTAGCGAGCGTATGGGCGTTACACGGACAAACCCTTACGGGAAACGTAATAACCGATGGAAATCAACCCGTCGAATTTGCGAATATCGTTTTGCTGGATATGGATTCTGCCTTTATACAAGGAGGGGTATCGGATGAAAAGGGGTGGTTTCGTCTTCCTTTTGTGAAAAAAGCAATCTGGTTGAAAATCTCCTATATCGGGTATCAGGATAGGATTCTACCTATTCAATCGGGACATATGGATATGGGAAGTATTCTTCTTCGCGAAGACGCGCAATTGTTGAGTGAAGTCGTGGTGAAGGGAGAATTACCTAAAACGCGCATCAAAGGCGATGCCACGGTGACTACGGTAGCCGGTAGCCTGCTGGAAAAAGCCGGTACGGCGGTAGATTTATTGCAGAAAGTGCCGGGTGTTCGGGTGAAAGGGGAGGAGGTACATGTGTTTGGCCGGGGTGTTCCCCGCGTTTATATCAATGGCAAGCAGGTAAGAGATCCTTCCGAGCTGACGCAGCTTAGTTCGGACAATATACAGGCGGTGGAAGTAGTTGCGAATCCGGGGGCAAAGTATGATAAGACGGTGAAAGCCGTGATTCGTATCCAGACTAAAAAACCGGCCGGCGACGGTGTAGGTTTGGCTGATAGGATGTATGTGAATTACAATGATAAATGGTCGTATCTGAATCAATTAGATTTATATTATCGCTGCGGCCGGTTAGATCTGGCAGGGGCGTTGGTGTATGCCGACCATGTATCTTGGCGCCGGATACAAGGTAGGCAACTGACGTATCTCGATCATTCCTGGCAGCAACAAATGGATGCGGCCCAGACCTTCGCATCCCGGCGATTGACGGGCGCCCTGACGGTAAACTATACCGTTTCACCGAGGCATACCCTGGGCGCAAGTTATCGTTATCGTCGTTATCCGGAGTCGACGAATGCTATGTCACTGATGACTGACGTCTTCCGCGACGATGTCTTTTTTGAAAAATCCTATGGGCAAATAGAGAGCGGGCGTAGGGAAACCCGGCATGAAGCCGATCTTTATTATATCGGCAAAGCGGGAAAGGCTACCATCGATTTTAACGGGACTTGGCTGTATACGGCAGAAGACGTCGGGACGGAGACGGTGGAAAGCACACAACAGGAACAAGCTGAATCTATGCTTACTTCCGTGCATGCAGATGCCGATACGCGAAACAGATTTTATGCGGCAAAATTGTTGGTATCATATCCGCTGGGCGAGGGGACATTTTCTATCGGCGGGGAATATACCCATACTTCTCGTATCAGCCTCTATCGCAATAAGGAAGGGGTGGTTCCCGACAACAATGGTCGGATAAAGGAAAACTTGGGAGCGGGCTTTGCCGAATGGGAGCAGAGTTTGGATAGGGTGAAATTGCAAGCCGGCTTCCGGTTTGAGTATGTCAAATTCGATTATTATCAGGATGGCGTATTTCAAAAAGAGCAAAGTAAAACGTATGCTAACTTGTTTCCTTCTTTGTCGGTTTCCCTTCCGCTCGGAGGAGTACAAATGCAACTGAATTATGCTTCCGATATTTCGCGTCCGGCTTACGAAATGCTCCGAAACCGGGTGGATTATGTGAACCGGTATACCTACGAATCGGGAAATCCTTTTTTGCTGCCGGCTTTAACCCATACGCTTGCTTTTAAATCGGTTTACAAATGGATGCAGATATATGTGGACTGGCAAAGGCGAAAAGACGCTTTTATACCTTATAGCCGTACCTATTCGGACGACGATCCTACCATCGCTTTGGTGAGCACGGAAAACGCTCCGGCTTATCATGTGGCGAATCTGATGCTTCTTGCAGCTCCCACTATCGGATGCTGGACGCCTCAATTCAGTTTGGAAATGTATAAGCAATGGTATAAGGTGGAGAAGCCGGGGGCTCTGTCAGGCATGTTGTCGCTGGACAGGACTTCACTGGCGGCGAGATGGATGAATGGTTTTCAACTTCCGTGGGGAGTGGTGGGGAACGCCGATATGCAATGGGAGGGGCCGGCCGACCGGGATAATACTTCGTATAAGGCCGTTTGGTGGATGAACGCCAGTTTACAAAAAGATTTTTTTAAGGCCCGCTTATCTTTTCTTTTGCAAGCAAACGACGTGTTTAATACCTATCGGAACGGTTATTTTATGTATTACGGCCGGTTGCGTACGATGAGCCTGCGCGAAAAAGACAGCCGGCGTTCTCTTTCCCTTACCATACGATATAAATTCAACGGTAAAAAGAATGTATACAAAGGAAGAGGGGCCGGAAATAATCAGAAATATCGTTTATAGAAGAAAAAAATAAGAAGAAGGAAGAAAAAGCAGGAGAAGAGGGAGCGTTATCCCTTCTTCCCCCGCTGCGCGCGGCGTTTGTTTTTGCGTTTGTTCCACCAGAGCAGGTAGCCGGTCAGGGGCAGGCTCGCGCCGGTGAGCGAGGCCAGGCTGACGGCTAGTTTGCCGGGCCAGCCTGCGATGCGGCCGTCGTGCAGCTCGAGGTTCATGCGGCGGATGCGGTCGGGAAGGGAGGCCTGGCGGTAAGGGCCTGCGTAGGGTCCTTCGCCGGTGAGTTCTTGCAGGGTATAACGATCGAAAAAACGGTTGTCCGTGCGGTAGTATGAACGCCGGCGGTGGACGATGCTTGCCCGCGCCACGTCTTCGGGCCGGCGGGGAATCACGATGTAAAATTCCGTGGCCTCGGGTTCTTCCCGGCGCAGTTGGCGGTAGAGCCGGTCGATGGGAAACGCGGTTGCGGCGGCCGGAAGGCGGCCCAGGGCTGTGGTATCCGAAACCGGCAGTTTATACGCTTTCAATTCCTTGCCTCCCGTAAGCCGGTAGACGCCCCGGCTGTACCAGTCGAAACTCCACACCAAGCCGGTGGCTCCCAGCAGCAACAAGACCAGGGCGGCATACGTTCCCAGCACGGCATGCAGGTCGAAAATCAGCCTATGGCTTCCGCGGTGGCGTTCGATCCGGAAAAAGCGGCGGAGGCGGTCGCGCGTCCATGCCTTCGGCCACCAGACGATAAGGCCGGTAGCCAATACGATCATAAAAATCAGCACGCAACTTCCTACCAGCGGTTTCCCGATGGCCGGCGGCAACCATAGGCGCCGGTGGCCGTTGAGGATAAACCGGAAGAAATCGAAGTCTCCCGCTTCTTTGCGCGTCAGTTTGAGGATTTCTCCCCCATAGGGATCGGCCCATACGCTGGCAACTGCTCCTTCCGGCCCTGCCAGGTCTATCCGGATCGCGTCGGCCGCTTCGCCGTAGGTCAGGGCAAGGGGATGGTAGCCTTCCGCATGCAGGCCGGTCGCCTCTAGGGCGTTCAATATGTCGGAAGGGAGAAGGGGGGAGGCTTCCAAGGATTGCTTGGCCTGGCCTGGCTCGGAAGTAGCTTCCTGAGGCCGTCCGGATTGACCGGCCGCTTCCGACGATTGCCCGTATAGCCCGGGCTCTGAAGTGGCTTCCGAAGGTTGCCCGTACAGCCGGGGGTGCTTCTCTGCTTCCCCGGGCCGCTTGTCTTGCCCGGTTTGCGCCGCCGTTGCCGGAAGCTGCACGCGTCGCCAAGGCTGGGCGGCCGCTTCGATCTCATCCTTGAACGCATACAAGGCTCCGGTGAGGCAGACTAGGGTAATCACCCCGCCGGAGAGCAGGCCCAGCCACGTATGCAGCCGGACGCAGATATGTTTCCATCCCATCGGTTAGTTCAGCTTAAAGAGTCCGCCTACGAACGTAGCCTGTACTTCCGCGCCCTTTTCGGCGGTGGCATCCGCTATATGGGTACGGTAGACGAAGGTGCCGTCGGCCAGCGTAATAGGCAGATAGACATAGGGTTCTTCTACCAGGGCCGTAAAGCTGCGGGCGCCTTGGCCGTTGTGCACCGGCGCGCCGTCTACCTCTTTGGCCGTTTGGTTGTACAAATCGACGATGTATAATTTCAGGGCCGCATCCGACCATAGATCGGTATCGGCATCCTTGCGGGTCGTTACTTCCGCAAATGCCAATCCGTTGCCGATGTATTTGATATGTGCCGGCTTATATCCGCCCGTGGCTTTCTCGAAGTCGAAATAATAGGTTTCGTCGAAAGCCGTCTCTCCTTTTTTAATCCGCAGGAATCCGGCCGGAAGGCTGCTTTGGGTGAATCCGTTTCCTTTCGCCGTGGCCGACATGGTATACAAATCGCCTTTTTCATCCGATAGAATGCCGCAATTGGTGTTGAAGGCTCCCGCCGGCCCGACGCGTTTGTCGGTAAGCGTGGCGATATATTCCAAGCCGGGATAGGAATATACCGCTACCCAGATGCGGTCGGTAAGCGGGGTGGCGTAGGATACGGGGTGCATCAAATAATAGGTAAGATATACTTTGTCGCCGCTGATCCGCATCCCGGTAAACGAGGGCCAGTTGTCGGCGGTTACGTCATCCCCCAGTTGAGTCACCGGGTGGGATAGGGTGCGGGTAATCGATACTTTGTCGATAGGAACCGTATAGAATTTGAATACATCCCCGTCTTGGGGTGTTTTGGGAAATTCCACTCCCAACATGGTCTCGGAGTCTACCTGCTCGAATCCGTTGAGCGAGGCGTCGAACACGAAGTTCCCTTTTTTCTGCCATTTGCCGTCGGCATCGAGCGTAAAGCCGTTAGCTTCGGCTATGCCCAGGCCGCCGATGCTGAAAATGGTCTGCCCTCCTTGCTGAAAGTCGCGGTAGCCGGTTTGCTCCACACCGTTGCCGATGGAGGAAATGGTACCCTTCATCAAGTCGGCGGCTGTTACCAGGTAATACGAAGTGGCGTTGGAGCTGCTTACGCCCAGGCCTAATACATAGCGGCCGCCGGTAGCCGTGTTGCCGTTGTTTCCGCCTGCGTTATTTCCGTTTCCTGCGGTAGGAATATCGTCGTCGCCGCAAGCGGCCAGGCCCAGCGTCAGGAAGGTAGCGGCGCCCCAGGTAGCATACTTTTTTAAGTTCATAGGTTGAATGTTTGAAATTAGGTATGTTGAAAAATTATTGTCTGGAGAATTATTGTCTGGAGAATCACTCTCTGAAAAATTACTGTCTGAAGAATTATTCTCCGGAAAATTACTGTCCGGAAAATTATTGTCTGAAGAATTACTCTCCGGAAAATTATTATTTGGAAATTTAGTACCTGAAAAATTATTATTTGAAAAACTGCTGTCTGGATAAATTGATGTCAGGACAACTTAATGTCTGGTAGATTAGCGTCGGGAAATTTTCCTTGGATAATTTTGTGACGGAAATTCCCGTCAGGAAATTCCTATCTGAAAAATGGCCGCCGGTTATCCCGGCCGTATAGTTCATCCGGAAATATCCCTTTTCTATCCGCCCATAACATACCGTAGCGTCAGATAGAAAGCCCGTCCCGGCTTTTGCAACATATAATTATCATACAGTTTGGCATTCCCCAGGTTGCGCCCCGTCACGGTCAGATTATACCGTCCCCCCTCCAGCGAATAGCCTACCGAAAGGTTATGCGCCACCTGCCGGGGAATCACCGCCTTCGAATCTTTCGACCCCAAACTCGGCCACGACAGGAAATAGGCATGCACATAGTTCAGATCGTAATCGACCGTAAACCGGCTCCGTTTCAGAAACACATCTTCCAGCCCTATCCCGGCCGTGGCATTTCCGAAGAGATAGGGAATATTCGGCAACCGGTCTTTATAGGTAAAATTCTTTTTTTGTCCGGCCCCTACATACCCGTCGACGGTAATAAACTCCATATCGTCGCGGATATGCTGCCAGGTCAGGTTTCCTCCTACCCGGAACAGCCTCCGGAAAGCATAGCTCAGGCTCCCCTCCAGACCTAAGGTCTTTACCCGGCCCAGGTTCACATAGCGCATGCTCGGTTCTTTCAGCTCTTTCTGGATAAAATCTTTCGCATAACGCAGCAAAACGCCCCCTTCTGCCGAAAGCCGGTGATCGGCGCCCAGAAACTGGTCGTAATGCAAGCTGGCGTTCAGGTTGTCGCTGCTCTCGGGCTTCAGGTCGGGGTTGCGTTGGTTGAACAAGCCGTCGCCAAACATTTCCATGCCTTCGGGCAGCCGGTAGGTATGCTCGTACGAGGCTTTCAGTTGCACCGGCCGAAGCACGAACCAGGCAGCCGAGGCCCCGTATCCCAGGTTGGTATACGAGGTGGAAAAAGCCTCCAGCCTTTCCGTCTCCTGAAACTGGTCTTTATATTCGAACGAACGGCCCCGCATGCGGTATAATTTCGTAAAGGCGGAAGCCGTCCAGCGGGCGCGGTCCATCGTCCATCCCACACCGAGGATATGTTTGGCGGCATGTTGGGGAATTTTATGTTCCCGGTTGCCGGGATCTTCTTTATCGTGCATGCGCCTGCCGAAGCCGGCAAACAAGTAGTTGAGCGAAAGGCTTTGATCCTCCGCCAGCCGGTAGACTGCATTTGCCAGCACCTGCCCCTCGTTGTCGCGCATGCGGAGCCTGCTCCGGGTATCTTCGGCAGCCGACGCCGATTCCTGAGGAACCCGTTCACCCAGCCAGTTGTAGCGATAGGCTACCGTATCGTTGAAATGATAAAGCGAGCGGCTGTAATTGCCCGATACGCTTACATCCAATCCCTCCGCCAGAAAATCTGTTTTCCGGTAGCGTACCGAAGGCACCAACGTGCGGTTGTCGGAGGTTTTGCCCCCATATACTTTTTCCATCGTCACGCCGTTCTGAATCTCCTTATCGTTGCCCGAGAGAATCAGGCCGAACAGCAGGTCGTCGGCCCAACGGCGTCCCGTCCAGCCGGTTTCCACCCGAAGGCCGCCCGCCCGGTAGGCATCGTGAAAGCGGCGTACCCACCGGGCCGGCCCTTTTTCTTTGGTTTCCAGATCGGTTACCGCCACCCACACCTTATAATCGTTGTCGGAAGCATTGTAAAATAAATGCGTGCGAAGGGTAAATCCGCTCCGCCGGTTGGTAAAGGCCTGGCTCACCGAGGCCCGATGCGTATGAAACGAGCCGTAGGAATAACTGGCGTCCAGATAATTGGCCGTGCGGCGGCTGACGATGTTCACGGCCCCGCCCAAGGCATCGGCAGCCAAGTGTACCGGCAAGACGCCTTTATATACTTCTACCCGTTCGATCAGGCCGGGCGAGAGGTTGTGCAGCCCGAACGAATAGCTGTAGTTGTCCATCGGAACGCCGTCGAGCAGGAATTTCACCTGTTTGCCGGAAAAGCCGTTCAGGTTGAAATTGAATCCCGATCCCATTCCGCCCTCTTCGCGGATGCGTACCCCGGTGGTCTGGTTGAGAAGCTGGTTCAGATCGCTCCCCGTATGGCGGAAAGCCTGCATATCGATGGCGGCCACGGCATAGGGCAATTCCCGGATGCGTCGCGCGGCGGTCTTGGCCGTCACGGTTACTTCGTCCAGCCGGCCGTTTTCCTTGAGTTCCACCGCGGGGAGCCGGAGCGCTTGGCCCGGTTTCACATTTACTACTGATTGGTAGGGAGAAAAGCCTACATACGAGATCTGAAGGGTATAGCTTCCGGCCGGAACTTCCGTAAGCCGGTAACAGCCTTCGGCGTCGGTAAAAGCGGCCAGGTTGGTTTTTTCCAGGAAAACCGTGGCATAAGCCACCGGCCGGCGGGCCGGATCGACTACTTTGCCTTCGATAAGGGCCGTTTGGGAGGCCGCCGGAAGGCGGAAAGCAAGGAGGGCAGCGAGTAGCAGAAAAGAGAATTTGTTACTTCGTGTCATCGGGTGTTGCATTTTGTTACGAGCCGCAAAGTTCCGCCAATTTCTGCGCTTGCGCAATCCCTCGGATTAGGTATAATAAGAAGACGAAAGGGAGGCGATATACCTAAAGTAGGGGGCCGGCGTCTATTCCCCTCAGGAGAGAACGGTTTTCCGGCCGGCTTTTCCTGTATTTCTTTTCTATCGACCGGTTTCGGGGGGGGGAAGCGAACGACCTAATCGATAGGCGAAGCGAGATAGTTACCCCCCTGCAGATAAGGAAAAAAATACAATAAGTCCCGCCGTTCGCACAAGGCAAAAACCATCGTTGTATTTAGTTGATATACAGCCTGTTGGAAAATACCGCCGAAGCGATTGAAAATACATGCCTATGAAATCGGAATTGCATGCCGGTGAAATTTCCATTACACTGCGATGAAATCCGAAACGCATGCCGACGGAATTTTTCATTCTCTAAAAAAAATACAATAAGCCCTCTCTTTGCCTGTTTCGGAAATTCCCTCCTCACTTTGATTGCTATCGGCTTTCTTCTTTAATTCCCCGTATAGAATAAGTGTATTAACGAAAGTTAAAATGAATATTACCTGTTATAAAACACATAATTTACGCTTTGATAAAACGTTTAACTAATTACCTTTGCCATTGTCAATCCGATTTACCTCTTAAAGCAAGCTTTCGGGGCGAAAATTGGAAGGAAATAAAAAGAAAAGCCATCCACCCCCGGCTTGAAGCCGGTTTATCCCTTGAAAAACAGGGAATGGAGACAACTATTTTTTTATTTGTAAAGTTAATCGTTTAACTCTAATACCTTATAAAAAACAAGAAAAATGAAATCAATTTTCGCATCGCCTGCCGGCAAAAGTTATCTCGTACCCTTCGTATTGGTCACCAGCCTCTTCCTGATGTGGGGGCTGGCTCACGGGTTGCTCGACGTGCTGAACAAACATTTCCAGGTAGCTTTCACGATGACGAAGGCGCAATCCGGCCTGGTGCAGTTTTCCACCTATATTGCTTACGGGCTGGTCAGTATTCCGGCCGGAATCTTTATGAAACGGTATGGGTATAAGAAAGGAATTATTCTCGGGTTGGTCTTATATGCCGCCGGCGCTTTCGGGTTTATTCCGGCTGCGCTGATGCACTCGGCCAATCCCTTCCTGGTGGCGTTGTTTGTGGTGGCTTGCGGGCTTTGCACGCTCGAAACGGCGGCTAATCCGTACGCTACGGTGCTGGGGCCCGAGGAAAGCGCGGCGCAGCGCATTAATCTTTCGCAGGCTTTCAACGGCCTGGGGTGGGTGCTGGGGCCGCTCGTGGGGGGGCAATTGATCCTTGGGGCGCCGGCCGACGATACGATGGCGCTTACCAAACCCTATATCTTGCTTGGGGTGACGACGTTGCTGATCGCCCTTCTCTTCTTTTTCACTAAATTGCCAGATATTAAGGAGAAGCAAGAGGCGACTCTTTCGCCGGCCGGCGGCGGGAAAGACGCCTGCGATAAGGAAGCCGTGCCGGCCGCCGGGGCGGGAATGGCTGCCGGAGCCGCTGCGGGGCGTTCGCTCGGATCGCATAAGCATTTCGTGCTGGCGGTAGTGGCCCAGTTTCTGTATTGCGCGGCGCAAACGGGGGTATTCGGTTTCTTTATCAATTACGTCACCGAGTTGGATACCTCGGTCACTCCTTTGCAGGCTTCCCGTTTCCTGGCTTTCGGCGGCATGCTGTTGTTTATGCTCGGGCGGTTGTCGGGCAGCTTTATAATGGGGCGGTTTGCGCCGCATAAGTTGCTTGCTTTCTATGCGTTGGCTTGTACGGCGGCTATGGCGCTGGTGATGCTTTCCCTGGGGCGGGTGTCGCTCTATGCGCTCTATCTCAGTTTCTTTTTTATGTCGATTATGTTTCCTACCATTTTTGCCCTCGGATTGGCCGGGATGGGCGTCTATACCAAAAGGGCTTCTTCCTTCCTTATTATGGGGGTGGCCGGAGGTGCTTTCTCGCCGATGTTGATGGGATGGATAGGCGAGGCGAATATGGCTACCGGCTTTGTCGTACCGCTGGCATGTTTTGCTTATATCGCGTTTTACGGGTTGAAGGGATATAAGATGTAGGAAAGGGCCGGACGGCTCCGGCGATCCTGAATAGGGTTTGTTACTAAACGGAAGATCAAATACATATTAATTCTAACTTTAAATTGATTCCTATGAAGAAGATTGGTATTTTAATTGCTGCTTTGTTTACGCTTGGCGGCTGGGTGAATGCACAGAATTATCCTTTCAACGGGTTGGATATGAACATGGGCACGCTTTCGCGCCTGTCGGATGCCAAAACCCGTTCCATTAGTCCGGAGAATTATACCGGCGAGCCGGGAAAAGGGGGCATGGCCGATCCTGTGCGCGACAAGGATGTGCGCAACGTGGCCAATTCCTCGCATGCGGCCCGGGATTTGGGACTGGGGTGGAAGGTGAACCCGTTCATTATCGTTAAGCCGGGCGAAACGATTACCATTGCCGAAATCGACGGCCCGGGCGCTATTCAGCAAATCTGGATGACGCCGACAGGCAACTGGCGTTTCTCTATCTTGCGCATGTATTGGGACGACGAGAAGGAGCCTTCGGTAGAATGTCCGGTGGGCGACTTTTTTGCCAGCGCGTATAATGAATATGCTCAGCTTTCTTCGCTGGCCGTGTGCGTGAATCCGGGCAGCGCGTTCAACTGCTACTGGAAAATGCCTTTCCGCAAAAAAGCCCGCATTACCCTCGAGAATATCAATACGAGCGAGGAAATGCGACTGTATTACCAGATTAATTATACCCTTACCGACGTGCCGGCCGACGAAGGTTATTTTCATGCTCAGTTCCGCCGCTCCAATCCGACGAAAGGTTCGGAACATACCTTGGTCGACGGCATCAAGGGAAAGGGGCATTACGTAGGTACCTATATGGCTTGGCGCGTAAACGACAATTGCTGGTGGGGCGAAGGCGAAATCAAGTTCTTTATGGACGGGGATAAGAAATTTCCTACCATCTGCGGTACGGGGGCGGAGGATTATTTCTGCGGATCGTATAATTTCGAGAATCAGAAGACGCATCAGTATCAGGAGTTTACTACTCCTTATGCCGGGATGCACCAGGTGATTCGCCCCGACGGCTTGTATCGGGCCGTCACGGCTTTCGGGCTTTACCGGTGGCATGTGCTCGATCCGGTGCGGTTCGACAGCGATCTGAAGGTGACGATTCAGGATTTGGGTTGGCGGCACGACGGACGGTATAATAACCAGAAGTCGGATATTTCTTCCACTACGTTCTGGTATCAGTCCGAACCGCATGCCAAGTTCCCCGCGCTTCCTTCGAAAGACGATTTGGAAATTCCCCGTTGGTAAGCCCGGGGCGGAAAAAGATTACCGGTCAGCGTAAGAAAAATGCGAGATTATGAAACAACTAATCAACCGATGGGTGGCGGCTGCGCTCGGTGTCGCGCTGGGCGCGGGCTGCTCGCCTACAAAACAAACGGATATGGAGACATATGAAAAAGGGACGTTCGGCTACGATTTGCATTACCTGCAAGCCAAGGATAGCTTGGTGGTGCTTTCGGACGAGGCAGGCCGGGCGCAGGTGATCGTTTCGCCCGGCTATCAGGCCAAGGTGTTCACTTCCACGGTAGACGGGATGAACGGCATGAGTTTGGGGTATTTGAACTATAAGGCGTTGGAGGCTAAGGAGATCAATCCCCATATGAATGGTTACGGAGGCGAAAATCGTTTCTGGCTGGGTCCGGAGGGCGGACAATATTCCGTCTATTTTGAACCCGGCGCCGAGCAGGTGTACGATAACTGGCATACCCCCAAGCCTACCGATACCGAACCGTGGGAGGTGGTTTCCCGGGGTGCCCGCGAGGTGGCCATGCGCAAGGATATGCAAGTAACCAACTACCGGGGCACGCGGCTTCGTATCGAAGTGGATCGTAGTGTGAATCTGTTTACTCCCGGGCAGATGGCCGATTTTCTGGGCGTTCGCTTGCCGGAAGGGGTGAAATGCGTGGGTTATGCCACGAAAAACAAGGTGACGAACCGGAATGATTTTGCCTGGACGCCCCAGACGGGCACGATCTGTATCTGGATGCTCGATATGTTCCATACCGCGCCTCGTTCGCTTACCGTCGTTCCCTTCCGGAAGGGCGAGGTGAAGGAATTGGGTAAGGTTGCCACTACCGACTACTTCGGCGAGATACCTGCCGACCGGCTTCGGATAGAAGAGGAGGCTCTTTTCCTGAAGACCGACGGCAGGCATCGCAGCAAGCTGGGTATGAATGCTCTTCGTACCCGCACCATTGCCGGCAATTACGATCCCGACCGGCAGCGGCTTACCATCGCTACCTTCGATGTGGACGGGGAGGCTACTTATCTCAACCAGGAGTGGAATCCCGCCAAGGATCCCCTGGCGGGCGACGCCCTCAACGCTTACAACGACGGGCCTTTGGAAGACGGCAGCATCATGGGGCCTTTTCTGGAAATAGAAAGTGCCTCGCCCGCCGCCTTTCTCCGTCCCGGCGAGTCCTTGGTCCATCATCACCAGGTCTTCCACTTCGTAGGCGACGAAGCCGCTCTTTCGCCCCTGAGCGAAGCCCTTCTGGGCGTCTCCATCTCTGCAATCAACTCCGTCTTCCCTTCGGAAAAGGAGTGAGGCCGGGCTGCGGAAGGAAGGATACCGCTTCCCACGCCTCTCTTTCGTGGGTTAAAAAAGAGGGACGGGGGAGTAGGCGGGAACAAGAAGAGACGATCTCCTTTTCGGAGATTTGTTTCGCCGGCCATTCTTTGCTGAGGTTTTGACACACCCCCTGCCCCCTCTCGAGAGGGGATAAGTTGCTCCCCTCACTATCCACGCGGTATCGGCCATCCCCAAAGAAAGCGCAGCTTTCTCGAAAGGGCCTTAGCGGATGGGCGTGAAGCGGAGGGTGGATTCTGAGCGGTTCGGAGCCGTCCCTGTCTGAGCGCAGCGAGTTTGGACGGTGACAGCGAAGAATCCGCCCGGAGTAGCCCAGCCGGTTCAGCCCTTGATCTTTTGTTACTTTTGGATCAAGCCAAAAGTAAGAAGAATAGGCGGCAAAGCCGCCGCCCCCCATTCCGCAGGTAAAGCGTGCCCTTCTACCAGCTAGCTCATACCCTACGTTCCCAGCCTAAATCGACGTATTTAGCCAGAGATCCCCCTGTATAAGCCTCCCTATCAAACAAAAATAAAAACATTCTAAAAACAAAACGTATGAACCACCCCAAAATCGGCATCCGTCCCATCATCGACGGCCGCCGCCGCGGCATCCGCGAATCTCTCGAATCCACCACCATGGCCCTCGCCCGGCGCGTAGCCGAGCTATACACCAGCACCCTCCGCTACCCCGACGGTAGCCCCGTAGAGTGTATTATCGCCGACACCTGCATCGGCGGCGTCAAGGAAGCTGCCCTGGCTGCCGACAAGTTCGAAAAGGCCGGCGTCGGCGTCTCCCTCTCCGTCACCCCCTGCTGGTGCTACGGCTCCGAGACCATCGACATGAACCCCCTTATCCCCAAAGCCATCTGGGGATTCAACGGCACCGAACGTCCCGGCGCCGTCTACCTGGCCGCCGCCCTGGCCGCCCACAACCAAAAAGGCCTTCCCGCCTTCGGCATCTACGGTCGCGACGTACAAGACACCACCGACCCCCAGATCCCCGGCGACGTACGCGACAAGCTTCTCCGCTTCGCCCGCGCTGCCCTGGCCGTCGCCCTTATGCGCGGCAAATCCTACCTCGCCATCGGCTCCGTCTCGATGGGCATCGCCGGCTCCATCGTCAACCCCGACTTCCTCCAGGAATACCTGGGCATGCGTACCGAATACGTCGACTGCTCCGAAATCCTGCGTCGCATCCGGCAAAACATCTTCGACCCCGAAGAATACCAAAAAGCCCTCGCCTGGACCAAAGCCCGCTGCGCCAGCCGTCAAGGCGAAGACTACAACCCCGAAGCCATCCGCACCAGCCCCGAGCAAAAAGCCGCCGATTGGGAATTTGTCGTCAAGATGACCCTTATCATGCGCGACCTGCTGGAAGGCAATCCCCGCCTGGCCGAGATGGGCTACGAAGAAGAAGCGATGGGCCACAACGCCATTGCCGGCGGCTTCCAAGGCCAACGCCAATGGACCGACTTCCTGCCCAACGGCGACTTCTCCGAAGCTATCCTGAATTCCTCGTTCGACTGGAACGGCATCCGTCGCCCCTACACCTTCGCCACCGAAGACGACCACCTGAACGGCATCAGCATGCTCTTCGGCCATCTGCTCACAGGAACTGCTCAAATCTTTGCCGACGTACGCACCTACTGGAGCCCCGACGCTATCCGGCGCGTTAGCGGCTGGACGCCCGAAGGCCCCCTTTCCGGGGGCGCCATCCACCTGATCAACTCCGGCTCCTGCACCCTCGACGGTACAGGCCGGCAAACCCTCGACGGGCAGCCCGCGATGAAGCCCTTCTGGGAAATCACCCCCGAAGAAGTCGACGCCATGCTGGAAGCCACCACCTGGCATCCCGCTTCCCTCGAATACTTCCGCGGCGGCGGCTATTCCTCCAAATTCCTCACCCGGGGAGGCATGCCCGTCACCATGTGCCGGCTCAACCTCGTCAAAGGCCTCGGGCCCGTCCTTCAGATAGCCGAAGGACATACCGCTACCTTCCCCGACGAAGTCTTCCGCATCATCGACCGTCGCACCGACAAGACCTGGCCCAGCACCTTCTTCGTGCCCCGCCTCACCGGCAAAGGCCATTTCAAAAACGTCTACTCCGTGATGAATGCCTGGGGCGCCAACCACGGCGCCATCAGTTACGGGCATATCGGCGCCGACCTCATTTCGCTGGCCTCCATGCTCTCCATTCCCGTGAGCATGCACAACGTCGACGAAGAAGTCATCTTCCGTCCTTCCGCCTGGACGGCTTACGGCTCCGATCCCGAAGGCTCCGACTACCGTGCTTCCGCCGCCTACGGCCCGCTGTACAAATAAGCCGTCCGGCATGCCGGCGCCCAGCTTATCTGTGTCGCTTAGGATGCCGCTATCGGTGCGGTAACTTCCCGCGTGACGGCTCCCGCGGCTTCTCCCGCCCCCGAAAGGCGGCAGAAGTTGCGGGCAGGCCGGGCGACGCTTCCTTAGGGGCCGGCCTTCCCTTCCGGGCAGGTTTCTTCTACGTCTGTTTTCTCCCTTTGCGTCCTCTGCGCATTCCACGTCGCAGCAAGCCCTGAAAGCCTGCCGCAAGCCCGTCGCATGCCTGCTCCGGAGAAACAAAGCCGAAAAAACAAAGCCGCAGAAACGGAACGGAAGACGCAAAAACCGGAAAAACAGCATCGGAAAAAACAAATCCGGAAAACGAACAAAGGAAAAACGAACAAAGGAAAAAACGGCTTTTCCCCGGCTATACGTCGGAAAGGCATAAAGAAAGTTCAGGTTATCTAACAATCCAGTTATCAACAAATGTTAACAATCTAATTCATTCCGTATGAAAAAGAAAATCATCAACAGCGCAGCGACGCTCTTCTCCTCTCTCATCGTGCTGTCGGCTCAGGCTGCCGCCGAGAGGACAGCGGAAACCATTCCTCTGCCAAGCGTCTATCCCACCCGGCAACAAACCCGTACGGTAAGCGGCACCATCGTCGACGCCTCCGCCGGCGAAGGCCTCCCGGGCGTCAACATCGTGGTGGAAGGTACTACCCGGGGAACCATATCCGATATGGACGGCAACTTCAGCCTGCCCGGCGTGGCTGCCGGCGACGTGCTGCTTGTATCTTACATCGGCTACCAGAGCCAGAAAATCCGCCTCGATCGGAAAAACGTTGTCCGCGTAGAGCTCGTGGCCGATACCCAGGCCCTCGACGAAGTGGTCGTAGTGGGATACGGTACCCAGCGCAAGGAAGAAGTCACCAGCGCGGTTACCAAAGTCACTGCCGACAACTTCGTGAAAGGCCCCGTCGTTTCTCCCACCCAGCTTATCCAGGGCAAGGTAGCCGGTCTGGCCATCACCTCCGTCAACGGCGACCCTGAAGGCAATCCAACCATCGTGCTCCGCGGTATCTCTACCCTGAGCAACGATGTCGATCCGCTTATCGTTATCGACGGCGTGCCCGGCGGCAGCCTGGCCAGCCTCCAGCCCGAAGATATTGAAGCCATCGACGTGCTTAAAGACGGCTCGGCGGCGGCTATTTACGGTACCCGCGGAACGGGCGGCGTGATTATCGTCACCACCAAAAGCGGCAAAGGCTCCCAGCGCAATACCGTGGAATACAACGGCTGGGTAGGCTTCGACAAAATGTACGGCCAGCCCGACCTGCTCAATGCCGACGAGTGGCGCGCCTACATGCACGAACAAGAAGCCGCCGGTTTCCCCAACCGTTTCGCCGAATCCATGCGCGACTACGGTTCCAATACCGACTGGTACGACGCCATCTCGCAGACCGCCGTTAACCATTCGCACAACATCACCTTCCGCGGCGGCGGAGAAAAAACCAGCTATCTGGGCTCCGTCTCTTACAAAAGCATCGAAGGGATTATGCGAACCACCAACCGGAACATGCTCACTACCCGTCTGAACGTAAACCATCGCGCCATCCACGACCGGCTGAATATCAACTTCAATATCCAGAATACCCTTACCAAAGGAGGCACCTGGTGGAGCAATGCCTACAATCAGGCCATCAAGCAAAATCCTACCGCGCCCGTCTACGATGAAAACGGCAAGATCAACGAAGTGGCCCAGTGGGATACCTGGAACCCGGTCGGCATCCTCGAACAACGCGACGAGGAACGTAAAAACAATACCTACCTGGCCAACGTAAAAGCCACCTTCGAAGTGATCGAGGGGCTTAAAGCCGGCGCCCTTCTGGCTTTCCAGAAATACGACGTATCGTCGGGCTTCAACGATTTCGTCGACATGTACGTATCCGTCACCAACGGGCAGCACGGTCGCGCCGTACGCTGGTCGGACTGGAAGATAGACCGTACGGCGGAGTATACCCTCGAATACAATAAGGAGGTAGCCAAGAACCACCGGTTGAACGCGATTGCCGGTTATAGCTATCAGGATTTTATGGCCGAAGGGTTGTGGGCCGACAACTACAACTTCCTCAACGACGACTTCCTGTGGAACAATATCGAGTCGGGCGACTTCCTCAAAGACGGCCGCGCCGGGATGACGAGCTACAAAAACGACAGCAAGCTGATTGCCTTCTTCGGCCGGGTGAACTACAATTACGCCAGCCGCTACATGTTCTCGGCCAGCCTGCGCCGCGAAGGTTCCTCCAAATTCGGCGCCAACCATAAATGGGGGAATTTCCCCGCCGTTTCTGCCGGATGGCTCGTTAGCCAGGAATCGTTTATGGAAAATGTAAAAGACGTGGTTTCCTCGCTCAAGCTCCGGGTGGGCTACGGCGTAACCGGAAATATGCCTCGCGATAGCTACCAGTCGCTCTCGCGCTTGAAAGACGACGCTCCCCGCATGCTGTACAACGGCCAGTGGATACGCGGGGTGCAACCGGCCAGCAACCCCAACCCCGATCTGAAATGGGAAAAGAAAGGCGAGCTGAATATCGGGCTCGACTTCGGCTTCTTCGACGAGCGGCTGAAAGGTAGCGTGGAATACTACAACCGCAAAACCACCGACCTGCTTTATAACTACAGCGTGCCCGTTCCCCCCAACCTCTTCAACGAAACCTTTACCAACGTGGGTTCGCTCCGCAACCAGGGTATCGAAGTTTCGCTCAATCCTACTATTCTGGCAAAGAAAGACCTGGTGTGGAACGCCAACTTCAACTTCTCGTACAATACCAATAAGTTGCTCACCCTTTCCGACGGCCAGTACACCCGCGATTACGCCAACTACGGCTGGCTCGGCTCTCCGGGCGTGAATACCTATACTCACCGCATCGAGCCGGGCAAGCCCATCGGCAACTTCTACGGCTATGTATTCGACCGCTTCGACGAAAACGGCAAGTGGGTATTCAAAGACCTGAACGGCGTCAGCGGCGACAATGCCGAGGCCGACAAGACTGTTATCGGCAACGGGATTCCCAAATTTTACGCCAACCTCTCGACGGCAATCACCTACAAAAACTTCGACTTCTCGGTGATGCTGCGCGGCGCCTTCGGCTTCGAGCTGGTGAACATGATGCGGCTCTATCACGAGAACAAGACCATGTTCCCCCTCAACGTCTTCCGTTCGGCCCTGGACAGCCCGCTCAACGACGATCCGAAATACTCTTCGTATTACGTGGAAAAAGGCAATTACGTGAAGATCGACAACGTGACGGTGGGGTACAGCTTCAGCTTGCCGAGCATCTACCTGACCAAGGCGCGCGTGTATGTATCGGGCTTGAACCTCTATACTTTCACCGGTTATTCGGGTATCGATCCCGAGCTCGACGTGACGGGGATGACGCCCGGCTTCGAATGGCAGGACAAGTATCCGAAAAAGCGTTCGTTCAATTTCGGCGTGCAACTGACTTTTTAAAGGGCTTTCCAACCGGTTGTCCGACCGGGGGCCTGGCCGGCTTTCCTCCGGATGATTCCGGCGGCTTTCCTTCCGATCGTCCGGGGGCTTTCCCCGCGGATTGCAGGAGGGGTTTTTCCTCCGGCTTGGCCTGTCTGCCGGCAAACCGATTGTCAAAGCGATTTTTTTTCAAGCATTATTTTATCTGAAAATTTTAAAACTCCGAGAAGTATATGAAAACAATGATCAATAAACTGGCCGGATTCGCCTTAGGCGCCCTGCTGCTGGGCGGCGGAACGGGTTGTACCAACCTCGACGAGCATGTGTACGAAGAATACCTGGTCGACGACTTCTTTCAAACCGAAGAAGAGATTCTGGCCGGCCTGGCCCCGGCTTACGGCGGCATGCGCGGGCTGTTCGACCTGACGTTTGAAATACAAGAATACATGGGCGGCAATATGATCTCGCCCACCCGCGGCCAACACTGGTACGAAGGCGGTCGCTTCTGGCGGGTACATACCTTCCAGCTCGACCCCATCGACGCGCTTTGTACCGGGCCGTGGAACTATTGCTTCGGCGGTATCAGTACCTGCAACCGCCTCTTGTTCATCCTTCAGGATAAAGAGTTTCCCAATAAGGATCAGTTTATGGCCGAACTGAAAATGATCCGGGCTTATTATTACTTTTACGGCCTGGAGATGTACGGCAATATCCCTTGGATAGACCGCTACGACCTGGAGCCGGGTTTCCTGCCGGTACAGGAAACGCAGCCACGCATTTACGAAAAGCTGGTGAAGGAGATTGTGGAGAACGTGGAATTTCTTTCGGAAGACGTCAGCACGGCTACCTACGGGCGGTTTACGAAATGGGCCGGCTATGCCCTCTTGGCCCGCGTCTACCTGAACGCCCATATCTTCAAAAGCGAGTCGCCCGAGCCCGGTACCTGGGGAACGCCCGAATGGGATAAATGTATCGAGGCTTGCGAGAAGGTGATCGCCAGCGGCAAATTCAAACTGGAGAACGACTATTTCGCCAACTTCAAGGCGAATAACGAGGGCTCGAAAGAAAACATCTTCGTCATTCCCTTCGACGACGTGTATGCGCTGGGTTTCTTCCTGCCTAATAAAACCTTGCATTATGCTCATCCCGGGTTGTTCGGTACCAAAAGCCAGCCGTGGAACGGCATGTGTATGGTGCCGGAGTTTTTCGAAAGCTTCGACCGCGGGGGCGCCGACAAGAATGGCGACGGGCTGGGCGACGGTATTTTTGAAGATACCGACGGCGACGGGTTGCCCGATGTATTGGCTGCGGGCGAAAACCCCGACATCCGCTGGGCCAAAGGTTTCTTGTTCGGCCCTCAGATCGGGAAAGACGGCAATATGCTGATGTGCTCGGAAGAGAGCAAGGGAAAAGGGTTGTTCCTCTATCCCTTTGCTGCTAAAAATGCCGACGGCGATCTGGAAAGCGCGCGCGAAGTACAATTCCTCCATACCTGGACAGATGCCGACGGGGTGGTGCATAAGGACGAGCTTTGCGGTTTCAACTATAAATTCGCCAACGAGTACAATGGCGCCCGCTTGAACAAATATGAGTTCGAAGACGGCGGCCGGGCCGATATGAACAACGACTTCCCTATCTTCCGCTATGCGGACATCTTGATGATGAAGGCCGAATGCCTCTTCCGCAAAGGCGATAAGGGAGGTGCGGCGCAGCTGATCAATCAGGTACGCCAGCGGGCTTTCGAGACTCCCAAGCCCATCACGCCCGAGATGTTGACGGCCGACCGGATGTGGAACGAAATCCGCTGGGAATTTTACGGCGAGCTGCGGGCTCGCCAGGATGCCCGCCGTTTCGACAAAATGTCGACTCGCGCTTGGTTCGGCAAACCGGCTTATCCTTCGCATAAGAACGACTTGATGCCGATTCCGCGCGAACAGTTGGATGCTAACAGCAACCTCAAGCAGAATCCGCACGATCTGATGTAAATAGCTTCCGGATGCCCCGGTTGCCGGCTGCCGTCCGCAAGCCGGGGCGTTCTCTGGCTGTATGTATATTTTTTTTGCGCTTTTCGTTGAGATGGGGGCGGGGGGCCTGGCAGCCTGGTAGCTTTGACACACCCCCTACCCCCTCTCGAGAGGGGAAGGGAATACTTTCCGCCACTATTACTACTACCGTTTCTGCATGGTTAGTATTATGGATAGCGGCGTGGAGTAACTTTTCCTCCAAGCGGGGGATGCGATGGTTGCGTTTCTGCGTGGTTAGTATTATGGATAGCGGCGTGGAGTAACTTTTTCCCCTCTTGAGAGGGGTAGGGGGTGTGTCAGAGCCTGGGGAAGCAGGTTCGCTACCCTCTTCCCGCATAGGAAAGCTTTTGTTCGTTCGCATCCCCTTTTTCGCTTCCTCTTCTTAATAGATAGAGAAAAACGTATGCAAACAGCATGGCCGGTAGAAAAGCAAACCCGGGCGGCACAAGGCCGCCCGGGCAACTAATGATAAAAAATCGAAAGAAAAGAAATAGATATGGAAAAAAATAGGGAAACGTCTCCTCTCGTAATCGGGCTCGATTACGGCACCGATTCCTGCCGGGCCCTTATCGTAGATACTGCCGACAGCCGTCATCTGGCTTCGGCAGTAGTCTATTACCCTCGCTGGAAAGCGGGATTGTACTGCAACCCGGCCGAAAACCGCTATCGCCAACATCCCCTCGACTATATCGAGAGCATGGAAAAAGCCGTAGCCGGCGCCTTGGCCCAATGTCCTTCCGGAGCAGCCGGCCGGGTAGCCGGCATCGCCTTCGATACCACCGGCTCCACCCCCGTGTTGCTCGACCGCGAAGGCGTGCCGCTGGCCCTTCGTCCTGAATTTGCCGACAACCCCGACGCTATGTTCGTGCTCTGGAAAGACCATACCGCCATTCGCGAAGCCGCCGAAATCAACGACCTGGCCCGCCGCTGGCCCGTGGATTATACGGCCTACTCGGGCGGCATGTATTCTTCCGAATGGGTATGGTCGAAAATGCTCCATGTGCTGCGGGCGGCTCCGTCCCTGCGCGCCGCCGCTTATAGCTGGGCCGAGCATTGCGACTGGATGCCGGCTTTGCTGACGGGCAAAACCCGTCCGGAGGAAATGATACGCAGCCGCTGTGCCGCCGGACACAAAGCTATGTGGCATGCCGGTTGGGGAGGCCTGCCCCCGGCCGGCTTTCTACGCGCGCTCGACCCCTTGCTGGACTGTTTCGAAGGCCATCTTTATACCGACTGCTATACCACCGACACCGTGGTCGGCACTCTCTCTGCCGAATGGGCCCGGCGGCTCGGACTCCGGCCGGAGGTGAAGGTAGCCGCGGGCGGCATCGATTGCCATGTGGGGGCCGTAGGCGCGCAGATCGCCCCCGGTTCGTTTGTGCGGGTAATCGGCACGTCGACCTGCGACATCATGATTTCCTCGTACGAGGAAATGGGAACACAACGGATAGAAGGCATCTGCGGCCAGGTAGACGGGTCGGTAGTGCCCGGCTATATCGGCCTGGAAGCCGGACAATCGGCCTTCGGCGACATCTATGCCTGGTTCAAACAACTCTTGCTCTGGCCCGCAGACCGGCTTATAACCTCGTCGGAGCTGTTGCCGGCCGAAACGAAAACCGCTCTGATCGACGAGATGGCTGCCCGCCTGCTGCCTGCGCTGAATGCGGAAGCCGAAAAAATCGGTATCGACGAAAGCGGCCCGCTGGCTCTCGATTGGCTGAACGGACGCCGTACCCCGGTAGCTAACCAAGCCGTGAAAGGCGCCGTCAGTTCGCTCACGCTGGGCACCACGGCTCCCCGGCTGTATCGCGCCTTGGTCGAAGCTACGGCTTTCGGCTCGCGGGCCATCGTGGAAAGCTTTCTGGCTGCCGGTATCCGGATAGACCGGGTAGTGGGCATCGGAGGCATCTCGCAGAAATCGCCCCTGGTGATGCAAATACTGGCCGATGTGCTGGGCATGCCTATCCGGGTAGCCCGCGCGCAGCAGGCTTGCGCATTGGGAGCGGCTATGTTTGCGGCCGTGGCGGCAGGTATTTATCCGAATATCGAAACTGCCGAAGAAGCCTTGGGACAGGGGTTTGCTTCGACCTATACGCCCGATGAAGAGCGGCATGCGTCATACAGCCGGATGTACGATCGTTACGTCCGGTTGGGCGCTTTTACGGAAAAAGAACTGGGCGACGGAGGGCCTTTGCCGGCCTGACCGCCCTATCGGCCCGGGCGGAAAGAGAAGGGAAAAAGAGCGGAAAAGGGAAGGGGAAAGGAACAGGGGCCGAAAAGGCCGGCAAAGAATCGGCAGAGACGAAGAATAACCGGGAAAGAACCCGCAAAGAACCGGGAAAGACGAAGAATGACCGGCAAAGAATCCGGAAAAAAAACCGAAAAAACCCGGCGAAACGAAGAGAGAGAGGCGGAAGACCCAAAGATAAATCGCTTCGATCTTTAGGGCAGATTCTTCTCCTGCCGATTGTATGCTCCGGCTCGTTTCATACCGGTTTTGCGACTGGTTGCGTTTCGTCTGACGCTTTTCCCGCCCCGCCCGTTCCTTTGCGGCCGCCCCCGGGCGCCGCAGCGGGTAAACTAGAATCCTTACGTTCAGGAGGATTTTTCACCCGAATAGTTGTGAACAAATTATATAGCCGTATTTTTGTAAGGAAATTAAGCGCATATGAAAAAGGTATCTATAAAAGACATAGCCCACGAAGCCGGCGTATCCAACGCCACCGTTTCGCTGGTACTGAGCGGAAAAGTCAAAACCGGCCGCGTCAGCAAGGAAAAAGCCGATCATATCCGGGCCATCGCCCGGGAAATGAACTATCAGCCCAACAACCTGGCCCGGAGCCTGCAAAGCGGGCGTTCGGAAACGATCGGCCTGCTGGTGGCCGATATTTCCAACCCCTTCTTCGGTACCCTGGCCTTTTACATCCAGCAGCAAATCGAAGAAGCGGGCTATGCCGTGATCATCATGAATACCAACGAAAGCGACCAGCAGATGGGCAAAATGATCAACATCCTGAAAAACCGCCAGGTCGACGGCTACATCATCGTCCCTACCGAACACGGCGAACAGTATGTACAGCAACTCGTCGATGCCGCCACGCCCCTGGTGCTTATCGATCGTTACTACCCCGCCATCCAAACCTATAGCGTCATGCTTGACGGTTATCAGGCTTCTTATCAAGCCGCCCGCTTGTTGATCGAAGAAGGCGCGCGCCGTCCGGGACTGCTCGTATACGGCGGCACGCAATCGCATATGAGCGACCGCCGGTACGGCTATGTCGACGCCCTCAAAGAAGCCGGTCTGTTCCATCCCGAACTGGTATGCGAAGTAAACTTCGCCACCTTGCAGCAAGACGTGTCGCAGGCCGTAGCCTATCTGAAAGCACATCAGGCCGACGGCCTTTTTGCCGTCACCATCAGCATCTCGCTAGCCGCCATCCGCGCCCTGCATAACCAAGGCGTAAGGATACAAGAAGATATTCGGCTGGTCGGTTTCGACAAAAGCGAGGTATTCGACTTTATGCCCCATCCCATACCTTACCTTCTTCAACCTGTGGAAGCTATGGCCCGCCGCGCCGTCGATTTTTTGCTGGAACAAATGGTAGAGGGCCGCAGACTGCCGCAAACCTGCAAATTCCCGGCTACGCTGGTGGCGCAAAAGTGAAAAATAGGAGGAAAATCAACGAAATATACGCTAACCGGGGAAAATACCACCGGATTTGCTCCCGAAAAAGTCGTTTATAGGCCATAAGTTGTAAATTCTGATAAATATCTTGTGTATTTTATACAATATATCGTTTAAATAGTCTACCTTTGCCTTTGTTAATGAAGGATAAAGCGAGCCAATCATACAAAAGGCAAGTGTGTTTGGAGCGTGCTTGCAAGGCGCCTCCTATCTTCATCTATTTAAAGCAAAGAATCTCTAAATTTAAACGAAATGCGTACGAAGTTTACATTATTCAAAGTGGCCACCTGGCTGGCCGCCGTAGCGCTCGGTTTAGCCGGCTGTACAACCGACCTGTATGAGCCGGAACCTGCACCCGCGCCCGGTCCCGATCCGGGGACAAACGAAAAGCCGATATGGTCGATCTCTCCCGTGAAAGACTATACGCTTACGATCCGATACGATAGCCCCGAAGGTTATCAGATCCCTTTTAAAGTATATACGCAGAACCCCTTGGTCGTAGGTGAAGGAGGCCAGATCGAACTGAAAAATATCCGTCCGGTCGACGCCGGCGTAACCGATGCCAACGGTTATTACAGCGAGCGGATTGCCGACGTGCAAAGCACCGTGCAAACCCTCTATATTTACACCGAAGCCGTGGGCGTGCCCCGCTTGCTGGTAGCCAAGGTAAACGGCACGACTCTTTCGGAAGCCACGCTGCCCGACGAGGAAGCGGCTTCGACCAAAGCTTCTATTTCGCTCAGAGCCGGCGAAGATTATAAAAAGGCCGCTTACAACCAATTTGTAGAAGGTTTCAACATCAACCGTCTGGGATACTGGAAAAATGAAGGCGGTTATTACGGTCGTCCCGACTATCTGTTGGCCGAGAAAGTAACGGTATCCAACAAGGTGCTCAAAACGATCCGCGCCCGTTTGCCCGAAGGGCGCACGCCGGCCAATATCAACGAAATCCTGGCCGAAGGCGATATTCACGTCACCAAAGACGCCCGGATCAAAATCCATCTGATCGACGAATATACGGGTGCCAACAGCGTGATGGGATACTATTGTTATCCTACCGGCCAGCGGCCTGCCAAACCGGCGGATATCGAAGGTTCCACCGTGGTTCTCTTCCCCAACGCCAAAGTGCCTCATAGCGGAGCCGGTTCCTTCGCCGCGGTAGAACGGGGAGAAGGCGTACAGCTACGTTATTTTAAAGACGGTAAAGACCAGGGCGTGGTTTTCCCCGCCGGGGTATCGGTAGGCTGGGTTATTTACAACAACGGCTATAAATATGCCGCGCAGTGGGGCGACTATGTTACCAACGACGGCAACAACGGCCAGCCGAGCACTTTCTATTCCACGCCTGCATTGAACGGCGGCAAGAAACAGGTTGCGCTCTTCCGCATCGACCAGTTCGTGGTATTGGGCATGGAAGACTGGAAACAGAATAAGGATTATAACGACATTGTTTTCCACGTAACGGCCGACCCGATCGACGGTATCATCGATGAAATTCCCGACGTCGATCCGGAAGATCCCCCCATCCCGCCCAGCGTGGTGAATCCCGAAGGCACGCTGGCGTTTGAAGACTTGTGGCCCCGCCAGGGCGACTTCGACTTGAACGATGTGGTGGTAAAATACAAATCCGAAATCACGTATAACGAGAATAACGAAGTAGTGAAAACGGTCGACGACTTTATCCTTCTCTGGTCGGGCGCTACCATCCACGATGCTTTTGCTTACCAACTGGATGCCCTGCGCAGCGACGTCGACATCACTTTCTCGGGCGAAGGAGCCGGCGGAGCTTATGTAGACGGCGATTTGAGCAAGGCCACGATACGCCTTTTCAACGATGCCCTGGTGCAGACGGCCGGCAATACGAAAACTACCTCGGTGACGGTAACGACTACCTTCCGCAAGCCTTATCCCAAGAGCCAGTTCCGTCCGGCGCCGTATAATCCGTTTATCACCACGGCTTCGAAAGACCGCGAGGTGCACCTGACGAATTATTCGCCTACGCTCGCGGCCAAGCCTTCTTATTTCGGCACGGAAGACGATCGTTCGGTTTACGGCCAGGGTACCTATTATATTACGTTCGACCCGAACGGCATTCAGATGCCTTATGCCATCCATATCCCGTCCGATCCCGATCCGGAAAAAGACATTCCTTTCGTGATTCCGCGCGAGAGCAAGCGTATCGACCAGTTCTATCCGAGATTCCTGAGTTGGATAACCTCGGGCGGCGAGAAAGACGGCGACTGGTATCTTTATCCGATCGATCGTCCGGAAGATCCGACGCCGGAAACACCTGAAAAACCGGATGAGAAATAAACGGCCGTTTTATAGGCCCGGAAAGATTTTATAACAACAATCAATTATCTTTCAGAGAGGGGATGTCTTTAGGGACATGCCCTCTCTTGGTTTATATCCGCTTCCTTTTCATTCCTTCTCTTTTCGCCCCCCACTGCGCTCTGCTTTTCGCCCGTTGCGCTAAACAACGATACGATGCTATCGTTCTAACCGGTTGTTTCCCTTTAGAACCGACGCGGGTATCCGCGCTGCTACGTAGGGGAAGAAGGCGAAGGAAAGGAATTTATGTTGGTCTTAGGAATAGGAAGGCTTATTGTATTTTTTAACTTTTAGATTTTACCGGATGCCGGTGAAATTCGCGGCGGATGCCTATGCAATCGGAATTTCACCGGCATGCAATTCCAATTACACTGCGATGAAATTCGAGGTTTCTCGCAGTGTTTTGTAAGGTGTTTATTTGCAGATAGTTGCAAAATGGCTTTGGAGCCGGATACTTATTGTAAAAAATAGATTTCGGGAAGCTCTTTTTTTATCGGCTTTCCGACGGGGGCGGGGGGTAGACAGCAGCCTTTTCTCTACGGCTTTTTCCCTGCGTTCGGCGGATTTCCGGTTTTTTCGTATCTTTGTTTTTACCTGAAAATCAACCATACTGGTTGAAGAAAAGCTAATACCTTGTATGTGCAGAGGAACGAAGAGCTTACTTCCCTAAAAATAGCTTTGGTAATGAGAGCGAGAAATATTACTTTTGCACATGAGAGAAGTATTCTTTTGATTGATGCCAAATATTAAAACACACTGTCTATGTATATATCAGTCAAGTTGAAAAATAGAGGAGAAACCAAACTGATTGTGCAACCTTTATCAGATGAAGAAGGAGAGAATCGGTTTATCTTGGTGCGGGACGAAAGGGATATAGACAATCCCTTTCTTTCATTGCGTCTGGAGAATAATCATTTTACCGTGATAGCCCAGCGTGATATTGATGAACCGGAAGATCAACTTTTGGAATATCTGGATGAATTGGCTTTGGAAGTAATTGCTGCCGTTCAACGAGGAGACGATTTATCGGATGCCGCTTTGGAAGTGGGAACCAAGCCTTATAATCCCGACAAGATTCGCGTGGAATCGAAAAACTTTTCGTTGAGGCAGATTTATGATATGATTGAATGTGGTGACCTTAACCTTCATCCTGACTTCCAACGTAATCTGGTATGGGATAACTTTCGTAAGTCGAGGCTTATCGAGTCGATATTATTACGTATCCCCTTGCCCATGTTTTATTTCTCGCAGGATGAGGACGGGATACTTTCGGTGGTAGACGGATTGCAACGTTTGTCTGCTATTTATGAATTTATGAAAAACCAACTTGTGCTGAAAGACTTGGAATATTTGGACAATTGTAACAACAAGACATATAGTAATTCCAATCGGATAGACGACAAATACATACGATGGTTCAATATGACTCAGATTGTGGTAAATGTCATCGACCCGCAATCGCCGACCAAAGTAAAGTTTGATATATTCAGACGAATCAATACGGGAGGACGGCCGCTTAATGCGCAGGAACTTCGAAATTGTTTAGCAGGCGAGGGACTACGGAAGACATTGAAAAAAATGGTGAAGCTGAAGAGTTTTGCCAAGGTTACATCGGGTAGCGTAAAGGATACGCGGATGGATGCGCAAGAATTGGCTTTGCGTTTTATCTATTTTTACCGGCTTATCTGCCAAGATAGGCAGAACATCCATTCGTATTCCGGCAATATGGATGATGAACTGGATAATTTGGTCGATGTCATCGGAAAGACAAAAGCAGAAGAACTGGAAATCTATGTGAAAGCTTTTGATAAGGCTATGCAAGGGGCTGGTTGGCTTTTCGGAAAACACGCTTTCCGGAAAGTGCATGCAGACACTACGATGAGTAGTAACAAGTCTGTGATAAATAAGGCTCTGTTTGTCAGCATATCTGTATTGCTAAGTTTGAAAGATAAGGAGGCTGTCCGGCGTTTGCCACATTGCGCCAAGCTTTCGGTTTTAGGAGAAGAAATGGATACAAATACTAAATACCATTATTATTTGTCATATGGCACCAATGGGAAAAAGAACATTGTGTGTGCTTTTGGAGTGGCAGAAAAAATCTTGGAGGATATAGCAAATGATTAATCTGCATATAAAGAACTTCAAGTGTTTTATCGAAGAGACGATCGATTTGAACCAACTTACCTTACTGGTGGGCGCAAACGGCGTAGGAAAGAGTACGGTGATACAGGCCTTGCTTTTGTTGAGGAATACGTTCGAATCGGCCCCGCGACAACGTGTGGCCTTGAACACTACTAATTTGATGCTGGGTACGGCTGATGCTGTTTTATGCCAATCAGCCGAAGAACCGTCTGTCTATCTTTCTCTTAAAAAAGACGAACAAGAAGAAAATCGGATAGAATGCTGTTATACGGTAGGTACCGATGAGACTCAACTGGATTTAGGCATAGAAAGCTTTTGTTGTCAAGGTAGGACGGTGATGACTGCACCCTATTTCTACTATTTGTGCGCCGAACGCCTAGGGCCGCGCATCTCGCAACCTTTGCAGTGTTTGCCTTATATGAATGTGGGAGCAAATGGACAATATACGGCCCAAGTGCTCAGCCATCAGGGAGGCATGTTGAAAGTGGAGGAAGAACGAATGTTCGAAGGGTCGAAGAATCGCACCTTGCAGGCACAGGTAAACGAATGGTTGTCGAAAATATTGCCGGGCATACATATTACGGCAACTCAAGACGTCAATAGCTTGCAGGCTCAGATAAAGATAGACCATCATGCCGGGACGATTCCTATGCTGGCTCCCAATATAGGATTTGGCATTAGTTATGTCTTGCCCATCCTAACGGCCGGACTGACCGTAGAGAGAGAAAGCCTGTTTATCGTAGAGAATCCCGAAGCTCATCTTCATCCGGCTGCCCAATCTGCCATAGGTGAATTTTTAGGCATGGTGGCACTGGGCGGGGTGCATGTCGTGATCGAGACACATAGCGACCATGTGGTGAACGGAGTGCAATTGTTTGTGGCTGCGCATAAAGATTTCCATGATAAAGTGACAATCCATAATTTTTCATCAAAACCCGGCGAAGTTCAACCGTCCATAGATTCGTTGAAGATGAACGAGGATGGCGAACTTTCTGATTGGCCGGTAGGTTTTTTTGATCAGGCACAAATAGATTATATGAAATTGCATAGTTTGAAGAGTCGTCATGTTTAGTTATTATATTTTCGAACGCTCTTACCGTGCCATCGGGGTAGAAGCTTTGCAAGCCAATCTTCGGCGATTGCAAAAAGTGCTCTTTTCGGATAGCAAGCATGATCATTTCTTTCAATCGGAACAATTATGGGGAGAAATGATCGATGAGACACATGATTTCTCAACCTGTGTTTATAGTGAATTACCTGATAAGCAGTTTATGCGAAGGGTGCTTCCGGGTATGTTAAATCGCATAAGAACTTGTAAGCCTATTGCCGATAAAAAGGATTTGGATAACATGTTTTCTACGCTAAATGCTTTTTGGGGTGAAGTTTTCAAGTCTAAAGAAAATTATTGCCTTTCCACCCGGGAGGATTATCTGGAGTTCCGTCGGGAAAGTTTGTCGGCTAATATAACTTCTTCTAATTTTTGGGAATGGAAAGAGGTGTTGTTCCGGAAAATCAAATTCTGTGATTCGGTAGAACACCAGATGGCGTGGTTGGGAAGGTCGCGCTATTTTCGCCAAGTAATAGATCGATTGGTAGAATTGGATGGCTTTAATCAAGGTTGGACGAAAGGAATGTGTACGGCTAATCGAATTAATGAAGCAACAAATTTGACGGTGTCGAATGAGTCTGATTCGGTAAGGAATGATAAGAACTTGAAAAGGTTGAGGACATTTCAGTTGCCGGAAAAAGGAAGCAGCGAATATTTTGAGATGCACATAAAGACTGGCGAGTTGCGTATGCACTTTTTCCCTTTGGAATCTAACCATACGATTTATATCGGTTATATAGGCTCTCATTTGCCTTTATAGAAAGGTGGGCGCATAAGCTGCATTTTTAATGACCATAGTGTGGGATGTAGCGTGGAATTAGCTAGATAAAATGGTTGCCAGGCAACGTACACTTCGATGGAAACAACTTCTTTTCATGTTATCGGTACTCTTTTTTCGGTTGGCTTTCTAGCGGTTTTTGCAGGCTTTATATTATTCTTTAAAATCTCCTATAAATCACTTGTTTGCAGCTTTTTTACCGCATTCTGCTCATCTTTTCGTTTTTCATTCTTATCTTTGTCTTAAAGAATCGAATCGAAGATAGCCGGCACCTCGGCATACCCGAAGCAAGCTTTGCTTCTGCCCCCGGTTTGCGCTATCTCGGTAATAACTAATCGAATCCAACCCGAGGCAGCTACCCTGCCTTCGCGGGGCGCGATTCCTGATACTCAATCGACCCTCATGGCAAAAACAAAAACAATATACCTCTGTTCCAACTGCGGAAACGACTCCCCCAAATGGCTCGGCAAATGCCCCGCCTGCGGCGAGTGGAACACCTATGTAGAAGAAATCGTTACCAAAGATCCCCCCGCGCGCTACGCTTCGGCGGCAAGCCGCGGCCTCCCTTCGAAAGAAGAAGGCCGCGTCAGGCCCGTGCCGCTGCGCGACATCACTTCGGAAGAAGAACAACGGATCGACCTGGGCGACGAAGAACTCAACCGCGTGCTGGGCGGCGGCCTCGTGCGCGGCTCGCTCGTACTGATCGGAGGCGAGCCGGGCATCGGCAAATCCACCCTCGTGCTTCAAACCGTGCTAGGGCTTCGGCATCTGCGCGCCCTCTACGTATCGGGCGAGGAAAGCGGCCGCCAGCTCAAGCTACGGGCCGACCGCCTTTCTCCCCATAGTTCCGACTGTTTGATTCTGGCCGAAACCAACCTGGAGCAGATTTTTACCCAGGCCGCCAACGTACAACCCGACCTCTTGATTATCGACTCTATCCAGACCGTATTTACCGAAGCCGTCGAATCCTCGCCCGGCAGCGTCTCGCAAGTACGCGAATGCAGCGCGGCCATCCTGAAATACGCCAAGGAGAGCGGCGTGCCGGTGCTTCTGATAGGCCATATCAATAAAGAAGGAAGCATTGCAGGGCCGAAAGTGCTGGAGCATATCGTCGATACCGTCTTGCAATTCGAAGGCGACCAGCATTATATGTACCGCATCCTGCGAAGCATCAAAAACCGTTTCGGCAGCACCGCCGAGCTGGGCATTTACGAAATGCGCCAGGAAGGACTTCGCCAGGTAAGCAATCCTTCGGAGCTGCTGCTGACCCAGAATCATGAAGGCCTGAGCGGAGTAGCTATTGCCGCCGCCATCGAGGGGATACGTCCGTTTCTGATCGAGACGCAGGCCTTGGTCAGCTCGGCTGTCTACGGCACGCCGCAACGCAGCGCGACCGGATTCGACCTCAGGCGGATGAACATGCTGCTAGCGGTGCTCGAAAAACGAGCCGGCTTCAAACTGGCCCAGAAAGACGTATTTCTCAATATAGCCGGCGGCTTGCGGGTGAACGATCCCGCCATCGACTTGGCGGTGCTTACGGCCGTGCTCTCGTCGAGCCTCGACATCAGCATCGAACCGGGCGTCTGCCTGGCCGGCGAAGTAGGGCTTTCGGGCGAGATAAGACCGGTCAACCGCATCGAGCAACGTATCCTCGAGGCCGAAAAGCTAGGTTTCGAACGCATTCTGATTCCCTACAATAACCTGAAAGGCTTCGATACGGCCCGCTGCAAGATCGGAATCGTGCAGGTGCGGAAAGTAGAAGAGGCTTTCCGGCATTTGTTCGGTTAGGCCGGCCGCGGGCAAAACCTGCTGGCGAACAAGAGGGGGTGCCGGAAAAAGGAACGCCCGGCAACGACGCTCGCCCGGGCCGTTTCCCGAAAAGGCATTTGCCGTAAGGGAAGAGTGCGGGTAGTCCGGGCAATTCCCAGGAAAAGACCTTTGCCAGGCAAGGAAATATCGTCCCTGTTTCTTTATAAAGTGAAAAATAAAAGCCAACCATGATACAAGAATTACAACTCCGTCTGCTGCCCGAAGAGGCTGCCGGCGAACAAACGCTGATGTGCGTGGCCGCCCGCGAAACGGGAACGGATGCCGGCCGGATACAGGCCGTTAGAGTACTGAAACGCTCGGTAGATGCCCGTCAGCGGAAGATTTTCGTGAACGTGAAACTACGCGTTTTTATCGACGAGCAACCCCGGGAGCCCGAGTACCGGACGGTGGAATACGGCGATGTCTCCGCCGCGCAGCCCGTCGTCGTAGTAGGAGCGGGGCCGGGCGGCTTGTTCGCCGCCCTGAGGCTGATCGAGCTCGGCCTTCGCCCTATCGTGGTGGAACGGGGAAAGAATGTGCGCGAACGAAAGAAAGATATTGCGCTGATAAGCCGCGAGCATCGGGTGAACGGCGAATCCAACTATAGTTTCGGCGAGGGAGGAGCCGGCGCGTACTCCGACGGCAAACTCTATACCCGGAGCAAGAAACGAGGATCGGTAGACCGTATCCTGCATATTTTCTGCCAGCACGGGGCCAGCCCTTCCATCCTGGCAGACGCTCATCCCCATATCGGCACCGATAAGTTGCCGCGGGTGATCGAGGCGATGCGCGAGCAGATTCTCCGCAGCGGCGGCGAAGTGCATTTCGAAACGCGGATGGAGCGGCTTCTGGTGCGCCGGGGCGAGGTAGCAGGCATCGAAACAGCCGGAGGCGAGTCGTTTTACGGCCCGGTGATTCTGGCTACGGGGCATTCGGCCCGGGATGTCTACCGCTATCTGTATGCCGCCGGCGTGGCGCTCGAATCGAAAGGAATCGCCGTAGGCGTCCGGCTGGAACATCCGCAGGCCCTTATCGACCAGATCCAGTATCACCGTGGCGAGGGACGCGGCGCCTACCTGCCGGCGGCGGAATATAGCTTTGTAACGCAAGCCGAGGGCCGGGGCGTCTATTCGTTCTGCATGTGTCCGGGCGGCTTCGTCGTGCCGGCAGCCAGCGGGCCGCAGCAGGTGGTAGTGAACGGAATGTCGCCTTCCAATCGCGGTTCGCGCTGGGCAAACTCGGGTATGGTAGTGGAAATACGGCCCGAAGACGTGGCGGAATTGATGAAGCCGGAAGATTGGCAGGAAGCGGCCCGGCAGGAGGAGATGCTTGGGGAAACGGCCTTGCCGGGTAATGCCCGGGACATGGCTTCTCCGGCGGAAGCTTCGGCCTTGAATGTTTCTCCTTCTCCCATTATTCCCGGGCCCGATTCCCCCTTGGCCCTGATGTATTTCCAGCAGCAACTGGAGCGGTATGCCTGGTTGAACGGCGGCCGGCGGCAGACTGCTCCGGCTCAGCGAATGACGGATTTCGTGAACCGTAAAAATTCCTTCGATCTGCCCGAATCCTCGTATACGCCGGGCTTGCTGGCCTCTCCTTTGCATTTCTGGCTGCCGGCCTTCGTATCCCGGCGTTTGCAAGAGGGTTTCCGCCAGTTCGGCCGCAGCTCGAAGGGCTTTCTGACACAGGAAGCCGCTCTGATCGGGGTGGAAACCCGTACTTCGGCTCCGGTGCGTATGCTTCGCGACCGCGATTCTTACCAATCGGTCAGTCTGAAAGGATTGTTTCCCTGCGGGGAAGGTGCAGGTTATGCGGGCGGTATCGTGTCGGCGGCCATCGACGGCGAACGCTGTGCCGAAGCGGCGGCAGTGCTGTTGGGGAAGGGATAAGCTGAGAGACGCGGACGTTGTGCCTGAAGGAAATATGCCTGAAGAAAGTCGTCCCGCTGAAAAAGGTCGTCCGGCTGAAGAGAGTTGTCCGGTTGGAATTGTCCGGTTGAAAAAAGTCGTCCGGTTGGAATTGTCCGGCCGGGATAGATAACAGGCCGTCGGCCCTCTGCGGCAGGTGCCGGAAGGGCGACGGTCCGCGTGCGGGGAGCCGGATAAGCTGCTGGCTGGATGTCGGAAAGCCGGTTTCCGAGCGGTCGGTAGTCCGGTCTTTTTTCCGGTTTTACTCCGGATTTATTCCGGCTCGGCCAGGAGGGCCATCCGTTCGAGCGAAAACGTCGTATCGTTTTCCTGTACATAGGCCAGCAATACTTTCGCCTTCCGGCGTAAAGGCAGCCCTGCTTCCGGCGCAAGCAGGTAGCTTTCTTCCAGCAACGTCTTGGCCGCCAGTTCCATGCGTTGCAACCCTGCTTTGTCTTCGCCGTCCAGCTGTCGGCGCAGCGTCTCCGGTTCGGCTTCCATCAACACGGCGCGTTCTACCTCCAGACTCCGGTAAATGCCGCTTACCAATTCCGGGTTCGAATCCAATTTCCGGTTTTTCCGGTTGTATACCAATTGGGCGATGGCTTTGCCCAGTTCCTCGATTTGCACCATAAGCCAATCTCTTTTCAACATACCTTTCTCCTTTCCATTTATAAGAGATTTTACTAAGAGAAAGGCCGCGCAGGCTTTTCCTCTTGTTTTTTTATTTCTTCTACTTTATAATATATTTTATCCGCTCGCCGGCCCGCTTTTGTTTTTCTTCAGAAGGATTCCATAACCTGCCCCACCGTTTCCCGTATCTTTTGCAGGAACGGGCAGGTGGAAGCTAGAGGCGGGGTTGCGAGCACGTCGCCAAACTGCTTTCGCTGCCGGTATAATGCACCGATACGCTCTTTGTCATCGCCTGATTCCTCTTTTTTCTTCTTTAAAAGATCTCTCACTACGGCATTTCCCACCGCTTCTACCAGCCCGCGCACATTATGCCCCCGGACGAATAAAAACGTATGGCACGGCAGGATACCCAGCTCCGCTAGCTGAGACGCCCGCGCTTCCGGTTGCCGGTCAGGGTGAGCCGAGGCTAATATTTTTGTCTGCCGTTTTACTTCTTTTTCCAGCTTGTCGAGTATGCCTGTTGCAAACTGCTGAATGTTTGGACAAGGTATTCCTTGGTAACTTTCGTTTATACATTTCAGAAAACCGGACGTTCGATAGCCGCCTAAGGGCTGCCGGAGATGTTCGATATGCCAGAGAAACAGAGGGTATAAGCTTTCTGCATAGGCTTCTTCGAATGCTTTAAAATCGAAAAGCGTGTTGTCCGACCCGCAGGCTTCGCGGCAAACCGGGCCGAACCGGTCGAAATGGACGTAATGGTTCTCAATGGAGTGGGCATAGGTCTGAAATATGTATTTTTCCTTGTCGAGGCTAGTGTCGCCGGCAGGGTAGCGGTAGTCGCTGTCGATGCAAATCAAAAAGGTAGAAGAAGCGTGCGCTTTAAACTTCAAGCAATTGGATACACCCGAAGCCTCCGTCGTATTTTTACTAAGGGTGGCATAGAGAAAATCGGGTTTATAATCGAAAAAGGAAAATACCTTTTCCCAAAAATCGATGTCTTCTTTTCCTTCTACCAGGGCACACCCGGGGTAGCCCGAAAGCTGGGCGGCATTTTGATAGTCGAGCACGAGTTGCGCATAATAAGGATCGGTAGATTCCGCCATTTTGCTTATTCTTTAAGGTTTTCCATTCTGACCATTCGGTTCATCCATCCTTTTCCGAATAGGCTGGGAGAGTGGGTAGCAATGATGAATTGGCCGTTGGGATTGACTTGGAGCATCTTATCGATAAGTTTTTGTTGCCATTCGATATGGAGCGACAATTCGGGCTCGTCCATTAGAATAACATACCCGTTTTCTTCCATCAGAAAAAGCCGGAACATGATAATCAATAATTGCTTTTCTCCTGAGGAAAGATCGGTAAGGCCCAGGATTTGGCCGTTTTGGCGGAAAACCACTTCGTTGCTCGCTTCGTCGATTTCGATCGTTTTTCCCGTGCTTTGAAATAGCGGGTTGATAATTTCGGTGAAAAAATGCTTGATCGCGCCGGCAATATGTTGCGCGTCGTATTTGGGCATCGTGGCTTTAAGCCGGTAGTTGGTGAAATTGACAGGGTTGCCTTTTTCTCGCTGGTAAATCAGAAAATCCAGTTGCTGGTCGAGCGAGCTCTCTTCGTCTTTCAGGCGTTGTTTGTCGTATATCGGGGTGTCGAAGGTACTGAGCAAGGCGCTGTAGGGAGGCTTGAATAAGTTGATTTTTTGCTTGGAGATAGGATTACTGAAATAAGATAAGGTATAGGTCGCGCCTTTCCAGGCGTTGCCATCCCAATTATCGAATTCAAGTTCGACGGAAAGATCGTTACCGTACTTTTTCAGTTTGCCTTGATTGCCCGACAGCATAGAGGCCAGAAGAGCAAGCAGTGTCGATTTGCCGCTTCCGTTGATACCTACCAGTATATTTACATCCGGATGAAGAGGCTCCCACGAGAGATTGTATTGATCCCACAAATTGCGGATAATCACCCGTTTGATACGATTGCTGTTCATATTATCTGTTTTTAGAGGATAGATAGCGTTTCCCGAAGGCAAAACCAACTTGTTTAAGCTTTACCAAGACGCCGCCTATCTTCGATTTCATTTTTGAATCAAAGATAACCATTTTCCTTATTCCACTCCCAGAATACGCACATCTTTGAGCGGGCGGTCGTAGCGGTCTTTGGGTTGCGAGGCGATGGCGTCGAGCACATCGAAACCTTCCACCAATTCGCCGAATACGGTGTAGGTACCGTCCAGGAAATGGCAACCGCCCACCGTGGTATAGGCTTCCCGCTGCTCGGGAGTGAAGATGAGGTGGCCCGGAGTAGCCAGAATCAACGAATCGATTTTCCGGTTGATGGCGGCCGCGCGTTTGTTAAACTCGCGCGGATTCTCGCGTTTGAGCATCTGCATTTCCACCCGCACGGGACGGTAATACAAATCGAGCGCCTTTTTCCGGATCGCCTGGTTCTGGATGCGCTCCAGCGTGTCGAGTTCGCCCGGCCGGTATACCTTGCCCTGCACGATGAAAAATTGCGACATATCCGATTTCCGTTCCGGGTTGATGTCGTCGTTTTGCCTGGGCGCGGCCAAGGCTCCCCGTTTATGAAAATGCGTCGCTTTCAGCTCCGGCGGGATTTCGGCCGACGCGTCGCCGAAACCGCATCGCGCTCCCGCCGGCGCATTTTTCGAATCGGGCGCGCCGCCCTGGATCATAAACTCCCTGATCACGCGCGTAAACAAGGTTCCGTTGAAAGCTCCGCTGCGGGCCCGCGCCAGGAAGGCTTGGGTATGGCCCGGCACGTCGGCATATAAGCGTAGTTTCATCGTGCCCAAGGTGGTGCGGATCGTTACCAGAGGGCCTTGGGGAGTAGGAGGCGAAAGGGTGTCGGTCTGTCCGGCGGAGCCGGCTGCGCGGCGGGCGGGCGGAGAAGCGGTTCGACTCCGGGAAGAAGTTAAGAAGGTTTCTCCGCCGGCTGCGGCCGGGAAATTCGTCGCCGGGGCGTTTGCCGCCGCAAGGGAGGCATTGGGGGCGTTTGTCCTCCCGGGAGTTGTGTTCGGGGCGTTTGTCGTTCCGGAGGTTATGTTCGGGGCGTTTGTCCTCCTCGGGCTTGCATTTGTAGCGTTTGTCATCGGAGCGTCAGCCGGTAAAGTGTTTGTCGGCAGAGGGCCGGTCGCCGGCCTGTCTTCCGCCGCCCCTGCGCAGGGCAGCCATCCCAGCGAACAGCCGAAAAGAGCCGTCAGGATAAAAATTTTTTTCATATTGCGTTGTGTCCGGTAGATAGGATGATTCATCATTTACAAAGTTTTTAGGGCGCCGCGCCACTTCCGCCGCGGCTTGCCTTCGCCCGGTAAAGATACGATTCCTGTTGTACAACACAAAGTAAATCTCTACCTTTGCATACTTTAAGAAGGCATAAGACTTTTAAATACACAACTCTATGAACTGGATAAACGATTTACTATGGGGCGAGAGCATAGGGCATTCCATCTTGCTGCTTTCGGTTGTCATTGCCGCCGGTATCCAACTGGGCAAAATCAAAATCTTCGGCATCTCCCTGGGCATCACCCTCGTCCTTTTCGTCGGCATCCTGCTCGGCCACTTCGGGTTGACGATCAATCCTCACGTCATCCATTTTTTCAAGGAATTCGGATTGATTCTTTTCGTCTACTCCGTCGGCATGCAGGTAGGGCCCGGCTTTTTTTCCTCTTTCAAAAAAGGAGGCGTTACGCTTAACCTGCTGGCCTCGGGCATCGTCGTGGCCGGCGTAGTTACCGCGCTGATTATTCATTATGCGACGGGTACGCCCATCCCCACGATGGTGGGTATTCTTTCCGGCGCCGTCACCAATACGCCCGGCCTGGGGGCCGCCCAGCAGGCTTATTCCGATAGCTTCGGCACTTCCGACGAAACCATCGCTCTGGGATATGCCGTGGCTTATCCCCTGGGGGTGATCGGAATCATACTTTCCATGATTGCCATCCGCTACCTCTTCCGGGTAAATTTCGAGCAGGAAAACAAGCAACTCGAAAGCGAAGACGCCAGTCATGCCAACCAGGCCAAACCTATTTCGCTGGTGGTGAAAAACCCCGCCATCTTCGGCAAATCCATCAGCGAATTGTCGTCGCTGATGGAACATCGCGATTTCGTTGTCTCCCGTATCTGGCGCAACGATAACAAGCAAATCGAAATCGCTTCGGCCGGAACCGTTTTGCAGGAGGACGACAAAGTATTCGTCATTACCACCGAGCAGGACGCGGAAACCATCAAAGCCTTCATCGGGATTGAAATCGGCATGGAACGCAAGCAGTGGATCCGGATGGAGAGCCAGTTTATCAACCGCCGCATCCTCATTACCAAACCCGAGTTGAACGGCAAACGGCTCGGCCAGCTCGGGCTTCGCAAGCTATACGGCATCAACATCACCCGTATCAACCGCGTGGGCGTCGACTTGGTGGCTACGCCGGGGCTTACCCTTCAGGTGGGCGACCGCGTGAACGTGGTGGGTACCGAAACGGCTGTGGCGAATGTGGAAAAGGTATTGGGCAATTCGCTCAAACGGCTCGACGAGCCGAATCTGATTACGATCTTCGTCGGGATTGCGCTGGGCATTATCCTGGGCAGCATCCCCATTACCTTCCCCGGCATACCTCAACCCGTCAAGCTGGGGCTGGCCGGCGGCCCGCTTATCGTGGCCATACTGATCAGCCGTTTCGGCTACCGCTATAAATTGATTACGTATACCACGCAGAGCGCCAACTTGATGTTGCGGGAAGTGGGAATCACTATTTTCCTGGCTTGCGTGGGAATCGGCGCGGGCGGCGGCTTTGTGGATACCATCGTGCAGGGCGGCGGGCTGGCCTGGATCGGCTACGGTTTCATTATCACCGTTGTGCCGTTGCTGCTGGTGGGATGTATCGGGCGTTATTTCTGCCGGATAAATTATTTTACGTTGATGGGGCTTCTGGCCGGCAGTACCACCGATCCGCCTGCGCTGGCCTATTCCAATGCCACGGCCGGCAGCGATGCTCCAGCCGTAGGGTATGCTACGGTTTATCCGCTGACGATGTTTCTCAGGGTACTTACCGCGCAGTTGATGATTTTGTTTTTCGTTTAGCGAAGCGACAGGCGGCGGATAGCCTGGGGCTTTCGCATATTCTGCCTGACCGGCTTGCTTGGCACGGCCGGCGTTATGGAGATAAAAAACCTCTCCCTGGCGCCGGTCGTCTTGTGTCTGCCCCCGGTTTGCACCCGCGTGGCTTTCGCCCGAAGATGCCCAGTCTTCCTCTCGCCTCATTGGCTAGGTTGCATCTTCCCCCCCCTCGCTTGCGCCGTCCTTACTTGGGCTGATTCCTTCTTTTTCACTTCCTGAAATTCTGCGCCTGCCGTCGTTGAAATCCGGAATAAATGCTTACATTTGTTTCGCAACAAATTAAAAACGAATGGAAAAGACAGCAGAATACATAGGAATCGACCTGGGCGGCACTAATATGCGGGCCGGCCGCATTAGCGGTTGCCGGATGGCAGCCTATCGGAAAAATCCTACCCCCACAGGAACGAAGGACATGCAGGAAACAGTCGACGCATTGATCGAGTTGATCGAATCGGTGTGGGACGACGCCGTGGAAGGAATCGGCATCGGCGTGCCGAGCGTGGTCGACCGCCGGCTGGGTATCGTTTATCATGTGAAGAACATAGCCTATTGGACGGAAGTGCCTCTTAAAGCGATGCTGGAAGCCCGTTTCCATGTGCCCGTCACCATCGACAACGACGCCAATTGTTTCGCTTTGGGCGAACGCTATTTCGGTCACGGGCGCGATTTTGAGAACTTTGTCGGGCTGACCATCGGTACCGGCCTGGGCGGCGGCATCGTGCAGCGCGGGCGTCTGCTGGCCGACGCCAACGGCGGGTCGGGCGAGTTCGGCGACATTCCTTATCGCGACCAGGTGTTGGAATATTATTGCAGCGGCAGCTACTTCAAGCATGTCTGGGGCGTAGACGGCAAAACCATGCACGACCGCGCCGTAAGCGGCGATCCGGAAGCCCTCGACGCCTACCGCCAGTTCGGGGCCCATCTGGCCACGGCGGTAAAAATCGTCGTCCTTGCCATCGATCCCGAAATGATCGTCTTCGGCGGTTCGGTAGCGGCCGACCGTACGCTGTTCGAAGAGAGCATGTATGCTCATCTTACCCCTTTCTCCTTTCCCAATTCCATTAAAAAACTGCAAATTCGTTTCTCTACGATGGAACATCCCGGCGTGTGGGGCGCAGCTTCTCTTTGCATGGACAGGCTGATGGATTGCGCCGGCTCCTAAAGCTGCTTTGCCTTCAAGCGACGGGCCTCCTGGGTTTATTGGTTGTCGGGGTGAAACTTTTTGTCATATTCTAAAAGGAATTTTGCCAAGACCGGGTCGTTAAAATCGGCGGCAAGCGGTTTGCCGAGATCCATTCGGCGTATTGTTGACCGGTCTTCCTCCGTCAACTCGAAATCGCCGATGGCCAGGTTGCTCGCCATGCGCTCTGGGCGGGTTGTCTTGGGAATGACGATTATGCCTTCGTCGGTGAGGAACTTCAGGGCGATTTGAGCATTGGTCTTGCCATATTTTGCGCCGATGGTTTTCAGCGTGGTATCGCTGAAGAAATTGTTCATTCCCTGAGCCAAGGGGCTCCATGCCATCAGGCGGGTTCCATATTCTTTCAGCAGCTCTCTCATGGAGCGTTGCTGAGAGAATACATGTGTTTCCAGTTGTACCACAGCCGGTTTGACTTCCATGTTTTCAGCCAGGTCGATAAAGCGGGCCTCGTAAAAATTGCTCAAACCGATAGCCCTTGCTTTTCCGCTCCGATAGGCTTGCTGCATCGCCCGGTAGGTTCCGTAATAATCGCCGAAGGGCTGATGAACGAGTAGCAGGTCGATGTAACCGGTCTGTAATTTGCGAAGCGAATCTTCTATGCTACGCGCGGCTTTCTGTTCCCCGGCATTGGATACCCATACCTTGGTGGTAACGAACAATTCGCTGCGGGGTATGCCGCATTTCCGGATGGCCCGGCCTACGCTTTCTTCATTGTAATAAGCCTGGGCTGTGTCGATCGAGCGATAGCCCGCGGCCACCGCGTCCAGCACGCAACGTTCGCACTGGGCGGGAGTAATCTGGTACACGCCGTAGCCTAGTAAAGGCATTGAAATGCCGTTGTTCAATTTTATGGTGTTCATATTGTTTTTTTGGCAGTTATATATCAACTCGTTTATAATCTTGATTTTCTTGTGCTACTTATTCAGGCAGGCTATCCGGGCCTCTTTTGTTTTGTCGCCGCCTGATCCCTCTCGTCATCCCTCTATCAATCGTGTATTTTATAGGTGCTGATTGACTCGACGGTCGGAAGATCGTCGAGTCAATCAGGCTCGTTCCTGTGTCGAGCCCGGCGATGGCGCTCATTTCCTCAGCGGAGAGCGTGAAGTTGAAGATGTCGAGATTCTCGATCATCCTTTCCTTGCGGACGGTCTTGGGAATCACCACCACCTGGCGTTGGTTGAGCCAACGCAGGATGACCTGGCCTACGCTTTTGCCGTGCCGTTGCGCAAGGGCTTTGAGCAGCGGTTGGTTGAAAATATCGCCTTTTCCTTCGGCAAACGGAGCCCATGCTTCATGTTGGATTCCCTCGCGGCAAAGAAAGGCGTGGGAGGCTTCCTGCTGGTAAACCGGGTTGGTCTCGATCTGATTGACCATCGGCTTGATTTGGTTGTGAAGCATCAAGTCGAGCAGGCGTTCGTCGGGGAAACTCGTCACGCCGATAGCCCGGATGCGCCCTTCCTTGTACAGTCGTTCCACAGCCCGCCAGGCGGCATAATAGTTGCCGTAAGGCTTATGCAGCAGATACAGGTCGAGATAGTCCAGACCGAGCAGTTTCATGGATTTGTCGAAAGCACGAAGGGCATCGTCGTATTCATAATCCTGCACCCACAGTTTGGTGGTAATGAAAAGTTCTTCACGCTTTATACCGCTGCTCCTGACGGTATCGCCCACTTCTTTTTCGTTGAAATAAGAAGAAGCCGTGTCGATCAGGCGGTAGCCGGCTTCGAGCGCATCTGCTACTGCCCGCCCGGTTTCGTTGCGGGGGATCTGGAAGACGCCGAATCCCACGGACGGCATCGTCACGCCGTTGTTAAGTCTGACTTGTTTCATATCGTTAATTTATTTTTTGCCCCTGTCCGCCCCGGTTGCCGGGACTTCCGGATTTACGAATTGCCTTGTTTTCATTCTTTTGCAAAATTACAACCGATTGGTTGGACAGGGGTGATGATAATCGGGGCGACATTTTCACTTTTCGGGGTATTTGCCTACTTTTGCGTAAGCACTTCATTATTATTCGCATGGAAACTTTGGAATCGGATTTCTTGGTTTTTACCGATACGCTTGCCGGTTACGATTTTGCCGGCCATGCGGGGCATGTGGTTCATATCCTGTGTCTGGAAGGGAATGTGAGCTTTACGCTGCATCGGACGCCTTATCATATAGCGGCCGGCGACTATGTTATTTTTACCAACGGGGTGCTTGTATCCTCCATTTCACAATCGGTGGGATGCCGGCTGATCGTGATGAGTTTTGCCGAATCGTTTATAGCCATCCATGCCATCCGGAGCAATTACGGCATTATCGGCCATTTATCGTTGTTGCAGAATCCGGTGATGAAACTTACTGCGGAGGATTTCGCCAAATGCCGGGAGGATATGCTGCGTTTGTGGGAAAGGCTGGGCGACAGGAAACATCTGTTTCGGGAAGAGATGATAGGAGCCTTGTTGAAAGCTCATGTGCTCGACTTGTACGACATTCATGCCCGCGTCTGCGGGCGGGTGGAGGTTTATTCAAGGCCGGCCGCGTTGATGCGGGACTTCATCAGCCTTTTGCTCGACGGAGATTATGTGGCGGATCGAAGTCTGGCATATTATTCCGGTCGCCTGTGCATTACGCCTCACTACCTTTCGGAAATAAGCAAGCGTATCAGCGGACAACCTGCTACTTATTGGATCGACCGGTTCGTTACGGAAGAGATCTCTCGCCTGCTTAGGCAACCCGGCCTGCCCTTGGAGGCAATTGCCGATCGTTTGAATTTTTCGTCGGTGTCGTACCTCTGCCGGTATGTGAAAAGTAAACTCGGGGTTACGCCCTCGGAGTATCGAAACGATTTGAGGCGATAAGCTCCTCGTGGCCTCCGGGCTCGTATGCTCGTTTAAAAACAGCGCGTATATCCCAGCGACCAGGTATCGTACAGGCTATCCTTCATGCCGTGGTTGTAGCGCAGGGCGACAATGTTTTTTTTGATTTCGTAAGCCAGCCGTGTACGGAGCTGGAGGGGACGGTCGCCGTTGTCCTTATAGCCGTGAAAGCCGGAGAGGTCGGCCGAGAAGGTGAAGGGGCGGTAGCTACCGCTCAGGCCGATTCCGTAAGAAACGGCATCGTTTTGGCGATGTATCAGATTGTTGGTCATCCAGCAGTAAAAACCGATCATGCCTTGCAAGCGTATCCTCGCGCGCCCGTCGGCATGCTGCCAGAGGTCGCGGCCGGCCGTAAGGTCGAACCAATAAGCGGCGGCGTCGGTATACCGGGCGTCGCAGAGCCGGCCGCCGCTGGCCGTTTTCAGGTTGGCGGTAATCATCACATCGGCCCATTTCCGGCTTTTGATCACCTGGAAATAACTGCTTACCACCACGTCGCCGTGGCAGGGAATGGGGCTTTCCGTTTCTACGGCGAAACGTTCGTCGCGCGTTTGGGGCGTCATTTTATATTTTTCGATAATGACCAGGCTTACTTCCATCCCGGCCCTGCCTTTTACGAAGGGCAGCAAAACCCGGGCATAGAGGTCTTTTGTTTTGTCTCCCCCGAAATAGTGGTATTCTCCCCTGAGTTCCACTTCGTAGCGGGTGGGGGCCTGAGCCGAACGTAATTCGGGGATGGGGAAGGCATTGGGGCCGAAATAGCGGGGGGAATAGATCAGCAGTTCGGTATTGTCGCGCCAGTCGGCCCGGATAGCGGCGGGGAGCATCCATAGCGCAATCCCCAGCATAAGCCAGCGGAGGGCCACCTGCCGGCGGTATAACCGGCCAGGGCGGAATGACAAAAAGCGAACGAGGGCTTCGAAGCCTTCCGGAAGGGAGTAGTTCATATCTATTTAGCGTTATTGCGGCGGCAAAAGTACATATTTCTGCTCGAATCCGGGGCGGCTAGGGCTGAAGAATCGTCGGGTGTCGGTTCATTTTAACCTTTTTCCGATGGTCTTTTTCTCTTTAATCGCGGTCTTTGAGGCTAACTTTTTATTTTAACAAGGAAAAGCACGCTGTGGCCGGAGGCGGCTTTCGAAGGAAAAGAGCCGGCGAGGGTTTCTCCCGACCGCGCGAAGCTGTAGCAACGACCGAAGACGTCTACCGGTTCCAGATCGGCGACGGGGCCTGTGCGATAGAAATTGTCGCGGAAGCCGCCCTCGGCCTGCCAGCATCGATGCCGGAAGGAATCGTAGCAAAACATGTAATTTTTCGTGGCGTCGGCCAGACTTCCGTAAGCCGCCAGCCAAAGGCGCCGGCCGAAACGCAGCGGATAGAGCAGCACTTCGCCGGCAGCCTGGTGGCCGGTGGCCGGGTGGCGGTTGTTTTCTTTCAGGTAAAGCGTATCGCGCAGCAGATGCTCGAGGGAGGGAAAAGGCTGGTAGGCATAGAGCCGGCCGGTGTCTTCCGATACGGAAAGCCGGGGAGAAAAACAGACCGGTATACCCGCCTCGCGTCCCAGATCGGCTTGTACCAGTTGCCGGGTGTCGAGACGCCGGAAAGCGGTATCGTATTCTACCACCTGCCGCCGGAGGCATGGCACGCCTTCGGTGCCTTCCGCGCTCAGTTGTTCTTCGATCGACCAGATACGGCCCTTATGATAAGCTGCCGAGAGCAGCTTGCGGTCGGGTAAGTCGTTTTTCAGCTTTTTCTTATCCGTCAGGCGGCCGTCATAGGTGTAATAAAAAATATCGTCGGTATTTCCCATCACGATCAGCTGGCGGGCGGCGGGGTTTACCAGGTAGCCGGCCACGCGGATGTCGGCCGGATCGGTCACGCGGCAGATGAACCGTCCGTTTTTCCGATACCGGTAAATCGCCCCGCTATCCATCAGGAATAATTCGTCGCCCTCCTCGCGCACGGCGTGCGGCCGGACGATCGGCTTTTGTCCCGGGGCATTTTCCAAGGGAACGGCGATTACTTCGTCGGCAATATCGGAAAGCATACCGTGGGCATGTACGGAGGGGGTGCCGGCTTCGCGCCATACCCGGTAGCTTTGCCAGATAGTACAAAGCAGCATACCGGCCAGGAGAATTACAAAGGTTCGTTTCATTTTATCGATAGGTTACAATGTAGGTTACGCTCAGTTGCTCCTCTTTCTACCGGGCAGGGACTGGCACGCTTTGTCGCCTCGGACGTGCCCGGCAGCCGGGGCTGTTCGGCTGCCGGGCTATCCCGATAGACGGTATTATATTAACGTAACCGTTGCCGTTTTATTGGATGGAGGAGAGGGATTTATTGAAAATAGTAAATTTGTTCTGGGAAGGTTTTTGAGGGGAAATTATCCTCTTTCCGGTAGGGAAAGACTACAAAATGCTCCGCCTATGCCGCTTCGCGGGATATACCTGATTGGGCCGGCAAAGGGATACTGGTAAAACCGGTTGCAGTGTGGGCCTCGCCTGATCGCAGAAAAAGCTACAAAGAATTGCTGGATGGTTTATCCGGCAAAAGCGGAGAAAGAACGGCAAGTTGCAGGCGGCGGAAAGGGGGGAGCGGAGAAGCAGGCCGGAACAACAGTTTATCATCTTTAGTTAAAACGGGTATGAACCACAGCGGCCGGCCCGCGTAAAAATATCCTCGTTTTAGTATATTTGCACCACACAACGTGCCCATGGAAAAAGAAATACAATACCGGAAAATAGCCCGTGCCATCGCTTCGCAAATAGAAAAAGGCGTGTGGAAGACAGGCGAGAAACTCCCCTCTTTACGAGCCGTCAGCCACGAGAACGGCGTTAGTTTGAATACGGCTATTCAAGCTTATTACGAATTGGAAAAAGAAGGGTATGTGGTAGCGCGGCCCAAGTCGGGCTATATCGTGAGCTACCGGCCGAAACGTTTTCCGGCTCCCGACGCTACCCGGCCCTCGCTGAAGCCTGAAGGGGGGGAGGTGGCCGATCTGATTGCGGAAGTGTATCAGACCTTGGAGATAGGCGATTCGTCGGTTACCCGTTTTTCGCTGGGGATGCCGGAAGACGTTTTGTTGCCCATTGCCAAGCTGAACAAGGAACTTGTCCGGGCTATGCAGACGCTTCCGGGGCATGGTACCCGCTACGAGGAAACGCAGGGGAATCTCCGGCTGAGGAAATACGTGGCCCGTTTTACTTATAGCTGGAACGGCAGCCTGACGGAAGACGATTTGGTAACTACGGCCGGCCTCACGAACGCGGTTGCCTTGGCTCTGGCCGTTACCACGAAAAGAGGGGATACCATTGCCGTGGAAAGCCCGGTTTATTTCGGCCTTTTGCAATTGGCCCGCAGCATGGGATTGCAGGTGCTGGAATTGCCTACTCATCCGGTTACGGGTATCGATCCGGATGCCTTGCGAAGCGTTTTGCCGCGTATCCGGGCCTGCGTATTGATCGGCAATTTCAGCAACCCGACGGGAAGTTGCATGCCCGACGAACATAAAAAGGCGGTGGTCGACAGCTTGGCGGCCTATGATATTCCGCTGATAGAAGACGATTTGTATGGTGATTTGTTTTTCGGGAACTCGCGCCCCCGGCCTTGCAAGGCCTTCGACCGGAAAGGGCTGGTGATGTGGTGCGGCGCGGTATCGAAAACGCTGGCGCCGGGCTACCGGGTGGGGTGGATAGCGCCCGGTTTGTTTAAAGAGGCGGTGATCCGGCGGAAAAATATTCATTTGATTTCTACCCCGGCCCTGATGCAAGAGGCGGTTGCCAACTTTATGGAAAACGACAGGTACGAAAACCATTTGCGTAAGCTTCGGCGCGAATTACATGCCAACAGCATCCGTTTCGCCCGTGCCATCGACGATTATTTTCCCGCATGCACCCAGGTGGTGACGCCCCAGGGCGGTTTTATGCTCTGGCTGGAGTTAGACCGGCGGATAGATACCGCCCGGCTCTATCGCATGGCGATGCAGCATAACATCAGCATAGCCCCGGGACGCATGTTCACCTGTCGCGACCAGTATCATCATTGTATGCGGCTGAGTTACGGCCAGCGATGGACTTCGCTGACCGGGGAACGCTTGAAGTTGTTGGGCGAGCTGGTCAGAAAGTCGCTATGATCTGAAACTCGCTTTATCACCTCCTCATATCCTCGTATTCGCTGAGGATTTCCCCGATAATCCGCAACCCTCGCGCTATTTTTTCTTCCGGCATATTGGAATAGTTTAGCCGGAAGGTGTTTTCTTTCGGCTGATCGGGGTAAAACGAGCCGCCGGGAACGAAAGCAACCTTTTTTTCGAGACATTTTTTCAAGACGTCGCGGGCTGAAATCCTTGCCGGAAGTTCCACCCAGGTGAACAGGCCCCCTTCCGGGCGGGTGAACCGCACCTCGCGAGGGAAATAGTCGGCCAGGCATCGAAGGGCGGTGTCTCTGCGTTGGCGGTACACGTCGACTATTTTCCGGATATGGGCATCGAGGTCGTAGCGGCCCAGATACTCGGCTACGGTCATCTGGGCGATGGTATTGCATTGCAGGTCGACGCCCTGTTTGGCCAGCACGTACCGGCGGATAATCTCTTTATCGCCCGCTATCCAGCCGATGCGGAAACCGGGACAGAATATCTTGGAAAAACTGCCGGTACATAAAACATGGCCGGCTGTGTCGAACGCTTTCACCGCAGGCAATGAAGTTCCTTCGAATCTTAACTCTCCGTAGGGATTGTCTTCTATCACCGCTATAGAGTAGCGGGCGGATAAGTCGGCCAGTTGCCGGCGTCTGTCCAGGCTCCAGGTTTTGCCGGTGGGATTCTGAAAGGTGGGGACGAGGTAGATAAGCTTGATGCCGGGCGTGCTGTTCAGCACCTTTTCCAACGCTTCCATATCCATGCCGTCTTGGTCGGCGGGAATTTCGATAAAACGGCATCCGTAGGCTTTGAAGGCGCTCAGGGCGGCCAGGTAGGTAGGGCTTTCGCAAAGCACGAAGTCGCCTTCGTCGAGAAAGACTTTGCCCGACAGGTCTAACCCTTGCTGCGAGCCGTGGGTGATCAGCACGTGGTCTTTGTCGAACGAGGTACCCAAGCGTTGGTTCATCCGCCCGGCTATCCATTCCCGGAGCGGGGCATAACCTTCGGTGGTGGTATATTGCAAGGCTTGCGCGCCTGCCTTTTGCAAGACAAGGCGGGTGGCTTCCCCGATTTCGCGGGTCGGAAATAGTTCGGGGGCGGGCAGACCGCCTGCGAAGGAAAGTACGTCGGCTTGTTCGGTTACTTTCAGTATCTCTCTTATTTCGGATGCTTTCAGGGACGACATCCGCCGGGCAAAATTCAATTTCATAACGATATACTATAATCAGTTAATGTATTGGCTGCAAAATAAGGCCGAAAAGTAAAACGGAAACAGATATACTTTTGTATTTATCGATGGATACAGATTAGACAGATTAGGATGAAGCGGTAGAAACGGATAAAGGGGGGGCGGTTTTGAGAGTTGTGCGGCCGCTGCCTTTATTTTACGACCTTGAACAGGGATGGATTCAAGGGTTTGAATGTTTGTTCCTATAGGCCCGGGGGGATAGGTGCATCGTCTTCTTAAAAATGCGGTTAAAATGCGGCACATCGTTGAATCCTACCGCATAACATATTTCCGACACTTGTTTTTGCGAGTGTTTCAGCAGTTCGCAGGCCGTATGCAGGCGATATTGCGTAACAAAGCGCGAAAAAGTCATCCCCTTGCAACGTTTGAAATAAGAGCAAAACGCCGAACGGTTCATGCCTGTTTCCGCGGCTATATCGTCTAACGAGATGGGGTGCACGTAGTGGGCCATCACATAGGCAGAGATTTGCTGCATGCGCCGCACGTCGCGGTCGATGTACAGGGGCTTGCCTGCAAACGTATGATCGGACGAAGTAAAAACGAGGGGCAACAGCCGCAACATTTCGCACAAGCGTCCTAATTCGTCCCTGGGGTTCATTTCCGACAATGATTGGCGGATGATGCGGGAACTTTGCGGCCCGAATTTCAGCGCGTCGACCGGAAAGGCGATGCCTGCCAGCCGGTTGCGTAGTTCGGGAAAGACCGCCATGCACCGCTCTACGAGCGAATGGCTGAAAGCCGCCATAAGGTAACGTATGCGCCCGTCTGGGTCGGCCGAATCCGGGGAATATTCCCACCGGTGAAGCATGGAGGGCGGTATCAATACCACGTCGCCTGCCGCGAAAGGTTGCAGGGTGTCGCCTGCCGTCCGCCTGCCGTACCCGTGCACGACAGCATACAATTCCCAGGCGTCGTGCCGGTGCAGTTTGGCTTCCAGGGAATGTGGATTTTGGGAGTGCCGCGTAGGCAGCGGATAGGGGGCGGTGGAAAAAAGCCGGTTGATTTTTTCGAAAAAAAAATACAATAAGTCCGGCTGAACGGGAGATGCAAGGTGTTGTTTTGTATTTATTTGAGAGACAACATGTTACCTTCCGGTTGAAAAGAGCCTCGAATTGCATGCCGGTGTAATTGAAAATGGATGCCGATGAAATTTTCATTTCACTGCGATGGAATGGGAATTGCATCGGCATCCGATTTTTATTTACGGAAAAAAAATACAATATCTCTTTGTCGTTTGGCCTTTTCGACGGGCAGTTGCCTCCTTTTGGGGTGACGGTTCCGCCGTGCGATCGTTTCCCTTCCCGGCGGCAGTCGTTTTGCCCGGCAACCCTTTCCCCTTAGGGCGGCAATCGTTTCGCTCGGCGATCATTTTTCTCCCTCTCGATAGTTGCTTTGCTGTGCAACCCTGCCCTTATTCCTGCAAAAACACCCACCTGTCCGGGTCGGAAAGCTCTTCTTTGTAGGCAAAGCCTTCCCAGCGGAAGGTCTTCATGGCTTCCACGTCGTCCAGGCGGTTTTTCAAAAGGAAACGCGTCATTTCGCCCCGGGCCATTTTGGCGTAAATCACTACCGTAGTTATCTTGCCCTTCTTCCATACCTTAAACTCAGGTGTTACGATACGTACCGCTTCGCCTACCGTTTTCCAATGGAAAGAAGGCTGCACGTCGTGGCTGGCCAGATTAGCCAAAACGTCACCCGCCCGGCGCGCTTCGTCGATCAGCAGCGGCGTGAGTTTGTCGCGCCAGAAAGCATACATCGTTTGCCGGCCAGGCTCCGGCAATTTTACATCGTATTCCATCCGGTAAGGTTTGATGGCGTCGAGCGGACGGAGCAATCCGTACATAGGCGAAGCCATCCGGAGATGATCTTGAGCGTAGCGAAAATCGGCTTCGGTGAAATCGGCCGGGCGTATATGCTTGAACACCACGCCCGTATAGGCCAGCAGGGTGGCCAGGGGCGTTGTGGCGTCGCCGTGGAAATCCTGGAAACGGCGAAAGCTTTCTGCTGCCAGCCGCGGGCTGAGTTGCAGCATCCGGCCCAGTTCGGCCACCGGCAGTTGGGCCATCTCAAGGGCGATTTCGGTTGCTTCCCGCACGAAGCGAGGCCCGGTAAGGGCGGGAGTTGTTTGTTTCGAGACGCCGGTCATCGTTTTTGCCGGCGAAATAAGTATCATCATAGCGTTATGGAAATGAATGAGCGGATAAAAATACTTCTTTTTCGCTAACCGGGGGCCGATATTCCCGCTCTTTTTATATGTTTGCAACCGGAAGCCTGTTTTTTACAAACCTTAAAAAACCGTCCGATCATGTCTGTCGAAAAAGTAAAAGCTTACCTGCATGCTGCCGGTTGTCCGGACACCGTACAGGAATTTCCCGTTTCCAGCGCAACCGTAGCCGAAGCGGCCCGCGCGTTGGGAGTGGAGCCTGCGCGCATCGCTAAAACCCTCTCTTTCTGTACGCCCCGGGAGGGTGGGTGCCTGCTGGTAGTTGCAGCCGGAGCTTGCAAGATAGACAATGCCAAATTCAAACAAACTTTCGGCTACAAGGCCCGGATGTTGGCGCCCGGAGAGACCGCCCGCCTTACCGGCCACGAGATAGGCGGCATCTGCCCCTTTGCCAATCCGGAGGGAACGGCTGTCTACCTCGACCGTTCGCTACAGCAGTTTGCTACCGTTTTCCCGGCCGCCGGCAGCGGCAACTCCGCTATTCAGCTTGCCCCCCAAGCGCTTTTCCGGTATGCCCGCGCCCGGGGGTGGGTGGATGTGTGTAAGGAAATATGACATTTTTTAGTATAACATTAAAAAATAAGGCACCTGACAACAAAGAGTCTGTAACTTATGTTCAAACCACAACTTGCAGTAATGGTCTTTTTAATTATCGGCATACTGCCGATAACTGCACAAGAAATCGATCAGGCCTCAAAAGAAATGCAGAAAACGGAATCTTCAGGGCTGCCGTTTATGATGTCGTTTTCTATAGGATCGAATTTCAATACCGGAGGAAGTGATCACGCTGAATGGTTTGGCTCACGGGCGGATGTTGCCACGCAGTTCGACTGGCGAATGAATGTTTCGTTGCTTGGTCAGTGGTGTGCATATTTAGATTTGGGAGTCAGCTTTTTCAACCTGCAAACGGTCGATTCGGGTGAAAATATGGCAGGTGTAGTCATTGACAAGCTATTCCCTGGGCTAAGCAAGATAAAACCATCCCTCAGCACAGGGATCACTTACGTTGTAGAGAAAGGGAAATGGCAGCTCATGCCGAAAGCCGGAATAGGATGGACGAGCGCGGGCAATTCAAATAAGACGAAAAGTGCTGACGGGAAAATATATCAACTCGAAATAAACCGGTCGCCCCTGTTTTTTAACACCGGGGCTTCTATAGGTTGCCACACATCAAATTTATGTAGTTTCATCCTTGATATTAATTACCGTTGTCCTTTGCAAGGTTGCAAGGCGACCTATACAACTACCTTGCCGGATTTGCCTCCTGTAACAGAAGTCATGAAATCCCGTTCATGGGGAAACGATTTGAGCGTTTCACTTGGTATTCAGTTGCAGTTAGGGAAGAAAAAAAGAAGAGGCGGATAGGGGTATTCGTTTTTAAGGCTGTCTTCCGGGTAGTATCCGGTAAAGAAAGAACGAATGAATCATTGGTATTATGTTTGTATAGGAGGGCTGTATTTTTTCATCGCCATTTCGGGGTTTGGTCGCCTGGCGGCGCAAACGGAAAAGCATTGGCCGGCTGCTAAGAAGTCGTCTTCGGGAGCCGTCCGGGATTCCGTACCGGCGGGGGAGAGAGCTGAGCCGGCTTGGCTAGAAAGCGATACGTTGCGGCCGGGGAAAAGACGGGGTGAAAGGATACCGGCCGGAAATAGGTCGTCGGGTCATGCCGGCATGGCCCCGACGAAGATAGATACGGTGAGTAAAAACGGGGCGGGGGACGACGTGCCGGATAAAAATAGTTCGGATAAAGAGACGTCTGGCAGAGAGGCTTCGGAGGGAAACAGCCCCGGAAAAGATGAAATCCGCTTGAATGAAACCTTCCGGAGGGCTATTGAAAGCGGGCGTTTTCTGCCGGCCGAACCCGGCAGCCTTTCGCCATCTCCGGCCGGAGATGCAGAAGGGGGCTTTCGCTTACCCGGCGGTTATGCGACTTCGGGCAGCCAGCCGTTGGGCACGTTAAACGGTGCTTCGGGGCATCTCCCCCTGGCCGCCGATTTTTCCGAATATCTCGGGCCCGATCCTTTCCTGCCGGATACTTTGCGCCGGTTGATCGATTCGGCCGGACTAACGCCCCAACTATTGATGTTGCAGCAGTTGAGGCCGAAACCCGGCCGCACCCTGCGCAAAGAAGCTTATATGCCTCCCCGACGCGTGGGTTGGGATAAGGGCCTTCGTCTGGGCAAATGGCCGGTAGATGCCAAGGTGAGCGCGGGCAATCTTTTCCTGGAGGAAGTACGCGACGGGCAACGCCGCGGAAGTATCAACATAACGGTCACGGGCCGTTTTTCGATGGAAGAGCTGCTTGAAAAAATATTCTGGAAAAGCGCCCGCAACAAAGCCCGCAATCGCAAACGCGAGAATACCTGGAAATATTATAACGATATGCCCTGAGGGGGCTTGCTTCCCTTTTCTCCGCTCTTTCTTTTCCGGATACACTTCCCTTGCAAAAACGCCTTGCAAAGGCAGAGGTGCAAAAAAGCATGCAGGCTTTGGGGTCGGCTTGCATGCTTGTGGGGTTCGGCTGAAGCGCGTCCTGCCGGACGGCAACCGGCGGTTACAGTTTTCCGATTTCTTCTATCGACAGGCCGGTCAGGGCGGCAATCGTTTGGGGCGACATTCCTTGCTTCTTGGCATTGGAAGCGACAAGAAGGATGCCTTTTTTCTCTCCTATTTCTATTCCTTCTTTCTTTCCTTCTTCTCTACCTTTTCTTTCCGCACTGCTTATAAGCGTTTTTTCTACACTGATGATGTCCCAGAACTTTTCATATCCTAAGAGCTGTTCAGGCGTAAAAGCCGATTCTTCCAGCACGGTGACGGCCTTCTTTATCTCCGGATTTTCGAGCAGTTCCCCGGGTACTTCGCGGGTTCTCTCGTCGATTTCCGTCAGGTAACGAAGCCAGAGGATGTGCATTTTTTTTTCCGCATAGGTGTGAGGCGTGAACTTCGGCAGCTCTACGAAAATAAGTTGAAGGCCGTTTATCACCCGCTCGGTATGCTCCACGTGCACGATGCGGTAGTAATGGTAATATTCTTCCAAATCGGGTTCGAAAATATCGTTCACCAAGTTGAGCGAATAGACCGGCTGCAACAGTTCGTATTTTTCACCGGCGTCCATCTGCCGCACATACGCTTTGGAAGCGTTGAACAGCACGCGCTGCTTGAATTCGGGCGACCATATCATCTGCATCTCCACAATGAAATAACGCCCGTAGTTGTCCTTGCAGCGCACGTCTACGATACTGTTTTTGCGCAAAGGGTTCTCCGGTACCATTTCCGAAGGCAGGTATTCTATTTCGGTAATCTTCTCTTCCGGCCGCAAAGGAAGAAGGGCGTTGAGGAAGCTCATCACCAAGTCGGGATGTTCTCCGAACACGCGTTTGAAAGTCAGGTCAGCCTTTGGATTGAGGTATCTCATAGTTCGTTTATCCTTATTTTAAAATCGTTACTTTGCAAAGATAGTGCAAACCGAGCGCAGAATCAAAGTCCTCTTTAGTTCTGCCGAGGTGCCGCCTATCTTGGATTTGATTCATTGAATCAAAAATAGTGTAAACCGAGCGCAGAATCAAAGTCCTCTTTGGTTCTGCCGAGGCGCCCCCTCCCTTCGATTTGCTTTCTTGAATCAAAAATAAGGATAAAGCGGCAAAAAGCAAAGGATTTTGTCGTTTATTTAAATACGTATAAATCAATATGTAGAAACTCTTTTGTCAATAGGCCACGCGGGGGAGGGAGAAGTCTGTCTTAAAAGCGGCACGCAAAAATTTCGGGGCACCCTTCCAAAAACGCCTACCGGCGGGAAGAGGCCCTATATCCAAAAAGCGAATAGGATGGCATGCTCTTCCCTTTTCACAGCCGGTAACGAGTCGATGCTATCGCCCTGCGCGATGGAGAGGCTCCGTCGTATTGCTGGGGATCGGTAGCAAAGGCCCCACAGCATGCCTGACGGGTTGGAAAATTAGTAAATACAAAGAAAGCGGCCTATTTTATGCGTATTTATCTTGTATTTGGTGCTAAAAAATTGTATATTAAAAAAACTATACCTATCTTTGAAGTGTAAGAAAGCCGGCACCTCTCCGGGCATGCATACCCTTTTGAGGAGGAAGCCTCAAGCAACCGGAAGAAAAACGGCCGCTTTCTGCAAAACAATTGATTTTTTTGTTAGGGCATCCTCATACCTTCCCCGTCGATTGCAGGTGAAATCCGCAAGGGTTTCCCTGCAATCCTGTTTTTTCATTGGACAGGCAATAAATTCTTGCTATTTTTATCCCTTCAAAACGAAGATAAGATATATGATCGACTATCAATTGACAACGCCCCTGAAAGGCAACCTGGCAATGACCGGAGCCTTTCATCTGCTTCCTTCCCGGGCTAAAGATAAAACCTTATATAAATTTATCTGGGTGCAATCCGGCCGCCTCTCTCTGGAAATCGATCATCTGCCCCTCCGGCTGGAAAAAAACGAAATCATTTCCCTCACCCCTCTCCATCATATCACTTTCAAAGAAGTAGAAGGCGAATACCTTACCGTGCTGTTCAACAGCAATTTTTATTGTATCTACGGCCACGACAACGAAGTATCCTGCAACGGCTTTCTCTTCAATGGTACTTCCCGGGTGATGCAACTGAGGTTGACCGAAACCCAGGCCGCCCTTTTGCAGGAAATTGCCGATAAAATGGCGGCCGAATACGAAGTGCGCGACAACCTGCGCGAAGAAATGCTGCGCATCCTGCTCAAACGCTTTATCATTACCTGTACCCGGTTGGCCCGCAGCAAGTTCGAGGTCGGTCCCGGGCAGGAAAAAACCTTCGATATCGTAAGGCAATACTACGTCTTGGTCGATACCCATTTCAGGGAGAAGAAAAGAGTACAAGACTATGCCGATTTGCTACATCGTTCGCCCAAAACCCTGTCCAACCTTTTCTCGGCCTACCGCCTGCCCTCGCCCTTGGCCGTGATTCACGAACGCCTCGAAGCCGAAGCCAAGCGGTTGCTGCTGTATAGTTCGAAAAGCGCAAAAGAAATTGCCGGCATCCTGGGGTTCGAAGATTTGTCGGCTTTCAGCCGTTTTTTCAAAAATAAGACGGGCGAAAGCCTTTCGGAGTTCCGCAAAAGAGAAAAACGGGAAGAATAGCCAACCGATACGGAAATCCGGTCATTGGCAGAACGGGCCTGCATGCCGATCTTTGCATCGGTAACCGAAGATAGGCCTGCGCCTGCCGTTCCGGCCCCGGCAAACCTGCTCCGGCAAGGAGCGGGTTGATACCGAAGCCCGGATTGACGGGCCCGATACCCGGCCGGCCCTACCTTCGCGCCCGAAACAACATAAATTAAAACTATACGGCAATGAACAACGTAAACAAGCTTTTCAACCATTTTCTGCATCTGGCGGCATCCGGCCAGCCGGTAGGCATCCACCTGATCCGCGTATCCATCCTGATTATCTTTGTATGGATCGGGGGATTGAAGTTCTGGAATTACGAAGCGGAAGGCATCGTGCCCTTCGTGGCCAACAGCCCCTTTATGAGCTTTTTCTATACCAAAAGCGCCCCCGAATATAAAACCTACAAACTGAAAGAAGGAGAGTTCGACGCAGCCAAACACCAATGGCATGTAGAAAACAATACCTACGGTTTCTCCCGCGGCCTGGGCATCCTGATCATGGCCATCGGCATATTGGTCTTCCTGGGCATCTTCTGGCCGAAAATCGGATTGGCCGGGGCCGTGCTGGCTATCGTCATGACGCTGGGCACCCTCTCTTTCCTGGTGACCACGCCCGAGGTATGGGTACCCGATCTGGGAAGCGGCGAACACGGATTTCCGCTACTTGCCGGAGCAGGCCGGCTGGTGATAAAAGACACGGCTATCTTGGCCGGCGCCCTGGTGGCGCTTTCCGACAGTGCCCGGCGCATCCTGCAAAAAAGAAAATAGCGGAAGGCCACGAGGGAGGAGAAAAGAAAACATATCCGCCTTGGAGGCAGAGTCTATTTCCGTATCGGATAATGAAATGGAAATAAAAAGCAGAGCAAGGTTTAGACGAACAAAAAGTGAATAAATGCTAAATGTTTTTTCTTCTTTACGTACTTTGCCCCTGGTAGTTTGTATATTGTATGAGCAAAACGTTTACAATAAGCCTCATCTTTTTACGACATTAACACAAGGTAAAATATGAAAAAACTAGTAACATTTCTCCTCCTCGCCCTGGGGTGCTTCACCCTGCCGGGTATCGCTCAAGTAAAGCCGGTTTTGAAATTCGGGAAAAACGGCGAATTTAAAATCGTCCAGTTTACCGACTTGCACTGGGATGCCAAGTCGCCCAACTCGGCTACCACCGCCGCCATCGTCCGGCAGGTTCTGCAAGCTGAAAAACCCGGCCTGGCCGTGCTCACCGGCGACGTGGTAACCAGCCCCCCCGCCCAGGAAGGCTGGGAAGCCGTGATTCGGATTTTCGAAGAAGAAAAAATTCCCTTCGCCGTTACCATGGGCAATCACGACGCCGAACAGGGATACCCTCGGGAAACCATTTACAACTGGCTGGCCCGCTCTTCCTGGTTTGTAGGCGGCAAAGGCCCCGAAAACCTGTCGGGATGCGGCAACTTCGTGCTGGAGATAGAAGGCTCCGCATCCGGCGTGGCCGCCCTCCTGTATGGGCTGGATTCTCATGATTATCCTGAAAACCCCCGTAAATACGGGGCTTACGACCGCATCAAATACGACCAGATCGTCTGGTATCGCAACCAAAGCGAACGCTATGCGGCGGCCAACGGCGGCAAGCCCCTTCCGGCCCTGGCGTTTTTCCATATCCCCCTGCCCGAATACAAAATGCTTCCGGGAGACAATTCCACCATCGGTTTCAACGGGGAAGGCGTAGCCACGTCGCCGATTAACTCCGGCCTGTTGAGTTCGATGGTCGATAAGGGCGACGTGATGGGTGTCTTTGCCGGACACGATCACGATAACGATTACATCGGCCTTTATTACGGCATCGCTTTGGGATTCGGCCGGACTACCGGCGCCGATGCCTACGGCGAGTTGGTGCGGGGCGGCCGGGTAATCGAGCTATACGAAGGCCAGACCCGGTTCGATACCTGGATACGTACCCCCCAAGGAAAAGAGTTGGCTTACTACTATCCTTCGGGCATATCCTCGGTCGACGAGCAAAAACTGACGTTTTTCCCCGCTAAAAACGTAAAGCCCTCCCGGCAAGGCGTACGTTATACGTATTATGAAGGAAAATACAAATCTACCGCCGATTTGGATGCGAAAACGGAAGCGAAACAAGGGGTGATGCCCGCCATTTCCATCCGGGAATCGGCCGGAAAAGATCATTTCGGTTATGTGTTTCACACCTTGATAAATATTCCGGAAAAAGGAGTATACCGTTTCTATACTTATTCCGACGATGGATCGAAACTTTGGATAGACGGGCAGGTGGTAATCGATAACGACGGTTCGCATTCCGCCCGCTATGCCAGCGGCAAGGTAGCTCTGGAAGCCGGATTCCATGAATTGAAAGTAGGCTATATCGAGGATTATATGGGGGAAGAGCTGGTAGTAGGTTACGGCAGTCGTACCATTCCCGACCAAGAAATCCCGGCTGAAGCCTTCTATTTGCCTTAAAAGGAAGCTGCGCCCTCCCCAGGAAGTTCCGCCGCCCAGGAACCCGGTCTTCCGGGAGGCCCCGCTTTCACCCCCCCCATAGCGCCGCCCCCCCGGGCAAGCTGTTTCCCTCTTTGAGAGACTGTGTAAAAACCAGGCTTATCCGCCGAAGATGCCGGAATGGCGTTCTTCCTCAGAGAAACAAGGATAAAAGCAGGATGGGCAGACGTTTTTACCCGGTCTCTCCCTAAAAGCGGGAGGCGTATAAACAGATTGAGCAATACCTATTCGCGCCGTCTTCATCACCTGCTTTCCCTGTCTGTTTTTTTCACACACTCTCTCTCCTTGCCGGTAACGTCCGGCATCAGCCCTGATGCTCTACCTCGCTTTCCACACCGATCTTTTATCTTATGCCACATGAAATAAGCCACCTAGTCAGTCAGATACGCAGAGGGAACAAGCTGGCCTTTTCCCAACTCTTCCGTATGTACTACCCCAAGCTGTTTTCCTTTATCGGCGGCCTGATCAAAGACCGGCCGCTGGCCGAGGAAATCGCCCAAGACGTCTTTATGCGGTTATGGATCAACCGGGAAAAAATCGACTCCGGCTTATCCTTCGATTCCTATCTTTATACGATTGCGAAAAACATCGTGCTCAATTTCTACAAAAAGAAAGAAATCGAACAACGCTATATCGACCACACCCTCCGCGCCCTCGATGCCGGAACCTCGGATGCGGAAGAACATTTCTACTTCAAAGACCTGCTTGCCCTGGTGGAACAAGCGGTAAGCGAGATGCCCCCCCAACAACAAAAAGTATTCCGCCTGAGCCGGGAAGAAGGACTTTTGAATGCCGAAATTGCCGAAAAGCTCGGCATTTCCAAACGTACGGTAGAGAAACACATCTACTCTTCGCTTACATTCCTGCGGAAAATGATCGATAAAAACTACCTTTTTTTCTTCTTCTAAAAAAATAATCCGCTTTTTTTAGTTTTTCACTACGTGTACCGCCACCCTTCGTTGTATTACTTATAAAAGACAGATATGGAAGAACAAGAACTTCATAATAAATGGAATGATTCCCCAGCCGACATGCCGGCCGAAGAAGTAGGAAACGCCCTGAGGAAACTCCTGGCAAGAATATCCGTTTATGAAGACATGTGGGCCGAAAAAGAACCCGTACGCCGGAAGAAATACCTCCTGCTTCGTATGGCCGGCCTTCTTCTGTTGCCCCTGCTGGCCTCGCTCTTCACCTACCTTCCGATGAAGAAACGCCTTCTGGTGCAAGAGACGCCCGTCGCCTATGCCGAATACACGGCTCCTCCCGGCGAGCGTCGGGAGATCGTGCTGCCTGATGATAGCCGCGTCTGCCTGAACTCCGGCTCCATGCTCATTGCTCCCCAGCGGTTTACCGGTACCGACCGCACGGTCTACCTCGTGGGCGAAGGTTACTTTCAGGTAGCTCCCGACAAGGAGAAACCCTTCAAGATAAAAACTTTCCTGGTGGAAATAGAAGCCCTGGGCACCGAATTTTCGGTATCCGCCTATACGGAAGACAACAGCGTAGGAGTGATTCTGACCGAAGGCTCCGTACGCCTGTCGGCCCTCGACAGCCTTCACCCCCAGTCGCTCGTGCTCTTGCCCGACCACCAATCCGTCTATAGCCGCGCCTCGGGCAGTTTCACGGTAAATAAGGTAAACGCCTCGCAACGCACCTCGTGGAAAGAAGGCATCCTGATTTTCGACCAAACTCCCATCGGCGACGTACTACGCCGGATAGAAATACATTATGGCGTGGAGATCAGCTACGACAAATCGGACCGGCGGATTACGAAACACGCCGTCACCGCCAAATTCGTGCGCAACGAATCGCTCGGCGAGTTGCTGGATATGCTGGCCGACATTATCGGTTTTCAATATCAACTGGTGAATAAGCAAGTAATCATTAAATAAAAACAGGATGCCTATGGATAAAACGTAAGAAAGGAAATACAGACGAAGAAAAAACGACAAGCAAACCTCTCGCGGGGAGAACGAACTCCCCCCTTCTTAATTTAAAACTAATACGTATGAATACCTCAAAAAACATGTTATGCCGTTGGGCCCTGTGGTGCCTGTGCGGGATGTTGTGCCTGCCTCCGCTTAGGGCGGCCCGGACATCCGAACTATTCGAAACCAGCCGGGTGACGCTGGATATTACGAATGCCACCCTCGAAGACGTATTCGAGCAGATCGAAGAACAAACCCATTTGCTGTTCGTGTACAGCAATTCCGAAGTAGACAACCAACGCCTGGTGACGGTAAAAGCCCAATCGGAACCGGTACAATCGCTCCTGCAGAAGGTGCTCAGGGGCACCGGCCTGGCGTATGCGGTAAACGACAAATACATCGTGCTCAACCGCACCAAGGCCGCCGCCGCGCCCCAGGCGGGCGACCGTATCGTGAGCGGCACCATCGTCACGGAAACCGGCGAAACCATTATCGGCGCCAACGTGTCGGTAAAAGGCCACAGCTCGCTGGGCACCATTACCGACATCGACGGGAAATTTACGCTTGAGGTGCCCGACAACGCCGTGCTGGTAGTTTCCTACGTAGGCTATATGCCGGCGGAAATCAAGGTAGGCAACCAGCGCACCTTCTCGATCGTGCTGCGGGAAGACAGCCAAAGCCTGGACGAAGTAGTGGTGGTAGGCTACGGCGTGCAGCAGAAACGCGATATTACCGGCTCGATCGCCAACATCAAAGGCGATAACCTGAAAGATCTGCCGGTGGCCAACCTTTCGAACGCCTTGCAAGGCAAGGCAGCCGGCGTCGACATCGTATCGGACGGCGGTTCGCCCGGCGCCGAACCGGTGATCCGGGTGCGCGGTACGGGCAGCATGAGCGCTTCCGACCCGCTGGTGGTGATCGACGGGGTGCCCTCGGGCAAAATATCGGATGTGAATCCGAACGACATCGAAACCATCGAAGTGCTGAAAGACGCCTCTTCGTCGGCCATCTACGGTACCCGGGCGGCCAACGGCGTGGTAATCATCACCACCAAAAGAGGAAAAAAGAACGTGAAAACCAATATCGACGTGAACGCCTATTACGGCATTTCCAACGTGAGCAAAACGCTCGACGTGCTCAGCGCGCCCGAATTGGTGATGCTCAAGAAAGAACGGTATCAGAACGACGGGCTGGAGGTAAACCCCTTCTGGAACGATCCCTATTACCAGACGCAACGTACCGACTGGCAAAAGGAACTCTTCAACCAAGGCAAGGTGGCCAACGTAGACGCCCGGCTGACAGGAGGCAACGACAAATCCAACTATATGTCGAGCCTGGGTTATTATAAGGAAGACGGGATTATCATCAACTCCGAATACGAGCGGGTTTCGCTCCGTCTGAATTCCGACCACCAGATCAACAGCCGGCTGAAAATAGGCCAAAGCCTGCAATATACCTACCGGCGGTGGTACAACCCGAGCACCAAATCCGTGTATTCGGGAGTGGTCTGGCAAGGCCTCCGCTTCAACCCCGCCATTCCCTGCCGGGATGAAGACGGCAACTGGGGGTCGGCGGTGGAAAACAACGAGCTGGGCGACATCAACAACCCCGTATACGAGCTGGAAACCGAACGGCACCAGCTTACCAACCACGGGCTGCTGGCCTCCTTCACGCTCGATTATAAAATTACCGACGATCTCTACCTCAAAGGCAACGCCGCCTTCGACGGCAGCATTTACTCCAGCAAGGATTTCTCGCCCATGGTAAGCCAACAGATGCGCAAACGCAACGATGCCGAGCTGGCCCGCCGGCATCAGGAACGCTATTCCTTCCTGGGGGAAGCCTACCTGGCTTATAAGAAAGACTTCGGCAGCCGGCACAGCCTCAACGCCACCGCCGGCATCTCGGCCCAGAAAAGCAAGGGAGAATACGACAGCGCGACGATGAAAACCTTTGCCGACGAAGACGACAACCAATTGGTGTTCGACAACGGCTCCACCATGGGATCGATCAGCGGAAACTACTATACCGAAACCGCCCTGGCCTCTTACTTCGGCCGCGTATTCTACTCGTACGACAGCCGCTACCTGCTCACCGCCACGTTTCGCGCCGACGGCTCGTCGAAGTTTCCCCAGGGCAACCGCTGGGGCTACTTCCCCGCCGTTTCGCTGGGCTGGAGACTATCGGAAGAAAGTTTCCTCAAAGACGTATCGTGGCTCGACAACCTGAAACTGGTCGGAGGCTGGGGATTGCTCGGCAACCAGGACGTGGCCGACCTGCAATACTACACGGTGATGAAGAAAAACATCGATTACGGCAACAAATACACCTTCGGCTCGGATAAGGTGGGAGGGGCCCGCATCACCAGCTTGGCCAACACCAACATCACCTGGGAAAAGACGGGAATGACGAATATCGGCCTCGACGGGGCTTTGTTCGACCAGAAACTGACCTTCTCGGCCACCTGGTTCGACAAGAAGACCGTCGATATGCTGGTGCCCACCGTGGTGGTAGGAACCATCGGACGGGCCACCATACCCGACAGCAACATCGGCGAGATGCGCAACCGGGGCTGGGAAATCGAACTGGGCTTCCGCCAGCAGTTGGCCTCGGGCTTCCAGTATAACGTGAATATGAACGCTTCCTTCGTGAAGAACGAGATTCTGAAGCTTTACGGCGACAACAATTACATCGGCTCCATCACCTACGGACGCCAGGAGCAGGAAATATCCCGCAGCTACGAAGGCAAGCCCATAGCCTCGTTCTACGGCTGGAAAACCGACGGACTCTATCAGAACGCGGCCGAGATCGCCAACGATCCGTATCTGAAGAACGATCCTCGCAAAGGGTCCATCCTGCCGGGCGACGTGCGTTTTGTCGACATCAACCACGACGGTATCATCGACGAGAAAGACCGTACGTATATAGGCGATCCGAACCCGAACGCTATTTTGGGTTTGCAGGTGCAGGCCCAGTATAAAGGGTTCGACTTGTCGATGAATTTCATCGGCAGCTTCGGCGCCGACTTATACAATGCCGACCGGATGCAGGGGCTCGACCCCAGCTTCTCGTATAATATGTATCGCCAGACGCTCGACCGCTGGCACGGCGAAGGCACCAGCAATTCCATTCCGCGAATGACGACGCTGCGTACCAACCTGAATCACCGCACCTCGGATTTGTTTATCGAAAGCGGCGATTTCGTGAAGCTGAAAAACGTCACCCTGGGCTATACGTTTCCCGGAGGATGGCTCTCGAAAGCGGGCGTGAACCGCCTTCGCTTGTTCGCGAGCGCGGAAAACCTGTTTACGATTACTTCGTATTCGGGCTATTCTCCGGAAATAGGATATACCGACGGCAACCGGCAGAAAGGAGTGGACTACGCCCAGTATCCCCAAAGCCGGAAATTTACCTTCGGCTTGAACCTGAATTTTTAATCTTATCAAAAGAAGTACGTTATGAAAACCTATAAATTATTTCTGATAGCCATGCTCGGTGTCTGTAGCTTTGCCGCTTGCGACGATTTTCTGTCGGTAGAGGTGAAAGGGACGTATACCGATAAAAACTACTTTAAGAACGAAGAAGCCGTGGTCGACGCCGTAACGGGGTTGTACGGCATTCTGATTGTGGAAGACTTTGTAGCTCACGGCGATTATACCTGGGACGTATGTTCCGACGATTTGTTTCGGGCCGGCGACCATAGCGAAGACGAGGCGTTGGAAACGTTTACCTTCGACGCGGGCAACAATATGCTGAAAGCGGGCTGGAAATGGAAGTACGAAATGGTATCGCGGGCCAACAACCTGCTGCTCAACGTGCCGGGGATGACGAACATCTCGGAGACGGTAAAGCAACGCAGCTTGGGCGAAGCTTATTTTTTCCGGGCCTTTGCGTATTGGTGGCTTTATCTGCCATACGGCGAAGTGCCGCTGATCGGGGAAGAAGACGTGCTGGCCACGAACTACAACAAGCCTAAAGCCTCGGTAGAAGAGGTGCTCGGGCAGATCGAGCACGATTTGCTGCTGGCGGCCGACAACTTGGAAGAGAGCGCCTCGGCCGGACGCGTCAACAAAGGCACGGCCTATGCTTACCTTGCCCAGTTGTATATGCACTGGGCCTCGTACGAAGGAAAAGAGGGCAAGCTGGCCGACGCCGTCGCCGCGGGCATGAAGGTAGTGGGCAACGACTTGTACCGGCTGGCCGACGATTACCAGAGTAATTTCCGGCAGACCACCACGGCCACGCCCGAGATGTTGCTCTACGTGGCTTCCTCGAGCACATGGCGGAATACCTCCACGATTTACTATTTCTCGCCCCGCAACCTGGGGGGCTGGAATTTCTTCCATCCGCTGCCGGGTCTTTTCGAGGCCTTCGGCAACGATCCGCGCCGCGAGATGACGATGTGGGCGGCCGGCGACAAGATTCAGGTGGGCAGTTCGCTGATCGATTACGAGGCCGACAAGTCGGAGACGGGGTATCATTTCAATAAATACACTACCTTTATGGCCGACGGCAAATTAAGCTTCGACCTGTTGATTCCCTTGATGCGCAGCGCCGACGTGTATTTGCTGGTGGCCGAGGCCAAGATCCGGCAGTCGGGCGCGGGCGCGGGCGACGCCGAGATCAACGCAGTGAGGGCGCGGGTAGGCCTGCCGCCTTTGCATAACGCCGGAAAAGAGGAATTGATGCGGGAACGCCGGCTGGAATTGGCCGGAGAGAACCGCCGGCATTTCGATTTGGTGCGATGGGATAAAATCGGTTGGGTGGATTTGCCTGCCTTGTATGCCGATCCGGTGTCGGCGCACGTGGCCGACCAGGGACGGAAGCGTTTTGTCCGGCCGAAGCATTATTTCTTCCCCCTGCCGCAGGAAGAGATCGACAAGAGCGGGGGCGTGCTGGTGCAGAACAGTCAGTATTTGATTCAATAATTAAAAGCATATGAAACGGATCAGTTTGTTTTTGCTCGGTGGTATGCTGAGCTTGGGATATGCCGCCGCCGCTCCTTCGGGAGCGGCCGGCCGGGCGTGCGAGGGGGCCGGCGGCCAGGACCGTCCGAAAACGGAAGAGCAGGCGCGTATCCGGCCCGGGTTGCAGTTGATTGCGCATCGGGGCGGCGTGGTAGACCATGAAACGCGGCTGGAGAACAGCCTCGAGGCCTTGGACGAGGCGGTGCGGCGGGGATATACCGGCGCCGAGATCGATGTGCGCCAGAGCAAGGATGGCGTGTTGTTCTTATATCATAACCGGACGTTCGAACGGGATTACGATTCGAAGGGCAAGGGGGCCGAAATGACCTGGGCCGAGATCCAGGCGCTCCGTCCGCTGAAGGCGGGAACTAAGCCGCCGGTTACGGTGGAGGCGTACTGCCGGCATGCGAAGGGGAAGTTGAAGGAGTTGATGATCGATATTAAGCTCGACAAGCCTTCGGAGGCATTTTACCGGGAGCTGGAACGGATTTTGCGACAGACGGGATTTTTGTCTTCTTCCTATTTTATCGGGCATGGGGAGTATTTCCGGGGAAAAGGCCCGCTTATTACGATGTTGATGCGCGAAATCGACGAGTTTACCCGTACCTACGGCGAGAAGACGAAGCAGTATTATTTTCTTTTCGCGGGCATCGACGAGATAAACGGCCGCACGCTCAAATGGGCGAAGGACAACGGCTTTAAGGTGATGTGTTGCGAAAATTTGCCTTGGCGGAAGATGGAGGAAGATAATTTTCCGAATGCGGAGCGAAACATCAAGTGGTTGCTCGACTGGGGCGTGACGCAGTTTCAGATCGATTCCGATTATGATGTTTTTTTCAGAGATAGATAGGCACGTTTGATATAGAGAGAGAATCGCCGGGGCAGCGCGGGAACAGACCTTCGCGCCGCCTGCCGGGCGATGGAAAGGGAACCGCATCCTTAGGGCCGGACAGGCTTGGGGGATGCGGTTTTTTTGGGGGGGGAGGGGGTTAATCGTAACTTCCGGCCGTATTGTCGATGACGGTATCGGGAAGCATATATACTTTTCCGTTTTTTTTGAAGAGCGTAAGCGAATAATAGACGGCGGAGATTTGGTAGACCGTGTCGTTTTGCCGGTAATAGGCTATAAACCGGTATAATTCTTTGCTGCTATAGGTAAATTCGTCTATATGTAAGTCGATTTTCAGGGTCCGGGTCTGATTGGGGGGAAGCATGGTTGCCGCGATCGTGTCGCGAAACAACGTTTTCCAATGATCTCCTTCTTTTATTTGCAGATAAAATTCATGCAAGGGTAGGGGGGCGGCAGAATGGTTGGCTATGTGGACGTGCAGGGAATCGAAACCCGACAAGGGGATGGAAGCAGCCAGGTCGATATGGGAATGTTCCAAGGTATCCGTCTGGAGAGCGGACGATTCGGCGGGAATAGGATTCTTTTCCTGCGCTTTGCGCCCCAGGCAAGAGAAGGCTATTATCAAAAGGAAGGTGGCAAGAAGTAGCTTGAGTTTCATAGTTGTCATTTTATATCGTTTCTACCAACGTGGCGTCGGGTATCGGAAAGCCGCTGAACGGCGGGCTGCCCGGGGCGGCGGCCTAAGGAACTATCTGGGGGAAAAAGGGCCGGAACAGGAGGGGGGATATTGTATTTTTTTTCGATTGATTTTCGGCCGGCCGGCATTCGTTTCGGTTTTCATGCCGATGCAATCCGAATTACACCGGCATGAAAATCGAATTACACTGCGATGAAATTTTCCGGGGATGCCGGTGAAAATTTCTTTCGGTGTAAGTGGTTGTTTTTCAAGGAAATACAAAAGCACTTGCCGGGCTCTTCCCTGGTGGGGGGCTTATTGTATTTTTTTTACTTATCTTCCCGGGTTGCCGGAAAGGGCGGTCGCCTTGTTTTTCTCCGGCCGCCATCCATTCTCTCCCGGCCGGCCGGGCTCTCTTGCCCGGATGCCGGCTTCTATTCCCTTGCGGCCTACACCACCTTCTGCCCCGCCTGCAAGGAAAGCATGCTTTTGGGAACCGATTTTTTAATCGTGTCGATCAGAATGCCGCTGATACGGTGCCGGATAAAATCGCGGCGGGTGACCAGCACGATTTCGCGCGTAGGTTTGGGAATGGCGAAGGGGCGTACCATCTCCATCTGCTCTTTGCCCAACTGGAGCGTAGCCAGTTCGGGTATAAACGTAATCCCGTTGCCGCTCTCCACCATGCGCATAAAGGTTTCCAGGCTTCCCAGGCGATAGGCGGCCTGGCGCACCTTTACCTTTTCCATCTGGCAAAAGCGCATCAGTTGGTCGCGGAAGCAATGCCCTTCGTCGAGCAACCACAGCCGTTCGTCGCTGATGTCGGCCGTGCGGATCAGGTCTTTCTTGAAAATGCTTTCGTTGCGGGCTACGTAGCCGAAAAATTGCTCGTAATATAAGGTATCTCCCTGCAAGTAGTTTTCCGTGGGCTGGTTGGCGATGATCGCCGCGTCGATTTCCCCGTTCTGAAGCGCCGTCATCGTAGGGGCCGTTTTCATCTCCAGGATGCGAATATCCAGTTCCGGGTTCTTTTCGGCCAGTTTCTGGAAAAAACGGGGCAGCAGGTAGGGGGCGATGGTAGGCAATACCGCCAGGCGGAAGGTGCCTTTGAGCGATTGCTCTTCTTCGTTCACAATATCTTTGATGAGCGAGGCCTGGTAAAGCACGTTGCGGGCCTGCTCGATTACTTTCTTCCCGGCCGGCGTAGGGCGCACGGGTTGCAGGTTGCGATCGAAAAGCTTGACGCCCAGTTCGTCTTCCAGCTTCTGGATCATCATGCTAAGCGTGGGTTGGGTTACGCGGCAGTGTTCGGCCGCTTTGGCGAAATGCCGATAGGCATCGACGGCCAGGATGTATTCGAGTTGTTGTATATTCATAAAGTCGACGGGTGTTTGATGAATGTGATCGGTTGATTTGATTGGTGAAAGGCGAAGAGCGTGCAAACCGGTGCAGAAACCATCCCCCTTGTGGTTATGCCCGGGCCCCCCTTCTTCGCTTCGCTGAAGCAAAGATAATAAATATTCTTTATTCCCAGATAAAAATTATCTGTTTGACAAGGGGCTTCCGGCGTCGTATCTTTGTCTCAGCAAACGAAAGATAGGCGGTATCCGGGCATAGCCTGAGCAAGTTTAGCCTCTGCGCCCCGGCGGGCACTATCTTCGTCTGGGAAAACAAAACGAAATAAATTTCATTTACTAATACATAAAAAAAGAAGTCCTATGAAAACATTAGATTACCTCCATCTCGATGCCGGTCAAGTAAGCAAAGTTGTCGAATCCCTGAATCTGTTGCTGGCCGATTTCCAAGTATACTATACCAACCTGCGCGGGTTCCATTGGAACATCAAAGGGCATGGTTTCTTTATCCTGCACAGCAAATTCGAAGAGCTTTACGACGATGCCGCCGAAAAAGTAGACGAGCTGGCCGAACGCGTGCTGATGCTGGGCGGCGTGCCTGAAAACCGCTATAGCGAATACCTGAAAACGGCTCGTGTGAAAGAAGTATCGGGCGTGTCTTGCGGCGAAGAAGCCCTCAAGCATATTCTCGATACCTATAGCCACCTGATCGGAGAAGAGCGCAAACTGCTTTCGCTGGCTTCCCAAGCCGGCGACGAAGCCACGGTAGCCCTGATGAGCGACTACCTGAAAGAACAGGAAAAAATGGTCTGGATGCTGGTAGCCTGGTCGGATTGCGGTTGTAAATAAATTTTTGTTCATTACAGTGTTTAAATTTAAGTGTAAGTTCTGATTCCATGTGAAAGGCGCCCTTCCCGGAAGAGGCGCCTTTTTTACGTCTGTTTTCCGTTTTTATACTTACCTTTGTCCGGGCGGGGGAGAGAAACCGCGGCCTTGTCTCGGTTTCTCCCTTTGCGTCTTTCATTACCTTACGATTTTAGCATCTTGCACGATATGGAAAAACATACCCTAAGCCGCTCTTTCCTGGCGGCCCTTCTCTTCGCCGCTTGCCTTCCGGCAGGCCGGGCCGTCCCTTCTGACTGCCGCTTTTTCCCGTTGTCGGAAACTTCCGGAGAAACGTTTTGGCCGGCAGCAGCAGACTATGCCGGTGAACTACCTGCTTGGCAGGCAACGAAAGACTATGACGGAGAAACACCCGCTTCGCAGGCAACGGAAGACTACGCTGGAGAAATGCCCGTTGGGCAAACGACAGGAGAATATCCCGAAGGAATACCCCCTTGGCAAACAGCAGGAGAATATCCCGGTGAAATACCCGCTCGGCAAGCCGCGGCAGAACAGCCGGAAGACGTGTCGGCATCCTCAGCCGCCCGTTCCCCCTATGCTCTTTACGACACCCTCCAGGTGCTTCACAACACCATTCGCCTCGATCTGAGCGCCATCGGCGAAGCCACCCTTCGCGGCCGGGCCGAAATCACCCTGCGCAGCAAGCAGGACAACCTGGCCTTCGCCCCCTTCCTGCTGCTCGGCATGCAGATCGATAGCGTGCAGGTGAACGGACGCCCGGCGCGGGGCTATCAATACAACGATACGCTGCTGCGCGTTCCCTTGGGCGTTCCGCTTCAACAAGGAGAAGAAGCCCGGGTAGCCGTCGTCTATCACGGCCGACCCGTCCGCGCCCGGTTCGGCGGCTTTACGTTTACCGACAGCCTCCGCCATGCCCACAACATGGGCGTATGGATCGACGGTAGCCCCCATAGCTTCGGGCGGAGCTGGTTTCCGGCCGTCGACGATTTTCGCAGTCGCTCTACCTTCGATCTCTACCTTCGCGCCGATACCGCGCTGAAAGCGATCGGAAGCGGCGTGTTGCAAAACGTACAGCCCGCCTCGGACGGAACCGCCGTCTGGCATTGGCGCCTCGGCCAACCCATCCCCGACTACCTGGTATCGGTAGCCGTCGGCCCCTACGAGCAGATTTCCTATCCCTATACCTCCGTCGACGGCCGGCCGCTCCCGGTCGACGTCTACGTCTTTCCCGACGAGGCGGAGGCCGCGCGCGAAACCTACGCCATCCTTCCCCGCACCCTCCGACTGCTCGAAAACTACTTCGGCCCCTACGCCTTCGACCGGGTAGGCTATGTGTCGGTCGACCGGCGAGGCGGCGCGATGGAACATGTGGCCAATATTTCCATGCCCCGCCATCCCCGCCCCACGGTAGACTACCATACCCTCGTCATCCACGAGCTGATTCATTCCTGGTTCGGCAACCGGGTTACTTGCCGCACCGCCGCCGATATGTGGCTGAACGAAGGCATTACCAATTTCGGGCCCGAACTGGTGCTGGAAAAACTATATGGCCCCGAAGAAGCGGCCCGCTACGTCCGGCAGAACCAATGGGTGGCCTTGCTGATGGCTCCCCGCATGGAGAAAGCATACCTTTCCCTGGCCGACGTGCCCGAAGAACATACCTACGGAGCCACCGTGTACGACAAGGGAGCGATGGTCATGCACACGTTGCGCCACTACTTGGGCGATGAAAAGTTGTTGCCCGCTTTGAAAGCCTATGTCGAGGCCTACGCGTTCCGTACCGCTTCGGTGGCCGATTTCCAGTCGTTTATCGCCCGCCATACCGCTACCGATCTGACCGACTTTTTCGATCTCTGGGTAAACCGGCCCGGTTTTGTAACCTTCGAGATCGATTCGATCCGGGGCCGCGACGTGGCCGGCGGTTTCGAAGGCACCGTCTACCTGGAGCAGAAACGTTGTCATGCGCCGGAGTACGGTCGCAATGTGCGCGTTCCGCTCACGTTTTACGACGCCGGTGGGCACCGCCGGGAGATGCGCGAAGTGGTAGTGAGCGGACGCCATGCGGCTGTTCCTCTTCATCTTCCTTTCCGGCCCGCCTTCGGATTGGTAGACCCCGGTTACGCTCTTTGCAAGGCCTCTCTTTACGAGGCGTACCGGGCAGATACGGCGGGCGTATATACTTCGCGTTTATGTCGCCTGGCCGTGGAGGCCGAGGCCGTTGCGCCGTGCGTGCCGGAGAGTGCGTCGTCGTCTGCGTCGGAAGAGGCGCCTTCTTCTGCGGCGCGAGCTTTTCCCCCTGTGTCGCTCCACCTGGAATATTATAGGGTGACGCCCGATCCGATCCGCGGCGAGGAAGCCCGGACGGAGTACCTGCTGTGCGATACGCATTACTGGCGCGTTTCAGGTTCGGTGCCCGGGGCCGTGCGCCTGACAGGGCGTTTTCCGGTGGCTACGGAAGGGCCTGAGGCCGCTTGGCTGGAGGGCGGGGCGGCTGCCGGAAGCGATGTGGCCGGGAGGAACCGGGACGTTGCCGCAGGAGACGGAGCCGGTAGAGAAAAGGGCGCGGGGGCAGGAAACGATACGCCCGGGAACATTTGGCTGATGTACCGCCGCGACGCGTCCGACGATTGGAAGCCGGTAGCCCGGATACCGCGCGCCGAGCCTTCCGCCGAGGCCGGGGCGGAAGAAGCTGCCCGGCCGAAAAAAGGCCGTCCGGCGGCCGAACGCGAGATCGTAGCCCCGCTTTTGCCGGGCGAGTATTGCCTGGGTACGGACAAATGAGTAATTTTATTGCCTGAAATTTTTCCTCAGTAAAACAAAAGATATGCTTAAACACGTAGTAATGTGGAAACTCAAGGCGGAAGCCGAGGGGAAAACAAGGGCGGAAAACGCCCTGTGGATGAAAGAACATCTGGAAGCCCTCAGGGGCGTGGTACCCCAAATCCGGACGTTGGAAGTGGGCATCAACAGCCAGGAAGGCCCGATGGCCTACGATGCGGTGCTGATCGCCACCTTCGACGACGAAGCGGCGTTGGAGGCTTACAAGAACGATCCGCGCCATGTAGCCGTCAGCAGCTATTGCAAGAAGATACGCGAAAGCCGGGTAGCAGTCGATTATCGAACCGACGAAAACTAGGCACATCGATGGAAAGTACAATTGTGCTGCCGGCCGAATGGTATCCCCAAAGCGCCGTGCAACTGACCTGGCCCCACGAAGATACCGACTGGGCCCCGATGCTGGATGAAGTGACGGCTTGTTTCGTGGCTATCGCCCGCGCCGTCGTCGCCCGCGAAAACCTGCTTGTCGTCTGCCGCAGCGAAGCCGCCGTCCGCCGGGCGTTGGGCAGCGGGATAGACTACGGCCGCGTCCTGTTCCGTACCCTCGATACCAACGATACCTGGGCGCGCGACCACGGCGGCATCTCCGTCTTCCGCGACGGCCGCCCTGCGGTCTGCGACTTCGTGTTCAACGGGTGGGGAATGAAATTTCCCGCCGATCGCGATAACCTGATTACCCGCCGGCTCTTTTCCGGCGGCGTCTTTGCTCCCGGGGTAACTTTGTCTCCGACGGGGCCTTTCGTATTGGAAGGGGGCAGTATCGAATCCGACGGCCAGGGCACCCTGCTCACCACCGCCCGCTGCTTGCTTTCGGCCAACCGCAACGACCACCTCGGCCGGGAAGAAGTGGCCCGGCATTTGCAAACCGTCTTAGGGTTGAAACGCATCCTCTGGCTGGAAAACGGCTACCTGGCCGGCGACGATACCGACAGCCATGTCGATACCCTGGCCCGTTTCTGCCGTCCGGATACCATTGCCTATGTGCAATGCACCGATCCTTCCGACGAGCATTACGAGGCTTTGCAAGCCATGGAAACCGAACTCCGCGCCTTCGTGCGCCCCGACGGCAGCCCTTACCGGCTGATTCCGCTGCCGATGGCCGACGCCGTTTATCACGAAGGCGAACGGCTGCCGGCTACCTATGCCAATTTCCTGATCCTGAACGGAGCCGTGTTGCTGCCCTTCTATGGATCGGCCAAAGACGAAACGGCCCGCGCCGCGCTGCAGGAAGCCTTTCCCGACCGGGAAATCGTGGGTATCGATTGTCGCCCGCTCATCCGGCAGCACGGTTCGTTGCATTGCGTGACGATGCAGTACCCCGAAGGATTTATTACCTTGGAACAGGCCGCCCGAAACTAACAAAACGCGCATTCGACAAATGGAAAAAAAACTGAAAATAGGCTTGGTACAACAAGCCAACAACGCCGACCGGGCCGCCAACCAAAGCCGTCTGGAAGGGCATATCCGCCTCGCCGCCGCCCAGGGGGCCGCCCTGGTGGTGTTGCAGGAATTGCATAACGGCCTTTATTTCTGCCAGACGGAAGACACCGCGCGGTTCGACGAGGCCGAACCCATCCCCGGCCCCTCTACCGGGCGGTTCGGCGCTTTGGCCCGCGAGCTGGGCATCGTGCTGGTATTGTCATTATTCGAAAAACGAGCCCCCGGGTTGTATCATAACACTGCCGTGGTGCTCGAAAAAGACGGCAGCATCGCCGGCATCTATCGCAAAATGCACATTCCCGACGATCCGGCCTATTACGAGAAATTCTATTTCACCCCCGGCGATCTCGGTTTCCGGCCTATCCGCACCTCCGTGGGCGTGTTGGGCGTCTTGGTTTGCTGGGACCAGTGGTATCCGGAAGCCGCCCGGCTGATGGCCATGCAGGGGGCCGAGATGCTGATTTATCCTACCGCCATCGGGTGGGAGAGCACCGATACCGACGAAGAAAAAAGCCGTCAACTGGATGCCTGGCGTACCGTGCAGCGGGGCCATGCGGTGGCCAACGGCCTGCCGGTTATTACGGTGAATCGTACGGGCCATGAATCCGATCCTTCCGGACAAACGGGGGGGATTCGCTTCTGGGGAAATAGTTTCGTAGCCGGCCCCCAGGGGGAGTTGCTGGCCGAGTTTCCTGCCGACCAAGAGGAAGTACGCGTAGTGGAAATCGATCTGGGGCGTAGCGAGAACGTACGTCGTTGGTGGCCTTTCTTCCGCGACCGGCGGATCGACGCTTTCGAGGGTCTGACGGCCCGTTTTCTGGTATGAGGACGTTCTCGCGCGAAGAGGCCGCCTCCCGGATGAACCGGCTGGGAGCCGCCCGCGAGCCTTTTGTGTTTGTAATCGACTACGAGGGCGGCCGCAACCATGTGGAAAAGCCCGACGACATCGATAGCGGCGAATGGCTGTATGAGTTGAACGGGTTTACCAACCGGAAAGCCGGCTGCCGTCCGAAAAGTCTTGCGGGCGGGACGTCCGGCCCGAGGGGTATAACTTCCCTCCAAGGACTTTTGGCATCCGATGAAAAAAACCGGAAAGCCGAGAATGAAGCTTATGCGTCAGGGACGTCAGAGACGCCCGAGCCGCCGCGATTCCTTTGGGAAGTCGATCCCGAGCCTTTTAGCGCCTATGCCCCTGCCTTCCACCGGGTAAAGCAGGAGATAGCGGCCGGCAATTCTTATTTGCTCAACCTTACCCGCCGTACGCCCGTGCGCACCGATCTGTCGTTGAAAGAGGTGTTTGAGCGGGCCGACGCTCCCTATAAATGCTGGTTGAAAGACCGGTTCGTCTGCTTCTCGCCCGAATGTTTCGTGCGGGCGGAAGGGGGCCGCATCGCGACCTACCCCATGAAAGGAACCGTCGACGCCGCTTTGCCCGGTGCCCCCGGCAGCTTGCTCGACGATGCCAAGGAGCAGGCCGAGCATGCCACCATCGTCGATTTGCTGCGCAACGATCTGAGCCGGATAGCCACCGGGGTAGAGGTGACGCGTTACCGTTATCTGGAAAAAATAGACACCCATGGCGGCGCCTTATGGCAGACCAGCTCGGAAATTTGCGGGCGGCTGATGCCGGGGTGGGAGGGACGTATCGGCGACTGGCTGTATGCGCTTTTGCCGGCCGGTTCCATCACCGGGGCGCCCAAGAAGAAGACGGTCGGGATTATAGCCGCCACCGAACCGGTAGGCCGGGGCTATTATACCGGCATTATGGGTTACTTCGACGGGGAGCGGCTGGACTCGGCCGTCATGATCCGGTTTATCGAACAGGAGGGAGATGCGTTTTTCTTCCGCAGCGGCGGAGGGATCACTTCGCAAAGCGATCCGGAGAGCGAGTACCGGGAGATGATCCGGAAAATTTATCTGCCTGTGTTCTGAACTGCCCGTTCGGTTTGTGACATGCCTTTTACCCGACCGGTCTTCACGGCAGCCGAGGCGGGTTTCGTTCTTGCCCTGCCATACGAAAAAGTATACATTTGCCTATGAATCGATTTATAGAGACTATCTGTTTCGAAAACGGAGCTTTCGCCCGTATGCCTTACCATGCCCGGCGGATGAACCGGACGCGCCGCGAAGTATTGGGTATCGAAACCCCGCTTTGTTTGGAAGAAGTGCTGGACGCAGAGGCGGCTGATGCGGTTATAGCCTCGGCAACCCTTCCCGAGGGAAGCCAAGGCCTTTCTTTGCCGCCCCGTATTGCCCGCGTGAAATGCCGGGTAGAGTATGCGGCCGGCATCCTTGCCGTAAGTTATGCCTTTTACCGTCCCCGCCCTGTAAGCAGCCTCCGTTTGGTAGAAGCCGGCAGTTTCGATTACCGCTATAAATATGCCGACCGCCAAGAACTGCAACGGTTGTTCGATCGCCGCCAAGAAGCCGACGACATCCTGCTGACGCGCGACGGCGAGCTTACCGATACCTCTATTTGCAACATCGCCCTTTTCGACGGCACGGCCTGGCATACTCCTCGCCGGCCGCTGTTAGCCGGTACGCGGCGGGAAGCCCTGCTGGATGCCGGTCTGCTTTTGCCCCGGTGCATCCGCAGGGAAGACCTGCCCCGTTATACGCGCATCCGCCTTTTCAATGCCCTGCTGGATTTCGGGGAAATAGACCTTCCGGCAGAGGCTATTTGGGGCTGACTTGCCAAGGCTTCCGGAGAAAAACATTTGACCCTCCGGCCGGGAAGCGATAGGGGAAAGCCGGTTTTCGTTTACCCCTCCTTGGATTAAAAACTCTTTCTCCCGAAAGCCTTTATCGGCCCTGTCGCAGCAGTTAGTTGCGGAGAAGGATGCTTTCCCCCTTTGGCTTAGCCGGAAGATTCGAAGACCTTTTTACAGGAGCCTTCACCTTCTTTTACCGGCCTTCTCCCGCGAGAATTTCGAAGGTGGCCAGGTTCCCCTTATGATCGGTGGGCCAGATACCTTTCGGTGTAAAAAACGAATCTTTGGAATCGTTTTCCACTATTTTCCCGCGCACCACCGTTTCCGACGGCCCTACCAGCCGGCACTTTTTCAGGGAAAGCCGGTTCCCTTGGGGAAAATAATAGATGAAATCGATCCGATCCCGCTCGTCCGCGTCCGGCGCCCAGGCCAGTTTTTCCAGCTTTGCTTGCTCGGCCAGCCGGTTGCCGGCGGGAAAGGTGAATCCCGGATAATGCACCGGATCGGGATACGCCTGACGGTAAGCATCTTTAAATCCGGCTTCGTGAAGCATCACCGAACAATCCCAACGAATCACCGCTCCGTTATGATCCCATAAATCTTTCGTATCGGCCTGCCAGTCCAGGTGAGAAGGCTCGTTGAAATCGCCGCCCATCACCACCGGCCGTCCCTGTAGCCGGTCGATCCGGGTTTCTTCCAGGAAAGCCCGGATAGATTCGTCGCGGTAAGCCAGCCGGTTGGCTTCGAGCACGGTCTGTTCGTCGGTGACGGGGCCCTCCAGTTTGGTCCATGTATACCCGCTATATCCGCGCGGCATATAACATTCGTAATGCAAGTAATCCAAATGGCAGGCATAGAAGGAAACCTGCTTCCCTGCCAGCGTAACGATCGCTTTCAGCATGGCGCGGCCTTCGTCGCCGGGCACCACGCAACACCTGGCCACGCTGTCGGGCTTTACCTTGCTCATCACGCCCACCGACATCCCTAGGGTTTCCCCGTAATACACCTTACCCCGTTTTTTCAAGTCGGCCAGCACGCGCGGCATAAATTTGTTCCCCTCGAAATCGCGGATTTCACATAAAAACACCACATCCGCGTCGGCCTGGTCGAGCACGTCTACAATCCCCTCGTATCCGTCGGGCACTTTCGAGCCTTCATGCCATAAGTTCAGTTGCAACACGGTAAACGTAGACGCCGGATCGGAGGCGGCCCATGCGCCCCATGCGCCCGAAAGAAGGCTTAACCAAAGCCATACAAAAAGCATTTTCTTCATTTTTCAACTGTATTATCAGGTTATAATTCTTCTCTGCCAGGTTACGGGAAACGACGCGAAGGCAAGGCGTCGTAGCCTGTTCCCGCCCCTCTTTACTTCCCGCTCTTGGGCAATTTCAATACGAACCGGATAAGCGAAACAAATACCTTCCCGTATTTTTCCAACTTGATCAGTCCCACCCCGCGCACCTGGCCGAACGCTTCGAGCGTGAGCGGCTTCCGGGCTACCATATCCGCCAGGCTATCGTCGGTAAACACATGATAGGCCGGCAGCGACTCCCTCTCGGCCAATTGCCGGCGAAGCTGCATAAGCGCGTCGAGCAGCACCTCGTCGGTAGGCGCCTCCTCTTTCGGACGGATAGGCTGCGCCCGGAAACGCCTGCCTTCCTTTCGCTGCTGGTAATCGAAAGCCACCGTTTCGCGAAACGCCACCAGAGGCGCCTCCGCCCCGTCGAACAACACCTTCCGCCCCAGCGGCGTGACCCGCAGCACCTTTCCCGCCGCGTAATCCGTCTCCAGGTATCCCAATTGAATCATCTGGTAAATATACTCTTTCCATTCCTTATAACTCAGATCGCGGCCGGCCCCGAAGGTCTTCAACCGGTCGAACCCCCGTTCGGCCACCTCTCCGCGGCTCGACCCTCTTAAAATATCGATCAACATTCCCATCCCTACCTGCTCCGAGGCGCGCACCACCGCGCTCAAAGCCTTTTGCACCAGGATGCGGCCGTCGAACCGTTCGGGCGGATTCCGGCATACGTCGCAATTGCCGCAATCCCGATCGGTCTGCTCGCCGAAATAACTCAGCAAAATACGCCGGCGGCAAATATCCGCCTCGGCATACCGCCGCATCCGGTTCAGCTTTTCCAGATTCGTCTGTTGCTGCCCGCTGGCCTCGGCAAAATGGCGAAGCACCAACAAATCGGCCATCGAATAAAACAAAAGCGTATCGCTAGGCAAACCGTCGCGCCCGGCCCGCCCGATCTCCTGGTAATAATTCTCGATGCTGCCCGGCATATTATAATGAATCACCCACCTTACATTGCTCTTGTCGATCCCCATCCCGAAAGCCACCGTAGCGCATACCACCTGCACCCGGTCGTTGATGAAACTGTTTTGCGCTTCCTCGCGCACCCCCGGCGCCAAGCCGGCATGATAGGCGATAGCCCGGATTGCGTACGTTTCGAGCGACTCGGCCAACTGCTCGGTATCGCTTCGTTTCATACAATAAATAATACCGCTCTGGTTGGGATGCTTGCGGATAAAATGCACGATAGCCGCCGTCTTCTCCTTCTTGCTCAGCCCCCGGCGCACGGTAAGCGAAAGATTGGGCCGGTCGAACGAAAAGACAAAGGTATGCGGATCGTTCAGCCGGAGCTGGGCCAGAATATCTTCGCGCGTTACCTTGTCGGCCGTCGCGGTAAGCGCCACCACCGGCACCTGGGGGAAACGTTCTTTCAGAATAGCCAGTTGGGTATATTCCGGCCGGAAGTCGTGCCCCCAGTGAGAAATGCAATGCGCCTCGTCGATGGCGATCAGCGACAAATCGAGCCGGGGCAGAAACCAGTCGGCCTCGGATTTTACCCTTTCGGGCGAGATATAAAGCAGTTTGATTTTTCCTTGCGCCGTAAGCGTCTTTACCTGCTGTTGCTCTTCTTCCGGCATCAGGCTGTTCAGCATGGCGGCCGGGATGCCGTTGGCCACCAATCCCTCCACCTGGTCTTTCATCAGCGCGATAAGGGGCGAGATCACCACGGCCGTGCCGGGCAGGTAAATGGCGGGCAACTGGTAACAGATCGATTTGCCTCCGCCGGTAGGCATAAGCGCCAGCGAATCTTTTCGCTCCAGAATACGTCGGATAATCTCGGCCTGTCCCGGCCGGAACGAGCTGTATCCGAAAAATTTCTTCAATAAAAGCAAGAGTTCATGCTCTGCCGGGGCATAATCGCGGTGTATTTGCATATCGGTTTTGTCTGTTACGTTGCGGGGTGTAAAGGTAAAAAGAATTTCGTTGCCCCTTCTTATCCTAAGGGAAAGGTTGCGGAGGTTTTTTATTTCCCCCCGGGAAAAACAGAATGGAAAGAAACGAAAAAAGAGATTTTCCCCGCAAAGCGAAACAGCCCCTGAAAATTAGACACCTAACTTTCAGGGGCTGCTTTCATCCCTCTTCTCTTCCTTTTTATTTGGAAACCGTTTTGATTTTTTACCGCTTTATTCATCCAATACCATCAACTCGTATTTCTGGCTTCCCATCCCCAACTGCTCGGCATAATCGAGCGTGTGCATGCCGTGGCGGGAATCGATACGCTCTATCAGGTGAATCTTGCCATGATCGGCAGAAGCACGCACCAGATCGGTGCAGGCCCTGTCCAAGGCCACCGGGTCGAGCGAAGCCAGGATACCGATGTCGCCCATCCGGGGATCTTCCGGCGAAGCATCGCAATCGCAATCGACCGAGAGATTGTTGGCTACATTAATATAAAGGATACGATCGCCGCAATGATCCGTAATCGCTTTGGCGGCCTCCGTCATCGACTCCAGAAATACATCCTGCTCGGGCAGGCTGCCCCATACTTCCGACACGTCCTTCGTCTTTCCGCCGGAATGGATCCAAGCCTTTCCTCCCGACGAAGCGATACCGATGGAAATATTCTTGATCGCGCCCCCGAAACCGCCCATTGCATGCCCTTTGAAGTGCGACAATACGACGGTAAAATCGTAATCCATGTAATTCTTCCCTACGAAATCTTCCTTCAGGTGCCTGCCCCCGCGCACCGGCAAAGACACTTCGCCGTCGGCATCCATAATATCCACCTTCGCGATCCGGGTGAAACCATGTTCCTCGGCCGCCTTCAGATGGCTCCCGGTATCCCCCCGGCGGCCGCCGTAAGCGGTATTGCACTCCACGATGGTACCGTTAACGCGCTGCACCAACTCCTTGATCAAATCCGGTTGAAGAAAATTATGTCCTCCCGGTTCGCCCGTCGAGACCTTTACCGCCACCCGCCCGCTGGCTTCGCGGCCCAGCGCCTTGTAAACCTGTATCAGGTTGTCGGAAGAGATGGCCTTGGCCAGGTATACTTTCGGAAGGCCGTCCCGGCTGTTCGTTTCTTCCTGAGCCGCCTTTTGGGCCCCGACGCCGCCCGATCCGGCCAGCAAAGCCAGCGCACAGGTAGCCATACACATACATTTTTTCAATTTCATATGCTCTCGTTTTAAATTTATGCCTCGCCTACGACTTGATTGCCGCCGAAAGCGGATTGTCGTACGGCAAAGATACCGCATAAAAATTACTTTGGGAGTAGACGGATTACAGATTATGCAACCTCGATTACCGGTTCAGAAACCGGCTCGGCTTTCCGCAATACGTCAGCGACAAGCGGTGCATCGCCCGGGTTACCGCCACATACAGCATGCTTCTGTCTATTTCGGAGTCGTAATTTTCGCGGTTTACCTGCGTCACGATCACTTCGTCGAATTCCAACCCTTTGGCCATCTGCGCCGAAGTAACCGTTACCCCCCCGCTGAAAGCCGAGCTTCGGCCGGAAAGGAAAGCCACTTTCTCGCCACATGCTTGAAGTCGGCCGGCCATTTCCCCCGCCTGCCCTTCGGTTTTGCAGACGATGCCCAGCGAGGCATGCCCGGATCGGCGAAAGGCCGCAATCAAACCGGCAATCGCGGCCAGCTCGTCTTCCTCCCTTTCGCAAGGCAGCAAGAGCGGTTTTTCCCCATGCCGGGCCACCGGCTCCAGCTCGCTGTTCATCCGGATGCCTTGGGCAAACTCCGTTATCTCGTACGTAGAGCGATAACTTTTACATAACTTCATCACCTTGCCGGTGATAAAAACCTGCCCGATCATCGCGGCCGTCGACGAGCCGTAAGGATTCACCGACTGGCCGGCATCTCCCAAGATGGTTTTCCGGCAGGGATACAATTTCTGCAATACCTTATACTGGATGGGAGAATAATCCTGCATCTCGTCGATCAGCAAATGCTTGACCCGCCCGGGCGCGGCGTTTCCCTCCAAAGCCAGGTGCAAATAAGCCAAAGGAGCCAGGTCGGCATATTCGAGCGTGCGGTTTTTCCGCCACTTGAGCAGCTCGGGCTTGCCCGCCCACCGGAAAAAATCTTTGTACACCTGCACATCGTTGTTTCCGGCAAACATCTTCCGGATTTCCTTCTTCAACCTGTTCCTAAGGGCCGTGGTAACGGCAATATGGTAGCGGATTTGCGCCGTCTCCAGTATATAATCGGCCATCGCTTCGAAACGCCGGCGCATGGGGTAGCGATGGAAACGCCTGAACTGCTCTTCAATAAATCCGGCGGGAATAGCGACGCCGGGGGCCAGCTCCACATCCGCGGCTTTGAAATACGTGTTTTCCATATGAAGGATAAACCGGTCGAGCGCGGCGACGAAGTCGAGGGTCGCCTTATAGCGGATTCGCTCGATCAGGCCGGGAGCCGGTTTTCCCAGCAATTCCGTTACCAGCTCGGAAAAACGCTGGCAAGCATAGCGGTCGTCGAGTACGGCCGAGAGCAACTGCTCCATGCCGGTTTGGGGAACCGCTTCCTCGCCCAGCTCGGGAAGCACCCCGGAAATATAATCGGCAAACACCTTGTTGGGCGAAACAATCAGTATGTCTTGGGAAGAAAGGCTGCCCGCGAAGGTATAAAGCAGATAGGCTATGCGGTGCAGCGCGATCGACGTCTTGCCCGAACCTGCCACGCCCTGAATAATGAGCACCTCGTCTTCTTCGTTGCGGATAATGCGGTTCTGCTCCCGCTGGATGGTGGCCACGATATTCTTCATTTTATCGTCGGCGCGTGCGCTCAGCTCTCTTTGCAGAATCTCGTCGTGTACGGCCAGGGCGCTTTCAATCATGAATTCCATATGCCCGTTGCGAATGCGGTACTGGCGTTTCAAGGAAATAACTCCTTCTACCTTGCCGGACGGAGAATGATAAGCAGCTTCCCCCGGCTCGGCCTCGTAAAACAGGCTCGCAACAGGCGCGCGCCAGTCGTGAATCAAACTTCGCTTGCTTTGGAAATCGTAAAAAGCATGGATGCCGATATACAAGGGGCATACGTCTGCTCCCTCTTTCCGCTGCTTGAAGTCAATCCGTCCGAAATAAGGAATCTCGGCTATTTTGCCCAGGCGTCGACGCTTGCCGATCGCGTTTTCGCCCGATGCGAAGTGGTTGAGGATACTTTCCCGCATCGAGCGGATTTCATGCGGATCGAGGTCCTTGTTCGACCACAGATAATCTTTATACGCGGCCAAGGTGTCGACATGTTCCTTTACCGAAGTGTCCGTCCGGCCGATATTTTCTTTCAAAAGAGCGATGACCTGCCGCAAATAGGCACGTTCCTGTTTTTCCGTTTCGTTGAATACCATACTCGTTGATTGATGACGCATTAAAAAAGACAGGCAAAAGTACAATCGCCCCTGCGTATGCGAAATAGCTATTTATAGCTAGCTTCGAGATGGATTCCGATGCCGTTCTTCCCCGGCGGCCCCGGCGGCCTCGGCGGGACGGCAGCCGGGCGGCGGTCGGGCGGCGGTCGGGCGGGCCAAGCCTCAACCCGTCTGCCCCGCGCTTTTGGCCCGGTTGATCGCCTCGACGATATTACCGGCTCCCAGCTTGGCCAGTATATTTTTCCGGTGGTTATGCACCGTATAGAGGCTAAGACCTAGCTTGCCGGCAATTTCCTTGCTCAGCAATCCCCGGGCCGCCAGTTCCAACACCTCCCGCTCGCGGGGGGTAAGTACCGCCTCTTCCGCAGCCGCATCCCGGGGGGTGCATATCCGTCCGGTTCTCAGGTTCAAGACGGCATAATCTACCTTCTCCCGGCAACGTGGGTCGAAGTCTATTTCCAGCATTCCGCTTATAATCCAGGCTTTGCCTTTCCGGTCGGGCTCCATCACCTGCTGGCGGCTGACTACGTTGATATATTGGTTGCGGGCGTTTCGCATCCGGTACCGGTACATCGTTCGGTAATCGTTCCTTTGCGCCGGGTCGAGACCGTATATGAATTCCGCGTGCCGGACGCGCAGTTGCGTCATCGCCTGCCGGTCGTCCGGATGAATCCTGTCTTCCAGCAACGTGGGGTGAAGATGAATGTTTTTCAGCCATTCCTCTTTGATGCCGAACAGATCGGCGAAGGCATCCGACGCGAAATCGTATGCTCCCTTATACACGTCTACGGTAAAGACGCAACTTCGGCTCATCCGAGAAAACAGCTGCACGGATTCTCTTTTGGCATGCCAGGCGGCATAGTCGACGTCGAGGCTGCTTATCTGCTGGCGCGACCACAATTCTTCGAGGGTTGTCTGAGGGGGAATCATGCGGCAAAGATAGCAACAAACAACCACTTTCCGTTTCAGTTTTGCGTCTGCTTATAGTGGCCCGGTAGGATGCCGGTTATCTTTTTGAACAGGAAGCTAAAGCTTTGCACGCTGGGAAACCCCAGCCGGCAGGCTACGTCGGCAGGCGTCATCGCGGTTTGCAGCAACAGCCGCTTGGCCGCCTCCAATTGCTTGATCCGGAAATACTCGGCCAGCGTAAGGCCGGTCTCGAATTTCAGCAGGTCGTTGAAATAAGCCGTCGAGAGGTGCAGCCGCCCGGCAAAAGAATGGGGCGGGGGCGGGTTGCCGTTTTCCGGTAAGCCGGAAGCGATATGCTCGTCGAGCATTTCTTCCGTTTTTCTTATCAACGCCCGGTGTTCGTTTTCGCGGGTAATGAACTGGCGTTCGTAAAAGCGGGTGCAATAGTCGAGCAGCAATTCGATCTGGCGCGACAAGATGGTACCGCTATGCGTATCGATGGCATGGCAAAGCTCTCCGGCTATGTTTTTCAGGCAATCCGCCACCTTGGCCGTCTCCCGCTGCGACAGATGCAAGGCTTCTTCCTTGCGGTAAGAAAAAAAAGTGTAATTGCCGATATGGTTTCTCAGCGAAGTGCCGAACAAGAGGTCGGGGTGAAACGCCAACAGCCACCCCCGGCCCGGGAAAGCGTGCTGCCCGCTCAGCCGGAAAATTTCCCCGGGAGCGAGAAAAACCATCGAGGCATGGGCGTAATCGTAGTATTTGCGTCCGCACCGCCGGCAATCGTCCGGACAATCTTCGATCAGCAGCACGGCATAAAATTCAAATTTCACGGCCTCCTGCCGAGGATGGGGATTTTCCAGGTCGATAAGGCTTACTTGGGGATGCAGCGTCTTGCTTCCCAGACAGCGGTTGCATTCGGCAACGGTTTTCAAGTCTAAGGTTTCCTTTTTCTTCACTTCCGGCTCGCTTAGTGGTGCATTTGCATCCGGTATTCGTTGGGCGTGCATCCTACCCGTTTTTTGAACAAACGGCAAAGGTGTTGCGGATATTGGAAACCGAGCGAGTAAGCTACCCGGCTGACGGTGTGGTCGGTGTTGGAGATGCGTTCCTTTGCCAAGGCGATTATTTTTTCCTGGATATATTCTTGCGGCGCTTTGCCGGTTTCTTTTTTGAACATATCGCCGAAGTAGTTGGGCGACAGGTATAATTTGTCGGCAAAGAACTTCACCGTAGGCAAGCCTTCGTATTCGGCCGTTTCTCCTTCGAAGTAGGTTTCCAGCAGCGTTTCGAAGCGCGTCAACACATCGCGGTTCGTCTTGGCGCGGGTAATGAATTGGCGTTCGTAAAAGCGCATGCAGTATCCCAGCAGCAACTCGATATGGGTGGCAATCAGGTTTTTGCTGTGCTTGTCGATGCCATGTTCCAGCTCGGTGCGGATAATGCGCAGGCAATCCAGCAAAATGCCCCGTTCTTCTTCCGACACATGCAGGGCTTCGTTTACCTGGTAGGAAAAAAACGTATATTTTTTGATGGTTCTGCCCAGGGAAGTGCCTTGCAGCAAATCGGGATGAAAGAGAATGCCGTATACGTTTAGTTGCACCCGGTCGGTGGTAGAAGAGGTTTCCGTCGTCTGGCCGGGGGCGAAACAGACGATCGTTCCCTCCTGGTAATCGTAGTTTTGGCGGCCGTATCGGATGTCGCAGGCTTTTTCCAATTTCAGGAAAAGGGCATATACCCCGTAATTCACCCTCAACCGGTCGATGCCGCGCTTGGCTTGGTTGAGGTCGACTACGCTTACCAAGGGATGCAGGGTTTCGAGGCCGTACAACTCGTTGTACTTGTCTACACTGTCTAAATGGAGTATTTGTGTCATATCGATCGTCTGTTAGTATGAATGCAAAGATAGGGAATGCGCTTCTAACTCGGTTGATAGCCAGGGGGCGATTTGTCTTTCCGGGGGAAATTATCCGCCTCGCTTCCGGAATATGGGCACGAAGGTAGGCGATTATTCGCAACTCCTTATAACCCGGATTACGGATTGTATGACCTTTATTACGGATAGGTGGATAGGCGGGTTGGCGGGGGGAGTGAAGGGAACGGGAAGGGTGGAGGGGGCAGAGGAACAGGGGGGCGGGGAGGAGTGAAGGATTGAAAGAATGGGGGAGTGAAGGACTGAAGGATTGAAGGAGGAGCGAAGAAGGAGTGAAGAAGTAAAGAAGATTAAGAAGAAGTAGATACAGATCCGCAGCGGAACCGGTACCTGCTTGTAGCCTTCGGCCGGCGGCTGCTTATTGTATTTTTTTTGACTTGCAAAAAATACATGCCGATGCAATCCGGATTTCATGCCGGTGTAATTGAAAATACATGCCGATGAAATTCCGATTACACCGGCATGGAATTCCGGGGTCTTTGTTTTGTCGATATATATTGTTGAATACCAGTAAGATATAAATTCGCTTGGAAAGCAAGGACAGACAAGGTACTTATTGTCATTTTTTTTATTTTATTTCCACCCTTTTTTGCGCTTTTTCCGCTGCGGGCCGGGCCCGGGCCTTTCCCGGCCTGCGTCTGGACTTTCTCCGGCTTTTTCCGGCTTTCGCCCCGACTTGTACCCCGGTTTCCGCCTTGGCTTTCTCCGACTTGCGCCCCCGCTTTTCCCGGCCTTTTCCGCCCCTTATTCCGAAGGAGCTTCCACTTTTACCTTGTTTACCGCATCGAGAGGCTTATCCTCGTGTACTTCGATTATTTTGGTAGCTACCGCAAATTCATCCGGGAAAATCTTGCTGCCCCTGTTATCGGCCCAGGCTTGGGTGAACTCCGCGCCGATATAGATGATGATAGCCGAATAGTAAATCCACGTCACCAGAATGGCCATAAACGCCGCGGCCCCGTAGACGGTTCCCACGTTGGCAATCCCTATATAGAGCGAGATGCCCCATTGTCCGGCCAGAAACAGAAGGGTGGTTGCGGCGGCCCCTACCAGCACGTCCTTCATTTTTATTTTGGCATCCGGCAGGACTTTAAAAATCAAGGCGAATATAAAGGTCGTCACCACGATATTGATCAGTACCCCCACCACCTTTACCAACGATTCGGCTATATCGGGATAACTGGCCATAAACCGCGCGCTCATATCGGAGATAAAATTAGTGATGCTAAACGTCACCAACAGGATAAAGGCGAATACCAGGATAAGGGAAAAAGAAAGCAACCGCGTTTTGATGTATTTCAGCCAGCTTTTTTTAGGCACGGCTTTGATTCCCCAGATGGTATTGAGCGAGCCTTGTATTTCGGCAAAAATGGTAGTGGCCCCGAAAATCGAAACGCCCAGGCTGACCAAGGTGGCGAAGGTGGAAGAATCTGTTTTTTCCGCATTGCCTATCACCGCGCTGAGCTGGTTCACCACGTCTTCGCCGAGAATGGGCTTGAGTTGGGTATACAATTGGTCGGTAAGATCCATCTGGAAAAATACGCCGATCGTAACCAACAGGGAAAGAAAAGGAATAATGGAAAACAAGGTGGCATAGGCCAGCGCCGCGCTCAGACGGGTCACATTGTCGTCGATAAATCCCTGTATCGTATCCTTGGCTATCTGGAAAGCCACCGAAGAACCTATTTTCTTTTTTAGTTTTGAAAATCCTTTCATTTGCTCGATTTTTCATAGCAACAATATGTTTTCTTCTTTTGTTCATTCCGCCAGGCGGGAAAATCCCTGCCGATAGCACGGCCCGCGGGCACCGTACGGGAAAGTGATAATTCCTTTAAAACATGATCGATGCGTTAAATATCCGAACAAAGAAAAAGCAAGGCTTGTTTCTACAACTCAATACGAGCGAAAAAGAAACATCGATTTATGTATTAAAGAAACAGAAGTATGGAAACGAAAAAAGAAACGAAATTGACGAATCCGCTGGATGAATATTATACCGGCGAATATCCCAAACAAATGCAAGAGGCCCCCGGCGTACAGGCGGATATGAAGCCTAAGCCGGATTGCGGCGAAGAAAGTTACGTAGGCTACGGACGGTTGGAAGGCCGTAAAGCCCTGGTTACCGGGGGCGATTCCGGCATCGGGCGGGCGGCAGCTATCGCCTATGCCCGCGAGGGGGCCGACGTAGCTCTTAATTATTTGCCGGAAGAGCAGGAAGACGCCGAGGAAGTGGCCCGGCTGATTGAAAAAGCCGGCCGGAAGGCGGTGTTGATACCCGGCGACGTCTCCGACGAGGAATTTTGCAAACGGCTGGTGAAAGAAGCCCACGAGAAATTAGGGGGCTTGGATTTATTGGCCTTGGTGGCCGGCAAACAGGTGGCCACGGCCTCGATCGAGGAACTGACTACCGAGCAGCTTCGCAAGACTTTCGAAGTAAATGTGTTTGCCATGTTCTGGATCGTGAAAGCCGCTTTGCCGCTTTTGCCTCCCGGCTCTACCATTGTGCTGACCACTTCGATACAGGCTTTCAAGCCCAACGATTTTTTGTTGGATTATGCCGCAACGAAAAGCGCCATCGCTTCCTTTACCCATTCGCTGGCCAAGCAAGTGGCCTCGAAAGGCATCCGGGTAAATGCCGTCGCGCCCGGCCCCATCTGGACGCCGCTGCAAATATCGGGAGCTCAGTTTGAAGACAACCTGCCCAAGTTCGGCCAGAATACGCCGATGAAAAGAGCCGGTCAGCCCGCCGAATTGGCTGCCGTATATGTGCATCTGGCTTCGCCCGAATCGAGTTATACCACAGGCGAGGTATACGGGGTGACGGGAGGCAACCATACCACTTGAAAACGGCGGTAGGCGGAAAACGGCGTTTCCCGGCCGGCCGGAAAGCGGGGTTTCCCCTGTCCGGGGAATGGTCGGAAAGCAGGGTTTCCCTTTGGTCCGGCGGATGACCGGAAAGCGGGGGGCCTTTACGCCGGCAGCCGGCCGGAAACCTGAGTTTCCCCTCACCCCGGCGGCCGGCCGGAAAAAGAATAACGTCTCCTTTGCGGGAAAGGCGTTGCAAAAATCAATCCGGGTTACCTTTTTTAAAAAAAGACAAAGAGAAGGGGGTGTGTAATCCGTCCGGCTTTTTTAGCCTCTACGCGCCTCCTTCTCTCCTTCCCGGCAGATAGCCTGCACAACTCCTTCCCCCGCTGTCGAGACCTGAACGGATTCCCCTTCCTCTTCCTCTGCTGGCCCGTCCTTTGCGTCCGCGCCCAATCGGCTCCCCCCTTCGCGCAAGCCGGGGGCGCATCCGGATTCCTGCAAACACTTTTTTCCCCTCAAAGCCATGCTCCCCGGTTTGCCCTGCCGCAGCAAACGGATTGCTCCCTTCTTGCCCTGGGCGGCACCTGCGGAAAGATTCTCTGTTTCATCGTATTCTCTGTCCGTATAAAAATCGAAAAAACAACCAGACAGAGCTGTTTCCAACCATCTTGCATGTATCGGTTTCCACTTTGGCATGGGGTGAAGCAGGATGTTATTTGCCCCGATAAGCTTTCTGGAGTTTATCGCATGACGATTCCCGGAATAGAATTCTCAGCCCGTTGCCAAAGGTTTCATGGATAAATATGGCATCCGCAGGACATTCTTTTTCGCATTTGCCGCACATAATACAATTCGTTTCATCGGCCGGAAGAGCCGTGTTTGCCGTAGGTTTTAGGGTGAACACGTTCATGGGGCAGTGTTTCACACATCGTCCGCATGCTATACAGCTGCTTGTATTTAATAAAACTATGTTTCCGACCACCTTCTTGGCCCCATCGGAGCGAAGGGGCAGTCCTTCATAAGTCGATGACGGGGAACAGGCCTTTTTGAAACCTGACAGAGGGTGAGCCTTTTTTCTTATTTGCATGGCGAATAAGGTAGACTTAAACAAATCCTTGCCATTCGGCCTGTTCTTGTTATACCCGTTCATCCCGACCCAGGGGCCGGTACGGTCGAAACCTGCACATGAAAACTCGCCCAACAAGATACCTTCTTTTTGTGCTATTAACGACTTTAGCCTTTTATGATAATTGCCTAACCAAGGCCTGCACCGGGTTGAGAAAATAAAGATCTTTTTATTTGCCAGGCATAGTCCTTCCACGAGGGCGATAATCTCTTTGGCATGCGAAGCGAAGTTGATGCCTGACCCCAACCCGATCAAGTCATACGAAGAAATATCAGACAAGGTCGCTTCCTTGGGCGACTTGATAGTAGCTTTTAGTTCATCAGCCATTGCCTTAGCTACTTTCATCGTATTGCCCAGATAGGTCGAGGAAACTATGATAAGTGTCTTCATTTGCTTATTGTTATTCTTGTTTCGGGCGTACCCGGAGCACCGTGCACGCCTTTATATCGGATAAATTCACCGGTCGACAAGTCTATATGATAATCGCATCCGAAAAACCTTGACAACATACCTGTCAGATGAACATGGATTCGTTGTTCGCGCATTCCGTTGCGAATACTAACTTCTTTGGCATCTGCCTGCATTTCGTACAACTTCAAATTATCGGGGCGTATGCACTCGAATCTGAAACTTGGTTTCTTTTCAATAGACCGTCCTATATGAAAACCTATATTTTGAAACCAAGGAACTCCATTGGATTCATATGTTTTTGAATAGGATTTATATCTTGACATGCCGCTGATTGTATAAATTCCATCTTTCAGTACCACCCGGATGCGGGCGCTTTTGTCCGGATTGATATATTCCCATGAAAGGGTATGATAATCGGAAGCTAACACATACGTGTTGATTTCGCTTCCTTGAATTGTTTTCAGATGTATCAGATCACCCTCCCTGCTCTCGTGCCAGTGGATCGTCGCTTTCTCCTCGCCGCAAGCATATGTATATTCTCTTGTTTGGGAACGAGCGGAATAAGATGACAGTAGCGATAGCGTACATGCTATGACGAGTGCTTTCATAGGTTTATCCTTTCAAATAGCATATCGATATAATCGCAAAGCGTATTTTCATAGAGGGCCCATGAAGCATCCCGGGAAAAATCGATACCGTTAAATCGGGGATATTCTAAAGTGCTTAATACGATGTAATTGATGGAAGCTATTAAAAGAGTGATATACATGCTGAAATTCGAATCTTTTATATCGGCTTTAAGTTCAAGCAGTTTTTGCAATTTATGTCCGTTCTCTTCACGTAAATCGCGAATTGCTTTAAATTTCAATCCCCCCGACAATTCCCATAAAAGAAGCTCCTGATGTATCTTGTTATCTTTGGTGAAGCGAAGTTGCGACAGTAGGATTTCTTTGGTGATTTTCCGCAGGTCGACTTGGCTCGCGGTTTCTACTCTCTTGACAAAAGCGTCATAGGCTTGAATATAGAAATCATGCTTTTTTGCCCAAGCGGTAATTAATCCGTCCAAATCGCCGAAGTATCGATATATAAGCACTTTGTCGCATCCCGCTGTTTTTGCGATTTTATTGATTCCGATTTTTGAAAATCCTTCGTCGGCGATGATTGTGCTTACAGCTTCTATTAACTGTATTTCGCTTCTTTTCAATTCCATAAAATGTATGTTGGTCACTACTTGGTGACAAATATAAGTCACCGATCGGTGACAAACAAGAAATCCGCTTCATTTTTCGGCAATGTTTTTGCTGTGTATCGATATGTATCTAATAATTAGGTGCTTGAAAAGTAATAGTGGGCTATTTTATTTGCATATGGAAGCAGAAGCGCGAAGAAAGAAAAGTGTCCAAATATTGTACACCTTTGTCAATATATTAGACAGTGCGTGTTAGACCCTGGTAATCTAACTCGTTTATACTAAGAGTCTAAACAAAATGGCATGTTATTTGTCGATATTCTATCAAAAAGAGAAACGTGGCTTGTGTATGGGGGATAAATCGAAATCTTTTCTTTTTTCCGCTACGCAATCGCCTTCCGGTAGCGACGTTTCCTGACAAATGACGTTTCCCGAAAAACGACGTTTCCTGACAAATGGCGTTTCCGGCGGAACAACCGGAGCGTCGGTATGAAAAAATTAAACAATAACCTATGAAACAGCTCTCTTACACCCTTCGTTCCTTGCTTCGCGCCCCGGGCAATAACCTGATCAAGATTGTTTCCCTTACCCTGGGGTTGGGCGTGGGCCTTTTGTTGTTCGCCCGCGTCGCTTTCGAGCTTAGTTTCGATTCCTTTTTCGGACAGGTGGAAAACCTCTACGTGGTGAATACCCACTATCAAATCAAAGGAGAAGATTACGGCCATTCTACGGCCGGGTATGCTCCGCTGGCCTCCGCCATGCGGGAGGAATTTCCCCAAGTGGAGGTAGCTACGGTTTGCCGGAAAGCCTACGGAGAGTTTTCGCTTTTCCGGCAGGATCATAAATTCACGCCCGAGGTAGTATTGGGCGATTCGCTGTTTTTCCGCACCATGCAGATAGGGGTTGTCCGGGGCGACGATCGCCGGCTGGGCGCTCCCGATCAGATTTTTCTTTCCGAATCGTTTGCCCGACGCGTCTTCCCGCACGACGACCCGCTGGGACAAGTCCTTTATTATGCTAAAAACTATCCCTATACCGTGGCGGGTATTTTCCGCGATATTCCGGAAAACACTCATCTCAGGTTCGACGCCGTGGTGTCGTTCGTCAATCAGAAAACACAGTTCGGCTACTATTGCGGGTGGGGGAGCGACGATAGTTATACAACCTATATCCGGCTCCGCCCGGGCGTCGATCTGGCTGCGCTCGAGGCCAAGATACCGGCTTTGGTGGGCCGCCACGTCGATCTGGAATCCGAACGCCGGGATGGCGTGTTGGAGGATTATAGCCTGCTGCCGGTGGCCCAGATATATACCCGCGACGCCGAGGTGCGCCGCATGGTGGTGATAATGAGTTTGCTGGGGTTTGCCCTGATGTTCATAGCGGCCATGAATTATGTGCTGATCGCTGTTTCTTCCCTGCCTGCCCGGGCCCGGGCGGTAGGTATCCATAAATGCAGCGGCGCGGGCGAAGGGGTTATTTTCGGACAGTTCATGATGGAGACGGGAATGATTTTCACCCTTACCCTGGTTTGCCTTGGGCTGCTTCTGACGGCTTTCCGCGAGCAGGTGGCCCGCTTGGCGGCGGTACGCTCTCTCGGCTCCTTGCTCAACGAGCAAACCCTGTGGCTTCCGGCTTTGGTTTTGCTGCTTGTTTTTTTGCTTGCCGCCGTATTGCCTGCCCGGCTTTTGGCCCGCGTGCCTGTCACGCAGATTTTCCGGGCGGCGAATACCGGAAAACGGGGGTGGAAGCGTTGCTTGCTGTTTGTGCAATTCGGGGGCGTGGCGTTTGTCGTCAGCCTGCTGGCCGTCATAGGGCTTCAATACCGTTATTTGATGAACCGCGAGCTGGGGTATGAGCCCCGCAACGTGGTCTATGCCGCCCTCAAGGGAATGGCCGGCAAGGCTTCCCTGGATAGGCTGACGGCCGAGTTTCGCAAGCTGCCTTACGTGCAAGAGACGGGCGTTTCGGGCGGAAATCTGATTTCCGGATACGGGGGGATGATGATTCACGACGAGGCCGGACGGGCTTTGTTCACGACCCGGCAGAATTCCTTTACGCCGGATATACTACCCCTCGTGGGTATCCGGCTGGCCGAAGGGCGCAATATCGAGCGCGACGGCGAATTGCTGGTGAACGAAACCTTCGTGGAAAAACAGGGGTGGGCCGACGGCGCGGTAGGCAAGACGGTGCGCTCTGACCACGAGGTAGTAGGCGAAGTGGTGGGCGTGGTGAAGGATTTCCATGTTTTTTCCCTTTATCTGCCTCAGCTTCCGGTGCTGATCGTAGGGCGCGAAGCCTTGCCGAAAGGCACGTTCGCTCTGCGGCTGACCGCCCTTACGGCCGAGCGTCTGGCCGAGTTGAACGAAACGATGGCCCGGTTGTATCCCGATCAGGATATGGGATTTACCGTCATGCAAGATCAGTTGGAAAGGCAATATGAAGGCGCGCGCCGGTTCCGCGACGCGGTGGTGCTGGCTAGCTTGGCCATTCTCTTGATTGCCTTGATGGGGTTGTGGGGGTATATTTCCGACGAAATACATCGCCGCAGCAAAGAAATTGCCATGCGTAAGATAAATGGTGCAACCGTAGGAAATATTTTACGTCTATTATGCAAAGACGTGTTGCTCACGGCTATGCCTGCCCTGATACTGGCTGTGCTCTTTGCCCGGTACGTAAGCGAGGTTTGGTTGCGGCAATTTGCGGAAAAAGTTTCGCTTCATGTCTTTCTCTTTGTGGGAAGCGGCGGGTTGGTGCTGGCTTTGATCGGGGGTTGCGTGGTGGCGCGGACGTGGAAGACGGCTTGCGACAACCCGGTGAAAAGTATTCAAAACGAATAATGATTAATAGACATACACACTTAATTTTTTATGTTGAAAATAAGTTAACATTCGAATACATCCTGCCTGGGAAGGTAGGATGTGTTTTTTTGGCGAATGAATGAAAAGATGAAACAAACAAATAAATAATTGAGATAGAGAAAGGAAATATGAGAACGATTTTGAAAAACTTTTTCAGTGTAATGCGCCGGTTCAAAATGGCCGGCTTGCTGAACGTGCTGGGGCTCTCGGTGGCTTTTACGGCTTTTATGGTGATTATGATGCAGGTGGATTTCGATCGGTATTTCGATCGGGCTTATACCCACGCCGAATGTATCTACCGGGTGGATTTGAAGCAACCCGGCGGTTACCGCCAATGTATCGTCAGCCGTCCGGTATCGCGTTTGTTGCTTGCTGCGTCGCCGCATATCGTGGCCGGCGCTTTATATAATCAGGGCGGAGGTTCCGACTTGTTTTTCAGCGTGGATCGCGGCGGAAGCAAAATGAATTTCCGCGAGGCCAAGGAAGAGGTGACGCCGGAGTACCCTCAGGTGTTCGGCTTCCGCATGGCAGAGGGCGACGCCAACGCCCTGAGCGATCCGGAGAAGGTGCTTTTGCCTCTTAGCCTGGCCCGCAAATTATTCGCAGGCGAGGCCGCCACGGGCAAGCAGTTGCTGCTCGACCAGCCGGGGCGTTTTTATACCGTAGGGGGCGTTTACCACGACTTTCCCCGCCATGTGTCGGTGCAAAACGCCATCTATGTTTCCATCGACCCGAAAGAAAACTACGACGCGTGGGGCAACTGGAATTATTCCTGCTTCGTGCGCCTCGATTCGCCGGCGAATGCGGCCGATGTGCAGGAGGGGTTCAAGAAAGCGATTAATGCCAAAGACCTGTTCGGAGACGAGGGAGCCGAGAAGTCGGAATTTGAGCTTCACAACCTGGCCGAACTGCATTTCGACAAACATATCGAATGGGATGTATTGCCCAAGGCGAGCCATTCTACGTTATTGGTGTTAATTGCCATCAGCTTTATTATCGTGGTGATTGCGGCCATTAATTTTACCAATTTCAGTACGGCTCTCGCGCCGATGCGTATCAAGAGCATTAATACGCAGAAAGTATTGGGTAGCTCCGAGAGCGTGCTCCGGGCAGGGCTGGTAAGCGAAGCGTTGGGTATTTCCATCGTGGCCTATTTGCTGGCCTTGTTGTGGGTGGTGGCGTTGCAGTATACGCCGGTGGCTTCGTTTACCGATGCCGACATGAGCCTCGGGGCGCAACAGCCTATTGTCTGGATGACGGGGTTGCTTGCGGTGGTGGTAGGGCTGGCGGCGGGCTTGTATCCGGCGCATTACATGACTTCTTTTCAGCCTGCGCTGGTGCTCAAGGGCAGTTTCGGGCTTTCTCCGAAAGGCCGAAAGTTGAGGAATATGCTGATCGGAATCCAGTTTATCGCTTCTTTTGCGCTTATTATAGGGGCCATGTTCATGTATCTGCAAAATTATTATATGCAGCATGCTCCGCTGGGATACGATAAGGATGCGGTGATCGTGACGGATATGAACGAGCGGTTGAACCAGTCGCGCGAGGTTTTTTCCGAACAGGTGAAAACGTATGCGGGTATCGAAGATGTAGCTTATGCCGAGTTTTTGATGTCGAGCCAGGACGGTTATATGGGCTGGGGGCGCATGTTTCACGATAAAAACATCCATTTCCAGTGTTTGCCGGTCGATCCCTCTTTTCTCCGCGTAATGGGTATCGAGGTGAATGAAGGGCGAAGTTTCCGTCCGGAAGACGCGCTGGCTGCTCCCCGGTTGATTTTTAACGAGCGGGCGCGTACCGAGTTTGAGATGCAACTGAACGAAAAGATCGATACTATGGAAATCATCGGTTTCGTACCGGATGTGAAGTTCGCTTCCTTCCGTACGGCGGTAGAACCGATGGCTTTTCTGACTTGGGGAAAGAAGCGGTGGAACGGCCGGCCGCTTTCCTACAATTATGCGTATGTAAAGGTAAAGGGAGGCACCGATTTGAAAGAGGCTTTCCAGCATGTGCGGCAGTCGCTGAAAAAGATCGATCCGGAATATCCCTACCGGGTGCGTTTTTTCGACGAGGTGTTGAACCGGACGTACGAGAAGGAACAGAAGATCAGTTCCATGATTACGCTGTTTAGCGTGATAGCCGTGTTTATTTCGATGGTGGGCGTATTCGGGCTGGTGGTGTTCGATAGCGAGTATCGCCGCCGGGAAATCAGCGTCCGCAAGGTGTTGGGCTCCAGCACGACCCAGATTCTGATTCTGTTCAACCGGACTTATTTCAGGATTATTTTGGTTTGTTTCGTGCTTGCGGCGCCTCTTGCCTGGTATACGGTGCATCGTTGGCTGGAGAATTTCGCTTATCGCACGCCGATGTATTGGTGGGTGTACGGGGTTGCTTTCCTGATCGTGGCGGTGATTACCGTGATAACCGTAACGTTCCAGAATTGGCGCGCGGCGAATGATAATCCGGTGAACAGCATCAAGGCGGAGTAAAACGGGAAACCTTTTCTTTCGGACGGCTGCCGCCCTTTTTCTGTATGTTTTTCCGCCCGGGGAATACCGTCATTGGCCGGCATGTCGCCGCTTCCGAAGCCTTGAAGAGGGCTTGCCGGAAGGATGAAGACGCCGGGGGCTGTCTAATATTTGTACAATATTGTCCAATATTTTGACAAACCCGGTCTTGGCGATTCGGATGTATAAGGTTGACAATTAATGTATTGAGTAGTTTGGCATATAATTTGAAGAAGAATATAAAAAAGATAACCCATTAAATAATACAAGCATGATTAAAATTGAAGGTTTAAGCAAATTCTTCCGCACGGAAGAAGTTGAAACGATCGCTCTGAATAAAGTTTCTTTGGAAGTAAAAGACGGCGAGTTCGCTGCCATCATGGGGCCTTCGGGCTGCGGAAAGTCTACCCTGTTGAATATCCTGGGGCTGCTCGACAACCCTTCGGAAGGGAATTATTACCTGGCCGACCAGGAAGTAGGCCACCTCAAGGAAAAGGAGCGTACGCAGGTGCGGAAGGGGAATATCGGTTTCGTTTTCCAGAGTTTCAATCTGATCGACGAGCTGAATGTATATGAAAATGTAGAGTTGCCGCTGACCTATCTCAACATCAAGGCCGCCGAGCGGAAGCAGATGGTGAACGATATTCTGAAACGGATGAACATCAGCCATCGGGCGGCGCATTTCCCCCAGCAGCTTTCGGGCGGGCAGCAGCAACGCGTGGCCATTGCCCGGGCGGTGGTATCGAACCCTAAGATTATCCTGGCCGACGAACCGACGGGTAATCTGGACAGCAAGAACGGGGCCGAAGTGATGCAATTGCTTACCGAGTTGAATAAAGAAGGTACGACCATCGTGATGGTGACTCACTCCAAGCATGATGCCGGGTTCGCCCACCGGGTGATCAATCTGTTCGACGGGAGCGTGGTTTCTTCAGTTACCGAATTTATTTGATGGAGGGATAGAGAATGATTCTGCGAAACTTTTTACATATATTCCGACGGTTCAAAATGGCTGTCTTGCTCAATGTGGTAGGGTTGGCCGTCGCCTTTGCTGCTTTCATGGTGATCTTGATCCAAGTGAATTATGAGGGTAGTTTCGATCGGTGTCATCCTACGGCCGGGCGCGTCTTCCGCCTCGATTTGAATCATTCGGGCAACTTCTCTACCATTTTGCCGCGTGCTTTTATCGAGGCTTTCATGTCTTCTTCGCCTCATATCGAAGCGGGGTCGCTTCTCACTCCTTTTATCGGCGACGTTTATTTTACCGTAACCGATGCAAGTGGGAAGAAAGGGTTCAAGGAGGTGGTGCAGACTTGCCATCCGGCCCTGACGCGGGTGTTCGGTTTCCCGGTTGTAGAGGGTGATATGGATTGTATGGAAGACCCCGAAAAGGTGGTGATCCCGGAAAGCCTGGCGCGCAAATTGTACGGCAACGAATCGGCCGTAGGCAAGCCTCTTCAGGCGGAAGAGACGATATGGACCAAGGATAGCGAAAAAAAGCTGGCCTTTACCGTAGGCGCGGTCTACCGCGATTTTCCCGAGAATACGCAGTTGAGGAACGTCATCTATATGGCGATAAATCCCACCTATGCCGTTACCAATTTCGGAAGCAGCAATTATGTGGGTTATGTATTGCTCGATGATGCTTCGCATACGGCAGATGTGGCGGACAATTTCAATAGGCATTTCGATTTCGCGAAGATCGACCGGCCCGATGAAAAGGTGAAGCTTGTTCCGCTCACCGATATTTACTATCTCGACGAGAGCAAGGACGGCATGATTTTCAAAAGCGGCAATCGGGAAACGACTCTTCTTTTGTTCGGTATCGCTTTGCTTGTCATTATTGTGGCCGCCATCAATTATACCAATTTCAGCACGGCGTTGATGCCGCTCCGCATCAAAAGCATCAATACCCGCAAGGTGTTGGGTAGCTCCGAGTCGGTGCTCCGGCAGTCGTTGCTGATGGAGGCTGTCATCATCAGTGGCATCGCCTGGTTGTTGAGTCTCTTTCTGGTATGGGCGTTGGGGGTTACTTCGGCACTTCCTTTTGTGGAAGCCGATTTGAGTCTGGTTCACAATATTCCTTTGGTTTTGCTTTCAGGCGCGGTGGCTTTGGCTACCGGACTAGTGGCCGGGCTTTATCCGGCTTGGTATACCACTTCGGTTCCTCCGGCTTTGGTGTTGAAGGGGAGTTACGGGCTTTCTCCCTCGGGGCGGAAGTTGCGGACGATATTGATCGGAATCCAGTTTGTCGTTTCCATTCTTTTGATCGTTTCTTCCGGCTTTATCCATCTGCAAAATAAATATATGCGCCAGTTCTCGTTGGGGTTCGACCGCGATCAGATTGCCATCGTCGAACTTAGCGGCGAGATCTATCAGAAACATCACGAAACCTATGCCAATCGTCTGAAGGCTTTTTCCGGCATCGAAGACGTGGCTTTCGCGGCTGAAAAGGTGGCTTCCAAGGATACCTATAATACGAACGAGGAGGAGTACAAGGGAAAAGCAATTCGTTATTTTCTGATTGTAGCCTCGTATAATTTCCTTCAGGTAATGGGTATACCGGTCGAGGAGGGACGCGATTTCTTACCTTCCGACCAAGCATCGGAAAAGGCCTCTTATATTTTCAACCGGCCGGCCAAAGAAGAGGGGCAGATGCAAATCGGAGATATATTCGGCCATTGGAGTTCGGGGCTTTTAATCGGTTTTGCCGGCGACGTAAAGTTTACTTCCCTGCGGCAAAGCGATCATAATATTGGTTTTGCGGTGAAGAATTCCAGCTATAGCCTGCCTTATTCGTACATCCGCCTTAAAGCCGGCACCGATCCGCATGCGGCCGTCGAGCATATCCGCCGCACGCTAGCCGACATCGATCCTTCTTATCCTTTCGATGTGGAGTTTTACGATACGGTATTCAACCAACTGTATCATAAAGAGGAAAATCTACGCAGTCTGGTATTGGTGTTCAGCATGCTGGCTATCCTTATCTCGCTGGTCGGCGTGTTCGGCCTGGTGGTATTCGATACTCAATACCGGCGGAAGGAAATCAGCATCCGCAAGGTACACGGAGCGTCGGCAGGCCAGATTCTGGGGATGTTCAACCAGGCTTATTTGAAAATCGTCGCCATTTGCTTCGTCATTGCTGCTCCCGTGGCTTGGTACGGTGTTTCCAAGTGGCTCGAACGGTTTGCCTACAAAACACCTGTGCAGGGATGGATATTCGTCTTGGCGCTTGGGTTGGTGGCGGTGGTTACGCTGGCTACTGTCTCTTTCCAAAGCTGGAAAGCTGCGAATGCCAATCCTTTGGATAGTTTGAAGTCGGAGTAAAGCGTTTTTCTCCGACCGGCGGTTTTCTCTTTTTTACGTTTCCGGCTGCGCTCCTTTGTCGACAATGGTCGAAACGGTAGCGTCGCCGGTTACGTTCACTGCGGTACGAAGCATATCCAGCGGACGGTCGATCCCTAAAATCAGGGCCAGGCCTTCGGCCGGTATGCCGACCGAGGTGAGTACCATGGTCAGAATTACATAGCTGCCTCCGGGTATGCCGGGCGTTCCGATCGACGAAAGCACCGTCATGGCCACGATGGTAAGTAGCTGCGAGAGGCTCAGGTCGATGCCTAATACCTGGGCGATGAAAAGGATGGCTATCGATTGGTAACAGGAAGTGCCGTCCATATTGATGGTGACGCCCACCGGAAGCACAAACGAGCTGACCTCTCTCGATACGCCCAGTTTGTTTTCTACCGTTTCCATCGTCAGCGGCAGGGTGGCTGCGCTGCTGCTGGTGGTAAAAGCGAAAAGTTGTACCGGATACAGGGCGCGGATGAAGTCTTTCAGGTGGAGATGGGTAAATATGTGAACGAGCAGGGGATAAAACACCATCAGCAAAATAAACATGGCCCCCACCACCGTGGCGGCATATACTGCCAACGCGCTGAATATGCTCGCATCTCCGTTGAAATCAGTCACCAGGCCGGCCATCAGGGCGGTTACGCCCCAGGGCGCGAAAAGAATAATGTAATCGACCATTTTCAATATCACATCGTTCAGGCCGTCGAACAGGGCAATGACGGAATGTGTTTTTCCCGGCGGCAAGCTCAATATGGCGATCCCGAAAAAGACGGCAAAGAAGATGACCTGAAGCATTTTCGAATTATCCGACGTAGCGCTTATGATATTGTCGGGAACGATTTCATTCAGAAAGGCCAGCGGCCCCCGGCTTTGGGTTTGTTCGGCTATGAGTTGTTTTTCTTCGGCCAAGGTATGGTAGCTTTCTTGCAGGTGGGCTACTTGTTCGCGGTTTACCAGCTTGCCGGGCTTTACCAACAACCCCATCGTCAATCCTAATACGACAGCCGCTACCGTGGTACATAAGTAAATCCCGATGGTCTTTCCGCCCAGGCGCGAAAATTTGCTGATGTCTTTCAGCCCTGTCACCCCTTTTACAAGCGAAATGAATACCAGGGGAATGGCTATCAATTGCAGCAGGCGGATAAATAATTGCCCCCAGGGCCGTATCCAGTATTGAACGAACTGAATGCCATCGAACCGGGCAGTATCGAATTGTAAGGCCAAAATACCGAGTATAATGCCGGCCATCATGCCGAGCAGAATCTGGATATAGAGCGGGAGCCTGAGACGTTTTTTTCCGATTTCCATGCTGTGTAATTCATTTTCCGGCAAAGATAGTGCCAGCCGATTGCAGAGACAATTTGTTGGTCTCTGCCCAGGCGCGGCCTATCTTCGCTTTGATTCTATAGAAGCAAAGATAGTGCAAACCGAATGTAAAAGCAAGTTTGCTTAAAAAATCCTTAGTACCTTTCGTCTTGCTGCTTAACCCCTTCGGCTTTCCATTGTTTTACCCTTGGATATAGGCTAGCTCCCCTGCTGTTGCCATAACAAACATACATATAAAATTCTTGTAATATCCGGTATATCCCGCTGGAGAAGACCGCCAAGGTCGTAGAGATCATTAACCGCCCGCAGAACTCGATGGATCTGCTCGTAATCAGCATACTCTTTTCGAGTCCTGGCGAATACATACCGGCGTATAACGATTCCGGGCCTAACAAAAACAATCGGCAGTTCTTTTGCACGCCGGGTGCATGGAGACCGGATTAGGCGTTGGCCTTCACCGGCCCGTTTGTAAGCGATTCGAACTACCGTTTCCGAGATACCTGCTTAGATGTCGGGGATACCACCTTTATACAAAAATTTTCAGCCTTATAAAAAGGGGAGGCGAACCTCCCCCCTAAGTTAATTGACCCTTGAAAGAGGAATCAAATTTTCAGCTTTACTTACCGGATTAACAGGTTGAGATAAAAAGAAATTATCGCCATATTTAGTATAGGTGGAATATGTTTTGCCGTTATACTCAAATTCCCACTGAAATATAGGATCGTAAATGGAATTGAGTCTTCCGCCTAGCGTTATGGTTTGTCCCGGGGAAAGAGTTCCTAACAAAGACGGATCCGTAGTTTCTGCAACGATATAGTAGTTGCTTGTTTCCACAATAGAGAATTTGGTCAGTCTGACAGAATGCGAACTATTGTTTCTGATCGAACAATAAATCGAACCGATATAATAACCGTTAATGATGGTAACCGCTGCACTGGGGAAATATACATTCATTAGTTTATCTATTTCTACAACAGATACTTCGCAAGTGGCTGTATAGCCTCCGTCTTCAGACATGGCCGTTACCAGGGAGGTGCCTGAAGTATATCCTTTCACTTTGCCGTTTTGATCTAACGAAATCACTCTGGGATTAGAACACGACCAAGTCAATTTTTTGTTACTTGCATTTTCCGGTATGAAAACAACTTCTAATTGTTTTTCTCCTCCTATCTCTACCTGATAGTTAGGAGCTGAGAATTTTATACCTTCCATAGGTAGTGGTTTAACTATTATTTTACAAGTAGCTTCAAATCCTCCTTCTTCGGAAACTGCTTTAATCAGGCACTCTCCAAAATGACGCCCGCTAACTTTTCCGTTATTATCTACCGTAGCTATAGTCTCGTCAGACGACGACCATTTGATATTCTTATTGGTAGCATATTCAGGGGTAAATACAGGTTCTAACACAACCTCGTCTCCTTGCATAATGGTTTTGACTGTTTCTTTGAATGCCAAACCTTCCACTTTGGCTATATTTACTTTCACTTTGCACTCGGCTTTCAGCGTGGAGCTATTATTATATACGGTTACAGTGGCTTCTCCGGCGGCCACTGCATCTATTCTTGCTGTAAGCGGGTTAGCAGGGTCGGCAACAACTTTAATAATTTTATTATCACTCGATTGCCATGTGGTTTTCTGGTTAGTGGTATTTTCCGGCACAAAAGAGCAGGTTAAGTTCTCCGATGAACCGGGGTCTAACGTCAGGGTTGTCTTGCTTAATTTGATAGATTCAGCTTTGACGGGTTTTATCTCCACAGAACATTCCGCTTTAAAAGGTTCCCCTGTTACAGAATCAAAGACATCGGTTGTTTTAACAACTACATCGATTCTTCCTGCCCCTAAAGCTTTCAAGGTGCCATTTTGGGATATTTCGGCAATGCCTTTGGCGCTATTATAACCCGCATAAATATTCCATTCATAAGAGGGGGAGGAAGCTTCTGCAGGCGTATAGGAGACTTTAAAGTCGTGGGTTTCCCCAACTTTTAATTCCAGCTCATTCACATCTAGCTGAATGGCTGCGACCTGAGGGTCTTCTTCATTTTTGCAAGAGAAGAAGGCTACTATTGAAAAAAGAATAAGAAGATAGTACTTCATAGCAATATTAAGTTAAGTTAATGGGCGCAAAGTTATACAGCAAAGTTTAACTAAAAGGAGGTTTTTCTATGTTCCATAACATGCAAGCTCTGAAAACATAGCTTTGGGTAAGTTTTCTTATCCCTTAAAAAAGAGATTTTAGTTTTTTTGCTTTTGTTTTCCTTGCTTTTCCCCTTTGCTTTTCCTCTTCGCCACCATTTTTTCCGGCTCTTCTATCGTAGGGTTTTCGTAAAAATTGTCTTTCTGCAAAGCGGGGGCGACCAGATCTTTTTCTTTGGTTCCGTCTGGCGGTGCGAACAATTGCTATCGGGGGATGCCTATATCTATGGGCAATCCTTTTATATTATTTCGGATACTACCCGAAAGTGAGGGAGGCACCCCTTAGAAGAGAAGAGTTCCTTTACCAGGGTTATTGTATTTTTTTCTCAGGAGCAAAAAGGGAATAGGCATGAATTTCGAATTTCATAAGCAATAAATGAAAAATGGATGCCAGTGAAATTCGGATTTCATGCCAGTGTAATTTCGGTTACACTGCAGTGTGTTTTTTCACTAAACTTATGTAGCTGATAATAAGCCTCTTGCAAAAAGGCTTTCCGAAGGAGGGTTTGGAAGAGGACTTATTGTATTTTTTTGGCTGAATGTTTATCCTTTCACCCCGCTTTTCGGCAGGATTCGCGGGTCTGCTTGCATCACTTCCATACAAGGCCATATAAAAGGCCCGGATCTTCAAAGGAGAAGTAGACGGTTAGGATAAAAAGAATAATTGCTCTTCCTGCTCGGATAATATAGTGTTTTATTATCATATTAAATTAATTATCAATATATAAATATGTAAAAATAAATACACCTATAAAAGGAATAAGTGAAAAAATCAGAGCGCTTTCTTAAAAATCATAATTGCCGTTTTTTCCTTTTTTGAAGGGTATATCCCTTACGCCCTTCAAAAAGGAAGGATTAAAAAAGAGAACCAACTTTATATAGGAGTAAAGATGGAAAATCGGGGAGGAAAATAGGATCACACCGAAAAGTTGTGGAGCTAAGCATATATATATTTAAGTCTAAATAGGAAATAAGACAGATTGTTCACCCCTCTTAGTTGTGCCCTGAAGGCTTTGATCTTACCATCACCCCGGAAAACTGTAGAGTTAAGCATCCTTATTCTTAAACCTGACCAAAAAGTAATTTAAGGTATATTATCGTTGCAAAGTCATTTTAATTAACAATCGTTATCGGCCATCTCCACAGAAAGCGGCAGCTTTCTCGAAAGGCCCTAAGCGAAAGGGCGTAAAGCGGAGGGTGAATTTTGAGCGCCCGGAGCCGCCTTTGTCTGAGCGCAGCGAGTTTAGGCGGTGACAGCTCAAAATTCACCCGGAGTAGCCCTTGAGGTTCAGGCCTTGAACTTTTGTTACTTTTCTTTCAAGAGAAAAGTAAAAGAAAAAAGCGGCAACGCCGCCTCATCCATTTTGTGAGCTCCACAGCTTTCCGGAGTGATCTCCTTTTTCCCATCGGAGAGGCCTAAAAACAAAAACAGCATCCTACAGTTTGCTACTGTAAAATGCTGTCTATTAATTTGTTGCAGTAAGGTGACCCGGGAGGGGCTCGAACCCTCGACCCAATGATTAAGAGTCATTTGCTCTACCAACTGAGCTACCGAGTCGGTAATGGTTTTTTAAGGCAGGTTGGAACTGCCTTTGTTTAAAAGAAAGTGACCCGGGAGGGGCTCGAACCCTCGACCCAATGATTAAGAGTCATTTGCTCTACCAACTGAGCTACCGAGTCATCAAAAGTAATCAATCCTTGTTTTACCTTAATAGGGTTGCTTCCGGATTGCGGGTGCAAAGATAGCGATTTCTCTTTTATTCGCAAACTTTTTATCGTCTTTTTTAAAAATTAGTCGAATTCGAATAATTCCGAGGGAGTGGTGCGTTTCAAGGCGACCAAGCTGACGTCTTTGCCTACCCGCACCCCTTCCTGAAACAGGCGGATGTCGACCGTTTTATAAGCCAGCTCCGGATGGTTGTTGTCGCGGCTGAGGTGGCACAACCAGATGTCTTTCAAACGCGGATCGTAATGAGTAGCCAGAAATTCGGCCGCTTCGTGGTTGCTTAAATGGCCCGTAGGGCTGGATACACGCTCCTTCAGGAAGGCGGGGTAGGAGCCGAACCTCAACATTTCTTCGTCGTAGTTGGCTTCGATAATCAGGTGATTGGCCAGGCACATGTACCGGCTTACCGTTTCCGTGATATGGCCTACGTCGGTGGCAAAGGTGAACTTATGTTCGCCGCATTCGATATGATAGCCCACGTTGTCGGTACTATCGTGCGGTACCTCGAAGGCGGTGATATGGAAATCGCGGATACTGAAAGGCACTTCCTTTTCGATGATCCGGCGGGAGGCGTATAAGGTCTCTTCTACATACCGGCTTTTCTCGATACCTTTATGCACGGCTTCCGTGGCATAGACCGGAAGGCTTAGTTTTTCACCCAGATAACCTACCGTCTTGATATGATCGGCATGATCGTGCGTGATCAGAACGGCCACGATTTTTGAAAAATCGATCGCCCGGTCTTTCAATACCTTTTTGATAGTCCGGATACCAATGCCCGCATCGATCAGTATTCCGAACCCTGCGGTACCCAAGTAGTAGCAATTGCCGCTACTGCCGCTTGCTAAACTCAAGAAAGTTAGTTTCATATTTGTTTGTGCGCATTGCTGCTTTTTAGAGTGTTTTTTATCTAGTGGAATTTAAAGACGAAACGTGTCGGGAATGGTAACTTCCCCGATCAGCGAACAATTCATATGCTCCTTTACCTCGGCCGGCGATAATCCGTGGCCGAAAAGAAACATGAGTTTGGTAACGGCACTTTCCGTCGTGCTGTCGAATCCGCTGATAACGCCCGCTTCCAGTAATTTATGTCCCGTTTCATACCGGTGCATCTCCACGCTTCCGGCCGAACACTGGGTAATGTTTACGATAATGATGCCTCGTCTCACCGCGTCGCGGAGCATATTCAGAAACCATTCTTCGCAAGGAGCGTTGCCGCTGCCGAACGTTTCCATCACCACGCCTTTCAACCCCGGGATATTGAGTATGCTTTCGATCACCCGGGGAGAGATGCCCGGAAAAAGCTTCAGGATGGCGATGTTGCGGTCGAGCAGATAATGGGCTTTGAGCGGCTTTCGCGACACCGGATGATATACTTGAGGCAGATCGTATTTGATGTAAATGCCGGCATGAGCCAGGGGCGGATAGTTGTACGAGCGGAACGCGTTGAAATTGTCGGCATTTATTTTGCTCGTGCGATTTCCGCGCAGCAGATCGTTTTCGAAGAAGATACATACTTCCGGAACCAAGGGCATCCCGTTTTCTTTGGCCGCCGCAATTTCGATGGCGGTAATCAGATTCTCTTTGCCATCGGTACGCAACATGCCGATGGGAAGCTGCGAGCCGGTCAGGATAACCGGCTTGCTGAGATTCTCGAGCATAAAACTAAGCGCCGAGGCGGTAAACGACATGGTATCAGTACCGTGCAATACCACAAAACCATCGTATTGCTGGTAATTATCGGCAATGATCCGCACAATTTTCGTCCATGAGTCGGGCCCCATTTCCGACGAGTCCATCGGCGGATCGAACTGGATGGTTGCTACGGCATACCCCAGCTTTTTCAGTTCCGGCATATTATCCTTGAGATGTTGGAAGTTGAACGATTCCAATACGCCCGTTTCCGGATTTTCTATCATTCCGATGGTGCCGCCGGTATAAATCAACAAAATGGAAGCTTCTTCTTGCTGCATGTTCATGTCCGTCATTATAGAACAAGATAGGGCAAACCGAGCGCAGAGGCAAATTTGTTTGTCTTTGCCGAGGCGCAGCCTATCTTCGTTTTAATTCTGTGAAGCAAAGATAGTGCAAACCGAGCGCAGAAGCAAACTTGGTTTGATTATGTCGAGGTGCAGCCTATCTTCGTTTTAATTCTTTGAAGCAAAGATAGGAAATAAAAACGAGACTGAGAGCAGAATAGAGGAAGAAGGTTGTGAATAAGGGTTTTAGGCTGAACTCGACGACCGGAGCGAAGTTTGGTGAAGCCGTTGAAGAGCCGACTTAAACCGGCGTTGCGTTACTATCCCGCTACTTTTATCGGAAGCGGGATACAGGTTGTACAGTGCTTTTAACAGGCTGCATCTCAATCTTGAAATTTGTCATCCCATACAAGAAAGGCAGCTTCGGCCGATAGAACAGCCTTTTATTCCTTTGAAAATAAATTCGTACCCCTCCGTCCGGTCCGCTTCATCCGCCCGCGCGGTTCCTTTCTCCTTGACTTCTGACTCCTGCCTACCGACCACTCGGCTCCTCCGGCTGCTCGTCTTCTCAATACTTGATCAACATCTGTTCGATCATCACCCGGTACTCCGACGGAGTAGTTCCTTTTTTCTTTTTGAAAATCCGGATGAAATTCGAAAGGTTGTTGAATCCGCACGCCATGCAGATTTCCGCTATCGAATGAGTCGTTTCGGACAACATCTGGCAAGCTTTCGTGATCCTGTGATTGGTAAGATAATCTTTAAAAGAAGTATTTGTTTTCTTTTTGAAAAAATGGCTGAACGCCGATTCCGACATGCCTACCAAGGAGGCGACTTCGCCCAAGGTAACCGGTTCTTCGAATTTTTGGTCGATATATTCGCATACTTTGGCGATGCGGCGGCTTTTGGAAGTCCGGACGATGTCTTGCGAATCGAATTGGTTGCTGACCAGTACGCGCCGGTCGGAGACGGACAGCTCGTTCAGGATGGAGAAAAACTCCAATACCGTCTGGAACCCTTGCATTTTCGTCAGTTGAAGGATTTTTTCTTTCATTTCCGCTTTGGTCTTATCCGGAAAAACAAGCCCCCGTTGTGCGTCGTAAAGTAAATTGCGGATGTTACTGAACAATCGTTTTTCCAAAATCGGATAGCTCAATAATTTATCGGAAAACTGGATCGTAACGACATGGTTCCCTTCGATCACTTCTCCTTGCCACGCATGCGGGACATTAGGGCCGATCATGACCAGGTCCAACCGGGAAAACTCCTCGATCGAGTCGCCCACGATCCTTTTCCCGTATGTGTCCATTACTAAATTGATTTCGAAGTCGCCGTGGTAGTGAACCGGATAATCGAATTTGGCACATTGATGATTCAAGACGATAAACAAATCGTCGCCCGCCAACGGGGTAATTTCTTTCTGAAACTCTTTCATGGTATCGTTACTTTAAGATTTGCTTCGTTGTCCAAATATAAAGTTAATTCTGTTACGTACAATTCAGTATTCAAAAAAATACAATCAATAGACAAAAAAATATACGAAATTCACGATCTTTCTCGTTTACTTTGCATCCATACATGATACCTAATCCCATGAAAACATTTTCGATTCATTTTATCGACATTGCCATCCTTCTTTTCTACATCGGTTTTATCGTTTGGTGGGGATTGAAGAATGGAAAAAGTTCGGATTCGCAAGCTTATTTTCTGGCCGGGCGTTCCATGCCCTGGTGGATCGTGGGGCTGTCCTTGTTCGCCGCCAGCATTTCGAGCACCACGCTCATCGGACAGGCCGGCGATGCCTATCATACCGGCCTGGCGGTTTTTAATTACAACCTGACGGGGATCGTCGTCATGGTGTTTTTCGCGGTATTCCTTTTACCTTTATATATACGCGCGAAGATATTCACCATTCCCGAATTTCTCGAAAAGCGGTTCGACAAACGCTCCCGGTACTATTTTTCGGCGATTTGCATCGTGGGAAACATTTTTCTCGACGCCGCCGGAGCCCTGTATGCCTCCGCGCTGATTATCAAACTGATTTGTCCGGAAGCCGACCTGCAAGCCATCGTCTTGGTCTTTGCGGCCATCGCTGCTTCCTATACGATTCCCGGCGGGTTGTCTTCGGCCATCAAGACCGAACTGGTGCAGGCGATCGTCTTGATGGTGGGTTCGCTGATCCTTTCTTATTTCTGCTATATGAAAGGGGGCGATTACTTCGTGCAGCTTTTCCGCGACGGCGACCTGGCGGCTAAACTTATCCGTCCGATGGACGATCCGGCTACCCCTTGGCTGGGCTTGATCGTGGGAATGCCTGTGTTGGGCATTTATTTCTGGGCCAATAACCAAACACTGGTTCAACGCGTGTTGAGCGCGCGCAATGTCGACGAAGGACGCAAAGGAATCATGCTCAACGGATTCCTGACTTTGACGACGTTGTTTATCATCGCTATTCCCGGCATGATAGCCCGGCATCTGTTTCCCGGTCTGGAACGGCCCGACATGGTTTATCCGACGATGGTGATTCGTCTGTTGCCGACCGGTTTGTTGTCGGTGATCCTGGCGGCCTTGTTGTCGGCGCTCGTCTCTACGCTCAGTGCCATTATGAATGCGACTTCCACTTTGTTTACGATGGATTTCTATGCGCAGGCCAAACCCGCAGCCGATTCCAAAAAGCTGGTGTATGTCGGGAAAATAACGGCGTTAGCCGTGATCGTGCTGGCGGCTTTATGGGCACCGCAGATCGGGAAATTCGGTTCGTTGCTGAAATATTACCAGGAAATGCTTTCTTACATCTCGCCCCCCGTCGTGGCGGCTTTTTTGCTGGGAATCTTCAACAAGCGGGTGAACGGCAACGGCGCTTTCGCAGGATTGCTTGCAGGGCTGGGAGTGGCCGTGGGGATGATTTTTTTGCGTAGGCAAATCTTCGGCGACCTGCATTTCTTGTTGATCGTTCCGTTCCTCCTGGCGTTTAGTTTGTTCGTGATTTATTCGGTCAGCTTGTTTTCGCGGCCCACGGATGCGGAAAAACTCACGGATACGGTTTTCCGCCGGGAAGATCTCAAACGGGAAATCGGCCGGCTGAAGTCGGCCAGATGGTACGGCAATTATTTGGCTTGGTCGGTGATGTTGCTGACGGCCAGCGCTGCGATATGGATTCTGTTCAGATAACTCAACTCTAATAAAATTGAAAATGAAACTACAAAAGTATGCACACAATCCCATCTTGTCTCCTTTGGAAAAGAACGAATGGGAATCTCTCGCTACCTGCAATCCGGGTGTATATTACGACAATGGGATTTTTTACATGCTTTACCGGGCCGCAGGCAATGACAAGGAACATGTAATCCGGATGGGACTGGCTACCAGCCGCGACGGGTTTCACTTCCAACGGATTTCGGACAAGCCGGCGTTCAGCCCGGGCGAAGGGAATTTCGATTCCGGTTGCGTGGAAGATCCCCGGATCGTCAAGTTCGACGACGACTATTATGTAACCTATGCTTTCCGCCCTTTTCCTCCCGGACAATACTGGACGTTGAAACATGATGAGGTGCGGGTGCCGGAATGCGGGCCACATGCGCCCAAGGCTATAAAGCAAAACCTGGGCAACACGGCTTTGGCCGTAACCGCCGACTTCCGGCATTTCCGCCGGTTGGGCCGTGTCACTTCTCCTGTGCTGGACGACCGCGACGTCATCCTTTTTCCGGAAAAGATCGGCGGCAAGTACTGGATGTTGCATCGTCCCAAGCAATATGTCGGCGATGGTTACGGGGTGGATTTCCCCTCGATCTGGATCAAATGTTCGGACGACTTGCTGGAATGGGAAAACAAGGAAAGCCATTTGTTGTTGTCGGGCGTGAAAGGTACCTGGGAAGAAAAAGTGGGCGGAAGCACCCCTCCGCTTCGCACCGACGAGGGATGGCTGGTGATTTATCATGGTGTCGAAAACGGGGGCCGCGGTTATTACCGGGCCGGGGCTATCTTGCTCGATCTCGACAATCCGTTGAAGATTATCGCCAAATCGCCCGGTTATATCCTCGAACCTGAATACGACTATGAATTGAACGGTTATTATGCCGGATGTGTCTTTCCTACGGGCAATGTATTGGTCGGCGATACCTTGTATGTGTATTACGGCGGGGCCGACAAATATGTCGGAGTGGCGACTTGTAATGTGAAAGAACTCTTGAAATCGTTCAAAAAAGTACAATAAAATAACCTCATTTATATACGGAAAAACAACGACTGCGACTATCTGGAAAAAACCACAACGACGGGGTTTTGAATCAATCATAATCTAAAACTTACATTTTATGAACATTAAATCAAGAAAAGGAGAGCATACCTCGCTCTCCGGAAGCCTGTTTTTTCCCTTCTTGTTGGCCTTGAGTCTTTTCTTCGCTGAAATAGCCTCTGCCCAACAAGCAGCTACCCTTACGGTTCAAGGCAAAGTAACCGATACCAATGGCGAAAGCCTGATGGGGGTATCGGTGGTGATTAAAAAGAACAACACGCCGGTCGGTACCACGACCGACTTGGACGGACGGTATTCGTTGGCGGGAGTTCCGGCTGACGGTACTTTGCAATTCTCTTATATCGGTATGACCGAACAATTGGTTCCGGTAAAAGGAAGGACGCAAATCGACATCCGGCTGAAAGAAGATGCGGTTTTGCTGGGCGAAACGGTAGTAATCGGCTACGGCTCGGTGAAGAAAAGCGATCTGACGGGTTCGGTGGCGAGTATTAAAACCGATGTCATCCAGGATATTCCGGCCAACTCGATCGAAGGATTGCTGCAAGGCCGGGCTGCGGGGTTGCAGGTGGTGAATGCCTCGCAAGACCCAGGTTCGGGCTCGACGGTACGTATCCGCGGAAACAGCTCGCTGCGCGGGTCTAACTCGCCGCTGATCGTGGTAGACGGTTTTCCGTTGGGCGATGCGGGAGATTTGAAACAGATCAATCCGGACGACATCGTGTCGATGGAAGTGTTGAAAGATGCTTCGGCTTCCGCCATCTACGGATCGCGCGGAGCTAACGGGGTCATTATCGTAACCACCCGCCGGGCGAAAGAGGGAACGACGTCCGTTACGGTGAAACAGCAGCTTACTTTTTCGCAATTTTCGTCGAAGCTCGATTTATGGAGAGACCCGGTGCTTATGGCGATGTTGAACAACGAAGGCCGGATCAACGGCGGGTTGCAACCGCTGTATGTGGGGGCCATCAACTCGGCCGGAGTGTATTATCCGTCGATCGAAGAATTGCAGACCACCTGGACGACGAATACGCGTTGGGATGAATTGGTGTTCCGGGATGCGCCGGTGTCGAACAATACGACCGTGTCGATTTCAAGCGCGAACGAGAAAACCAGTTTCAACCTGAGCGGGAATTATTATACCGACCAGGGGATGTATGTGGATGACGATTATAAGAAAGGAGGATATAATTTCAATATCGAGCATAAGGTGTACGATAACCTGAAAGTGCGGGCGTCGAATATTCTTTATCTGGGCGATCGCAACTCGATGGGGGGCTTGGCTTACTGGCGAAATCCGATTTATCCGGTTTATAATGAAGACGGCAGCTATTACCGGACGAACTCGACCGATTACAGCCATCCCATCGCCATCCGTGAAAATCAAAAGGATAAGACGAAAATGCTGGATGCGATTTCTTCGGGAGCTATCGAATGGCAGATCTTTCCGTTCCTCGCTTTGACGTCTCAACTGAATTATAAATTCGGGAAATCCACCAAAGACCAGTATTTTCCCAAGGTCTATACGCAGGTCGGCAACGAAAACGGCGGCCGGGGAATCATCGGGAATACCGAAAATCAAAACCTGGTATCGGAAACGTTTGCGAATTATTCGCAGGTAATCGACGATAAACATGAGATCGGGGCGATGCTGGGACATTCCTACGAGTGGTATCAGTACAGGGATTCTTACCTGACGGCGAGCGGATTTGTGAACGAATCGCTGGGAAACGAAAATATGTCGTCGGGCGAACAAGCGAAGAATTTGATTAGCAACGGGTTCTCGAAAAGCAAATTGATTTCGGGAATGGCCCGGTTGAATTATGCTTACGACAATAAATATTTGGTTACGTTTACGGCTCGCGCCGACGGTTCTTCCAAGTTCGGTGAAAATAACAAATGGGCGTTCTTCCCTTCGGGGGCGATCAGTTGGAAAGCGCATGAAGAGAGATTCGTAAAGGATTGGAATGTGTTCGACGAGTTGAAGTTCCGGTTGAGTTACGGAATTTCGGGCAACCAGGGGATCAGCCCGTATCAGACGTTGAGCCGGTACGGTACGACCAAATATTATTTCGAAGGAAACTGGGTGACGGCCATCGGCCCCGGCTATGTATCGGGCAATACGGGCCAGGACGGCATATATAAGGTATGGAGCGGTATCCCGAACCCGGACTTGAAATGGGAAACGACGGCGCAATGGGACTTGGGGATCGACATGGCTTTCCTGAAACGGAAGTTGCGGCTGACGCTGGATGTGTATCAGAAGGAGACATCGGATTTGTTGCGGGAACGCAACCTGGCTCTTTCTTCAGGCTACGACCGGATGTGGGTGAACGACGGGAAAATCCGCAACCGCGGTTTCGAAGCGACGATCGACGCGAACATCTACGACTCGAAGGATTGGAGCGTGTATGGCACGTTTATTTTCTCGTTGAACCGGAACAAGGTGCTCGATCTGGGAAGCAGCATCGAATCGGGCTTGATAACCGATCCGCGTACCGGAATGGAATATGAAGTGGTAGGTAACCAACGGGAGCAATTCCGGGCTTACACCAATATCTTGGCGATCGGCCGGCCCATCAATGTTTTCTACGGCTACAAGACCGACGGGATCGTCCAGACGTTGCAGGAAGGACTAGACGCGGGATTGACGGGCGAATACGCTCAACCTGGCGAGTTCAAATATGTAAACATTTACGACGGCGACGGCACGACGAACGAGATCAACGAGAACGACCGTTGTATCATCGGCGATCCGAATCCGGATTTCACGGCCAGCTTGAACTTGGGATTCCGTTGGAAGAACCTGGACGCGAGTATTTTCTTCAACGGGGTATTCGGCAACGATGTGCTGAACACGAAAGCATTCGGCGACGCGCATAACGCGCCCCTAAGGTGGACGCCGGATAATCCGACCAACAAGTATCCGAGTTTGCGCGACGGCCGTCAGACGATGTTGTCGGATTATTGGATCGAGGACGGTTCTTTTGTCCGAATCCAGAACCTGACAGTGGGATATACGTTCAATCTGCCCAAGCAGAAGGTGTTTGCTTCCAAGCTGCGGCTCTTTATGAACGCTTCCAATCTTTATACATTCACTAAATTCGACGGGTACGATCCTGAGGTAGGCCAGAACGGAATTTATTCCGGCGGCTATCCGCGTCTGCGGAAATGGACGGTCGGTGTCGACGTAACTTTCTAAAATGTACGATCATGAAAAAAAGAATCATTTATTTAGCCTCTCTTTGTCTGGCTGTCATCCTTCCCTCGTGCAGCCTGGAGGAAGACCCTTACGGTTTCTATTCAGAGGATAATTTCTACAAATCCACGGAGGATGCCCAAGCGGCCGTCAATTATGCCTATGCGGCCTTGACCTATATCGAGTATTCGCGTTCCATTTTCTTTCTGGGGGATATGCCGACCGAAATGCTTACCACCAAATCGGATGCCTCCACCGATAATCAGGCGTTAGACTTGTGGCGAATCAGCAATTTCGACACGAACGGCACGTTGATGAATTTCTTCAAATATTCTTATATCGGGATCAACCGGGCGAATGCGGTGATTAAAAAAGTGCCCGGCGGCGATTTCGACCAGCAGTTGAAAGATCAATATACGGGCCAGGCCTATTTCTTGCGCGCTTACAATTATTTCAGCTTGGTACGCAATTTCGGTCTGGTTCCTCTTCATCAGACGGTGGTGGAAACATTGAGCCAGACGTCGACGCCGCTGGCGAACAATATGGACGAGATTTTCGACCTGATGATCGGCGATTGCCAGAAAGCCGAAGGGTTGTTGCCGGTTTACGATACGCCCAAGATGGGACAGGCCGACAGGGTAGCCGCCCAGGCGTTGCTGGCTAAGATTTATTTGTATGCTGCTTCGGCAAAAGCCAATAATGTACCTCTTTACCGGGATATGCGGGAAGACGTGGAAGCGCTTTACCGCAAAGCCGCGGAGTATGCGGGCAAAGTGGTCGACAACCAGGCGGTTTACGGCTTCGAGAATAATCTGCTGGATATTTATGACGTGGAAAAACCGGGCTGCCGTGAAAATATCTTCCTGATGTCGATGGACCGGACGGGTGAAAGCGAAGGGCAGTACTCGAAGATTTCGAAGATGTTCTTGCCGTATGTGGACGGTGCGACGTTGTATCTGAAGCAGGGCGATACCGACGAGTTTACCAAATCGCATGACGGTTGGGGCGAATATCGCACGGAAATAGATTTTTACGATAGTTTCGATCAAGCGGACAAACGGCGTTCCTATCTGATCGTCGATAAGGTTTACAATGAAGACGGCAGTTTGAAAGGGGAATGGAAGGCGGACGGCTCGGGGAAAATCCCTTATCCGTTCTCGCGTAAATACATCGACCCCAAATTCGACGGCGATAAAACCAGTACCCGGCCGTGCCTGATTCGTTTTTCCGACATAGCGCTGGTCTATGCCGAAGCGGCCGGCCCGACGGCTCGTTCGTATGAATTGGTTAATTTTATCCGCCGGCGTGCCGGGTTGGGCAATCTGGCTCCGAATTTAAGCATCGGCGATTTCCGCGAACAGGTATTGAAAGAACGGACCTGGGAAATGGCGTACGAAGGAGATCATCTGTACGACCTGCGCCGCTGGAACCGCGTGGGCCAAATCCGGGAAGTGAAGGATGCCGGCTTATCCGAAGCACAATACACCTTCTACCCTTTGCCGCAGGCGGAAATCAATCTGAATGGTAGTTTAAGATAATCATTTAAAAACAGCGTGTCATGAATCAGCTTATAAAATACGGTTTGTTTTTCATCCTGTCCGTCCTGTTCCAGGGATGCGTCGAAGATATGCAGGATGATATAAACGGCGGAGGATGGAACAACGAACGTTCCCTCATCCATATCAAAGTGAAAAACCAGGTCGGTACCGCCGAAATCCAGCGCATAGACGATGCGAAGGGAGAAATCCGGCTTACGCTGAATACGGGAGTCATTACCGACTTGTCGAAAGTGGAACTGGAAAAGATCGAACTTTCCTATCAGGCGACGGCATCGGTTCCGGTAGGCGGCACCTTCGATTTCAGCAATCCGGAGCGCACATCGTCCATCATAGTGACCTCGGCTACGGGGAAGACACGTGAATATACGATTTATGCAAACGAATTTACCGAAAGCCTGGTCGGTAAATGGACGATCGACGACCTGATCGTATTCGGCGGTACGGGGCCCGACTATGGCGGCGCCGCCGTCTTGCAACTGCAAAACAAGTCGTGGTGTTGGCATGAGGCGTACGCGCCGGCCAAGGAATGCGACAACGTGTTGACTTTTACGCTCGATCAGATTACCGACCAAGGCAATACGTCGGGTATCTGCATCCATGAAGCAGGCCCGGACGGGGTGTATGCCGATTTCATTTTCAACGGGGAAATGAACAAAGAGGAACCGGGTACCGACCTCGATTTGAAACACTTCTACCGTCAGATACCGGAAGGGGAAAGTCGCTGGACGCGAAACTATGCCGCCGGGGAGATCACCTTCACCGATAAAAACGGCAAAGTGACGACCTGTTCGCTCGATAACGCAGGAACGTACGACCTGGGATGGGATCAATCCATTACCATTCCTTCGAACGCTTTCTCCTTCGTATTGAACGGGCAAGACGATTGGACGAACATTTACAGCGATTACGATAAGTTTGCCAAAAAACCGCGTAAATACTTTGTGCTGGTAACTAAAACAGAATAACGTAGCGGGGTATCCGACCTGTGCGGAAGTCCTTTTGCCGGACGTATCCGATGCGGGCTTTTCCGCGATACCGGACAAAGCGTTTTCAACCGGACAAACCGGTTCGTCGGATACCCCCTTCGCTTTTCCCGCCACCCGGGGTTTATTCAGATCTTTTTAATTCCATGCTTATGAAACACATAGCTTCCACGATTCTTTCCTGTTTGATGCTGGGCAGTTGTTGCGAAAAAGAACCGGCCGCCGTTGTCCGTTACGACACCAAGACGGTAGTCAGTACCGGTTACATCGGCAACGGCGCCCAATGGGATCCTTACCAGTTGGATTACGGACACGGGCCTTTATCGATTTCCCGAGCCGATTGGCAAAGGCTGTACGAGCGTCTCGATTTCATGCGTCCGCAATTTATACGGGTAATGATAAATACCGGTTCGTTCCTGGAAAACGGCAAACCGGCTTTCGAAAAACGATTAGGAGTATTGAAAAACATGCTGGATTACTGTCAAAGCCGCCACGTCACCGTCATGTTAGGCGATTGGGGCGGCGGCATGGTCGACTGGCGGACGCAAACCGTCCATACCGCCAACCTCGAGCATGCCGCTTCGCTCGTCGATTTCCTGATTCGCGAAAAAGGCTATTCGTGCATCCGTTATTATAACCTCGTCAATGAGCCGAACGGCGACTGGTCGGCTACTAATACCAGCTATTCCTTGTGGGCGGCCGCCGTCCGGGAGTTCCATAAGAACATGGAAGCGGCCGGCCTCCACAGCCAGGTAGGCATCGTCGGGCCCGACGCCGCGATATGGAGCGAGAAAGAAGCTTGGTGGATCGACAGTTGCGCTGTCCGGCTGGGCGAGCGAATCCAATTGTACGATATTCATACCTATCCTTCCAAAACAACGGTCAACAGCAACCGGTATGCCGACATTATCCGGGCTTACCGGGAAAAGGTGCCGGAAGGCAAAAAAATCGTGATGGGGGAAATCGGATTCAAATTCGTCGAACCCGCCGATTCGCTTTACCTGAAAGAAAACATGCGCAGGGCCCAAGCCAAACGATACGCCTCGCGAGACGATTCGCAAATGTTTGTCTACGATCACCTCTACGGAACCGACATGGCCGATGCGCTTTTCCAAACCGTCAACAGCGGTTTCTCCGGATCGATAGCCTGGATGCTCGACGACGCCATGCACTCGAAGGAAACACCAGACAAGCTGAAAGTATGGGGATTCTGGAATATTTTAGGAGAAGAATATTTCGGAGCGGAAGAAGAAAACGTGCGGCCGTGGTATTATGCCTGGTCTCTGCTCAGCCGCTATATGCCGGCCGGTTCGACCGTATATAAAACCCATGTATCCGGCGATCCGTGCGTTAAAAGCATCCTGACTGAAAAGGACGGACATTATCTGCTGGCCATCGTGAATGTCTCCCGCCAGGCCAAACCGGTCCGGTTGGAAAGCCAGAGCCTTCCCCGCTTGGAAAATGCGAAAGTCTATCTGTATGCCGAAGGCGCCTTGCGGAAAGACGGAGATCACGCCCTGCTGCCCAACCAAGAGCAAGTCGATTTGGCACTGGCGCAAGGAGAGAATATTGAACTCCCCGCCGAGTCGCTGCTCGTATATACTACTTTCAATTATTAACCCTCTCTGTAAGAAACACAACAATCTGCCCATGGAACTAAAAGCAATTCTTCCCGCCCTTGCCCTTGCCATGTCTCTCCATGCTTGCGTCCCCCGCGAAGAACTCACCATCACCGTGTCTTTCGAAAGCCTGCAAGACGGATACCTCGGCAACGGAGTGGAGTGGGATCCTTACGACGAAGCCGAAGCCTGGGGTTCGGCCCTTTCGGAAGCCGACTGGCAAAAACTCTTCAAACGGCTCGATTTCATGCGGATGGGATATGTCCGTTGCATGATAAACAGCCCTTACCGCTACTTCGACCCCGAAACCGGGAAATACGATAAGACCCGTAACATCGCATCCATTTCCCGGTTGCTCCGGTATTGCACCGACAACGGGATCATGGTTATATACGGCGAATACAACCCCCCGGCCTGGGATATGAAAGCAGACCAGGCGTGGATCGACATGTCGGTCGATTATCTGAATTACCTGGTTAACGACTTAGGATTTACCTGCATCAAGTATTTCGTTATCTTCAACGAACCGGACGGTAACTGGGCCTCGACCGACGGCGACTTCGAATTATGGAAAACCATGTTCCTTCGTTTCGCCCAAAAGATGAAAGAATATCCCGGTTTGCCGGAGCAAGTAAAACTAGCCGGCCCCGACGTCGTGGTCGATTATAAGAACCCCGCCTCTCCCTACGATGCAGCCGGGTGGATAAAGCATACCGCCGCGCAACTGGACGAGCATGTCGGCCTGTACGACATTCACGCCTATCCCGGCCAACACCAAGTACGTAGCGGAAGTTACGCCGGTATCCTCGCCCGGCATAAGCAATACGTTCCCCGAGGAAAGAAGATCGTATTGGGAGAAGCCGGTTATAAATATTGGCGGGAAGCCGATTCCCTCTTGATGAAAGAATACGACCGGCGGACGCGGAACCATCCTTTCACGAAAGGATCGGACTCCAACATGTTGGTCTACGATTACTTTTACGGCCTTGACATGGCGTTGCTCTGCATGGAAGTCATGAACGGCGGATATGCAGGCATAGCCGCCTGGATGCTCGACGACGCGATGCACAGCAACGGCGATTCCGGCAAAACCCAAGACATCAAGCTGTGGGGCATGTGGAATATCCTGGGAGAAGAAGTTTTCAACGCTCCGGAAGAAGAAGAAATCCGCCCCTGGTATTATACCTGGGCGTTGATGTGCCGATATTTCCCCGCAGGCTGCCGCATCTTGAAAATAGCGCACGATCGCAGCCAGGGCATTTATGCCGTAGCCGGCGAGCACGAAGGCAAACAGGTCCTGGCGGTTGTGAACGTAAGCGACGCCGATAAAGGGCTCCATATCCGGTTGCCCGGCAAATGGGAAAATATGACGCGTTATCTTTACCGGGAAGGAAACATGAAAACAGACGAAAACGGTTATCCCGTTCCTGTGCAAACCGGCCTTACCCTCGACGGCGGCTATCAGACCGTTTTAAAAGCGCAAACCTTTATTTTATTAACGAACATGCCATGAAGACAGCCATGAAGACAGCCATGAAGATAGTAATGAAGACAGCCGTGAAGACAGCCATGAAGATGGCCATGAAAACGGCCATGAAGAAACGAACGGTCGGGATATGCCTTTTTACGCTGGCGACGCTCGGGTGCGGATGCAGCGGGGCCGAAGACATACCCCCGGCCGAACCCCGACCGGAGCCCTTCACGGAATTGACCTTGGTCGACAAACAAGCGACGGAAGAAACCAAAGCCCTCTATTCCAACCTGTGGGCGATACGCGACAAAGGATTTATGTTCGGCCATCACGACGACCTCTGGTACGGGCGTAAATGGTATAACGAGCCGGGACGTTCCGACACCAAAGATGTATGCGGCGATTACCCGGCCGTATGCAGCCTCGACTTGGCCACGATCATGGACGACCGTTGCCGGGAGGAAACCCATCGCAAAGAGAACGAAATCAGAAGAAGGGTGTTGACGGAAGCCTACCACCGCGGGGAAGTGATCCTTGCCTGCTGCCATCTGAACAACCCGCTGACCGATGGCGACGCATGGGACAATTCCAGCAAAGAAGTCGTCCGGGAAATACTGAAAGACGGGAGCGCCGTGAACGGCCGTTTCAAGCAATGGCTCGACCGCCTGGCCGACTTTGCTTCTTCCCTGAAAGGAAACCGGGGCGAACCGATCCCCGTCATCTTCCGTCCCTTCCACGAACACACCCAAAGCTGGTCGTGGTGGGGGAGCAGTTGCACTACGCAAGCCGAATTTATCGCCCTCTGGCAGTTTACGGTTACTTACCTGCGCGACGTCAAACAAGTGCATACCTTTATTTATGCCATCTCGCCGCAAATGGACACTCCCAAGAGCCGGAACGATTTCCTGTACCGTTGGCCGGGCGATAATTTCGTCGATTTCCTGGGAATGGACTGTTACCACGGTTTGAATCCGACGACCTTCACCACCAACCTGCACGTCCTCTCCAAGCTCTCGGGCGAACTGAAGAAACCGTGCGGCGTAACCGAAACAGGCGTGGAAGGCATCCAAGACAACGGAAGCCCCGAAAGAAACTACTGGACAAAGCAAATCCTTTCTCCCGCCGCCGGCCAGGCGGTTAGCCTGATCGTGCTCTGGCGCAATAAATACGACCCTGCGGAAACAGGCAACCATTTCTTTTCCGTTTATTCCGGCCACGCTTCCGCTTCCGACTTTTTAAAGATGTATGAAAGTCCGGCGACGTTTTTTTCGCAAGAGTTGCCCGACATGTATGCCTTTGCGGAAGGAATTACCGTAAACTAATCATCCTAAGGCCCAGAAAAGATCACTCCCTGTTTGAATAACAACGCGAGAAAAATCCTTTTCGGGCCGCCCGGATGAAAACCGGCTACGATGCAGGGGGGGAACTGCCTGGAAGAAAGAAAGCTGCCGCCATGAAGACCGGATAAGCCTATATGCTTATCCGTACGTCGCCGCATGAAGGGGGTACTTCCTGCCGGAGTACCCTGTTGAACGCCGGCTTTTGCAAAAAGGGCAATTATTCGTCACCCTTCAATACCGGCACGCTGATGTGATACTTCACGGCAATGATACGAGCCAGGAAAATACTGCTTGCGGCAATAACCTGTATCATCGACGCGCTGAGCGACGTCTGCATGCAGGCATAATAAATCAATCCCCCGAACACGCAAGCCAAGGCATAAATATCCTTCCGGAAAATCAAAGGCTCCTCATTGATGAGAATATCGCGTATCATCCCCCCGAACGCCCCCGTAACGGTACCCATCACGATGGCCACCCACATGGGGAAACCGTAAGCCAACGCCTTTTCGATACCCACTACCCCGAAAAGCCCCAGGCCGATGGCATCGAAAATAAAAAACGTATTTTTCAAGCTAATCACATACCTGCGGAAGATAATCACGAAAAGCAACGCCAAAGCCGAAATAGTCAGATACGAGGCCTGTTCCATCCAGAAAGGGGTGGCATTCAGCAGTATATCGCGTATCGTACCGCCCCCCACCGCCGTTACCACTCCTACCACATAGGCCCCGAACCAGTCAAATTGCTTGGCGGAAGCCAAACGGATGCCGCTGATGGCAAAAGCGAACGTCCCCGTATAGTCGCAAAAGGTGATAAAATCTATCATTTTGTTTTTTCCCGCAAAAGTACGGAATAGTTTGAAATCTGCATGATTGCGCCGAACAATAATTTAAACCAAACGAATCCGATGCGGGTTATTATCTATAAGTTTGTACCCGGAAAATCGGATGATTTATTTTTTAAAGATGATGTATGAATAAATATGTAATCGCAGCGCTTCTGCTTCTGACTACTACCCAATGGACATGGAGTCAACATTTTCCCCAGATGAACTTTCGCAATTACGTAAGCGACACAGCCCTGTTCCAGCCCAAGCGGCCCTGGCTGGCAGCCGGCGAAGTATTCGGCTTGAACATGGCCGTCTGGGCTTTCGATCGTTTTATCATGCAAGAAGATTTTGCAAAGATCAACGGCCACACCATCAAACGCAATTTCAAAACCGGCCCCGTCTGGGATACCGATAAATTTTCTACCAACCTGGTTTCCCATCCTTACCACGGCTCCCTGTATTTCAACGCCGCGCGAAGCAACGGCATGAACTTCTGGCAATCGATACCCTATACGGTAGGAGGAAGCCTGATGTGGGAATTTTTCCTGGAGACCGAACCGCCTTCCATCAACGATATGCTGGCCACCAGCTTCGGCGGGGTAGAACTGGGCGAAATCACCTACCGGCTGTCCGACCTTTTCATCGACGACCGTACCCGCGGCCTGGAGCGCGCGGGGCGGGAAGTGCTGGCCGGGGTGTTGTCGCCGGTACGGGCCCTGAACCGGTTGGTAACCGGCCAGGCATGGCGGCATAGCTCCTCGAAAGGACGCACGTACACGTCGGTTCCGGTTACTTTCATGGTCAATATCGGGCCTCGTTTCCTGGCCGAGCAGGAAAACTCCAAGCACGGCACCACCAGCATGAACATCTCGCTGCGGCTGGATTACGGCAATCCCTTCGACGACGAGTTTTACTCGCCTTACGAATGGTTCCAGCTACGTTTCGGGCTCGATTGCTTTTCGGCCCAACCCCTGGTAAGCCAGGTGAATGCCGTAGGGGCTATCTGGGGAAAACGGGTGTGGGCCAAGGGCCCGCGCGCGCTGACGGCCGGTGTTTTCCAACATTTCGATTATTACGATTCGCAGCTCAAATCCACCAGTTCCGTGAAAGTGGCCCCTTACCGCATTTCGGAAGCCGCCGCGCTGGGAGGCGGCTTGATTTACTACAAACAAGCTACCGCCGAAGACAAGGTCGATATTTTTGCCGAGTTTTACGCCACGGGCGTAGCGTTGGGCGCCAGCATATCCGACTACCTCAAACTGGAGGAACGCGATTACAACCTGGGAAGCGGCTATAGCGTAAAGGCATTTACCGGATTGACATACAACAAACGATGGGGGCTTTTGCTGGATCTGGAAAACTACCATATCTTTACCTGGAAAGGCTACGACCCGGACATAGACTGGGACAAGGCGGACGTGACTTCGCTGAACGTGCAGGGAGATAGGAGCAATGCCCGTTTGACGGTTTTCTCGACCAAATTGTTTTACCTGTATAAAGAACGGTGGAGCGTGGTGCTGAGCAACCGCTACTTTTCCCGCCGCACCCATTATAAATATTATGACGATATAGACAGCTCTACCTATGACGTGATGTTGAGCCTGGGGGTGAGGATTTGATTGCGCGGCGGGAAGCTAGCTTTTGCGTTCCAATTCCCGCAGGTTCTCCATTTTTTTGCGTTGCATGAACTCGTAAATGCCTTCCAGATGTTCCGTCACCTTTTGCCGGCCGAATTCATATACTTTGGTAACCAGGCCGTCCAGGAAATCGCGGTCGTGCGAGACCACGATCAAGGTTCCGTCGAAATCCAGAAGCGCTTGTTTAAGGATGTCTTTGGTCTTCATATCCAAATGATTGGTCGGCTCGTCGAGAATAAGCAGGTTCACCGGCTCGAGCAACAACTTGATCATCGCCAGCCGCGTACGCTCGCCCCCGGAAAGCACTTTCACCTTTTTGGCCGAATTTTCTCCGCCGAACATAAAAGCCCCCAGCAAATCTTTTATTTTCGTCCGGATATCCCCCTCGGCCACATCGTCGATGGTCTGGAAAACCGTCAGGTTCTCATCCAACAAGGAGGCCTGGTTCTGCGCGAAATACCCGATTTTCACATTATGCCCCAGCGTCAGCGCGCCGTCGAAATCGATTTCTTTCATGATACATTTCACCAACGTCGATTTCCCTTCGCCGTTTTTCCCCACAAAGGCAATCTTATCTCCCCGCTCGATCGTCAGATTCACGTTATCGAACACCAGATGATCGCCGTAGCGCTTCGACAGCCCTTCGATAATCACCGGATACGAACCCGACCGGGGCGAGGGCGGGAATTTCAGCCTGAGCGCCGAGGTATCCTCTTCGTCTACCTCCAGCAATTCCAGCTTTTCAAGCATCTTCACGCGGCTTTGCACCTGCAAGGTTTTCGAATACGTGCCCTTGAAACGCTCGATAAACTCCTTGGTTTCGGCAATCATCTTCTGCTGCTCGTCGAACGCCTTCTGTTGTTGCTCGCGCCGTTCGCGCCGCAACTGCAAATAGCTGCTGTAGTTCACCTTATAATCGTATATGCGCCCCATCGTCACCTCGATCGTGCGGGTAGTGATGCGGTCGACAAACGCCCGGTCGTGGCTGATGACGACTACCGCCTGCCCGTTGTCGATCAGGAAGTCTTCCAGCCACCCGATCGATTCGATGTCGAGATGATTGGTCGGCTCGTCGAGCAACAATACGTCGGGCTTTTTCAGCAACAGCTTGGCCAGCTCGATGCGCATCCGCCAGCCTCCGCTGAACTCGCTGGTCTGGCGGTTGAAGTCTTCCCGTTTGAAGCCCAAGCCGAGCAGCGTCTTCTCGATGTCGGCATCGTAATTAATTTCCTCGATGGAATAGAACTTCTCGCTCAGGGTAGATACCCGTTCGATCAGTTCGTAATAACTCTCCGAATCATAATCGGTACGCGTCTCCAGCTCTTTGTTCAAGGCTGCGATTTCCGCCTCCATCCGGTGCAGGTGGGCGAAAGCCTGGGCTGTTTCCTCGAATACGGTACGGCCGTCTTCCGTCATCAGATGCTGGGGCAGATAGGCGACGACCGTATCTTTGGGCGCCGACACTTTGCCCCGGCTCGGTTCGCGCCGGCCGGCCAGAATCTTCAATAAAGTGGATTTGCCGGCTCCGTTTTTGCCCATCAGGGCGATCCGGTCTTTTTCGTTGATGACGAAAGAAACATCGGAAAAAAGCGTCGTCCCTCCGAATTCCACCGTCAAAGCGTCTATTGAAATCATATTGTCAGAGTTGTTGGCCGGAGCAGCCCTAAGGCGCCGGCGTCTGGTTTAGTTGGTAAAAAAGAGGGGCAAAGGTAGGAAATAATTCCTTTCCGTGCGCGCTGCTTTTACAAGATCTGCAATTTCACGCCGAAAGAGAGGCTCAGATAATCGCGCGGACGCAGGGTATGATTGGTAAATGCGCTGATCAGGTAAAGATCGCAGGAAGAAAGCTCGTAGAAGAGGGTAATCGATTTGTTCCATCGCTTTTGCCGTTGCAAATTGAGCGTGACGCGCTGCCCGAGGAAAACATGCAGCCGTACCCGGGTGGAAAAAGTATAATACCCGTTGGGGTAGCGATCGGGGTTCTTAGTCCAGAAATCGCCGTCGAGAAGGGTGTTGATATACAACCCGCCCGTGAGCGGCTCGATCCGGAAGCGGCTGCCCAGGGGAATATGCCAGGGTATATAGTTTTGTTTCAGGGTGATGGTCGCCATCGCATGCTCGTCGGTATTGCGGGGCACGAATCCCAGCAGCAGATCGGTTTCCCAATGGTTTTTGCCGTAGTTCCAGCCCGGGCCCAACGAAAACATCCCCATCGAGCCGGCAAACTGCAATTTGGTATACCGCGGAATCAGCTTCTGCCAGGCCGAGGCATAGCGTTCTACCCGGCGGGCGTAGAAATCGTCTTGCGCCCGCGCGCCTGCTGCCGCTACGAAGAGGCAGAGCAGCAAGAGCTTAAAACGTGACGGCTTCATAGCGGTAATCGTGCGGGGTGACAACGAAATAGAGGTAGGAACGCTTGGCCATATTGCTGCAACCGTAATACATAATCCCGTCGTCGAAAATATCGTTTTCCGATACGTTGTGATTGTGGGCATGCACGCAAAAGAGCAGGTCGGGAAAGAGTTTGATGTAAGCCTGGAATACCTCTTTCACATTATTGTTGAACTGTTCCGATCCGGGCGGGGCGTGCATCGCGACGACGGTCTGGGCGTAGGGAGCGGGATCGTCTATTTCTTTTTTGATAAAATTGAAATCGGGTACCGGATGCGAATAGTCGAATTCGATGGCATTGGTATTGAGGCAAACGAATTTGGTGTGTCCGGCTATGAAGGAGAAGTTTTCTTCTCCGTACATCTTCCGGTACACCTGGTCGCCGTTGCCGATAATATCGTGGTTTCCGATCAGAGCCACGTAGGGCACGGAAAGTTTCGACATCACTTCGTGCGTCCATTCGTATTCTTTTTTCATTCCGAAGTCGGCCATGTCGCCGCCGTGAATGACGAAATCCACGTCGGCGCGCCGGTTTACCGCGCTCACGAAGTCTTGCGTTTCATCCAGACTGCGCTGCGAATCGCCCATCACGACAAACCTGAGGGTGTCTTTTCCTTGGCATTGGGTTTGGATGCGTTGGATATTGTTGCGGTTGATAGCCGTTTCCGTCTTTCCGTCCAGCCGGCCGTCGTAAGGGTGATAGTCAATCAAATCGCATGCCGATAAGCCTATTATCGACAACAAGAAGTAGAGTTTTTGCATGAACATTTTTCATCCTGTGTTTAGGTAGGGGCAAATGTAAGGCATTCTGTTTCGAAAAAAATCGTCGTGATTTCTTCTTAACTGGTCGAAAACAATACAAAATGCTTTTTCTTTCAACGGAAATGAATTATGTATTATCTTTGTATCCGGCCCGTTCGGCTACGGGGCCGCGGCTCGTTTTCCGTTTTTTCGGGCGCGGGCTTGCCTAAGGGTTGAGAAGATGCCGGCATATGAAAAACAAGTTGTTACCTATGAAGTTGTTACCTATGGATAAGAAGAAAAAAAGGCTTTCCCGCCTTCTCGGGATTTGTACGGCCGCTGTGTTGATGGCCGGTAGTTTGTGGGCCCAGCAAAAAGATTGGGCGCAATTCGGCCGTTATGCCGAAGCGAATCGAAGGGTGAAGGTTCCGGCCCATGTGGTTTTTATGGGAAATTCCATTACCGATCATTGGTGGCGGGCCGATTCGTTGTTCTTTCTCGACCATAATTATCTCGACCGCGGAATAAGCGGGCAGACTACGGCCGAAATGTTGGTACGTTTCCGCGCCGATGTGCTCGACCTTCAGCCCAAAGCGGTGGTCATCCTGGCCGGAACCAACGACGTGGCGGGCAATAACGGCTATATTGCGCCCGAACATACCTTCGGAAATATCGTCTCAATGGTGGAATTGGCCCGGGCGCATGGTATCCGGGTGGTGCTTTGTTCCATTTTGCCGGCCTACGATTTTCCCTGGCGCCAGGGTTTGGAGCCGGCCGGAAAGATTCTTCGTTTGAATGAAATGCTGAAAGGCTATGCCGACCAGGAGGGTATCCCTTACGTGGATTATCATACGGCTTTGAAAGACGACCGGGGCGGTTTGCCTGCCGTTTATTCGGCCGACGGGGTGCATCCCACGCCGGCAGGTTACGAGGTAATGAAAACCTTGGTACAAGAGGGTATTCGCAAGGCTTTAAAATAGTGGCGGGAACCGCAGGATGGCAGAGGGCGGCGAGATAGGCCGCCCTGGTTTCGAACGGGCGCTTTCGGGCAGTTGCCTTATGGGGGATGGTCGGTACGGCTACCGGTTGGCAGAGTGCTCTCTTTTGTTCAATTCTTCTTTTAAGTTCCTAAGTTCCGCCTGCGAAGCTTCGAACATCTTTTTGTAATCCTGGATGATGCCTGTGTATTGGTCTTTCATTTCTTTGCACATTTTTTCGATCATCTCCATCAATTTTTTCGAGTCTTCAATGTTTTGATTGGTGTCAGATCTGCCGCTAAGGGCGTTCATCCCGCCAGAAAATGTATTATGCTCAAAATTAATCACAGGTTCGTCTTTTTTCAAGTTCATAATAATCTCTTTATCTACCCGTAATGTTTTGGAAAAAAGGTCTAATACTTCGGAGTCTAATTTTTCCTGGCTTTCGTAGCGGCTTATGGTGGGGACGCTCATCCCTACCAACTGCCCGAATTCGGCTTGTGTCCAGTTCATGGAATGACGTAATCTTTTTACGTTAAATCCTTGATGACAAGTGCCTTCTGATTGCGGCTTCGTTTTTTTATCCATCGTGTATTTCTTTCCTGCTTTGTTTACGTTTTAACAAAGGTATGTACTTTTAAGTTCTTGGCAAAACTGCGTTATTCAAAATATTCGCATTTTTTATAAAAATATGGAAATAAGCTATCAATGAATGATCGGTTTTTTTTGCCTCCGCTTTCGGTTAATGCTTACCTTTGCTTCAAAGAATCAAAGCGAAGATAGGCTGCGCCTCGGCATAGACAAAGCAAGCTTTGTTTCTGCGCTCGGTTTGCACTATCATTGCTTCAAAGAATCAAAACGAAGATAGGTGAAGAAACAAAGTTGAAAGGAAATAAGGACCGGATTTCTAGAGAGGTAGATGTTAATATGGACTTTTCACAGGCGGCCCGTGACGGGTCGCCGCCTCTCTTTTTATCACTGCTTCCTTTTTAAATCTCTCGAATTCGAGGAGTTTAAAATCGGGATTATAAATAAGAGACTTTGAATAGGAATATATCTCTTGCTAAAAAATGTACCGCCCGCAATAGGAGAGACTTAGATGAAACGTCTTCATTGAATATTATTCCATATTGTCTGCAAAAAAAATCTGCGAGCAGAGTGTAGAACCTTATCAGGAATGTGAAACAAATAATTCCCACAAAAAACACGACTTGCCACAAAAATACATTAACTTTGTGGCAAAACATAGAATTATGGGGACAAACAGTTCTTATAAGGCGATGTACAATATGGTGGAACAGGCTAAGGAGGGTACAATACTTATTCCGGATGATTTCACGACGTGTGGCACTCCCGATGCAGTTCGCTCGGGATTAAGCCGCTTGTGCCGCAATGGGAAATTACACCGCTTTGCAAAAGGTATTTATTATATTCCGTTATATGACAAGTGGGATGGTACATGGCGCGAACCTTCATTAGATGCTATTGCCCAAAAGATTGCGCAAAGGGACAATGCACGTATCATTCCGACTGGAGCGTATGCGCTTAACAGATTGGGATTGTCTACACAAGTACCGGCCAACATTGTTTACATAACGGATGGTTCTGCACGGCAAGTAAAGTTTGGCGAGGGGAAAAGCATCACATTTCGCCATAGTAATGATTTGGGTAATTTTGCCTACCAATCCAAATTGATGCAATTGGCCGTACTTGCCATGCGGGAAATTGGCGAGAGGGCAATAACGGAAGCACAAATAGGAAAAATCAAGAGTATGATAACAGAGCATGTTTCGGAACAAGATTTCAAGCATGATATAGTGCTTGCTCCGACATGGGTAAAAACGATATTGCAGCGATGAAATTTATAGACTTGTCAAAAGAAGACCGCATAGATATACTCGACCGTGTTTCCACGGAGCTGAACATCCGGCAACGAGAGGTTATAGAAAAGGACTGGTGGGTAACGGCTGTCCTTCGTGCCATGTTCAGTTTGTCGTATGCGGATCATCTGTCTTTCAAGGGTGGCACGTCGCTGAGCAAGTGCTGGCATCTGATTGACCGGTTTTCAGAGGACATAGACATCGCCATTGACAGGGAATATCTTGGTTTCAGCGGAACATTGTCAAAAACACAAATCAGCGACAAGTTGCGCCGTGCTGCTTGTGCCTTTGTAAGAGAGACTATGCAACACGATTTGGCGGAACAGTTATACAAGGGTGGTATCTCAAAAGAAAACTTCAAGGTAAATGTTGATATAACCTCTGTCACCACCACTGACCCAGAGGTAATAAACGTCGACTACGACTCGGTTTTGTCCTTTTCCATAGATGGAAAGGATGGGCAGTATATCTTGCCAAAGGTGAAAGTGGAAGTAAGCGGCAGGTCAATGAGTGAACCTGTAAGCAAGGTTGCTCTTGATGCGATGATAGACCAGGTGTATCCGAAGGCTCCTTTTGCAGAACCTAAGTTCATGGTATGTGCTGTTCTTCCTGAACGCACATTCCTTGAAAAAGTATTTCTGCTGCATGAGGAGTTTGCCAAGCCGAAGGAATTGATTCGTGTGGAGCGTATGTCACGCCACATGTACGACATCGGGCAAATGCTGAAAAAAAGGATAGCCGAGCGTGCCATAAACGATGTAGAGCTTTACCGTCAAGTGATTGAACATCGCCGCGCATTCATCGGTTTACGTGGCTTCGATTATGATACGCTTTATCCGGCTACCCTCAACATCCTTCCTCCGGCTTCTATTATAGACCAGTGGAAGGCTGATTACGAAAATATGCGGCTGCACATGATATATGGTGAGTCTGTTTCATTTGAAGAGTTGGTAAACAATATCAAGGATTTGAATGATAGGATAAAAGAGTCGCACATAACTTCGCAAAGTAGATAATAGGGGCAAGTTGTTGAAATATATTGCAGAAGGAACACAAGGTGCATGTTTTGCTTCATTCAAGTATTCAAATTTTTTTTGGATTGTTCTCTTAGAGCAGTGTATAAAGTTGACATCATTCTGTATGACAAGAAAGTATTATATTCCGTTCTTTGTTTACCGATGACAGTCAATGGTAAAGGAATGGCCCCTGAGGTGTTTTTTCTCTCAACCTTTCTAATAAACTAAATGGTTTCCCGCTCCTTGAGGTTCAGGCCTTGATCTTTTGTTGCTTTTGGCTCCGTCTAAAAGTAAAAGAAAAAGTCGGCATCGCCGCCGCCATTCCGAACAACCGATTTCCCTTCCGAAAAAGCTGAAAACCCCTTCTGCATAAAGTAAAAAAAATACAATAAGCCCCCCTTTTGGATGTCTTTTTGCAATACGCTGTAAATCAATCAATTGCAAGCAAAATTTTTGCCTCTCCCAATCCCCGGAAATTTCATCGCAGTGTAATCCGAATTTCACCGGCAAGAGCAATTTAACAATTGCATACGCAAATGGCATTTGTTAAATACGACGCTTTTTGCTGTCTGACAGGCATTTATAATTTTTTAAAACAGGCTATATCTTTGAATATTGTAGTAGTTACGATCTTTGATTCACGGATGTTACACAAATGTTTTTAAGATATGGCCACAATTTCATGGGTGGTTATGAGGCACCACAAAAAAGCCGACGGCACGTATAATCCTAAAATTAGGATAATCCACAATCGCACTATCGCGTATATGCCAACCGCGATATTTACCCATTTAGTCCGCTTCAAAGGAAAGGAATCACTAGGGCGGCTAACTGATAAAGACGTAGAAGAAGCTCTTTACGATAAGGTAAAGGAGATGCGTGGAATCCTTAACACGAATGACTATTTAATAGATGACTGCGAGAACGCTCGGGCAGTCGTGGATTTGCTCAAAAGAAAGATAAACGAAAGGAAAGGGATAGACTTTCTCGAGTTCGCCAACAAATATCTCGAGGGAATGAAGGAGAACGGACGAAAGCGGATTGTGTTCAGCCTGATAAAAAACCTGTGTAGATTTACAGGGACGGCCAACCTGCCCATAAAACAGCTTACAGGAGCATTTTTAGAACGGTTTGAAGCATGGCTTCGTGCACCGGGGAAAAACCCGTTAGATGGAAAGAAACAGGGCAAAAAACCGCTCAAAGATTCGACGATTGAAACATACATGAAGGCAATGCAAACCCTGTTTAATAAGATGCTGACTACTTACAACGATTATGAAGCTGGGGACATTATTATAACCCGCAACCCGTTTAAGAACTATACCCCCAATGTAAATACCGTTTTCCGCAAAAAGGCCCTGGACGTTACCATTATCCGCCGGATTGCCGCGTACGATCCACCCCAAAAATCCCGAAGCGGACACGAAGTATTTGCCCGGGATATGTTTTTGCTGTCGTTTTGTTTGGCGGGCATGAATATGGCCGACATTTTTAGCTGTGATGTATATAAGAGCGGCCGCTTAGAGTATTGCCGGACAAAAACGAAGGATAGAAAGAAAGATAGGGCTTTTATTTCCCTCTCCATTGTAGACGAGGCGAAAAGTATATTTGACAAATACCGCGATCCGGACGGTAGGCGCGTATTCAACATATATCAATCATTTGCCAGCACGGCAAAAGCGAACGAGGCTCTCTTGTACGGCATGAAGATTATGTGCAGGGATTTAGGCATAGAACCGATCACGTTCTACGCGGCCCGGCATAGCTTTGCCACTATCGCCCGGAACGATTGCAGTGTAAGCATGGAAGACGTAGCCTTATGCCTTACACACCGCTCGGGGTTTGATATGACCGATACGTACGTAAAGCCGGATTTCACGAGGGTTGATCGGGTAATACGCAAGGTAATGGATTTTGTTTTTGGAAAGGAAAAGATTGCCCTAGGAGATTCCTAGGGCGGATAAGCAGAAAGGGAGAGGGAAGGCGTGAGGGCTAGTTTGCGGCTTCACCTTCCCCGCATTGCTTTCGGTAAAAAGCTATTACTTCCTGTTGCTGCTTGATAATATTGTCTTTATCCCTGATCAGTGCGTGAAGGTCTTCAATGATGGTTTTATCGTTGTTGTAATGGTTATGCGTGCAGTTGCTTCCGGTAAAAGCCGTATCCGAACGATCCCCAATTTGTATGTACTTCCCACCCTGGGCGGTATCGGTGCCCTGGGCGGCTGGTATATCCGGTAGCGCACCGGTGAGAAAAGCGGTAATATATTCCGTCGAGAGTTCCGCCATTTCTGCGAAAGTGCTGATGTTATTGTCAAATGCCTTGGCAATTACTATCTTTATTCCTTCTACTAGCTTAATGTTATTCATAGAAAATTTTTCTATTTCAAACATAGCCTGCGTGGTGTTGGTTTTCTCGTTATTACTAACTTCGGTTACAACTTCGTTAAATTTCCCTTTATAACTCACTTCGGAGTTATTGACTACTTGATGCACATTCATGGGTTGGTAGATGTTAGGTTTGATAAATCTACACAAACTTATGAAAAAATATTGAATTAAGTTAAATGACTGGCTATGTTATGCAACATAAATCATTTTCTTTTTATGGCCATACCGCTGGCGTAAGTTCCTCTCTTGTTGCCGTGAGAATCCGTTAACACTTCAAAACGAATATCTATTAATCCGTTTGCCCCTGCTTGTTTACATCTTTCGACCAGGGCTTTCATTGCATCCTCACTTGTGGCATTCCGCCATTTTGTAGTAGTAATATAAGATTTTTCAAATTCTTTTTTATACTTATTTTCTATTCTACTACCTTTATCTTCCCCCGAATAAACTACAGATTCTACATATCCGATAGGCTCGTACTCAAATATAACAGTATTACTCCGGGTAACGAAAAAACCTTCCTCTAAGTAAGGTCGAAAATCTATCATTGCAGTATATCCCTTGAATTGTACGCAAGATGAAAACGCAAGAATGCTTAATAATAGTAATGCTTTTTTCATGTGTTCAAGTATTTAATTGTTTAAATTTGTCATTGGGTAATTTTTACATCTCTTATAGCCTCTACGCCTATTCTTTTAACATTGCCTTCACTTAATAGGGAGATATATTTGCCGGGGTCTTCCGATTGAATGACCTTACCCGCTAGAGTTAGCCCGTTCTTTTGGGTTATTTGTACATGTTCTCCCAGCAAGCCCGCGTAGTTGATGTCAACAGCGGGTTCCTTAATACTTGTTTTGTTTACGAGTTGCTGCAAAAGCCCGATAATCTTTTCTTGGTTTTCAATGCTTTTGTTTATCTTCCAATACCAGCATAATACGTCTCTGCCTCCGAAAAATAATACAAAAACAATCATTCCCAATAGTAACCAATATATCATAGTATATAAATTTAAGGTTTATTTAATTATTGTATGTGGTTTTTGTTGAATCATTTCTTTTCAAGTAATATTTTTATCATTCTCTCTTTCTCTTCAATAAAGGTTTGTTGAAATTCAATAGTCGATTTCAGATGTTCAATTTCAACTCTTAATTTTTCTATTTCCAGGTTCAATAATTGGTTTTCGTGCTTTAGCTGCATTGCTTCGGGGTGGGTACCAATCCCTTTTTCGGCTTTCTTTTGGGCGATTCTTTCCCGGGCGATTCCCCCGATTGAGTTGCCGCTACCCATAATGGTATTTATCGGCTCTGTAAATGTGCCTTGATAGTTTGCACTTCGTCCGGATTGCTGAACAGTGGTAGGCTGATCGATTTTAAGCATGGGGCCTTCTCCGGTAATCAACCAATCAGAGGAAAGATCTTTCAGGGGTGGGGCCTCTAGTATACGACGGATTACGTCGTAGCCGGGGGATACCTGTTTTTCTCCGATTATGCTATTAATAGTCGTGCGACTTATAAACGTCGATTTGGCCATAGACGTTATATTGCCACTATAAAAAATCTCTGAAATTTTTTTAATTCTCTCATTTACAGATAAATCGGAATCTTTCATATGATTTCAAATTATAAACAATTGTTAATTGTGGCGAAATATCGTCTAATATGCTTGCATAGACGATATTTCGCCATATATTTGCATCCGTAATCAGTTCACAACTGACACAGAAGGACACAAAAAAGGCTGTCGCGACCGGAGCCGCGCTTACATACATACTTCAAAGGCAAATGTAGCGACTTCCTTTTTTCCTTCCAACAAAAACCCTATAAATCTCTTAGGGAAAATTAACAGCGGATCGCGTGGCTGCTATCCGTAGACAGAAGGAAACTAACAGAAGGCTTATCCGAGTAATTACCTAGCAGCCACATTAAGGTAATGAAAAGATAGGCCTTTACTTTTTAAATCAAACGGTTATGAGAAAAGAAAATATTACAATGCGTCACATATTAGCGGCTCTTGCAAAAGAGCTTGGCGACGAAGAGGGTAAAGACGTTTTCGAATGGTATTGTAAAACCTACAATGTAGATGTTTCAGATCATACCCCCCAACTATAGTAAGAGAAGTATTAGGATTGTAATCAACGACTTATTTATACGATTATGAACGAAACAACGAGCTACGAAACAGCTGCAAACAACTTCTTCGAAAGCTTGCAGCAGGCTAAAGCTTTCTTGACTGATCAACGGCATATACTATCGGTTATGGTTAGCCAGGAGGGTAAAATAGTAATGACCTGGGATAATACCGAAGTATCCTTATCTGACGTGGAAAAGGAGCTAGAACTAATGGGCCGCGAAAAAGGCAGCTACACTTATAGACTCGACTGGGTGCGAGATTTAATTTTTATCACTTTAAAATAATTGAATCATGGAAAAAAATTTAGGAAAAACAGCGAAAGACAAAATTAGCGGGTTTGAAGGCATCATAACCGCTCGGTGTGAATATGTATATGGCGTCCCCCGTATACTACTAACCGGTAAATGCATAGACGGGAAAAAGCCGGTAGAATATTGGGTTGATGAATCCCAAATTGAACTCATAAAAAACGACTAACAATGAATCAACTATCTGACAAAGAAATCCGGCTTATGTGCCTATGCAAGGCCATCGAAGTACTGGTGCCGAACCGGTTTCGTTTCACGGCTACGAAGGACGTACCCGGGCCGTTCCTAGACACTGCCAAGCAGTTCTACGATTTTGTGAATGCCGGCGAAGAGGCCGTGCCTAAAGCTACTCACCTCCGTTCCGAACCGGGGTTTAGATTTGACTTTTTGATGGATGACCCTGTTGATTTTTATGCGAAGATTTTCGGTGTCAAGCGGAAACCCTATAAAAATTAACCACAATAAAACCATACCATTATGGCTACAGTAAACAATCCATTAGCCGGCATTCTCGACCAAGCTCGAGAGCTGGCTGCAAACATCCCTCAGTTCACCGTGAATATCGACTATGATGCTCTAGCGAAAGCGGCTATCAAGGTTTTCCGGGATGAGCAGAAAAAGTTTCAGGACAACCCGCGCATACTACTGATTCAGTCGGAAGCGCACAAGATGTATCATCGAACTGTGATACAGGCCCTTACCAGAAGGGGGTTTTTGCAACCCTATAAGTTTGATTTCCAAGAATACTATGATATAGACGGCAATCTGATTACGAAGGCTAAAGGCGTTGTCTACTACCGTGCCGTCGATATAGAAAAGGCTATCGAAGAGGGAAATGTACTAAAGGGTACCCGGCAATTAAGAATGAAACGATCTTAATACATAAAATCATGAATTTCAAAGAATTAAAAGAAGAATTATTGCAAAGGGCGAAAGCCGCTAGCGCATGTGAGGACGGCTACCGAATGGGCCTGATGGCCGAGAGCAAAGAAGACTTGTTGAAAGCGATCACCGACAACTGGTGCTGGGTATTGTCAACGGCCCGTATTATCGATGCGGCTTTCCTCGAAGAGCATTTTACGGAAGAGGAATTAACGGGAGCGGGCATTTACCTAAAAGGATGTCATTCAATTTATAATGCCCGCGCTTTTGCTTGCGATTCCTCCACGGTCGAGGCCTACGGTTCCTCCACGGTCGAGGCCTACGGTTCCTCCACGGTCGAGGCCTACGGTTCCTCCACGGTCAAGGCCTACGGTTCCTCCACGGTCGAGGCCTACGATTCCTCCACGGTCAAGGCCTACGATTCCTCCACGGTCAAGGCCTACGGTTCCTCCACGGTCAAGGCCTACGGTTCCTCCACGGTCACGGCTTGCGATTCCTCCACGGTCGCGGCTTGCGATTCCTCCACGGTCAAGGCCTACGGTTCCTCCACGGTCAAGGCCTACGATTCCTCCACGGTCACGGCTTGCGATTCCTCCACGGTCAAGGCTTGCGATTCCTCCACGGTCACGGCTTGCGGTTCCTCCACGGTCACGGCTTGCGGTTCCTCCACGGTCAAGGCCTACAGTTCCTCCACGGTCACGGCTTACGATGAATCATATGTTGAGGATCGCCGCGGCGGCCTCCGTCCTTCTGCTGGTCGGGCTATCGTCAAAGATTACTATGGGCATAAGCTGCACATCAAAAAGGGAGCTTTCCAAATTATCGAAATCGATTAAGGAGAAAAAGCAATGAAACAGTATACGATAAACACGATCCTCTTTTTCCTCCTGGCCGGTTTTATCGCTGTCTTCGGTGTCGCCAGCAGCGAAGACTACAACCAGGCCGTAATAGAAGCTATCCCCGTTGAGGTTTACGACGCCATTGTAACGAAGCTGGGGCCGGATTGCAGCAATAGCGACATAGTGGTAGAGTACAAGAAGAACCGGGAGGAATACCGGCACTTACTGAATAATTAACAGGAGGGGCGGCACGCCGCGATAGTTTGCTGACCGGATCGGCGCGCTAACCCCTCCCCTAAAAATCATACAAATATATGGAAATTACAGGAAAAATCGTATTCGATGCCAGCCCCGCGCTGCTGAATACCGCAAATCGTCTTGCCGATGCTATCGCCGGTAAAAGTGTAGAACCCCAAACCATGACCCCGGTAAACATGCCTCCGCTACAGGAAACGCCAGCCGCCGGACAGCTTCCATCGGTTCCCTCTGCTAGCCCTGAACCGGCCCAGGCCGCACCAGCTGCTAAGCCGGCCGGTGTGCAGGAAATGCCGGTAAAGGCCGCTACCCACACCCAGAAAGTTACCCTGGAACAACTTCGGGCGGTAATATCCTTAAAGTCTAAAAGCGGAAAACGCGAAAAAGTCAAGGAAATCATTTCCTCCCTGGGGAGCAACAGCGCTACCAATATGGACCCGGCCTGCTATGACGAGGCGTACGAAAAAATTTCAGCCTTATGAGTAGTCACGCCTTACTATCTCCTTCCTCCGCTAGCCGTTGGCTTATCTGTACGCCGTCGGCCCGGCTGGAGGAACGGTTTCCGGACAATTCTGGAGAAGCGGCAAGGGAAGGCAGCCTGGCGCACGAGCTGGGCGAAGCCTTGGCTAAGCTCTATTCGAAGCAAATCAAAAAGTCAGAGTTTAACCGGATAGTTAAAGCGATTGAGGCCAGCCCTTACTATTCAGCGGATATGCTCGATCTTATGGAAGGCTATGCGGCGTTTGTAATGGAGCGTTACAAGGAAGCCCAAAAACGGACGAAAGACGCCGTTCTGCAGGTCGAAACAAAGTTAGACCTTACCGCGTATGTTCCGGATGGCTTTGGGACGGGAGACGCGATTATAGCAGCAGACGGGACGTTGGATATAATCGACCTGAAATATGGCAAAGGAGTACCGGTATCGGCCGAAGAGAATAAACAAATGATGCTGTACGGCCTCGGCGCGCTACTGCTGTTCGACCTTCAGTATGAAATCCAAAACGTGCGAATGACGATCTATCAGCCCCGGCTTGATAACATTTCGACGTTCGAAGTGCCAGCCGGCGACCTTATCCTATGGGGAGAATCCGAGCTAAAACCGCTGGCTGAACAAGCATTCATAGGCGATGGCGCGTATGTCTCTGGGGAGCATTGCCGCTTTTGCCGGGCTAGGGCCCAATGCAAGGCCCGGGCGGAAGAGAATTTGAAGTTGGCGGAATACGATTTCAAAGAAGGCCCTCTGCTGTCAGATGATGAAATTTCGGCTATTCTGGGCCGCGCCCCTCAGTTCAAGACCTGGCTAAACGCCATAGAGGAATACGCCCTCTCGGAGGCTGTCAACAATAGCCGCACCTGGCCGGGTTTCAAACTGGTAGAAGGCCGGAGCGTCCGGGCGTACGTCGATCAGGACAAGGTAGTCGAGGCCTTGAAAAAGGCCGGTTTTGAAGACGCGATTATCTATGAACGTTCCCTTCTGGGCATTACCGCAATGGAGAAGGCTATTACGAAGGCGAAGTTTAACGAAGTATTGGGGGATTTGGTGGTAAAGCCCCAGGGTAAGTTAACCCTTGCACCCCTATCGGACAAACGGCCTGCATGCAATAGCTTCGAAAGTGCAATCAACGATTTTAAAAACGAACCAATTAACGATTAACAATTATGGCAAACGAAGATATAACCAAAGTAGTTACAGGGAAAGTCAGATTTAGCTTTCTGCATGTATTTGAACCCTATTTGATGGAAGAAAAGAAATATTCCGTCTCTCTTCTTATCCCGAAATCCGATAAGGCCACTATCGCCAAAATCAACAAAGCCGTAGATGCCGCCAGGGAACAAGCAAAGGCCAAAAATGGCGGTAAGTTACCCCCGAAATTCAAATTACCTCTGAATGATGGCGATATTGACCGGTCGGACGACAAAGCCTACGCAGGCTGCTATTACGTAAATGCTACCAGCAAAACAAAGCCGGGTGTAGTGGACAAAGACCTTAATCCAATCCTTGATCAAGACGAGCTTTATTCAGGCTGCTACGGCCGGGCCAGCATCAGGTTTTATCCTTTTGATACATCCGGGAACCGTGGGGTAGCTTGCGGGTTGAATCACGTCCAAAAGTTGAAAGACGGGGAGCCGCTGGGTAACCGGTCTTCGGCCGATGACGATTTTTCCGAACCGTTCGACGATGACGATCTGTTATAAATCCGGCCGGGAGCAATCCCGGCCAAACCCTACGCGCTATGAAGACGAAACGAACAACGGGCCGGCTTATTCAAATTCTGGATGCCGGCCGCGTCCGGGTGCTGGAACAGGGTAAACCGTTTGCGGTATTACAGAAGCTCAAAAAAGATTATATCCAGCACGGGTATAACCGGGAATCACTTAAAATAACGTACTGAGATGGATAAAAAAATACTTAAATTTCTTTATAAATACACCTTACCCAAATCAGAATTTGCCCGTTACTGCGCTTCACGGGATAATTTGCCCGTTCTTGCCGGGCTATATTATAACGAAGGCAATATTATTGCTAGTAATAGCAAAGTTCTTATTGTGATAAAACAAGACTATGACCCGATTTTAGAGGGGCGGGTATTAGCACAAAAGGTAGGCATTCTATCCAGGTATCCGGATTACAAGGGGCTTATTTCCCATGCAGCAAAAAACAAATATGAAGACCTGGCGGGATTCCTCAAAGCCTGTAAAAATCTCGAACGACCCTCTACCGAGGAAAGCATTCTTTGCGTAAATGTCAACAATGTTTGCTTTAATCCCTCCCTGGTCTTGGAATTGGTGAAGATATTCGGCTTATTGAAGGAAGATTTTGAACTGTATATACAATCGGGTGCCTATCACAGCTGCCTACAGTCTGCAAGTTGTACAATCATAATAGCCCCCTATTTTAACGTCGATCCTATGAATAATATTTCAGTCGAGAACGCTCTAGCCTACGGCGATTTATTATGAAAACGTTAGCCATAGACATAGAGACCTATAGCCCTGAGGATTTGAAAAAAGCAGGCGTCTACCGGTATGCGGAATCCCCCGATTTTGAAATACTCCTTTTCGCTTATGCTTTCGACAACGAACCGGTAACGGTCGTTTCTCTGGGCGCGGGCGAAACCCTTCCGGACGATATTTCCAAGGCGCTACTTGATCCCTCAATTTTGAAGACGGCGTTTAACGCCAACTTCGAAATAACGTGTATTAGTTCCTACCTTGGAAAGCCTCTACCGGTCGAGCAATGGGAGTGTACGATGATCCGGGCGGCCATGTGCGGCTTGCCGTTAAGCCTGGATGCTGTTTCCAAAGTGTTGGGGCTGACCGAAGAAAAAATGCAAGCCGGCAAGGCCCTTATCAATTATTTCTCGAAACCCTGCAAACCGACAAAGGCCAACGGCGGCCGAACGCGGAACTTGCCGCACCACGACCCCGACAAATGGGAACTGTTCCGAAAGTATTGCGCGCAAGACGTAGAAGTAGAAAGAGCGATTCGGAAAAAACTGGAGTTTCTCGTTATTCCGCCAGCGGAAAAAAAACTTTGGGTGCTGGATCAGGAGATTAACCGCCGGGGCGTACTGGTCGATCGGAAATTGATTGAAAACGCCATTTCGATGGATGCTGTTTGCCGGGAACGCCTTACAAGTCGTTCGGCCCAAATAACCGGTCTGGACAACCCGAACAGTGCTGTACAACTCAAGCAGTGGCTTACCGACGAAACCGGTGAAGCGATTGAGAACATTTCGAAGGAATCAATTAAGGAACTGATCGAAAAAGTCGATAACGAGACTATCCGCGTGGTACTGCGTAATCGTCAGGAGGCTTCCAAAACATCGGTGAAGAAATACGCGGCCATGCGCGGGGCCGTGTGCCGGAACGGCCGAGTACATGGCATGTTGCAGTTCTACGGAGCAAACCGAACCGGACGTTGGGCCGGCCGGCTGGTGCAACTTCACAACCTGCCGCAAAATCACCTGAACGACCTTGACCTAGCCCGGGAAACGGTTTTGTCGGGTGACTTGGATTTGCTTCAACTTCTTTTCGGCAATGTTCCCGACACGCTTTCTCAGCTTATCCGGACAGCCTTTGTCGCTCCGGACGGCTACCGCTTCATAGTGGCCGACTTTTCGGCTATCGAGGCCCGGGTAATCGCTTGGCTGGCTGGGGAAGTATGGCGGTTGGATGTTTTCCGCACGCACGGCAAAATTTACGAGGCGTCAGCCAGCCAAATGTTCAATGTTCCCATCGAGCAGATAACAAAGGGCTCCCCTCTTCGGCAAAAAGGGAAAGTTGCTGAACTGGCCTTAGGATACCAGGGCGGCCCCGGTGCGCTGGTGCAAATGGGGGCCCTGAAAATGGGTCTTGCCGAAGAGGAGCTTCCCGATTTGGTGGATGCTTGGCGAGAGGCAAACCCCGCCATTGTCCGGCTGTGGGGGGACGTGGGCCGCGCGGCTATCCGGGCCGTTCGGGACGGAGGCGGGTATGTTGTCCGTGGCGGCGTGAAGTTTGTTAAGCGGGGCGCATTCCTCTGCATTGATTTGCCTTCGGGCCGTACCCTCTATTACGTACGTCCGCGGCTGGCCATAAACCGGTTTGGTAGTCAGTCGCTGCAATACGAGGGCATGGATCAGACGACGAAGCGTTGGGGCTATCAGGATACCTATGGCGGGAAACTGGTAGAAAACATCGTTCAGGCGATAGCCCGGGATTGTCTTGCTGTAGCCATGCGCCGGCTGGAAAAAGCCAGCTACCGGATAGTTATGCACGTTCACGACGAAGTAATACTGGAAATGCCGAAGGGGGCCGGCTGCCTGGCTGAGGCCACGGAAATTATGGGCCGGCCGATAAGCTGGGCATCCGGGTTGTCCCTTCGGGCCGAAGGATATGAAACGAGCTATTACAAAAAAGATTAATTTAAAAACTAAAATTTATGGCACTATTAAATTCAAGTCAAGTGGAATCTTTTCATAATCTAATTATGGAAGAAGTTATGGAGCTTTTAGCTAATCGGGAATTGACGCCCGAAGAAGTGGCCGAGATCGAAGATGAGGTAAAATACAGTCCGGCCATGGAAATAACTGAGGCCTATTGGGAGCTAAAAAAACAAAAGGAATCCTATGAATACAATATGGAACTCCTTGCCGAAAAATTACGGGAAATAAGCAAACAGCAATACGGGGGAAGATTAGTAGAACGCTATCGCGATATAAGGAGTATAGAAGATGCGGAGGCATTCCTTATCAAAGAAAGCCGAAAAAAAAGGGGGCTATGGATTGAATGGGATTGGTCGGCAATTGGGAAAACCCTACGTGATAAGCTGACTACCCGGGACGTAAAGGTGGTAAAGTTGCCGGAAGAAGAGGCCAAAGAATTAGTAAGAATGATCAAATCCAAAAAGAGTAATCGATTTAAAAAATAAAGCAATGGAAGAAAATAAGGTTAGAGTAGCAATTGATATTGAACTGGATTGTTTCCAATCGTTGTGCTTCCTGTACGGGGGAAAGTTAACCCCGGAATTGTGCGAGGCGTTGCAATCCGAAACATGGGCGCTAACGCCGGATTTGCTTGACAGCGTGGAAGATTTTAAGAGCGCGCAACTTATGTTCGCTTTGGTTGCGCTTACCCTAGCAAGTAAGAAATTAGAACAAACGAACAAAGAAAGCAAATGAATCATGCCGATAAAAATAAAATGCCACGCGCACGATTGCCCGGATAAAGGTGAATGTCCGCTTTATTCAGCGGAGCGGATGCCGGGTGACACTGAAAAAGGTAACAACGAAACTGATTGCGAAACAAGAACTTTTTATGAATCTAAAGTACGACATTGAGCTGGCTATATCCACCGGCCGGAGCAGGAAAGAGCTGCATTGGAAAAACAAAGACATTCTTTGGTCTGAGTTCGTCCGAAAGCTTTCAGAGACGCACCGAACGGCCGAGACGCTAGCCGAGTTCCTGAAAGCCGACAAAAGCCGGCAGGATGAAATAAAGGACATCGGCGGGTTCGTCGGGGGCATGCTCTCCGGCGGCCGGCGCCGGGCCGATACGGTGTTATGCAGGAGTATGATAACGCTGGACGTCGACAACGCCGAACCGTATGTTTGGGACGATTATACGATGTTGTTCAACAATGCGGCGGTAGTATATTCCACACATAAGCATTCGCCGGAAAAACCGCGTTTAAGGCTGGTTATCCCTCTTTCCCGGCCGGTGACGCCAAGTGAATACGTGCCGGTTGCCCGGTATATTGCGGGCATGCTGGGCATCGACATGTTCGACGATACGACCTACGAACCTGAACGGCTGATGTACTGGCCTTCCACCCCCCAGGACGTGAAGTATTACTTCGAATGCCAGGACGGCCCTTTTCTTTCACCCGATGCCGCGCTAGCTTCCTACCATAACTGGCAGGATGCGTCCGAATGGCCGGTATCCGACCGGGAGGGCGAAGCCATTCGGCGGGAAATCAAGAAACAAGCCGATCCGCTGGAAAAGCCGGGCATAGTAGGCACGTTTTGCCGGACGTACGGCATTCACAAAGCCATAGAAACGTTTCTTACGGACGTTTACGAACCGTGTGATACGGATAACCGGTACACCTACAAAAACGGTTCCACGGCCGCGGGATTGGTCGTATATGACGACAAGTTTGCCTTTTCACATCACGGCACCGACCCGGCCGGGGGAAAGCTCTGCAACGCCTTCGACCTGGTACGGCTTCACATGTTCGGATTAAGAGACGAGAAGGTACAGGAGAATACCCCGATTTGCCGGTATCCCTCTTATTTGGCCATGGAGGAATTTTGTACCGGCGACAAGGAAACGCGCCGGACGCTAGCCGCCGAGAAACTGAGAGGGGCCGGGGAAGACTTTGCCGACATACTGAACGGCGAGCAAAACGATGGCTGGCTAGAACAATTGGAAACAAACAAAAAGGGAGAATATCTGCCTACCCTTGCCAACATCAGGTTAATCCTGGAAAACGATCCGAAACTAAAGGGGCAAATCCGCCGGGACGAATTCAACCACATGGATGTTATCGTAGGCTCCGTCCCCTGGCGGACACCCAAAGACAAGTTCGATCAGTTTTGGAATAATTCCGACGATGCTTGCCTCAGATGCTATCTAGGTGGTGCGCCATGGGGTATAACGGGCATGCAAAAGATTTATGACGCGTTGGAGGCCGTGCTAGAGGCAAGCAAGTTCCACCCCATCAAAGATTACCTGAACGGATTGGCGTGGGACGGTGTGCCGCGGCTGGATACGCTGTTTATCGATTATCTGGGCGCACCGAACACCCGGCTGGTCAAGGCAATGACGCGAAAGTCATTTACGGCCGCCGTTGCCCGGGTGTTCCGGCCAGGCATTAAGTACGACTACGTGGTAATCCTCATAGGCGCGCAGGGCATTGGCAAAAGTACCATCCTCAAAAAGATGGGGAAGGATTGGTTTTCCGATACCTTCGTAAAGGTGGACGGCAAAGAAGCAATGGAGCAGATACAAGGCGTGTGGGTGATGGAAATACCGGAGTTGTCGGCGTTCAAACGGGCGGAATCAGAATCAATCAAGTTTTTCATATCAAAGGAAGTGGATAACTTCCGGGTTGCATATGGCCGGAAAAACGAAAAGTTCCCCCGGCAAACCGTTTTCTTTGGCACTACCAACGATCCGAATTTCCTGAGAGACGCGACCGGCAACCGCCGATTCTGGCCGATTATGACCGATGCCAAACAGGTGGCCAGAAGCATTTGGAGCGATCTTACCGATGACGAGATAGGGCAACTTTGGGCCGAGGCATTCCAACGTTATAAAGATGGGGAACCCTTATACCTGCCTGCCGACTTGGAGGCCGAGGCCAGGGCGGTACAGGCGGATCATACCGAAATTGACGACCGCAAAGGGGTAATAGAGGAATTTCTAAACATCCCCTTGCCGGTAGACTGGCAAAACAAGACGATGGACGAAAGAAAATACTTCATCCAAAACAGAGACGAGCTAACACCGGCTAAAGGGGTGGTACGTGAAAAGGTGTGTGCGGTGGAAATCCTCTACGAATGCTTCGGGGAAAGGCTTGACGACCGGACGAAATACCGCACCCGGGAAATCAATGCAATCCTACGTACTTTGCCTGGTTGGGAGATGCGTTCCACTACAACGATGGGGCCGTACGGCCGACAAAGGCATTTCGCCCGGATAATTGTTGCCGGTTAGAAATTGCAACAATTTTATTGTTTCAGGCGTGAGACAATGCACTACAGGAAAAAGGATAGTACGCAAGTATTGTTACTTCACCAAGGTGCTAATTATCAGATATATAAACTGCTATATACAATAATGCAACAATATATTATATATATATATTATATTATATAAATAAGGGGAAATATATATATATATCCTTATATAGAATATATATATAGGGAAAATACCCTTTGTTGCTGCTTTTTGTCGCTTTATGAATGAAAAACTGATAGAAAAAAAGCTCCGAGAGGCCGTTCGGCGCTTGGGTGGAAAAGCGCTTAAATTCTCTTCCCCATTCGAAACCGGATACCCTGACAGGTTGATCCTGATGCCCGGGGGCCGGGCGTTCTGGGCTGAACTGAAAACAACGGGTAAAAAGCCTACCAAAAAACAGGAAACGATACAGGGCTATTTGAGAAGTCTGGGGTTTATCTCGGAAATAATTGATTCGGAGGAAACATTAATCGAATTTTTAAAGATGATCGAAAAATGAACGAAAGCAATCTGCATAACTATCAAAAGTACTCGGCGAAATTTATCGTCGAACATCCGGCGGCCGGGTTATTCCTAGACATGGGCCTCGGAAAGACAGTTTCCACCCTGACAGCGATTAACCGGATGATGTATGAAGACGTTGAAATCGAAAAGGTCTTAGTAATCGCCCCCAAACGGGTAGCCGAGGACACATGGACACGGGAGGTTGAAAAGTGGGATCACCTTAAACACCTTCGGGTGTCCAAGGTCTTGGGAACCGAGCGGGAACGCCGGGAAGCTCTTCGGGCCGACGCCGATATTTACGTAATCAACCGGGAGAACGTTTGTTGGCTGATAGGTCAGTACGAGGGGAATCTACCTTTCGATATGCTGGTAATTGACGAGCTTTCCAGCTTCAAAAGCCCGAAGGCGCAACGCTTCAAAGCCCTTCGCCTTGTCCGGCCTTCCCTCAAACGGGTTGTCGGGCTAACCGGGACGCCCGCGCCTAACGGTCTTATAGACCTTTGGAGCCAGCTTTACTTGTTGGATGAAGGGGAGAGACTGGGAAAGACCGTAACGGGCTACAGAGAGCGTTATTTTAAGCCAGGAAGGAGCAACGGGCATGTAGTGTATGACTACAAAATCCTAGATGGATCGGAAGAGGCCATTTACCGGAAGATTTCGGACATATGCGTTTCGATGAAAGCCGAAGATTACCTAGAACTACCGCCCCGGGTCGACAACACGGTAGAAATAGGTCTTTCGAGGGCCATAGCTGCCCGATACGCCGATTTTGAGAAGACGGAAGTATTACGGCTTATGGACGAAGAAGAAAGCAGCATATCAGCCGTAAACGCCGCTGCCTTGTCGAATAAGCTTTTGCAATTCAGCAACGGGGCGATATATGACGAAGACCGGGCGGTACACCCCATTCACGACGAGAAACTGGAAGCGCTGGAGGAAATTGTAGAGGCCTCAACCGATTCACCTGTTTTGGTCTTTTATTCCTTTCGACACGATATTCCCCGGATCAAAAGACGGTTAAAGGCCTATAAGCCGCGGGAGCTATTGACATGCAAAGACATAGGCGACTGGAACGCAGGCAAAATAAGGGTTCTACTGGCCCACCCGGCCGGGGCCGGCCACGGGTTGAACCTTCAAAAAGGAGGCAACGTTCTTGTTTGGTTCGGCCTTAGTTGGTCACTGGAATTGTATCAGCAGGCCAACGCCCGGTTATATCGTCAGGGTCAAACAAAGCCGGTTAGAGTTTATCACTTGATTTGCCGGGGTACCATGGACGAAGATGTATTGAAAGCCATATCTGGCAAAGCTGATAAGCAAGAGGCCTTAATGCAGGCGGTAAAAGCAAGGATTAACAAGTATAAGAGAGGGTGAGAAAATGAAGAGGAAAACAAAATGTGTAGCGGTGCGTGTTGAGGAACATACCTACATGCGGCTTAAAGAGATTTGCAAGCGGAACCGGGCGGGGTTATCCACTGTTGCCCGGGCTTTCATATCCAAAGTGCTGGATGAGATTACGGACGAAAAAGGATACCTAAAGCCGGGAAGCAATGAAAAAGCGGATACCGAGTAACAGAACGAATTTTGATGCACGCCGCCCCGCATCTGCCAGGGTAGCCGGCATCCTCTCTAAGCACTACTTGACTTTGAAAGCGCGGTTATGCGTTCAGGATACGGGCAACTACCTGTCTATGTCGTACGAAGATATGTTTCATAACGCGATACTCTTCACTATCCAGGACGTTGAGGCTGAAAAGTTAACAACCGATAATCAAGTATTAAAATACTTTGAATATAAGTTTAAATGCGTTGTCCGGGAAATTATTAAGGATTCTCAATTAATTAGCCATACACATTATGCCGACTATCAACAAACCAAAGAAGACGAGGAAGAATGAGAACGCCCTCCGGGGTGAACGGATGGAAATATACAATACAGCCCGCTGGCGTGAACTCCGGGCGGCAAAGTTCCGGGCAAACCCTCTGTGCGAGAAATGTTTAGAAGAAGGCCGGGTAAAGCCGACTGAAGATATACATCACAAGGTCAGCTTTATGAGCGTGTACGATAGAGATCAGCGTCTGCGCTTAGCCTTTGACTATGAAAACCTTATGTCACTATGCAAGCAATGCCACCAGAAGCTACACAACCAAGAAGGCCAGGTCGATCCGGCCCAGAGGGGATAGGGGGTAAAAATTTTAGAGGGCGCAAATACTGAAACCACCACCGCCCCGACTTCACACGCACGGCGGTTTTGAAAATTTGCCAAACTGTTAAAACCTTAACATTTCCGGGCCTCCCCCGGAAAAATGTAATACAAACGGACGGTAGGTTAGTAAACACGTTCCGCAATGGCAAAAAATATCAAATACATCCCGCCCCGGTGGCTGGAAGAAGAGGCAAAAGAATATATCAGCGAGGTAGTGAAGGAGCTTAACCGCGGAGGCAACCTGAAAAAGATCGACCTGGCGGCCATTAACATGCTCGCAGTTTCCTACAGTCAATATATCCAGGCTTCGCGCCAGGTTTCCGAAGAGGGGGCAACCCTGATCAACTTCAAAAGGGAATGCGTAAAGAACCCGGCTGTAAATATCGCCAAAGATTCACTTACGCAGGCGATGAGGATCATTACAGAATATGGTTTGACACTTAAAAGCCGGGAGGCCTTGACCGCTACCAAATCGGGCGACGACGAGGGTTCGCCCTTGGAAGATTTTATGAAAGGCCAAAAGCAGGGGGGCAAGAAATGAAAGCGTACCTGCGGTATGCGGTAGATGTGTCGGACGGCAAAATAGTCGCCGGCCGGCTGATCAAAAAGGCAGTGGAACGCTTTTTCGATCTGACGGAAGACGACCGGTACGAATTTAGGGAGGACGCGGTAGAGAAGGTTATCTTTTTCATTTCTCATCTTCGCCATTACAAGGGGCGGCATGCCGGCAAACCTTTTGTCTTACTTCCTTGGCAGGAATTTATCATAGCGAGCATATACGGGTTTTACATCCGGGAAGACGGCACGCGGCTTGTAACATCCGTGTACATCGAAATGGCTCGAAAACAAGGCAAATCCGCGCTTGCCGCGGCCCTTTGTTTGTATCATCTGGTAGGTGATGGCGAATTAGGAGCCGAGATTTATTTAGCGGCTAATTCCAGGGATCAGGTAAAACTTTCTTCCTGGCCGCTATGCTCGAATTTCGCGCGGGGGCTTGATCCGAAAGCCAGGTACTTGACCGTCTTTCGCGATACGGTCAAGTTCAACCGGGTGCAAAGCTGGCTAAAGGTGCTGGCCGCGGATTCGTCCAAGTTGGACGGCCCTGATCCTTCCATGTTCTTGCTCGACGAATACCACGCGGCAAAAGACAGCAAGCTAAAAGACGTTTTACAGTCCGGCCAGGGGACGCGCGAAAACCCGATGGGGATAATTATCACTACGGCCGGATTCGACAAACTGGGGCCTTGCTATAAGTTTCGCAGCATGTGTATCGAAGTACTGGAAGGCTTAAAGGCGGACGATAGTTTGTTTGTCGCCATCTACGCGCTCGATCCGGAAGACGATTGGAAGGATGAGGGGAATTGGCCGAAAAGTAACCCGAACCTGGGCGTTACCGTGAAACTGGCATACGTCCGCAACCAGGTACAGAAGGCGATAAATTCCCCCTCGGAAGAAGTGGGAGTACGCACAAAAACTATCAATCAGTGGTGCGATAGCAAGGATGTTTGGATTCCGGATCATTATATTCTATCGGCTTCCAAAACGTTAGACCTGGCGGAATATGCCGGGTGCGATTGCTATGCCGGTATCGACCTTTCTTCTACCAGCGATTTAACCTGCCTGGCACTTCTGCTTTTGAAAGACGGCCGGTATGCCTTTTTCGTTCGCTACTACCTTCCCCGGGCCGCGCTACAGGAGAAACGCTACTCAACCCTTTACGGCGAATGGGAACGGCTGGGGCTTATTACGATTACCGAAGGTAACGTTGTCAATTACGATTACATCCTAAACGATCTGGTAGACCTGACGGCCGGCGTCCGGCTATTCAGTGTGGCCTATGACAGTTGGAACGCCACGCAGTTTACCATCAACGCGCAAGACAGGGGATTGCCCATGAATGAATTTAGCCAGGCCCTGGGGAATTTCAACCGGCCCACGAAGGAGTTTGAACGTCTGATGCTGGGCGGCCTGGTTGATTTGGACAACAACGAGGCAACCCGGTTTTGCTTTAAAAACGTGGTAATGGCGCGCGATAGGAACGGCAATGCCAAACCTTCCAAACAGTTTGACGACAAAAAGATAGACGGCGTGATAGCCATATTGGAGGCGTTGGGGGCTTTCCTGCTTTCTCCCAGGTACGATTATTCAATTTAAAACGAGATAGGTATGAATGTATTTAGAAAATTAGCAACATGGGTAACCGGGGTCGGGCTACGGTTTTTGGGCGTTCTTCCCCCCGGCCTGGCTATCCCGGCTTTTGCCAGGACGAAGGCCATGAAGATAAGTGCCGTCTACCGGTGCGTGGACGTGATTAGCGATAGCGTTGCCCAACTTCCCCTAACCCTTTATCGGCTGGACGAAAAGGATTACAAATATCGCTTCAAAACGCACCCCACCTACCGGTTATTGGGCTACGAGCCTTCGCCGGGCGTTACCCGGTTTACGCTAATGAAATTGCTGGTATCTTCGATGCTTCTGCACGGAAACGGCTATGCCTGGATAGACAGGGACGACAACGGGAACGCTACCGGTTTGTATTTCCTTCATTCTTCGCTGGTGAGCGTGGTTTTTGTCAGCGGCCACGGCGGAGGCCGGGTTAAGCGTTACCAGGTAGCCGGGTTCCCGGCACTAGTGGAGCCACACGATATGTTGCACATTATGAACTTTTCGAATGACGGGATAACGGGCATAAGCACTTTGGAACATGCGGAATCTGCTACAAGCTTGGCATATTATGCGGAAAATAATGCTATTCAGTTCTTTAAGGGCGGTAGCAACGTGCGCGGCTATCTGACAACGAAAGGGTTGTCTTTGAATAAGGAGCAGCGCGAGCAGATACGGCAGCAATGGGCGGAAGGCATGAACGTTGAGGAAGGCACGCAAAGAGGCATACCCGTATTAAGCGGGGATTTGACCTACGTTCCGGTTACGGTCGATCCGGTTAAAAGCCAGCTTCTGGAGAGCCGGCAACATAGCGTGATTGACATTTGCCGTTTTTTCGGCGTCTCTCCTGTGAAAGCCTTCGATTTTTCAAAGTCGAGCTATTCCACGGTCGAAGCTACCCAGCTCGCTTTTCTAACCGATACCCTGGCCCCCCTACTGGAAAAAATCGAACTTGAGATACTTATCAAGCTATACAAGCCTTCCGAAGTGGCACATTTGGAGGTGAAGTTCGATACGTCCGCGATTCTTCGGGCCGATAAGCAGGCGCAGGCAAATTATATGCGCGCCGCGGTACAAAGCGGGGTAATGACGCCGAACGAATATCGGCGCGAAATGGGGTTAGAACCGTTACCGGGTGGCGATAAAGCAATGATTCAGGTAAATATGCAGACACTTGAAAACGCTGTAAAAGAGAAAGATAAGGAGATCGATAAAGAAAAAATCAAGTTAACGGCATAAAAATGTAATACATTTTTACGGTAGGTATATATAAACAGTTTGCTATGGCTAAAGAAAAAGAAAGAGGAAAAGAAATACGGTCGGTTGAATGCCGGGTATCGGTAGGCGAAGGCAGCCGGACGGTAGAGGGATACGCCCTGCTTTTCGACAAAGCCAGCCAGCCGATGGGCTGGGCTGGCAATTGGGTGGAACGGATTGCGCCGGGTGCCCTTGACGGGGTACTGGAAAAAAGCGACGTGCTATGTGTCCTTAACCACAATGAAAACCGCGGAGTGCTGGCGCGCTGGCGGAGGGGGGAAGGATCGTTAACGCTTCAGGTGGATGAAAAGGGGCTGCTTTACAGGTTTGAGGCCCCGAACACAGTGTTAGGTGACGAATTGTTAGAGAGCATCCGCCGGGGGGATATTTTGGCTAGCTCCTTTGCCTTTACGGTAGAGGATGACCAATGGGTAAAACGAAACGACAAGAGCCACGAGCGGATTATTAAACGCTTCGGTCAGCTTTTCGACGTATCCCCGGTATACCGGCCGGCCTACGAGGATACGACCGTAGCGGTACGCAGTCTGTCGGAAATGGAAGCACAGGAAAAAAGAGAATTTTTGAAAACATATTACGAACAACTTGAAAACAAATTTTGAATTATGCCTAAAGAAAAAAGTACAGTAGAATTGCGCGACGAACGCGCGCAGCTTGTTCAGCGCAGAAGTGAAATCATTGCAACCGGGAAGGAGGAAGAACGCACGCTTTCCGAGGATGAAAACAAGGAGCTGAAAGAAATCGCAGAACGTTGTATCGATATTGATGCCAGCCTGGCCGAGATGGAAGCGCGCAACCGCCGGGGCGCCCAAACGGCACCCCCGAAAAAAGGCTTTTCGCTTCGCTCGGCTATGGCCGATTTGGTGAACGGCCGTGAAATGTCTGAGACGACTTCCGCTATTCATGCGCGAGGCTTGGAAACGCACAACGCCTGCGGATATGGTGCTGTCAGCGATACGCGCAGCCTGGTGATACCCGTTTCGGTCGGCGATACCGAAAAACGCTCTACACTGTTGGCGGGAACTCCTGCGAACGGCGGCGAGCTGGTGCAAACAGAAAATATGGAACTCCTGTTACCGCTTCGCGATTCCCTGGTGCTGGGCCGTGCCGGGGCGCGGATTATTACCGGCCTTACCAACAACGAAAAGATCAATGCCTATAGCGGTACTACCGTTACCTGGGAGGATGAAACGGCACCGGCCAAAGACGGGGCGGGTACTTTCACGGGGAAGAGTTTTTCCCCGAAACGTATTACCGCCTACGTCGATTTGTCCAAGCGTCTTTTATTGCAGGAATCGAACGCCGTAGATGCCATGATCCGCCAGGATATTGCCGACGCCGTAGCGGCCAAGCTGGAAAGCACGGCTTTTGGAAACCATGCTTCGGCGGCTACTATTCCCGACGGCTTGTTTACCGGGGCCACGATCGGTGTTAAGGGCGCGGCTAGTTGGGCAAACGTGCTGAAACTGGAAGAGAGCTTACAGGTGCAAAATGCGGCCAATGGCAGCGTAGCATATATTACGCATCCTTCGGTAGCCTCTAAATTCAAGGGGACGCCACGGGCGGCCGGCATCCCGTATTTCATTTCGGAGGGGAACACCCTGAACGGCTACCCGATGCTCACTACCACGCATATGGCAAAGGGGCTGCAAACGGCCGCCGACGAATACGGCATTATTTTGGCCAACTGGTCTGACTATCTGGTTATGCAGTGGGGCGCGCTCGATTTGACGTATGACCCCTACACGCGAGCAACGGAGGGTTGCATACGCTTCGTGATTAACGCGTACTTCGATATGGGTAAACGCCGGGATGAATCCTTTGTGCTTGGTTCGGTAAAGTAATTCGTGAAAGGAGGAAAAGGGCATGTATATAACACTGGAGCAGGCAAAGAAACAGCTTAACATCGATGACTATTTTACGCTAGACGATGCGCAGATTGAGCGGATGATTGAAGCAGCCGAAGCGATTGCGTCAAAAACCTTATGCAGGCCCTTGGAATCCTTTCTGATCGATGGGGTGCTGGCACCGGACGTCGAACACCAAGTACTGCTTATGGTAACTAATCTCTACAACAATCGCGAGCCGGTAACGACCGGTTCTCTCAAAGAGATTGATTTGAGCTACAATTTCATCAATTCGCTTAACAAAGATTACTCGAAATGAAGGCAGGGTTATTAACGGAAATGATAAAGATACAACGGCCGGTTGTCCGGGAAACAAAATATTCCGGCAATGAACCTGAGTACGAAGACTATCTTACCACGCGGGCGGATGTCGTACACGATTCCGGCCGGCGGGGGATTATATCCAATGAGATTACATACAGCTACACGGTGCGGTTTATTATCCGTTTTTACCATGAAGTGACGTCGGATATGATAATTATCCACAAGGGTGTAAGATACCGCATAACCGATATTAACCCGCAAAAGCGGAAACAGAGTATTACTATAACAGCGGAGGTGTGGGATGAGTAGAACAAAGGTGACTTTTGATAGCCGGCAGTTTGACGCGATGGTAAAGAACCTTACCGGCCCGGAAATGAAAAAAGCGATTTTGGGAACTCTTCGTTCGGGGGCGAATATCCTGAAAAAAGAGACGGAGAAGCAGTTTCATGAAAGGGTTAATCTGGATGGTTTGAGAGTAAAATACACGAATAGAAAAGGAAGGGAGGTAACAAAATGGAACCGGCTTGCTACGGTTAGGGTAGATCGAAAAGAACCTTCTGCCAAGGTGCACATTATGGCGGATTTTCGTACAAAGTTTTTCGAAATGGGAACGAAAAACAGAAGGACTAAAGGCCATAGGAATGTGGGCTACTACCGGCTAAGTCTGGGCGGGAGGCTGTACAGAAAGCGTTCCGGCAAAGGTGGAGACAGAGGCCGGATTAAGCCCGGCTGGCATTTCAGGAAGGCCCAACAACTAACCGAAAGGAAAATCTTTGAAAGCATAGATCGACAGTTGAGCAGAAGAATAATCAATATATCAAAGAAAAAATGAAAGCATTTGAAGCAGGGAGCATTGTCAAAATTCTGTTGCTATCGTCCGACGCGGTAGCCGACTTGGTAGGGAAACGGGTATTCCCGGTTGTGGCTCCGGAAAATACGGTTTATCCCTTTATCACTTATCGGCGCGCCGGGGTAACACCGTTTGGTACGAAAGATCGCCGAAGCATATGCGATACGGTGAAGGTGGAAATCGCCATAGGTGCGGCGAACTACACCCAATCAATGGATGTTGCGGACGCTGTTTTTGATGCCATGCAATTCCCTTGCGGGGATATGGATGGCGTTATAGTTGACGAAATCCGGTTGACCGATTCGGAAGAATACGGCACGGAAACTTGCTATGTACAGGAGATGGTATTTGAAATTGACATAATTAACAATTAACGCAATATGAGTAAAGTTATAAAGGGGAAAGATTTAATGCTTTTCCGGAAAGTAGAAAACGCCTATAAGGCACTTGCGGAGGCGACGAACCACACGCTTAGCATCTCGGTAGAAACGATGGAGGCATCCAGCAAGGATAGTGGCAAGTGGGGCGATAGCGAACCCGGCCGGATGGCGTGGGAAATGGGTACGGAAAACCTATTTGTGCAGGCGGATTTCGATACGCTTTTCGATGCCCTCCTGAAAGGGGAAAAGTTGGTCGTAGCGTTCGAAATCGCAAGCAATGCCGATAGCGATACAGGGGTACCGTCCAGCGGTTGGCAAATCGGCCCGGGAGGATATGAGGGGCTTGTGCTTATTACAGCCCTTAACGCGAACGCTCCCAACGGGGAAAACGCCACTTATACGGCCACATTCAAGGGTTGCGGGCCGCTGGCAAGGCGGTCGACGCCGGCGGCTTGATTTAGGATAGGGAGGATAGGAAAAGCCGCGGGTTTGGCCTACCCTCCTTTTTGTTTCATCTACATACAACTAAAAAAAATGAAAATCAGAATAGAAGAACAAGAATACAACATCGAATATACCCTGAGGGGGTTTTTCGTCTACGAGCAAATCACAGGTACCCACTTTGTCGCTGATAAGCTGGTAAACGAATATACTTTGCTATATGCTATGCTCATAGCGGGTAACAAAGATTTTCGTATGAATTTCGATGAATTTATCGAAGCATGCGATAGGGATGCCGGCATCTACATTGCCTTTAGAAATTGGTTCGTCGAAACAATCAAACAAAAGGCGGTCTTTATGGCGGAAAGCTCGGAACCGGAAGAAGACGTTAAAAAAAAAGATTGACCGTTCGGGAAATATATGCCGTGCTTGTTGCCGAAGTTGGTCTATCGCCCGGGTACGTTCTCGACGAAATGGAGTTCTACGAAATCGAAGCTCTTCTGACCGGTTTGTCAAACCGATACAAGGTAAGTTGGGAACAAACCCGGATGATGTGCTACATAATGGCGCAAGCGAACTGCACCAAGGCCCTGGAGCCTACCGATATTTTAAAATTTCCTTGGGATGAGGATACAGCCCCGAGGGAAGCCGCCCCGTTTACGGAGGCGGATAAAGAGAGATTGAAAAATAAAGCCCAACAATTCATAAACGAGAAAAAATGCCAGCAGACTTAGTTACCCGGTTATTACTTCAAAACAAGGAGTTCGACCGCAATATACAAGAGAGTAGACGCCAAATTCAGGCGTTCGAAAAACGGGTTAATGCCATGGGCGCAACGGTACGATCGTTCGTAGCGGGATTCGCCGGGATGGCCGGCGTATCGATGGCCTTTATGGATATTACCCAAAAGAGCATTCAGTTTGAAAAATCGCTATCGTCCCTTCGTTCCCTTACCGGAGTTTCCGCCGAAGAAATGGAGTTCTTTAAACAGCAGGCTATCAAAATGGGTTCCACTTCCACCCAAACGGCTAGCCAGGTCGTCGACGCTTTCAAGCTAATAGGTAGCCAGAAACCCGAACTTCTCCGAAGCAAACAGGCCCTGGCGGAAGTTACCCGACAGGCCATTATCCTGGCCGAGGCCGCGGGGATGGACGTACCGGAAGCGGCGAAAGCTCTTACCGGATCACTTAACCAGATGGGAGAATCCGCTAGTAAGGCCGGCGAATACATCAACATTCTAGCCGCGGCCTCCCAGGCCGGTAGTGCGGATATTCCCTATCTTACAAAAGCTATCGAGAAATCCGGCGGGGCCGCTAGCTCGGTCGGCGTGAGTTATAACGAACTGGTGGCGGCGATTGAGGCGATAGCCCCCAAAATGTCGGAAGCGAGCGAGGCCGGAACGAACCTACGAAACATTTTTTTGACGTTGGAAAGCAATGCGGATAAGAACCTGAAACCCTCGGTTGTGGGCCTTACCAAGGCACTGGAAAACTTGGCGGCAAAGAACCTAGACGCAATCCAAATGACTAAAATGTTCGGCAAGGAAAGTGTAACGGCGGCTTTGGCTATTGTCAATGCCAAAGATAACTACCTGCATTATAAGGACGCGATAACCGGCACAAATACAGCCCTGGAGCAACAGAAAATCAATAACGATAATCTGGCCGGTTCTATCAACGCTTTGTCTTCGTCCTGGGAGGGGTTTATGTTGCGGTTAAATAAAACTACCGGGCCGTTAAAAGAAGTGGTAAACTTGACTGCTACCGCGTTAAACCAAATTAGTAATCTTTTAAAATCCGAAGAAGAGGAACAAAACGAAATAGTAGAAAACTCCGTAACAAAGCGTAAGGCCTTATTAGAACAGGATGTTAAGCAGTGGCAAAGCTATGGGCTAACGCGAAAGGAAGCCATAGAAAAAGCGTTAGAAACTTTCCCTAAATCGTATGATATACCTGACGCCTACGCATTAGAAAGGGAGGAAGCTAAATTAAAAGAAATCGAAGGGAGATTAAAAAAAATAAAAGACAATAATATAAACGTCAATATCGGGAAAAGCCTGGTTAAGGCAAATCCGGTATTTGCTCCTTTTGCCGCTACTTCTTACGGTAATTCGTTATTAGATTTATTACCCGAAACCAATGTAAACCTTAATACCCAACCGGCAATAGTACAGGTAGAGAGGCAGTTAACAGCCCAAAAGGAAATTGTAAATCAACTTCGTTTGAAGAATGAGGTTTACGATCAGTCGGTAAGATATTTGCAAGATGAACTAGATGCGACTAATAAAGTAAACGACGCAAATAAAAATGCTACCCAATCGGTAAAAGAAACTACTAAAAAGCTATCGGAGAAAAAGATAAAAATTCCTGTTCAATTAGGATCGGAAAGGGATTTGAGCAATCAGCTAGTAGAAATATCGGAAAGGATAGAGGCCGAAGCTAGCCCGGAGATAAAGCTAGACTTGTTAAGGCAACAAGACAAGTTGGCAAAACAATTAGAAGAATTAAGAAAACGCAATAAATTGATTGTAGACTTAGAATTTAATCTTAAACCAATAAATAAGGTCGATCCCCTATCTAAACAAAAAGACGGATCAACTGGGCGAAATCCAAAGGATGATTTACCTGACCTAACCATCCAATTGAATGCCTTACAATTGGATAGCATTGAGGATTACCAAAAAAAGATTCAAGACACAACGCTTTTGTACAATCAAGCTACTACGGACGGATTGCGTGCTATTTATGCCCAACAACTGGAAGACCTTGAAGCGCATTTGCAGGAAATGACCGATGTAAATCAAGGACTGATAGATATTAGCCAAGAGGTTAACAACTTGGTACAATCGGGCGTGGTATCTGCTTTTGAAACGATCGGTAGTGCTATTGCATCCAATAACGCCGGGGATGCCATGCGAAGTATGTTGATGGGAATAATGGATATGCTAAAGCAATTCGGCGCGGCTTTGGTGGCGGCTGGATTAGCTAGTCAGGCCTTTAAAAAACTACTCTCAAACCCCTATCTTGCTATCGCAGCGGGTGGTGCATTAATTATAACTTCTACAGCAGCCAAAGCCGCCCTACAAAAGACAGTTTCCGCCGGTTCTTATGCTGATAGTGGAATCGTGCCTTATGGGTTTACTGTAGGCGATAGAATGATTGCCCATGTGAACGGCGGGGAAATGATTCTGAATACTGCCAAACAAAAAAAACTGTTTGATTTGCTGGATGTGGGGCGCAGCCAATTGAATGCGAGTACCATAAATGTGACGGGGCGGATTGTCGGGGAGGGCCAACAACTTGCCGTTATTTTGAATAATACCGCCAAAAAGCAAAGGAGGGGGATATGAACATAAAATACTGGTTTGAATTTAAGGGGCTGGATGACGTGCTAAATAGGGTGGAAATCCTAACGGATTCCAATGTAATGCCGGAAGAAGTTCACGCCCCCGATGAGGCCTTTTCCCTGCAATATCTGACAGTTAAAAAGCTGGATGTAGTACAGGGTTCCCAGGCAACTCTACGTTTGATAAGCCAGAAGATTTTTGAGTTTATCGGGCTTCATACCGACGATATGCAGGAGTATACGATAAGGTTCTACCGTGATGGCCGACTTTATTGGTTGGGATTTCTGGATTCAGAGCTGTACAGCGAAAACTTGACCGATTACCCGCCCTACCCGGTCGAGTTCGCGGGGGCGGATTTTAATATAACGAAGCGGTTAAAATATCGGGACGGGGCCGGAAATCGCTACACCGACGTAGTGCCTCTTATAACGCACCTGAAAAGGTGCTTCGACCTGCTGGGCCTGCCATTCGATAAACTCTACATTGGATGTACCACGATGGCAAACGACGTGCCGGCGGACGCCAGCGAAACCGCGCTGCACGTGCTTTATATGATGTCGGCAAATTTCTATGACGAAGATAACGAACCTATGACGTGCCGGGAAGTGATGGAAAATATCCTACGTCCCTTCGGGCTTATGATGGTGCAGAAAAGCGGATCGGTTTTCATTTACGACTACAACACGGTAAAGCTGGGTTTACCCATGAAGCGGTACAATTTCAGTTCGTTCACCTATGAAGCAGAGGAAATGGTAAACTTCGATTTGGGGGATATATCGGATATTAAGACACTTACCACCGATGCGAGTTTTGGTTTTGAGGAAATGATAAATAACGTTCAGATTACGAGTTCCCTATATGGAAAAAACATATTTTTCAATGAACCAATCAGCGAGAAAACGCTATCCGAAGAGTTTACGACAATCGAGAAAGACGGCTATGTAGAAGAAATTCACGAAATCGACAAAAATATAGAGAAGACCGCTAATGAAAATTTCATCATTTACAAGAAAGACGAAAGTAATCAAACCTTGATCGGGGCCAAACTTCCCTATGCGCATACACCCGATATAATTCAGCCGGTTTTCAGGGTGAAAGCCGATGAAGTTTTGATCAGAACCAACCCTTTATATTACCTTAACGTAAAGGTGCAGGCCTATATCAACACGCGCAAAAACCCTTTTGATTCCGATGAAAAGTCAAAAGCAGAAGTTCGATCAAGAGCTATCCGGCTATACTGCAACCTGTATTTGGTCGATACAGAAGGAAGGTCATTGATGTATTACATGAACGGCGGCATAGGTGCATGGGGGTTATGCGGAGCGGATGGAAGTTTTCCCCAGGGGCAATTTTGCCTGTTGTTTTGCAACAGCGATTTAGACGAACACGGGCTACCGTCCAAAGAAACCCTAGATAAATGGGTAACAAATTCGGATCAAATAATTACGTTTTTCGGGCTACAGGGCTTTAAATGGGAAGCATACAAGGAACTGAATTACGGTCAGGGGTTAAATGTGCCCTTGCGATTAGCCGGCCCGGAAAATGGACAACTAGTTGTGTCGGGGGTATATGGTTCCCCTATATTCGAAATAACAAATAAGTGCCTGATAGATGATCCTACATTGATGGATAAAGTCGATCCTTTCCCGGAAGAAAATGTAGTAAATATCCTTTTGAATAATTTTTCCATCTCAATCAAAGACAGCAGCAAAAAAGACGCGTCTACGGATGACAGCCTATTTAAAAGTTATGTTAATAAAAAGGTTGCCACGGATTTTGAAGAAGTAGAATTAAAATGTATATCAGCTAACGAGGAACAAATACCTATAGGGCGCGCCAACATTTTGAAAAAGGTGGATAACTACTATAAGTTACAGCCTCTTTTCACACGTAGCGGCCAGACGGATATTCTTGAAAGACTGCTGATGTGTACTATTCATTCGAATCACAGCAGGAAAAATGTATCTCTATCCGTGATTGTTAAAATGACCAAAAACCCGGCCCTTGCCTATTGCACCTACAAAAATGTAATACATTCTGACGGTATGTATATAACGGGGGCTACGCTCGACTTTTATAATGCTATGACGACAATAAAAGCGGAAGAGTTTTCAGCCGACGACGCCCGATTAAGCGATATACCATATGATTAAAGTTGCACATAGCAAGGTGAAAATGACCGCTCTTCCCCGTACCGGAAGAGGATTAGACGTTATGGCCGGCCCTGGTGGAGGTTACGCCGGCGGCGGGGCGGGTTCGGGCGGCGGCGGTTCCGTAACGGTCGATGCCGAGTTTGACGTACTACCCGGCGAGGCTATCGAAGTGGAAAAGGTGACGACGAACAAACTTACCTTTACCATTTCCCACGAAGACACGTCAGCCGTCGAATCCATCCTCAAAGCGGACAAACGCGCCATTGCCGGTGTAGGCCTGGACGGGTTCGGGCACGTGATCGGGCTGGAAACCTGCGAGATTCTGACGCTCGAAGAGCTGGATAACCGATACCTTTTCAAGTATGGCGTTAACGACGTGGAGGCCGGGTTCATCACCTTCGAAAAAGGCTTTATGACATCCGCCCCCATCCGTTCGGCCGAGTATAACACGGGCTG
>DBFWLD010000009.1:0-249782 GCA_048465615.1 Tannerellaceae bacterium
GTTTTTTTCGAAGGGTTTTCTGGCAAAAACTACTAAGCATTGATAACGAAAGCATTAGAGAAGAAAAAAAATCACCTGAAAAACAAACAGGAAAAAACTCTTTTCCAGGGAGAAATAAGCTTATATATAAGGTACGGGAGAAAAGCTACATCAATGCCCTTCACGCACATTCTCAAATCATATGCTCCGACACAGCAGCAAAGCAAACCCGGTTACAGTCTACAAATAGCTTGCTTTCCTTTCTCCGCTCAAACTTTTATAAAACATAATATGCAGCAAAACATTTTCTTTCCTATGCTGTTTATAGAAAATAGTAAATGAAGTAGATATGCCGCATCTGAAGTTAATTATACCTTTTTGTCTAATTATTCTATATACCGCTTCGTGCATCCAACCTTCGATCGACAAGGAAACAGTTCGGAGTTTAGATATAAAACGTTTCATGGGAAAATGGTTTGAAATTGCTCGCTTCGACCATCACTTCGAACATAATCTGGTAGGATCGACTATTGAATACGAATTATTGCCCACCGGTGACATTAATGTAACCAATACCGGCTATTGGGAAGACTTCGGCGGCACTTGCTGCAAAGCATGCGGGGTGGCAAAGATACCTGACCCCGAACGGCCTGGTAATATGCGGATTACTTTTTTCCTTAAATTCTATGCAGAATATAATATCATGGAAGTGGATGAAGAAAATTACAGTTATGCCTTGGTCGGCAGTAATACCTGCCATTATTTATGGCTTCTTAGCCGAACGCCCAAGCTATCGGAAAAACATATTCAGTTTCTGCTTCAGAAAGCGAAACAAAGAGGGTACGATATTTCGATGTTGAAATGGGTAAAACACCAATGGCCCTTGCATCAACCGGACTAATCTGCTATCTTTGCTTCAAAGAACCAAATCCAAGATAGCCGGCATGGGAAACGCCAAGCGGCCGGGCAAGACGCTTGGCCTCTGTTCTCGCCTTGGCGTTATATTGGTTTTATCCTGACTATATAAAAAGCATCTTATGGGAAACATTTTACAAGAATTCAAACAATTTGCCATGCGCGGCAACGTGGTCGACATGGCAGTAGGTATCATTATCGGCGGCGCATTCGGCAAGATCGTGTCGTCGGTAGTTTCAGACCTTATCATGCCCCCTATCGGCTTATTGATCGGAGGAGTGAACTTTACCGATTTGAAAGTGACGCTTAAACATGCCGTCATGCAAGGCGACGAGGTGATAAGCCCGGCCGTAACGATCAACTACGGAAATTTCATCCAGGTTTCGCTCGACTTCATTATCATTGCATTCGCCATCTTCATGCTGGTAAAAGGGATGAACGCCTTAACCCGCAAAAAAGAAGAACAACCGGCCGCTCCGGCCGCCCCACCAGCAGATATACAACTACTTACAGAGATAAGAGATTTACTGAAAAATAACAGATAAGTACAAACCTTAGCCGGATAATCGCTGTTTCATAGGAGTATTTAATTAATTAATTTGTTAAAGCTATGTGTATGAAAAGTGTATTGTTCGGTTTATCCGCAGGAGTTGCGCTCGGATACGTGCTCCGCAAAATGAAAGACCAGGGACAGTTTGACGCCTGGGAAGATAAAATGGGTGAATATGCAGATAAAGCCAAGAAAAAGGTGAAAAATGTAGTCGACGCCGGTAAAAACCAGATGGAATATGTAAAAGACCGGGTAGAAGATTACGGCACCCAAACTGATTCTGCTATGCACTAAAACCAAAAAAGAAGATGTCCGGAAAGACCGGCGACAAACGCCGGATACCTACATAGGCTATATTTTTCCGAACATCTTCTTTTCTTTGTTCTTCTTATCCCCCATTCCTTCCTCCCCTCCGTTTACCTTTCCACCCCTGCAAAAACTTAGGCGTTCAAACCGATCACAAACCGGCTTCCTTTTCCTACTTCGCTTTCCACGCGGATCGTTCCTCCATGTGCCTCCACAAAATCTTTGCTGATAGCCAGCCCCAAACCGCTGCCTTGCACTTTCGTGCCCGGTACCCGGAAATACCGATCGAAAATACTTTGGTGATAACGCGCATCGATACCTTTGCCGAAATCCTGTACAAATATTTCTACCAGTTTGTTTTCCTGCCGGGCTCCGATGATAATCCGTCCGTTCTCGGGCGTATAATGAATCGCGTTGGAAAGCAAATTGGTCAACACCCAGGCTATCTTTTCACTATCGACAAACAGCTTGGCTATTTTCTCGGGATATTCCACTTCGATATGGCATCCGAAACGTTCGGCTTGCACCCGGTTGGCTTTAATAGCATATTCAATCAGCTCGATCGGTTTGGTTATTTTCGGATTCAACTGCAATTTCCCGGTTTCCACCTGCGTCATTTTCAACAATTCGCCGGTGATTTCTAACAACCTGTCGCTACTCTCCCGGATACTGGAAGCCAAAGCATGCTGCTCGTCGTTCATATTCCCCACCCGCTTATCTTCCAATAATTTCAGGCTCATCAAAATGGCGGAAACGGGAGTTTTCAACTCATGGGAAATGGTAGAAATAAAGGTAGTTTTGGCCGAATCGAGCTCTTTAAATTCGGTAATGTTTTTAAGTAGAATCACATGTCCCGACGACCGGCCGACGGCCTCTTCCGAATCAGACATCCGGATGGAAATATACTGCACCTGAAAATAACTTTCTTTATTATCGGCATAAATTTTAAGCGGTTCCTTGTTGTCGTCGGGCTGCACCAGACTGCGTATCAGCCGACGAAGCAGATCGTTTTTCAAAGCCAGCTCGGGAGCCGACCGGCCGATGATCTCGTCGGATTTGAGATTCAGGATAGTCAACGCTTCATTGTTGGCAAACAAAACGGTACGCTCCGCGTCCAGTCCGAGGATAGGCTCGTGAATACTGTTTACAATGGTTTCGATGTATTTTTTAGCCCTGAGAATATCGGCCAACGTGCTTTTCCGGTATTCCGTCAGCTTTTCGGCCATGCGGTTGAAAGAGTGAGCCACCTCGGCAAACTCCTGATATTTCCCCAGGTCGAGGCGTTTTTCATAATGATGATTGGCTATTTCCAGAATCCCGTCGGTCAGCAAACGAATAGGCGTATGGATAGCGCGGGGCAATCTGACAAGGAATGCGAAAGCCACCAGCATGCAACCCACGCCCAATATACAAATCCAAAGTAATGCCCGATGGGCCGTAGCTTCGGCCACCTGGCTTTTGCGGTAAATAGAAGCCATGTTCAAGCTCATGATTTCGTTCAGAGCAGCCCGTACCTGGCGGATCGCGACGGCGTTGGTCTGCTTCTGCATTTCTTCATACCGGCTTGCCAGATGGGTGGTAGCCACGTTTTCATCGATTTCGGTAATATTTTTTTTCTGCAAGGCCAGGTTCTTTTCAAACTCCTGCGTAGCCAGCGAATCGGCCGGCATCTGCTCGAGGGCCGTCAGCATGCGGCCCGCATATAAAAGCGAATTATAATTGGCGGCCAGGATATTCCGGGTATCGGAAGTCATATCCACCACGATTTTCACCGAAAGACTGCCAAGCAAGACGATCATCGCGAACAACAAGCCGATACCGTAGGTAAGCTTGGTTTTTATTTTCAAATTAACAGACGGATTCATATCAGAGGGAAATTATAAGATCAATATGCAGCAAAGATAAGCGATTCAGCAATTGCCGGTAGTAGAAGACGGAAAGAACGAGCGCGGGAAAACGAAAAGAGGGCTTTCCGATACAAACGGTAGTGATCTGTTTTTCGCGGCACACTTCGACGATACTTTCGGAAATATGGCGGGATTGCCGTTGAATCACCTCGCCTCCCAGTTCGGCGGCCAGTTTGAAATGGTTCGACAGGTAACGCTGGTTCGCCAACGGTATACGATCGATACTTTCGCGCGGCGTTTGTACATACAATACGTAAAACCTGGAATTATAGCGCGTAGCCAGGCGGGCAACTTTACGGATCAGTTTGCGGGGCGTTTTCTCGTGGCTGCTGATACAGGCCAGGAAACGTTCGTGTCGAACGCCTATATTTTCTGACACAGAATTTTCCACTTTTTTTTCCACCCTAAGGGCTACTTCTTTCAACGCCAGCTCGCGAAGTTGCAGAATATGATCCGACTGAAAAAAGTTCCGAAGGGCCAAGTGTATTTTTTCCGGCGCGTAAATTTTACCGGCCTTCAAGCGGGCTATCAACTCGTCGGCAGTCAGGTCGATATTCACTACTTCGTCGGCCTGTTCCAACACGGCATCGGGGATGCGTTCTTTTACTTCGATGCCGGTAATATCGTGCACGGCTTCGTTCAGCCCCTCCAGATGCTGGATATTGACGGCGGTAATCACGCTAATGCCGGCGTCGAGAATATCCATCACGTCCTGCCAGCGTTTTTCGTTTTTACTGCCTTCTATGTTGGTATGAGCCAGTTCGTCGACGATCACCACTTCGGGATGCGCGCAGAGAACGGCCTGCAAATCCATCTCCTCCACCTCTTTTCCTTTATAGAACAACCTGCGACGCGGAATAAGAGGCAACCCCGCTACCAACGCTGTGGTTTCAACCCGGCCATGAGTTTCGATATATCCGATCCGGATGTCGATGCCGCTTCCGAGCAGCTCGTGGGCTTCTTGCAGCATCCGGTAAGACTTGCCTACGCCGGCAATCATGCCGATATAGACTTTGAAATTCCCGCGACGGGATTTTTTAAGCAAATCCAGAAAGTGTTGTACGTTTTGTTCCCTATTCATACGTCTTTTTTATTAGTAAGAGCCGGGGGCGATGCCGAATACCGGTTAAGTGCCTTTCCGCCGAGGGATTCCGGGCAGTCGGTACCAAGAAACGTATCGATTCTCTTATTTCACCTCTACCAATCTCGTGCCAAAACACGTCCGGCCAGATTGACTGATTTATTTTCAACACTTTATAAAAACCAATGAAAAGGACGCCCGCCAATTACCCTGCCGAAATGAAAAGCACATCTTTTCATTTCGGATAAAAGGACCGGCCTCGGGAGGGGGGGCGGAATAACGGCAAGGCCTTCCTCGGGAGGCTGTTTCTTTTTTCCGGCTGGCGTCCGCTAAAGGCCGTAAGCTTCAATCTTACGATATAAGGTAGTCAATCCGATTCCGAGCAACCGGGAGGTTTCGGTTTTGTTGCCGCGGGTGTATTGAAGCACCTTCAGGATATGGCGTTTTTCCACTTCGCTCAAATCGAAGCCTGCATACTCGTCTACCGGGTCAGAAACAGAGACGGGGTGTTGCATGGGAAGCGGAAGCACATCGGCAGTCAAAACATCTCCATCGGCAATAATCAGGCTGCGCTCGATCACATTCCGCAGCTCGCGCACGTTTCCCTTCCAAGGTTGCTGCTGAAGAACGGCCATATATCGAGGAGAAATATCCGGAACGGATCGCCCCATGCGGGCGGCAAAAGCGGAGACAAAAGCCCTTACGTGCAAGGGAATATCATCGGCACGCTCGCGTAGCGGCGGAAGATGTATCTGGAATACGGAAAGCCGGTAAAACAAATCTTCGCGAAAACGTCCGTCTTCGATTTCTTTTGCCAGGTCACGGTTGGTAGCCGCAATAATGCGAACATCGACCCGCGTCGGCTTGGTATCTCCCACCCTGAGAAACTCGCCGCATTCGAGCACACGCAACAACTTAGCCTGCAAATCGAAGGCCATTTCGCCGATCTCGTCGAGAAAGATCGTCCCTCCGGAAGCTTCTTCAAACAGGCCTCTGGCGTCTTTCAGAGCCCCGGTAAAAGAGCCCGCTTTATGCCCGAATATTTCGCTTTCCAGCAAGTCGCGGCTGAATGCGGAACAGTTGACGGCCACGAAGGCCTTGCCCGCGCGGGGGCTCTGGCGATGAATGGATTGAGCGAACACTTCTTTTCCCGTACCCGTTTCGCCGGTCAGCAAGACCGGCACATCGGTAGCGGCCACTTTGCGGGCCAGGCGAATGGCCTCGCCGATAGCGGCAGATTGCCCCACGATGGTATCGAAAGAATACGAACCGGCCGGAGCTGCGCTTTTTTCTTTTTTTATTTCCCGGTAAGCCGCCGTAGCCTTTTCCATCGCGCTGGCGATAAGCGGCAATATTTTAGCATTATCGTCGCCCTTGGTGATATAATCGAAGGCCCCGTTTTTGACGGCCTTCACCCCGTCGGGAATATTTCCGTGAGCCGTAAGCAGAATAATTTCGGAAAGCGGGCATTTTTCTTTCAGCGCGGCTACCAGCTCGACCCCGCTGCCGTCCGGCAGGAAAACATCGCAAAGCACTACTTCCGGGGTATGTTTTTCCATTTGTCTCAGCCCGGTTTTGCAGGTGTCGGCCTGTAGCACCTCGTAGCCCTCGAGGCCGATAATCCGGGCCAGCAACCCCAGTATTTGTTTTTCGTCGTCGATAATCAGCACTTTGCCCATTTTACTATCCTAATTTTATACGATCTTTTTCGGAAGGCAAAGATAATGCAAACCGACCGAGTATATGGCAAAAGCCGTTCTTATTTATTTTTCCCACAAGCTCCGCCTCCTGCCTATAACAGGCAGGTCAGGGCCACCTTGTCGAGAATACGGATTTTTCCCCGCGAGACGCTGATAAGCCCTTCGTCGGCCAGCTTGCGGATTTCCTTTGCCAGAGCCGGGCGGGTGACGCCGAAATATTCGGCCAGTTGCTCCTGCGTATGTTCCATCTCCACCTCGTCGGAACAAGGTTTCTGGTGCTCGATCAGGTAGTAAATGAAACGGCTGCGGATACCCCGAAACGAAAGAACACGCAAACGCGTCATCGTGCATTTATTGCAACCGGTACTCACGCATAGGAAATTATGCAGAAAAAGAGGCATGCTCTGCATAAGCGAAAAGACCGATTCGCGGGTAGCCTTCACCAACACGACCTCTTCGTGCGTAGTAAACGTAGCAGGAAAAATATTTTTGTCGGAGAAAATATGCGGAGTGGCAAAAGTACGTGGCGCCTGAATCGTTTCTACCCGCACGCTATTGCCCGATACGTCGAGCACATCCACGTTCAGTTTTCCTTTCAACAAGATATGCAGGAAGTTGCAAGAGGTACCTTGCCGGATAATCGTTTCTCCTTTGGGATACTCTTCGATCGTATACTCCAGTTTATCCAGAAATTCTTCCTGCATTTTCTGTGTGAAATTGCGGAAAAGAGGAATCTTAAAAATATCGGTCAGCTCCATCATGTCCGGTTTAGATAGCGGGGTTAGCAAGCAAAGATATATTTTTTAGTTTAGAAACTGTTTTGATTTTTTACAAATAGTCTTTTTAAATCGTATTATTTTTGTTTTCGGCTATGATTCGAGAAGGCTTTTCGAGTCATAGCCGAAAAAATCAAAACAGCTTCCTAATCTCCCTGCTTCCCCGCTATTTAAATTTCAGCATGAAGCCCGGCCGCGCCTTACCAGTTAGCCATAAAAACGGTAGGATTGATATTCAGCGACAACCACCCCCAGTCTTGCCAATGAGAAGGATTGCCTCCCTTTACGGCTTTCATCGTGTTGGTACCGAACATGGTAGAATAACCGGCCGACAGCTTCACGTCTTTCATAATGGCCCAATCCACCTGAAAATCCAATTCCGAGCCCAGCGAGCGGTTCAGCTTTTCCTTACCCTGATACACATCGGTCGTGGTGGCGAAATAATGATAAGCCAGCATTAGATTGACCGGTTTCGAAGGCTTGAACGCCAGCGTAAGTTGATTGTCCCACAAACCCGGGTTCAGCTCGCCCACAAACGCGGAAGCATAAAAATAATCCATTGCGCCGTAAAACTTATGATGCGTGCCGTACAAAGGATCGAAAGCTTTGTATTTGCCGGTTCCCTTGCCGTCGGCCCCGCTCAGGTAATCGCTGCCGATACCGATTTTCCAGCGCGTATCGAGCTGATAGGCGGCATTGACGGCCCATAAAAAGGCAGAGACGTCGCGGCCGGTTTTATTTTTGCCGAACTGATAATAGAAGGTGCCGCCCACCGACAAACCGGAAGCAGCATAGAGCAAATTGGTGCCGGCGGTTTGCATATAACGGGTATGCGAGTGCCCGGTTTCCGCCTCTCCGCCTTCCAAGCCCAGGTTCATAAACAGGAAAGAAGCTTTGAACGCGGAACTGCATAGATACTGATACCAAAGCGTCTGCATATTCTTATACGGCTGGGCCCCGGGGGCATAATAAGTTCCCCCGATGGTTCTCTCGTCGTTCTGATTGAAAGCCAGGATAAGGTCGAGTTTGTTTTTCGCATCGGCGTAACCTAGTTTCAAGGCATCGTGATAACGGCCGGCCACATTCCAGTCGAGCGCGCCGAGGATACGCTCGTCGTCGTACACCAGGGATTGACGTCCGAGCTTTGCATAAAAACCGGCACCGAAATCGAGCTTGGCCCAAGCCTCGTGCAAAATAAAACGGCCGTTTTTATCGATCTGCGGATCCTGCCCCCATACGCCCACATGCTGGGCCGATAAATAAAGCGAAAGGCGATCGCGATCGAAAGCCACCCACATCCGTGCGCGGTTGTTGATAAAAGCGGCAGCCTCGGCACCGGCCGGCCGGGGAAAAAGCACGCCGTTGCGGTATTCGGCCCGCGGACGGATTTGCGCGCCTATCGAAAACCGATTCGATGTATTCGTTTCACCGGTACCTTCCGCCCGGACAAAGCCGGTAGAAATAACACCGACGCCTAAAGCAATAGAAAGAAGAAGTTGTTTTTTCATATGCCTGTTTTTTTTGAATAAGTATGGTAATTCGTTCCGATTCATTGTTTCCGTTTCTATTCGCCCCGCTTCATCCGGCTCTCGCCTTATAGCCTTTTCCTTATTAGCTTTCTGTCGTTTTTATTTCCCCTTCATTTCAACGCCCTTTTCTTATATCTCCCTCTGCCCGCTCTCAATCGAGCGTATAGGTATGTACGCTGGCCCCTTTCGCCGAAGGCAGGTAGTTGACGCCGAACCAACAGACCTGCAACAACAGGAAGGCTCCCAACAACAAACCCAGCGCAAAACGTAAGCGGCCGGGATGATTCAAACGAAAATGAATATAAAGCAAATTGCCCAGCCAGGTAGCTGCCGCCCAGGTCTCTTTCGGATCCCAACTCCAATAATGCCCCCAGGCTTCCTTGGCCCAGAGCGCGCCGAAAAGCATGCCGATCGTAAGGAAAGCCGTACCCACGTACACCAGGTTATCGCAAAGAGAAGCGAATACGGCATCGGGACGCTTTCTTAGCACCAGCAAGTAAAGGGCGGCCACGGCCGCGGCTCCCAGCACGGCATACGCCATCATATAGACAATGACATGCGGCGCAAACCAGGGGCTTTGCAAAGCCGGCATCAAGGTTTTATTATGAATTTCCGGTTTCAACAGATTGATGCCGATAAATACGGCCGACAACAAGGTACTGAAAGAAAGTATCCACCGGTAACGCCAGCGGACAAAAACCAGCAAACCGGCTGCGGGCAGAAAAAAAGAGTACCACAGCCGCGTTTCGCCCAAGGTACGCATAGGCGGTCGCTCCAGCGAAACCCACAGGCCGATAATAAAAGCCAGAAAAAGGCAAAGTCCGGCTACATTCCAACCTACGGCCCGATAGAAACCGCCGGGCGGATAGGCCGTAGGGAGTTGGCCGGCAGACGCCTGCCGTGCCGCCAAAGCAGAAGCAACGGGCATGCCGGAAGAACATTTTTCCTTCAAAACGCCTTCTTCCTTGAAAAGGCCTTTTTCCTTTTTCCCCGCCTGCATCCCGGCCGTTTCACCGACAGCTTTGCCCGCATGCCAGGCACTTAAAGCCCAGCAGCCAAGCGCGGGAAGCGCAAACCAAATAAAATAATCCCACTTCATCGCGGCTCTTTTTTTAACGAAGTTACGTCCGGAGGCCGAGGGGCCGTAATAAACAGCCATAACGCCCCGGCAAGCATCAGGAAAATACCGGCATAGACCACAGGAAGCCAAGGATCGCGCACCAATTCGAACACACTGGTACGGCTCCATCTTCCCATTCGCTCGTCATAACTCAATTGATAAATTTTCCATCCCGCTACCGTAAGCGGCCGGTTCACCTCTATCACCGCCTCCCGCCGCTTTTTATCGGGCGTATATACCACCACTTCCGAAGCGAAACGGCGAGGCTCGGGATCGGGCATGACGAGGCTGGTTTGCGTGTCGAGCTGCAAGGTGACATAGGGGAACCTGTAATTTCCGCAACTCACCCAACCTTCGCGCCTTATCCCGTTCGTCCGGTGGCAAGCTTCCACGTACAGCGCGGTAGTAGCTCCCCGTGAAGGGAAAGTTACAAAATTTGCCGTATCCTCCGACATCACGCAGGCTGCAAGAGGCAGCAAGCGGATAGCCCGGATATTCCAATCCAGCAACCGGCCGTTGCCCGGCACTTCCTCGGCCACCCAGTCGACGGGCCGTTCTTCGGGCAAGGCCTTACCGGTTTGATTGTCGATCAGCATCAACTTAGGAGGATACGATTCAATCTGGAAACGTTTCAGCTCGATAGCCAGGGGCAGTTCCTGCAACCGGCCCGCTTCATCCGCGGCGCGCCATTCGGGTTCATCCTGCGAGGCGTTCATCCGCAACCGCACCAAATCGCTGCTTCCCGCCAAAGCGGCCCCCAAAGTAAGGAAAAGCCCGGCATGATTCAGCATAAAACCCGTATCTTTCCACCGGAAGCGAAGCAACCGCCTGAGGGTGGCCCACCCCAGAACCGAAAGAAAATAAAGAAACAGCAAGACGAAAGGCCAGGCGGCCGTCATCCGGTGAAACCAGAAGAAGTAACTCCCCGATGCGGAAGCCGAGGGCTCTCCCTGCCGGGTAAGCCCCATGATAAGAATCAAAAACAGGAGCGAAGCCGACGAGGTAAGGGCGGCTTCCGTACGGGAAAACCAACGGAGTTTTTTCCACCGGGCGCCGGCCAGGTAAAAAGCGGCCAGAAAACCGAGGTAAATGCCCCCTGCCAGCAGGTTCGCCGGATACCGGAGGCCGCCCAGGTCTACCGGCCCGGCCACGCCTTGCAGGAGGACGCCGGTTGCGAACAGACCGGCGCATATCGCCCAACCTTCTGCATATTTCCAGCTAACGCCCCACATAGCCTAGCTGTTTTTTTCCAGACGGCCGTTCGCCTGCGCTTCTTTCACCCACTGGGGCACCACCGTTTGCAGGAACTTTTCCTTGTCGGCCCGTTCGGTAGCCATATCCAGGCCGATATATCGCTGAGCTTTGTCTTTGGTAGAAATATCCGGCATCGGCACTTCGTCGGTATACCCCATTTTAGCCAGCACTTTCGAAATTGCCATCCGGGCTTGCAAGGCCTTATCCAGCCCGTTACCCAAAATACGTTGCACTTCCTGCGGCGCATGGAAAGCTCCCCCGTGGGAAGCCACTCCCATATCCCAACGCCATTGCGCCTGGCGAATCAGTTTCAACACATCCTTCATCTGAGTTTCCGTAGCTCCTTTCTCCCAGGCGAACTTGGCTTCGATATGCGCCTTGGCAAGTTCCTGCTCCAGCCTGCCGCGCATTTCGTCGGCTTTCTGCTGCCGCTCGTATACATTGGCACGCAAGGTTTCTTCGCTTTCGCGGTGGCAAACCTGGCAGGTACGGTCGATCATGGCCAAGGGGCTCATAATATGGTGGTCGCTATACTTTACGCCGCCTTCGCTCTTATAAGGCATATGGCAATCGGCGCAGGAAACCCCGCGCTGGGCGTGGATGCCCATCTGGGAAAGCTCGTAATCGGGGTGCTGGGCTTTCAGAATCGGCGCGCGGCTCAGCTTATGCGTATAATCGGCAAAGCCGGCTTCGTCGTAATAAGCTTCCATATCTTCCACCGTCAGCCCTTTGTCCCAAGGGAAGGTAAGGTATTTGCCGTCGCCCTTGAAATAATATTCCACATGACACTGGGCGCAGACCAGCGAACGCATTTCCTGTTGGGTAGCTTTCGTAACGTCTTTTCCCATCCGCAGGAAAGCTTCGGCCAGGGCCGGACGGCTGATGTGCAGATCCATATTTTCCGGTTCATGGCAATCGACGCATCCGATGGGATTCACTATTTCCTTTCCCATAGGCGCCCATTTGCTTTTGTAGAAATTTTCGGCGCCCACGGCCTGCATCATCCGGGGCACGTCGGGGCTTTTGCACGTCCAGCACGTAGCCGGCTGGGGGCCTCCGTCGTCGGGCGTCATGGGCGATCCCACGCGAAGAGTAGCGCGCATATCTTCAATGGCATACATATGCCCCCGGGGCGTAGCATAGTCTTTCGAGAAAGCGTAGCCGGCCCAAAGGACGACCATTTCGGGGCGTGCCTCGAGCACGTCGACGGCATGGTTGCCGTTGAACAAGCTGCTGAAACCGGTGTCGGCCGTCTCCGTCCAGGTTTGGTATTCCCGGGGGTAGTTCGGCTCGAACAGCTCGTTGCGCGATTCGACGCCCTCGATTTTCACTTTCTTATTGTTCATTACGCTGGCGATTTCCACCCGGCGTTCGTTGATCGAAGCGACCAGCATGCCCAGTACGAATACCACGGCCATCGTTCCAAGGAACAACAGCCATCCCTGCCATGATTTGAGTTTCTTTTCCATAACTTATTTCGATTTAATTTATTCGGACATCAGAAACTGTTTTGATTTTTCACAAACAGCCCTTTTTAATTCTACGATTGTTGTTTTCGCCTATGCGTTGAGTTTCTTCGCGGTCGGCTCCGCTGCTTTTCTTCGTCTGGCAGCGAGAGCTATCTCCCTCATCAGCCTGACGCACAGGTCCCGAAAAGCCGCCTCTAACCATTAGCCGAAAAGCTTCTTAGTCGTTCAACATTTTTTTCAACCAGCCGGGCGTATCCGACTTAGGATAGGGCACCAGCGCATAAGGCGTGGCGGAAAGGCTGTTCGACCGTCCGTGCGGCACCTCGCGATGGCAATCCCAACAAGCTTTTCCGCCGCCTTCCGCCACCGCGGCATGATCGATGCGGCCGGCGGCCACGAACTCGGTATTGAGCTGGGTATGGCAACGGATACAATTGTTCATAATCACCTCCGAACTTTCGTCGCGCGCCCGAATCACCTCGGGCTCGCCCCGCATGGTGAAAATAGCGGCATGCCGCAAACCGTCGGTTCCCTTGAAGAACCATTTGCGGGCCGCGTTTTCGTGAGGTACATGGCAATCGTTGCAGGTAGTGTTGCGGCTGTGCGCGCTATGGCTCCACGTGGCGTAATAAGGGGCCATGATATGGCAGTTCACGCAAGCCGAGGGGCTATCCGACAAATAGCTCCAGGTACGCGAAGCATATACGCCGTAAGCGCCCAGCCCGCCGATTACGCCGGCTATCACCACAGCAAATCGTTTCCAGCCGGCTGTGGGCAGCACGACATCGATCAGTTCCTTTATCTTCATATCGCCTGTTTTTAAGAGATGGTTTTCCTTTAATTATGGTTTACGGAATACAAATATCCTAAAGAGCGGGCAGTTAAAATGTAATAAATATTACATTCGCTAAATTTTATTCTTCCTATGAAAAAAGTAGTTTATTTGGCGGCCTCCGCCTTGTTGGTTTGCACTTCGTGCGTATCGAAGAAAAAGTACTTGTTGGCGGAAAACGGCCGGTTGGAAGCCGTAGGCCGGGGAAATGCGCTGAAAGAAGAATTGGTTGACGCCAAAGATTTGAACGACCGGTTGGCGGCCGAGTTGGCGGGGCTTCTGAGGGATACGGCCGAATTGGGCCGGTCGATTCGCAGTTACCAGACGATGCTCGACACGAACATGAGCGAACAGGAAAAGCTGAACGCCCTGTTGAGCCGAAAAATGAGCGAGCTGGACGCGCGGGAACAAACCATCAACGAATTGCAGGACATGATCAACGCGCAAAACGAGAAAGTGCGGCATTTGCTCGACAGCGTAAAAGAAGCCTTGCTGGGGTTCGGCAGCGACGAACTGAGCATTACCGAGAAAGACGGCAAGGTATATGTGGCGATGTCGGACAAACTACTGTTCGAATCGGGAAGCGCGCGGGTAGACAAACGCGGAAAAGAAGCGTTGGCCAAGCTGGCGGAGGTGCTGAACAAGCAGACGGATGTAGACGTGTATATCGAGGGCCATACCGACAGCAAACCGATCAACACCGTTCAGTTTAAGGATAACTGGGATCTGAGCGTGATCCGGGCCACCTCGGTGGTGCGTATCCTGACCAAAGATTACGGTGTGAATCCGCTACAGATCGTGCCTTCGGGCCGGGGCGAATTTATGCCGGTAGCCGACAACGCGACGGCCGACGGAAGGAGCTTGAACCGGCGGACGGAAATCATCATGGCGCCGCGGCTGGACAAGCTCTACCAAATGCTGAACCAGTAAAAAAAATACAATAAGTCAGTCCTCCGGAGCTTTTTCGGAAACGTTTCCGTATTTAACTGACAAACAGCCACTTGCAAAACACTTTGTAAAGCCTGCGAATTGCATGCCGGTGAAACGGAAAATGGATGCCGATGAAATTTCGATTACACCGGCATGAAATTGAAATTGCATCGGCATCCGTTTTTCGGAAGAAATAAAAATATACAATAAGCCCCCCTTTCTCTTATTTACACCGCAGGGCAAAATAAAGGATATAAAGAAAGGCGGCCAGCGGAACCACAAAGCCTACCGCCATGCGCTCGGCCCCGATATACCCCATCAGCATGGGGCTGAAAGCGCCTCCGGCTACGCCCATCACGATATAGGAAGAAGCCTTTTTGGTATAGGCCCCCATGCCTTCCAATCCGAGGGCGAAAATGGTAGGAAACATGATCGACATGAAAAAGAAAGAGAGGTAAAGGGCATACAAGGAAACCGCTCCCATCGAAACGATGACCATCGCCATGCAGACGGCCCCCGACAGCGCATATCCCGTCAATAACCCTTTGGGCGCTATCCAGCGCATGGTGAAACTGCCGCTCAGCCGCCCGATCATAAACAAGGCCATTCCGCCGAAAGCCAGAATACGAGATGCCTGCACATTGCTCAGAGCCGGATCGGCTTCGGTTACGTAATTAATAAAGAAGCTGAATATTCCGGTCTGGGCCGCGCAATAGCAGAACTGGGCCGCTACCGCCCGGCGGAACTGTGCGGAACGCCAGAGAGAAGGGGCGGGCAAGGCGGGCGCTTCTTCCGCTTTTTCCGCTTTTTCCTGCGCAAAGGCTTCTTCTTTTATTTCCGGTAATTTGGTGAAAATAAACAACAAAGCGACCAGCAAGACGATACTGCCCACCAGGATATAAGGCTTGGCCAACGCAAACACATCGGCCGTGGGGGCGCCGAAAATCAGCCATCCCCCTACCAACGGCCCTAAAATCCATCCCAGGCCGTTGAAGGATTGGGCCAGGTTCAATCGGCGGGCCCCCGATTCGGCCGGGCCTAAGACGGTGGCATAGGGATTGGCCGCCGTTTCGAGTATGCAAAGCCCGCAAGCAATGACAAACAACGCGATCAGGAAAGGTACGGCGGAATGAAGGAAGGCGGCGGGGATAAAAGCGAAGGCTCCTCCGGCGAATAACAATAGTCCGAGAATAATGCCCTTCTTATATCCGTATCGTTTCATGAACGCCCCGGCGGGGAGGGCCATCAGGAAATAGGCGATATAGGTGGAAAACTGTACCAGGCCGCTCTCGGCTTTCGTCATGGTAAAAACGCCCTGGAAATGTTTGTTCAATACATCCAGCAACCCGTGGGCGAATCCCCACAACAGGAAAAGGCTGGTGATCAACATAAAAGGGATAAGGTAAGACCGCCCGCCCGGAGCGCCGACAAGCGATAAGGGAGCGGAGGGTTTGTTTCGGGTTTGTTTCATAACCGTTGTGCGTTTCACTGTCATTCGATTTGTTTCTAACTAATTGGAGATATGGCGGGATTTCTCCCCGAGTTTACGTATTCTTTATTTTGCCGGGGGAAGACGATTCTCCGGTTTTTTCGTTGTATGCCGATTCTCCAGGAGAAGTTCAGGCATTTTTTTCGTTGCTTTCCGGCGGTTGCTTTCCGGCGGTTGCTTGGGATTTCCAGCTATGGAAGGGGGGGGCCGGCGACGTTTCTTGTTTACGGCATTCCCTATTCAAGCCATGCTTTACTCAAGGCAATTTAAAAATTCTTTCCATCAATTGCCATTTGCCGGAAGAAGAAAGCCCCGGATCGGCCTGTTGAAACCGGCCCACAAAGGCCTCCCACTCGGCCTGGCGATCCATTGCGGCCAAACGTTCGAAGGCTGCTTCCCATTCAAAGTCGTCGGGGGTTTCCACAATCATGACCAAGCGGTTGCCCGACCGGTATATTTCCATATCCTGTATGCCCACGGCCCGGATGCCTTCCGGAATCTCCGGCCAGATGTGTCGGGGCGAGTGCCAATACACGTATTCTTCTATCAATTTTTCATCCTCTTTCAGATCGAGGGTCTGGCAGTATCTTTTCATGATTCTCTTTAGAAATTTGGGTTGGGGGCAAAAGTACGGAATTAGTCAGAAGCAAAAAAATTCTTCGCGCGGAATTCGACTTTGTTGCAGGTGCATGGTTTCTGTTTTGTCTTTTTGAACTGGTAACTCTCTCGCCAGCAACTTCTTTTGGAAAAACGTATTTAGATCATAAATAAATGTACTTAATATTTGATTTATTGAAATGTTTTTTTATTTTTGCCTACATTATCTAAGAGACATCCATACAATTATCGAGCCAAAAAGTATTTTACTATAGAAAAATTCTTTTAAAGCGATAGATAGTTATCAAACCATGCCGGAGATAGAAGACGATTTTCATTTTCTATTTCAACTAAAATTTAAAAAGACAAAACAATGAGAAGCTACAAACTATGGCCCGCTTTATTTTTCCTGGGGATAACATCCCTACAGGCACAAAAGAAGGATACCCTCCTTTTAGTGAACGACAGCATTACCATTACCTTGCCCGATGTTTTCGTAAATGCCGAGCGTCCGCTGGTGAAGGTGTCCGGGCACGCCCTTCAATACGATATTCCTGCGCTTATCAAAGCCAAACCGGTGAATACGGCTTACGAAATATTGTCGGACTTGCCCGGTCTTATGCTGACCGGCGATCAAATAAGCATCATCGGAGCGCCGTCGACTACAATTATCCTCAACGGCCGGAAAAGTTCGATGACGGCAGCACAAGTCATCCAATTCCTCCAATCCACTTCAGCCGGAAAAGTGCGGAATATCGAAGTGATGTATAGCACGCCTCCCCGCTACGGTGTAAAAGGAGCTTCGATCAATATCATTACCGAAAAAAATCCCGAAGCCGCCCGCTCCATCCAAACCGACCTTTCGATTACGGGCAGGCAAGCACATTATTTTTCGCCTTCGGGCATTATGAATTTCCTATATTCCGCGCACAAACGCATGTTCGATTTTTCTTATTCGATCGATTACAAGCGAACCTGGACAAAAGAAGAAATGAACGCTTACCCTATCGTGGACGACAAAGCCTACACGATCGAACAACTCAACAAAGCCACCGGCAAACCGCTTACGCATCAGATAAAAGCAGGTTTCAGCCAGGAATTTAAAAATAAAAGCCTCTTGTCCATCACGTATACGGGTAACGTGGCCAAAAAGAAGACACACCGTTTTTCGAATACGCATTTTATCGATATAGAGCAGACCTATACGCATAACGAAATCAGGTCTCCCACCCAGATGCACAACTTCCGGGCCGATTACCGGGCTTCCCGGTATTGGAACGCTGGGGTGGATTACACTTTTTATAAAGCCAAAAACGAACAAGCCTTACAAAACGACTATGGTAAAGGCAGTGTGGAGACGATAGACGCGCTCTCGCGTCAGAAAATTAATCGCGGGAACGTTTACCTTTCGTATGCCCGCCCGCTAGCCAATCGCCTTACCTTCAATGCCGGAGCGGAAGCCGGTTTTTCCGGCACCTCCAATAGTTCATTCACCTATCTGAATGAAACGGAAAATCCCGAAGCTACCTTCGAACAGCAGGAGAAAGAGTATGAAATAGGAGGCTACGTAGGCCTGACTAAAAAATTCGGAACCAAATTATCACTCGATCTTTCTTTGAATGTCGAGTATAGCCGGGCGGAAGTGGATTCTTCGGGCAGAAAAGATGTGTTATGGAAAGATGTGAATTTCTTTCCACAACTTACTTTTACCTGGCAACTTCCTAAGTCGAATATCTTACAACTCAATTTTTCAAGCAATAAAAAGTATCCCGCCTATTGGGAGCTCAGCCCCAGCCTGTCGTACCTGAATACCTATAGCGTAGTGGCCGGCAATCCGTTGTTGAAACCGGAAAAGATTTATGCCGCCCGTTTGAATTATATTCTCAAGCGGAAATATATCTTCGGCTTGTTCGCAAATCATCAAGCCGATTATATCCGGCAAACCTATTATCAAAGTCAGACTCAGTTGAGAGCTATTTACCAGACTATTAATTTCGACGCCCACAACCTGTACGGCGTGATGGGAGTAATTCCCGTTCGTTACTGCGAATTTGCCAGTTCCCGATTGACGGTCACCAGCTTTTTAATACATGATAAGGGACATTTGCATGAGTTGGTTTTCAACCGAAAAAAGATTTACGGTCGCTTTATGCTTACGAATACTTTCTTTTTATCCCGTAAGAAAAATCTTTCCCTCGAAATAAGCGGGTTTTACGGTACCCAATCGATACAAGGCTTATACAATGTAAAGGAAATGTACGATCTTTCAGCAGGTTTGGTCTGGCGGCTTGGCAAGGGGAAATGCACACTTACGCTCAGAGCAGAAGACCTTTTGAACGGCCGGCAAGCTACCACCCTTATCCACGAAAAAGGGCAGGAAAGCCGGATGAAATTGGAGGGAGACACCCGGATGGTTTCGCTGACCGTACGGTATAGCTTCGGACAAGTGAAAAAGAAAGCGGCCGGCAAGCCGGTAGATACTTCGCGTTTCGGGGGGATTTGACCAAACGCAGGCATCCGGAATCGAATTACCTCTTCCGGTACAGATACCAAGATACGGGTTAAAAAATAAACAGTCATTACCTTTTAAAAAGTTTTTTTATGAAACGAACAACTTATATCCTTTTATTGCTGAGCTGGTTTATTTGCCGGCCCGGACAGAGTCAGGAAGAAGAAATTCGAAGTGCGTTGCAAGGATATGATTATAGCCGGGTAGCCCGGCTGCTTGATAGTTCGGCCGATTCGCTCGCGGACGGGTTGCGGTTGGACGCTTACAAAGCGCTCGGCCGCTACAAAGATGGTATTCAGCTCCTGGAAACCCGTCTATCCCAGGATACGACCGACCGGAGAAACTATATCCGCTTGGCTGAATTTTACCAGTATGCAGGTGATAACCTGAAAGCTGCCACAGCCTATGACCGGGCTGTCGACCAAAAAGCGCCCAACGGATATTTGTTGAACAAACTGGCTTCCCTGCAATTGCAGGAAGGACAGACCGAAGCGGCTATCGGAAATTTGCAGTTAGCTTTATCGGCCGACACGATTCAGCCCAACCTCCGGTTGCTGGCTAGATGTTACGAAAGCATAGACAGCCTGGAGCGGGCCATAGAGCTTTACCAGACAGCCATCCGGAAAGACAGTCTGGATTATTTATCCGTCGGCAACTTGGCCAACCTGTATATCAGTCTGGATTCGCTGGAAAAAGCCCTTAGGTGTACCGAACGCTACATCGCCGCAGATTCTACCAATCTTTCCGTAAACCGGATAAATGCCCAGCTTTACTTTATGAATAATCAGTATCCGGAGGCATTAGTTCGGTATCGGAAACTTACCTCCAATGGAGATAGTACTGTCAATACGATGTATTATCAGGGACTTACCCATATGAATTGTGAAAAGGTCGCGGAAGCTTATGAGGATCTGATGTATGTAAACCGCAAGACGAAAGGAAAAGTACCCAACATCCTGGGTTATTTGGGCATGGCCGCCATCGACTACCTTTTGCTCGACGAAGGCATCGAAATGATTCAACATGCTATCGGGCTTTTACAACCCGACACCGTCCAAATGGATATGTTGTATTCGCATTTGGCCAAAGGATATGCTTGGAAACGACAAGACCGGAAAAAAATAGCCATGCTCAAAAAAGCCACCGAATATGTAAAGCGCCCCCTCACTTTTTATAACATTGCTTATACCTACGACCAATTGAAAGACGACAAAAATGCCGAAAAGTATTATACGCACTTTTTACAGTTGATTGAGCAAAAGCCTTCCCTCTCTCCTTTCGACCAGAAAATGAAAGCCGACGCGGCCGACAGGCTTATCTATTATAAAAGAGAGCGTTTCTTCAAAGAACCACAAAAATAAGCGGAAGCCGAAAAGCTGATAGAGTAGGCACTAATCAAAAACATCTTTATCATGAAAAAAAAATCAATGAAAAGAAAGATCCAGTCGATGAACGAATCGATGGGTTCGCAGAAACTCCGTACCGCGGAAATGCGGAAGATCAAAGGAGGAAATGAACCTGATTATTACGCTGGGATGCTCGACGAAGTAGTTGTTACACCGGCCAGTTAACCCTATGGGAGGAGGGGAAATCCCCCTCTTCTTTCATACCTTTTTCTTTCCTTCAACAATAACATTCTTCAATTAATCTTTATGAAAAAATACAAGCATACTACGCCCGAAGAAACCATTGAGAAAATCCGAGCTATTCTATCGCGGATAGGCATTCTGCTAAAAGATCAACATAAGGGCCATTATCCATTCTACTCCTGCCGGATCACGATCGGCAACACCTCGCTACGCGATCTTAATATTGGAACCAATGGGAAAGGACGTTCATTCGAATACTCAATGGCTAGCGGTTATGCAGAGTTTATGGAACGATTACAGAATCAGATATTGATCGACAAACGAAAATTCGCTTCCCGGCGTTTTCTTGACACTTTAGACCCTGATTCGATGTATGTAAAAAAAATCGAAGCAGAAGGCCTAACATTAGACTATGTATTCGATCCCGAGGAAGCCATTTGGGAAATCGACCGGGTAATCGATACCTGTAAAGAAGACCTTATGAAAATGCTTTGTATTACCTCAGAAGAGGAATTGCATGACTTCTTAAAAAAGGATCTCGAGATAGAGAAATGCTACGTTGCCCCTTACTATTGCGTAAACGATCAAGACGTTCGGCTGTTACCGATCGAAATACTGACCGGAGCCACCGGATCGAACGGGATGGCTGCGGGTAATACACCCGAAGAAGCATTGGTACAAGGCTTTTGTGAGATATTCGAACGGTATGTAGCTTTTCAGCTTTATTATGAACAGGTAGTTCCGCCGGCCATTCCTTTCGACTATTTCAAAAATACCCCGGTTTATAAAGAATTACTTTTTTTAAAAGAAAATACAAACTACGAAATTATCATCAAAGACTGCTCCTTGCAAAAAGGTTTCCCCGTAATCGGCGTATTGTTTATTGATTCGGTTTCCCAAACCTACAATTTCAAGCTCGGTGCCGATTTCGTGCCTTATATCGCACTGGAAAGATGCCTGACGGAAATTCACCAAGGAAGCGAGACGGCACGTACTTTACCGCTGCGTCTAGTCGACCTCGATGACAATCCGACGATAGAACAACTAGAAAACGGGCTGGATCATAATTTCCAAAAAATACTAATCAGTCATTCAGGCTACTGGCCGGTGTCTATCTTTTCAGACCAATCCTCTTATGAATTCAAAGGTTTCGATCCTGCTTGGGGTAAATCAGACGCAAGTGATTTACAATATTGCGTCAACCATTTGCAAAAGTTGGGATATACCATTTACATTCGCGATCATTCCATACTCGGTTTTCCATCCTATCATATTATTATACCAGGATTCAGTCAGATAGTTAGAAAAAAAGAATTATACTGTTTATACAAACGTTCCATTGTCGACATGACCCAGAACATTGGCCAGATCGACCGAGAAAAAGCTCAAAAAATAACGAAAGCCATCGAGGAGAACTATGAGTTAATGAAATTTTACAACTACAATTATACCAAGACTACTTTCTGCAACATCGACGCTGATCTACTTGAACTCGATTTGGAATTATTTGCTTTCATGCTTTTTTATTATTGCAAAGAATTTGTAAAAGCCAAACTTTATATGGATCGTTATCTCTCCGACAAAGAACGAGCTGACGAAACATATTACTTTGCTATCTCTGATTATATCCAATTTAAACATATCAAAAATTACCCGATCGAGAAAACACTGACCATTCTGGCAAAAACATATGGGAATATACTAGCTGAAGAAGTGGCCGAAGATCTAAAAGAGCCTGAAAAAATATTCAAGTATTATAACTTTCCGACTTGTTACCGGTGTGAAGACTGCCAAGTAGCCGAAACTTGCTCGTGGTGGAGTCTGCTTCGCTTGTACCGCTCGATCCGGCAATATGCCGAGACCGACCCTATCCGGCAAATCGATTTACAAAAACTCTTCGCCTATGAAAACGAATGTGAAAAATAAAATTGATGTCTGTCTGGTCTGCTGTCCGCCTACCCGCATTTATACGCCACTGGCGGGAATAACGGCTATTCGCTCCTATCTGGAGCAACACGCGGTAAGTTCCGAAATTATCTACTTTAATATAGAAATCAGCCGCCACGGCCTTTTCCAGAATCTCTCGCCGGATACTAAAATCAATTTGATGCCTTACATTTACTTGTATAATAAACTTATTGCAAGAGATGAACGGCAAATGGAGGTTATAAAAACATATTTGACCGGATTTCATTGCCGAGAATTATTACTTAACACCGGATTAACCGACGAATTGTTTGAAGAGTATATACAGCAGACTTATCGGCAAATAGAAATTATCGTTGAACGTATTTTAGACCGGAATCCGCGGCTTGTCGGTTTCACCTGCAAGTTTTACCAATGGATTCCGGCTTCGATTTTCGCTTATATTCTCAAAAAAAAGCGGCCCGACCTTCCCTTATTGATAGGAGGGTGGTCTATTAAAGACGGAGCACGTGCTATCCTACAACTTACCAATTTATTCAATTTCGCTTGTTGGGGAGAAGGAGAAATTCCCGTGCTTGATCTTTACCGGGAAGTAATCGGCGAATACAATATCGGCCGGATACCCCGCATAGCTTACCGCCGTGAGAAGGAAGTGATTACTACGACCAATGGAAAAGCAGCTTCTTTTGTTGCGATGGATTCACTTCCTTATCTCAACTTCGATGATTACTGTAATACGTTTCAAGGAGAAGAACCTACTTTTCCCATCGAACGCGTTAGGGGTTGCAATTGGAATCGATGCCGGTTCTGTTTTTTATCGCAAGGTTATCTTTATCGGATGAAAAGCAATGAAAGGCTGATAGAGGAACTACTTTACTACATTCGGCGATACAAGGTTTACCATTTTCAGGTGATGGATAATGACTTTGTCGGAAAAGATCTCGACTTGTTTACCGATTTACTTTTTCGACTCAAGGCGATCCGCAAGCAATACCCCGCTTTTAAGATCGTTATGGCTGAAATTATTACTAAAAACCTCGACCGAAAAATAATTGAAGCGATGGCGGAAGCCGGGTTCCTTAACGTGCAAATAGGATTGGAAGCTTTATCGCAACGAATGCTCGATAAGATGCGGAAACATCAAAAACTCTCGGAAAATATATTTTTTATCCGGGAAACGATTCGATGCCGGTTTATGGTGAATGGACTGAATGTAATTATCGGTGCGCGGGGGGAAGAAGAAAAAGATATTTTGGAAAGTATCCGGAATTTATCATTTTTCCGTTTTTTCCTTAATCACTCTTACATAAAATTATTAGTAGTCAACTTGGCTATAGCCAACTATTCAAGTTATTTGCGGGAAGTTCGAAACGCAGGAAAAGAAAATGAATATGAACAAGACGACTTGGATAATCTCATTCCTTATCCGCCAGATATCGACCGGTTTTCACTCTTCAGCTACGAGAAAAATAAACATCCGCATATGCTTTGGAATACTTTTAAAGAGCTTGTCACCTTCTATAAGGAGACAAAATTCACCTATAAATTCATTGTGAAGCCTTCTGAAATCGTCTATAAGGAATATGCCGGACGCAAATTGGTGAACGAAATTTGTTTCGACGACGGACCGGCTTTGTGTATACTTTCCATTTTGCAAAATAAGGTATATACCTTCGGCGATTTATGTAAGCAGATGCCGGAAAGCGATCCGGAAATTATCGGTTCGGTATTATCCGAACTCTACCAAGAAAGCCTGGTTTATTATTCCGACGGTTTTGAAGACATCACAACGGTCCTCTGCTTGCCGAAAGAAGTCGAAAATCAGCTGGCGGAAAATCGAAGGTAATGCAGAAAGAATAATGAAAAAACTAACACTTATCATACCTTTTCTCAACGAGGGAGACGAGGTAAAAAAAACGATCGATAGCGTGCTTCCTATGGCAGGAACCGACGTCGATCTTATCCTTATCGACGACGCCTCTACCGATGGGTACGATTACCGTTCGTTGGCTAGAAGCAGCAACACCCTTTTCATCCAACATGCTCAAAGAAAAGGTGTCGCTGCTTCGCGCGACGAAGCGATTAGCCTCTCGCGAACGCCCTATTTTTTATTGCTCGACGCTCATATGCGAAGCTATACCCCCGGGTGGGCAAATGTTCTGCTCGGGCTGTTGGAAGCATATGAACAGGCTATTTTCTGTTGCCAAACCTTTCCTTTAGATCATACGGGACAACTTACCTCGAAAAATTCTTGCGGATACGGTGCTTATATCGATTTTGACGACTTATCGGTAAAATGGAATGCCGTTGACACCGTTCCTCAGAATACGTTATTGCCTGTAGGTTGCCTTTTGGGAGCCTCTTACGCTACTTCCACACGTTATTGGAAATATTTAAAAGGGCTTGCCGGCCTGCGTTCTTATGGATACGACGAGCAACTAATCAGTCTGAAATGCTGGCAGGAAGGAGGAAGTTGCTATTTGATAAAAGAAATCGCCTTTGGACATATTTTCCGCACCCTGGGTCAAATTAACTATCCAATGCCAAAGATAGATTTCATTTTTAATCGCTTTTACCTGGCTTCGCTTTTTTTGGATGAAACTTACCAACAAGGACTTTTTCGCAAACTGCCCTATCCGCACCCTGCCGTTATTGAAATGATAAACAAGGAACTACGAAGAGAAAAAAAGCATATAGACTCCCAGAAGAGGTATTACTCCTCTATTTTCCAACGACCCTTCTCTTACGTAAAAGAAATGAACGAGCGGATCAAAAATATTCAACCTGCTGCTTGCGAAAAGACAACGACTTAGCCCGGCAATCCTTCTCAATCCAGATAAACCCCGTCTTCCGGATGATTGCGGAGAAAAAGCATCCGCTCGATTTGCCCGGGCAATACCCGTTCGAGCGAAAGGGGCGGAAGCCGGTGCAACGGAAAGAAGCCTTTTCCTAAAATATCGAAGGCTTCGGTAAATTCGCCTCCCGTCTTTTCGCAAAGAATAAAAAACTTATAGACGTAAAACGGAATGGCCGGATGCTCGTGCCGGCTCATATCCATTACCGCCAGCAAGCGTACCGGGCGCACGTCGAGACCCGTTTCCTCTTTTACCTCCTTGGCTGCTACCTCCTTCGGCGAATAGCCCACGTCCGACCAGCCGCCCGGCAACGACCAGCAACCGTCGTGCTTCTCCCTGACCAGCAAAATTTCGTCTCTTTCATTGAAGATTACCGCCCGAATATCCACCTTAGGGGTAGCATACTCTTTCTGCAACCGGTAGCAGCCCCCGATTTCTTCCGGCTTATAACCGGTAACAAGCGAAGCCAGCCGGTCGCTCAGCGTCAGCAACTCTTCATACCGTTCGGTATCATACTCGCTGAGCGAATACGTCAATCCGTTCTGCGCAAGCGCGCGCACCCGTTGGGCCAGTAAAAGCAAATCTTTTTCTTTCGACATATCCGTTTTTGATTTTATCGTTTCAAATAATATCCTCCTATGATATAATTTACCTTATAAGTCACCTTTCCGCCTCGCGTTGTTTGCGTAAGCGACATCTCGTCGATAATAAACCGGGCCGAATCCATGTCGATGTTCAATATGGCGGGATAAGCTGAAACCGGGAGCGTATCGCCCTCCGCAATTCCCGCCTTTCGCAATTGGCGATTCAACAAGGTATCGATCTGCTGGGCCAACAATATACGATCCATGCCTTGTACCACAAAAAAAGAATCTGCCCGGAAATTGGTATATATTCCTTTTTCCTCTTGCCGGCGATGACCCGACGAAGGTTGGAAAGTGGCATATTCCCTTATATCGACCGGTTCCTCCCATTGCAAATTCAGATAATCCGACGACGAATCGATGTATGCTTTTTCGTCGTCCGGTAAGGCGGGACGTCCGGCCTGCGAAATCCCTTCGATGTCTCGCGCCGTAATACCGGGAATATAAGTTACCGCCGACAATAAGACCATCGCCAGCAAAGCCGCATACAGGTAACGCCCCGTACGCCGGCTGAAAAAAAGCAAGGCCGTCGCCGTAAGAATGACGCCCACCGCTACCAGATATACCCGCGCCTCGGTATAGCCGTATTGGCTGATGCGATAACCCGCGCCAACCCAATACATGGCCAGGGCAGGCAGCGCGGCCAAGCTAAACCGATTGTAAAACCAATCGTACCAGCGATGCGACACAAACAACTGGCACCCTTTCAACAGAAAACCGCCGGCCACGAAACTGGCCACGATATAGGCTACCGCCCCCTTAGGCAACGACCACAGGACTACTATCTTGAGAAAATAAAGATATAGGATGACGGCATAGATCAGCAAGGCCGGGGAAAGCACGAAATTCAACAACATATCGAATATCCTGGCATTTCCTACCGCCCCTTCTTTCTTTTCGTTGAATACCAGAAAAAGCAACGGCATCAATCCCTCGAAAGCGAAAACAAGCGCATAACTTATAACCCGGCCCCCCTCTTCTTCTCCTATTTCAAAAATGTAACTGATGGAATAATATATGGATACGGACAGCAGCCAAGCAATCAGCGACAACAGCCCGGCCGAGAGGACGGCTCCCAGGTAAGCAAGCCCGTACCCCGCAAACAAACGGTTATCGCGTTGCCGGCTGCCCACCAGGTAAAGCAACTGCACCACTACCAGGCTGACCAAATAGGCATGCGTCCATCCGTCCCATCCTATCCGGTAAAAAAGCAGGAATAACAAGCCGGAAAGATAATAGCCCCATCGCCCTTTTTTTCCGACAGTCAGCCGGTTGAGCGTATAGGTCGTTAAAAACAAGACCGGAGCATAATGCAAGATGCTTTCCGTACCGCACCCTCTGTATTCGTAATAATAACATCCGGCTACACAGAAAAGAAATGCCAACAACATTTCTACCGGGTTTTTCCGCACTGCCTGGAGAAGGCGATTCCGAAATTTTTTCAATTTCTCTTTCATGGCTGTCTACTTTCTTTTGATTAAAACGTTTAAAGATAAAAGAATATTATGTATAACTGCCTTAGGAATGCCAAAAAGGGACGCATCCTGCCATACATTTCCCCTAAGCGGAGGTTACTTACTGTCATTTTTTCAGGATATTGAAACAAAAGAAAAAATCGGTTTTTCCCCTCGCAGGCTTCTTCGCCCCAGGGACGGGCTGAAAACCGGCCCATAGGCGGCGTTTTAATTATCCTTTATCTTCCTTCACCCGGATTAACGGCCTAACTCGCTCTATGGCACGACCTTTGAAGTATTTTCAGTAAATCCCGGATCTGCGGATCGGGGATCGAAAAGCGATTTTAATTTTATATGTATAACTAATAATTGGAGGACTGTATTATGACACCGATGAGAAGAAGTCAGAACTGGTTACCGTACGTTTTTAACGACTTGTTCGATAACAATTGGATGATAAAAGCAAACTCTACAGCTCCAGCCATCAACGTGATCGAATCCGATAAAGACTACCGCGTAGAGGTTGCTGCCCCGGGTATGACGAAAGACGATTTCAACATCAAGATCGACGATAACAACAACTTGGTCGTCACGATGGAGAAGAAGCAAGAAGTCAACGAAGAAAATCCCGAAGGTAAGCAAGAAGGCCGTTATCTGCGCCGCGAATTTTCGTATAGCAAATTCCAGCAGACGATGGTGCTTCCCGAAAACGTGGATAAGGACAAGATCGAAGCGAAGGTGGAAAACGGCGTGCTGAACATCACCATCCCCAAACGGAGTGAAGAAGACGCCAAACAAGCCGAAAAGGTGATTGAAATTCAATAAACGGCTTTATACATAAACTATCCTGAAGAATGGTTTGTTTTATGGGAAATCAAATTCTCGTAAAACAAACCATTATGATTTTAAGTAGAAAGCTTTCCGATGCTCTGAACGAGCAGATTACGGCAGAAATGTGGTCTGCCAACCTGTATATGTCGATGTATGCCCATTTCAAGATGCTCGGACTCGACGGATGCGCTCACTGGATGAAGAAACAAGCCGAAGAAGAAATAGAACATGCCTACCGGTTGATCGATTATTCGGTTCAACGCGGCGGCCAGGTAACGATCAGCCCTATTAATTCCGTCCCCACAGCCTGGGGCGCGCCGCTGGAAATTTTCGAACATGTTTACAAGCATGAAACTTATATCTCTACCCTGATCGACAAGCTGGTAGACATCGCCCACGAAGAAAACGACAAGGCGACGCAGGATTTCTTATGGAGTTTCGTGCGCGAGCAGGTGGAAGAAGAGGCTACTGCGAAAGGCATCGCCGAAAAACTCAAAGCTTACGGAGCCGGACACATCGCTTTTATCGATTACGCGTTAGGTAAAAGGGGATGTGAAAAAACGAGGTATAATTAACCCCTTAAAGGGAGTACTCAAATCAAATATTCTGTATTTTTGTTTTCCGAAGACGCCGATAATCAGCGCGTCGGAAATATAAACACTTTAAAAGAACAGAGTTATGATTTTGAGTAAAAAATTATCGGAAGCTTTCAATGCCCAAGTCAACGCCGAAATGTGGTCGTCCAACCTTTATCTGTCGATGTCGGTTTATTTCCAGAAAATCGGCCTGACCGGTTTTGCCCACTGGATGAAGAAACAGGCGGAAGAAGAAATGGAACATGCGCACCAGATGATCGATTTCGCGCTCGACCGCGGGGGAGAGATTGCTATCGGACAAATCGACGTCGTGCCTACGGCCTGGGGCAACCCGCTGGAAGTATTCGAACATGTATACAAACATGAAACCTACGTGTCGGAACTGATCGACAAGATGGTGGATATAGCCGAAGAAGAAAAAGACCATGCTTCGCGCGACTTCCTGTTCGGTTTCGTCCGCGAACAAGTGGAAGAAGAATCGACGGCTAAAACCATTGTCGAGCAGTTGAAAAACTATGGCGAATGCCACTATGCCATCATGGATCATCGGTTAGGAAAAAGATAAGCCGCCTCAGGGTTATTTTCTTTCCCATAAAACTACGCCGGAAATTGCTTCCGATTTTACAGGAAGCTGCTTCCGGCGTATTTTCAGCTTCTCTCCTTCCATTTTTACGGCTGTCGACTACCGGAAATCCATTAAATTTTAATAGATTTGCCTGCCAAGGAAATCCATAATTTTTTAGCCGATGGATAAAGTTCCCACCATTAAACATATCATCTCGAAAGTGCTCGCTTTGCTGTTCAGCTCCGACAGCAAAGACGCCATCGACGAAGCGCTTCAAATTCTGCTGAATTTTTTCAACGTCGACTGGGTATATATCGCCAGTTTCGAAAAAGAACACAGGGTAGCCGATTTCCTTTACGAGGCCACCAGTGCGTGGGTAGACACTTCGAAAGAAGATGCTTCGGAGCTTTCGTACGAAACTATCCCCTGGATGATCGATACGCTTTCCTCGGGCAAAGACATTATTTTGCACGACATCGGCGTCTTGCCTGCGCACGCCCATGCCGACCGCGAACTTTTCCGGCAGCAAGGCCTGTTGTCGATGCTCGTCATGCCGCTTGCCATTCATGGAAAAGTCAGAGGTTTCATCGGCTTCGACTCGATACGCGTCCGGCGTCATTGGAGTCGGTCGGAAGTAGACGACCTGCATCTGTTAGGCAATATCTTTTCGATTATCCTGGAACGGCAATATGCCCAGAAGAGCATGAAGGAATCGCGGAAAAGCCTGCTCCAGAGCAATACCCGTTTCCAAATGATTTTCAAGAACCTGCCGGTGGGTGTGGAATTATACGATGCCGAGGGTGGTCTGATCGACACCAACGAAGCAAACGCCCGGATATTCGGAACCGACCGGGAAAGTTTGCTGGGCATCAATCTGTTTGAAAATCCCATTATGCACTCGGTAGCCATAGCGATGCAAGTAGGCAAAAACATCGACGTGCCGGTAGTTTATCCTTTCAACAAGATACGGGAAACCGGCTTCTATCGTACCTTGCTGGCCGATACGGTAAAATATCTGCAAGTGAAAGGCCTGGTGCTTCAAGACCCCGAAGCCGAGAAACTGGGCTATCTTTTTATTATCAGCGACAATACCGAAAGCCATCTGAAAACGGAGATGGAAAAGAAGCTGAGGAAAGCCGAAGAAGAGAAACAACGCACCGAGCTGGAGATGCAGAAAATACGGGAAGCTGATAAGCTTAAATCCGCCTTTCTGGCCAACATGAGCCATGAAATCCGCACGCCGCTGAACGCCATCGTAGGTTTTTCCGGCATTATGGCCGAAACGGAAAACGCCGAGGAGCGACGGCTTTTCCAGGAAATCATCAATAAGAACAACGATCTGCTGCTTCAGCTTATTTCCGATATTCTCGACTTTTCGAAAATCGAATCGGGAGAATTGAAATACCATTATACCGACGTCGATCTCAAAGCGCTTTGCCAGGAAATACATACCATGTATACGGCCCGCAGGAAAGAGCCGGTTGCCTTTCTTTTCGAACCTTCCCGGCTGCCCGACGTGTATCTGCATACCGACGCCCAGCGCCTCACCCAAGTCGTTACCAATCTGGTCTCGAATGCTTTCAAATTTACGGAAAAAGGCCATGTCAGATTGGGGTATACCCTCGAAAAAGCGTATGTAAGAATTTCGATTACCGACACGGGGATAGGTATCCCGCCGGAATATTGCCCCCATGTGTTCGAACGATTTATGAAGGTGGATAACTTCAGCCAGGGTACCGGGCTGGGATTGCCGATTTGCAAAATGATCGTCGAAGCGCTCAAAGGAGAGATAGGATTAGTTTCCCAAGTAGGGTGCGGAACGACTTTCTGGTTTACTTTGCCGCTTTTCCCTGCGGAAGAAAACAAGGAAGAATAAGCAGTTTCCCACCGGCCGTTTTTCCTGATACCCCTTACTTTTTCACAGATCGGCTTTCCAGCTATTAGGGCGTTGCAAAGGAAGCGTAAAACGGAAAACGGAGCCTTCTCCGACCTTCGATTCCACGGTAATTTCTCCCCCCATTTTAGCTACCAACCCTTTGCAGATAGCCAACCCCAGGCCGATTCCCTGCTTATGCCCGTTCAACTGGACAAAACGGGCGAAAATTTTCTCTTTCTTCGCCGCCGGTATGCCGGTTCCGGTATCGGCTACATAAAAATGAACCATCTCGTCGCCCGGAATGCGATAGCCGAAACGTATATGCCCCCGGCTGGTGTATTTCATAGCGTTGGTCAGCAAGTTCCCCAGAATCTGAACCAACCGGTTACGGTCGATACTGAATACCAGATCGGGGCAAGGATCGAGCACAAACGCTACGCCCTGAGGAACACGAAACTGCATTATGCTTTGCACATCGCGCATCAGCGAAGGCAGGTCGACATCCGTATAGGCAAAACTCATCATATCCGCCTCGATCTTCGAAATATCCAGCACGTCGTTGATAAGATTCAACAGCAATTCGTTGTTGGTCTTGATCAGGTTGATGTAGTTTTCCCGCATTTCCGGATCGGTTTCGATGCTCAACAAGTCGGAAAAGCCTACGATAGCGTTCAAAGGAGTACGGATTTCGTGCGTCATGTTAGCCAGGAAGGTCGATTTCAAGAGATCGGCGTTCTCGGCTTTTTCTTTGGCCCGGATAAGCGATTCTTCATATTCAATCCGTTCCTGGTTGTCGATGATACAGCCGATAATCAGGTTGGGCGTCCCGTCGGCATCGTATTCCTGCGTCTTGCCGATTACTTCATAGCTCCGGAACTCCCCGCCGTCGTCTTTCAGACGGAATACGACGCTCGACTCCTTGAGTTTTTTATGGCGTATCTCATTGAAAAGAAGAAAGAAATCGGTACGGTCTTCCGGATGCCTCAATACGCTGAGGGAACGACAAATATATTGGTTTCTCTTCAGCAAGGCGTTGCTTATGCCGTAGAACTGGAAACAATGGTTGCAGTGAACTTTGTCGCAGGTGCGGAAACGCTCGAAATTAAAAGAATAAGCACTGACTTTGCTGTTCAGCAGGGCAAGCTCCATCATGGTGCGGCTTTCGGAAAGCCGGTTGCTCAGGTCTTTATTTTCATTTTCCTTTTCGATCAACTGCGATATATTGCGGATATAAATCACCACGTACTTGCCCAGCATGGGCACCAACCGGATCTGGAAATAAACCACCGGAGCATTATGACCGGGAATAGATAATTCGAAGTCGGAAGCTTCCGAGGTCTTCAGGCACCGGCTTACCATCCGTGCCATATTCCGCTTCACGTCGTCGGGATAAATAAACCCCGGCAAATCGTCGATACGGCGATTGATGGCTTCGGGCGTAATGCAGGTTTCGGCGGCATAGGCAATGATACGTTCCACCACCAACCGGTCGTTGACCAGCAATATCGTATCGGGAACCGATTCGGCCACTTTTTCCGACATGACCTTCAGTTCCTCTATTTTGCTGTTATAACGCAACAAGTCTTTTTCGTCGGTTCCGCCCGCGTCGGTCAATAACAACGTATAGCCGACGCGCCGGCCGGAGGCATCGTCAGACGGCACGATGGTGTAACCGACCGGGCAGGTGTCGCAGATGGCATTCCCGTGTAGCAAATGCTCCTTCTGCAAATCGGAAAGATAAACCGATTCGAACAGGTTATTCAGCATAAAGTCGGCGTTACCTTGAATATGAAAACGCTCGCATATGGCTCTGTTCAATTCAATAAGGGCTCCTTCGCTATTATACAAGGCGCCCCCTAACGGATAGTTTGCAAAAAAATCGACCAGTAAATATTGTTTGGCTTCCTTGTTATTCATAACCTTACTATTACATCCTACTTTATTTACAAAGTAAAACAATCTTTTCCAACTAAACGCTTTTTCAAGCATAAGTTTGAAAAAAACTATCGACAACAAGGCCCTATTAAACGATTACCGGCTAAAACGAAGAAGGCTGGAACAAAAGCCGACGGAGGTTTGTTTAAAGTAAACAATAAATTTATCGACATATGAAAGTTTTAATAGGTAAAAAAGCGCCCGATTTCCATGCGCCGGCCGTCATTAACGGTAATGAGATTATTTCCGATTTTTCCTTGGAACAATACATCGGAAGAAAGTACGTTATCTTATTCTTCTATCCGATGGACTTCACCTTTGTTTGTCCGACCGAATTACACGCTTTCCAAGACAAACTGTATGAATTCGAAGCCCGCGACGTACAAGTAATCGGCTGTTCGGTGGATTCGGAGTTTTCCCATTTCGCCTGGTTGCACCAAGACCGCCATCACGGAGGTATAGAGGGTGTAAAATATCCGATCGTATCCGACTTTTCCAAAACGATTTCCCAGAATTACGGAGTACTGGCCGCCAATTACCACACCAATGAAACGGGCGATCTGGTTTCTATCGGCGACCCGGTAGCTTACCGCGGGCTTTTCCTGATCGATAAAGCCGGCATTATCCGCCACTACGTAATCAACGACCTTCCGCTGGGCCGCAACATAGACGAGGCCATCCGGGTTGTAGACGCCCTGCAACATTTCGAAGAATTCGGCGAAGTATGCCCGGCCAACTGGTCGAAAGGCAAGGAGGCGATGAAAGCCACCCATGAAGGGGTATCCGACTATCTGAGCCATCCTCATAAATAAGAAAATAAAAACGGGAAGAAAGGGCGGACGCCTCTTAGCTTTCCCGCCTGGGGAAATCCGGATTCCATACGTAATTGGAGTTCGGATTTCCTGCTTTCAGAAAGGAAACGCCGATAGACGTCACCACTCGCCACCTTGCATTTTCGTTGCCGGGCATGCCCGAATGCCGGCACGCTTTCGTAGGCAGTAGCAACCTGCCCGGGAACCCCGCAGTTTTTCCCCACCACACAAAAACCGACATCGGGACAAGCCCGGAGGCACTCCAGCTTATACCCCTCGGGCGCACAGTGAAAATACAGATGATCGGCTTCCTTCACATACGAAAGCGGAATGCCGTATCCATAACCGTCGGCCCCGGCCCTCGCCAGAAATCCGTACTCTCCTTTTTCCAACAATTCCAGAGCCGCCTCTTTTTCCAGTATCCGGTCTTTTCTTCTGATCTCTTTAAACATAATCCCTGTTTTCAAGAATACAGAATTAAAGAAAAATAAACTACATTTGTGTCATCATTCATACACAGGATAAAAATACAAACACCCATGAAAACGAAACTCTCCCTTCTGTTCCTGCTTTTGGCAGGATGCTTCGGGATAAAAGCACAAACCGACTTCCATGCCTATTTCGAACCCAAAAGTTTGCGTATCGACTTTGCCCTGAGCGGCAACGCCGAACACCAAGCCGCCGCCATCCAGCAATTGCGGGAAGAACCCGTGTGGGGGGGCCCGGTAAAAAACCTGATCGACCCGTTCGGATACGGAGGATACTATATTAATGTATACGACAAAGCCAGCGGCCGGTTGATTTACAGCCGCGGATTCAATACCTTGTTTGAGGAATGGCGCTCGACCGAGCAAGCCAAGAACGAAACCCAGTCGTGGAGCAACAGTGCTTCGGTGCCTTTTCCCAAAAAACCCGTACGGGTAGAAATAGCCGCGCGCGACAAGGCCGATATGCAATTTCACCCCTTGCTCACCACCGAGATCGACCCTACAAGCATCTTTATCGACCGCGGGCCGCTGAAAGCCAACAAAGTAACCGCCTTGCAACAAAAGGGCGATCCGGCCGAAAAAGTAGACCTGGTCTTTCTGGCCGAAGGCTATACGGCCGCCGAGCAGGATAAATTCGAAGCAGACGCCCGCCGGTTTACCGAACTCCTTTTTCAGACGCCTCCCTACGATACGCAGCGCGACGCCTTCAACGTATGGGCGGTAAACCTGGTATCGGAAGAATCGGGCACCGACGTTTCCGGCAAAGGGGTTTATAAAAACACGGCCCTCAACTCGGGCTATTATACCTTCGGCGTGGATCGCTACCTGACCACGCCCGATATGAAGTCGATCCGCGACGCGGTATGGAACGTGCCGGCCGATGCCATCTTTATCCTGGTAAACGCCGCCACCTACGGCGGCGGAGGCATGTATAACTTCTATGCCATGGGAACGGCCGACAACGAACGAACCGAGCACGTTTTCGTACACGAACTCGGCCATAGCTTCGCCGGCCTGGCCGACGAATACTTCACATCGGAAGTAGCCTATATCGATTTCTATAACCTGAAATACGAACCTTGGGAACCCAACATTACCACGCTGGTGGATTTCGATAAGAAATGGAAAGACCTGCTGCCACAGGGCACCCCCGTCCCCACCCCGCTCGACGCCGCACATAAAGACAAACCCGGCGTGTTCGAAGGCGGAGGCTATCTTGCCAAAGGCATTTACCGCCCTATGGATCATTGCATGATGCGCGATTACGCCCCCTTCTGCCCGGCATGCAGCCGCGCCATCCTGAAAATGGTACGCTACCTCTGCGACCAGCCCCAATAAGCGGCCGGCTGTTTCCGACGGCCCGGCAACCGCGAAACGAACCCGCCACCGCTTGGAAAAAAGGAAAGCGAAACTTCCTTTTCCCATGCAGGCAACTAAGCCGCCTTATGAAGCGCCCCCCGGAAGTCGATCAATAAAACTTCCGGGGGGCGTTTGCTTTTCGGCGTCCTCTGGCTTTATCCTTGCCTCTGGGCGTATAAACTGTCGATAATCCCGTCGACCAAACCGATGGTGGGCACCCAGATCAATGCTGCTCCGCTGCACCGGGCCACTTCCAGGAAGATGTCGGCAGCCGGCACGATCACTTCGGCCCGGTCGGGTTTCAGGTTAAACTGTTTGGCTCGCTCTTTGGGAGTCTGTTTCCTCAATGCCTCCGCCAGCGTTTTCAACGACTCTACCGGCAGCATCGAGGTTTGCAAATCTTTTTCCTCGGCCAAGCGGAATAATTTATTGATATTTCCTCCCGAGCCGATAATAATCAAACCCGGATACTCGGCGGCCATCGCCTTCAGATCGCGGCTGAGCGCTTCCGCATCCTGCAAACGAACCGTTTCCCGGAGCATGCGCACCGTTCCCACATTATAGGATTTCGAGCTTTTCAGCTCACCTCCGCTGATCAGGCTCACCTCCGTACTACCGCCGCCCACATCCACATAGATATAATTCTGCGCGCGGCTGAGCTTGTTTTCGATATGATTGTCGTATACCATGCGGGCCTCTTCGCTTCCGCTGATAATATCGATCCGGATGCCCGTTTTTTTCTCCACTTTCCGTACCACCGCCCCGCCGTTGCGGGCATCGCGCATGGCCGAAGTGGCACAGGCCCGGAAATCCGCCACCTCGTAAATCTTCATCAACTGGCGGAAAGCTTTGACAAGTCGTATCAATTTCTTCTCCTTATCGGCCGATATTTCGCCCCGGGTAAACGCATCGTCGCCTAGCCTCAGAGGCACGCGAAGCAATAATTCCTTGGTAAACAATTCGTCGGAAGGCTGTTCATTCACACTTTTAATTAATAAACGCACCGCGTTCGACCCGATGTCGATCGCCGCATAATTCACTTTATCCATAGATTCGTCTTCATTATGATTACATCTTACTTCCTGCTCGCTTCAATCTCCCGGCAGTAACCGGCATACAAAGCCTCCTGCGAACGCAGCGGCTCCCCTTGGGCACTTTCCCAAGGGCGGTTTTCTCCCGAGCCGTCGACCACGTACCCTTGCACCGAATCGCGAAGCCCGTACTCGATCACCCGTTTCAGATCCCGCTGAATATCCGCATCGTACACCGGAGCCATCACTTCGATGCGGCTGTCGAAATTGCGCGTCATCCAATCGGCCGATCCCAGATAATAGCGTTCCTCTTCCCCCTCGCCGAAAATCAGGATACGCGCATGCTCGAGATAGCGGTCGATAATCCCGTTGACCCGGATATGCTCGCTCGCTTTTTTCACGCCCGTTACCAAGGAGCAATTTCCCCTGACCAACAAATCGATCTCGACGCCGGCAGCGGAAGCTTCATACAGCTTTTTAATAAGCGGCCGGTCGGTAACATGATTTACCTTAGCCCGTATCCTGCCCCGTCCGCCCCCTTTGGCCCGCTTGATCTGCGCGTCGATGAGCCCGATTAATTTGCGCCGCATATCGTTGGGAGAAACCAGCAGGTGCCGGAACGAAGCCGGAGAATAAGGTTTTTCGATAAAACCGAATACGGCATTTACCTCGCGAACGATATTTTTATCGGCCGTCATCAACGTAAAATCGGTATATACCCGCGCGTTCCCTTCATGAAAATTGCCGGTACTGATACAAGCGATGTCTCCTTTTGGCGAACTGATATGCGTCAATTTGGAATGCACCTTCAACCCCTCCACGCCAAACACCACCCGGATACCGGCATCCTGCATCTGCTTCGACCAGCTAATATTGGAAGCCTCGTCGAAACGCGCCAGCAATTCGATAACGACCGTCACGCTTTTGCCGTTCTTGGCCGCCGAGACCAACGCTTTCACCACTTGGGAATTTTTCGCCAGCCGGTAAAGCGAAGTCTTGATGCTCTTTACATCCCGGCTGATGGCCGCTTCGCGCAGCACGCGCAGGTAACTGGAAAAGCTATGATAAGGATAATGCAAATAGCGATCTTTCTGCCTGATCAGTTCCAGGGCGCTTCCGCCCTCCAGCTCCGTCTTGAACAAAGGCGGCTGAGGCGGATACTTCAAATCGGCACGCCCGCAATCGGGAAAACGCATCAGATCTTTCAAATTATGATAACGCCCCCCGGCCACCCTCGTATCCGACTTGTCGATATTCAGTTTGCCGGTCAGGATTTTAAGCAAATCTTTCGGCATCTGCGCATCGTACACGAAACGCACCGGCACTCCTTTCTTCCGGCTTTTCACCCCCTTGGCCACCTTGTCCAGCACCCCGCTGCGGATTTCGTTATCCAATTCCATTTCGGCGTCTTTGGTAAATTTGAAGGTATACGCCTCGTAGCTGTCATACGCGTTGCCCACAAAAATCATCGGCAGGCAATACCGGATCACGTCGTCGAGAAACATCAAACAAACCCGGCCGTCTTTATCCGGCAACCGGACAAAACGCCCGAATTCGCCAACCGGCAGCTCCAGCAACGCATACTCCTTTTTCCGGCTTTTCCCCTCTCCGGCCTCGCGTACCAGGCGAATAGCCAGATAAATTTCGGAATCGGCCAATTCACCCAATTGTTTGATCTGCGAAAGATACAGCGGAAACGTAGAACCGCTCAGCTTGTTTTTATATAGCCCGCCTATATAGTCTTTTTGTTCGTCGGTGAGTTGCTCTTCGTTGAGCAAATACATATTTTCGGCTTCCAGATCGGCCACCACCGCCCGGAACGTCTCTTCAAACTGGCGGGTATACGCCCCGCTAAGCTTGTTAATCTGCTTGAATACCGCCTGGGCATTCGCCTTTTCCTTGCGTACTTCCTTGGCGTCGCATTCGATAATACGATTGAGCGTAGCCACCCGCACCCGGAAAAACTCATCCAGATTATTCGAATAAATCCCCAGAAAACCAAGCCGTTCGAGCAGCGGGACCTGCTTGCGGGCCGCTTGCAGCAAAATACGCTGGTTGAAATACATCCAACTGATGTCGCGATCGACATACCGCAAAGAAGGAGGATTGCCTTTCTTGTTCATACTGTCGTGTTTCTAAACTACACCTGCAAAAATAAAGCGACCGCTGCCACAGGAATATGTCCTTTCGGTTACATTCCCGTGAAGCGTGCCGCCCTGACTCTAGTTATCAATTATTCCATCGGAACCTCGATCAACAAAAGCGTTGCATTTTTCAGCACTTCGATCGTAATCCCGTCGGTTTCCCAAAAACCGGCTCCGTCGCGGCGCGACAAAACCTTATTCCGTATTTCCACTTCCCCCTCGATCACAAACAAATATACCCCGTTTCCCCGCCTATGCAATTTATACTCCTTCACCTGCCCGGCCTCTATTTCACCCATCGAAAACCAGGCATCCTGGTTGATGGAAGCCGCCGTTTCGCCATCGGGCGAAACAATCAGGGCCAGCTTGTTCTTTTCCAGCAGCGGACGCACATCATAGCTGTCATAACGCGGTGTGGTATTCTCCTTCCGGGGAAAAACCCAGATCTGAAGAAACTCCACCGGCTCCGTCCGGCTGTCGTTGAACTCGCTGTGCACGATACCCGTTCCGGCGCTCATCACCTGCACGTCGCCCCGGGTGATCACCTCGCTATGCTGCATGCTGTCGCCATGCCGGAGATACCCGCGCAGGGGAATGGAAACCACCTCCATGTTTTTATGCGGGTGCATGTCGAAGCCCTCGCCGGGCGCCACCGTGTCGTCGTTCAATACCCGAAGCATGCCGAAGTGCATTCGCCGCGGATTGTAATAATCGGCAAAACTAAAGGTGTGAAACGTCTTCAGCCAACCGTGGTTTGCATAGCCCCGGGTATTGGCCTTATCCACTACTACATTCATAATTGTTGGGTATTAAATTATTTATGTAATAGAACACGGGAAAGCCGCCGAAAGTTTCACCCCGCAAAAGTCCGAATATTTCCTTGCCGATACGCCCGATATATAAACGAAAATAGCTACTTTTGCAACTTGAAAGCGAAAATAGGGGGCACCCCGGCACAGGCTGGCTCGGTTTGGCTATGTGTCCGGTTTCCACTATCTTTGCACCCGTAAAAATTTATCCAGAAAACAACGAATCTTATGGCAATCTACTTAGACGACGTATCAAGGACCTTCGGCGAATACCTGCTTATCCCCGGCCTCACCACCAAAGCTTGCATTCCGACCAATGTTTCCCTGAGAACTCCCCTGGTTAAGCACCGCGCCGGAGAAAAACCGGCCATCCAACTGAATATTCCGTTCGTATCGGCCATCATGCAATCGGTATCGGGCCCCCGTCTGGCCATCGAGTTGGCCCGCAACGGCGGTTTGTCGTTTATCTTCGGTTCGCAGTCCATCGCCAGCCAGGCGGAAATGGTACGGAAGGTGAAGAAATTCAAAGCCGGCTTTGTCATCAGCGATTCGAACCTGACGCCCGAGCACACCTTGGCCGACGTGGTGGAACTGGTACGGAAAACCGAACACTCCACCATCGGCATCACCGACGACGGCACGCCTAACGGCAAACTGCTCGGCATCGTGACCAGCCGCGACTACCGGGTAGAGAAAGACGCGCCGACCACCAAAGTGGCCGAATTCATGACGCCTTTCTCCAAACTGATCGTCGGCGACCTGGGAATTACCCTTTCGGAAGCCAACCAGATCATCTGGGAGCACAAGCTCAACACCCTGCCCATTATCGACAAAGACCAGAAACTGCAATATTTCGTTTTCCGCAAAGACTACGACAGCCATAAAGACAACCCCAACGAGCTTTCCGGAGCCGACAAAAAACTGCTGGTAGGCGCCGGCATCAACACCCGCGACTACAAAGAGCGCGTGCCGGCCCTGGTAGAAGCCGGCGTCGACGTATTATGTATCGACTCGTCGGACGGCTACTCGCAGTGGCAGCAGGAAACCCTGCAATGGATTAAGGCCATTTACGGCGACAAGGTACCGGTAGGAGCCGGCAACGTGGTCGACGCCGAAGGCTTCAATTATTTGGTGGAAGCCGGCGCCGACTTTATCAAAGTAGGTATCGGCGGCGGCTCGATCTGCATCACCCGCGAACAGAAAGGTATCGGCCGCGGCCAGGCCACAGCCCTGATCGACGTAGCCAAGGCCCGCGACGAATATTTTAAAAAGCACGGCGTATATATCCCCATTTGCAGCGACGGCGGCCTGGTACACGACTACCATATGGTGCTGGCCCTGGCCATGGGAGCCGACTTCCTGATGATGGGACGCTATTTCGCCCGCTTCGACGAATCGCCCACGAAGACGCTCAAAATCGGCAACAACTTCGTAAAGGAATACTGGGGCGAAGGCTCCAACCGGGCCAAGAACTGGCAACGGTACGATATGGGCGGCAGCGAATCGCTGAAATTCGAGGAAGGGGTAGACAGCTACGTGCCCTACGCCGGCAAGATGAAAGACAACCTGCTGATGACGCTGGGCAAGATCAAAGCCACCATGTGCAGTTGCGGCTCGCTTACGATCGAACAGTTGCAGAAGCAGGCGAAAATCACGCTCGTTTCCTCCACCAGCATCGTGGAAGGGGGCGCGCACGACGTCATCCTGAAAGAACAAAATTAATCTGCCGCGCGGGGGCGGCCCGGCGGCCTGTGGTTTGGAAACACAACAACCCGGCATGCCCAAGCGGCCGGGGGGAAGCGGTTTCAAAACGACGGGCCGCGAAAGAAACCAGAGAGAACGGCCCGGATGCCGCGCCTCGCTCTCTATAGATTGCAAACAGGGATAATCGGCCGGCAAGGACAAAGTCGCGGCAACGATTATCCCTGTTTGTTTTTTTCAAGCATTCCCCGGTTTGGTTTTTACATCTCCCGGCGTGCGATTGGTATACCTTCTGATTGCTGTTTTTACATTCCCTCAAATTCACATACATTTATAAGACCCTGAAAAAGCTTCTTTCCTTCTTTATCGCACGCCTTTTGCGCGCTCCGGGCCGCCGCCCCTTATTGTCATTTTTTATTTTTGAAAAAAATTACATGCCGGTCCGGCTCCCATTCCATGCTTATGTAATTGAATTTTCATGCCGATGAAATTCCGATTCCATAAGCATGGAATTTCTTGTTTTCGACGACCCCTCGCAACTACCTGTCTATCAATAAGTTGAAAAACACGTTTTTTTTCTTCCCTCCGGCCGGACTTATTGTATTTTTTTTATTTTTCAAAGAGAAGAAAAACGGGCCGTTCTCCTCTCTTTGCTTCTTTCAAACGCACCCCCAAGCCGGCTTTTGGGTTTCCCCCTCCGGCATCCCTTCCCTCGTCCTACTTTTCTTTCCTTTCCGGCTTATTTCTTCCTCCAACGGCGCACTGGAAGAAAACTATTCGACACGCTGCATAAAATTTTCCTTCCTTTCGGGCGGCATAACTTATTTTGCGTTATATTTGTCTCCATTAACATGCAAATGATGCCTCCCCGAATAGAACATGTTATAGCCTTTAATCAGCTATATGAAACCTATCAGCAGCGTTTCGTCCGCTTTGCCAGGGGATATGTCCCGGCGGACGAAATAGCCGAAGATATTGTGAACGATAGTTTCCTATACTATTGGGAGAACCGGCAAACCATCGCCGAGCAGCATATTTCAGCTTATTTGCTGACGATCGTGAAACACAAATGCCTCAATTACCTGAAACGACAAGCGCGGGAAGCACAGGCAAGAGACCATTTTCAAAGTTTGGACAAATGGGAGTTGGAGCTTAAAATCAGCACCTTGGAAGCCTGCAACCCCGAGCGTTTGCTGGCCGACGAAATCCAAGCCCTCGTACAGAAAGCCCTTAGGTCGATGCCGGCCCAAACGCGCTATATCCTTATCCGCAGCCGTTACCAATCCCGATCGAACAAAGAGATCGCAGCCGAACTGGGCCTGACCGTCAAATCGGTGGAATATCATATCACCAAAGCCTTGCGGATATTGCGCACCGCCCTGAAAGACTATTTTCCTCTTTGGCTGCTTTCCATCTGACTTCATAGCTTTTGGTTTTATTAACAATTATTTTTCCCAAACGGTTTAGGGTTTATGCCCGACCGATTGCTTGTACTACAAAAGGGACATGATGGAAAGAGCAACGCTATATCGATTTTTTGCAGCCGCGGCCTCCGTCCGCGAGAAAGAAGACATCCGGCAGTGGCTGGACGAAGATACCGCTCATCGGGAGGAACTGCTCAGGGCCCGCGCTTTTTACGACGCGGTAATGCTGGCCGACGAAAAACAACCGGCAACAACCCGGCGGCCGGCGTACGACTTGCGGCGTCTGGCCGCCCGAACCCTGAAATGGGCGGCGGTGCTGACAATCGGCTTTTTGTCCAACTACCTCTTCATGCAAACCCGGCCCGAAGCAGCCGAGACCGCTTTCAATACCATAACCGTACCGGCTGGACAGCGGGTCGACCTATCGCTGTCGGACGGTACGAAAGTATGCCTGAACGCCGGTTCTACGTTTACTTACCCCGCCCTCTTCGCGGCCGGCCGGCGCAGGGTGGAATTGGACGGGGAAGCTTTTTTCGAGGTATCGGCCAATAAGGAAAGGCCCTTTGTGGTGCATACCCCGGCCTGCGAGGTGGAAGTGCTCGGAACGAAATTCAATGTCGACGCCTATGCCGGGACGAATACGTTTTCCGCAGCCCTGATGGAAGGAGAGATAAAGGTGCGCAACAACGTTCGTCCTTCCGAAACGGTTCATCTCTTTCCCGACCAGCAGGTTACTTTGTCTGAAGGCCGGCTGGCGGTAAATCCTATCCGCGATTACGATATTTACCGCTGGAAAGAAGGACTTATCTGTTTCAAAGAGCTGAACTTTATCGAGCTGATGAAACGGATCGAGAAGTATTACGGCGTCGCGCTGGTCATCGAGAATCAGTCGTTGGCCAAACATGCTTTCAGCGGCACCTTCCGCATTTCCGACGGCATCGAAAATCTGCTACGCGTCTTGCAAAAAGACGTAAACTACCGCTATACCCGTTCGGAAGACGGGAACATTATTTATATCCATTGAAAAAACCGCATTGCTTATAAATTGATTTGCCTATGAGAAAGGAATAGAAGTATGTGAAAAAGAAAAAGCGAATTGCTTTCCGAATCCCGCCCAGGGATTTCATGTCACCTTTACTCGTGTAACCTTTAAATGTATAAATGTATGAAAAAACACACCTTACCGCTTTTTGTACCGCAGAAGCAGCATGCCTGTCCCGTAGCCGGGCGCGCGGTCGCGATGGTTTTCTTCTTTTTGTTTACCTGCCTGCTTCCGCTGCGTGCGGCCGGCACGCAAGCCCAAGGTACATTGATCACGCTTCAGAAAAACGGGGTGGATCTGTTGAATATCATGGAAGATATTGAAAAACAGAGCAATTACTTATTTGTTTATAACAAGGAGGTAGATATTCATCGCCCCGCCTCCATCCATGTGGTGGAAAAACCGCTGCCCGAAGTATTGCAGCACCTGTTCCAAAACTCAGACGTGCGCTTCGCCCTGGAAGGTTCTTACATCGTGCTTTCGCCCAAGCAAACCCGCGAAGCAAAAGCCAGCGCGCAATCACCCATCGAAATAACCGGCACCGTAACCACAGCCGACCATGAACCCATGCCGGGAGTTACCGTTTTGGTAAAAGGCACTAACCGGGGAACCATTACCGATATAGACGGAAAATACCGTCTGGAAGTAGCTTCTGCCGAAAGCGTGCTCCTTTTCTCGTTTGTAGGCTATCATCCGGTAGAGCAAGCCGTAGGCAACCGGCGCGTCATCCACATAACCTTGAAAGAGGATGTACGAGCCATCGACGAAGTGGTGGTAACGGCATTGGGTATCAAGAAAAAAGAAAAATCGCTCACCTATGCCACCCAGGTAGTGGGCGGCGACGAACTGGTACGCGCCAAAGATATGAATATGATCAACTCGCTGGCGGGAAAAACAGCCGGCGTGCAGATCAACCGCAGCTCGGCCGGTTTGGGCGGCTCCGTCAAAATGGTGATCCGCGGCTCGCGCTCGGTATCGGGCAGCAACCAGCCGCTGTACGTGATCGACGGCGTGCCTATCAACAGCTCGGCCAACGATGCCACTTCCACCACGATCGGCGGCAATAACGATGCCGGCAACCGCGACGGAGGAGACGGCATTTCGAACCTGAATCCCGACGACATAGAAAGCATGAATATCCTCAAAGGCCCGGCGGCTGCCGCCTTGTACGGCAGTTCGGCCGCCAACGGCGTGGTAGTGATTACCACCAAGAAAGGGAAAGTAGGGCGCACGAACGTGACGTTCAGCTCGAACACTACGTGGGAAAAAGCGGCTTACGGCATTCCCGAATTTCAAAATTCCTATGGCGGGGTAACTTCCAGTTGGGGCGATCCTATCCAGGGAAGCCCGGATTATGCCAAAGATTTCTTCCGCACAGGCGTCACGACGATCAATTCGCTTTCGCTCAGTGCCGGTTCGGAGTTGATGCAAACTTATTTCTCGTATGCCAATACGCACGGAAAGGGAATCATTGAAAACGGAAGCCTGAACAAGCATAATTTCAATTTCCGCGAAACGGCCAACTTCTTCAACAATCGTTTGCAGGCCGACGCCAATGTGAGCCTGATGTTTCAGGACGTAAAGAACCGGCCTTCGCCCGGCGGATTTTATCTGAATCCGCTGGTAGGCTTGTATAAGTTCCCGCGGGGAGGCGTACAAGGCGGCGAATCGTTCAGCCATTACCGCAACAATTACAAGGTGATGAACGTGGAACGCAATATGTACCTGCAAAACTGGTATACCGCTCCTACCAGCTTCGAGCAGAATCCTTACTGGCTGACGAATATGTTGCCCAGCGACGACAAGCGGTACCGTACGATTGCCAACCTGAGCTTATCGTTCAAAATCAACGACCTGTTTACCATCCAGGCCCGCGGTAACGCCGATATGGTGACCGACGCCTACGAAATGAAAATGTTTGCCGGCACCGATACCTCGATTGCGGGTACCAACGGACGATATATCACCGACGAATCGCACGATCTGAGCGTATACGGCGACGTGATGCTGACGTATCAGCAGAAGCTCAAGGATTTCTCGGTCACTGCCACGCTGGGGGCCAGCATCAAGGATGAAACCGGCAAAAGCATCGGGTTCGATTCCTTCGGAGGCGGCTTGTATAATCCGAATATTTTCTCGGCGGGAAATATCGACCATAATAACGGCTCGCCTTCGCTGAACAAATATCACGAGCAGAATCAGGCCGTGTTCTTTGCCGGACAGGTAGGGTTTAAAGATTGGTTGTTCCTCGACGTGACGGCGCGCAACGACTGGACCTCTACCCTGGCTTATACCCGCTATATGGACAAAGGTTTCTTCTATCCCTCGGTGGGTCTGACGTGGGTGATGAACGAAGCGTTGCAGATGCCCGGGTGGATCGATCTGGGCAAGGTGCGCGGAGCCTGGTCGAAGGTGGGCAACGGTTTGCCCCGGTACCGCAGCCATCCGTTGAACGGGGTAGGCGGCAGCGGAGTGATCAGCTATAATACCACGGCTCCTTTCGACGAATTGAAGCCTGAAATGACGACCTCGGTGGAAGCCGGTACGGAATGGCGTTTCTTGGGCAGCCGGTTGGAATTCGACTTTACGTATTATCAAACCCATACCAAAAATCAGTTGTTCTCGATGAGCGCTCCCTCGGGTTCGAAATATACCACTTATTATGTGAATGCGGGCGACATCAAGAACGAAGGGGTGGAAATCGTAGTGGGAGGCACTCCGGTGATGACGAACGATTTCCGCTGGAAAACCTCCGTGAACTTTGCTCTCAACCGCAATACGGTTGAAGAGTTGGCCGAAGGCCTGGGTTACTTCAGCTTCGGCGGCGGCGGTTCCAACAGCTACGGCATGCGGCTGGAAGTGGGCGGTTCTTTCGGCGATATTTACGGCCGGACGTTCCTGCGCGACGATAAGGGCAATTACCAGTACGACAAAGACGGCATGCCGATTGCCGACAAATCGGATCTGAAAAAGATAGGCAATACGGCGCCCGACTTCAACCTGGGTTGGCAGAATACCTTTACGTATAAAGGGTTTACCCTGTATTTCCTGATCGACGGACGTTTCGGCGGCGACGTCATCTCGCTCACCGAGGCCGAACTGGACAAATACGGCGTGAGCAAGGTAACGGGCGACGCGCGCCAGCAAGGCGGGGTTCGCTTCGACGGCAAGACGATCGAAGACGTCTCGCGCTTCTACACCATCGTGGGTGGCCGCGACGGGATCACCGAAAACTACATCTACAATGCCACCAATATCCGGTTGCGCGAGCTTTCGCTGGGGTATACCCTGCCGGCGAAATGGTTTACCGGCATGCCGGTTGTCCGGGGAGCGGATATTTCCCTGATCGGGCGCAACCTGTTCTTCTTCAAAAACGATGCGCCCTACGATCCCGACGGCACGCTTTCGGTAGGCAACAGCTTGCAAGGGGTAGACGTATTCGGGATGCCGAGTACCCGTTCCTTCGGTTTTAATCTCAAGGTTAACTTCTAAATTGCGATTCTTATGAAAAAGATAAAAACATATATTACGTTAGCGCTTTCTTCCCTCGTGCTGATGCCGGCTTGTACGGGGCATTTCGAAGATATGAATACGCCTCCTTTCGGCGTAACCGACGAAGAGCTGGGGCAAGACAACAATTACATCGGCATGCACTTCCCCACCTTGCAGAAGTCTATCTATTACAACCGCAACGGATGGGGATGGGATTTCCAGTTGATCCAGAACCTTACCTCCGATATTTGGTCGGGATATATGGCTACGCCCACCAACTTCAAAGGGGGAATCAATACCCAGACGTATGCGCTGACTAACGACTGGACCGACTATGCCTGGGATTACACCTATTCGGCGGTAATGACCAACCAGCTCAAAGTGAAAGAGAAATGCGAGCAACTGGGGATGGATACCTATGCCCATTTCAACGCCATCAACGCTGTGTTAAGGGTGTTTGCCATGTCGCGCATATGCGATGAATACGGCCCCATCATCTATACCAAATACGGGGAAACCAAGACCGGCGGCACCTACGATTCCGCCCAGGACGCGTATAAAACCTTCTTTGCGGAACTGACCGAGGCAAGCCGCGTGTTGGACGAATATCTACAGAAATCTTCTTTCGCTTCGTTTGCCAAATTCGACATGGCCTACGGGGGCAAGCTGGATAAATGGCTCAGGCTTTGCAATACGCTGAGGCTGAGGCTGGCTATGCGCGTGGTAAAATACGATCGGGAATGGGCGCGCCGGGAAGCGGAAGCGGCTATAGCGGCTCCCCAGGGGGTGTTGAAAAGCGGAGATAGCTTTATTGTTTCCGGCTACGGCTGGTTGCATCCGCTCTATACCTGCTCGATCGAGTATAACGATATATTTATCAGCGCCAACGTACAGTCTATCCTGGGCGGGTACGAAGACCCCCGCCTGCCGAAATTCGCTCTGGCGAAAGGAAGCGACGTAGTGGGCATTCGCACCGGTATTCCGGGCTTGGAAGAGACGTCCGACAAATACAAGGGTATCATTTCCAATATCAATGTTACCTCTGCCATGCCGGGTACCGTCATGACGGCGGCCGAGGCTTATTTCCTGCTGGCGGAAGCCGCCCTGCGCGGATGGAATGCCGGAGGCGACGCCCGCGCCTTCTATGAAGAAGGAGTAGCGGCTTCTTTCAACGATTTCGGCGTTTCCCCGGGCGATTACCTGAGCAGTTCGAAGGTGCCCGCTCCGTGGGTAGACCCGCTGGTGGCCGACTTCAATGCCCCGGCTGCTTCCTCCGTCAGCCCCAAATGGGAAGATGCCAAGACCGACGAAGAACGGTTGGAAAAAATCATCACCCAGAAATGGATTGCCGGTTTCCCCGAAGGCAAGAATGCCTGGGCGGAATGGCGGCGTACCGGCTATCCCAAATTGTTCCCGGTACTTAAAAACGACAGCCAGGGTTTGGTAACCACCGAGCTGGGCGTGCGCCGTTTGCCTTTTACCTTAGACGAACTATCGAACAACCCCGAGGGTTATGCGGCAGCCGTGCAACTGTTGGGCGGCCCGGATAACGGAGGTACGCGCCTGTTCTGGGACGTAAACAAAGGGAATTTCGACTAAAACGATTCCGCCGCGCGGCATAGGGCCGCGCATTAGGAATAATTAACGCGCGGAACAATCCGTTATTGCCGGGATAAGGATACCTTGTTTATCCTTATATACAACTACGAGACTGTTTCGAATATAACCTGTCCAGGCTATTGGATACCGGTATTTCAATAGCCTGATTTTAATCTGATAAGATATGAAAAAGATCATTCAACCTATCTGCCTGCTGGCCGGTTTGCTTTGCGCTCCGGCCGCCGGGCTCCAGGCCCAAGTAGACGAGCAACTAAAGGCCGATATTATCCGCACCGGGTATGTGCACAGCCCGCTGCCGCTCGACGAAACCAAAGCATTCGAAACTTTCGGGCTGAAGAAAAACGTACTGGAATCGGCGATGTTATGCGATATGGAGGATTTCGCCAAATGGTCGCATAAAGGAATCGGCCGGGCAGGCCTGACCGCCGAGCGAAGCATAACGGGCCGGCATAGCCTGAGGCTGGAAGCTCCCGCTCACCCGGAAAAAATGCTGGGCTGGGGCCTGGGGCGCGGCACTTGCCTGGCCTCGTACGATGTGGGCGGAGCGAACTGGGAAGGGTACAACCGCCTGAAATTTTACATTTATCCCAGTTGTGAAGGCGCGCGCAGCATCTACCTCAATCTCTATGTGGAGAACGACGGGGAATTCAAAGTGCCCGATAAGTACGGCCGGGAGGGTTATCATGAAATCAACCTGAAAAACAACCAATGGAACGAATGTTTCGTGGAAATGTCGGGCCTGGCCCGCGATAAAGTAACCAAACTCTCGTTTGCCATCGAAGTATTCGGCAGGGAAAGCACGATGGGCGATTCGCTCTGCTTCGACGTAGACGCCGTGGAGCTTCAGCAAGTGGAGAATCCGGAAACGGTGAAGGGATGGATGCCGGCACAGAACCGGATTATCTTTTCCACTACCGGCTACGGCACGGAAAGCGTGAAGAGCGCTCTGGTGAATGTGCAGAAACACGACGGGCAGTTCCGGCTGAGACGGGCCGATACGCAAGCGGTGGTCTATACCGGCCCTGTCCGCAACGAAAAGACTGGTTTGGGCGCGTTCGAAACGATCGACTTTTCCGATTTCAAAACCGAAGGACGATACGTTATCGAGGTAGGCGAGGTAACGACTTTGCCTTTCCATATTCATCAGGATATATGGGACGACTCCGCCTGGCGGATGGTGAACTTCCTGTTTTGCGAGCGGTGCGGCTATCCGGTGCCCGGTAAGCACGGAGCCTGCCATACCGACCTGCATGCCACGCACAACGGGCATATCATTCCGCTGAACGGGGGATGGCACGATGCGGCCGATATGTCGCAGCAAACCTTGCAAACGGGCGAGATTTCGTATGCCTTGTTCTCGATGGCCGACCGGGCGAAAGCGAAAGGGAATACCGATCTGTATAACCGCCTGACGGAAGAAGCTTTGTGGGGCCTCGACTATGTGATGAAAACCCGCCTGGGCGACGGGTACCGGGCGCAGACCTGGGGAACGAACCTTTGGACGGACGGCAAGGTGGGTACCGACGACGACGCGGGGCGGCGGGAGCTGCTGGTGCACGACGGAGCTTTGGAAAACTTCTTGCTGGCGGGCATCGAAGCCTATGCCTCGATGTGTATCGAAAACGACGAGGCGTTGAAAAACAACCTGAAAAAGATTGCAAAGGAAGATTTCCGGTTTGCCCTGGATCGGTTCAACCGGCTCGGGTTTGCCGAACTGGTAAAGAAAGGCGGCGGGCATGCGGCGATGGCTTCGGAAAGCCAGTATCACGCCAATATTTCCTGGGCAGCCAGCATGCTCTACAAACTGACCGGCGAGCCGCGATATGCCGAGGAAGCGGTGAAGGCGATCGGCTACACCTTGCAATGCCAGCGCACCGAGCCGCTGAACGATAAGGACAAGACCTGCGGCTTTTTCTATCGCGATCTGGCCAAGAAATCCATCGTTCATTATACCCATCAGTCGCGCGACTATGCGTATATGGAGGCCTTGGCCGCGCTATGCGAAACCCAGCCCGGGCATGCCGACTACGGTCGGTGGATCGGGGCCATGAAGCTCTACGGCAATTATTTGAAAAACATCATGCAGTATGTGTATCCTTACGGAATGCTTCCGAGCGGGATTTATCATAAGGACGAAGTGAAAGATTCCGTCAACTTCTATGCCGTGCAGGTGGGCATCCGCAGCGGGGCGGCCAAGGATTATCAGGAACAACTGGAAAACGGCGTGCGGCTGGACAAAGAACATTATCTGCGCATTTTCCCCGTTTGGTTCTCCTTCAAAGGAAATATCGCGGTGCATTTGTCTACCGGCAAAGCGGCGGCTATCTGCGCGCGGGTATTGAAAGATAAGGAGTTGAAAGATATTGCGGAACAACAACTGTTCTGGGTAGTGGGCCGGAATCCCTTCGGACAATCCATGATCTACGGCGAAGGCAGCAATTACCCGCAACTTTATACCGCGCTGCCGGGAGAAACGGTAGGCGAGATTCCGGTGGGCATGCAGTCGTATTTCAATGAAGACGCTCCATACTGGCCGCAGTTCAATACCGCCACCTACAAGGAAGTATGGGGTTCGTCGGCCGCTAAGTGGTTGATGTTGATTTCCGAATTTTAAGAAGGGAGGAGGAAAAATGAACGATCATACCATTTATTCCCGGCGCAATCCGGCCATCGACATGTTGAGGGGCCTCACCATGTTCACGATGATTTTCGTCAACGATTTCTGGAAAATCCACGATGTACCCCATGCGTTGGAGCATGCGGCTTTCGGGGAAGATTTTATGGGATTGGCGGATATTGTCTTTCCTTGCTTTCTGTTTGCCGTGGGCATGTCGATTCCCTACGCCATCGAGCGGCGGTATGCCAAGGGTTTGTCGGGAGAATCTACCGTAGGGCATATCCTTTCCCGTACCTTTGCCCTGCTGGTGATGGGGGCTTTTATTACCAACTCCGAGTTCCGGCTTTCCCCGGACGCGCCCTATCCGATAGGCGTGTATTGGTTTCTGATGGCCATCGGCTTCCTGGGCGTATGGAACCAGTATCCCAAACCGGTTTCCGATACGCAGAAATACCTCTTCCGCAGCTTTAAGGTAATCGGCGCGTTGGTTCTTCTCTTTCTGGCCTTTACCTTCCGCAATCCCGAGGGCGGCGTATTCGGGGCCTATTGGGGCATTCTGGGCGCAATAGGCTGGACCTATCTGGTGTGCGCGATGATTTACTTTTTCACCCGCGACCGGCTGAAGTACCTGGCGCCTATCTGGGTGGCCTTCCTTGTGATCAATTGGCTGGGCACTCCGTTGCGCGCCGAATTCGGCGGCCATCCTATCCTGGATTTTCCCCAGCGCAATTTCTATCAGGGGATGCTGGGCATCCTGCATATCGGCAACGGGGCGTTGCCCGCCTTCACCATGGGGGGCATGCTTCTCTCTATTCTCAGCGCGCGGTATGCCGAACGGAGCGAAGGATGGAAAATGCGGAACGCGCTGCTGGCGGCCGGACTCATTTTTCTGGCCGGTATCGCCTCGCATCATTTCTGGATCGTAGCCAAAATAGGGGCTACTCCTCCCTGGGTATGCTACGTGACCGCCATCTCGGTGGCGCTATATGCCTTCTTGTCTTACCTGGCCGCTCGCTCCCTGACCGGTTGGTTCCGGTTGATAAAGCCGGCCGGCACGGCTACCCTGACCACCTACCTGGTGCCTTATGTCTTTTACGGAATGGCCGACGTTACGGGCATCGTTTTGCCCGACTGGTTCACCCACGGTTTTATGGGGTTGGTGAATTGCATCTGCTTCGCTTTCGTGGTCATCGCCGTGACCGGGATACTGGAAAAACTACATATCAAACTTAAAATTTAGAGGAAATGAAAAAGAAACTTTTACCTGCTTTGTTCGTGTTATGCTTCGCCTGGGGCGCTTTTTCGTGCCGAAAAGAAATGAAAACTTCCCCCAAAGAATATCCGATGTTCTGGACTTGGCTGGATTACCGGCCGGGCATGAATTTCGATTCGATCTGCCAGGTGATGAACGAGATCGGCATGGACGGAATTATGCTTAACGCTCCTACTCCCGACGACTACCGGGCGGCTATCCCCATCGCCCATAAACACGGCATCGAAGTATACGCCTGGTTGTGGACGATGAACCTGGAGCATGACCGGGACAAAATTCTGAAAGAGCATCCCGAATGGTTCAGCGTCAACCGCAACGGCAAAAGCCTGGCCGATACCACGGCCTATGTGGGTTATTATAAGTTCCTTTGCCCCGCCTTGCCCGAAGTACGGGAATTTATCAAGGAAAAGATCAAAGCGTATTGCGAGGTAGAAGGGTTGAACGGGATTGCCATCGACTATCATCGCTTCGTGGATGTGGTGCTTCCTACTACCTTATGGCCCCGCTACGGCATCGTGCAAGACCGGGAATATGCCGCCTGGGACTACGGCTATCATCCGGAAATGCTTAAAAAGTTTCAGGCCCGATACGGATACGATCCGCGCGAGCAGGAAGATCCTTCGCTGGATGAGAAATGGCGTCAGTTCCGCTGCGACCAGATTACCGAAGTGGCTAATATGATTGCCGAGGTGGTTCATTCCTACGGCAAGACGATGGCGGCTTCTCCCTTCCCTACGCCCAAGATGGCTTCCCGCATGGTGCGCCAGGATTGGGGGAAATGGAATCTCGACATCGTATTCCCCATGGTTTACCATACCTTCTATACCCGGGATACCAGCTTTATCGCCGATTGCACGATTGAAAATGCCCGCGATAAAAACGAGATGACCACTTTGTATTGCGGCATGACGGCTACCAACGGCCCGGAAATGTTCGCCTCGATGGATGCGGCGTTGCAAAACGGCGCGCAGGGAATCGCCGTCTTTACGGTCTCCGGATTGCGTTCGCCGGAAGTAAGAAAGCAGTTCAAAGCCTATACAGATAGCGTGAGGGCATTGCGGGCAGCGAATAACGGCGTGTTAAAAGCCGCCTATCCTGCCGCTGCCGATCCGGATCCTTTCAAGCATGAAGGTATCATGAAACGGATAGAAAAACGGATGCAGGAGCTTATCGCCGAAAAAACCAAGCAGAAAGAACCGGCCCCGCTGGCATTGGGCGAATATAACGAAGTGGATGCTTATGATGCAACGCGTTGCTACCGGGTAGTCGACACGAATAGCCGTACGGCCTTCGACGTGACGTTCTACCTATACGGCGATGTGGTATCCGGCTGGGATGTGGCGGTTCATAATGAAGTTTCCGCTAAAAAATAAACAGCTCAGGTACCGCCAGGCCGCGGCGGCGGGAAGGTAAGACAGAACCTACCTTTCAACCTGGCATATAGCGTGGTACTTAACGCAGAATGTAGTATAATTTTAACCTGGAATGTAGCCTATGACGACCAGAGATTTCATGAACAATTGCTTTTTGCTCTTCTCCTTTTTCCTTTTTTCGGTAAACTACGGCGAGGCTCAGGAAGCCAAAAAGTTGATCGTAAAGAAAATAACGTGTACCGTTTCACCTTCGGGTGAAGCGGTTGCTTCCTTGCTGGATAAACATGCCATCGCGTTTCAACCGCTCGACGTAGTGAACTGGAAAGAATATCCCTACCGGCCGGAAGTGAGTTTCCGCATCGCCCATACCGGAAAGGAAATTCTGCTTCACTACAAGGTGACGGAAGCCAGCGTACGGGCTGTAGCCGACCGCGACAACGGGAAGGTATGGGAAGACACCTGCGTAGAGTTTTTCGTATCTCCGGAAGGGAACGATTGTTATTACAATTTCGAATGCAACGGCATCGGCAAGCTGCTGATTCAGGGCGGCAATTGGAATGAACGCCGGCCGCTGGCCGCGCCGGAAACGACGGCCCGGGTGGAACGTTGGAGTTCGTTAGGCAACCAACCTTTTGAGGAAAAGGCCGGCCCCTGTAGCTGGGAACTGACGATGGTGATCCCCGTCTCCGCTTTTTTCCGGCATACGATAGCTTCCCTCGACGGAAAAACGATGAAAGGCAACTTCTATAAATGCGGCGACAAATTGCAAACTCCGCATTTCCTCTCCTGGAGCCCCATCCGCCTGGAGCGTCCACAGTTTCACTGCCCGGCGTTTTTCGGCACCCTGTCTTTCGAATAAAGGTTATCCGAATACGGCAAAATCCACACCTGATAAATTTGGCCATCGCCATGCCGCCTGCCGAATCTTTATAAGGAGGCAATCTATCCGCAAAGGATCGGTTGCCTCTTTGGATATGACAGCGGGCAGCCCGGAGCGGCTGCAATTAGTTGTCGGCCGGCCGTCTTCACTTCTTCACTTCAATCGTCCGAGTAAACCTACGCGGATTCCCTTCCCCGTCGATACCTTCTGCCACGATCCGGTAAACGCCCTCTTCGTCGGGAACGCGCAAGCTGCAAGGCAGCGCAGGCGGCGGGACAGCCCATAAAGATAGCCCTTGGGGCCTATAATGAATCCCCTTCGATTGAAAGCCGGAAGCCTTCCACCCCCGGGTGGTAATCAGCAGCGCGCCGTCAAACGCACGCGAGGTATAAGCCAAAGCCTTGGCCGGCGTCAGCCTTTCAATTGAACGGATCACCTGGGGCGGATAGTTCATAATCAGCTGGTGGGTATCGGTCAGCACACCGTCGAGAATGACCGGCATTTCGCCGATTTGATAATTATGAGGGTCAGCCGATCCTTTGAGCGAAGAAGCTCCCCGGGTGGTAAAAATACCATACCGGAAATGGAGCGGTTCATCCGAGTTGTCGGCGGGATCGAGGGAAACCTTTCTTACTTTAAAGCCTACCATCCGGTCGAGCAAGGGGATAATATCGGGATAAGAAAACTGGTCGATCTGTTTTTCCGTCAACTTAAACGGTTCGTAGATACGGTTCAATTCCGCCTCTTTCTTACGAATCCGCGCCGCCACCTCGATGTCGGGAAGACGATAGTTTTTACGGTTGTGCTTATCATAGGAAAAGGTAATTTCCCCGCTGACGCTCGTTTCCACGTCGAAACGAGCCCTTTCTTTTCGTTCCGCCACATATTTCAACCGGTTATCCACGACCGGATACGTATCGTTATCCGGAATGATTTTGAATTGGTAAGACTTTCCGCGGGAATTGTAAGCCTGCATAAAAAAAGAATGCCCCTCCGGAAAATCATCCACTCCCAACTGAAACCGGCTATCCGGAGTAATCTCTCCGGTATAAGCAAAACCAGTGGCATTATCCAAGGCCACCATCTCTCCTCCCTTTTTCAACCGGTTGCCGAGCTCGCTTTCCACCCGGCCGGTCAAGGAAAGTACCGTTTCCGGCTGAAAAGGCAAAGCAAGGCGGTTTTGCAACAGATCGGTCAGCCTATACCGCTTCCACCGGCTGGCGATCAGCAAACGGTCGACGGCAGCTTCGTCGGGCTGGCCCTCTTCGGTAAAAAGACCGGGCTGCCCGGCAAGCGGCTTTTCCAACTCGGACGATAAGTTCAAATAGGAAACAATCGTTTCCGCCACATAGGCAGGCATACACTCCGAAAGATCGGCTCCTGGTCTCTGAGGCTCCGTTTGGGACAAAAAAGGAAGAGAAGAATGCTCCTCTTCTATCTTCTCCATCCGGCATAAATAACGTGCAGCGGAATCCGCCGGTGCCCAATCGATCTTTGCGAAGGAACCGGGCGAATAAACCGTGCGGTCGGTACGCAAGGCCGGTTCTCCGGCCGGGGAGGAAGGCCAACCGGCAATCAGCCGTTCGGCCGTTATGCTGTCGGGCGAATGCAACAGCACGCCCACATAAAGGCCCGACGGATAAGCCGATATATCCGCCATACCGGACGGACGACGGACGGACAAGGTATCTTCCAGCACCGGGTTTCCCCGGAAAAACAAAACAAACCGGTAATCCCTTCCCTCTTTCGCCGCCGAAATCAGGCTATACCGCAGCCGCCCCCGATTCAGACTCATCCTAAGGGAAGGTACAGTATCCGGCGCCGGCAGTTCGTAACGCACGGTACCCCGGCCACCGGGAATTTTCAAACGCAGCGTATACGATGCTCCCAACCGCGGAATAAAACGAATCGTCCCTCTCCCATCCGCAAAAGTTGCCAGATTGCTTTGGATTACCTTATCCCTTTCATCCAGCAAATCTCCTTCCACCCGCAACGGGTTCCCATTCGGATCGCTTGCTTCATACACGACTTGTTGCAAACATCCGGCCGTCAACCGGCCGCCCTCGGGATAAAATCTTACCTTACCTATTTCGCCACCCCCCTCGCCGACCGGATAATCCGGGGATATACCCACCCTCACCGGACATATGGGAAAAGTCCAGACCGGAAAATTACGCATCAAACGGGTATAAGCACGGACGTAATATACACCGGGCGTCTGGAAGCTATCCACCGGCAGGCAGGTAGCGAACAAGCCGGCCGAAGTACACTTCAATTTCTGCCGGATAATCACCGAATCGCGCGTATCGAAGAACTCGACATGCACATAGCGGCTGTAAGGCCCGGAAAAACCAGCCGTCTCCAACATCAACCCCGAAACCCTCAGCGTATCTCCGGGTCGAATGGCGTTTGTATACGGCAAAAGATAGATCTTTTCATTCCGTACCCGAGGCAATTGTGCAAAAAGGGGAAGAGAGAGGAAACAAATAAAGAAGAAGCGTATTATTTTAAGGCATCTCGTTTGTTCCATAAAAATATCTTCTTAGTTAAGGAGAGCAAACCGGCTATTTTTCCCCGAACGGTTCCTACTGGCACCCGGCTTCCGGGGCTTACTCCTTTTTCTTATTAAAGGTTATATTTTTAATATTGGAAGTAAGTGTGCCGTCCTCAAAATTATAAATCGTAATTGTGCCGTCGGGATTGAAAGAGATTTTGTAGACACGGCCTTTCATCGAGTCTTGCGGAATAAAGGCAATTTCGGTGGGGTTGACCAAGTAATAAAAGTTTCCGGTCAGGAAGAAATAATCCTCGACCGTACGATCCGGTTGAAAATGAAGGGTGAGTCCTTCTGTCCCATATTCCGTGGTGGGAACGGCCTCCCAGACGCCTACCAAATATTTCTTTAAGGCCGGGAGTTCATCGTCTTGGTCGGAGCAACTTATGCACAGGTTTAAAAAAAGTAGCCCAGCCAATAAGCGATAGATGACGTGGTAATTTTTCTTTATAATAGCCATGACGGTTTGTTATTCGGTTAATTGCATAAGAAAAAAAGAAAGGCTTACCGCCTATTTCAAAACGGGCCAAACGAAGCTTCACAGAGATTTCCATACCGACCAAGGCTTTTCCGGCCTCTCGGGATAGATCAAGGAACAAACAAAAAGCCTCTCCTGCCCCGGGAGCGCGGTGTCTATGCCCCTTCTTTAGGCCTCCGCGCCCCTTCCTGAAAGAAGAGGATTTCCAAAAATAGCATTATTTTTTAATATTTCAAACGAGAAATATTATTTTTTTAAATCCTAAACCTTTCTCTTTCCCTCGCTTGCCCGGCTTATCGCGAACACAAGCTGTAGTGGGAAAGCGCACAGGCCGTAGAAAAACAAAAGAGCCGTCCCGCAAGGTAGCGGAACGACTCTTTTGTATGACCATTAAATCGGGGAGAACTTACACTCTCTTTTCTTTGATTCTTGCTTTCTTTCCGGTAAGGGCGCGCAGGTAATACAGCTTGGCACGACGTACTTTACCGATTTTGTTGACCGTGATGCTTTCGATGAACGGCGATTCGATCGGGAAAATTCTTTCCACACCTACGTTCTCGGACATCTTGCGAACCGTGAAGCGTTTTTTGTCGCCATGACCGGAAATACGGATAACTACGCCCCGGTACTGCTGGATACGTTCCTTGTTGCCTTCCTTGATACGGTAAGCTACCGTAATCGTATCCCCACTCTTGAACGAAGGATGTTCCTTCTTGGTTGCAAACGCTTCTTCAGCGATCTTAATTAAATCCATTGTCTTATAGCTTTTTAAGAATAAATTAATACGAAACGCAATGTAACGGGCAACACGTGTCCCGACAGAGATTACGTAAAGCGGATGCAAAGTAACGAAATAAATATTTGCCGTGCAAGTCATTCGGAGTTATTTGTATGGCAAAGATAGTGCAAACCGAGCGCAGAAGCAAAGCTCGCTTTGATTATGCCGAGGTGCAGCCTATCTTCGGTTCAATTCTTTGGAACAAAGATAGTGCGGGACCGAGCGCAGAAGCAAAGCCCACCCTTGATTATGCCGAGGTGCAGCCTATCTTCGGTTCAATTCTTCGAAACAAAGATAGTGCGGGGCCGAGCGTTGAGGTAAATAAACTTGCCTCTGCCGAGAGCCTCCCGCCTTTCCTTTTCGGAAGCAAATCATCGCCGGCGGCAGGCAAAAACGACAAACCGCCGTTTGGCCCGTATCCATATTTTCCTTACATTTGAATCATCTAAAAACGTAAGTGTGTACAATGAAACGACTCCTATGGGTACTAACCCTCTGCCTGGCCGCCTGTCAATCATGGGCCGGGAGCGAACCGACATTACTGGCAAAAGCCGATCGAGCGAAGATGAATCACTGGGCAGACTCCGTATTCGACGCCATGAGCTACGACGAGCGGATCGGACAACTCTTTATGGTGATCGCCAACCCTAAATCCGACAGCCGCAATATGACGCGGTTGATGCGTTACATCAACGAAATAAAAATCGGAGGCATCCTCTTTCATAAAGGCGACCCAACCATGCAAGCCGAAGTGACCAACCGGCTGCAAAAAGCCGCGCGCGTGCCGCTGATGGTCTCCCTCGACGGCGAATGGGGCCTATCGATGCGCCTGTCGGGTACGACCCGCTTTCCCAAAAACATGATGCTGGGCGCCATCGAAGACAACAGCCTTATCGAAGCTTACGGCCGGGAAGTAGGCCGGCAATGCCGGGAAATGGGCATCCACATCAATTTCGCGCCGGCGCTGGATGTAAACAGCAATGTAGACAACCCCGTAATCGGGCTGCGTTCCTTCGGAGAAGTACCCGAAGCCGTGGCCGAAAAAGGAATTGCGTATGCCCGCGGACTGGAAAAAAACGGTATTCTTTCGGTAGCCAAACATTTCCCCGGCCACGGAGACACCTCGGAAGACTCCCATAAAACGCTGCCGGTCGTTTACCACGACCGCGCCCGGCTCGACAGCGTGGAACTCCTTCCTTTCCGTCACTATATTTACGAAGGATTCGGCGGCGTAATGACCGGTCATCTTTATATCCCGGCCCTCGATAAAACATCCAACCGCCCGGTCTCCTTGTCGAAAGCCGTGGTAACCGATCTGCTACAGGAACAACTCGGTTTCGAAGGACTTCGCTTCACCGACGCCCTGGCCATGAAAGGAGCCTCCCCGCGAAAAGCAGACAACCTGGCCGTGAAAGCCCTGCTGGCCGGCAACGACATTCTGCTGGCCTCGGCTACGCCGATCAGCGATTTCGAAGCCATCAAGGAAGCCATCGACGAAGGCAGGCTCTCGTTGGAAGAGATCGAGGCGAAATGCCTGAAAATACTCAAATACAAATACATCCTGGGGTTGAACCACTATCGGCCGGTACGTACCGCGGGGCTGGCCAAACGCCTGAACTCGCCCCATGCCTCCTGGCTGGCCGCCAAGCTGAACGCCGAAGCCGTTACGCTGTTGAAAAACGAATCGGACATACTGCCCCTCAAAGGCTTGGATAAAAAGAAAATAGCCGTTCTTTCCATCGGGAGCTCCACGGGCAACGATTTCCAGCAAATGCTCGGACGGTATGATACGGTAGCCCGCTACAGCATCAGCCGGCAATCCACTGCCGCGCAGATTCAACGCATATACAAGGAATTAAACCGATACGACGTCATCCTGTGCGGCGTCCACACCGTCCGCATCCCCGAAAGCCAAGCCCTCCGCACGCTGGCCGCACGGAAAGAAATGGTCTTCACCTTCTTCACCCTTCCCTATTTCTGCAAAGAATATAAAGCCTCCATCGAAAAAGCCAAAGCGGTAGTGATGGCTTACGAAGGCACTCCCCTGGCCCAGGAATATGCCGCCCAACTGATATTCGGCGGCATTCCGGCCAAAGGCAAATTGCCCGTTTCCATTCCCGGCCTTTACCTGGCCGGAACCGGTGTATTTACGGAAAAAACGCGGCTGGGTTATCACGAGCCGGAAGAAGTGGCCGCCAACGCCGAGCGTTTGCAGGTAATCGACCAGATTGCCCGGGAAGGATTGGAAGAAAAAGCCTATCCGGGCTGCCAGATACTCGTCGCTAAAAACGGCATGGTGATTTATGAGAAAGCGTTCGGAAAGACGGATTCTTCCGGCGACCAGCCGGTTACCGTCTCGTCGGTCTACGACCTGGCTTCGGCCTCGAAAGCCGCCGGCACCCTCTTGGCGATGGTGAAAGCCTACGACGAGAAAAAGTATACGCTCAACCAGAAAATAGCCGATTTTATTCCTGAGCTGAAAGGAACAAACAAGCAAAATCTCACCGTCAAGGAACTTCTCTATCATCAATCGGGGCTACCCCCCACCCTCAACTTTTATGTAGACGCCATCGACAAGGAAAGTTACAAAGGAAGCTTGTATAGCGGGGTAAAAAATGCTTCCCATCCCATCCGCTACGATGCCAAGACCTACGTACGAAACGATTTCGGCTTTCGGCCGGAACTGGTTTCCCCCGAACCCAAGCCTGGATATACCCTGGAAGCGGGACGCCGCTTTTATGTACACGAATCCTTCCGCGACACCATAATGGAAGCTATTAAAAAAGCCCGGCTGGGAACGCGAGGCAGATACGCATACGGCTGTATCAACTTCATTTTGCTGCAACGAATGGTGGAGAACCAATTCCGCCAACCCCTGGACAAGCTGCTCGACGAGGCCTTTTTCAACCGCCTGGGAGCCCGGCATACTACCTATAATCCGCTGAAAAAGATGGATACCCTGCAAATTGTGCCCACCGAAGACGACCGCTTCCTGCGCCGCCAGCTTCTGCGGGGCTATGTGCACGACGAAGCCGCCGCCTTCCAAGGCGGGGTATCGGGCAACGCGGGGCTCTTTTCGAATGCCGCCGACCTGGCCAAAGTGTTGCAACTTTACCTGAACCTGGGCACCTATGGCGGCGAACGTTACTTTTCGGCTGAAACAGGACGTCTGTTCACGCACAGCAAATGCCCCACCTCCCGCCGCGGGTTGGGGTTCGATAAACCCCAACCCGGCAAAGGCACGCCCTGCGGGCCATTGACGCCAGCTTCCGTTTACGGACATACCGGCTTTACGGGAACCTGCTTCTGGATCGATCCCGACAACGAGTTGCTTTATATTTTTCTTTCCAACCGGGTGAACCCTACCCGGGCCAACTCCAAATTAAGCGCGCTGGACATACGCACCCGCATTCAGGATGCAATATACAAGGCAATCGACCGGAAAAAACCAAAAATTTAGTACATTTGTTCCCTTGGAAACGAAGATAGGCGGTATCCCAGCCCGGCCGGGGCGAACCTGCCTCGGCTCCGGGAGCTTCCCCTATCCTTCGGCCGGCTCTTCTAACGCATTATTTATAACTAACAATACCGCTTATGCTATACGGACACGGCGACGATTTTTACAACTCCCCGCACGAAATCACGATCAATTTCAGCTCGAATGTTTGGCACGGGGCCAATCTCGACAAATTGAAAGAACATCTAAATACCCAGTTCGACAAACTGACGCGTTATCCGGAACCCGAGGCCGCCACCCTGAAACGGTTGCTGGCCCGCAGGTATGAGGTAAGCGAAGACAATCTGGTGATTACCAACGGTTCCATTACCGCCTTCTACCTGATTGCCCAAGCCTGGAAAGGAGCTAAATCCACCATTGCCGTACCTTCCTTTTCCGAATACGAAGATGCCGCGAGGCTACACGACCACGAACTTGCCTTTTTCTCCACTTCCGACGATTTGTCGGAGCTTTCGCTGGAAGGACAGGATTTTTGCTGGATCTGCAACCCCAACAACCCCGACGGCAAACTGATACACCGCACCGAGCTGCTGGCGTTGATTGCAGCCAACCGGCAAACCACTTTTGTCGTCGACCAGGCCTACGTAGCTTTTACCACGGAAGATTTGCTGAAGCCTTCGGACGTGAAAAATTATGAAAACTTGATTATCGTTCAATCGATTTCGAAAGCTTATAATATTCCGGGCCTGCGAATCGGCTACCTGATCGCCCCGCCCGCTTTGGCCCGGCAGGTTAACCGGTACATTATCCCCTGGTCGCTGAACGCGATGGCTATCGAAGCCAGCAAATACATTCTGATACATCCGGCCCAGTTTACGCTGCCTATCCGGAAATGGCAGCGCGAAACGGCCGAATTTATTTACCAGCTCAATAAACTGGACGGATTGGAAGTGATTCCCACGGCCACGACTTTTTTCCTGGTACGCCTGAAAAAAGGAAAGGCAGCCGATTTGAAGGCCTACCTATTGGAAAAAGAGGGTATCCTGATCCGCGACGCTTCGAATTTCCGCGGGCTGGACGAAACTTATTTCCGTCTTTCCACCCAGACTAGCGCGGAAAACGCCCGGCTTACCGCCGCCGTGAAAGAGTGGCTGGCGCAGCAATAAGAACCGCCGCCGGCCGGATACCGCCGTGGGAGCGATAAAAGAGATGGCAGGGGGCTGGAAAAGCGCCGTCTCCCTACAGGGTTATTGTCATTTTTTTAGTTGTATGAAAAAAGGAACTGGAAAGAAATTCCCCTTCCATAAGCATGCAATGAAAATTTCACCGGCATGAAATTCGAAATCCATGCCGATGAAATTTTCTTTTCTTCGCAGTGTATTTTTCCGGATTCTTATCTTATTGAAAATAAGGCAAATACAAAATACCGCCAAAAAGCGGGTTTTGAGCGGGACTTATTGTATTTTTTTGAGCGGAAGATTCATCTTTTCCCATTCTCTTTTCAGCCGTTTCCAAGCCGTTTGGCCCGGAGACAAACCGGTTATCCTTTCTCTCTTCATACAAAAAAGGCGGCCTGCTTTTCGAAGCAGAGCCGCCTTTTTTATGTATCGTTCCTCGGGGTATTTCTTACTCGACCCTCTTATTGATAACGATATGGCCCAGGTAACCGATGATAATGACACCCAGACCGGTAAGAAGAATAGCGTTTGTCATACCGCCTGTCAGTGCCGGAACTGCCAGGATGACTACACCGATAATGAGTACGATTACTCCCAGATATTTTACAAACTCGTTCATGGTTATAGATATTTATAATTATTTTCTTTCTTACCGCAAATAAAGCAATAATAACCCGATTCCGAAAATATTTTACAACAAAAATATCGCCTGCCTCGAATTTAGCGTTTATCTTTGCTTCAGGTAAGCGAAGAGAGGCCGCGCCCGGGGCTGATCGAGGCTACGTTGCCGTTGCACTCGGCCCCGCACTATCTTTGATTCAAAGAATCTAATCGAAGATAGGCGGCGCCTCGGCAAAGCCAAGCAAGCTTGCCTTTGCACTCGGCTTGCACTATCTTTGCACAAAAAACAAAGCAGATGATACGACTACTTTATATCCTTTACGTATGGCTGTTTTTCGTACCCGTATTTCTGGTACTTACCATACTGACAGCCCTCACCGTCATTGCAGGCTGCCTGTTGGGAGGAGAAAAAATCTTCGCCTATTACCCCGGCATGATCTGGTCGCGCCTCACCTGCTATCTTTCGCTTTGCCCCGTCCGGGTAACCGGCCGCGAGCATATCGCCAAAAACCAATCGTACGTATTCGTCGCCAACCATCAAGGCGCCTTCGACATTTTCCTGATTTACGGCTTCCTGGGCGTGCCCGTCAAATGGGTAATGAAAGCCGGCATTGCCAAAATACCCTTTGTGGGAGCCGCTTGCCGGGCAGCCGGATTCATTTTCGTCGACAATTCCACACCCAAAGCAGCCGCCCGAAGCGTAAAAGAAGCCGAAAAATGCCTGAAAAACGGTGCTTCGGTCGTCGTCTTCCCCGAAGGATCGCGCACCTATACCGGCCGGATGATCCGTTTCAAAAAAGGAGCCTACCAGATGGCCGTCGACCAACACCTGCCCGTGCTGCCTATCACTCTGAACGGCCCTTTCGACGTTTTGCCCATCGGTTCGCTCAACCTGCGCCGCCACCCGCTGGAAATGGTGATTCACCCCCCGCTCTCCACCCAAGGGATCGATACCTCGCATAAGGGATTGCAGCAAATGGCCGACCACACTTCGGAAATCATAGCCTCCGCCTTATGGAATAAATACAAATAGACGAAACCCCGATAAAGAGAAACAGCCTGCGGGAAAGGCCAAAATAGGACGCAACCACCCCTTAAAATAGAATAATTCTTGTATCTTTGTTCAAAAAGATTTATTCATATCAGGATAAAATATGGACAATAAGCAGATGATAGGGGAATATATAAAATCCGAAAACTTTAGAATTTCATTTGATTTAGGCCCGTGCATAATAGACGAAAAACCTCTCGGTCAAGGCCCCAACGGCATCGTTTACAGCGGCCGGTTAAACGGTTTTCCTCTCGCTTTCAAGTTTTTTCATCCTCATGAAACCTCTTCCGACGCAGATTGGAAAGCCCGATTGCAAAAAGAATTCCAACGCATATCTTTGCTGGAAAAGACCGACTATTTTATACAATATGTCGACTTCGATATCCTCCGCGCCCCCTACGCCGAAATACCGGTTCTGCTTATGAAACGATATGAAAACTCCCTGGCCTCGCGCCCCCTCTCGCGCTCGGCTTCGGAATTCGTCGAGTTAGGCCGCTTCCTGACCGGCGCAGTGGGTTTTCTGCACGCGCACGGATTGACAGGCCGGCCCATTACCCCGCACAACATCCTGATCGACAACAACGGCAAATTCGTCCTTACCGACCTCGTGGCAGCCGACCCGGAAAAAGGGCCTACCGACGACATCCGCGCCATCGGCGAAGTATGGCAATGGTACCTTACCGGTAATCCCGCCCGCTTCACGCCTCCCAGCCGGTTTTTCAAAGAACTCGCCGCCTATGATGCCATCCTGGCACGTTGCCTTACGGCCGATCCCGGCAAGCAATTCAGCACGGTAGAGGAAATAAACGCCGCGCTGCAACAGCCCCAGGTGCCCACCCCCCACCAACTGCTGGAGACCTTCAGCCTGATCTGCCGGAAAAATTTCCCGAAAGAGCTGCCGGAATTCGTACACTGTGCCGACCAGAAAAAAATAAGTAAATTATTTGCCGACCTGGTAGAAAAAAAGGAGGTCTTCGGCAACAACCTGATTTACTTTACCGATGCCGAACGGAAAATTTTCTCTCCCCAAATCTCTCAAGACGGATTCATCAAATTCGATCATTCTTCCGAATTTCACATACTGGATCTATGGATTCATTGCGATCAGACGATGAAAGACGATTATATCCTCGTACACCATGCCCATCCCGCGCCGGTAAGGGTGAACGGCAAAGATACCTACAAATGGGCGGTTTATAACCAAACCACGCTTATTACCTGGACTGAAGCCATGAACGGCTTTGCCGAGTTCGAAGGCGACATTATTCCGCTTGACCCGGCCAAAATCGAATTTTTCGAACGCAAGCCCGAGGAAGGCTACCTTTTCATCTGCCTGAGCCATTACCACCACCTGCCCCATCCCATCAACCAGTCGACGCTGAGGGATTATTTCTTCCGCTTCAGTTTCAATTACGTCAACCGGCTCATTCTGGAAGACATGAATCATACCACTCACCGGCACATCCGAGCCCTGCCTTAATGCCGGTCCCCGGCGGCGGCCTGCCCCGCATCTGCTTTTTCCGGGTTCCGACACTGCTCTGGAAACCAGCGGTTTATCCATTCGAATACCGAGCGATAAGCATGGTCGCGATAGGGTTTTTCCGAAAGGATAAGGTCGTGCATCCCGTCGGCAACCGTATCGCGGGTAACCAAAGGCCCCAAACAGAGGCCGTATTTCTGAATATCTTTCACGTTCAGCACAATATCCGACACCTTGTATTCTTCGTGCCAGGCCTTCGATTCGGGATAGGATTTATCAGACGACATCACCAGCACCGGACACCCCAGGTCGAGCCCTTCGCGCACCTTTCGCTGCGCTTGCTGGATGGCATAAATCCAGCCCGCTTTTTTAGGATGCCCGTAAGTCATCTTCCAAGCCGTGTCATACTCCCATTCCCCTTTATACTGTTTGAGCAGGCTATACGCATAATTCGGATCGCTCTTTCCCTGCACCGTCAGGTCCGGTATATATTTTCCGATAAACGCCACCACGGGCAACACGATTTTTTCCATCACCCAGCCGAAATTCCAATCCAGAAACGGACTGTTCAGAATCAGGCCGTCTACCGGAAGCGTTTCCCCTTTGCTTTGCAGGTAATAAGGCGTAATCAACCCGCCCGTAGAATGGGCCATCAACAAAATCCGGTCGTTACCCTCCGAACGGATCGTATGAAGAGCCGTATCGAGATCGGCAAAATATTCCGTCAGGCTTTTACAGAAAAAAGGATTCTGATTGGGCAAAATGGAACGTCCGTATTTCCTCAGATCCATCGCATAAAAATTGTAGCCGTGCGCCCTCACGCTATCTCCCAACTGCCGCTGAAAAAAATAATCGTTATATCCGTGGATATAAAGCACGGCTTGCCGCACGCCGTCGAGCAAAGGTTTCCGCACCAGCGTACATACCACTTTGCCCTCGTAATCGTCGGGCATCCGGAAGGTGCGACGCTCGTAATCTCCTCCCAAAACATCGGGTACATACTGAGCCCCCGCCGCCCAGAAGAAAGACAACCACAGAAAAAGAAAGCCGATTTTACGTTTCATGCCTCTATTCATTTTATCGCTCGTTGTACACTTATACGCTAAAACATCACGCTTGTCCGGACCTTTCGGCACACAAACGGTATTTCTCAAACAGGCTGTTGCTTTTTTAAATATTATCATCGATATTTATCAAAATTTCAATAATTCGGTTATTTCAATAACCAAATATAATGAAAACACAAATACGACGCTTATATGTTCATTTTCCGGGGCTGTTTTTCTTATGGGGTTGTACGTTTACCCATCCGATTCCGCTCCCAAATCCGGAAAATAAAATCATCGATTCCCTGATTGAATCGTATAAAGATACGCTGGCCGGGAATCCTCGGCAAGCCATCCGCCTATTCACTGCCTGGAAAGACGCCAGCCGCGATTCGCTAGCGATTCATACCCTCAATCTCGCCCTGGCGAAAGCCTATTTTTTTGCTAATTCGCCCGACACCGCTTTTAGGATGAACCGGGAAGTGATTCACTTCTGCAACCACGCTTACGCCCCGGCTTCGCGGCTGGCTTTAAAAGGAAAGGCCTACAATAACCAAGGCCTTTTCTGGCAGGAACAAAGCCGGCGCGATTCGGCTGTCGCCTGTTACCACAAAGCTCTCGAGTTGCTGCAAAGCGCAGGCATGGACGCCCCGCGGATCGACGTATGTATCAATCTGGCGGATTGTTATCAGCAAGACGGCGATTATCCGCAATCGGGCTTCTATTATCGCAAAGCGCTTTACCTGGCCGATTCGCTCGGTATGGGCGCCCGGTATCACTATCCGGTGTATGCGGGCCTGGCTAAGCTTTACGCGGAGCTGGAAAATTTCGTCCTGGCCGACCACTATTTCGGCCAAGCTGAAGCATACTGGGAAAAAGGATCGGACTACGAGAAATATTTCTTTGCCAATTCCCGGGGTAATTATTATTACCAGACAGGAGAATACGAGAAAGCTTTGGAATGGTTTCGGAAAGCCCGCCAAATCGTGCGGTTGTTTCCCCATCCTCTTTATCAGGCCATTGTAGAAGGCAACCTGGGAGAATTGTTTATTTTGAAAGAAGAGGCAGACTCGGCCCGGTATTACCTGGACAACTCGACCCTGCTTTTCGGACGTAGCCTGGAACAGCCCGCCTTTAAATTCTACATGAAAGGTTTATATGCTTCTCTGGCTTTACTGGAAAACAACCTGCCCGAGGCCGAGCGTTTATTACTCCTGCCGTATGATACGGCCCGGGTGAATCCGCAATATATCTATTATCACAACCGGCGCATGCAGGAACTATACGAGCGGAAAAAGAATTACGAAAAAGCATACGGCTACCGAGCCGTGGCACAGGCTTACGACGACTCGATGCGCCATATTAAAACGTACAATAATCTGGCGGAAATAGATTTCCGGTACCGGCAAGATACCGTTCTTTTAAAGAAAAACGTCCAACTGGCTAAAGCGGAGGGCAGAGCTTCCCGCTGGCAAGTCTTGGCCGTGCTCGGCATCCTGGCAGCGCTGTCGATAAGCATACTTGCCGTAGGAGCTATGATTTATCGCAAACGCCGCCGCGAATGGCAATACGCGCGGCAAAAAGCGACGATTATCAGCCTGAGAATGGAAATCATACGCAATCGGCTTTCCCCTCATTTCATGTTCAACGTGTTGAATGCCATTTTGCCGGCCTTCCACCAATATAGCGAACTGGATGCTTCCTTGCGCTTGCTGATCCGCTTGCTGCGCGACAGCTTGCTGGATTCCGAACAAATTTGCATCACCTTGAGCAAGGAGATGGAAAGGGTGAAGAACTACCTCCGGTTGCGCCGCATAGGCAAGCCCGCACAGGCCCGGGTCGAATGGCACCTATCGCCGGAAGTAGACCTGGAAACGCTTGTTCCCTCCATGTCGCTTCAGATACCGGTGGAAAATGCGGTAAAGTACGCTTTTCGCGATGACTCCCCCGATCCGCTGGTACGTATCCGGATCGACCGCTCGGACGAAGCAACCCGGATTCGCATCGAAGACAACGGTATAGGCAACTCCCAGGATCTGCCCGCTCTCGAAGAACGCGGTACGGGCACGGGGCTGAAAATGTTGCGCCGCACGGTAGAATTACTGAATATCAAAAATAACCGGAAAATGATTTTTCATGCAGGCTCCCCCGGGCAACAACAGGGGTTTCAAGTTACTATTATTATTCCACATACTTATAACTTCAATATATGAACCAGAAAATAAAAACAGTAATTATCGACGACGATTCAGAGGCCATCCGAAAATTAAGCGAAGACTTGGCAGACTTTCCGGAAATAGAAATTACCGGCACCTATACATCGGCTGAAAAAGCAAAATGCGCTATACTCAAAGAACAACCGGATTTCTTATTTCTAGACATCCAAATGCCGGTTTTATCAGGTATCGAACTTTTGAAAGAAATACAAAATGATATTCATCCCAATATGCGTATCGTATTCTACACGGTTTACCGTAAATACTTGCTGGACGCCCTCAGAGCCTCCGTGTTCGATTATTTAGAGAAACCCTATTTGCCGGAAGAGCTGGCCGCCATTATCCACCGTTACCACACCTGTCCTTCCCGGGCCTCAGGCATGATGGAACAAACCTTACTGAAGCTGCTTCATCACAATCAGAAATATGCCATTCAGACCATTACGGGGTTGTTGCTGGTACGTAGCAAAGAGGTTTTGTTGTTTCAGTTTATCCGCGAAATAAGATGTTGGCAGATGGTACTGACCAACCACCGGACGCATAAACTCAGGATGAGCACCACAGCCAAAGAGATTCTGGAAATCGACGGGATGTTCGCCCAAATCAGCCAGGATTGCATTATCAACCTGAATTATTTGATGTTTATCGAAAATAAAACGCTGGCCTGCAAATTTTATCCCCCCTTCGACAAGGAGGAACGAATCGTTTCGCACCGGTACTATAAAAAATTGAAAGACAAATTAGATATTATCTGATTCCCGGCATTCGTTATTATACACCAAGTCATAGGGCGGAAGCACCCGACCGCGCCTACTCCCTATGGCATGTTTCGGTTTTTAATAGCCCGGGGGGAGCATGCCATGCAGCTTGCGATCTTCTGTAACGTTGATTTCCTTAACATCCTACAACCCCTTGAAAATATATCGTAACGCTTATCGCCCATTTTTCAACGCTTAGACGCAGCCCGATTCCGTTAGCCGCCAAAGCCCGCGCAGCCCGAGCCTCATGCTTTTTTTTAATACTAATTTTACATCAGGAAGTAATCGCAAAGTACATTATTATGTCATTCTGCAAAGCATATCGCCCCTAGGGAAAGAAGCAGGGTAAATTTACAAACATAAGGGATGTCGGCGTAATTTAATTTTAAAAGAAAGAGCCATGAATCAAAACAGAACAGTTATACCTGGTATGGAAAGAGCGTATGCGGCGCCTGAAACAGCCAATCCTACCTATACTCCTTCCGGTACGCCAACCGGCAACAAGACCTATGTACCCGGTATGCAGCAAGGCGCTTCGCGGGCAACGGCTCAGGCCAACGCCAAGCCGGTGATCGGTTTTCTCTATTCCGTATCGCGGATGGGAATAGGCGAATACTGGCCCCTGCATGTGGGTTCCAACTCCATCGGACGAAAGCCCGATTGCGACGTAAGCTTGCAGGAAGCTACCGTATCCGAACAACATGCGGTATTGGTAGTGAGAATGATGAAAAATCCCGAAAAGGTGATTGCTTCGATCTGCGATTCCCAATCGACTTGCGGTACGATGATCAACGGAGAAAGCCTCGGGTTCGAACCGCGCGAATGTATGAACGGCGATGTGATTACCGTAGGCGAACATTACGACTTATATTTTATATTGATCGACGTGAAACAAATCGGGCTGAAAGTGGCGGAAGGATTTATCCCCGCCGCGACTACCCCTCCTGTCGCCCCTCCTCCCTCTGCTTATACGCCGGGCACCCAAGTGCCTCCACAGGTGAATCCGTACGCCAATACCTCTTCCCAGGCCGGCCCGGTGCCAGGTTCGTATGCGGGCGGGACGGTAGGCATCAACGGAGCCGAGGATAACGGGTTTACCGAACCGGGGCGTACGATTTTTATGTAAACTGACTGGATATGCGGATAAAAAAACTACAGGGAGAAGAAGAAAAGAGACACGGTTATTATTACGAATTCGACATGGAAGCTCAGCCCATCGGCGAGGGAGGAATGGGCAAGGTCTATAAGGGTTTTCGTGTGAATGAAGTAACGGGGGTACGCACGCCGGTTGCTATCAAGGCGATGTTCGACGATCTGCCCCCCGAAGTATACGAACGAGCTCGCCGGGAAGCTTCCATCCAACTGCATAACGACAACCTGATCGAGATGCTGGGGTTCGTGGCCGATAGCGATGTCAATGCCTTGGGAGAGCATAAGATTCATTACCACGTGATCAGCGAATTTCTCAACGGAGTAGTCTTGTCGGATTTGTTGTACGGCAAACTTACCGATAAAGACGGCATTGAGATTCCTTTCGCCCGGCAATTGTACACGCAATATACGTCCGATCGGGAAAAGGCGGCCGTGCATATCACCAAATGCATCTTATCGGGAATCATGGCCTTGCATGATAAAGGCTATATTCACCGCGACATCGATCCGTCGAATATTATGGTCACTAAAGAGGGAAATATCAAACTGATCGACTTCGGCATCGCCAAGCTCCTCAACACCCTGGGTTCGCATGACAAATCGGTGACGACTACGGGGATATTTATCGGCAAGGCGGAATATGCCTCTCCCGAACTGGTATTGGGAGACGTGCCTCACCAGGGATACACGACGGATATTTATGCCATCGGAATCTTGTTTTACCAATTGCTGACGGGGCGGTTGCCTTTTACAGGGTCAAAATTCGAAGTGCTTCAGCATCAATTGAAAACCAATACGCCCCTGCATATGGTGGAGCCGCGCCGGTATCGGAAAATCATCCGCAAAGCGACGGCGAAACGGCAAAGCGACCGGTATGTGTCGGCGGCCGAATTTCGGGTAGCGTTGGATAAAGACGACGGAAGTTGCGGATGGACGGAAATATGGGCCGGCAATCTGCCCAAACTGGCGGCAGCAGCCGGGGTGACGATACTTATCGGCGCGACAGCTTATTTTCTGTGGGGAACAACCCCCTTGTCCGGATCGGAGCCTGATCAGGTGAATCCGGCAAGCCAATCGACTCTCCAGGCGAATGTGCCGGCTTCGGCCGAAGATATTTCCCATGAAGAGACTGTCGACTCCAAGCCGGAGACTGCCGCCATACGTCCTTCTTTGCAAGCGGCCCTTGCGCGGCTAGATGCCTCTGCGGCCGATTCGGCGCGTCTGGGTTTTAATCAAATGAAATGGCTGGCCGATTCCGCCCGGTCGGCCCGTGCCATGTACGAACTGGGGCTGACGTATTGCAATTATGAAGACAAGCTTGATCCTGCCATCGTAGAACGAAGGAAAATATTGGGTTTTACCAAACACAATACTTCGCCCGCAGAATCTATTTCCTGGTTGGAAAAGGCCTACGAGCAGGATTCTGCCTCTTTGCAAACCATCTATTGGCTGGGCTATAGTTATTGGAGGAGCAAGGCGTATGCCAAAGCGGAAAAGATACTCAGCCGGGCAGCCGGAGCGGGCAACCCGGCCGTAGAGGAAGATGCCCGGCTCCAGGCCGACAGCCGGAAGTATCTCCGGCTGAGCCGAAAAGAACTTAATTGAGGAAAGAGGAATGAACGTTATGCAACCACAAGTATTACAACAACCGGGCGATCCCAATATCTACCTGCAGGTGATGGGACAATGGTACTTTTACGATCCCCGCACGCAGCCTTTGGGCGAAGGAGCTATGGGAACGGTTTACCTGGGTTTCAGTTGCCATACCCACCAACGTATCGCCGTCAAGCGAGTAAAAGACAGGTATGCCAATCATAAAACCATTCGCGAGCGGGCCCGGCAGGAGGCATCGCTATCCTTCAGCCATCCGAATCTGGTACAGATGATCGGTTTGTGCGAACTGGAACAAGACCAGGGGCCGATCTTCATTTTGAGCACCTACGTAGCAGGCATCACGCTGGAAGCACACGTAAAAGAACAGCTATCGCGGCTACCTGCCGAGGATCGGGCAGAGAAGATCGCCAACGAAATTTGCTTTGTATTAGATGCGTTGCAGTATTTACATGCCAGGGGCGTCGTGCACCGCGATATTAAACCGTCGAATATCATGCTCGAAAACGGCACCACCGTCAAGCTGATGGACTTGGGCATCGCACGCATGAACGGGGGAAATAAATATTCGTCGTACGGATTTATCGGTACGCCCCAATATGCGGCCCCGGAACAGATCTTGCGGGAATCGCAGAATATAGAGATCAACGGGAAGACCGACATCTACTCCTTGGGAGTTACTTTTTACGAATTGCTGACAGGGATAAATCCTTTCCAATCGGAAGTGGAAGCGGAAATATTGACAAACCAGATGACTAAAAAATTGCCTCCTCACGAGTTGATCCCGAAAAAATTATATCGCGTATTGCTGAAAGCCACCGAAAAAGACCCTGCCCGGCGGTATCCGAACGCGCTCGATTTCCAGGCGGCCATCCGGCTGACATTTCATGAAGCCGAGGGCAAGTCCAGCCTGGGAGACTGGATGCGGCTGCATGCCAACGTATTGGTTATTTCCGGCTTGGCCGCTTTATTTTTAATGGCGATAATTTTAATTCTTTTACTTTGATGGAATATGGTACAACCCATTGACACACAACTCAGCGCGGTCGGGTTTACGATCAGCCTGCAAGGCGGGCGCCCCGAGAATCAGGATGCGGTAAGGAGCCAGCATACGCCCCTGGGAACGGTTATTATCGTATGCGACGGCATGGGAGGCATGCAAGGAGGACGAATTGCTTCGGAAATTGCAGTCAACACGATCTTGGATACGATTATCCGGGCGGAGGCCCAGAGTAATCCGGAGATGACTCTAATCAAGGCTATCCGGAATGCCAATATGGCGATTCTGCAGGAGGGACAAATGAATGCCAACCTGAAAGGAATGGGCACGACGGCCGCCGTCGTGCTGCTTTCCGAAAAGTCGGCCTTGATAGCGTATGTGGGCGATACGCGGATTTACCAGCTTAGGAATCGTCGGAAAGTATACCGCACGTTCGATCATTCGATGGTATTTGAAATGGTGCGGAAAAATGTGATTACGGAAGAACAAGCCCGGCTGTCGGCTCAATCGAATATCATTTTAAGGGCTTTGGGCGTAAAACCCGACCTGGAGGTGGAAACCGCCGAATTGCCTTACCGGAAAGGGGATAAATTTCTGCTGTGTTCCGACGGGTTCTGGGGATGCCTGCCGGAAAAAGAATTTCTTCGGTTGCTCGACGGCCATACAAGAATGGATCGGAAGCTGGAAGAAGCCGCCCGCCGGATCGATCAGTTAGGCCGGCAAAAGGGGGGCGACCATGACAACCTGACGGCGGCGCTTATTACGATGAATGCAAACTCTATATTGAAAGAAAAAATGAACAGAACAGCCAAAATTACAATAGCAGCCTTATCAGCCTTGCTGGCGATAAGCTTAGGATTTAATGTCCATTGGATGACCGGACATCTTAAAGAAAAAGTCAGCGGGGTAGAAGTGCCGGGGGCCACTTCAAAACCGGCTGCAGAACCACAAACCGACGCTTCGGCCCCCGCCGGGCAGGAAGAAGAACCAGCGGCAGGGAAGCAAGCGAAACAACCAACAAGCGAAAGTACGTCGGCACGGACTTTTTCCATCGGGAAAACTGCTGAGGGAAATGATACTTCCGGGGTTGCCTCTGGCATCACGGCAAAACCGACACAGAAAAATTCTGAAGTAGAAAGCACGGGTAAAACGACCACGCTGACGGGAAGCAACCCGCCGGCGAATACGAAACCCGAAGAGGAACAGCAGGTAGAGCAAGAAGCAGAGGAAGCTGCATCCGAAGAAAACGTCATCGCCGAACAGTCGGGCTCGTCCCTTTATTAAACCATCGATGCTATGAATAAAGCTTATACGATAGGGCGGGATACCCAATGCGACATCGTCATCAACGACCAGACGGATGTGATCAGCCGCGTGCATGCCGTTCTCCGCATCCGGGGCCGCAAGAAGATGACTATTACCGACCAGAGTTGCAACGGCACGTATATCAACGGTATCCGCATTGCCTCGAATGTAGAGGTGCCGATAACCCGCAAGGATGTCATTTCGTTCGCGCATATCCGGGAATTGGATTGGTCGGAACTGCCCGGTACCCGCGGGGGCGGGAGCAAATATGTCCTGATTTCGGCGCTTTCCTTTTTTATCCTCGCGGGAGTCGGGTATGGTATTTACCGGCAGTTGAACCGCCCTGCGGTTCCCGCCCTCTCAGAAGGGAATCCGCACGCTACTCTACCGGCTCAAAAAGATACGGTCATCCGAACCGACACGGTGATGAAAAGAGATACGGTGTTTATCGAACCGCCTTCGAAGAAAGAAGTTCAACCTGAAAAAGCTGCGGCCGATTCGGTAAAAGAGCCGGAAAAGCAAAAAGAAAACGAGGTTGTGAACCCGGTATATTAACCTTTTAACGTAGAAAAAGCTTATGAAACTCATTATTATAGGAAGTTCGCCGGCTGCCCACCTGAAACTCGGCAGCCCCTACGTAAGCGGTTATCACGCCGAATTGCTGTTGTTGGACAACGGAGATATTTTACTAACCGACAAAGGAAGCAAAAACGGGACCTTCCTCAGCGATATGCGGCTGACGCCCAACAAAGAAGTGGCCGTAAAAAGAGGCGACAACATCCGGTTGGCCGATATGCCGCTCGATTGGAATACCGTGCCTTCCATCATGTTGCCCGACCCATCCAAGGTAAAAGGAGTATATGGCATCGGAACGAATTTCCGCAACAAATACCAGCTTCAGGGGGAAAAAATCAGCCGTTTTCATGCTACGTTGAAAGAAATGCGCAACGGCAAATGGTATATTCAGGATCATAGCAAAAACGGGACGACCGTCAACGGAAAACCGATTGCTCCCGATCAGGAAGTGCCGCTTAAAAGGGGAGACGTAATTGTTTGCGCCGGTATTCCGGTTGCCAATCCGGTACCGGGCCCGACCGTCAACTGGCGCATGATCGGGATGATTGCTTCGGTAGCTCTGGTGGTTTGTTTTTCGCTTTACGGGTTGAAAAGGTATTGGAACCGGGCGGAAAGCGGCCCGTCGGGCGGGGGGAAGCTGGCTCCGCTGACCGATACGCAAATCTATCATAAGTATAATAATTCCACGGCCCTGCTGGTAGGTTACTTTTATTATAAGGTGACGGCGGGTAACCTGGATCTGAAAAAAATAGGACTGCCCGAAAAGGTATCTTACAATCCGAAAGTAGAGGGCGGGTTGGTGAAAGTGGAATCGAGCGACCACATGATCGGTTATACCGGAACCGGCTTTTTCGTTTCGCCCGACGGAAAAATCGTAACGAATCTGCATATGACCCGGCCCTGGTTGTACGGCCAGCATGCCCAGATTGCCTCGAAAATATCCGATCAGTATAAAATGACGCTCGAACAGTATGCCGACGTGGTAGGCTCCGAGCTTCGGGCTTTTACCTCGCAGGTAAAAGTGGAAGGGGTGCTTAGCTCGATCGGCTTGATTCCGAACGGCAAGTATTTTTCGGACGCTAATTTTATTCGTTGCCGCGAACTGGCAGCCAGTAGCAACGCGGAAGTCGACGTGGCCATTTTGCAGACGGAGACGATGAAGCTGGCAGAAGGCACCACGACCTTTATCAATCTCGACTCGGCTGTGGTAGACGATAACCTGATCGAAGTGGGTACCCATGTCTATACCTTGGGATTTCCTTTTGGAGTGAGCTTGCAGGATATGGAATCGTCGAAAGGCATCCAGTTGCTGGGGAACGGGGGAAGCATTACCCAAAAGCCTACCGATTATTCGTTCGGTTTTAATGCGCCCTCCTACCACGGAGCGAGCGGATCGCCCATCTTCAACGAATACGGCCAGTTGATCGGCGTGCTGAATGCGGGCGTGGATGCCAGCCAGGGTTTTAACTTCGCTATCAAGGCCAAGTATGTGAAAGAGTTGCTCGACAAAACCAAATGATCCGATGAAAAAAGCCATATCCATCTTATTCCTCTTGTGGGCCGGTCTCGTCGCCGTCCAAGCTCAGACCGCGCGCTGGCTGTGTAAACCTGAGTATACTGCGATCCGGTATCTGGGCAGCGGTCTGTTCAAAGTGAAAGGCGACGACGGCAAATGGGGCGTTCTCGACCGGACGGGCGAACTCACCGTGCCTGTCGCCCACGACAGCATCACCTATCTGAAAGACGACCGGGCTTTGCTACTGGATGCTTCCGGCCAGGGCTTGCTGGGGCTAATCGACGGCAAGGGCCGGCAGATCCGCTCTTTCCGCCAGGGAGAGTATTACGTGCCGGCCGACTATCCTTATTTCAACGAGCATTTGCTGGTAGTCTCGGCTCCCGGCGAACAATATATGTATTATGGTTACCTGAACGATAAAGGAGATTTGCAGATACCGCTGAATTACTTCTATGCGGCTCCTTTTTCGGAAGGCAAGGCGATGGTGCATTATACGAGCAATAAGTTCGGACTGATCAATACGGCAGGGGCGCCCGCCGTGATCGACAACCGGGGTTTCTTTTTTATGAGTTCGCCCGTCAACGGCGAAGTATTGGCCGTAATGAACGGGCGCAAGGGGGGTGTGGTCTCGCTTTTACGTATCGACAACGGTCGGTTCGAACAAGTGCGCGAATTGGAAAACAAAGTAATTCCCCAGCGTTCCAACGATTATCGCACGCTTTCCTGCCAGAACGGGAAAAGCTATTTCTTCGACGCGCAAATGCGGCTGACACATTCCTCGGGCGAAAACTTTCTTTCGCAGCCGGCGGGGCGCCTTTCCGGGCTACCGGCAAGGCGGGCTGCCGGCAAACTGGCTTCGTTTAAAGAAAACGGAGCCTACGGCTTAAACTATGCGGGCGCGCCTTTACTGCCGGCTCAGTTCAGGGAAATACCCGAATTATATGAAGATGCTTTCGTTTTGGCGGTATCTCAAAACGGAAAGACGGGTATTCTCGAAATCTTCCCCGAAGACCAGGCCCGCCTGGAAGTGGCTTCCTCTACCGTAGAATTTTACCATTCCGCCCCGCAACCGTTTTCGGTTATCGTACAGTTACCCGCCGGCGTGGGAGAAGCCGCTCCCTTCCTGCAAGCTATTCGGCCGGATGGTACGGATTTGCCTTTCGAATGCACACGTAAAGAAGGGAACCGGTATTATATGCGCGCATCCTACTTCAAACCTGCCAACCAGCCAGGCGTAGAGTCTTCCGAAGCGGTGAACATCCGATTAGGAACCGACAATCTGATTTACCAAACCGGTATCCTGCATGTGAAATCGGTACACCGGGTAGGATTCAGTTGCCTGGAACCGATAGCTCCGGAGTTTTCGGAACCCGACGGAAGCGCAGTTGTCACCTTTTCAGTCAGGTCGCTCAGCGGCATGCCTTCGCCTTCGGCCCGTATCGTGGTCGGCGCGGCGGGCGCGGGAAGCCGTACGGCTTCGTTTCAGGAGAACGGAGCAGCCACCGCGACGCTGGCCGTACAAGTGCCCGAAGACGCGAGCCGCACCTTTACGTTTACCGTTACGGTAAGCGAAGAGGGGTGTCCCTCGATGGTAAAACAGTTTACGCGCACGATCAAACATTATGTCTTACAATGAATTCACTTTAAAATCAATTGGATATGAAAAAGTTTTTATTCTTGCTGATCGTCGGAGTTCTGCTCTCCGACGTTTGTTACAGCCAGGTATTGGTGGAAAGATCGACAGCTCCGCGTACCAACGCGGCGGCGGCCAGCCGGGTATCGACCTTCGTTTGCAAATTCGGAGCTAAAGTAGGGGCGAATATGTCGTCGTTGAGCAACGATATGGCAATCGATCCGGGGTTTTCGTACGGCATAGGCATGCAGGTAGGCGTACTGGCCAACATGCGTTGGGGACAGCGTACGGAAAACAGTTTGCCGGGAACGGGATGGTTTGGTTTCCAACCCGAGGTTCTGTTCGCGTACCAAAGCGTGAAGACCAATAGCGAAAACCTGAAATTCAGCTATATCACCGTTCCGTTGATGCTGAAAGTATACCCCACCGCCGCATTCAGCATAGAGGTAGGCCCGGAATTTGCCTATCTGCTTTCTACTTCGCCCTCTACCCTGGCCGTCGATAAAGCGGAGATTGCGGTAGGCGATTGCAAGGGGCTCGACGTGCTTCTGGGCGTGGGCGCCGCTTACGATTTCGATTTTGGCCTGACGGTAGGCGCCCGGTACAACCTGGGATTTGCCGAGCTGGCCAAGAATCTGCCTTGGAAAAGCAATTCGATTCAGGTATCCGTGGGATGGTTATTCTAACAAAAACATAAACATTTTAATTATAGAAGATTATGAAAAAGTATATCGCTGTTTTACTCGGGCTGATGGCCTATTTCACTTCGTGCACCGACCAGGACGACGTGGATATTAAATACCAGGTAGACTTCACGGTTTCGCCGGGGAAAATAATGGAAAATTTCAAAGATGTGAAAGATAACGCAGGAGATCTGGACTTAGGGGATGAATATCAATTGAGACTGTCGGTTTTCGTGTATGACACCGAAGATAATCTGGTATTGAAGAAAGAAAAACTCGTGGAAGATTATAATACGGATTTCAATTTCTCCGAAATTTTACCCAGCGGCCATTATACGGTAGTAGGTTTATCGAGCGTCGTGAAAGGGAATTCGCTCGACGATTTAGAAATAGAGTTTTGCACATATTCCGATTATAATCATTTGAACGATTTCACCATCGAACAATATAATTTTTCACGGGTTGCCATATTGGGGTTAACAGAAACGGCTTTAACTGTGGAAGACGGAAGCGGCTTGGCAATCCTCAAATTGAAGCCGGCCACTTCCATGTTGGAAGTCCATTGGATGTATCCACAGTTATTCAATTTAGGTTCACCTACCGGCCATCAACTCCTGGTAAGCAACGAAACCTTTAGCAAATTGAAATACAGTTTTCCCACTTGGGAAGCCTTTAATCAATTAGGAACCTCACGCGTATGGATATTAAACACTATCAACGAAGAAATATGTACCCAAACCCAATATAGTGATATCTATGAGTTACACGCGCTTTTGCCTCAGGATCTGACTTATTACGTAAAAACAAACTATGTGGACAAGTCGGGCAACAGCCGATCTAAGACGTATGGAAACTCAGCTATTACGCTTGAAGCGGGTAAACAGCACGTATTACATATAACCCCTAATTACCAAACTACCGAATCCATCGGAACCCGCTCCTTTGAAGTTAGTGTAAAAAAGCATCTTCAAGTGGTAAACAGCATCCGCGTAAAATCGCTGATTGAGCAAGACAAATCATTAAACAGTAAATAACTATGAAATCAGGCATTTTTATAATCTTATGTATATTGACACTCTCCTGCTCAGACGGGGAAGGATCTCACCTGGTATTGCCCGACCCCAGCACAGAGAATAATCAAGAACATACGGATTGGTGTATCAAACACAATAGATGGATATATGACCAAATGTACCATCATTATTTTTGGTACGCCGGAATGCCTGATTCCTCATCTTTGGATTTCAACCAGGAACCTCCGGCTTTTTTCAAGTCGATAAAATCTCCTTATGACCGCTTTTCTTGGTGCGAAACAAACACTAATTATACAGGAACATCGGCACATGCAACCGACATGGGATTTGAATATCAACCCTACAAGGATAAAAACAATGAAACCATTTACCGTATATTGTATGTCACATCCGACTATTTACACAAGCTAGGATTTCGCCGGGGCGATTGGATTCGCCTGCGTGGGAATTCACCTTCAGCTATTATACTTGAAAAAGGAAAATTGCTCAACCAAATTTTCATAAAGGAAAATACCTATACCTATTCCCGAATACAAAGCCGCAATACAAACTTAGCCCCCTCTATTCCTTTGGATTCTATCTATACCATAGCTCATCGAAAGATCGGTTACATAATTTACAATGAATTTCACTCCAGCAGCGATTTAATCCAGATTGCGATCAAATTCAAAAATGAAAAGATCGACGATTTGATACTTGACCTGCGTTATAACTTAGGGGGGTATGTAGCTACCGCCGGATATTTGGCGTCGATTATCGTCCCTAAGGAAGCATTGGGGAAAATTTATCAAAAGCAACGTTACAACGATAAACTCACTAAAGAAATTATAAGCCAAGAGGGAGGCGATGGTTACAAAATCGAATATTTACAAAGCGGATCGATTATTGCTTCCCGCAATCTGGATCTTCCGCGGGTTGTCATCCTGACCACCGAAAATACCGCTTCCGCCAGCGAATGTACCATTATCGGATTGCGTCCTTATATGCAGGTCGTCACCATCGGCACCACGACCTGCGGCAAAGACGTCGGCTCTTATACCCTGGCCGACAACCGGTACAAATACCAATTGCAACCGATTACTTTCCGCTACTATAATGCTTTGAACGATTCTACGCCGGAAAGCGGAATTCCGCCCACTATTCCGGTAAATGACGATTTAAATCACGAGCGCGGCGATACCCGCGAAGCTCTGCTGAAAACAGCATTGGAATATCTTTCGGGAACACTTCCGGCAAAAAGCTCGGCAAGGCAGGAAGAAACGGGGGGCGGCTATCCCGTCAAGCAGGGAGTATCCTCCATTCGGATGAAACAATATAATCGACAATAATTTGAGAGATAATATACACTGTACCTCATGAAAAAAACAACCTATCTATCGTTTTGCACCGTAGCCGTTGCGCTGGCTTTTTCCCCCTTAGGTTCGTCGGCCCAGCGTATCGAGCAGGTCTATCTGAATACCGGCTCGGTAGTGGAAGGTTATATTTCCACACAACAGCCGGGTGTCAATTTCACCATGCAATCGGTGGAAGCCACTTTGCAGATGGGAAGCGATTCACTCATCCAAAGTTATACTACCAAGCTCTCGCCCTCCGAACTTTCCGGGGAGTGGAAACAATGGGCCGAATCTACCGGAGCTTACCAGTCATCCGGAAACGGTTCTTATCTGGAGCTCAGTAATCTGAAATTCAAAAACTCGGAATATAAAGGCGTATACGTTCTGGAAAGGGGAAGCCTGATCAAATTCATCGACTTCACCACCCCACGGCACACCTTATCATGGAAAGAATTATACCGGATTGTCAAAATGAAACGCCCCCAGCAACAGTTTTCAGGCATAAAAGACGCGTTGATTCTCCAGAACGGCGAACGTTACGAAGGACAAATTACCGAACAATACCCCGGTAAAACCATCAAGATCGAAACAGAAAAGAACAAAGTCTTCTCTTTCAAATTCTCAGAAATCAAACAAATCGTCTCCGAGCCCCTCAACGATTCACAGGATTTATGGGAGCAAACCCAATTTCTGGACAAAATCGAAATGAAAAACGGAGGCAGCGCGCTCACCGGCTTTATCACTTGCCGCACGTTGGATAAAACCATTCGCATCCAACTTAAATCGGGAGAAGAGAAAAACATACCGATTAAACAGATTCAGGCCTATCACCGGATTCCGAATCCGGACTACCGCCCCGTCAACGACCAGCTTATCCCGGAAGGAGAGGTATGGCTGAACGGGAAAAAAGCTTATTTCGACACTCTTCAGGTTGCGGGACAAACCATTTTGTTGGGAGAATTGGTATCAGCCATCCGGCAGGTAGGCGATACCGTCTGCCTCGAAGCGAAATTCAAAGATCCTGCTACGCAAGTATCGCTTATCAAAGCAAGCAACATACCGGTAGTACGAAAAAATGAAAAAGGGAAAGAAAAAGAAGTGCTTTGGCCGGCCTTTACCTACCAGGATATTGTACGCTCGCCGCTGAAGTACGACCGCGAGCAAACTCCGCTGGGAAACACCAGAATCCGGTTCGTAGCCAGCCAAAGAGGCGACTACGTACTATACATCCAAGGGTATGAAGGTTATATCGTAATCAACGTGGCCGACCGCCCGGGGCCGGCTGCCAGTCAAAAATAAGAAGATATGGAAATAGACAAAACAGCCTTCGACGATAGCGCCGTCGAAGTATATGCCATTGCCGAGGCCTATGCCAAAGACAGCCTGAGCCCGGCCATAGAACCGGCGCATCTTTTCAAGGCCATCCTTCACAAAGACGCCGGCTTGGTTTCTTTTCTCGAGAAAACCCTGAAACAAGACTACTTTTACTTGGTAGACTGGGCCGACATGCGCATCAAGATGGGCAAAAAATCGGTAAGCAAAACGACGATACCGGTTTTATCCCCTTTGGCCCAAGCAGTCTTCCGGGAAGCCGATACCATCCGTTCGGCCTGTAAATCAAACAAGATCGACGCTCTTTGCCTGCTGGCATCCCTCCTGACGCCCGGCGTGGGCTTTACGTTCGAACAACTAAAAACCATGCCTTTGCAGAAAGAAGAAATTCTGTCCGCAAGCGGGACGCCGGCTACCGGGCAACACATGGCCGGGGAATCTTCCGGTTCTCTTTCCGCAGGCACGGCCAAGGGATACAAGCACCTCGCCAAATATTGCGTATTGAAAAACCGGCAAGCCGTAGAGGGCACGCTAGACCCTATCGTCGGCTTCGAAAAAGAACTTGCCCAAATGTATGAAATCCTGGGGCGGAAAACCAAGTCGAACATCTTGCTTACCGGTGAATCGGGCGTAGGCAAAACAGCCCTGATTCAAGCTTTTGTCCAACGGGCGGCCAAGGGGTATGTACCATCTTTTCTGGAAAACGCTTCTATATACGAATTAGACCTGACGTTGCTGGGCATGGATATTTCTTACAAGGGAGAAATCGAAAGCCGGATGAAAAAAGTGTTTGAAGAATTGTCGTCCTTGGGAAATGCCATCCTGGTAATCGAATCGCTGGATAAAGTAATGGACAAACAAGGGATGCTTTATAGCGCGGCAGGACTGCTGAAAACCTATTTGAACCAGGGTCTGCTCACCTTATGTACTTCTTCGATTGAAGGATATACCAAGCATATCGAGACCGACAAAGAGCTAACCGGCAAATTCGAACGCATCCTGATCGAAGAACCCGGCGCGGAACAAGCCAGACGCATCCTGGACGGCATTCTTCCCCGCTTCGAAGCCTATCACGGGCTATCCCTCGATGCCGAAGTAGGCGAAACAGCTATTCGCCTGGCCAAACGTTATTTCAGCGAGAAACACCTCCCCGATTCAGCCATCGACCTGATCGACCGCACCATGGCCTTTATCAAAACCACCAACGACATGGCAGCAAAAGACGTGCAGGCCCTCCGTTGCCGATTCGATCAGTGGAGTGCCATGAAAGCGGGGGAAGAGGAAAAGAAAGAAACGTTGAAATGGGTTCATTACGAAATGATGAACGGCGTCAGCCCCTTGCTCACCAGCCGGATCGATACGGAAACGGAGCTAAATACCCTTCCCACGCTCGACGCCCGCACCGCTTTTATAGAAAGCCAACTTCAACAATTGGAAGCACTGGCCGACCGGAAAATAGAAAAAGTGGAAGCTACTCATTTATCGGCCGTCGTAGCCCAGAAAACCGGCATCCCGATGGGAAATATCCAATCGAAAGAACGGGATAAACTGGTAAATGCCGAAGCTACGCTTAAAAAACGGGTAGTCGGGCAAGACCATGCCATTAAAATCGTGCTCGATTCCATCTACGAATCGCGCTCGGGACTCAATAAAAAAGGACAACCCGTGGGTTCCTTCTTCTTCCTAGGCCCCACCGGCACCGGGAAAACCGAACTGGCCAAATCGCTGGCCGAATTCCTCTTTCAAGACGAAACGGCCATGCTGCGCTTCGATATGTCGGAATACAAGGAGGAACATTCGGTAGCTCTCTTATACGGAGCGCCCCCGGGCTATGTAGGCTACGAAGAAGGAGGCCTGCTCGTCAATCAAATCCGGCAGAAGCCCTATTCCGTCGTTTTGTTCGACGAAATCGAAAAAGCCCACCGATCGGTTTTCGATCTATTTCTGCAAATACTCGACGAAGGCAAATTGCATGATAGGCTGGGCCGCACGGGCGATTTTTCGAACGCGCTGATTCTGTTTACCTCCAATATCGGGAGCGACTATATTTTCAACGCATTCGGCAACGGGATAGTTCCCACCCACAATCAGATGCTCGAAGTGATGCAAGGGCACTTCCGCCCGGAATTCCTCGCCCGTCTGACCGAGATCGTGCCCTTCTCTCCCATCACGGAAAAAATCGTCCGGATGATTTTCGAAATCCACCTGAAAGGACTGATGAAAACGCTGGCCGAGCAACAGATAACCCTGGAAATCGACGAGACGGCCCGCCAACGGATCGCCATGTCCGGATTCAACGCCCAATACGGCGCGCGCCCCATCCTAGGCATCATCCGGAAAGACCTGCGCCGTCCGCTTTCCAAAATGATTATTTCCGGAGAAGTAAAACCGGGATCGACCGTCAGGTTGAGATCGGGCGAAAACAACGATTATCGGTGGGAGACGCATTTGCCCGAAGCGGCACGAAGCTAGGCATACTTACCCTATGCCACCCGTTTGCTATAAGATAACAATCCAATTAAACCGAAAAAAGATATGGCTAAAAAAACAATTATTGCAAAAGTACTGGATGTGGAAGCCCAAGACGGGATTATCGAGTTTCCGCAAAACCGCACGCTATACGTGGAACAACTTACCGACAAGGCCCCTCTCAAACCAAACGGCGTATTCGAACCGGAAACGCTCGAAGAAGTGTTCGGCCACTACCGGCCGGAAAAGAAAAACGTGGAAATGCTCGACCAGGACGGCCGCAGCATAAAAGAAAATTTCCGTTTCGGGGCGTTGAAAGACTTCGACGACAAGGGCCTCATCGAGCAAAGCGAATTTCTGAAAACCCAGAAGATGAGGATCGAATCGTACAACCAGATCGAGCAACAGTTGCTCCGCAACAAATTACTAAGAAAAGCCTTCGAAGACGAAGAGGCCCGCAAGAACCTGATTACAGCCCTTCAAGCCCTCTTATCAGAACTTCAGAAATAATGTCGAACCTCTAAAAGCTTACGCTACCATGTCAGAAGAAATGCAGATGCAACCCCAAACAGCCCCCCAACCGGGCGGATTCAACCCCGAATATTACCTCAAGGAGGCAGCCGCCCTCCAGAACCCCGCCGAACAATTGAAAAGCAGCCTCGACGCCCTGGAAGATTACGGCGGCTACGACCTGATCGAAAGCCTGGCAGACGGCCTGGAAAACCTGAATCCGGAAAGCCGGGCCGCCAAAAAAATCTTCCTGCAAGAAAGCGAATTCAAAGACCAACGCGAAAAAATAAAAGCCGACCTCGCCATGTGGCTCAACATTCTTTCGAGCAAGGCCGCCACCTCGTCGGAAGCTGTAGGCAAGTGTCAGGAGGAAGCAGAACAAACCAGGCAAAATCTGAATGAAAACCTGGTAAGGGTACACGAATCGGTAAAAAAGCTGGAAATCGCCTACCGTACGCTGGGCTCCTTCTTTGCCAATACAGGCCAAAGCAAGGTAAAATGCCTCTCGCTGATGAATGTCGACAAGGAAGACCTCGCCGATCCCGAATCGAAAGCATTCCAAGCCGTACGCGACGAACTGAACAACCACTTCGACCGCTTATCGCTCAAACAAAACTACTCCCTGCTGGTATCGCCCGGCTACCTGGGCGACAAACAAGCCGTCAACATGTGGGGGCAAATGGCCTACCGCCATAAAGTGATGTTGGTAACCGACTACCAGGACGCGCCCAACCTAAAGCTGCTGACCAAAGGATTAGACAAAGCCAACCTGAGCGACACCGACGTCTACCTGGCCAATGTAATCATGGCCTGCAACTACATCCTGGGCCGGAAAAAAACAAACGCCGATAACGAAGAAGAAGAAGACTTGTTCATTCCTCCCTCGGCCGCCGTTGCCGGAAAAATGTACGACACGGAAAACATCCCTATTTCCCAAGGCGTAGCCGGCAAGAAGTTCGGCACCATCGACAACGCCCGGGGCACCCGGCTCGACTTGCTGAAATCGGAACTCACCACCCTTATCGACAAAGGAGTAGTTCCCATGGTATTCGAAGAAAACCGCGTCATGGCCTTTTCCAACAAATCCCTTTACAACGGTGCCACCATCGGCTTGCAGGAATATCCCATCGTACGCGTTTTCGACTGGATCGGCAAAGTGTTCACCAACTTCTTCAACGACGAAGCGTTCAAGAACTGGAACAGCCGCCTGAAACAAGAAATCCGGCAGGAAGTGATCGACTTCCTCGACGATTACAAGGGCCCCGGCAAACTTATCGAAGGATATACCTTCAAAGACATCATTCAAGATCCGAAAACAAAAGACATCTCCATCGAGATCGAACTCAAGCCCTTCTTCGCCGCCAAGAATTTCTATATCAAGCTCACCGGGCACAACGGCAGCAACGGAGTAACCGAATGGTCGAACGAAGTAAAATAAAACCCAATACATTCACCTTTAAAAATCAACAGTTATGGCAGTAACAACAGTTTCTCTGGAAGTAGACGGCTTCGAAGCCCGCGAATGTTTATACGTACATTACCAGTTTACCCAGCAAGTCGATGTGGAAGGCCAGCCCACGGGCACTACCCGCGGAGGCGTCATCACCGTAAAAGTGAAATCCACCGACGGAGGGAATACCGAACTACTCGACTGGACTTGTGCCTCCTACGAATCCAAAAACGGAAAAATCAAGTACCCCAACAAAATCGGAGGCACGATGAAAACCATCCAGTTTACGGATGCCTACGCCGTAGGATACGAAGAAGTATTCGACGGCAGCGACAACAACCTGATGTACGAAGTAGTAACGATTACCGCCCGCCAGATTATGGTCAACGGCAAAGGTAGCGTACAATACGATAACCACTGGGCTCTGTAATCAACACGTGTGCGGTGCCTGCCGGACGGGAGACATCCTTCGCCCTCCGGCAGGCAAAATCTTCAAAACAACAACAGTCATGGCATTTGAAGCAAAACTAACCATTCATAATAAAACCTACGACCTGGTGGAATGCGAATACGAATTTTACCAGTCGGTCGACGAAGGCGGAAGACCTTCTTCGCGCACTCAATGCGGATTGATCAAATTCGTCATGCCCGCCCCGGGCGACGACGATCTGTTTTTCTATAAATGGATGTTCGACAAAACGCAAACTTATACCGGAAGCATTAAAATGATACTTTCCACCGACAAACAGGTTCAGAAATATAAAACCCTTCGTTTCACCAACGGGTATCTGGTGAACCTATACGAATACTTCAACAATAACAACAGTCTGCTGGTACGCACGAAGATTACCATCAGCGCCGAAATCATGGGATTCGGCGCGAGCGGAACCGAGGTCGTATTTCGCAACGAATGGACTGAATAAACACCCCCAAGCGTATGTCGACCACCATCAAAAGTATAGAAATCGCCATAGCAGGCAACCAGATAGGAACCCGTTCACACTATAAGATCGGCTCCGATACCTATGTCATATCCGACTATTCGCTCTCGCAAGAACTGCTCTCGCCGGAAATCCTGAACTTTTCATTGCATAAGCAAAAGCCCGACGAGCGCGACGCCGACGTATCGTTCGACGCCTGTAGCTTTCTGATCGGAAAAGCGGTCGAGCTCCATACGCATACCGAAACCCTGCTGGGCAGCAAGGAAGAAGACCGACAGCTTCACTTCAAAGGCATCATCGTCAACACCAGCGCATCCAGAAACTTCGACGGGCAGTACACCCTCCAAGTATCGGCATGCAGCTCCGACTACCTGCTCGGCGACAACGCCAATTGCCGTACCTTCCTGGGCAAAACCCTCAGGGAAATCGTAGAAGAAGTGCTGGCTCCCTACCAGGAAAACCTTCAAGCCTCCATACGCCCCCGCTTCGAAGGCGTCATTCCCTATACGGTACAATACAACGAAAGCAATTACGCCTTTCTCGTTTCTCTGGCCCGCCGTTACGGCGAATGGCTTTACTTCGACGGCAAACAATTCGTTTTCGGCGCCATAACCCTGGAAGAAGCCGAAACGCTCGAGCTCAAATTCCCGAAAGTAAACCTTACCGACTACGGCATCGCTATGCAAATCAGGCCCTTCAACTTTTTGCATATTGCTCCCAACCACTACAAATACGGAAACGAAGAAGGATACCTGCACAAAGCCGGCGCGGAAGAAGCGGAAAAAAACCTGAACAAACTGAACGAAGCTTCCTACGTTGCCTCCAACCAACTTTTCAAAGCAAAAACCATCCAATACCTCCATGCTGCCAGCTTCGACGACGGTCAAGACGAAGGCACGAAAACCATCCTCGATTTTTCGACCAAAGTACAAGCCCGCGGCCAGAAAGCCCAAATGTTCACCTGCCGCGGAGCCTCGAAGGTAAGCGAGCTTCAGATCGGTAAAAAAATACGCATCTCCGACCGTGTGATTTTGGAAAACAACCGGAAGGAGGAAATCAAGCAAGAAGAAATGATGGTAATCGGCATAGCCCACCATTTCGACAACACCCTCGAATACAGTAACTCCTTTACGGCCATCCCCTCCAAATGCGACTATCCGCCCTATGCTTCCGCCGACGTGTTTCCCTATTCGGCCCCCCAGCGAGCTACCGTAACCGACAACCTCGACCCGCAGAAATTCGGACGCGTAAAAGTACAGTTTGCCTGGCAAGCAGCCCAAACTCCGGAAATGACTACTCCCTGGCTCCGCATCTCACAGCCCTACGGCGGGCTTCGAAAAGGTGTACAATTCATTCCCGAAATCGGAGAAGAAGTGATGGTAGGATTCGAAATGAACAACGCCGAACGGCCTTATATCATGGGAACCCTCTTCAACGGCCGCGACTTCCCCGACGAAGATTGGCTGAATACCGCCCACCCCAACGACATCAAAGCCATCCGTACCCGCAGCGGACATACCATCGAATTCGTCGATTCGGCAGATGCCGGCTTCATCCGCATTTACGATTACCGGAAAGACAATTACGTCATCACTCTTTCCACCGACGAACAACTGGTTAAAATCGAATCGAAAGGCAATATCGAACTCTATGCCGCTCAATCCATCCGGATGCAGGCCGAAAAAGACATCGAGATAGAAGCCGGCCAGAACATCTCGATCGAATCGGGGAAAGATACCGATATGGACGCCGGGGCCAATATGAGCGTATCCGTTCAAAACACCCTCGACCAGAAAGCCACCGACGTATATATCCACGCCTCCGCCGGCCTGGAAGCCGAAAGCGGCAACACCCATACGGTCGTCACCAACCAACTCAAACAGAAAGCCTCGGCAGGCGCCGTCATCGACGGGGGGCCAAAAATCGAGATAACGGCAGGAAATGTAAAAATCAGATAGGAAACCATCATGAGCAAATACGTTAGTTCCGGCGCCACCCTGCAATGTAGCATGGGTACTTCCCAGGCATCCTTCAAAGCGACGCCGAAAAACATAAGTGTCTGCGGAAAAGACCAAGGGAATATACAAGATTTCATTCCCTCGTCCAATATTCCCTCCTTCGGCCATTGCCGCTCGTTGGCCTATCCGCCCACCGCTTCGGCGACGGCGGCCAATTTCGGACGCCTCACTCCCATGCCCTGCCTGCCGGGAACCTGCGCGCCCTGGTCGGCCGTCGACCCCGACTGCTTGCTAGCGGGAAGCCCCGCCCTGCGCGAAGAAGCCAAACTAAGCTGCATGTACGGAGGCCGTATCTCCATTGTCAAACCCGGCCAGGAACTGGAAGAAACCGGCGCCGGAAAAATTACCGTGCAAACGCATGTTCTCCAAGCCGGCATTTGCTATTGGGCCGACGAGAACGGCAACGAGCTCGATCCCGCCGCGCTCCACCCGGCAGGCAATTACCATCTTCACCTGCAAACCCCGCTAAGCAACGGCGAAAAACTCACAGTGACCTTAGGCGACAAAAACTACCATACCACCGTAGGAGAAGGCGGGGAAGCCGTATTGGCCAATATGAAACTGTGGGAACCTACCGTCGCCGCCCGCAAGCCCGCCACGGCGTCCACCCCCGCAGACGGAGCGAAAACCGCCCCGGCCCCGACAACACCGTCCACACCGTCCACACCGAAAAAATCTCCCGCCACGCCCGGTACATCTTCCCTCAACATCCATAAAATAGACCTTACCGAAGGAAAAAAAGAAGGCGATTTCCAGTATGACGAAAGCAGCCACACCTGGAGCGGAAGCATAGGCGCATACAGCGTTTCCTCTGCCAAAGCCGTCGTCGTATTCGAAGGCTCGCGAAGCGAAAAACTGGGCGAGGGCCAAAACGTATTCGGAAAAGGCGCCGTACTGGCCAAGGTAACGGTCTACGGTCCGAAAGGAAAAAACGACATCGCGCGCTACAAAGGATTTACCATGAGCTCCGACTTCAAAAAATACGGAGCCATCGACGACGGCGTATACACCGTAAACTACCGAAGCCCCGGGAAAGACGGCGCTTTAAAGTCAAACTGGGCCGTCGCCAATACCGGGCCGGTGAATTGCCTCGACGGTAAAAACCCCAGCCCCGTGCAACCATATAGCAAAACCCAGAAAAACGGTATCTATATTCATTGCACCAACAATAACGGCTGGGCCGGGGCGCCCGTTTCCACCGGCTGCCTGCTTGTCGTTCCGAGCCGGCCGAACCAACCGGGATGGGCCGCCTTCGATCAGCAATTGAAAGCCGCCCGGCCGCTCGTCGGCTTCGTATTCAAACTAATCGTTACAGGGAGGAAATAGCCATGCCGAACTACCTTGCCATCCTCTTCATGCTCGTCTGGACAAACCCCCTGTGTCTCCCGGCCCAGGAAACCGCTTGTACCGAAGTCTTCCTCAAAGCCGTCAACCGGCCGGTCGCCATCTATGCCGACTCCGCCGGGCAACAGAGGGCGTACACCATTATGCAAGACTCCCTGTTCGGCGACTACTTTCGGGTGGATGTCCACGCCCGGTCATGCGCCCGGTTTCAAGTCACCATCGAAAAATGGACGGACTATTCGCCTCAAATCAGCGGATGGGTAGACAAAGAGGAATGCGGCGTTTACCTGCTTCATCCCCCGGCTCAACCGGGCGGCTACCGGCTCTACGAACAACCCGACCACCGGTCTGCCGGCCAAACCCTTGCAGGCGAAGTATACGGCCCTGTCGATATACTCGATTGCCGGGGCCTGTGGCTGAAACTCTCTTTTTCGCTCGGCGGCCGGCGGCATAGCGGCTGGACCGACCGGTATTGTCCGAACATTTTCGGATCGTGCAATTAATAAACCCCAGGCAACGAACCGCAAAAAGAGTTAGAACGTATGAAAACAAAAGGAACTGTTTTACTACCTCCGGTAGATGCCGACCTGGCGATGGCCGTGGCGCTCAGGCAACTTGCCGCCGTAACCTCTCCGGCGGCTTTAGTTGCCCGGTTCCACCTGAAAGGGTGCCACGAACGTACCTCTTCGGGAGACGAACTATTGCTATCCTTCCGCCGGAAACAAAAATACGCCGAAATTCGTTTTCAGTTGAAAAGAGACAGCCTCTATCACATCCTGCCGGAATATCTTTTTCATCCCCTCGACCGGTACGCCGGTTCGGAAGGAGATCAAGAGGAATTCGAAAAACGTTACCAGGAACAAAAGGAAACGGAAAAAAAAGCTTTAGCCTATTTCCTGCCCTACGACACCGTATTCCAGCAACTCCGCATCCGGTTTCAAGATTATCTCGACGCCCATATCCTGACAAACGACAGGTTTGCGGCCGATTTCCTTACCGCAGGCTACGACATTCCGAAAGACAACGACTACATCCGGCGTGCTTACCCTTTCATTCCCTGGATGCGCTGCTACCGGGGCCATCTCCAGGTACTCCGCCTTATTCTCGTATTGGCTTTAGGTCGCCAAACCAGCATAGACCCATCCGAGGGACAGGTTAAAAAAACACCCATCTCCCCGGCCTGCCATACCACGCTCGACGGTAGCCTGTCCGACCTGTACTGCGGAAACGACTACGACGAAGAAATATATATTCTCCACATCACCCTGAGCCGTCCCATCCTTTCCGGCGCGCAAATCGCCCGGGAAACAGCTATGGTGGATCAGTTCGCACGTTTTTTCCAGACATGGTTTCTGGCCGTCGAACAAACGCTTCATATCAAATTCGGCGACTGGCAACATCCGCCCATACTGGCCTCCGGGCCCCGACACGAACTATTTTTAAATTACAACACCCAATTAATCTAAGAAAAAAATGAACACATACTACCGAATCGACTGGCAAGGAGGCATGCGGTTGTCCGACAAAATATTCCGGGCGTCCGACGATTATGTAGCCTCTCTCTTCGCCCATCTTTTTCCGTTGCTGGCCCGGGGAAGCTACGGCTTGTTTCCTCCCACGCCCAACGACTACTTCACCTTCCGGCATGAAATTACCCGCAGCCACCTTTCCGTCATCGAGCTCCGGTGCCTGGCCCTCACCCCCTCCGGCCAATTGATCCGCCTTCATTTCAACCGGAACGACCGCGATCTTTTCCAGCAGATTCCCCTACCCGAGGCCCCCGCTTCGGCTCTTCTGGCCTACCTCGACTGTTCGTCTACAGGCTATTTATCGTTCGAGCAAGATGAAATCCCCTTCCGCGATACCGATTATAAAATCATCCTCAAAGAAGAAGACGAAAAATATACCAATCCCGATGCCGTCGCCATAGCCCGGTTCAAAGCCGACGCAGGCTGGACGATCGACAACTCCTTCATTCCCCCTTGCCTGCTTCTGCATTCCGACGCCCAACTAACCAGAGCTGCCCAACATTATACCCAGGTACTGCGCGCTTTTACCGACCAGCTCAAGCTAAAGGTACATTCCGACGCGCGTACCCTGGTCATGGCGCTGCTGGCCCCGCTTGCCCGGATAACCCTCGAACTGGAAAAAGAACTGCTTACAATTACCCCGCTCCACTTTCTCACCCTCATGCAGCAAGTTATCCAATCGTTCCTGCTGCTTTGCGAACTCGACACCACTTATGCCATTCCCGACCGGGCCGCCTGCTACGAATACATCCGGGCGGTTTACCATCCGCATCGCCTGGCGGAACTGATTGCAGAAGGCACCCGGCTCACCCATATGCTCACCCAGGTAGCGGCCGCCTTCGAATGGGAAATGCCCCAGGTACCGCAACCCGCAGCAGCTCCCTCTTCGCCCGACACGCCGCCGCGCCGCCGCGATTTCGACAGTAAAAGAAGAAGTTTTAAAAAATAGAAAAAAATGATCTACTGCACAGCCCCTCTGAAATGGAAAGAAGATGCGGACCAACTCCCCCTTATCCGTCGTCAATCCATCCCTGTCGAAGTAATGCTCGACAACTGGATGGATATGATTCTTTTTACAGTCAACCGCCGGTTCAAAGCCGACGAAGAATTCGGTTTCAGTTTCTGGGACAACGAATTTATCACCCTGAATTTCTGGAATTTCAATACCTCTACCGAAGAAGCTTCGCTGGCCGATATGGAGCGTTGCAAAAAAAGCATCGTCAACAGTATCCGTTACTACCTGCCCTTTCTGAAAAACGTGCAGGTAGAAATCGAGCTCACCCTGGAAAAAGATAAGCTAAACCGCAAATCCGATCATTCGAAATATGCCGTGCGCGTATCCATTACGGCGGAAGTAGAGGAAAACGAATATGCCGGAACCCACGCCGGCGCCTACCACAAAAACGCCGTCTTTTACATGGACCCTTTTATGAAATAACCCCCAATACACGCTATATATGGATGCCAATGTAAGAAATAAAGTCGACGAACTCCTGAAAATCTTTTCTCAGGAAGATATACATATGTCGCAAGCCGACCCCGTTGCCAAAATGATGCTGGTCGCGCTGGCCCACCAAGCGCATCAGATCGAACAAAAGATGGAAAGCTCCCTTTCCCGTCTGTCGTATTTGTTCAACCGGCGTATTTTGCAACCCCGTTTGCTCAAACCCCAGCCGGCCCTCAGCCTGATACAGGTTAAAAACGGTTCTCAATACGGGCCTTACCGGGTAGACGAAAAAACGACCTTCACCCTCAAAGGAGAAAAAATACATTACCGTCCGCTTTTTCCGGTACAGATTATCCCGGGACGCCTGGTTTGCTTTTTCGCAGACGGAAAGCTGGTATTCGACGAAGAAGCCCCCCTTCCGGTAGACGCTACAGGCCACGAAGACGAAATCTGGATCGCCTACCAAGCGGCCGACGAGGTAAAAACCCTCCAAGGCTTTTCATTCATGCTAAATGCCCCCCTGCTGTACGGGCCTGCCATCCGGGCGGAAGTCAACGGCATTTCCATTCCCGTACACCCGGTTTTCGACCGGGACGCCTTCGCGCTGCAAACGGATTTCGAAACGATCGAAGCCTGGAAGCAACTCTTGGTTCGCCAAGACACCTGGCTCTATCATTTCGGAGATTACCGGTCGGAAAAACACGTCCTGCCCTCGCTTACTCCCGCCTGGCTGGCCGGGAAACTCGATGTCGCGGCCGCCGAACGATTGAACCGCCAACGGTTCATCTGGATCAAACTGACCTCCGGCAAGCCCGTCCGGCTGCCGGAACAACCCCATATCCGGTTCAATTGCCTGCCGGTAGCCGATTACGATATTATGCTTGCGAAACTGAGCGAGGCGGAACCCCTCAAACGATTGGACAACGAGAAAAACCAGATCCAGTATCTGGATGTAATCCGGGAACCGGACACCATGAACCAATTTTTCATTCGCGACTTCGACGTCGACCAGTACGACAATAACCGCATCCGGGAAGACATCACCACGCTTTACCGGCATTTTACCGACGATTACTTTGCCTTTGTCGAGCAAAACGGCCTGCAAGACGGCTCTCGACTGAAGAATCTTCGCGAAGCCATGATGCGCATTCAGGAAGCCATGCAAGAATCGGTCCAACTCTCGCCCAAACCCTTTTCCGGCACCTATGCCATCCGCCAACCGCGCCCTAACCAACCGCCCTGCGTGGTGACTTACCTAACGACTCACGGAGAAGCGGGAAACAGCCTGAAGGCAGGTCAACTCCTTATATCCTCCTTCGCCGGCAGCGGAGAAACGGAAGTATTGACCGATGCGGAAGGCGGCCGCAACAAAGCGAGCGGCGCCACCTTATATCAAGAATTCGCCCGATCGTATGCGTTAAGCAACGAACGTTTGTTCACCCCTATCGATTTCCGGCAGTATATCCGCCGGGAGTTGATTCGTTTTTTCTCCGAAGAGATCCTGCATCATACGCATATCGAGATTTCGACCGGAAGCAGACCGGGAGAAAGGCGGGTGGAAAAGTGCATAGAGATAACGATAAACTTCGAGCAACCCTCGATGTATGAAAAAGCTGTACACATTCATTTCCAGGATTACATTGAAATCCAATTAAAAATGAGAGCGGCTACTCTTTATAAGCTGTACGTGCAGATAGGGCAAGTATAAAAAACAGAGCCTGCCCTGAATAAAAAAACAGCCCATTCCAATTCGTTGAACGTTTTCCACTAAAAATAACAGCTATGGAAGTTACCAAAGGTTTACTCGGATCAGCATTACTAACAGGTACCCTGCTGGGAGGAGGATTGTTGCCGGGGTACCCTATAAGCAGCTATGTAATTGCCGGAGGCGACATGTGCGCACCCGGCCCGCCCTCGCTTTTAGGAAACACCTTGCAGGAACTCGGATGCAACAAAATAACCTATCAAAATGCAAGCGAGTTAAAAGGTGTATCGAAAAACATCACCGAAACCGACATTAAAGCAGCGGCAGCCATGTGCCAATACGCCTATTTTTATCTGAATCCGAATGCCCCCGACAAACCCGAGTGTCAGTTGCTGGACAATTGGGAACCCATGCGGAACGAGGAAGTAAACGCCCTTCTGAGACCTTTCAAAAAAGATTTCAAGGTTGAAACCGAATTTAAAAGAAAAGCCAGCGGATTCAATTCCTTATTATTCTGCCAAAAGAAAGGAGGAGAAATCAGACGCTATGCCTATTGCACCGAAGGCACGGATAAAGGAAGCCCCAAAGACTGGTTTTCAAACCTATCACAAGGTCTTGTCGGACTCGCTCCCCAATACACCAAATCCGTTCAAAACGCCAAATTATTAGATAAGGCGATAGGCGGAGAAGAATATAAATTAATCTTTATCGGCCATTCGTTAGGCGGCGGTCTTGCCAGTAACAACGCACTGGTTACCAAAACAAGACACGCCATCACTTTCAATGCCGCGGGGCTCAATATCCTGCGGATACATATGACCCTGCTTCTGAACAACCCGTCTCAATTTTCGCTGATAGAAAATCGGAAAAACAGAATTCACGCCTATGTTTTAAAAGACGAAATACTAAACCGAGTCTTATCAAAAATACTCCAGCCGGCTTACGGCAACCGCGTAATTCTGTTTCCCCAACGAAGTAAAGGAAATACGTTCGACCGGCACGGCATGACTAATTTCCTGACCGAATGGGGTATTTGGTGGGACGACCCGCATGCCATAGGCGATTTCGGCAGCGTTCGGCCACTTCATCCCATTTCCGATTCAAATGTTTAAAATTCTAATTATATATACTATGATACCTTCCATAAACTTGGCCGTAAGAATCATTTCCGCCACTGCAACCGGCGCAGGAAAAGTGAAAGCCATTGAGAAAATTTCCAAAATAATAGTATCCTTAAAAAAGTACCCTGCTGAATTTGTCAAAAAAAATTCAGATAAGTTTCTCCATGTATTGCGCTATATAGCCAATCAGACAAGGCAACCCCAATACAAAAGCTTAGACGAGATTCTCGATAATGCCGCGAATGCCTTTCCAGGGGCAGTGTATCTGTTTTCCGGCAAACAAGAATTCAAAAGTTTTTTCCGGTTCCTCTGGAATGAATTGTCCCAAACAGGCCTTTTTTAAAAACAACAGCTTATGAAAACCGAGAATATCCCTATAATCCTCTGCCCCGCCTGCGGTTACCCCGCGATGGCGGTGATGCGCACCTGCCCCAATTGCGAGCAAGAGATAAAAGAAGCGGCAGAGGAACGCTATTGCCCGCACTGTCAGAGCGCGGTGCAGCCCGATGCCCAATTCTGCCCCTATTGCGGCGGAGAACTCGACGGCGAACTGCTTTTGCCCCCCGAAGAAGAACCGGAAGCCACGGAAGAAAGCTGCCCCGAATGTATCCTTCTTCCCATCCCCCGCAAAGGGGAAAGAGAAAAAGCCGGCCTGTCTTATACCGGCCCCGAGGTACAACTGGCCAGGGAAAATACCGACCCGGGCAATGCTAGCATCGAGAGCGAAGCCCAAGCCGCCCTTTTCTACGACCACGGCGAATGGTTTATCGAAGAGCGAAGTTCCGTACGCTCCACCTACGTACACGCCGGGATGGGAATCAAGCTGCACGACGGCGACATTATCCGGCTGGGAAACCGGGAATTCGAATTTAAAACGAAAAAATAACGCCTTATGAAAACGGCCAAAGTAGAACGATGCGATTTCGGACTGCACGACAGCATCGACGGAAAATACCAAATCGAGCGCATGCTCGGACAAGATACGCAAAGCCAGCTATTCAAAGTAGCCGACTCGTCGGGAGCCTCCTATCTCTTGAAACTTTTCAAGCTATGGGAAGCCCCCGCCGCCCGGCGAGCCGCCCTGGCCGCCCGCTTCGATAGCGAATGCAAAAGTTGCCACATTCTCAGCCACTACCTGATACGCATCCACCAGACAGGCTATATAAAAGGCAACCCCTACCTGGTAAGCCCCTATCACCAAGTAACCGAGCTGACGAAGCTGATTCGACAACCGCAACCGGCCACGCTCAAAATCGCCAAACAAATTTTATACGGACTACGCGATTTGCATAAATCAGGAAAAGTACATACTCGCCTCAGGCCCGGCAACATACTGATAAAAACCGACGGGCAAGTGCTACTGGCCAACTATATTCACCTCGGACATAGCCGTCCGGCCCCGGAGGGGCGAACCGGCGGCCGGTATGCCGAACCAGACCGCTCGCTGCTCGCCTACCAAGCTCCCGAATTTTCCGACATGCAGCTCACCGTCACCGTATTGCCCACCGCCGATATATATTCCTTCGGCGTCATCCTTTTCCAATTGCTAACCGGCAGCCTCCCTTTCGGCACGCTCTCTACCGACCGCGACCTCATCCATTACCAGGCCCGCCAACGCACCGGCGAATGGAAAAAAAACTTTTTCGAACGATACGAAAACGGCTCTCTGTGGCAAAAAATCGTCGGCGGCTGCCTCCGGGCTAATGCCGGCGAACGATTCCAGACCGCCGACGAAATCCTCTCCCTGCTCCCGGCCAGCCCCGACGTCTACCAAGCCGTGAAAGGCAGCCAGGTGGAAGCTCCTACAAAGATCGTCAGCGGTCTCCTGCTCCGCGTGGTACAAGGAAACGAACCGGGGAAAATTTTCAAACTCAACGAATACCTGAAAAGCCCCCGGCGCATCCTCACCCTGGGCCGCGAAGAAGAACTTTCCAACAACACCCTCGCCTTCCGCGAAGGCCCTATTCATTATATATCGCGCAAACACTGCACGATCGAATACGACAACGCCGCCGACCGCTGGTACGTCCGCGACGGCCAATGGGACAAAGAAGCTTCCGGCGGCTGGGTACCCTCGCTCAACGGCACCTTCGTCAACTCCACCCGCGTAACGTCGGCCGGCCACCCCTTCGCGCCGGGCGACATTATCTCGATAGGCGATACCAAGCTACGCGCCGAAGGATACTAAACAGCAAGTAAAAAGCCATCAAACACCTATTCATCATGAACATACAGAAACTACAAAGCGATACCGAAAAACGCCTGGGCATCTATTACGAATTCGACGCCGCGGGCAAACCGCTGGGCGAGGGCGGCATGGGTCGCGTATTCAAAGGCTTCCGTGTAACGGAACAAACCGGAGCACGTACCCCCGTCGCCATCAAGGCCATGTACGACAATATACCCGAAAAACTCATCGAACGGGCGCGCCGCGAAGCCACCATCCAGCTCGACAACGACAACCTGATCCGGATGTACGGCTTCGTGGAAACCGTAACGACGGAAGAAACCACCGGTCGGGAAAAGTGTCATTACCACGTCATTATGGAACTGCTCACCGGGGTAACGCTCGACGAGCTCATCCAGGGCGTGGTCTGCGACAAGCAAGGGCTGGAAATTCCCTTTGCCCGCGAACTCTACGCCCAGTATATGCACAATCGCGACCAGGCCGTGATCCGCATTGCCAAATGCGTACTTTCAGGCATTATGGCCTTGCATGACAAGGGTTTTATCCATCGCGACATCGACCCTACCAACATCATGATTACCCTCGACGGAAAAATCAAGCTGATCGACTTCGGCATCTGCAAGCAGATGATGACGCTGGCCAGCCAAGACAAAATGCTCACCGTCAGCGGGGCTTTTATGGGAAAAGTACATTACGCCGCGCCCGAACTGGCGATCGGCGACGTGAGCCACCAAAACGAAACGACCGATATTTACGCCATCGGCATCCTTTTGTTCCAGCTCTACACCGGCCACCTGCCCTTCTTCGGTTCGAACGACGAAGTGCTGCAAGCCAACCTGCTTAAAAAACTCCCCTTGCGCGACATCGCCCGGGCCGACCTGCGCCGCATCGTGGGCAAAGCTACCCAAAAAGCGCAAGCCAAACGCTACGCTTCGGCCGCCGAATTCCGGGTAGACCTCGAACGCCTGCCCCCTATCGCGCGGCCTGCGCTGCTTCCCCCTGCCCTGCTGAAAGGGGCGGGTATCGGATTAGGCGCCGCCTGCCTCGTGGCAAGCCTCTTCTGGCTGCTGGCTGAAGAGAAAGAAAGCGTCGCGCCCGAAACCGTCGTTGTCGCTGCTCCTACGCCCGACGAACTCTATCAAGCCGCCTATGCGCTTTCGCAATCGCCCGTCCGCGATTCCGCCGAGCGGGGAAAAGAACAAATCCGCATCCTGGCCGAAGACAGCCTTTACCCTGCGGCCATGCTTACCTATAGCGCCGACCTGCTCCGTTCGGCAGATAAAAACCAAATGGAGAAAGGAGAAAAAATAGTAGCCGCCCTGGCCGGCGAAAACCAACTGCCCGACGCCATGTTCGAATACGGGCTTACGCTTTCGAAAGCCAACCGATACTTTTCCACCCCGGCCGACCGCCAAGCCCTGCTGGGCAAAAAAGCCGATTTGAAGGAAGCAAACCGATGGCTGGAAAAAGCCCTGGCCAAAGATTCCACTCACTTCAAGGCCGCCTACTGGCTATTCAACAACCTGATGGAAGAAAAAATAAACGGCACGCTTCCCCCCGGGGAAGACGACAAACTGGTAGCCGCTTTCCTGCTGTTCCAACGCCAGGCCAAACGCGCCGGCGAAGCCGAAAGCCGCCCTTACCTGGAAGCCATTGCAGCCGACGAGGTAACGTTGAAAGCCTGGGGCCTTCTGCCCGAGGGCCTTACGTATTGACCGCCTCAATCCATCGATACTTAGTTATTCATCTAAAGACAAGACGTTATGAACACGCAATTTCTTATACACGCTCCCAAAAGCCTCCTGCCCCTGCTTTTCGTTTTCCTGTCCGCCTCAGCTACGGCCCAGAACTTCGGCTACACCGAAAAAACAGACATCGGCCACGGATTTTATAAAGTGAAAAGCGGCTCCGCTTACGGCCTGATCGACACCGCCGGCAAAGTAATCGTCTCGGTGGAATACCACGACCTCCGCTTTAAGGAAGGACGCGCCCTGCTCCTCAAAGGAGACAATTACCGGCTTCACGGCTATGTCGACAGCCTGGGCCACATCCGCCAGTTCGACAAAGAATATTATGCCGACCCCACCTACCCCTATTTTTCGGAAGGATACGTAGCGGTACGCAACAAAAAAAACAAATGGGGCTACCTTACCGGCGAGGAAACCCCTATCAAACAAAAATTCACCGAATCGGCCTGCCGTTTCGACCGGGCCTATCCCTTTTCGGAAGGATACGCCGTGACGTATGTCCGGCGAAAAGGATGGCAGCATATCGACCGCACAGGCAAGGAACGCTTTGTGCTGGTTCCGGCCCGCAACGCCACCTACCGTACTTCCGTTTATAAAGGCGAATGCCTCATCTTCACCGACGAAGGCATCAAACTATACCAGGAAGACCCCTCCGGAGAAGCGAATATAAAAATCGCCCTCAGCCCGGCCGCTACCGGCATCGACTGGAGCGGTATCGACGAGGGACGCCTCGTCTGCCGGGAAGGCACCCTCCGGCTCGATGCCAGGCACCGGGCCGAAAAATTCGGCAACGGCCTCGATTCGATCGTTTTTATGCAGCCTGTTCTGCCCGAAATACGGGTGCCGCGGGTAGCCGAAGAAAAGAAAGACACTTTCTGCCTGGAAAAAGAAATCGAGGTAAGCCTGCCGCAATCCGCGGCCACCGCCTCTGCCAAAGGATGGGCCACCTTCCGCATCCACATAACCAATCGTTCCAAACAGCCGTCAGGCGAAATCGAAGTCGAAATGAGCGCGGGCAATACCCGCGACCGGTGGAAAGGAAACCTGGAAGCCGGCGCTACGCAGCAAATAAACTTCTCTTTGCCGGCGCGCATCTCGGTAGCCAGCGTCAGCCGCGAGCTAACCCTTGTGATCAGGCAAAAAGAAAGCAAACTGCAAACCACCCACAAATTAACCATCCGCCGGTACAACCCCGGCAACCGTAGGTAATCTCCCGGCAAAACTAGCCTCCGGACACGGACACGAAGAACAAGCAGGCGAGACAATTGTTATTGAAATAAAAAAGGTACCTTTGTCTCGCCTTTTTAAACACCAGCTAAAGACACACAAATGGAAAAACACCAATTCGCGTCGATCGTCCGGCACTACCATCCCTGGATCGAGGGCCTCGAAAAAGCCGCCTTCCGTCTGCACGACGAAGTAAATCACACCTACGACGGCTATCTTCCCTACGGATACCATCTGAAACTGACCGCCTCGTATGTATCGCGCTACGGCTACCAGGTGGCCGAAACCGAAACCGACGTTTTAATCTTGTATGCCGCCGCCCTGCTGCACGACACCATCGAAGACGCCCGGATGAGCTATAACGATCTCGTTCGTTTCCTGGGCGCATTCCGCGTAGAAGGCGTGTCGCTGCCGGAGAGCTGCCGGCAAGAAATCCAAACCCAGGTACCCGAAATCGTGTACGCCCTGACCAACGAAAAAGGGCGCAGCCGCCGCGAGCGGGCCAACGAAGCCTACTACCGCGGCATACGGGAAACCCGCTTCGCTTCCTTTATCAAAATGTGCGACCGCCTGGCCAATATCCAATACTGCACCCAATTCGTATTTACCAACCGCATGCTGGACGTATACAAACGCGAACATCCCGATTTTGTCCGCTCGGTGGCCGAGGGGGCCGTCGTTCCGCTTCCACCCGCGATGCTACGGGAAGCGGCCGACCTGCTGGAAAAAGAAACTTTTCCTCTCTGACTCCCGGTCGCCCTTCTTCTTGCGGATAGCAGACCAGCCCCCCGGCGAGAACGAAACGTTTCGCAGGCCAGGGGGCGGAAATAAATTTGCCGCAGCGCGCTTTCCCCATCAACAATAAAGGCCGCAGGTATGTTATATAGGTTGATAATTCACACTTATAATCAACCCCCTATTACCATGCGCCTCCCGTTTATATGCCTCTTCTTGCCTTTTCTCCTGGCCACGGTTGTCCAGGCCCAGCAATCCCTTCACAGTCCGGAAGAGAATCAGGTAGATTCTCTGAAAGCCCATCACCAGATCGTCTATTTCGGCGAGGGCGGAAAAGTCGACTCCGTAAAGGAAGTGGCCCTGATCGACCGCTTCTATTACGATCAGTTCCATCATTTTCAAGACCCGCGCGCCCCTTACTTCCTCTTTATGAGCCGCGACGCCCAATTGGCGATGGGCATCGGCGGAGTGGTGCGCATGCGCGGCTGGCAAGACTGGAAAGGAGTATTGAACACCAGCGGCTTTATCCCCTACGACATTGCCGTGCCCGCCGACAAGGCCCGTCGCCGCAAACTGGGAGCCACCCCGGCCGGTACGACACTTTACTTCCAGGTATTAGGCAGCAACCGGGCCGTGGGCAATTACCAATTGCATATCGAAGCCAATTTCAACGGCTACCGCTCGCGCGACTTTAATCTGAAGAAAGCCTTCGCCATGATAAACGACTGGACGATAGGCTACACCAATTCCACCTTCAGCGACCCGGCCGCCACCCCGCCCCTGGTAGACGGGCAAGGCCCCAATGCCGAAGTGCGAACCACGGCCGTACTGCTCCGCTGGATGCGTGCCGTCCACCGGCACTGGGAGATAGCAGCCTCGGTGGAAATACCCCAGTCGCAGGTGGGCGCCAACGACACCACCACGATGGCCGTCGACGACTGGCTGCCCAATGTGGCCGCTTTCGTTCAATACGAATGGGGCTATAACCAGCAAATACGTTTATCGGGCATTCTCCGGGCGCTTCCTTACCGCGACTTGCTGACGGAAAGAAATTACAACCTGCCAGGATGGGGCCTGCAACTCAGCTCGGTAGTCCGGCCCGCCACGCCCCTGTCGATCTATGCCACGGTGAATGCAGGCCGGGGATACGGCAGTATGACCAACGATTTGCTGATGGGACGATTCGATCTGGTCGACGACCTTGGCCGGCCCGGACGCATGTACGCCCCTTTCGCCTACGGCTGGTTCGGCGCCTTGCAGTATTACCTCACTTCGACGGTTTTCGTTTCGGCCACCTTCGGCCGGATGAATTACCAACCGCGCGGCGAAGTGGCGGGCTCCACCTATAAATACGGCCTCTACAGCGCCGCCAATATCTTCTGGTATATGACGCCCCGCATCCAGGTGGCAGCCGAATTCAACTGGGGCAAGCGGCAAAACTACGACAATGAACACAACCAGGCGCGCCGCGTCAGCCTAATGGCTCAGTTTGCTTTTTAAGGGGAAACCCGCGCGCGCTTATTTCCCGCCCGATAGTTTCCCGGTAGACTGCCCGGCCACTAAGCGGCCCACCCAGGTGGGGCGAGCGTTTCACCCTTGTGGGCCGATCGCCCCACCCGGGTGGGCCGGACGAATCACCCGGGTGAGCCGCTTAGTGGTTCAATAGAAAGCCGAAAAAAAGGACGAAGGAGAGTTTAGTGCGTTTTCTCTGTCGGCAGTCTTTGGTTACTCCGCGGGCGGGAGGCTTTAAGTTTCCCGGAAAATATCCGGCGAAATATTTGCCGGTTAAGATATTATGCCTACCTTTGCACCGCTAAAAAATATTAATCATTAAAAAGCGTTTTATGAACAATTACGAAACCGTTTTCATTTTGACTCCCGTTTTGTCTGACGCACAGATGAAGGAAGCGGTAGAAAAATTCACAAACCTCCTGAAAGCGGAAGGGGCAGAAATTGTGAATGAAGAGAACTGGGGATTGCGCAAATTAGCTTATCCTATCGACAAGAAATCCACCGGCTTCTACCAGTTGGTCGAATTCAAGGCTAATCCCGAAACCATCGCTACGCTGGAAATCAACTTCCGCCGCGACGAACGTGTGATTCGCTTCCTGACATTCCGCCAGGACAAGTATGCAGCAGAATATGCCGCAAAGAGAAGAGGTTTGAAATCATCTAAAGAAACAGTAAAGGAAAATTAATCATGGCAGCAACTCAATCAGAAATCAGATATTTAACTCCGCCTTCCGTCGACGTTAAAAAGAAAAAATACTGCCGTTTCAAAAAGAACGGTATCAAATACATCGATTACAAGGATCCCGAATTCCTGAAGAAATTCCTCAACGAACAGGGTAAGATTCTTCCCCGCCGCATCACCGGTACTTCGCTGAAGTTCCAGCGCCGCGTAGCTCAGGCCGTGAAACGCGCCCGCCACCTGGCTCTGCTTCCCTATGTAACCGACTTAATGAAATAATAAAAAAAGAGGAGACAGAATATGCAAGTTATTTTGAAAGAAGATGTAGTAAACTTAGGCTACAAAGACGATATCGTAACAGTAAAAGACGGTTACGGACGTAACTTTCTAATCCCCACGGGCAAAGCGGTGATCGCCTCCGAATCTGCCAAGAAAGTGCTGGCCGAAAACCAGAAACAACGTGCCCACAAGCTGGCCAAAATCAAAGAAGATGCCGCCGCCCTGGCCGCCAAGATGGAAGGCGTTTCGCTGACGATCGGCGCAAAGACCAGTTCTACCGGTACGATCTTCGGTTCGGTTACCAATATTCAGGTATCCGAAGCGCTGGCCAAAGCCGGTTTTGAAGTAGATCGCAAGATCATTTACATCAAAGACGCGGTAAAAGAAGTAGGCAACTACAAAGCCACGCTGAAACTGCACAAGGAAGTATCCGTAGAGATTCCTTTCGAAGTAGTTTCCGAATAACAGATACCTCGAAATAAGTATCAGATAAGTATCCCAAGAGGAAGATTGCCCGGCAGTCTTCCTCTTTTTTTGTTCTTTCCTCCCCTCGCGCCGCTGGTGGCAAGGAACATTAAATATCGTAAAAACCTCCTACAAATCAGTAAAAAGCATTACATTTGCCCCCAATTTGTAAGTTTTTATAACGTGGATAGAAAGCCCCTTCGATATATCTGTTTACTCTTCACCCTCTTTCTTTTGCTGCCCTTTTCCCTCCGAGCGGCAGGGGAAACGTTTGTAGTGGTGATCGATGCCGGGCACGGGGGCAAAGATCCGGGGGCCAAAGGCGCCATCGTGAACGAAAAAGAAATCAACCTGGCCGTCGCGCTCAAACTCGGACGCCTGATTGAAGAAAATCATCGCGACGTACGAGTGGTCTATACCCGTAAAACCGACCGGTTTATCGAACTCGACGAGCGGGCCGAAATAGCCAATCGCCATAAAGCCGACCTTTTCATCTCCATCCATACCAATGCCGTGAAGCGCGGCAGCAGTGCCCGCGGAACGGAGACTTATACGCTGGGTTTGGCCCGGAGCGAAGAAAACCTGGAAGTGGCCATGCGCGAAAACGCTGCCATTCTGCTGGAAGACAATTATCAGCAAAAATACGAAGGATTCGATCCGAATTCGTCCGAATCGTATATCATTTTCGAATTTATCCAGAACAAGCATGTCGAACAAAGCATCAGTCTGGCTTCGGAAGTACAAAAATGCTTTGCCTCGGCCAACCGCGCCAACCGGGGCGTACGGCAGGCGGGGTTTCTGGTACTGCGCAAAACCAGCATGCCGAGTATTCTGGTAGAGCTGGGCTATATCTCCAACCGCGAAGAAGAACGCTTTATGAAATCGGACAGCGGACGTGGCAAGCTGGCCAAAGCGCTATACGATGCCTTCACCAAATACAAGCGCGATTACGATCGCCGCAGGGGGGCGCTGGCTGCCGGCTCTTCGGCTTCGCCGGCAAACCCGCCCAAGCGCACCGACCAGGCTCCTACCGCAAAAAGGGGCGACAGCAGGAATGCCGACCAGGGGGCTTCCGCCTCCGACAGCCGGCAAACTGCCGCTCCCGCCGGCCCCAAGGCAAGTTCCGCCGCTCCGGCTGCAAAGACGACCCCGGCCGTGAACCCGGATACCCGGGGAAAGGTTATATACAAGATTCAAATCCTGACTTCCGACAAGAAACTGCCGCCCGGTTCCCGCCAGTTCAAAGGGTATAAAAACGTAGGCGTGTACCGGGAGAAAGGGCTTTACAAATATACGTACGGCGAGTCGACCCATTTCAATACCATCCGGAACCTGCGCCGAAAGGTAGCCCGCGATTTCAAAGATGCTTTTATCGTGGCGTTCAAGGATGGGAAAAAAGTAAACTATTAAACGATAAAAAAACAAAAAATCCATACAATCAGAAAGAAATGAAAAGTGTATTCACCAAAGAGGCAAAAATCGGGCTGGTGTCTATCATCAGCTTGGCGTTGTTATACTTCGGTATTAACTACCTGAAAGGAATCAACCTGTTTCAGCCTACCAATTATTACTATGTCGCTTTCAAGAACGTGAAAGACGTTACCGTATCCAGCCCTGTATACGTGGAAGGCTTCAAAGTAGGTCTGGTCAGAGACATCGTGTACGATTACGACAGTACCGACAAAATCACGGTAGAAATCAGCCTCGACAAAGACATGCGCATCAGCAAGGGCAGCTATATCAGCATCGTCAACACCTTCCTCAGCGGCGCTGAGTTGCATATTCACCTCAACAAATACGTAAAGGAGTATTTGCGTCCGGGAGCGACGATAGAAGGACGGATGACGGAGGATATGATGGCGTCGATTCAGCAAAATATCCTGCCCGGCGTGGAGCTGATGTTGCCCAAGATCGATTCCATACTGGGAGGCTTGCAAACCTTGGTGAATCACCCGGCCCTCGCCCAGTCGCTCGAGCATATGGAGAAGACGACCGGCACGCTCGAGAATTCCGCCCTCAAACTCAACCGGATGCTCGACAAAGACGTTCCGGCGATTGTGGACAATCTCAAGTCGATGACCGATAATTTTTCTCAGGTGAGCCACAACCTGAAAAGCCTCGACCTGGCTTCGACGGTAAACAGCATCAACGCTACGTTGGCTAACCTGCGTCTGACCACCGACAAGCTGAATGCGAAAGACAATAGCATCGGCTTGCTGCTGAACGACCGGGCCTTGTACGACAATTTGAACAGCACAACCGAAAACGCGTCCAAATTGTTACTTGATTTACGTGAAAATCCGAAAAGGTACGTTCATTTTTCAGTATTTTAAGCTAATTTGAGGAAAGGTTCCGAAAAGAGGCTTATTTAGAATCATTCTAATTAAAGAAAAAAAGTGAACTGCCCGCCGCCCGCTGTCGTAAGGCCTTCTGCGAAAAACAGATACGCCCCGGGGTACTTTCCCCGGCAAGCGGAAGGGGGTAGGTACAAAGCGGTACAAGAATGCTTTAAAATAAAGGCCTCCCGAATCCGGGAGAAGGCAACCTACAGATTATCAATCGACTATTGATAACTTACTGAGCCTAAACCGCATATTAAACATTCAAAATTACCAAACAAAACGGCACTTTTTTTTTTGGAATTAATTTCTAAACTTTGTACACATAATAGCGAAGATAGGCGGCGTCTCGGCATAGCCAAGCCACTTGCCTCTGCACTCGACTTGCACTATCTTTGCATACATAAAAAACGAAGATAGGCGGCGTCTCGGCATAGCCAAGTTACTTGCCTCTGCGCTCGACTTGCACTATCTTCGTACACATAATAGCGAAAATAGGCTGCATATCGGGATAGCCCGGGCAAACTTGCCCCCGGGTTCCCTTTGCATCTTCTTCGCATATTGAAAGCTGAAAGAAAAAAGTTATTGTTGGGAGAGTAAGAAACATGCAGACCGATTACCAGACATTGTGGAACAAATGCCTCGCCGTCATCAAGGATATTGTGCCGGAGGCCGCTTTTAACACATGGTTTATGCCGATCATACCGTTGTCGTATGAAGAAAACAAGTTCACCATCCAGGTGCCGAGCCAATTCTTCTACGAATATCTCGAAGAGAAATACGTCAACGTGCTGAAGGTGACTCTTTACCGTGTGATGGGGCAAGGTACGATCCTCAATTACCGTGTCATGGTCGACAAGACGACGGGAGGCACCGTCGACTACCCGGCCGAAAACGGATCGGTGGCCGTAAAGAAGATTACGCCCAAAGACGCAAACAAGGCGCCCAACCCTTTTATGCAGTCTGCTCCGCAAGATCTCGATCCTCAACTGAATCCCAAGTACAATTTCGACAATTATTTCGAAGGCACCAGCAATAAGCTGGTACGCACCGCAGGGGAAGCCGTGGCCCAGAATCCGGGCAAAACCACCTTCAACCCGTTGTTTATTTTCGGGCCCTCGGGCGTGGGCAAAACCCACCTCTGCCATGCCATCGGCACCCGTATCCGCGAGCTTCATCCCGAGAAAAAGGTTTTATACGTCTCCTCCCACCTCTTCCGCGTGCAGTTTACCGACGCCATCCGGAAGAATACCACCAACGATTTTCTGAACTTCTACCAGAATATCGACGTGCTGCTGCTCGACGATATTCAGGAGTTGATCGGCATGGACAAGACGCAGAATACCTTCTTCCATATCTTCAATCATCTTCATCAGCTCGGCAAACAATTGATCCTGACCTCGGATAAGGCTCCGGTCGATTTGCAGGGCATGGAAGAACGCCTTATCACCCGCCTGAAATGGGGGCTGACGGCCGAACTGAGCCGGCCCGATCTGGATCTGCGCAAGAAGATCCTCAAGAACAAGATCAACCACGACGGCATCGTGATTCCCGACGAGGTATTCAACTTCATCGCCACCAACGTTACCGAAAACGTGCGCGACCTGGAAGGCATTCTGGTATCGCTTATGGCCAACGCGGTCATCAACAACCGGGAAATCGACCTGCCCCTTACCAAACGCGTGGTCAGCCAGGCCGTGCGGCTGGAAAAGAAACAAATCTCGGTGCAGATGATCCAGGAGATCGTTTGCAAATACTTCAATCTCGAACTTACGGCCATTCAGACCAATTCCCGCAAACGGGAAATCGTGCAAGCCCGGCAGATTACGATGTACCTGGCCAAAAAATATACCGATTGCTCTTTTTCGCACATCGGGAAAATCGTAGGCAAAAAAGACCACGCCACCGTGCTGCACGCCTGCAAAACCATCAAAGACCAGATCGAGACCAGCAAGTCGTTCCGCTCGTCGGTGGAAGAAATCGAAGTATTGCTGAAAAACTAAAAAAATACCCCCCTTATTTGGACGGAAGGATGCACCCTGACTGGTAGCATCCTTTGCTGTTTTGGAAAACTTCTTCCGGTGCAAATTTTCCTTTTGGAAAACTATTTTTGCGTGTTGAAAAACTAAGCAGTTGATATACAAGACTTCTAAAATCGTTTTGGAAAACTTATCAACAACCGATCTTTTTAACATGCAATAATTTGGTGAATCGGCAAAGTATTTCTAAACTTGCAAACTCAAATAATAAAAAAAATCGTGGACCGTAAAACTTACACATTCGACGAAGCTTTCAAAGCTTCCCTCAGCTACTTTACCGGTGATGAACTGGCCGCTAAAGTATGGGTAAACAAATACGCCCTGAAGGATGCCTTCGGAAACATTTACGAAAAGTCGCCCGAAGACATGCACCACCGGCTGGCCAGCGAAATTGCCCGCGTGGAAACCAAGTATCCCAATCCCCTTACGGAGGCAGAACTGTTCGAGTTGTTCGATCATTTCCGGTACATCATTCCTCAAGGAAGCCCCATGACGGGCATCGGCAACGATTTCCAGATCGCTTCCCTTTCCAACTGTTTCGTGATCGGCCTCGACGGAGAAGCCGATTCCTACGGTGCCATCATCCGCATCGACGAAGAACAGGTACAATTGATGAAACGCCGCGGAGGCGTAGGCCACGATTTGTCGCATGTCCGGCCCAAAGGCTCGCCGGTAAAGAACTCGGCCCTTACTTCGACCGGCCTGGTGCCTTTTATGGAACGCTATTCCAATTCCACCCGCGAAGTAGCCCAAGACGGCAGGCGGGGGGCGCTGATGCTGAGCGTTTCCATCAAACATCCCGATTCGGAGTCTTTTATCGACGCTAAAATGGTGGAAGGCAAGGTAACGGGCGCCAACGTATCGGTGAAAATCGACGACGAGTTCATGCAAGCCGTGGTGGAGGGGACTTCTTACACCCAACAATATCCCATCGGCTCGGCCAACCCGATGTATAAAAAAGAAATCGACGCCCCCACCCTGTGGAAGAAAATCATCCATAACGCGTGGAAGTCGGCCGAGCCGGGCGTGCTGTTCTGGGACACCATTCTGAGGGAATCGGTGCCCGACTCCTATGCCGACCTGGGATTCCGCACCGTATCGACCAATCCTTGCGGGGAAATCCCCCTCTGTCCGTACGATAGTTGCCGGTTGCTGGCGATCAATCTGTATGCCTATGTAGTGAATCCTTTCACGCCCGAAGCTTATTTCGATTACGAGCTGTTCAAAAAGCACGTAGGCCTGGCGCAGCGTATCATGGACGACATCATCGATTTGGAATCCGAAAAAATCGAAAAGATACTGGAAAAGATCGATTCCGACCCCGAGTCGATGGAAGTAAAACAAACCGAACGCCATCTGTGGGAGAAAATACAGCGTAAGACCCTGCTCGGACGCCGTACCGGGGTGGGCATCACGGCCGAAGGCGACATGTTGGCCGCCCTGGGCCTGCGCTACGGCACCGACGAAGCGACGGATTGCGCCGAAACGATACAGAAAACCCTGGCCCTGGCCGCCTACCGTTCTTCGGTGATGCTGGCCAAAGAACGGGGCGCGTTTGAAATATACGATACCGAACGGGAAGCTAACAACCCCTTTATCAATCGTTTGAAAGAGGCCGATCCGGAACTGTATGAAGAAATGGCCCGCTACGGCCGGCGCAATATCGCTTGCCTGACGATCGCGCCGACCGGCACGACCAGTCTGATGACGCAGACCACTTCGGGTATCGAACCGGTTTTCCTGCCCGTTTATAAACGCCGCCGCAAGGTAAATCCCAACGATACGGAAGCCCGCGTGGATTTCGTCGACGAAACAGGCGATGCGTTCGAAGAGTATATCGTCTTTCACCATAAGTTCGTTACCTGGATGCAGGCCAACGGTTATTCCGTGACCAAAAAATATACTCAGGAAGAGGTAGACGATCTGGTAGCCAAATCGCCCTATTATAAAGCCACTTCCAACGATGTAGACTGGCTGCAAAAAGTCCGGATGCAGGGAAGGATTCAGAAATGGGTAGACCACTCGATCAGCGTGACCATCAACCTGCCGGCCGACGTGACCGAGGAACTGGTGGACAGCCTGTATGTGGAAGCCTGGAAATGCGGCTGCAAGGGCTGCACGGTCTATCGCGACGGTTCGCGTTCGGGCGTGCTGATCTCGACCGGCAACAAAAAGAAAAAGAAAGACGACTGCAATTGCATGCAACCGCCTATCATCGTGTCTACCCGCCCGCGCGAGCTGGATGCCGATGTGGTGAAATTCCAGAACAACCGGGAAAAATGGATCGCTTTCGTGGGCCTGCTGAACGGACGTCCTTACGAAATCTTCACCGGGCTGGCCGACGACGAGGAAGGTATCATGTTGCCTAAGAATATTTCGAAGGGTACCATCATCAAGAGCTACGACGAAGACGGGAAAAAACATTACGATTTCCAGTTCAAGAACAAACGCGGCTATAAAATGACGATCGAAGGCCTTGACGGAAAATTCGATCCCGAATACTGGAACTACGCCAAGCTTATTTCGGGCGTGCTCCGCTACGGGATGCCGATCGACCAGGTTATCAAGCTGGTACAAGGAATGGAACTGAATAACGAATCGATCAATACCTGGAAAAACGGGGTGGAACGAGCGTTGAAGAAGTATTTGCCCAACGGCACCGAAGCCAAAGGGCAAAAATGTCCCAACTGCGGGTTGGAAACGCTTATCTATCAAGAGGGCTGCCTGATCTGCACCAATTGCGGAGCTTCCAAATGCGGATAGTCTCCCTTAGCCGTTAAAAAACAAAAGAAGGAAAAATAAAGAATTCCCCGCCAAGCGTGAAAATCTTTATTCTTCCTTCTTTCTACTTTCGTAGAATTTCGTACATTCGTGTCCGAACTAAATTTGATACACCATGAAAGTCACCTTCAATATCAACTTCCACACCGTTTGGGGGCAGAAGTTATGTGTGGTAGGATCTATCCCGGAACTCGGATCGTGGCAACCGGCTTTAGCCAAAGAAATGAATTACCGCGGAGAGGGCAACTGGAGACTGGAATTGGATATCCCCTCCGATATCCCCTCGATAGAATACCGCTATTTCCTGAGCGTCAACGATAAACAAATTTTCGAAGAATGGGAGAAAAACCACCGCATCGCCTTCGACGGGCAAGCCGAGCGGTATACCCTTTACGATTACTGGCAAATACGCCCCGACAACCTGGCCTTCTATAGCTCGGCCTTCACCAAAAGCCTGTTCGCCCATCCCTGCAATACGTACGAAAGGGCGGTACGCAGCGGTAAAAAACTAGTCATCAAGATTTCCGCGCCCCGGGTAGAAAAGAACCAAAGCGTAGCCATTACCGGCAACCAGCCGGCCTTGGGCAACTGGCATCCCGACAAAGCGCTGATACTAAGTTGCGACACCTTCCCCGAATGGCATATCGACCTCGACGCCACGGAAATAACTTATCCTCTCGAATATAAATTCCTGATCTGGGACAACGACAAGCACCAGCCTCTGTACTGGGAAAGCGACGAAAACCGTACCCTTAGCCTTCCTCCGCAGGAATACCGGGAAACCGTTACCATTTCCGGGCTTTACTTTCGCGACAGCCTGCCGCCCTGGCGATGCGCCGGCACCGTAATTCCGGTATTTTCCCTGCGCTCCGAGCAAAGCTTCGGGGTGGGCGACCTGGGCGATCTGAAGCTTCTGGTCGACTGGGCGCGGCTCACCCGGCAGCGCATCATCCAGGTACTTCCCATGAACGATACCACCATGACGCATACCTGGGCCGATTCCTACCCTTACAGCGCGATTTCGATTTATGCCTTGCATCCGATGTATATCTGCCTGGGCCTGTTGGGCGAACTGAAAGACCCGGCGCGCAAGGCTTGGTATGCGGCCAAACAAAAAGAATTGAACGACAAAGCGGCTGTCGATTACGAAGCTGTAGTAAAATACAAAACCGCTTATTGCCGGGAATATTTCCGGCAGGAAGGGGAGGCACTGCTCGAAACGCCGGAATTTACCGATTTCTTCCGCCAGAACGAACACTGGCTGCTTCCTTACGCCACCTACTGCTATCTGCGCGACAGCTACGGCACGTCCGACTTTACCCGGTGGGAAGGCAACGCGGTATACAACAAAACCCGGGTTCGCGAGCTCTGCCGCAAGGATAGCGAGGCTTGGCCGGAAATCTCGTTTGCTTATTTCCTGCAATTCATCTTGCATACCCAGTTCAAAGCGGTATCCGATTACGCCCGCAAGAACGGCGTCGTGCTCAAAGGCGACCTGCCGATCGGCGTAAACCGTACCAGTATCGAGGCCTGGACGGAACCGCGCTATTTCAATATGAACGGCCAGGCCGGCGCGCCGCCCGACGATTTTTCGGCCAACGGGCAGAATTGGTTTTTCCCTACCTATAACTGGGAGGAGATGGAAAAAGACCATTTTGCCTGGTGGAAAAAACGTTTCCGCAAACTCAGCGATTATTTCGATTGCTTCCGCATCGACCATATTCTGGGCTTTTTCCGCATCTGGGAGATTCCCGAAGAATATATCCAGGGGTTATGCGGCCATTTCAATCCGGCTCTTCCCCTTACGACGACGGAAATCGAACAATACGGCATGCACTTCAACGAAGCCCGCTTTACCACGCCGCATATCAACCACCGGTTTCTTCCGGAATTGTTCGGCGACCTGGCCGACGAAGTGCAAGCTTCTTACCTGGCCCAGTCGTCGACGCATCATTTCGTGCTGAAGCCTTTTTGCGACACGCAACGGAAGATACAGGCCTTGTTTGAAGGAAAGAACGACGAAGTTTCCCTGCGCATCAAAAACGGCCTTTTCACCATCGCCAACGAAGTGCTTTTCCTGCGCGATCCGCGCCAACCGAACAAATTCCACCCGCGAATTGCAGCCAATCAGTCGTACATTTACCGCGAATTGAGCGGGGAAGACCGCTATGCTTTCGATCAGCTTTACTGGCACTTCTTCTATCATCGCCATACCGATTTCTGGAAAGCTCAGGCGTTCAAACGCCTTACGCCGCTGGTAGGAGGCACCGATATGCTGGTATGCGGCGAGGATCTGGGCATGATACCCGATTCGGTGCCCGACGTAATGCACAAATTGCAGATCTTCAGCCTGGAGATAGAACGGATGCCCAAAACGGTACAGCGGGAATTTACGGATATGTACAATCTGCCCTATCATAGCGTGTGCACTACCTCTACCCACGATATGTCGCCGCTACGAAGCTGGTGGAAGGAAGACCGGGCCAAGACCCAGCGATACTACAACCAGGTTCTTCAGCGCGCCGGCGAAGCCCCGGCGGAATGTACGGCCGAACTGGCGTCGCAAATCCTGGCCAACCACCTGGGCACACGGGCCATGCTTACCGTTATCCCTTTGCAGGATTGGTTTGCCGTCGACGACGCCGTTAAATACCCCGACAGCGAAGCCGAACGCATTAACGTCCCGGCCAACGCCCACCACTACTGGCGTTACCGCATGCACATCCCACTGGAAAAGCTGCTGGCCGCCCACGACTTCAACGAAAAAGTGCGCGGGCTGATCGACCGCTCCGGACGGCAATAATCCGTACCGCTGCCGGAAAAGAGCCATTTTGCGGCATATGCCTCTACACAAGGAAATAAAGATTCTTCAGGGCAAGTCCTTGCAATCCCTTCCTTGTTGCCTCGTACAACCGAAGGTATTTTATCCTCCTTTGGAAAGGAGAAAGAAGACGGAAGGCATTCAAACACCGTTGGAACAGCAACTTTATGGTTTATCCTATTGTCTCTCCCTCCCTTTTTAAAAGGAGGGAGAGACAATAGGAAATCTCCTGAAGCAACCGATCCCCCTCGTTTTTCCTGTTGGAACATACATACAAATCATCGCATGTATCCGAAAAAACAAAATCCTCTTTACCTTCTCTGCCTGGTTTGCTTTTTGTATGCCTCCGCTTTGCATGCCCAGGAGAAACCGGAGGGCTTTACCGTCAAAGGATATGCCTTTTGCGCCGAGCCGGACGGCCCCGCCCCTTTGCCGGGGGCCGAAGTGATTGTGTGGGGAAAAGATAGCGTAATGCAACTGATCGGGATTGCCGGAGAAAACGGTTATTTTCAGTGTGCCGCACCTAAACAGCCGGTGAAGGTAGAGATTCGTCATCTCGGCTATGCGCCTTATACTATCGACGCAGTGGCCGGTAGCACGCCCAATCTCGTATGGTTAGACACCTGTTATCTTTCCGCCGATCTGACGCTCGACGAAATCGTGGTAAGCGGGGCTAAGGTCGACCGGTCGATAGAGGCCGATGCCTATCTGGTAACTAACCGCATGCGGGCAAAGGCTACCAATACCTATGATTTGCTGGATCAGATTCACGGGGTAAGATATGATAAGATGACGAATACGATACGGGTAGGAAACGAATCGAAAGTGCTGCTGTTGGTGGACGGCATGGAGCAGCCGAAGGAATATATCGCATCCATCAATCCCGAACGGATAGCCCGGATAGAGGTGAGCAAACAACCGAAAGGAAGGTATCAGTCGGAGGGATATGAAGCGGTGGTCAACCTGAAACTGAAAACCGATTACCGAGGTTACGACTTGACCGTCCAGAATATGGCTTTGGTGAATCCGGGGAACAACCAAGACGATTGGCTGATGAGCGACCAGCCTTCTCTGCAAGCCATGTATACCGATCGGAAATTAAACCTGTTTGCCAACTACACGTTTGGACATGCCGCTTGGAATACGCCTGTGGCGCGAAAGGTAACGTATGCCGACCGGTTGCGGCTGGAACCGGATGCCGCTTTCCCGGGCGATCCGAACGATTTGTATGCCTATAAAGCCCATTTGGCGCATGCAGGCCTGAATTATAAATTCAAACCCGGGCATACTATTTCTTTTACAGGAAATTATATGTACGAGCGAACGAAGCTCGACGATCTGTTTGCTTATACGATACACGATCTGAAAAAGGATAGCGTTTACAAGCAGTCGAACACCACTACCACTATCACTTCCTATGACGATTATACGGCTACTTTGTTCTATAAAGGAACCGCAGCCGCAGGCAAGTTGGATATGTATAGCGATTTGTCGTACAATTATTATACGAATAATGCCAGCAACGCATTCGTCAGGGACGAGTCGGTAGTATCCTTGCTGACTTACCGGGAGAAACGAAATTATATCAAGTTTACTGCGGATATGGAGTATACGCTTTCCGATTTGTTTACCCTGAAATTCGGTTATTCCCACGGTTTCCGCCGGTACGATTCCAAGTTGACGTCGGGCGAGGAATTATTAAATTACAAGGAGAGAAGGAATAAGGGCTATGTTTATCTGCAATATAACCCTTCCGGCAAACTAGGCATCGAGCTCGGCGCGGGCGTAGAGAACCTGAGGATTCAACAGCAGGCGGGCAGGCATCGTTATCTGCAATTTCTTCCCGTTTTCCAGCTTAATTATCAGGCTTCCCAAGCATTCAACCTGAAAGCGTCGTATCTGACAAGCATGGAGTATCCTACCCTATATGAATTGAATCCGGTTTCCTCTGCCATCGATTCGCTGATGGCGTTGAAAGGCAATCCGGATTTGCAGGCTTCGGTCAGACATGCCTTTTCGGTCGATCTGAGTGTCTGGGACAAGCTTACCTTTACCCCCCAGTTCCGGTATACGCCGCATGCCATAGGTCAAGTGGTAGAATCCTCGGAAAACTCGTATCTGACGACGTTCCGGAATGTGAAAGTAAAAGGATATGCTTTTCAACTGATGTATGACCAGCCGGTGGGCGAATACGTGAATTGGTCGAACAATCTTACTTATTATTCCGACAAGGCTGAGTATGGCAATGAAGCTCACCGGGTGAACGGTTGGTTATTCGAATCGGAAGTAGGTTATTTCAACCCGGCTTGGGGGCTTATGGCGCAGGGGGGATATTACAGGAGTATGCGCAAGCTGGCTACGGTGCAGGGCTACGGGATGGAAGATTTGGATAGTTGGGGAGTGAGCCTACGTAAAAAATTCCTACGTAACCGTTTATCGGTGATGTTGGTTTATTTCGCCCCGCTGGAATGGGGAATCCGCAAGGAGCAGAAGAAGGTAACGCGTACGCCCTATTATCAGGAAGCTTACACCACTTCCTTAAAACCTTATCGTAATATGTGCCTCCTAAGGATCAGTTTCCGCTTCGGCAGCGGAAAAGTGAATTTCGTGAACAAGAACACGGAAATAGAAAAAGACCAGCGGATACATAGGACGGTGGAATTCTAAGGAAAGGAAGTCGAACAAGAGCATAAAAGCAGACGAGGGGTAAGTTGAGAGAAGTATTTTCTCTATTAAGCGTTCTTTTTCTTCTTTTTTAATTCTAACATCATAACGACATTAATTCAAACATTTTATAGAGTTATGTCTTTATCTCCTTTCTTTATTCACTACACAAGGCTGTTTATCTATAAAAAACACACCTGTATTATTTGCATATTTAACATCACCATGTTAAAATACTTATTCTTTAACCTTTATTTATCATCAATAAGTGATAATAAGCTTACCTTTGCAGCACTTAACAAAATTAAATCAGACTAAATCATGCGTAAATTATTTATATTATTAATCTGTTCCGTTTTCACTACTTATCTATTTGCTCAATGGGGAGTAAAGGGGGGAATCGATTTTTCGACTTTGACCTCCTTTCAAGAAGCAAAAACACAAACCGGTTTTCATCTAGGAGCAACCTATGATATTCCAATCTCCTCAAAATTTTATTTTCAGCCCGGTTTACTATTTACCACCAATGGATTCAAATTTAAAAAAAATGCGATGGTGACAAAAGCATGTGTATCTATGTATTCTTTTGAAATACCTTTGCTCTTTTCTTTTCGACCGCAAATTGGAAACAAAATGAAAGTTATTACAAATTTCGGATTTTATGCTAGATATGGTCTCTGGGGAACTAAAAAATATGAATATATAGATAACACTTCAAAAGAACAATCATCCTATGATCCTTATAATCGGCTAGATATAGGCTTAGATCTCGGTATTGGAATTAGTTACAAAAGAATCTCATTAATAGAATCTTTCCAGACAGGTTTTACAAATGCAGAGAAAGGAATAGAAAACATGAAACATACAAAATTCAGAACCAGTATTGGTTATTCCTTTTAGTTAAGGAAGACTATTTAATCTAACCCTGCGGATTAAGTATTCAATCCGCTTCAAATTTATATTCATCAATTAAACTATTTTATGAATTTCAGACACATCCTTTTTTTGCTATTTATAGCAGTAACCATCTTATCTTCATGTCATGACGAAATCGAAGCATTAGGAAATGAAGGTAAAATCCAAACAAAAAGTGGAGGCAATCAAGAAGCAACCTTGGAATATCAATCTCGAGAAGACTTTCAAACAGCTATAACTACGCTGATAAGAAATGCCGAATCGAGCGAACCAATAAGTTTATCAAACGATATTCAAACTTTATCTCCCGGAGAATCGCTTTACGACCAACCAGCCTACAAAGAGTATATGATTGAATATGTTCCGAACCCTCAATTCGCCAAACTATTGAATAAAAACGGAGAATTTATTGTAAATGACACTATTTATAAGATAACGCCGAATGGGACTTACTACTTTGAAAGAGGCAAAAAAAATCAATTCGACCTTATCTTTCAACAAGATTCGACTATTTGCGGCAACCTGTTAGCTGATAAATTGTATCAAATTGCCGAAGGAATTTATAGGATCGATACCTATTACTATAAAAAAGAGGCACAAACGGACAACTATCAAACAAATACGCTTTCCGTTAGTAACCATGTTTCCTACGGAGCAAACCCGGATTATACGAAATTCGGAACTTTTGGCATGACGCATGAAAACCTTTTTCAATTTATTATCAAAAATATTATCGGAGATCATCGATCCTTTACGGAAAATTTCACCAATGAGAGAAGACGTGCCCGTGGGGAGTTTTATCAGAATGATCATGGTGTTTATATGGAAATCGGAGCTAAAGGCTGGACTGACAAAAAGAACTGGATCGGTTGGAGTAAAACTGAATCAAACGAATTGCGCGTAGGCTGGAAGGATGTCCTCATTGCAACGCAAATTCCAGATCATTTGATGGAAACAAGCAACCAATTAAACAATTTGGTAGAGACAGCCGACCAATACTTTTATTTTCCGGGTACTACCTACAGAGTAAACACGAGAACCTTTGCCATCCCGGATTTAGATCAGAGTGCCTTTAAAAAACAACTGGACAAAGGATCGAAAGAAGTGTTCAACTGGTTAAAATCAAGGTATGGTGTATCGACTACCCAGACGGAATGGGAACGGTTGCAAGCGATTCTTATCGTAACGCGTACCCATATCTTCCAAGTTATCAAAGATGAAGACATAACCAAATTCAATTGCGAATATTATTGTCATGTATTTGCCAGCCAGGCTAGAATAGGGATCGAATTGAATGATAACATTTTTACCACAGACGTTCCTACCATTATCAAAGAAGTAATCAAAGGGTTAGTCAAAGGAACAACCAGCGTGAAATTCCCCACTGTAATCGGCGGAAAAGTACATATCGCTGCCCGCTTCGATAACGAATGGCGAGGTGCGAATCTGGAAAAAAAGAATGAACTCGACCGGCTGTTCTGATTTTTTGCTAACTCGAGGATAAACGCTATACGCGGCCTGGCGTCTTCTATCTAATAAAATACGGAACTTCTTATTTGGAAGAAGTTCCGTATTTTTTGTTATCATCTTTCCTTTTCAACCGGTTGCCAAAACGCTTTGGAAAGCTTGTTTTTAGAGTAGAAAATAGGCCGACCTATTGTAATTTTTTTCTTATCCCTGCGGGCTTCCCCTGCTACCGGGCCAAACAGGCCGACCAACCAATCCGCCTATTTTTGCGGCGTCTGCCCTTGGCTTTTTCCTTTGGCCGCTTCACCCATCGCACAGGCGCCGTTGAAACGGGCATTCGGCTCGATTTCGAGTATTTGGGTAAAAATATCTCCTTTAATTACGGCGGTCGACTTGAGTATCAATTTTTCGCTGACACGGATCGAGCCTTCCACCAGACCCAGGATTTCGGCATTCGACGATACGATATTCCCCGTGACGCAGCCTTTGGGGCCTACCACCAGTTTGCCGCTGCATTGTACATCTCCGTCGATTTTGCCGTCCAACCGGAAATCGGTTTCCGTAATCATATTTCCTTTTACGGAAGTGCCGGCGCCCAGCGCGTTATGTAATCCCCCAGCCGGCGCTTCCTCCCTTTGTTTTATTCCCATCATATAAATACTAAATTGCTTGTCGCAAATATAGACTATTTTTTCGGGGAAAGGTTTAATTTTGCCTATATTTACACCTAAACGGACAGAAATATGACTTCACGGATCGAATTAAACACGATGAAATTCTACGCCTATCATGGCGTGGCCCCGCAGGAGACGCGGGTAGGCAACACCTTTTTGGTCGACCTCGCACTGATAGCACCTTTGGAAAAAGCCGTCGAAACCGATTGTCTGGAGGATACGATCAATTATGCCGAAGTCTACGCGGTGGTGAAACAGGAAATGGATATTCCTTCCAAACTGCTCGAACACGTGGGGGGACGGATTCTGAAAGCGTTGAAAGTTCGTTTCCCCTCGCTTACGGGGCTGAAAGTAAAAGTGACCAAGCCCAATCCGCCGTTCGGAGGCGACATACAAAGCGCATCCGTCTTGCTGGAAGAAAAGTGGGATTGATCCGAAGTTTTCCGGGACAAGCCGTTTACCTCTTCGGGCCAGTAGGTTTATACTGCCCGTTAGGGGCGTATTTCCCGGTATTCTTTCTCTAGAATAGCCAAGGCTTCGTTTTTCTCCGGCCCTTATATTCAACCATCCGGGCGGTAGACTCCAGACATCCGTCTGCTGCTTTCTCCTATGCCGGGGGTTCCCGGTTATCGTAAGAACTCTGCGGGCAGTTCCGCGCTTAATATCCGGCAACGGATGGTATGTTGAATATCTTTTAATACCAGGAAAGTCGTACTAGGCGAACTGATGGCACGGAATTGCAAAGGCTCCCATCCCAGGCTAAACCAACGATTGAGCGCCACGAGCACTTCCTTTTTGCTTTCCGATGCCTCAAAGGTAAAGGTTTGCGTATTGCCTGTATCCGGATCGCGGAAATTCACTGTCAACGACGGACTGCTTCCGGGCGCGGAAAACTGATAATCCCCTTGCCGGTCTACTTCGATAGTAGATATTTCTCCGGCGGAAGCTTTCAGTAAAAAGCAAGTTTTGCCGTCGTTTTCCACCAGATACAACGCCTCTCCTTCGGGAAACGAGGGGTGGGAGCTTTCTGCTATGGAAAAGCCCATATAAAAATCGGTTACTTCTATGCTTAGTTTTTTGGTTTCTCCGCTCACCTGGTCGGTGACAAACAGGGCTGTCCGTCCTTTTGCCTTGGGCGTAATGCGGATTTCCCCGAACCCGATGGTGCTTGGGAAAGCGACTTCCGCATCGAGAATAGTGGGATTTTCCACTTGGAGCGTATAGGATTTGCTACCGCCTATCACGGGAATGGATTCGGCTAAGTTCAAACGCGCCCGATATTCTCCCTTTTCGAAAGTGAGCGGATAAACCGGCTCTTCTTTCTTATCTTCGGTACAAGATAGACCGGCCACGAGGCACAGACATACACACAGCCTACGGAAGGCTGTCCAACTTTTCGTACTCATTCTCTCTTCTTTTTAGGTTGGTATACGATTCTTCGAGACCAAGATAGGGCAAGCCGCCTGCAAAAACAAGCTTGCCTGATCTGGCTGAGCGAGGCGCAGCCTACCCTGGTTTTAATTCTTCAAAACAAACTTGGCCCAAGCCGACCATACAAGCAAAGCTCCCTCGCTTACACCCAGGCACAGCCTATCTTCGTTTCGTTTCTCGACAGGCAAAGATAACCGTTATTTTCTGTAAAACGGGATAAAAACCTTTCTCTTTGGCCCCAAGCGTCTTTTTCACCGTAAGAAAAGAGCTCCCAGAAAAGATAAATAGACAAAGCACATGTTAATCCCCCGTCGATTCATACCTTTTTTCAACTATATTATTTAAATTTGCACATTAAAGCACAAATAAGATACACTACTACTATGGCATTTACCAACAACGTTATGATCGTTCGTCACGGACTGCTGGCGAAATTAGTGAAACTCTGGAAAGAAAACCGCCTTTTGGACGAAATCGACCGGCTGCCCATCGAACTGACTCCACGCAAATCGAAGGTAAGAGGACGCTGCTGCGTACACAAGGAGCGGGCGGTATGGAAATACAAAACCCTCCCGCTGCTGGGTTTCGACATGCAAGACGAAACCGACGAGTTGACCCCGCTTTCGGAATATGCCAAACGTGCCCTGCTGCGTCAGGAAAACCGGAAAGAAAACCTGATGTGCGTCGTCGACGAGGCTTGCTCCTCCTGCGTATCGGTCAACTACGAGATCACCAACCTATGCCGGGGATGCGTAGCCCGCAGTTGCTATATGAACTGTCCGAAAGATGCTATCCATTTCAAACAAAACGGCCAGGCCGAAATCGATCATGAAAGCTGTATCAGTTGCGGAAAATGCCATCAGAACTGTCCCTATCACGCCATCGTCTACATACCCATTCCCTGCGAAGAAGTCTGCCCGGTAAAAGCCATCAGCAAGGATGAATACGGAGTGGAGCATATCGACGAATCGAAATGTATCTATTGCGGAAAATGCGTCAACGCCTGTCCCTTCGGAGCGATCTTCGAAATTTCGGAAGTATTCGATATTTTGCAGCGGCTGCGGAACGGGGAACCGCTGGTAGCCATCGTAGCCCCTTCTATCCTGGCCCAGTTCAGCGCGCCGGTAGAAAAAGTATACGGCGCCTTGAAAGCCCTGGGATTCCTGGACGTAGTGGAAGTAGCTCAGGGCGCCATGGAAACCACCCGCCACGAAGCCGGGGAATTGATTGAAAAATTGAAAGAAGGACAGCCGTTTATGACCACCAGTTGCTGCCCCTCTTATATTCAGCTAGCCGAAAAACATATCCCCGACTTAAAGAAATACATTTCTTCCACGGGCTCGCCCATGTACTACACGGCCCGTATCGTGAAAGAAAAATATCCCGACGCCAAAGTCGTCTTTATCGGTCCCTGCCTGGCTAAACGCAAAGAGGTGAAAATGGATCCGGCCGTCGATTTCACCCTCACCTTCGAAGAAGTGGGTTCCGTGCTGGAGGGAATGGGCATCCGCATCGAAGAAGCGCAACCTTTCTCCGTCCTTTTCAATTCCGTACGGGAAGCACACGGGTTCGCCCAGAGCGGCGGTGTTATCAACGCGGTGAAAGTTTACCTGAAAGACCAGCCGGTAAACGCCGTGCAAGTGGCCAACCTGACCAAAAAGAATGTAGCCCTGCTTCGCGCCTACGCCAAGACGGGCAAGGCCCCGGCCCAGTTTATCGAAGTGATGGCTTGCGAAGGCGGTTGCGTGACCGGCCCTTGCACCCATGCCGAAAAGACAGCCGGACAAAAACAATTAATCAAAGAACTTACCAAACGATAAACGCCTGATGAAAACTAAAATCGCTCTCCTTTGCCTTCTGGCCGCCTCGGCCGGAGCCTTCGTATCCTGCGGCCCGAAAGAATGGCCAGCTGTCGGCAATTATGCCGAGCAAGTATTCGACCGGACGCCTGTCCGCTTCTCGCCCGACCAATATCCGGGGGGATATAACGAACCGGGTGCAGACAGCATTTACCACCTGGCCAACGGACGGATCATCCTGAAAAAGATTCAACTGCCCGAGTATAAGCGGAACGTATCGCTCAACCTGCGCGTGGCGGTAGCCTCCAACGGCGATCGTTGGGACAAATCGGGTTCCTGCTTCGTCCTGCCCAAGGAAGCAGCCGTCAACCTGTTAAGCATTGCCCGGGGCGAAAATCAATTTCCCGCCGTCGACAGTACGAAACTGGAAAACATGATCGGCATCGTAGGCGGCGACAATTACCAGCCTACCGTAGAACTGATGCGATTCATGACACCTTTCGGCGTAGGCCATTACAGCAATCCCGACGATAGCCTTAGCAGCCGTCGCAAGCCGGTCTACATCGACCATTGGGCCGACAGCGTGGTATGGGAACAGAACATTACCGACCTTTACCCCCTTCTGGCAGGTGAAGCCTATGTAGGCATCTTTATCGATACCTGGACGCCGGAAGGCTATATAGCCAGTATGGAACTGAAAGCCGAAGAATCGGAAATACCTTCCGACGGCCGCCCGGCTGCTCACGTGCAACCTCTGATGAACACCGTCTATTACCTCGGCCAGACTTATCCCGACATTTTCGCCCGCAAAGACGTATCGACCACATTCACCTTGCCCGAAAAGGCTAAAAACGTACGTCTGAAATATATCGTTACCGGTCACGGAGGCCATAGCGGGGGCGACGAGTTCGTACAGAAACGCAATATTGTTTCCATCGACGGCCAGCCCGTGCTCGATTTCGTCCCCTGGCGAAGCGATTGCGCCTCTTTCCGGCGGTTCAATCCGGCAACGGGCGTATGGTTGAGGAAGCGGCTGGCCTCTTATATCGGAGAAAAAGGGTATGCGGAAAAGATGGTGGAAGAACCGGTAGGATCTTCCGACTTTTCGCGTTCGAACTGGTGTCCGGGTTCCGACGTCGTACCCGAAGAAGTAGAACTGCCCGGGCTTTCGGCCGGCGAACATACCTTTACGGTGAGTATCCCCGAAGCTCAGGAAATAGAGGGAAACAAGCTGAACCACTGGTTGGTGTCGGCTTACCTGATATGGGAAGAATAATCAAATACACACTCGACCTATTATGGAAACACTACTGCCGTTCGCGCTGCTTTGCTTTACCTCGTTTTTTACGCTGACCAATCCGCTGGGTACCATGCCGGTTTTTCTGACCATGACGCACGGACTGGACGAAGCCCAGCGGCGCGCGATTGTGAAAAGAGCGACAATCGCCTCGTTTCTCACACTGATAGTCTTTACCTTTTCCGGGCAGTTTTTGTTTAAATTTTTCGGCATCTCCACCAACGGGTTCCGGATTGCCGGGGGAATTATCATTTTTACGATCGGATATGATATGCTTCAGGCCCGGTTTACGAATGTAAAATTGAAGGATGAAGAAATCAAAACCTATGCCAACGATATTTCGATCACTCCCCTGGCTATCCCCATGCTCTGCGGCCCGGGGGCCATTGCCAACGCGATTATGCTGATGGACGACGCCACTACCCTGACGCTTAAAGGGATTCTGATCGGCGTGATCGCGTTGGTCTATTTTATCACTTTCCTGATCCTCCGGGCCTCTACCCGGCTGGTAAAAATGATGGGAGAAACCGGCAACAACGTGATGATGCGGCTGATGGGGCTCATCCTTATGGTGATTGCGGTAGAATGCTTCGTCAGCGGGGCGAAACCTATCCTGCTCGATATTCTTCGGCAAGCCGCCTGACTTCAGGTGCCCGGGAGGGGGAAGGCTGCCTTTGTCGCCTCCCTACTCCCAGCCGATACCCGTTCTCCTCGCCGATAGCACCATACTTCTCCCCTTTCTACCCCTTCCCCGCCAATCGACAGACCGGCCTGAAACCGGTCTTTCAATTAGCTTCCCCCCCTCTTTTCCTTCCCCAAAAACTTATCGGAGACTCCGTTTGTTTTTAAAGTAGACGTAAAAACAGACAGACTATGAGTTTTAATATACCGGAAACCGATAAAAAGCGGGTAGTAATCGTAGGAGGCGGTTTCGGCGGCCTGAAACTGGCCCATAAACTGGATAAAAAGCGATTCCAGGTTGTATTGATCGACAAGAATAATTACCATCAGTTCCCTCCTCTCCTTTACCAAGTCGCCTCCTCGGGGCTGGATTATAGTTCAATTTCGTTTCCTTTCCGGAAACTTTTCCGCGGACGGCGGAACTTCTATTTCCGGCTGGCGGAGGTAAAGGCGGTGATAGCCGAAAAAAACCGGATCGAAACCACGATCGGCCCGCTCGACTACGACTACCTGGTGCTGGCCGCCGGCACAGTAACCAATTTCTTCGGCAACGAAACCATCCAACGCCAGGCGTGGCCTATGAAGACCGTGGAAGAGGCGATGGCGCTACGGGATATTTTGCTGGTTAATTTTGAAAAAGCGGCTATTTCTACCGATCCGTACGAAAAACAGGCGCTTCTGAATATCGTCGTGGTGGGCGGGGGCGCTACCGGAGTAGAAATATCAGGGGCTTTATCGGAAATGAAACGGTTTATTTTGCCGAAAGATTATCCGGATCTGGGAAAATTCAGCGTGAATATTTATCTGGTAGAAGGTTCTTCCAAAATTCTGGGAGCCATGTCGGCCAGCTCTTCTTCGAATGCCGATCGTTTTTTGAGGGAAATGGGCGTAAAAATAATGCTCGATAAAAAAGTAGTGGATTATAAGGAGGGCAAGGTAATACTCGACACCGGCGAAACCATCGATAGCGAAACCTTGGTATGGGTAAGCGGCGTAACGGCCGTCCGGTTCGACCAGATAGACAAAGCCCATATCGGCCATGCAGGCCGCATTCTGGTAAACGCCTTCAACCAGGTGGAAGGGTTTCCCAACCTGTTCGCCATCGGCGACATCTGCCTGATGACAGAAGACAATTATCCGAAAGGGCACCCACAGGTAGCCCAGGTAGCGATTCAGCAAGGGAAGCTGTTAGCGAAAAACCTGGAACGGCTAGAAAACGGAAGCTCGCTCGAAGCCTTCCGTTATAAAGACCTCGGCACGCTGGCCACGGTAGGCCGCAACCGGGCGGTGGCCGACCTGAAAACCATGAAACTACACGGTTTTACGGCCTGGGCCGTCTGGATGTTGGTACATTTGCGTTCCATCCTGGGGGTAAAAAACAAGTTGATCGTCTTGATCGACTGGATTTGGAATTACTTTACCTATGACCGCTCGATGCGGTTCATCCTTTATATTCCCCACCGGAAAAAGCAACCTGCCAAACCGGGCCAGGATACCACGGCCGCCAACGGAAAAACAGGAGCGGAAGCCCCCTCCAAAGAACCAAGCAGAACATCGGCAGAAGTCCCGGCCGGCATCAAGATGGAAACGGCTATTCCGACAAAGACGGAAGTCTCGCTCTCGCCCAAAATGGAAACTCCGGAACATACCCAGGCGGAAACTGCGGCCCGAATCCCTACCGAAGCTCCTGCCGGAACAACGGCGGAACCAGCGGCCGAATTACCCGCGGAACTCCCGGATGAACCCCAAACGGAACTACCCGCCCTGGAACCCGACGAGTCTCTATCGGCCCGATCGGCCCAAGCCCCGACCGGCCGGCTTAAAGCTGATAAGTCAGTGTCAGCCAGGTAACGCGTGCGTCGCGGTTGCGAACCTGCTCGATATGGAGATTTTCCGTATCGACGACAGTCGTTTCTTCCAAACTGTCGAAAATATTGTTAATGCTCAGGTTGGCCCGCAATTTGCGATGGAGAAAATACTGCGACAAACCGGCATTCACGCTATAATGACTTTCAATTTTTCCCTGCGGCGTAAGCTGGTCGGATACGTAAAAACCATCGATCTGCAATTCGGTTGTCCGGGTGATATGCAGATTGACGTTGCCTTTCACATCCCCGGCCACAAGCGATTTCCTGGCATCGAATCCCAGGGTGCGCCCGTCGATTTCATCGCGGTAAATGTTGCCCGCCAGACCGATGGAAAGTAGTTTCATCGGGGTCCAATTGGCCGACAATTCGAATCCTACCGTCTGGCTGTGGCCGATATTGGCCTTTTTCCACACAGTCCGGTCGTCTTCCTCATAAGCCATTTCCATAATCCGGTCGGATTTATTCCGGTAATAGAAGCCCGGGAAAAGACTCAGCCGGGAAGTTCCGAACCGATACGCCAATTCGAGCGTATGAATCAATTCGTTTTTCAGATCGGGATTTCCCTGGCGGATCCGGGTAGCATCGCTGGTATCGACAAAAGGGTTCAAGTCGGCTCCATACGGCCGGATCACCCGCTCGATATAACTGAGCGACCACTCTCCGGCATTCTCCATACGATAACCCAGCCGGAGACGGGGATAGACATAAAAACGAGAATGACGGTCGCCGCAGACGTGCTGCCGGCTATATTCACCCTGTACTCCGGCTTCGGCGGTAAAAGCATCCCATTGTTTTTCTACCGATGCGTAAAGCAGGTGAATACGGCGGTAGAAAGAAAAATCGTCCGATTTCCCGGCGTTGGGCACCCACTCTTCTTGCTTCAGATCGGCTGCATCGGCGCGATAGGTCTCTTTCCGGAAACGTCCCGTATATCCGGCCTTCCCTGCCCAGCCCCCTTCGAAGGTTTTGCGATAGCCGGCCGAAACATAGTAATTGTCTTTCTTTTGGCGAATATATAAATTGTCTTGCGCCACGATATTCCCGGTACCCGGCTTTTCATTCTTATAATCGTTATCTTCGGTATAAGCGAAATTATTATAATTGAAAACCACATTCAGTTCCTCTCCCGGCTCGGCAAACCGATGTCGCCAGGCTGCTTCGGCTGCATACGCCTCCTGCCGCTGCCCGTTGTACCGATGACGCCACATAGCCGGTTGCCATTCGCCGGTTGCGGGATTTTGCTTGCTATTGCGAATCATCCCGTAGCGGTCGTAATCCATCCGGTTATATAAACCGTACACCTGCAACAAATCCCGGCCGGTCAGATCGTATCCCACCCGGAGATCGGCCAGATGCACATCCGGACGAGCGGCGGCATTGTTGTTCATTTCCGTGGTCCCGGCTTTATTGGTGGTGATTTTACGGAAACTCCGCTCGCGGTATTCCCGGCGGTAGTCGTATTTGGCCACGATATGGAAACGGCCCGGATGCAGATTCACCACGGCCCCGGCATTGTATCGTTCCTGCAAACCGGCGCCCAGCGTAAGTTGCAGCGGAGAATCGGCTGCGGTCAGCTCGGCGGAAGCCAGATTCAGCACGCCGGCGTCGCCGTCGGGCACCCACTCGACGGAGGGCATGGAAGTGAGCGCAATCCGGTTGAAAAAGAGGGCCGGCAATTGAATCAGCATATCTCCGCTGTATTCTTCCAAAAGACCGTAGGGAATGCCGTTCAACAACAAGCCTGCTTTATTCGACCCCCGGAAGGTGATTCCCCCTTCGATGTCGGTAACGAGGGAAGGCAGTTGCCGGAAGGCTTCGGAAGTGGTACCGGAAAGGCTCGTCAGGTTGTTTTCCACCTGCAAGCGTTTGATTTCGCCCCCGCTCAAACCGCCGAAGCGCTTGCCCTGGATTTCGATGTTTTGCAAGGAAAGGGTGGTATCGACCGGGGCTTGGGCGAAAACCGGAGCGGCCGGAAAAGCGAAGAGAAGAAAGAATAAGTAGCGTTTCATATTTGTGGCATAAAGTTTATAAACAAAAAAAGTCTGTATGTTACGCGCATACAGACTGTCCTTCAAAAACCGAGACTCGCCGGCCTTATTCGGCGGGAGCAGCTTCTACGGCAATAGTGTCGGCCGGAGCTACTTCAGTTGCAGTAGAATCGATAGCGGCATCTTCTTCAGGTGCGGCAGCCACTTCTTCTACAGTAGCAGTTTCAGTTTCAGCAACAGCTTCCGTAGATTCTGCAGATTTGTTGCCACAAGATGCGAAAGACACGGCTGCGATCATAGCAGCAAATGCAACTAACTTTTTCATTTTGTCTTTAATTTAAACGGTCTATAATATCTTCTTGTTGTAAAACGATGCAAATGTATGTATTAATTATATATGTTGTACAACATATCCCGTTTTTTTTCAAAATATTTTTAAAAGCCCCGCACGCTCCCCCGCAAGGCCTGAAAAGAAGCGACTGCCTGAACTGGCCAGGCAGTCGCCGCCTTCTGCGAACAACGAGCCGGAGGGGTTTTGCAGCCGGTCGCTTCCATGTTTTCATAAAGGGTTATTCCCTGAAAGAACCGCAGACACGCGGTTTTATCCGGAAAATAAAAATAGTTTTACCGATCTCTCAATCCGGACGAGGCACAACCATATAATCCTTTTCCCAAGCCTCGTAGCGGGCCACCATATCCTTCACCTTATCCGGGTAACGGGCAGCCAGATCGTGCATTTCGCTACGGTCTTCATTCAGATTGTAAAGTTCCCATTGTTTCCGGTTGTTCGGCCATACGATTTTCCAGCCCGAGGCATCGATCAACGCCTTCTCATTGAAATGTTCGAAACAAAGCTCGCGATGCCCCTCGCGCACGCCGGTTTTAAAAATCGGAGCCAGGCTCTTGCCTGCCAGCGGAATAATCTGGCGTCCGTTGTACCGGGCCGGATACTCGGCCCCGGCAATATCCAGACAGGTAGCCATCACGTCGATCACATGCCCCATCTGGGTATTGACCGAACCCTGAGGCTGCTTAATCCCTTGCGGCCAATGGGCGATCATCGGCGTGCAGATACCTCCCTCGTACGATTTGGCTTTCCAGAAACGGAAAGGCGTATTGGCGGCATTCGCCCACCGGGCGCCTACCGAAGCATAGGTAGTTTGCGAGCCGGGCAATACTTCCTTCTTGCGCGGATAAACGATTTTTTCCCCGCGCCGCGTTTCGGCCGGACGATCGTTCTCTCCTTCCGAATAATGCTGACAGTCTTCATTGCTGCAACCGTTGTCCGACATAAACAAAATCAAGGTATTCTCCAACTGGCCGTTTTCCTTCAACGTGCGGATCACCCGCCCGATTTCCTGATCCATCCGGTCGACCATGGCCGCATGCACCGCCATAGCGCGGGCATCCCACTCGCGGGTGGGATTTTCTTCCCAGGAATCCGTAAACTGCCGGGGCGACAAAAAGTCGTCGGCGTCGCCGAACAATTTCAGTTTTTTCATCCGCTCGTAACGCGCCCGGCGGATAGCCTCCCAGCCGCAGGTATACGTATCCTCGTATTTCCGAATATCCTCCGGCAAGGCATGCAAGGGCCAATGCGGACTATGAAAAGCCAGATACATAAAGAAAGGCTTATCCTTTCCGGCATAGCGGTTGAGATAAGACACGGCCGTATCCGCCAGCGCAATCGTGCTGTAGTAATCTTCCGGCACGGTGTCTACCGGCTGGTCGCCGCTGACGAGGCTGAAGGGATCGAAATAATCGACTACCCCGTAAATCGTCCCGTAACAATCCTGAAACCCGCGATTGACAGGGTAATTCTCCTTGGGCGCAAACTCGTCGTGCCGCACCTGATGGGCCAGCCACTGACGTTGATCCGGCCGGAGCGGCGTTTCCGCCACATGCCATTTCCCCACCCAGGCGGTTTGATAGCCAGACTCTTTCAAGGCTTCGGCAATCGTCACTCCGTTGAGCGTCATGGTGCCCCGGTACCCGGGCTTATGCTCGTCGAACGTCATGCGGCCGATACCGGCCTGATGCTGATACAAGCCCGTCAGCAAGGAAGCCCGGGTAGGACAACTCCGGCTGGCATTGTAAAACCGGGTGAAACGCACACCGTGTTCGGCCAGTCGGTCGAGGTTGGGCGTCTGGATTTCGCCGCCATAACAACTCAGGTCGGAATAGCCCAAATCGTCCGCCAGAATGACCAGAATATTCGGACGGCTCTCTTTTTGCGCCTGCATCGAAGGGGCCAGGGCGGTCAGCATACTCAACGAGGCGAATGGAAATACATTTTTATTCATATTATATACTAGTAATTAAATGGATGAACGACTTCCGGGCCGTATAAGCCCCGGAAGCCATACGTATGGATAAAAGGCTTAACACCAGGCAAACCTATAAAAACTTTCTCATTGCGCGGTGGAAAACCATCCCTCATTTTGCGTCAGATTCGGATTCATCAGGATTTCGTTGTAGGGAATGGCCCAATAATATTCACGGCTCCCCCACCGTTTGGGGTTGACGGCGTCTTCGGCCAATACCAATTCGCCCTCGTCGTTCACATACGAAATACAAAGAATGGGCGTATTGCATACTTTTTCCCCGATCCTCCATCGTTTGAGGTCGAAATACCGCTGACCTTCCAACGCCAACTCTACCAGACGCTCGTGGCGCACCTTCTCCCGCATCGCCTCCTGCGACAACCCGCCGGGCACCGGCGGCATATCCACATCGCTGCGGCTGCGCACCCGGTTGATGGCTTCCAATACGGAAGAGTCGATCTGGTTCATCTCGATCTTAGCCTCCGCATACGTCAGCAATACTTCCGCATACCGGATATAAATCAGGTTAATGCCGCAATTGGAAGGCGTAGCCATATCTTCGGCATTGACATACTTGGCAAACCCGAAGCCGGTAGTCGAGGCCAGGTATTGCGTATAATCGTCGGCCGTTCCGCTACCGGGAAGGGGATTGTAGATGGTTCCGCCCGGCAAGGTACATCCCGGCACGAATACCGTAAAGCCCAGGCGCGGGTCGCGATCGGCATACGGATCGCGGGGATCGTAGCCGCTGTCGGGATCGGTAATGCGTTTGCCGTTGCGCATTTCATAAGCTTCTACCAAAGCCCGCGTAGGCGCCACGTTCAAACCGCCTTGCGAGAGCGAACGCACCCCGAACAAATTCATGGCCTGGTTGGAATATTGATCCTTGATATACTGCTTGTCGAAGATCACTTCGCTGCTGTTTTCCGCCTCGTAGGTAAACAACTTGGCATAGGCGGGATACAGGCTGTATACCCCCGACTCCATTACTTCCTTGGCCGCCCGGGCTGCCGTTTCCCAGGCTCCGTTATACAAGGCGGTACGAGCTTTCAAGGCCAGAGCCGCCCCTTTGGTAACCCGGCCCTGCTCCCCTTGGCGAAGCGGAAGCACGGCTGCGGCCTCTTCCAATTCCTTATCGATAAAGGCAAACAGTTCGGAAGCCGGAGTACGGGTAAGCTCCTTTGCCTCGGCGATGGTAATGGGCGTGGTTATCAAAGGCGCATCGCCGTACAATTCCACCAGATAGGTATAGAAAAACGCCCGCAAGGTGCGCACTTCGGCCGTATATACATCGAGTTCCTGCTGGTCGGTGGTTTCGATGCGTCCCACGTTGGCCATATAATTGTTGCAGGCACGGATACCCTGATAGAGATTCTTCCATATATCGTAAAAAATAGTGGCCTGGGCATCGGCCGTGCCTTTTTCCATCACGCTCCAGTCGTTGGAATAATAGTTGCGATGGCCGATGTCGGACAGGGATTCGAAAAAAAGCACCGGATCGAAATTGAGCAATTTATCGTAACAAGCATTCGACGCCAACCGGGCATCGTTGTTGGTCTGCCAGAAAACATCCGACGATAAGCGGTCGGTAGGAATCGTCTCCAACGCGTCTTCGCAAGCGCTCAGCAGATAAGCCAGGCAAAAAGCCATTATATAAGGTATACTTTTCATATGGATTAAGAATTATTAAAATGAAACATTTACGCCCAAGGTATACACCGCCGTCTGCGGATAATAGTTGCCGCGGCCGCTGACAAATTCCGGATCGAGCCCGAACTCGCGGATGGGAGAAAAAGTAAGCAAATTGGTGCCCGACACATAAAAGCGCAATCGGTCTATATAAAATTTCTGCGTAACGACCTGCGGGACGGTATAACCCAATTCCAGGTTTTTAAGTCGGAGATACCCGCAATTCTTCACCCAGAAATCGGAACAATTGGAGTTATAATCGCATTGCTTCTGCGGGCGGGGCCAGCGGGCGCCGGTATTTTCTTCCGTCCAGTAATCCTTGAAGGTATCCAATACGAAGCCTTCATAATTGCCGAATTCGGCAAAAGCGCCCGATATGCGCGTTTCGGCATGGATCACTCCCTGCAACAAAATCGACAGATCGAAATCGCGGTAGGCAAAACTGCCGCTCAGCGCAAAGGGGAAACGAGGCAGCTCGGTGCCCAGATAAACCCGGTCGTCGGCATCGATGGTTCCGCTCTTGTCGGTATCCACATACTTCACGTCCCCGGGCTTGGTATTGGCATCCAGCACCGGGCCGAGCTTGATCTCGTCCCACGACTGATACAACCCGTCGGTCTTATATCCCCAGATAGCTTTTACCGGGTAGCCTTCCCCCTTGATGCGGAAGGTTTCCGAATTCGACCCGTCGATGATGGGCCGCGAACCGGCCATGCTGACCACCTTGTTCCAGTTGTTGGAAATATTGAAATTCAAATGATACCGGAAAGCGTCGCCTCCGTGATAACCGATGGAAAGCTCGAACCCTTTGTTATCTACCACGCCCGCATTCTGGAAAGGAGCATCCAGGCCGACCGTAGCGGGAATAGTGAGCTCCATCAAAATACCATCGGTACGCTTATAGTAGTATTCCGCTTCCACCGTCAGCCGGTTGTCGAAGAAACCCAGATCCAAACCTATATCGGTCTGGGTAGTCGTTTCCCATTTCAAGTCTTTGTTGGCAAAGGTAGTTTGGGCATATCCGTTTACGATATTGCCGCCGAAGGTGTAGGATTTGGAGGCATAAGAATCGTAAAAACTATACAGCTTGCACGTCTGGTTGCCGGTTTTTCCCCACGAACCCCGTATTTTCACATTCGGAAAAATCGCGCGCAGCCCTTCCCAGAAAGGTTCGTTCGACAATCGCCAGCCGGCCGAGAAGGAAGGAAAGAAACTATATTGATTGTCTCCCGTAAATCGCGAAGAACCGTCGTAGCGGATATTGGCCTCGAACAAATAGCGGTCGTCAAAATTATAATTGGCGCGCATGAAGTAAGATTGCAGGCCGAACTCCTCGTCGTGTCCCTTGTTTTTCATGCTGCTCTCGCCGCCCATATCCATCGACGGCACGTCGTTGTTGTAAAAATCGGCGCGTTCAGCTTCGAGATACGATTTTTTGTTCTGAATAAGCGAATACCCTGCCATCGCGCTCACCGTATGCAGCCCCAGGGTCTTGGCATAATTCAAGGTAGCGTTGAGGGTACTCTCCCGGATGTCTTCCCTTTTTTCGATCAGGTTGTTGCGGTCGACCACTTTCTTGCGGCTGGGATATTCCTTATCGGTCAGGGTATAGGCGTTGCGGAATACCTTATCCTTGTTATTGGCATATCGCAGCGCGTACTGGAAAGTGGCCGTAAAATCTTTGTAAGCATACGAAGCCTTGAGATTGCCGACAAACAAATCCTTCCACTTCTTATCGTCGCCCGACATGGTGGCATACATCAACGGATTATTACTCTGCTTGCTCAACCCGTAGCTGCCGTCGCTATACCGGGGCACCGTAAACTGGGAAGCATGATAGATGGTGCGGAACACTTCCCCCGCTTCGGTAGGCTGCAACGCATAGGTCGAGCGGTAGTTGGCATCCAGCGAAAGCGTCAGTCCCTGCAAGGGATTGAAGTCGGTATTTACCCGGAAATCTTTCGTATCCGATTCGAAATTAGGAATAATCCCGTCTTGCTTATAGTAGCGTACCGACATCAGACCTTTGAATTTTTCACCGCCTCCGCTCACCGAAAAGGAATGATTCTGCTGGGGAGCCGTCCGGAAAAGCGCATCCTGCCAGACGTTGACATAGGGATATTTTTCGCGGTCGGTAGCGTTCTTCCACGCTTGGATATATTCTTCGTCATAGGGGATCTGGTCGCCGGTTTTACCCGCATTCTGATAGGCCACGATCTGTTGACGCATATAGGTTTCCGAATCCATATGCTTAGGGTTGTTCATGGCTTTCTGGAAACCGTAATAATAGTTGTAATTTACCTGTACCTTCCCGCTTTTTCCCCGCTTGGTGGTAACCAGGATAACCCCGTTGGCCGCCCGCGAGCCGTAGATGGAAGTAGCGGAAGCATCTTTCAGGATAGAGATATTTTCAATATCCGCCGGGTTCAGATCTTCCAGCCGCTGCTCGATGCCGTCTACCAGAATCAGCGCGTTGTTGCTGTCGTCGTTCAGCGAAGTGACGCCGCGCACGCGCATCGTCGTGTTATTCCGCCCGGGCGCTCCGCCGTAGTCGACAATGGTCAAGCCCGGGGCCAAACCTTGCAAAGACGTAACCGTGCTTTTGGCATTTACATTGATAGCGTCGCCTTTGATAACGCCTACCGAGCTGGTCATACTTACCTTTTTCTGTTGGCCGTAGCCTACCACTACCACTTCATCCAGTGCCTGGGTATCTTCTTTGAGCGTAATGGTCAGCAGGGTACGGTTGCCGATCTTCACATCTTGGTCGAGATAACCGATATACGAGATATGCAAGGAAGCATTTTCGGGCGCTTCCAGCGAGAAGCGGCCGTCCAGGTCGGTAATGGTGCCGTCGGTCGTACCGGCCACCACGATATTGGCGCCGATTACCGGAAGACCGGAAGCGTCTGTCACCGTTCCCTGCACCTTGCGCGATGCTTTTTGCTGGGGCGAAGTGGCTTTGAGCGTGAGCACGATCAACTTATCTTTCTCTTTTTTGTACGTGATGTCGGTACCGGCAAACAATTTATCCAATACGGCTTCGAGGGGCTGATCCTTGACGACAAGGGTTACTTTGTTTTCCAAACTGGCCAAATCGTCGTTATAAAAAAATTGATACCCGGAGGAACGTCCGATTTCTTTCAATGCCTGGCGGATGGACTGGTTGCGTACCTCTATCCCCACCTGGGCCCGGATTGCGGGCGAAAGGAATATCCATAAAATGAACAGGGCGGATTTAATTGACTTAAATTGCCTTTTTTTAAGGGCATAGATTGCCCTCTGAAACTTAAATTTCATAATTTTGCAGACTTAAAGGTTCTTAAATGGTGCACTTGCTATTTGCGAGATACCTGAGTGCACGCTGGGAATTAACGTATGGGGGAGCGCTTAGGCGTTGCCCCGTACTTTTTTTAAGCGGAAATGTTACTAGTTGTCTTTCATACACATACGATTTAAAGTTAAACACACAACCCTATAGCGGCTATTTCAAGGCATTTTCATAATAAGCTTTTTGTTTGATATTTTCATTGAGCAGGATCACACTGTCTTTCACCTCATAGGAAAGCGGGGAAGTGAGCGAGAGAATTTGCAGGATGCTTTCCAGGCTGGTATTGCCGATGGAACCGGTAAAACGGTATTTTTTGAGCGATTCCGAGCCGAACACAATCCGCGTATTATAATATCGTTCCAGCATATAGGCTATGTTTTCGAACGTCTCCGCATGGAAGGATAATTTGTTGAATTTCCAGTCGGCATAGCCGGCCGCCTCGGCGAGCGTCGACTTGCGCATCCGGCCGGTGGCTTTATTGAAAGTTACTTTTTCGTTGGGCTCCAAGAAAATACACTCCTTGCCCGATTCCACTTTTACCCTTCCCGTCATCAAGACGGTGGAAATATGATCTTCTTCGGCGTAATTCTTGACGTCGAAACTGGTACCCAGCGCTTGCACCGAAAGGCGGTTTGTCTGTACGATAAAAGGACGGCTGTTATCCGGCGTTACTTCAAAATAAGCTTCTCCCTCCAATTGCAAAACCCGTTCTTTGGTTGTAAAACGGCTGCCGTACGTCAAACGGGAATCCGAGTTTACCCATACCTTCGAACCGTCGGGCAGGGTGACTTTGGCTTTCTGCCCTTTTTCCACGGCCACCACCATGTCGGGCATCGTCATTTTTTGCACCGTGTAAAAATAAATGCTCAAGCCGGTAGCCAACATCAGCAGCAAAACGGCCGCCAGATGCCGGGACCAGGCCCACAGCCGGCGGGAGGGCCGCAGGCTGTGGGCCGGTGTTTCCGGTTGCAGCCGGGTCTGGATTTGCCGGAGCAGTTGCCGCTGCAACTCCGGTTCCATTTCCGGGGAAGCCGCACGCCATTCCTCGTCGGCCCAAGCATGAAATTCCGCTCCGTTTTCCAACCAGCGGATAAGTTGCCTGACTTCTTCAGGGGTAGCCTGCTTTTGCAGGAATTTGTCGAATAACCGGATGTGCTCGCTTTTTTCCATTTTTTCGTTTCTATCAAGGTATACAGACAGGAGCACGGGTTCCGTTATTCCGCGACGCTGTTTTAACTTATATTAAATGTTCTTCGCCACAAGATCGTTTACTCTTCCACGGAAGGGCCGGCTTGCTTTATCTCCCGCACCGCCAGCGGGGGGGAGCCCTCCATAATCGGAAGCTTCCGGGGTTGAGAAAAAATTCAAGAAAGGTATAAGCCAGCCAGCAAGGAAACGGATAGTTTATAATGTTGCAGAATGTGCTGCCGGAGGAAGGCGATTGCTTTGGTTAATTGCGATTCTACGGTGTTTTCCGAAAGCCGGAGCCGGGCGGAGATTTCTTTGTTCGACAAATGGTGCACACGGCTTAACTCGAATATTTTGCGGCGGGCGGGAGGCAGCCGGGCAATCAAAGTGCGGATATACTCGTCCAGCAAATGGTATTCCACCTCTTCTTCGGTGGTATTATCGGCGGCGGATAATTTCCCCGCTTCGCTGAGATAAAGAAATTCCGACATCCGGCGTTGATAGATATTGAGCAACCGGTTTTTGGCCAGCGTGCAAAGGAAGGCCCCGAAAGATTTGTCGGCGTCCAGTTCACGGCGCTTTTCCCATACTTTGATGAAAACGGATTGTACGATTTCCTCTGCCAGGTAGCGGTCTCCGCGCGACATACGCAATACGAAATGATAAAGTTTGCCGCTCCATCGTTCATATAAGTATTCAAAGGAAGAAGGGTTTCCTTCTTCCTTGAGTGCAAGTACTTGCACTTTTTCTTCTCTTCTATGATTGGCAACTTCCATCCGTGCAAAGATAAAATAAGGAAATCGAATTAAGGTTAAATTCTCAAAAAACGCCAAATTTTCCTTCTTTCTTTCCCACCTGCCCCCTTGCAGAGGCTTCGGGCCGGAACCGGAAGCCGGGAAGGGCAAACAAAGGCCGCAACCGGCCGGAAACTAGGCGTATGCTGCTCGCCGGCAAGGCCGGAAACCGGGGGAAAAAGGAAGAAACCGGGGAGGGGGTTATTGTCATTTTTTTTATCCGGGAAAAAGGCCGTTGCCGGGAAATCGGGATTTCATGCCTGAGAAACCGGAAATACACCGGCATGAAATTCGAATTGCATGCCGATGAAATTTCCATTCCATAAGCATGAATTTTTCACCATTTCTATACCCTTGATAATAAGCCGGTTGCAAAACGCCTTTTACATCGCGGTTCCGGCCGGTACTTATTGTCGTTTTTTTCTGATAAGGTATGCCTTTTTCCGTGAGGTTTTCCGCACAGCCGCGCCGACTGTTTTTTAATAATTGCTATACAGATAGCGCTTGATGCTTTTCTTGGGCGTCTTCTCGAATTCGGTAGGATAAAGCTGAATTTGGCTGATGGCTTCGTAGGGCGCCAGAAGCTTGTTGAGCTCCGCGCGGTTCTGTTCCATAATCACCGGCAGGTCGGTATGCGAAATTCCGGTGCTGTCTACCGTGTCGTAGTCGGGGTAGACCATGCCGATCAGTTTGCCGTTCTTTTCCACCACCAGGCTTTCCATCACGAAAGGCAGATTGTTGAGTTTCGACTCGATTTCTTCGGGATAGATGTTCTGCCCGCTCGGGCCCAGAATCATCGTCTTGCTCCGCCCGCGGATAAAGATGCGGTTGTCGGCGTCGATGGTGCCCAGATCGCCCGTTTTCAGCCAGCCGTCGTCGGTGAATACGCTGCGGGTAGCATCTTCGTTTTTATAATAACCTTTCATCACGTTTTCGCCGGATACCTGTATTTCACCCACCTTATGATAGGGATCGTCGGAATCGATGCGTACCTTCATGATGCCTTTCAGAATCTGGCCGCAGGAGCCGGGCACAAACTCGTAATGGTGGTCGTAGCTGATGAGCGGCCCGCATTCCGTCATGCCGTAGCCCACGGTGAAAGGGAATCTGATCTTGTATAAAAAGTCGGTCACTTCCTGGTTCATCGCCGCTCCGCCTACGATCACTTCCCGGAAACGGCCGCCCAGGGCGTCGACCAGGTGTTTGCGTATCTGGGCATAGATGCGGGAGTCGAGCAAGGGGATATTCAAAGCCAGTTTCAAGGTTCGTTTGCTAAGCTGAGGCACGATCATTTTCTTGTAAATCTTCTCCAGGATAAGCGGGACGGTCAGAATCAGATTGGGTTTCACCTCTTCGAAGGCTTTCAGCAGGATTTTCGGAGAGGGCACTTTCCCCAGCAGATACACATGCGCGCCGACAGCCATAGGCACCAGGAAATTGAAGGCGCAGCTATAGGCGTGGGCCAGAGGAAGGAAACAGAGCTCGCGGTCGCCGCGGAAAAGCAGGTCGAGGGTTTTGGCATAGGTCACGTTGCCGGCCAGGTTATTGCCCGTCAGCATCACCCCCTTGCTGAACCCCGTCGTGCCGGAAGTATAGTTGAGCAGTACCACTTTGTCGTTATCCAGCTCGGCATACTTAATATCCTCGGGGCTGAAACCGCGGGGGTATTTGGCCGCCATTTTTTCATCCATCGATTTGAGGAGTTTCTGGATGCTTTCGCCGTCGCGTTGGTGAAGGCAGCGGAAATCGGAAAGCGAGAATACGCCGCGCACCTCTTCGATCTTATCCTCTTCGAGCGAATCCCAGATACGATCGCTTACAAACAGAAAGACCGATTCGGAATGATTGATGATATGGTGAATATCGTTGGGATTGAAATCTTGCAGGATGGGCACGATAATCGCGCCGTAGGTAACGGCGGCCATGTAGACGATGCACCAGCGAGCGCTGTCTTTTCCGACCAGCGCGATCTTGTCGCCCCGGCGGATCTGGCATTCTTCGAACAGGATATGAATGCGGGCGATCTCGCGCGCCACATCCTCGAACGTATAGGTATGGCCTTTCCCGTAATCCGTCAGGGCGGGCAGCGCCCAGTTCTCGCGGAAACTCTTCTCGTAGATTTTAATGAAATTCTCTTCGATCATGGCACAAATTTGTGTATTTCGGGCAAAAGTAAAGACAATCACGCAGATAAACAACTAAAAAAAGCGATTTATCCGCTGTGCGCCCCGCCCGGTCTGCCTCATTGTGGAAATTTTTATCTAAGTTTGTGCGCTAATTCCAAGTAAATGATAGATAACTCTGTTTTCGAAAATAAACGGGCGGCCTACTATACCCTGGGCTGCAAACTCAACTTTGCCGAAACATCCACCATCGGAAAATTACTGGCCGGGCGAGGCATCCGGAAAGCGCGCCCGGGCGAGAAGGCGGATATATGCGTGGTGAACACCTGCTCCGTTACCGAACTGGCCGACAAAAAATGCCGGCAAGCCATCCGCCGGATCAGCAAGCAGCATCCCGGCGCATTTATCGTCGTAACCGGCTGTTACGCTCAGTTGAAGCCGGAAGAAGTGGCGCATATCGAAGGCGTCGACCTGGTATTGGGAGCGGAACAGAAGCTCGACCTGCTTCGTTACCTGGAAAATCTCGATAAAAAAGCGGACGGAGGGGCTGTGGTCGCTTCGCCCGCCAAAGATATACGCACGTTCTCGCCTTCCTGCTCGGCCGACGACCGTACACGGCATTTCCTGAAAGTGCAAGACGGGTGCGATTACTTTTGTTCCTATTGCACCATTCCCTTTGCCCGCGGGCGAAGCCGCAACGGAACGATCGCCAGCCTGGTAGCCCAAGCGGAGGACGTAGCGCGGGCCGGAGGAAAAGAAATTGTGTTGACGGGGGTGAATATCGGGGATTTCGGCAAGAGTACGGGAGAATCGTTTATCGACCTGATCCGCGCCCTCGACAAGGTGGAAGGGATCGTTCGCTACCGGATTTCCTCGATCGAACCGAATCTGATTACCGACGAGGCCATCGACTTCGTAGCCGGCAGCCGGCGGTTCGCTCCCCATTTCCATATTCCGTTGCAAAGCGGCTCCGACGAGGTGCTGAGCCTGATGCGTCGCCGGTACGATACGGCGCTTTTCCGGCATAAGATCGAAAAAATAAAAACGGCGATGCCGCATGCCTTTATCGGCGTGGATGTGATTGTGGGCACGCGGGGCGAAACAGACGCCTATTTCGAAACGGCCCGCACGTTTATAGAAAGTCTGGATATTAGCCAGTTGCATGTATTCAGCTATTCCGAGCGACCGGGCACGGGGGCTTTGAAAATCGAATACGTGGTCGATCCGAAAACGAAGCATGCCCGCAGCCAGCAATTGCTGGATATTTCCGATCGCAAACTGTATGCTTTCTACCAGGCGCATATCGGAAGCGAGGCGGAAGTATTGTTTGAACAGGCACGGAAAGAGGGAAAGATGCACGGGTTTACGGAAAATTATATCAAAGTGGAGATTCCTTACGATGCTTCGCTGGCGAACACGACCCGACGGGTACGCCTGGGAGGATGGAATGAAGATAAAACGGCTTTATTGATCACGGAATATGGGAACTAAATTGCAATATGCGCTGATTTACGGCTGGGTGAAACTGCATGCCCTCTTGCCGATGGGCGCGCTTTATTTTCTTTCGGATATTTTTTATCTGCTCATTTACCGCGTGGCCCGCTACCGGCTGCGAGTAGTACGGCGCAACCTGGCCGCTTCCTTTCCCGGAAAAACGGAGAAAGAACTGCGCGAGCTGGAAAAAGGTTTTTACCGGCATTTCGCCGATTATGTGGTAGAGACCATAAAGCTGGCCCATATTTCGCTCGACGAGATCAAGCGGCGCGCCGTGATCGAAAACCCGGAACTGATCGACAAGCTGATGGCCGAGGGGCATACGTGTATCCTCTTGCTGATGGGCCATTTCGGGAATTGGGAATGGTACTCGGGATCGACTACCTATTTCGAAGATTCGCGGATTTACCAAATCTATCGTCCGCTGAATAATAAGGCGTTCGACCAGCTTTTCATCGATCTGCGTACGCGTTTTGCCTCGTATCTGATCAAGAAGAACGATACGGTGCGCGACGTGATCCGGTTGAAACAGGAAAAAACGCGGTCGGTAGTGATCTTCATTGCCGACCAGACGCCCAGCCGGGCGAACCTGCATTTCTGGACCGATTTCCTTCATCAGGATACGCCTTTCCTGACCGGCCCCGAACGAATGGCCCGCAAGCTGGACCTGCCGGTTGTCTTCCTGGATGTGAAACCGGTCAAACGGGGCTATTACACCTTGACGATGGAGCTTCTGACCAAGCGTCCCAAAGAAACGCCTGAGTTTTGGATTACCGGGCAATACGCGCAGATGATGGAGCGGATGATTCTTCGCCACCCGGCCGGCTGGCTCTGGACGCATAAACGTTGGAAACATAAAAGAGACACGAAATGAGCAAAACAGCCATTGTTATCCTGAACTGGAACGGCCGGGCATTGATGGAAAAGTTCCTGCCTTCGGTGGTGGCCTGCAGCCCTTCGGAAATCGCGTCGGTAATCGTGGCCGACAACGGTTCGACCGACGACTCGCTAGCCATGCTGCGCAAGAAATTCCCATCCGTGGGGCTGATCGAACTAGGCCGGAATTATGGGTTCGCCGAAGGCTACAACCAGGCTTTGAAACATATCGACGCCGACTATGTGGTCTTGCTCAACAGCGACGTGGAGGTAACGCCGGGTTGGCTCGACGCTCCCCTTGGCGCCTTGGAAAGCGATCCGCAGATAGTGGCCGCCCAGCCGAAGATCCGGGCCCGGCGCGAACCGGAGCGTTTCGAATATGCAGGCGCGGCGGGGGGCTATCTGGATCGGTACGGCTATCCTTTCTGCCGGGGCCGTATCTTAGGCGCGGTAGAAACCGACCGGGGCCAATACGATACGCCGGCCGATTTGCTTTGGGCTACCGGAGCCTGTTTGTTTATCCGCACAGCGGTATATAAGGCGGCGGGCGGCCTCGACGCCGGCTTTTTCGCCCATCAGGAAGAGATCGATCTATGCTGGCGGCTGCGCGCGCGCGGTTACCGGGTGGTTTGCACGCCGGATTCGGTGGTTTATCATGTAGGGGGCGCCACGTTGAGTACGGAAAGCCCGCGCAAAACTTTCCTGAATTTCCGCAACAATTTGTTGATGTTGTATAAGAACCTGCCCGAAGAAGCCCTTGGCCACGTAATGCGGGTACGTTTCTGGCTGGACTATTTGGCGGCTCTTAAATTCCTGTTATCCGGCCATCCTGCGAATGCGAAAGCGGTTTATCAGGCCCGGAAGGAGTTTTTCAGCCTTCGTACACTATATGCCCCCAAACGCCGGGAGAATTTGGAAAAGACCGTTAACAAGCCTATCCCGGAAATACTGCAACGCAGCTTGCTCGCGCTTTTTTACCTGAAAGGAAAGAAGACGTTTGCGGCTTTGCAGCAAGTCGGCTTTCCCCCTGCCGCTTCCCGGGTATAAAAGGACAGATGCCACAGGGAGAAGGGATTGTAGTTACTTCAGGAATGCTATGGTCCTGATGTAACACGGTTTTTCGAACTAACGGAGCGGATTGTATCGGAAAGGTATTTGCTTATTTCCCGTTTCTCCCCTACCAAACCGGTATTTCTTGCCATTCTGATATACCTGTTCCAACCATTGCAAAACCTGTTGGCGAGTATAACAATAATTGCCTTCCTTATCCTTCTTTTTCAACAGAGCCAACGCCACCAACGCATATTCATTATCCAAAGAAGTGGCAAAAATCCCCTGATCATCCGTATTAATAGTTACCTGTAGTTGATGAGCAGAAACGCTTGCCAGCCCCGTATCAAAAAAGCGAAAGATCGGATGATGCTCATACCGATCAAAAGAACCTATTTTCAAATTGGAGGTAGGGCAGCACTAGTATGCACGCAAAAAGGGGATGTCTCGGTGAACCTTGCACCCGGCATCCCCTCTTTTTCTTTTCCGACGTGTTGTTTTTTACCGTCTTTTATCTTTTATATGTTTTATAGCCGTATATCGCCAGGTTGCCCAGTTCTTCTTCGATGCGGAGCAATTGGTTGTATTTGGCCATGCGGTCGGAGCGGCTCAGCGAACCGGTCTTGATCTGGCCGGAGTTGGTGGCGACCGCAATGTCGGCGATCGTGGCGTCTTCCGTTTCGCCCGAACGGTGGGAAGTAACCGAGGTGTAGCCGTTGCGATGGGCCATTTCGATGGCATCCAAGGTTTCGCTAAGGGTACCGATCTGGTTGACTTTAATCAGGATCGAGTTGGCGCAACCGTTTTCGATGCCTTTTTTAAGGAAGTCTACGTTGGTAACGAACAGGTCGTCGCCTACCAACTGGCAACGGGAACCCAGGGCGGCGGTCAGGATCTTCCAACCGTCCCAGTCGTTTTCATCCATTCCGTCCTCAATCGAGTCGATGGGATACTTGTCGACCAGGTCGCTCAGGTAAGCCACCTGCTGGGCTGCTGTGCGCTTGGCGCCGCCTACGCCTTCGAATTTGGTATAATCGTAAATGCCGTCGTGATAAAATTCGGAAGCGGCGCAGTCCATGGCGATGGTGACATCCCGGCCCGGCTCGTATCCGGCAGCTTGAATGGCGACCATAATGGAATTGAGGGCGTCTTCGGTGCCGTTCAATACAGGCGCGAAACCGCCTTCGTCGCCGACAGCCGTACTTAAACCGCGGTCGTGCAGCACTTTCTTCAGGGCGTGGAACACTTCGGCGCCCATGCGGAGGCCTTCGCGGAAACTGGTAGCTCCTACCGGACGAATCATAAATTCCTGGAAAGCGATGGGAGCGTCGGAATGCGAACCGCCGTTGATGATGTTCATCATCGGCACAGGCATCACATAGGTGTTCGTACCGCCGATATACCGGTAGAGGGGTTGATCGAGGTAATGAGCCGCGGCTTTTGCAACGGCCAGGGAAACGCCGAGCATGGCGTTGGCGCCCAGTTCCGATTTCGTGGTCGTTCCGTCGAGGGAAAGGAGTTTATGATCGATTTCGCGTTGGTTGAGAGCGCTCATGCCGAGGATGGCCGGCCCGATCCGGTTATTTACGTTATCTACAGCTTTCAGCACGCCTTTGCCGCCATAGCGTTTTTTATCGCCGTCGCGAAGTTCGATAGCTTCGTTTTCGCCGGTAGAGGCGCCCGAAGGCACGGCGGCGCGTCCGAAAGCGCCGGAGGCCAAATGTACGTCAACTTCTACTGTGGGATTACCGCGGGAGTCCAAAATCTCTCTGCCTACAACTTTTACAATTTCCATATATTTTTATTTTTTAAATGGTGTGATGGATCGCATGTCCTTTACAAAGATAACAACCAGGTTAGGGAAATTGTTGGCACAAGGCGATAGAGTTTGCCGATAAAGAGATAGAGAGGAGCCGCCTAAACGGCCCCTCTCTGCTTTCCGTAGCAGGCTGAGAGCTAATTCGGAGTTACAGGATAGAGACGAAAAGCAAACTTCATCCGGCGCGCCGGAATAAGATAAGGCTCATGCGGATAGGCACCCCAACTCGTATCTCCGCCCAGGCCCATTTGTTTCAGATCGATATTCCAGGTTACTAAATCCTCAGGCTGTATATCGCTCATATGCCGCTGGTGCTTTTTCAGATCCGGCTCGCTCAAATCTTCCGTGGCGAAAAGATAAGCGCTGCTGCTCAGATAAGGACGACCCGAAGCTTTTATCCCCTCCCCGCTGGGATTGGCAAGGCTCATCCAGCGCACTTCCGTCTTGTTGCCCGTCTCCTGCGGGCGATCGTAGGGGAAATATTGTTCCCATACCGTGCCTCGGTATAAGCCGACAAAGGCGCTCGTATACCGGTCGCAATAGTTCTCGTGCGGCCCGCGGCCGAACCATTCCATCCGGTCGTATTCCTTCGGCAAAGTCAGGCTGACGCCCAGCCGAGGCAGGAACGGCAGCGTGTCATGGGCCGGGATAAACTCGGCTTCTACGTCGAGGAAACCGCCCCCTGCAACGGTATAGGTAATGATAAAGGCCGACGAAGCTACTTCCTGAGGAAGCCGATAACGAGATACTACCCGGTAGGTAGATGCGTCTACAACTTGTCGCTGCATGCTTTCCAGCCGGGCATCCCGGCCGGCATGCCGCCAGGGGTCGCATCGGCGGGCCAGATCGCTGCCCAGGTCGTTGTCGGTAGACGGACGCCAGAAGTTGGGACGCAAAGCCTCTTGTATCCGCTCTTTACCGTCGGCCCGGAAAGAACATAAAGCTCCGGTCAACGTATCGATTCCGACGGAAAACGTGCCGGCCGTCAATCTTAGCACCGATCCTTCCTGCCGCATCCCGACCGGGCAGCTTGAAACGGCTTCCGCTTGCGAAGTTTCCACCAAAGGCACAAAGAAAGGCAGTTTCACCTGCTCTTTAGCTACTTCATGGCCGGCTGCCAGCAAACCTTCCCCGGCTTTTTGATACGCATAAAAATTAAGGTAATATTCCGTATTCGGTTGCGGGCGAAGCAACGGAAATGCAGCCTTGAAAAGGCCGGTCTCGCCGGCAGCAAGGGCTACGGAATCGATCGTGCCCGAAGCCAAAGGGAGGCCGTTGGCTTCCAGTCGCCAGCCGAAAGTGAAATCGGATAAGTCGGTGAAGAAAAACTTATTGGTAAGTTCCACCAAACCGGTAGCATAATCGGCCAGGCGGAAACCGATGTTCTGGTATACTTTTTTCACCTCCCACACATGCGGTTTGGGGCTGCGATCGGCAGCGACCAGGCCGTTCATGCAGAAGTTGCCGCTGCTGGGCGTTCCGGCCGGAGCCAGATCGCCCCCGTACGCCCAGTAAAAACGTCCGTCAGGGGTACGCCCGGCCAAACCCTGATCTACCCAATCCCAGATATGCCCTCCCTGCAAGCTGGGATATTTTTCGATTACATCCCAGTAATCCTGCAAATTGCCTACGCTGTTTCCCATCGCATGCGCATATTCGCAGAGGATAAGCGGTTTGGCGGGCAGATAAAGGGAATGATTGATCAGGACATCGATCTTCTTATACATCGGACAGAATATATCGGTATAAGGCCCCTTGATGCCATCCTCCGAATGTACCGGACGATGCGAGCGATCGCGGGCATGCAGCCAGCGATAGGTGGCGGCGAAATTGCACCCTTCTCCCGACTCGTTGCCCAACGACCAGACAATCACGCTGGGATGATTCTTATCCCGTTCGAACATGCGCTCGGTACGGTCGATAAACGCCGGCTGCCATCCGGGTTGGTTAGCCAGGCATTTGCCGGGATCGTATCCCATCCCGTGGCTTTCGATATTCGCCTCGTCGAATACGTACAGGCCGTATTGGTCGCATAGCTCATACCAGCGGGGATCGTTGGGATAATGCGAAGTACGGACGCTGTTGATGTTGTATTGTTTCATCAACCGGATGTCGCGGAGCATGGAAGCTTCGTCGACCACATGCCCCGCCACAGCATCGTGCTCGTGGCGGTTCACGCCCTTGATATAGACCGGCCGGCCGTTGACGAGCAACTGGGCATGTTTGATCTCGACCGTGCGGAACCCGATATGACGGGCAACGACTTCTTCCACTTTTCCGTTCACCCGGAGCGTAAGTACCAACCGATAGAGATTCGGTTTTTCCGCGCTCCAGGCAAGCGGCCGTTCCACCTGGCGATGAAATTCCAGCAAAGAAGCGCCCCGGGAGACTTTTTTCCGTTCGGCATATAAACTTTTGCCGGTTTTATCCAACAAATCGACCTCTACTTCCACGCCTTTGATTTTCGAAAGGTCGGGATTGCCCAGTTCCACATACAAGCCCAGCTTGCCGTTTAGATACGAGCTATCCAACCCGGCCACAACTTCGAAATCGCGGATATGGGTTTGCGGACGAGCATACAGATAGACACCCCGCTGGATGCCGGCCAGCCGCCAGAAATCCTGATCTTCCAGATAATAACCGTCGCTGAATTTAAAAACCTGAACGGCTATTTCGTTGCCGGCCCCGGGACGCACATAGGGGCTGATGTCAAATTCGGCCGGCGTTTTCGAATCCTGCGAATAACCTACGGCCCGGCCGTTTACCCACACATAAAAAGCCGAAGCGACGCTGCCGAAGTGAAGAATAATTTGTCTCCCCTGCCAATTTTCAGGCACTGTAAAAGTGCGTTTATAGGAACCGACGGGGCTATTATCGACGGGCACGAGGGGCGGATTCTTAGGAAATCCATAACCACTACCTACATAAAAAGGATAGCCGAACCCCTGCAATTCCCAGTTGCCCGGTACCCGAATATCGGCCCAGCCGGACACATCGGCAGCGGTTTTCCAGAAATCAAGCGGACGATCGGCTACCCGGCCGGCGTAGTGGAATTTCCAGGTTCCGTCGAGGCTGGCATAATACGGGGAAGCCGCTTTATCGCCTGCCAGCGCCAGGGTTCGCGTGGGATACCCCAGGAAAGTAGCGGCGGATGGTAGCCGGTTGATATGGAGCACATCGAAGTTTTCCCAGTCGTTGGGGGAGCGGGGATACTTATCGGAGCGGTTTTTCAAAGAAACCGTATCCCCGAGGGAGACATCCGCACCAACGGCCCGCTCGACGGGCGCCCCGCTATATTGCGCATGCAGCCACGAAAAAGCCGTAAGGAAAATAAAGCTCGCTATAAATTTGGTTTTCATAAGCACTTGATTTATAAATTCAATAACAGACGGATCGTGGTAGCCGACGACCAGCCGAAATTCGGACAATTCAGGGCCTCGCCGGTAAGCGGGTTGTAATTTTCATGAATGGGGCCATCGGTAAGCAATCCCCGGGCATTCCGGAGATATTGCTCCACCAACCGGTCGGCTTCCGCCTGATAACCATACCGGCGAAGACCGCTTACCCCGAAGTAAAGCTGATCGATCCAGACCGGCCCGCGCCAGTAACCGCGCACAGGACGAAGCTTGGGATGGCTTACATCCAGCGTTCCGAGGGGTACCGGAGTGTTGAACTTCTCCGGATCGAGCATATGGTTCACTACTTGCCGGGCTTGCGCGGGCGTAGCGATGCCAGCCCATAAGGGAAGCCAGCCTTCGGCGCCCATTACTTTTACCGGTTCGCCGCTGCCCAGACGAATATCATAAAAGAAACCCGTTTGGGGATCGAACATCTTTTGTTGCACATAGGCCCGGATCGCTTCCGCTTCCTGCCCGAGCCGGACAGCCAATTCCGGCTTCCCTATCTTTTCCGCCAGCTGCGCCAGGTAGCCTTTCTCGGCATATAGAAAAGAATTCAAACAAACGTTTTCCTGGTTCATCGACCAGGCATGATCAGGCTTATTCCGGAGCATCTGGGTTTCATCGAAACGGACGCCGTTGTCCATGCCGCTTTCCCAGGCGGCTGCCACCAAGGTGCCGTCGGTGGAACCATATTCGCAAATGCCGTTTTCATCGTGGTCGCGATGAGTATACCACCACCGATGATAAGCATATAACTTGTCGAACATTTCTTTCACGAATTCCAGATCGCCGGTAGCTTCGTATATATTCATCACAGCCCACGCCGCCAGCGGAGGTTTGGTATCGCGCCAGTTGATGCGGCTTTTACGATAACTCACGAAGTCGGGAATCATGCCGTCGGCAGCCTGATAGTCGAACAAAGCGCGAACTTCGTTCTTAGCCAGCTCCGGATTGAACAGCGCGGTAGCCGAAGCATGCTTCCAGGAATCCCACGACCAGAATCCGTAAAACCCGTTGTAAGAAGGATAACAACCGGCATGCAGCAAATCGCCGGCCGGGCTACGCCAGTTGGCGGTAAGCGTCATCAATGCTTTTACCAATACCCGCCGGCAGCCTGCATCCTCCAGAAACGGGCTGTCGCCCCGGAAAAGGGAAGAAAGATAGCCGTTCCAACGCGTTTCATTCGCACGGAAAACTTCTTCCGCATCCAGCGAAGCGGCTCCCTCCAGTTCTTCCGGCAATTCTTCCGGAGCAAAGGCGAAAGATTGGGTCATTATACTTTGATATGCGGCTCCGGCAGGCAAAGCATATGCGTGTTTTTCCGCCACGCGAAGGCTATCTTTTCCCACTATCCGTACCGCGCCGGCAGTGGCAAAGCGAACGGCTAGCACAGAGCGGTCGGCCTCGCGGCTAATACGGGCGGTAAGCCCCTCCGCCTCTATTTTTCCTGCTGCCCGGTTATCTATTTCCCCCTCCCAGCCGAGCGTAAGAGAAAGAGGGCGATCGCTCAGATTGCGGAAGGTAGTGCGGATAACGGCCGTATAAGGCGTATGGAAACAGAGTTCGGTAAGGCAACCGATTTGCTCGTCGCGAAATTCCTGTACCAACTTGCCGGGGAGGTATCGCGAGGTCTGGATATTGCGGGCAAAATCGTACGCCCGGCCCTCGATATGAAGTACCGGCCGGGCCACGCAGGGAGAAACCCAGCCGCCCCCGGTCATGACAAAGGGCCCGATAAAGCCGCCGGCATAGCGGGTAGCTTCGTTTTCAGGCAGAGCGTAGCCGATCCAAGAGCCTAAGTCGGCAAAAAGAGAGCAGTCGCGGTCGGTGGGCGTACGAGGCACGTTTTTTATATTGAGCAGGTTAGTGAAATCGTCGCGTTTCTCCGCAAGAGAGATGCCTAAGGCCGAAGCCCGGCTGCCGTCGCCGGGCCGCGACACGCAGGAGGAGGCGGCTACGCAGCAGACGACAGCATAGGTTGCGACCTGCCAAAAAATAATCTTTTTCATTTGCATGAGCATGATAGGAAATAGGGTTGAAAACATCGGGTTATTTACTGAAATTAGGATTCTGTTCCCAATCCGGGTTCAGCAGAAATTCATCGTGCGGAATCGGGAAGAGCAAATGCTTGGATTCCACAAAATTTTCCACATAGGGCTTATTATGCTCGCGAAGCGCCTTCCCCACGATACCCCAACGAACCAGGTCGTACCAGCGCGTGCCTTCGAGAGCCAGCTCGCAAGGCCGCTCCACTTCCTGCAAGTGACTGAGCACTTGTGCTTTGGATAGCGTAGCAGGCAAATCCGGAGCATCTACCCGCCGGCGCACCTGATTGATATAGCCGATGGCCTCGGCCGTAGCCCCGCGATGATTCAAACATTCGGCATACAACAACAAGACATCGGCATAACGCACCACGGGAATATTGTATGCGCTACAATCCCAATATTGGCTCTGCGACGGATCCCAGGTGACGTATTTATGCCAGAATATTTCTCCCGGACGGTGATAATCGGCGAAATGTTTGCCTTCTTCAAAATAAAAAGCTTTTGTCTCAGGGTCGTCGAACAGGATCGTGCTGTAAAGCCGTTGGCTGTACCGGCCGTCTGTCGTGAGGTCTTTTTTCAAGGTCTCGAACAACCAGTCGGAGGGATAGGCCTCTTCATAGCCTTCGGCATTCGACGAGGCCAGATGAAGGGCAATACGGTGATACTCCCGGTGGCCGCCCGAACGGTCGCCCGAAAACTGTATCTCGAATACGGATTCCTTGTTATTCTTATGCAATCCGTCGAAGTTATCCCGGTAATTCTCCATCAGTTCATATTTCCCGATCAACTTGGCAAATTCCTTCTCGGCCTTGGCTTCTTCGTGGCGGAATAGGTAGAATTTACCCAATATAGCCGCCGCCGCATAGCGGGTGACACGGCCGGCCTGGCCATCGGCATACGCACCCGGCTCGGGAAGAATGGACTGTACTTCCGTCAATTCCTTTTCAATAAAAGAAACCAACCGGCCGGGCGCGGCTTGTTCGGGATAAAATTCCTCGTCGGTTCCCTCCAACGATCGCTCGTAAAGGGGGATGCGTTCCCCGAAGTTCAAGTAAAGCCGGTAATAATAGTAAGCCCGCAAAAAACGAGCTTCCGCCACGGCCCTCTCTTTCACCTCGTCGGCTACGTCCGGCACAACGGGGATATTGTCTATACATTGGTTGGCATAGTTGATGCCCGTATATAAATACGTCCATTCCGATTTCGACACGCTGTTGGTAGGCGTATTGACAAAGGTGGCGATTTGCAGCCACGAAGTCACGTCGGCCCGGAAATCGAGCTCGTCGCTTCGATAGCAATCTACTACGATAAACCGCTCGAACGGAGCGGCCCATTGCATATTGGGTTGCAGGTACGCATAGGTGCTGGTCAGCCCTTTTACGATGTCACCTTCATTTTTCCAGAATATGCCGGGCGTAAGATTGTTGGGATCGGTTTCCTCGTCGAGGAAATTTCCGGTACAGCCGGCGAGGCTCATACATGCGGCCACGCCCGCCAGGATGATATGCTTGATTTTCATGTTCGTCTTCGCTTTTAATGATTAAAAACCTAGTTTCAGGCCCACCATATAGGTACGGCTCAGCGGGTAGAGCGCATCGTCTACTCCCATATACACATAGTCGCCTGTCGAATCGTCTTTAGCCGTAGCCCCCGTGCCCGGATCGTACCCTTTGTAGCCGGTAATGGTGAACAGCCGATTGGCGCCCACGTACACGCGGAGATTGGCAAGATGAAGCTCGCGGCATACCTTGGCCGGCATATTGTAGCCGATCTGCAAATTATTCAGCCTCAGATAATCGCCGTTTTCCACAAAACGGTCGGAAGTCTGGATATTGCCGTTGGGATCGCCGATCACCGCACGGGGCACGTCGGTATCGGGATGCTCTGCCGTCCAGGCTCTCAGGGCGTCGCGGCCGTAATTAAAGTTCTTATCCATCCGTTGCAACTGGCGTTTCATGCCGTTGTATCGTTTCACGCCGAAATTGCCATAGAAATTGGCAACCAGGTCGAAGCCGCGCCAGGCCAGATTGACGTTGAAGCCGAGTACCACCTTGGGATTGCCGCTGCCTACTTTTACTTTGTCGTTGGAATCGAGCTTGCCGTCGTTGTTCTGGTCGATAAAACGAATGTCTCCCGGTTTGGCGGCCGGTTGCAAGGGCAGCCAATTGCCGGCCGCGTCTTTCGAGCCGTGCGCCTGGTTCCACGCATCCACTTCCTGCTGGCTTTGGAAAATGCCGGCTGTTTCGAGCACCCAAAATTCACCGATTTCGCCCCCTACGTAGGTACGGGCCGGGCCGGATTCGTTCACATAGCCCGGATCGGACATTTCTTTCAGCACGCTTTTGTAATGCGAGAGGTTCATATCCAGATCGTATTTGAAGGCTCCCACGCTGCCGTGATAAATGGCTTGCAGTTCGATACCGGTGGTACGCAGTTTCCCTTCGTTCACGATCAACGGGCCGAAGCCGGTACAAAGACTGATGTTCTTGGAAGAAAGCATGTCGCGGGTATCCTTGATATAGCCTTCTACCGATAATTCCAGCTTGTTGTTCCAAAGCCCCATATCCACCCCGATGTTTTTATAGAGCGTAGTTTCCCATTTGATGTTGGTAGAAGGCAGCCCGATCACGGCATAGCCCAGGTTGATAGCCTGGCCGCCGAGGGGATAGTTCAGATGGTCGGTGTTATAAGTAAGCCGCGGAATGTATTTGTAGTTGCCGATCGACTGATTCCCCAACGCCCCGTAACTGAGGCGGAGCTTGAAGGTGGAAACCGTTTCTTTCAGTCCTTCCCAGAAAGCTTCGTTGGCAATGTTCCATCCCAACGAGGCGGAAGGAAAAAAGCCCCATTTATGGCCTTCGCCGAAACGGGACGAGCCGTCGTAGCGGGCGGAAATCATGGCCATGTAGCGGTAATCGTAATTGTAGCTTACCCGGCCGAAGGCGGAACGCAACGCATACCGGTTGTAGCCGCCGTCGACGGCATAATTGTCTTGCCCATGCTCGAGGTAAGGCATATCGTTGTTTTCAAACCGGGAGGTAGAGCCTACCTGGTCGTCGAAGCGGTTTTCTTCCTGGGAAATACCCAGAAGGGCCTGAAGGGAATGTTTCTCGCCGAAGGTTTTGCCGTAGTTGGCGGTAAGCTCCAACAAGTCTTCCGTAGTCTTGCTGCGCGTTTCGTACAGGGAAGCGATAGTATTTACGTTGTTGGCTCCTACATAATAGGTAGGGGTAAAGCTTTTATAATGATAAAAGCTCATGTTGCGCCCGGCCTGAAATTTGATTACCAAATCCTCGATAGGCTCATATTGAAGATAGGCCGAGGCCGTAATATAATCGGTAGCCTCTTTGGTACGGATCAGGTTGTTGAAGGCCACGGGATTGGCGGCATCGGTCATTCCCATACCGGCAATGGCGCCTCCGTAACCGCCGTCATTGCCGGCGTCGTACACCGGAACCAGAGGCTCGATATTCGTAGTCTGATACATGCCCGGAAAACCGGTATTGGCTTCCGGATCGACCGTCAGGCGGCCGTAACTGACGGATTCGCCCATTTTGAACTTGCCCCGCTTGATGTCGGAATTGAGCCGGAACCCGTATTTGTCGGAACCGGTCCCGATCACGATACCGTCGGTAGAGGAATAAAAGCCGGAAAGGGCGACGTTCATCTGCTCGTTGCCGGCCGTATACCCCAGGTTGTACTTCTGGGTGAGGCCGCGGCGATAGTATTCTTTTTGCCAGTCGGTATCGGCAAACTGCGAAGGGTCGGCTTCGTAAGCCGAGATATACCGGGGCCAGCGGTTGGAGGCGATGCCGGCATTCGTCAGGGCCATTTTATTCACATAGATATATTCGGCCGCGTTGCACACATCCATTCGCTTGGGCAGGTCGTCCATTCCGACGTAGGCCGACACGGTAATCTTGGGCTCTTGCTTGGTTCCGCGGTGAGTTTCGATCAGGATAACGCCGGCGGCGGCCCTGGCTCCGTAGATGGCGGCCGTGGCGGCATCTTTCAGCACGGTCATGGATTTAATATCTTCCGGATTGAGAAACGACATATCGCCCGGCACGCCGTCGATAATCACCAGCGGTTCGTTGCTGGAACCCCACGAGGTCATGCCGCGTACCATCATATTGGGTTTGGCACCTGGCGCGCCGGTTCCGAAGTTGACCGACAGGCCGGGAGCCATGCCCTGCAGGGCTTCGGCTGCGCCGGAAGTGGGCAGGTTGGCGATCTTATCGCCCGATACGGTCGTGACGGAACCAGATACGTCGGATTTCTTTTGAGTGCCGTAGCCGATCACCACCACTTCTTCAAGCTTTTTGGTGTCTTCTTCCAATACGATGCGGAAAGTAGTCTGCCGTCCCGTTTTCAACTGCTTGGGGATATAGCCGATGTAAGAGATTTGCAATTCGGATTGGGCAGGTACCTGGAGGACGAACTTGCCATCGGTATCGGTAATCGTGCCGTTCGACGTACCGGCCTCCACTACATTCGCCCCGATAATGGGCTCGCCCCTGTCGTCGACCACAATGCCGGTAATTTGCCGGGGTTGCCGGGAGGTTTGTTGCGCTTTGGTGATGATGATATGTTTGCCGGTAATCCGATAAGAGAGGTTCTGCCGACGGGTAATCTCGCCCAATATCTCGGCCACCAGCTTGTTTTCGGCCCGGATGCTCAGCCGCTGGCTGTTGTCGATTTCTTCGCTTTTGTAAAAGAACATGAATTCGGATTGTTTTTCGATCTGGGAAACCACATCGTAGAAAGTGCCGTTTTCCACGAAGACGGAAATACGGTGTTCCTGGGCATAAGTGGTGGAAGCCGTCAGGTGAAGGATGCTCAGGTAGAGGAGCAAGGTGGTGATTTTCAAAATACGCCCTATTTTCGGACGCAGCAAAGTACTGTCTTCTCGATTCTTTTTCATACTTTTGACTGTTTTTGTTAGTAGATAGGCTTGTCCGTCCCCCCGCGCCGAACAGCCGGGATACGGAAAAGCAAGGTTAACGAAACTGTTTTTTCACGGGCCGGAATATGTCGGAAGCATGTTTCGGCCTCTTTTTTTCAGCATAGATCAGAAAGGTATAAGCATAGGCAGTCTAGTTTAAGGGTTCGACATAGAGCGTTTGGAAAGAATGATATTTTTTCCGGTTTGCTTGAAGACAAATCGTTTTTCATAATTGATGATGCGAAGTACCTCGCCGATGGTCTGATCGTAGGAAAAAGTACCGGTATAACGAATTTTTTTCAGCGTTTCGTCGTCGAGAAAGATCGTCACGTCGTAAGCTTTTTCCAGCTTGCGTATAATCGAGGCCAGCGGCTCGTCTTTGAATTTATATTCTCCGTGTATCCACGCGCTAGATAGCGTAGGATCGACCCTTTCCAGCTTTATGGCGCCCGTGCGGGTGTCGGAACAGGCCCGCTCGTTAGGCTGCAACAGGGCACGGCCCAGGGCTTTCCCGTCGTCGTCGAAGGTTTCCAGCGAAATGCTTCCGCTCAAAAGGGTGGTCACGTTGCAAGCTTGTCCGGCATAGGCTTCCACGTTGAAACGGGTTCCTAACACGGTGATGGTTTGTCCTTTCAGTCTCACTCGGAAAGGCCGGCTTGTGTCGCGGGCTATTTCAAAATAAGCTTCACCGTCGAGATAAACCTCCCGATCGCAGGCTTGGGCGAAACCGGCCGGGTATTTGAAGGTAGTGCCGGCGTTCAGCACCACCTTGCTGCCGTCGGCTAAGACGAGGGTATTGGCCCGGCTGCCTTTTTCTACCCGGATCTGATGGAAAGCGGATAAGTCGGACTTTGACGGAAGCGGCATCGCCGGCTGGCGCTTATATCCTCTTAGCCCCCACCCCAGGCTGAAAAGCAAAACAGCCACGGCTACGTATTTCAAAAACAGAGTTGCCCGGTAGAGCCGGCCGGAGCCCAGGAGCAAAATCCGGCGCAGGGACGGTTTCCGCCCGATACCGGCCAAGGGACGTTCTTCCCGACAGCTCTCCCGCTCCATCCGGCGACGCATCCGCTGCCAGATAGCCTCTTTCTCTGCTTCGGTGGCAGGGGCCGGGCGGCGCCGGGTGTCGTAGAGGTTTTTTAGCTGAAAGAAGAAGGCCCGGTTGCCGGCCGAGCGGGATAGCCATGCTTCCAAGGCTTTCAGCTCGCCGGGGTCGATTTCTTCTTGCAGGTAGCGTATGATAAGAGATTCTATGTGCTGCTTTTCCAACATGTTCGGTTTGTTTTCTATATACACGACCGAATCTCTTTTTTTACTTACGCCAATCGGAAAAATCTGAGGTAAATTAAAAAAAAGGGTAGCAGGCTGCGTAGTATTTTCAATGCCTTGTATAACTGGGCTTCCACCGTGCGGGGAGAAATGCCGAGCAATCGGGCTATCTCGGCCGTCTTGCGTTCTTCCAGGTAAGACATGACAAAGATTTCCCGGCATTTGCCGGGCAGCTTTTCCATTTGGGTATAAATCCGGCTCAAACGCTCGTCTTCACCGAAGAAAGCTTGTGGATCGTCGTTGTAATAAATCTCTTCTATTTTCAAACGGTTAGCGATCGCCTGGATGTAATCGCCTTCCACATCCTGGTGTTTGAGCCGATCCAGGCAAGCATGCCTGACCGACCGGTATAAATAAGTTTTCAATCCGTTTTCTTCCCAGAAGAGAAAAGAGCGTTTCTGCCATATCTTCAAAAAGGTGTCTTGTACCAGATCTTCAGCAGTGGCCGTATCGACGTATTTTCCCGCATAGTAGATCAGCAGCGGAGCATACGTCTGATACAATTCCCGGAACCGGTTAAAGCCGAGATCGTTTTCCAGAGGTTTATTCATAATATTGAAGGCCAATGAGCTGTTTTTATCTACAAGTATAAACGATTTACCGGTAAGATTTACTTACCAGACGAAGATTTTTTTCTGATTCCTACCTTGTTATCCGCACCGGCAAGTTGCTCTTTGTTCCTTGCCCCGACAGTCTACCGATCTTTCCGGATGAAAAAGAAAAAGGGGGATGTTCACTAAAAAAAATACAATAAGTCCCGGCTAAAACACGATAGGGAAAGGTATTTTATATCGTCTTGATTATCAGCAGCATAAAAACAGAGTAAAAAGGCATGCCGGAGAAAAGGAAATTCCATCGGCATGCAATTGGAATTTCATCGGCATGCAATTTTTTTTCCTCCCTTATGAAATCCGGATTTCATGCCGGCTTCTTGGAAAGAAGCGATAAAAAATGACAATAAGCCTCTCCCCTTTTTTGCTTCTGTGGCGGAAGAACCGGCACTTTCGCCGGAACTTGTTTTTGGTTGGTTATCCGAACCGGGGTTTATCGGGGGGAGAAGGTACGGGTTTAGTATCCAGGCCGGGGAAGCCCGCAGCAGATAAAGGGCGGCAAACGAAGCAGGGCGGTTACAAAAAAAGCCCTCTCGTGGATTGAGAGGGCTTTTTTATAGGATAACCGGAAAACGGTTGTCGTATGCTTAGCTTATTCGGCTGCGTTGTCTTCCGTCTGAGGTGCTTCTGCAGCGGGAGCAGCTTCCGTGGCGGTCGTCGATTTCTTGCGCGAACGTCTCGTTTTCGGGGCTTTCTTGGCAGCAGTGTCTTTCAGCATGTTTTCGTTGTAGTCGACCAGTTCAATGAAGCACATGGCAGCGTTGTCACCCAGGCGGTTGCCTGTTTTGATGATGCGGGTGTAACCGCCGGGACGGTCGCCGATCTTCTGAGCTACTTCCTTGAAGAGTTCCGTTACGGCGTATTTGTCCTGCAAATTGCTGAATACCACACGACGAGAGTGGGTAGTGTCCTCTTTCGACTTGGTGATAAGGGGTTCTACAAACTTTCTCAGGGCTTTGGCTTTTGCTGTCGTAGTAAAGATTCTCTTGTGTTTGATCAAAGAAGAAGCCATATTCGAAAGCATCGCGTCACGGTGAGTGTTTGTACGACCTAAATGATTGATTTTCTTATTATGTCTCATCGTTTACTTACTCTTTATCTAATTTATATTTTGTGATATCCATACCGAATGAAAGGTTCAGACTCTCCAGCAATTCATCCAGTTCCGTGAGCGACTTCTTGCCGAAGTTGCGGAATTTCAACAAATCGTTTTTGTTGAATTTCACCAGTTCGCCCAGGGTTTCAACGTCTGCGGCCTTTAAGCAATTCAAAGCGCGAACGGAAAGGTCCATATCAGCCAGCTTGCTCTTGAGCAGTTGACGCATATGAAGTACTTCTTCGTCGAATTCTTCGTTGCCGTCCGTATCGACTGTCTCGATAGCGATCTTTTCATCGGAGAATAACATGAAGTGGTGAATCAGAATCTTTGCAGCTTCTTTCAACGCTTCTTTGGGATGAATAGAACCGTCGGTGGCTATTTCAAGAACCAACTTTTCGTAGTCCGTTTTTTGCTCCACACGGAAGTTTTCGATTGAATATTTCACGTTACGTATCGGCGTGTAAATAGAGTCGATGGCAATCACGTGGATGTCTGCGTTCGGGTCTCTGTTTTCATCGGCGGGTACGTATCCGCGTCCTTTATTGATAGTCAGCTCAATCTGAAAGCTTGTGTTCGGATCCAAACGGCAAATAACCAGATCCGGATTCAATACTTCGAATCCTGTCAGTTGTTTACCAATATCACCGGCTTTGAACACTTCCGAACCCGAAACAGTAATACTTACTTTTTCATTCTCGATGTCGTCGACGATGTGTTTGAAACGTACTTGTTTCAGATTCAGGATAATGTTAGTTACATCCTCTATTACGCCGGGGATCGTGCCGAATTCGTGGTCTACCCCTTCGATTTTGATGGATGTAATAGCAAAACCTTCAAGCGATGACAGGAGAATACGGCGCAGAGCATTACCTATCGTAATACCATAGCCGGGTTCCAACGGACGAAATTCAAACTTTCCGAAGAAATTGTCCGCTTCCAACATTAATACTTTATCGGGTTTTTGAAATGCTAATATCGCCATGGAAATCAATTATTATTTAGAATACAATTCTACGATCAACTGCTCTTTAATGTTTTCAGGAATGTCGGCTCTTTCGGGCAGGTGCAGTAATTTTCCGCTTAAAGAGGCTTGGTCCCATTCGATCCAAGGATATTTGCTGTGGTTGAAGCCCGACAGCGCGTCGGCGATCACTTCCAGCGACTTGGATTTTTCTCTAACACCAATAATCTGACCGGCTTTCACAGCGTAGGAAGGAATGTTTACCACCTTTCCGTCTACCGTGATATGACGGTGAGATACCAACTGGCGGGCAGCAGCACGCGTGGGGGCAATACCCAAACGGAATACTACGTTGTCCAGGCGGCCTTCCAGCAATTGAAGCAGTACTTCACCGGTAATGCCTTTCGAGCGGGAAGCTTTTTCAAACAGGTTACGGAACTGTTTTTCCAGTACGCCGTAGGTGTATTTTGCTTTTTGCTTCTCGCGAAGCTGGATGCCGTATTCGGATGTTTTTCTTTTCCGGGAGTTACCGTGCTGTCCGGGAGGGTAGTTTTTCTTCGAAAGAACTTTATCCGCACCGAATATAGCCTCGCCGAATTTACGGGCAATTCTTGTTTTTGGTCCAGTATATCTTGCCATTTTTTTGTTGTTTTAATGTTCTGTTCGAACCTGGAACCGTGCAGCCGCGATTACAGAGAGGATAAGGTCAATATGCAATCTATTCACAATTCCGGGTTCTCTTATTCAAGAAACTATCGTTAATTATACTCTTCTCTTTTTCGGAGGGCGGCAACCGTTGTGCGGCAGCGGAGTAACGTCTACGATTTCGGTTACTTCAATACCGGCTCCGTGGATGGTACGGATAGCCGACTCACGTCCGTTACCCGGTCCTTTTACGAATACTTTTACTTTTCTCAAACCAAGATCATAAGCTACCTTAGCGCAATCCTGAGCGGCCATCTGTGCGGCATAGGGGGTATTCTTCTTCGAGCTTCTGAATCCCATCTTACCGGCCGACGACCAACTGATTACTTGTCCTTCGCTGTTGGCAAGCGACACAATAATGTTGTTAAAAGAAGAATGAATATGAGCTTGACCGTAAGCGTCAACTTTTACGTTTCTCTTCTTTGCTGCGACTGTTTTCTTTGCCATATTAACTCTTATTATTTAGTAGCTTTTTTCTTGTTTGCAACTGTTTTCTTCTTACCCTTGCGTGTGCGGGCATTGTTTTTCGTGCTCTGTCCTCTCAGCGGCAAACCGATACGGTGGCGTACGCCACGGTAGCAACCGATATCCATCAGGCGTTTGATGTTCAGTTGAATTTCAGAACGCAAGTCGCCTTCCACCTTATACTCGGCGCCGATTACTTCACGTACCTTGGCAGCCTGATCGTCTGTCCAGTCTTTCACTTTAATATCACGATCGACGCCTGCTTTTGTCAAAATGGAGTTTGCCGCACTGCGACCGATACCGTAAATATAGGTCAAGGCAATCTCTCCTCTCTTATTTTGGGGCAAGTCTACACCAACTATTCTTATAGCCATATTACTTACTTAGATTTTTCTGCAAAAATAATAAATTATCCTTGACGTTGTTTATACTTCGGATTTTTCTTGTTAATTACGTATAAGCGACCCTTTCTTCTGACGATCTTGCATTCGGGTGTGCGCTTCTTCAAAGATGCTCTTACTTTCATATCTTGTTGTTTTTTTTATTTATATCTAAAAGCAATTCTACCTTTCGATAGATCGTACGGAGACATCTCTACTCTTACCTTGTCGCCCGGCAGGATCTTGATATAATGCATGCGCATCTTTCCTGAGATATGGGCGGTAATTTCGTGTCCGTTCTCCAATTCTACACGAAACATCGCGTTCGACAATGCTTCGATTATCACTCCATCTTGTTCGATTGCTGACTGTTTAGCCATATATAAACTTCCAATTAAATTGCGTTATTACCAAGTACTTCTTCTAAAAACTCGAATGAAGACAAAATCTGGGGGCCTTCGGGGCGGATCGCGATGCAATGTTCGAAATGGGCCGAGCATTTGCGGTCTTTCGTGCGCACGGTCCAACCGTCTTTTTCGAAAGCGACGTTCTTGCTGCCCATATTGATCATCGGCTCGATGCAAATGCACATGCCGCTTCTCAGCAGCGGGCCGCAACCGGGGCGTCCGTAATTGGGCACTTCCGGCTCTTCGTGCATTTTCTTTCCGATTCCGTGGCCTACCAGTTCTCTGACCACAGAGTAACCGCGCGCCTCGCAATAGGTCTGAACGGCATGGCTTATATCGCCCAGCCGCTTGCCTGCCTGCGCGTGCCGGATTCCTTCATATAAAGATTCTTTGGTAGCAACCAAGAGTTTCTTTACTTCCGGAGCAACCTCGCCCACGCAAAACGTATAGGCGGAATCGCCTACGAACCCGTTGAGGATGGTCCCGCAATCAACGGAAATCACGTCTCCTTCTTTCAAGATTGTCTTTGAAGAAGGAATGCCGTGAACAACTTGTTCGTTGACCGAAGCGCAAATGGAACCCGGAAAACCTCCGTATCCCAAAAATGCCGGAACAGCTCCATTATCTCTAATGAATTCTTCGGCAATTTTGTCGAGTTGAAGCGTCGATACCCCGGGGGCTACATGCTTGGCTATTTCGCCGAGCGTTTTGCCGACCAGTTGATTGGCTGCCCGCATCAACTCGATTTCTTCATCTGTTTTTAAATAGATCATACGATTTAATAAGCGGCAACCGAACCTGTACGGCCTTTAATTCGTCCTGACTTCAACAAACCGTCGTAATGACGCATCAACAAATGGCTTTCTACTTGTTGCAAAGTATCGAGCACCACACCAACCAGAATCAACAAAGACGTTCCGCCGAAGAATTGAGAGAACTCCTGGCTTACACCTGCAATCCGGGCAAAAGCCGGCATGATAGCCACCAGTGCCAGGAAGAAGGCGCCGGGCAGCGTAATGCGGTCCATGATGGTATCCAGGTAGTCCTTGGTTTGCTTGCCAGGTTTCACGCCCGGAATGAATCCGTTGTTCCGTTTCAAATCGTCCGACATCTGCGTGGGGTTGATGGTAATAGCCGTATAGAAATAGGTAAACAAGATAATCAGTACAGCGAATACGAAGTTGTACCAAAATCCGGTATTATCCATAAAGGCGGCCCAGAAGCTGCTTTGTTCTCCGGTACTGGAAAAACCGACGATCGAGATGGGAATAAACATGATGGCTTGCGCGAAGATGATAGGCATCACGTTGGCGGCATTCACCTTCAACGGGATGTATTGGCGCGCTCCGCCGTATTGTTTATTGCCGATGATTCGTTTGGCATATTGTACGGGGACTTTCCGTGTGCCCTGAACGAGCAGGATGGCCCCGGCAATCACCAGCAAAAGGAACAGCATTTCAAACAAGAACATAACCAGACCGCCGGTTTTCTCGCTCGTCCGGGAGATGAATTCCTGGAAGAGGGAGTGCGGCAGACGGGCTATAATACCAACCAAGATGATAAAGGAAATACCGTTTCCTACACCTTTATCCGTAATTCTTTCACCTAGCCATAAGATAAACATGCTACCGGCAGCCAGAATGATGGTGGAAGAGATCGTAAACCAAATGCCCGGGGGAAGCGCGGCGCCGCTTGCACGGAGCTGTACGCTCAGGTTCACCAGATAGGTGGGGCCCTGGAACAGGAGGATGGCTACCGTCAGGTAACGCGTCCATTGGTTGATCTTTCTACGACCGCTTTCGCCTTCGCGCTGTAATTTCTGGAAAGAAGGTACGGCGATGGCCATAAGCTGCATCACGATAGAAGCGGAGATATAAGGCATAATTCCCAAAGCAAAAATAGAGGCATTCGAGAATGCGCCTCCTGAAAACATATCCAACAGTGCAAGCAATCCGCCTCTTGTCTGCTCCTGCAAAGCCGTTAATGCTTTAGGATCAATACCGGGAAGTACTACATATGTTCCGAAGCGATATATAGCCACCAATAAAAGAGTGGTGAGGATCCGATTTCTCAGATCCTCAATCTTCCAGATATTTTTTATTGTTTCAACTGCTCTCATGACTTAGAGTTTAACAGCGGTTCCACCTACGGCCTGGATGGCAGCTTCGGCGCTTTTCGAGAAAGCATGTGCTTCCACGTCGAGCTTGGCCGTCAGGCTACCTTTACCGAGAATCTTAACCAACTGAGAAGTAGAAATAAAACCAGCTTCGATCAATTCGCTGACGCCGATTTTGGAAATCCCCAGGGATTCCGCCATCTGTTGCAACGTGGAAATATTGATAGCTTTATATTCTACGCGGTTAATATTCTTGAAACCGAATTTAGGCAAACGTCTTTGAATAGGCATCTGGCCGCCTTCGAAACCGACTTTGCGTTTGTAGCCGGATCTGGATTTCGCACCTTTATGCCCTCTCGTTGAAGTACCTCCTAATCCTGAACCCGGACCACGACCGATTCTTTTTCTGGTCTTGGTAGATCCTGCAGCAGGTTTTAAATTTGATAAGTTCATATCGTATAATTTATTTTTTCAACCAATTATTACTTTTCTACGGAAACCAAATGTTTCACTTTCTCAACCATGCCCAGGATGGAGGGGGTAGCTTCATGTTCCACTACTTTGTTCATCTTTGTCAGACCCAGCGCATCCAGTGTTCTTTTTTGGTCTTTCGGGCATTTAATTCTACTTTTAACTTGCTTTACTTTGATAGTTGCCATACTTTGATTATCCTCCCTAATTAACCTCTGAATACTTTTTCTACAGCGATACTTCTGTTCTGGGCTACCGTAAACGGGCTTCTCAGCTCGCCCAGCGCAGCGATGGTAGCTTTTACCAGGTTGTGCGGGTTTGACGAACCTTTCGATTTTGCCAAAACGTCGGTGATGCCTACGCTTTCCAGTACGGCACGCATGGCGCCTCCGGCTTTCACACCCGTACCGTGAGAGGCCGGTTTGATCAGCACTTGGGCGCCGCCGAATTTGGCCACTTGTTCGTGGGGAATGGTACCCTTGTGAACCGGAACGCGGATCAGGTTTTTCTTAGCAGCTTCTACGCCTTTGGCAATAGCCGTGGTTACTTCGCCAGCCTTACCGAGGCCCCAGCCGATGATACCGTCTTCGTTTCCTACTACAACAATAGCGGCAAAACTGAAAGTACGTCCACCTTTGGTAACTTTGGTTACGCGGTTGATTGCAACTAATCTGTCCTTCAACTCTAAGTCGTTGGTCGATTTAACTCTATTATTAACTCCTGCCATCTTCATTAAAATTTAAGGCCGCCGTTACGTGCAGCATCTGCTAATTCTTTAATTCTCCCGTGATACAGGTAACCGTTACGGTCGAAAACGACAGCCTGGATGCCAGCTTCCTGGGCACTCTTGGCAATCTGTTCTCCCACTTTAGCAGCGATTTCTTTTTTCGGAGCGGTAAGCTCCATCTTCAAAGATGAAGCGGCAGCCAAAGTTTTGCCTGTAGTATCGTCAATCACCTGTGCGTAGATTTGTTTGTTGCTTCTAAACACAGTCAGGCGCGGACGTTCAGTTGTACCTGAGATCTTGCCGCGTACGCCTTTTTTTATCTTTAATCTTCTTTCTTCCTTCGTTGTCATGATAATTTCGGTTTACGTGAGATTACTTACCTGCTGACTTACCAGACTTTCTGCGAATTTCTTCACCTACGAACTTGATACCTTTGCCTTTGTAGGGTTCGGGCATGCGGAACGAGCGAATTTTGGCGCAAATCTGACCAATCAATTGCTTGTCAGCCGATTCAAGGATAATAAGAGGATTCTTATTTCTCTCCGACTTTGTTTCTACTTTCACTTCTTTGGGCAACTGCATATAAATATTATGCGTATAACCCAGGGAAAGGTCGAGTAACTGACCTGTGTTCGTTACGCGGTAGCCGACACCTACCAGCTCGAGCTCTTTTTTGTATCCTTCGGATACGCCGACCACCATATTGTTGATCAGCGAACGATACAAACCGTGCAGGGCGCGATGGTTTCTTTCATCCGTGGGGCGGTTCAGATAGATAACGCCGCCTTCTTCCTTCACTTTGATGTCGGGATTTACTTCCTGAACGAGTTCGCCTTTCGGGCCTTTTACCGTTACTACATTATCCTTGATGGTAACCGTCACACCGGCCGGTACGTGGATGGGTAATTTTCCTATTCTTGACATGCTTCTTTCCTCCTCATTAATAAACGTAACATAATACTTCGCCGCCAATCTGCAATTCGCGGGCTTCTTTGTCAGTCATCACACCTTTGGAAGTAGAAAGAACAGCAATACCCAAACCGTTCAATACGCGCGGCATATCTTTGTATCCGGTGTACTTACGCAAACCTGGGGTAGAAACTCTCTCCAGTTTCTTGATTGCATTTACTTTGTTTACCAGGTCGTACTTCAGGGCGATTTTAATCGTACCCTGAGGACCGTCTTCTACAAACTTAAAATTAAGGATGTAGCCCTTGTCGAAAAGGATCTTCGTGATCTCTTTCTTTAAATTTGACGCCGGCACTTCTACTACTCTGTGCTTCGCTTTGATTGCATTGCGCAATCTTGTCAAATAATCTGCAATAGGATCTGTCATATATAAATGAATTAAATTGATCCGGCCACCCGGACAATATTTAAACTAAAAAATCGCTTACCAACTTGCTTTCTTTACCCCCGGGATTAAACCTTGAGATGCCATTTCGCGCAGTTGAATACGAGAAATTCCGAACTGGCGTACATAGCCTTTCGGACGACCTGTAATTTTGCAACGGTTGTGCAAACGTACGGGAGAAGCATTTTTAGGTAAAGCCTGCAAAGCTTCATAGTTACCTTCTGCTTTCAGTTGTGCTCTTTTAGCAGCATATTTAGCAACCAGCTTTGCTCTTTTAACCTCGCGGGCCTTCATTGATTCCTTTGCCATAACTACTTAGTCTTTTTTTGCATTTTTAAAAGGCAGCCCAAATTCTCTCAGGAGCGCATACCCTTCTTCGTCTGTTTTCGCAGAGGTCACAAAGGTAATATTCATTCCTAATATTTTGGTAATATTATCGATATTAATTTCGGGAAAAATGATTTGTTCTTCGATTCCGAGGGTATAGTTGCCTCTTCCGTCGAGTTTGCTTTCGATTCCCTTGAAGTCGCGGATACGCGGCAGGGCTACGCGAACAAGTCTTTCCAGAAATTCATACATCTGCTCGCGGCGCAGCGTTACCATCACGCCGATGGGCATTTTCTTACGCAATTTGAAGTTGGAGATGTCCTTCTTGGATACGGTGGCAACGGCTTTCTGGCCGGTGATCGTGGACAATTCGCTGATGGCGATGTCGATGATCTTTTTGTCGGCGGCAGCCATACCTAAACCTTGGTTGATGACGATCTTTTTCAAAACCGGCACCTGCATAACGGACGTATATCCGAATTCTTTCGTCAAAGCAGGAACAATTCTGTCCTGGTATTCTTTTTTAAGACTGGCAGTATTGGTCATTATTTAATTTCCTCCCCTGATTTTTTAGAATAACGCACTAAAGCACCTTTTTCATCCAACTTGCGGCCGATACGCGTCGGTTTCCCGCTTTTGGGATCGAGCACGTTGAGGTTGGAAATGTGAATGGGGGCTTCTTTCTTTTCGATTCCTCCCTGCGGATTCTTTGCATTCGGCTTGGTATGCTTCGATACCATATTAATACCTTCCACGATAGCGCGGTTTGCTTTTACGAGCACCTGCAAAACACGTCCTGTCTTGCCTTTGTCTTCGCCGGTATTAACAAATACTATATCGCCTTTCTTGATATGTAATTTACTCATTACTTTAAAGTTTAATTAAAGCACTTCGGGTGCAAGTGATACAATTTTCATGTTGGTTGCACGAAGTTCTCTGGCTACCGGGCCGAAGATACGGCTTCCGCGGATATCGCCACCGGCGTTCAGCAACACGCATGCGTTATCGTCGAAACGGATATAGGAACCGTCGGGGCGGCGGATTTCTTTCTTGGTGCGAACGATGATGGCTTTCGAAACTGCGCCTTTCTTTACGTCGCTTGCAGGGATTACGCTTTTGATTGCCACTACGATTACATCCCCTACAGTGGCATAACGCTTCCGGGTTCCGCCCAAAACGCGGATACAGAGGGCTTCTTTGGCACCGCTGTTATCAGCTACTACTAATCTGGATTCTTGTTGTATCATCTTACTTAGCCCTTTCGATTATTTGAACTAATCTCCATCTTTTTGTTTTGCTCAAAGGACGAGTTTCCATAATCTTTACGGTATCGCCAATGTTGCATTCATTCTTTTCGTCGTGAGCATGATATTTTTTCGTCTTGTTGACGAACTTACCATAAATGGGGTGTTTTTCCTTCCACTTGATTGCAACCGTGATGCTCTTGTCCATCTTGTTGCTCGTAACCACGCCCGTTCTTTCTTTTCTTAAATTTCTAGTTTCCATCAGGCTCAATTATTTGTTGTTAAGTTCTCTTTGGCGCAATTCCGTTTTCATGCGCGCAATCATCCTGCGTTGCTGTTTGATCTGGGCGGGGTTGTCCATAGGAGAAATGCTATGGTTAATCACCTTCTGATCGTAAGCTGCAATCTCTGCATCTACTCTTTCAAGCAACTCTTTGGTGCTCAATTCTCTAATTTCTGCAATCTTCATAACAATTACGCATTTTGATTTTGCATGTCATAATCACGTCTTACAACAAATTTTGTTGTTACCGGGAGTTTCTGTGCGGCCAGGCGCAGGGCTTCTTTGGCAATATCGAACGGAACACCTTCGATTTCGAAAATCAGACGGCCGGGAGTAACAGGCGCCACGAATCCTTCGGGGTTACCTTTACCTTTACCCATACGTACTTCGGCGGGCTTTTTGGTGATCGGCTTATCCGGGAAAATACGTACCCAAACCTGTCCCTGACGTTGCATGTAACGCGTAACGGCGATACGGGCGGCTTCGATCTGACGACCGGTGATCCATTTATTTTCTAACGATTTTATCCCAAAAGAACCGAAGGCCAGTTGGTTGCCGCGTTGAGCTTCGCCCTTCATGCGACCCTTCTGTTGTCTTCTGAACTTGGTTTTCTTTGGTTGTAACATCTTCTACTTAAATTCTAACGTTTAACGACTAGCTTTCTTTCTCTTGAAGTTTCTGTCTCTGTCTCCTCTGCCTGCGCCGCTGTTGTTGTCGCTTCTGCGGCCGGAGTCTTTGGAGGCTGTGAAGGAAGGAGCAAGATCGCGCTTGCCGTATACTTCACCCCGGCAGATCCAAACTTTTACACCGATCAGACCGACTTTCGTCAGCGCTTCAGCCAGCGCGTAGTCGATGTCGGCACGGAAGGTATGCAGCGGTGTTCTTCCTTCTTTGTACATTTCCGAACGGGCCATTTCCGCGCCGTTCAGACGTCCGGAGATTTGGATTTTGATACCTTCGGCGCCCATACGCATAGTAGAGGCGATGGCCATCTTGATGGCACGGCGGTATGCAATTTTTCCTTCAAGCTGACGAGCGATATTATTGGCTACGATCACGGCGTCCAATTCGGGTCTTTTCACTTCAAAGATGTTGATCTGAACTTCTTTGTCGGTGATCTTCTTCAACTCTTCTTTCAATTTGTCAACTTCCTGACCGCCTTTGCCGATGATGATACCCGGACGCGACGTGCAAACCGTAATGGTGATCAGTTTGAGCGTGCGTTCGATTACAATGCGAGATACACTAGCTTTGGCCAGACGGGCATTCAAATATTTACGGATCTTGCTATCTTCTAACAAAGTATCTCCGTAATTTTTGCCGCCATACCAGTTGGAATCCCATCCGCGGATGATTCCTAAACGATTACTTACCGGATTAACTTTTTGTCCCATCTACAAATTAATTTTGACTATCGTTTTTACTAAGTGTATCAACAAACAGAGTTACGTGGTTCGAACGTTTACGAATCCGGTAACCTCTTCCTTGGGGAGCGGGACGCATTCTTTTGAGCGTGGTAGCGCAATCTACGCTGATCAAAGATACGTACAGTTCTCCTGCTTCTGCTTTGCGTTCGTTTTTCTGTTCCCAATTGGCGATGGCCGAACGAAGCAATTTTTCTACTCTTGCTGCAGCTTCCTTGTTAGAAAACTTCAAAACACCAAGCGCGCGGAATACTTCCATGCCGCGGATCATGTCTACAACCAAACGCATCTTGCGGGGAGAAGTAGGCACGTTACGCAGTTTTGCGAAATACATGGTCTTTTGGGCTTCTTTTCTTGTGTCAGCTGATATTCTTTTTCTAGCACCCATTTTTTTCGATTCTTTTTATTTTCAGATTTCTCTAGTACCTGCTTTCCGGCTTACTTTTTCTTGTTGCCGGCGTGACCGCGGAAAGTACGCGTCGGGGAAAACTCGCCCAACTTGTGACCTACCATATTTTCGGTTACGAAAACAGGAATAAATTTATTTCCATTGTGAACTGCAATCGTGTGGCCTACAAAATCAGGCGAAATCATTGAAGCTCTTGCCCATGTCTTAACGACCGCTTTCTTGCCCGACTCATTCATGGAGAGGACCTTTTTTTCAAGCTTTACATTAATATACGGGCCTTTTTTTAGCGAACGACTCATAGTTTACTTAAATTATTCAGGGTTATTTCTTTCTTCTTTCAATAATGTACTTTGAAGAATGCTTCTTAGGAGCTCTTGTCTTCAAGCCCTTAGCATATAAGCCATTGCGTGATCTAGGATGGCTTCCGGAAGCACGACCTTCACCACCACCCATGGGGTGATCTACCGGGTTCATTACGACACCGCGGTTGCGAGGACGACGACCTAACCATCTAGAGCGACCGGCTTTACCTGATTTTTCAAGACCATGGTCGGAATTGCCTACCGCACCGATTGTAGCTTTACAAGCTGCCAGAATCTTTCTCGTTTCACCAGAAGGCATTTTGATGATTGCATAGGCGCCTTCTTTAGAAGTCAGCTGAGCGAATGCACCGGCGGAGCGTACCATTTTGGCACCCTGTCCCGGACGAAGCTCGATGTTGTGAATAATAGTACCAACGGGAATATTTGCCATAGGCAATGTATTTCCTACCTCAGGAGCGGCTTCGCTGCCTGAAACCACTGTCTGGCCAACTTCCAATCCGTTCGGAGCGATGATATAGCTCTTTGCTCCGTCGGCGTAATACAGCAAGGCGATGCGAGACGTACGGTTGGGATCGTACTCGATCGATTTTACTGTTGCAGGAATGCCATCTTTATTTCTCTTGAAATCGATAAAACGGTACTTTTGTTTGTGGCCGCCGCCCAGATAACGCATCGTCATCTTACCAGTGTTGTTACGACCGCCAGTACTCTTCTTACCTGTTACAAGAGACTTCTCTGGTGTACTTGCAGTGATTTTATCAAATGCACCAATAACTTTGTGTCTCTGCCCCGGTGTTGTGGGCTTTAATTTACGTATTCCCATTTCTCTTTTTAGATATTACTAAAGAAATCTATTGTTTCTCCTTCTTTCAACGTTACGATTGCTTTCTTAAAAGCCGGCTGTTTGCCGTTGATGATGCCCGATTTCGTGTAACGGCTTTTCTTTTTGCCGCTGTAGTTGATGGTGTTCACATCAACTACGGTTACGCTGTACATATCTTCAACGGCTTTTTTGATCTCCAACTTGTTGGCATCAGGAGAAACGCGAAAACCATAGCGATTAGGCATCTTTTCGGTAATCGCCGTCTGCTTCTCAGTTACGATAGGTTTAATGATAATTCCCATTATTTTACTCCTTATGCGTTAAAAAGTTTTTCAACAACTGCGACAGAGCTTTCGGTCAGAACCAGATTAACAGCGTTTAACACACTGTATGTGTTTAAGTCAGAAGCAGTTATTACATTTGCCTTTTCTAAATTACGAGCCGACAAATATACTAAATTATTTTTCTCGGGTAAAACCATAAGTAACTTTTTATCAGCCACTTTCAGGTTTTTAGCAATTGTTACGAATTCTTTCGTTTTGGGAGCTTCCATGGTGAAATCTTCCACTACGACGATCGCGTTGTTTTTTGCCTTATAAGCCAAAGCCGATTTGCGGGCCAGGGCTTTTACCTTCTTGTTGAGTTTGAACTCGTAATTGCGGGGCTTGGGGCCGAATACGCGGCCGCCGCCTACCAGTACCGGCGAGTTGATGTCGCCCCGGCGTGCGCCGCCGCCGCCTTTCTGGCGGATCAGCTTGCGGGTACTTCCCGATACTTCGCTTCTTTCTTTCGACTTGTGCGTGCCCTGACGTTGGTTGGCCATATACTGTTTTACGTCCAGGTAGATAGCGTGGTCGTTGGGTTCAATGCCGAAAATCGCATCACTTAAAGTTACCTTTCTGCCGGTATCTTCGCCTTTGATATTAAATACGCTCAGTTCCATTACTTTTCAATTAATAAGATTGAACCTTTTGCACCGGGAACCGATCCTTTAACCAATAAAAGATTGTGTTCCGGGATTACCTTGATCACTTGCAGGTTCTGAACCGTTACCCGTTCGTTACCCATCTGACCGGCCATGCGCATGCCTTTGAATACCTTTGCGGGGTACGAACAGGCACCGATACTACCGGGAGCACGCAGACGGTTGTGCTGACCGTGCGTAGACTGGCCTACACCGCCGAAACCGTGGCGTTTTACCACGCCTTGGAAGCCTTTTCCTTTGGATGTACCTACTACATCTACGAAACCTGCGTCTTCGAGGAAATCTACGGTGATTACGTCACCCAGATTGTAAGCGGTTTCGAAATTTTTGAACTCGGCCAAGTATCTCTTGGGGGTTACACCTGCCTTTTTGAAGTGGCCCATCTGGGGCTGCGTGGTGTGTTTCTCTTTCTTTTCTTCGAAACCCAACTGCACAGCTTCATAGCCATCTTTTTCCAGCGTCTTGATTTGTGTAACGACACAAGGACCCACTTCGATAACAGTGCATGGAAGATTTTTTCCCTCGGCACTGAAAACGGATGTCATTCCGATTTTTTTTCCTAATAATCCTGGCATTTCACTTAATTTTTAAATAACTCACACTTTAATTTCAACTTCCACACCGCTGGGCAATTCCAGCTTCATCAATGCGTCGACCGTTTTGGCGGTCGAGCTGTAAATATCAATCAATCTCTTATAGGAAGAGAGTTCGAACTGCTCGCGCGATTTCTTGTTTACGAAAGTAGAGCGGTTCACCGTAAAGATACGTTTGTGGGTAGGCAGAGGGATAGGACCGCTTACCACAGCACCGGTAGCCTTTACCGTCTTCACGATCTTCTCGGCAGACTTGTCTACCAGAGAATAATCGTAAGACTTCAATTTAATTCTGATCTTTTGGCTCATATTTATCTATATGTTTCTAAATTATTTGATCAAATCAGCACGGCCTTGAACCTCTGTCAATACCTGTTTGGCGATCGAGGAAGAAACCTGGGCATAATGAGAGAACTGCATCGAGGAAGTGGCGCGTCCGGAGGTAATGGTACGCAGGGCGGTTACATAACCGAAGGTTTCGGCCAGAGGCACTTTCGCTTTTACGATACGGGCTCCCGTACGGCTGGATTCCATGCCTTCTACCTGTCCGCGGCGTTTGTTCAAGTCGCCGATCACGTCGCCCATGTTTTCTTCCGGCGTAACGACTTCGATCTTCATGATCGGTTCCATCAGCGCGGGAGCGGCTTTTTCGGAAGCGCTCTTGAATGCCTGGATAGCGCAGATTTCGAACGACAACTGGTCGGAGTCGACCGGATGGAACGATCCGTCAATCAGCGTCACCTTCAGTTTGTCGAGTCCGTAGCCGGCCAGGATACCGTTTTTCATGGCCTTTTCGAAACCTTTCTGTACGGAAGGAATGAACTCCTTGGGAATGTTACCGCCTTTTACTTCGTCGACAAATTCCAGCGAGCCTTCGAATTCGGGGTTGCCAGGTTCTACGCGCACGATGATGTCGGCAAATTTACCGCGACCACCCGACTGCTTTTTGTATACTTCGCGCAGTTCGACCGATTTGGTAAGGGCTTCCTTGTAAGTTACCTGGGGTTTGCCCTGGTTGCATTCTACCTTGAATTCGCGGCGCAGACGATCGACGATGATGTCGAGGTGAAGTTCGCCCATTCCGCTGATGACGGTCTGGCCGGTATCTTCGTTGGTCTGTACGCGGAACGTGGGATCTTCTTCTGCCAGCTTGGCCAGACCGATACCCAGCTTGTCGAGGTCTTTCTGCGTTTTCGGCTCAACGGCGATACCGATCACGGGATCGGGGAATTCCATCGATTCGAGGGTGATGGGGTGTGCCTCGTCGCAGAGCGTGTCTCCGGTGCGGATGTCCTTGAAACCGACGCCGGCGCCTATATCGCCGCAACCGATCGCTTCCATGGGGTTCTGCTTGTTGGAGTGCATCTGGAACAAACGGGAAATACGTTCTTTTTTGCCCGAACGGGTGTTCAGCACGTAAGAGCCTGCAGGCAGCGAGCCTGCATATACCCGGAAGAAGCACAGACGGCCTACATAGGGGTCGGTGGCAATCTTGAATGCCAGGGCGGTGAGCGGTTCTTCGAAGAGCGGCTTGCGAACGATTATCTTGTCGGGATCGCTCGGGTCGGAACCTTCGATAGCAGCCGTATCCTGGGGGCTGGGCAGGTAGGAGCAAACAGCGTCGAGCAGGGTTTGCACACCTTTGTTCTTGAACGACGAACCACAAATCATCGGATTGATCTGCATGGCCAGCGTTCCTTTGCGGATAGCGGCGCGGATTTCTTCTTCCGTGATCGTGGCGGGATCGTCGAAGTATTTTTCCATCAACGCGTCGTCGCATTCAGCCAGCGTTTCGAGCATTTTGTCTCTCCACTCTTCGGCTTCGGCCAGGAGGTCGGCGGGGATTTCATCGACGGTGTATTCGGCGCCCATGGTTTCGTCGTGCCAGAAAATGGCTTTCATTTTCACCAGATCGACAACGCCTTTGAATTTTTCTTCGGCGCCGATGGGAATCTGGATCGGACACGGCGTAGCACCCAATATGTCTTTTACCTGACGAACAACTTCGAAGAAGTTTGCGCCGGAACGGTCCATTTTGTTTACGTAACCGATTCTGGGTACATTATATTTATCAGCTTGACGCCATACCGTTTCCGACTGGGGTTCTACACCGCCTACGGCGCAGAAGGCAGCCACGGCGCCGTCCAGGATACGCAGCGAGCGTTCTACTTCGACGGTAAAGTCGACGTGCCCCGGGGTGTCGATCAAGTTAATTTTATATTTGTCGTTTGCATAATTCCAGAAAGTGGTGGTAGCAGCGGAGGTAATGGTAATACCGCGCTCCTGCTCCTGCTCCATCCAGTCCATGGTAGCCGCACCGTCGTGTACTTCGCCGATCTTGTGAGTCAGACCGGTGTAGAAAAGAATACGCTCGGAAGTCGTCGTCTTTCCTGCATCGATGTGCGCCATGATGCCGATGTTTCTGGTATATTTTAATTGTTCGTCAGCTTTTGTTGCCATCTTTTTTATTGTCTCCTTAATTTGCTAATTAAAATCTGAAGTGAGCGAATGCACGGTTTGCTTCCGCCATACGGTGCATGTCTTCTTTTCTTTTGAATGCGCCGCCCTGGTTGTTGAAAGCGTCTACAATCTCTGCAGAGAGCTTGTCAGCCATGGTTTTCCCACCGCGTTTGCGGGAGAAAATAATAAGATTCTTCATTGAAATGGATTCTTTGCGATCCGGGCGGATTTCAGTAGGGACCTGGAATGTTGCGCCACCGACACGGCGAGACTTTACTTCTACCTGGGGGGTAATATTGTCGAGTGCGGCTTTCCATATTTCGAGAGCGGACTTTTCTTCGTTAGGCAATTTGGCCTTAACGGTTTCCAGAGCGGAATAGAAAATTTCGAAGGCAGTATTTTTCTTGCCGTCATACATCAAATGGTTAACGAATCTCGTAACCTTTACATCACCGAAAACAGGATCCGGGAGGATCTGTCTTTTCTTTGGTTTTGCTTTTCTCATTTTGTTTTCAAAAAATTTCGTTCTTGTCTTTGGTTGCCTTTGTCTTATCGTCTTCAACGGTTCCGCCGAACCATTTACTCAACCTTTATATAGCCTATCCAAATAACTCAAACCAGCTTTAATACTTAATTTAAAATCTCAGTTTGAAGGCATGTAATAAATTACTTCTTCTTTCCTTTGGCTGCTGCTGCTGCCTGACCGGGTTTGGGACGTTTGGCTCCGTATTTGGAACGTCTTTGCGTACGACCGTTTACACCAGCTGTATCCAAGGTCCCGCGTACAATGTGATAACGTACACCGGGAAGGTCTTTCACACGACCGCCGCGCACCAATACGATGGAGTGTTCCTGCAGGTTGTGTCCTTCACCCGGGATGTAAGAGTTTACTTCTTTTCCATTTGTCAAACGAACTCTCGCTACTTTACGCATTGCAGAGTTAGGTTTTTTCGGTGTCGTGGTGTAAACACGCACGCATACGCCACGTCTTTGCGGACATGAATCCAATGCGGGAGATTTACCCTTTACCACCAAAGTTTCCCTTCCTTTTCTAACTAATTGCTGAATTGTAGGCATTTCTTTTTCTTTTTAAACTTTGAATGTGTTATTATTTAATTATCTCTTTTTTTCGATTTCGAGCCGCAAAGTTACGCATTATATTCGGTGTTTCAATGAGTTCCGCCTTATTTTTTCGCCTACTTCGCGCTAAAAACGCTGCAAAGGTACATATTTGTTTCCGTTCGGCAAGGGAAGGATTTTGTTTATTTATCCTTATTTAACAGATTTAACATCTGGAAATTTGCAGCTCCCCGTCGAGCTGCCCCTCAGCGATAGCATCCCGACCAGAAATGCCGTACACTTTTTTATATAAATCGCCACTTTATCTTTCCTATAGGAAACCGATAATACACAGTGAATCGTTCCTATTTATAAATTAATTAAAACATTTTCTTATGCAAATTTGTTTATTAAAAAAATGGGATACGAACAAATTGAGGGTCGAATACAACGCATCTATCTTGTTTTCAGAGCTTAAACAGAGTATCTGACGATAACTAGCTCAACAAGTGATGGCAAATGAAAAAAGAAAATCAAAGACAGTTGGATTGGAGACTTTTTTTTAACATAAAACTATTTTATCATGAAAGTAAACATTTTTTTATCAATGACGTTCCTTATGCTAGCGCTAGGAAGCTGCACTACCGATGAATTGACCACAGAGCATCAGCCTGCTGTTGCTGTAAGAGACATGCTCCAGTTAGAAAAAGAGATCGTAAACCAATATTATGGTAATGCAACTAATCGGCAGGAGGAAATACCAGTATCAACGACAAAAACACGAAGTGTTACGGCATCCCTAACAGATTGGATGGCCGATCTTCCGGATGATATGTATATGTCTGAAGTAAATATCCCCGGTACGCACGAGACATGCGCCAGGGTAGGCGGCCCGCTGGTACAATGTCAGGATCTTTCCCTCGAAGAGCAACTAAATGCAGGTGTTCGCTTCCTGGATATTCGTTGCCGGCATATAGGCGACGGCTTTACGATCCACCACGGTCCCGTGTATCAAAATCTGACTTTCGGCAATGATGTCAGAAATATCTGTATTGATTTTTTAATCGATCATCCGAACGAATTTATCGTCATGCTGGTTAAGCCTGAACATACGGAAGAAAATTGTACCCGCCCATTCGAGGCTACCATGGAAAATTATATAAAAGGATTGGAAAAGTACTTTTACTTGACAGAAAAGATGCCGACAGTGGGTGAAATCAGAGGAAAAATCGTGCTTCTTCGCCGGTTTGATGATTATTCCTCCACAATTCCTTTAGGCAATAAGATCAATTTCAAAGACAATGCTACATTTACAAGTACTACATCAATTAAAGCTCGCGTACAAGACAAATACTACGTGGCAGTACTATGGGATAGAGACTGGAAATGGCAACAAGTTAAATCGCTCCTGACGGAAGCAAAAAACAGTAACGAAAAAAACACCTTATTTATTAATTACGGAAGCGGCTCCAGCACAGGATGTTATCCTTACTCCGTAGCAGCCTATGTAAATCCTCAGATCGAGAACTATTTACGAGGAAGCGGCGATTATGCCAGATGCGGTACCATCATGATAGACTTTGTTCATACGGACAACCCGGCTATTCCACAACTAATCATCAACAAAAACCGGAAAGCCAGGTAAAGGTTTACGGCTTTTCCAACAAGAAAAAAAGGAAAAATTCCTACCCTCGAAATCAAACCTCATTTTTCTTTATTAAACGAAATGCCGGAGTGCTTCTCCGGCATTTTGTCATTTAAACCGTTTTTCCAGTTCCGTATCCGTCAGGAGGGAAAGAATCGTTTTGCCGTCAGGCGTCAGATTCGATTCGTTAGAGGAAAACAGCGAAGCGATTAAATAATCCATCTCGTCTGCTGAAAGTATCTTACCCGGGCGAATAGCGGCAGCACGAGCCAATGAATAGGCTATCACGGCACAAACCGCATCCGGCTGGTCGCAACCGGTTTCGATTGCCCGGCTGACCATATCTTTGAGCAAACTGACCGGATCGAGGTTTTCGATACCAGCCGGTAAGCCGTTAATAGCATAGCTGTCATTCCCCAGATAGCTGAGATCGAAACCCATAAAACGCAAGTCGTCGAGAAGACGAGGCAGTACGGCGGCCTCTTCGGCGGTAAATTCTATTATTTCAGGAAATAATACCTGTTGGGATATACCTTGCTGCTGCCGGATAGATGTCTGATATTGGTCGAACAGGATACGTATATGGGCCCGGTGCTGATCGATCAAAGCCAACCCCGATTTTAAAGACGTAATGATATAGCGGCCTTTATATTGGTAGCAGGGGTTAGCGGCTTCCTGAAATAAAGCACTCCCTTCGGGGGAAGTCAACATGCCGGGTTGGCAGGCTTTGCCGGTAGCCGGCTGAGCGATTGAAGAGCCGTCGGGTTCGGCCAGATTCGTCGCCGGGTTTTCGCGCCCGGCTTTTTCGGCAGCTTCCAGCGCGGCCAGTTCTTGCTGCACGGCGGCTTTGTCTTCTTCAAAGCCTTGGTAGAGTTTCGACCAGTCGAATTCCGGTTTTTTATAGGAGCCGGCGGTATCGAAGGGGTTGTACTCCGTGTCGAGCTGTAGTTTCGGGGCTTTATAGGCGGCCGGTTCTTTTACCGGGTTATAAACGGGTATCTCGATGGCGTCTTCCAAATCGAAATCCAAACTAGGAATGGCGCTCGACTTGGCCAGGGTTTCCCTGACGGCGGCCATTACGATCTGCCAGATAGGTTGTTCGTTTTCAAACTTGATTTCGGTTTTCGTGGGATGGATGTTCACATCGATGGTAGCCGGGTCGAGGGAAAAATAGATGAAATAATTAGGTTGTTCGCCGGCCGGTATCAACCCTTCGTAGGCTTGCATCACGGCTTTGTGGAAGTAGGGATGCTTCATAAAGCGGCCGTTGACGAAGAAGTATTGGAGCGCCCCGCGTTTCTTAGCGGAATCGGGGCGTCCGGCAAAGCCGGTTATGCCGACCAGCGAGCTTTGCACGTCGACCGACAGGAGTTTTTGGTTCAGGCTTTTTCCGTAGATGTTGATAATTCGCTGACGCAACCCGGAGACAGGCAGGTTGAAAATTTCCGTTTCATTATGGTATAAGGAAAGAGCCACCTCGGGGTTGACCAAGGCGATGCGTTCGAATTCGGCAAGGATGTTCCGAAATTCGGTTTCGTTGGATTTGAGGAATTTCCGCCGGGCGGGAACATTGAAGAACAGGTTTTTAACCGAAAAAATGCTGCCTTCCGCGCAGGCTTCGGGTGCGGTTTCCTGTATCTCGGAACCGGCCAGTTGCAAGCGCACGCCCAGATCGGCGCCTTTCAGGCGGGTGCGTAGCTCGACATGGGCTACGGCAGCAATCGAGGCCAGGGCTTCGCCGCGAAATCCCATCGTACGGAGAGAAAACAAATCGTCGGCCGAAGCGATTTTCGACGTGGCATGGCGTTCGAACGCCATGCGGGCGTCGGTTTCCGACATGCCTTTTCCGTCGTCGATCACCTGGACGAGAGTTTTGCCGGCGTCTTTTATGTTTACCCGGATATGGGCGGCGCCGGCGTCGATAGCATTCTCTACCAGTTCTTTCACCACCGAGGCAGGACGTTGAATCACTTCGCCGGCGGCTATCTGGTTGGCGATGCTATCGGGTAGCAGATGGATTATATCGCTCATGACCAGAATAAATACCAGAACAAGACGGCCAACACAGCCAAGGCCACGGCCAGTTTTACATTCTTATAGTTACGGCTGCGGGCGTCGTCGCCTTTAAGCCGGCTTTTTTTCAAATGCGAGGTGCCTTCAACGAAGGTTCCTTTGATCTGCGGCTTGTATTCTTCCAATGATTCTTCTTCCATTCCCATCTCGCGCTTGATTTTCCGCACACGTTCCTCTCTGGCTTCCTTGCGGGGATCCCAGTAGATGGGTTTATGGTCGAACTGCCGCGGCCGACGCATATTGTAAAATGAGAAAAGTGCCATAATTTTTCGTTGTTTAAATGATAATACTTCCGCTAATGTACGAATTTATTACTTTTCTTCGGCACATCTTCTCCTTTTCTTTTGATAACCTGATAAATATCGTATTTGCTCGTAGGACGGATGTAGTCGAACCAATGGAAGTCCTTGAGGGTTTTCTGGTCGGGTTTCAAATCGGGGATGGGTGTCATGAGGCCTTCGGGGCTGGGCCAGATTTTCAGCTTGTCGAGCTTGTTGTCTTTTAGCCACATCGACAGGAAACCGCTTTTCGTGGCGTTCAGCCCCACCATCGCTCCGTCGCTTTCCAAGGGATAATAAATGGATTCCGCGTTGCCGGCAATGTCGATCTGTCGGACGGCTTGTCCTTCGAAATAGGCTTTCAGGTCGTTTCCTTTCAACTGGTTGTAGTAAGTGGAATCGAGTTCCTGTGCGGCAAAAGCAAATTCTTTCACATGTACGTAGTCGACGGTGCTGTCGTTCATATACACCAGAATGGTATCGCCATAGAGCTGATACCCGGTATTCCAGATGATAGGTTCTTTATACATATATAATACCGAATCGCGGGTATTGAACTGCATCGAGTCGCATACGCCCTGCAAGTCGGTGCGGTAGAAACGTACCCCGTAATAGGCGCGTATTTCCCGGTAGGCAGAGTCGAGAGTCATCATTTGCAGGGTATCGGCATGCAGGAAGAGGGTGTCTCCCTGGCTGTATTCCATCATGCAGGCGCTGTCGGTGGCGAAGGCATAACCGGTTTGTTCGTTGTAATAACCGTAGTCTCCGGTAAGGCTGATTTTTTGCGTCGTGTCGCTCAGGCACATGTTGCCGAAAGCTCGCCCGATACCCGCGGTACGGTCGTAGGCAATGGAATCGCCGGTCAGTATCCGGTTGCCCGATACCACTTCCGAGCGGTCGAGCAGCAAGGAGGTATTGTTGGCCGTATCGTACCAGCCTCGCGAAGAGTATACCGTGCCGCTGTCGGAAACGATGACCGAGGGGCCGAGGATGGTGGCGATTTTCGATTCGGTATCATACAGCAGGGTATCGGAATAGAGGGTGAACTGCGGGTTTTCCAGCCGCACGCTGTCGTTGAATACAGCCAGCTTGGTAGCGGGGGAATATTGCCCGAAGAAAGAAGAGAGTTGATTGAGGGAATCCACAATCAGCCCTCCGTCGAAATAATAGCCTATATCGGGGATGCGCTCGTAGTTGAGGCTGTCGGTAAAAAGAGTGACCGGCCCGTTTTCCATCCGCACGTTTTCGCGCAGGTAGGCTATTTGGGTGTCTCCGTCGTAAAAGAGGTAATTTCCGTAGACGAAAAGAGTATCTCCCTGTTCCATTCTGACGTTGCTGAAGGCTTCGAGCGAATTGGTTTGCTCGAAGAAGTAAGCGCTGTCGCAATACATATAGGAACTGTCGTGGCGGAAACACACGTCGCCTACCAGCACTTGGGCTTCGGCATTGCGTTCTTTATCGAACGACAGGGTATTGGCATGTTCCAGATAGACCTTGGTTTGCTTTACCGCTACCGTATCCTGAGGTACGGCCATGCTTCCTACTGCGTGCGGCCCCGCCCCCACAAAAAACAGCACAGTCAAGGAACAAAGCAGATAGATAAATCGGTTTCGTTTCATTCTTTTACCCAACCCGGATAACGGAAATCGCAATTTTTCCAGTTTTCACTGATTCGGACATAAGTGGTTTTCTGTTTTTTTGCGATCCAGTCGTTTAGTAATTCTTCTCTTTTTTTGGCTTCCACAATGGCTTTGAGGGCCTGGAAATCGTCGGTCAGGTTGGCTTTATGACCTTCGGTGCGGGCTCTGAGCTTTACGATGGCTACTACTTCGCGTTGCTTGTTGGTAAGCATGGTAAAGGGCTTGGAAATATCACCCACCTGCATAGTGTAGACTACTTTTCCGATTTCGGGGGGCAATTCCTGCATTTCGAATTTCGGAGTGCCGCTGTTGTTGCTTTCGTAATTCTGATTCACCATCAAACCTTTGTTATTGCGGGTATCCTTGTCGAAGGAAACGAACGTGGCGGCTTCCTCGAAAGTGAATTTGCCAGATTCGAGGTCGGCATAGAGCGAATCCATTTTGGCGGTGGCTTCGCGCAGCTCTTTATCGGATACTTTGGGTTTGAGCAGGATATGGCGGCAGTTGATACGGTCGCCTCGTTTTTCGATCAGTTGGATAATGTGGTAGCCGTATTCCGTCTGCACGATTTGCGAAACGCGCTTTGGGTCGTTCAGGTTGAAGGCCACATTGGCAAATTCGGGCAATAAGCCGCCTTTGGGCAGAAAGCCCAATTCCCCGCCCCGCTTGGCCGATTCCGGGTCTTCCGAATAGAGCCGCGCCAAGGTGGAGAACTCCATTTTTCCCGAATTGATCTGCTCGGTAAAATCTCTCAGACGGGCTTTGATGGCGTCGGTTTCTTCAAACGGAATTTTGGGTTCCATCGTCACGATCTGTACTTCCACGGTAGTCGGGATATTAGGCAGACTGTCTTTCGAGAGCTCGTTGTAATATTTCCGCACTTCGGAGGGAGTAAGCTTGATTTCTCCGATCAGCTTATGTTGCATTTGCTGCACGATTTGTTGCTCGCGTACCATTTCTTTCCGCTCGTCTTTGATCTGGGAATATTTCTTTCCGAAGTATTCTTCCAGCTTCTCGCGCGAGCCGATCTGGTTAATGGCAAAGTTCATCCATTGGTCGACGCTTTGGATGACCTGGTTTTCATTTACGTCGATACTGTCTATTTTCGCTTGGTTGAGGTAAAGTTTCTGGATGGCCATCTGCTCGGGGATAATGCAGTAAGGGTCCCCGTCGAAACGTTGTCCCTCGTTTTGCATATACAAGCGTTGCGTTTCTATATCCGAACGCAAAATCGCATCGTCTCCTACCACCCATACAATTTCATCGATCACGTTATCTGCTTCTTGCGCCTTTATCGCGCAAACCGAGCAGATGAGGAGGCATACCGTTAAAAATTTTTTCATCATGTCTATCCGTTAAATTATCCGGTCAGGGTTCGGTATAAAATTTTACGTCGCCTTTCCGGATGGCATCATTATATAAATCGTTTTCAAAGTCTCTCAGAAATTCCACTTTCCGTTGATTCACCAGCATTTCCTTAATCTGAGGACCGGCAAAATCGTAGGGCGCAATGCTTCCCTGAGGAATATATTCCTTGATATTCAGCAGATAGCAATAACTGCTGTCGGCCGTTTCGACAAACTTATGCGTTTTGAGGAACTCCTTCGGGTTGGGCACGTGAAGGGGGATATTATCCATTACCTCGTCGAAGTCCACCCATTTGTCGTAAAAGTAGTCATAAATACTGGCATTTTGCACACTATATTTCTCAATTTTTTCTAACGCGGCTTCCGAGGTCGACCGATACCATTTCTTCACGTCGGAAAGCCCCGGGGCGTCGGCGGGTATTTTCAGGAATAATCCTTTGACCAGGTTTTTGTCGAGCAGGAATTTTTCCTGGTTTTCTTCATAGTAGTGAAGCAAATCGCTTTCACGAATGTCGGGCTCCAGCTTTTCTTTTACCAGTCGTTCCTGGTATCGGTAGCGGATGAGCGAATGGCGGTATTCCTCCACCAGTTTGTCGATTTCCGCTTTTTCGTCGCCCAGGTTATGCTTGGCCAGATCGTATACCAAGGCGTCTTTCACCCATTTCCTGGTAATGCTTTCGGCCAGCAGCAGGCTATCGGCCGAGGAAGCACCCTTGGGAATGAGATTCGTTACTTCCCGGCGGCCGAGGGCATGGTCTTTTACCTTTACCAGCACGTCGGCCGTGTCGACCGGTTGCTTCCCTTCGCAGGCGAATAGTATGGCGACTATGCTTAACCCTCCCAACGCTTTTTTTATCGACATAAGGCGCTTCGTTCTATTTTTGCATTTTTTTCAGTAGGGGCCAATTCACTTCCACCGGGTATTTGCGGCTGAGATTTTTAATCCACACTTTTTCAAGTACCTTCTGCTCGGCCGCCGGCTTGTTCCAGATCTCGCGGTTACTGATTTCAAACAAGAGGATGCCATCGCGGTATTCCTGCATTAAATGGTTAAATTCGGGATGTTTCGTTTCCAGATTTTTCTTTTCCATCGCGGTGGTTATATCCCGGATAAACAAATTGTATACCTCCTGCATGAAATCGCCCACATAACTTTTGGTCGAGAAGGGGCAACGTTGCAGGTAATAAGCAAATTCGTCTTGCGGAAAATCCCTATCTCCCAGATGAACCACAGTTTTTTTCATCTCTTTTGCTTTTTCGTAAAAACAGGGATCGCTAGGGAAGCAATCGGCCGAAAGGGCCACTAGTTCGGCATAGGCTTCCGGGTAGAAAACATAGCCGTATTCTTTTCTCATCCGCTCGTCGAAGGCGCGATACAAATCGAAATTGCGTTCTCCCTGACTCATTTGCTTGATGATAAAGCGTTTTTCCTCATCGAAAGAGGACCGCCCTTTTCGTTCTATCAATTTGATAATATGGTATCCGAACCGGGTTTCCACCAAAGGAGAAACCTGGCCGGAGGTCTGCAAGGCAAAAGCTGCTTCTTCAAAGGGCTGTACCATCTGCCCGAGTTCGAAAGGCGGCAGTTGGCCGCCCTCTTTAGCCGAACCGGGATCGTCGGAACACGTTTTGGCCAAGTGCGAAAAATCTTCCCCGGCCTGTACCTTGCGGTAGACTTCTTCGGCGCGAGCCAGCGTTTGGGTTTTGTTCCCGCTCAAGAAATCTTTCGGAAAAGCGATCAAGATATGCGCAACGACGACTTTACCGGGATTGGGCCGGCGGGCGTGCACTTTGATAAGATGATACCCCAGGGTTGTCCGCACGGGCGCGGATACCCGGCCTACCGGCAAGGTATAGGCGGCATCTTCAAACACTTTTACACTACGAAGGGGCATTAGACAGCGCACATGCTCGTACACCACCTGGGCCTTCTCGTCGCCCGGCAATTTCGTTCCGATGCTATCGAGATCTTCTCCGGCTTGGGTACGGCGGTAGAGTTGCATGGCTTGCCGGTAGCCTGCCAGCGTATCGTTGAGCAAAGTCTTTTCGGGCAGACGTACTAAAATATGGCTGAGTTCCACCACTTCGCCGCCGCGGTCGTATACCTGGCGGGCAGCGGCCTCTTCGGCTTCTTTGTTGGAGAGATAGCTCGATATTAATTGAGAGCGGTATCCGGAGAGTTCTTTCCCGAAGGCCGAAGTTTTATCCAGCCCGAGCGATTCGGCTTCGGCTACTTTGAGTTTAAAATTTTTAAACAATTCGACGTACTCCTGAAGTGCCTTCCGATCGGATAAATCGACTTCTCCGTTCTTCTGGGCTATGAATAGGAATTCGGACAAAGGGATGTTTTTACCGGCCACCGACATGGCCACCGTATCGGGAAGATTCTCGGAACGTCCTGTCAAGCAAATCAGTAAGAGAAAGAATACCACTATTTTTTTCATCAGAAACGCGTTTATCATACCATGAATGTACATTGCAAAAATAACATTAATCTAACGGAGAGAAGAGCGAAAAAGTATGCTACTCTTTTAAATTAGTGTTTTTTATGAAAGCAAGGAAAATCAGGCTCCCTCTTCTATAAACAAAAAACGGCTCCTCGCTGTTTTGCATTCAGACGGGAACCGCTTTTTTTGCTTCCGGCAAGGTTTAGTTAGCCATTTCCGAAAGGAATTTGATGCGTACCAACCGGATTTCTTCTTCGGTGTAGTCGCCGCCCAGTTCTTCGATGGCGTCTTCCAAGTCATCCGTTTCGGAATCCTTGAAATATTCGTAAATGTCTTCGATATGGTCTTCGTCCATTACATCGTTGAGGAAATAATCGATATTGATCCGCGTGCCGGAATATACGATCGCTTCTATTTCGTCCAGCAGCTCGGGAAACTCCAGGCCGTTGGTGACGGCTATTTCGTCGAGCGCGACTTTGCGGTCGATACGCTGGATGATGGATACTTTCAGTTTGGACTTATTGGCTACGGTACGTACCCGCAAGTCTTCGGGACGTTCGATTTCATTTTCTTCTACATGTTTTTTGATGAGTTCGACAAATTCCTTGCCGTAGCGTTTGGCTTTGCCGGCCCCTACGCCCGGAATGTTCTGCAACTCGTCGAGCGTGATGGGATAGGTGGTAGCCATCGCTTCGAGCGAAGGATCCTGGAAAATGACGAAGGGGGGCACTTCAAGGCGTTTGGACAGTTTTTTCCGGAGATCTTTCATCATGGAATATAGCACCGGGTCGACGGCGCAGGAGGCTCCGCCGCGTACGGGGGCTTCTTCCTCTTCTTCTTCAAACTCGTTGTCTTCGGTAATCTTGAAAGATACGGGCTTCCCGATAAATTCCTTTCCTTTTGGGGTGATTTTCAGCAGACCGTAGTTTTCAATATCTTTCGCCAGGTAGCCTGCGATGAGGGCTTGGCGGATTACGGCGTTCCAAGTTTTTTCGTCTTCGTCTTGTCCGGAGGCAAATACTTCCAGCTCGTTGTGTTTGTACGATTGGATTTCCGACGTTTCGTTGCCTACCAGGATGTTGACTATATAGTCTGCTTTAAACTTTTCTTTCAGCGTGCCGATCACTTCGAGCACTGCACTCAATAATTCTTTAGCTTCCACTTGTTTCTTCGGATTCAAACAATTATCACAACTTCCACAATTATCTTCCAGGTATTCCTCGCCGAAGTAGTGCAGCAGCACTTTGCGGCGGCAGACGGAAGTTTCGGCGTAGGCGGCGGTTTCGAGCAGGAGTTGCTTGCCGATTTCCTGTTCGGCTACGGGCTTTCCTTGCATGAACTTTTCCAGTTTCTGCAAGTCTTTGTAGGCATAAAAAGCGATACACTGCCCCTCTCCGCCGTCGCGGCCGGCGCGTCCGGTTTCCTGGTAGTATCCTTCGAGGCTTTTAGGTATGTCGTAATGGATTACGTAACGCACGTCGGGCTTGTCGATGCCCATGCCGAAGGCGATGGTGGCTACGATGACGTCGGCTTTTTCCATCAGGAAAGCATCCTGATTGGCCGAACGCACCTGCGAATCCATCCCGGCATGATAAGGGAGCGCCTTGATCCCGTTGGCTTTGAGGATGTCGGCAAATTCTTCCACTTTTTTGCGGCTCAGACAATAGATAATGCCCGACTTTCCCTCGTTGGATTTGATGTATTTTATAATCTCGCGATCGATATTCGTGTTTTTAGGACGAACTTCATAGTATAAATTCGGACGGTTGAAGGAGGATTTGAACACGGTGGCGTCGATCATTCCCAGGTTTTTCTGGATGTCGTGCTGCACTTTGGGCGTAGCCGTGGCCGTCAGGGCGATAAGCGGGCGTTTGCCGATTTCGTTGATGATCGGACGGATACGGCGGTATTCCGGACGGAAATCGTGTCCCCATTCAGAAATACAATGGGCTTCGTCGACGGCGTAAAACGAGATTTTCACCTGCCGGAGAAACTCCACGTTTTCGTCTTTGGTGAGCGATTCCGGCGCGACATAAAGCAGCTTGGTGCGCCCGGCCAGAATATCTTCTTTCACCTGGTCGATGGCCGACTTGTTGAGGGAAGAATTGATGAAATGGGCCACCCCGTCCTCCTCGCTGAAATTGCGCATGGCGTCTACCTGATTTTTCATCAAAGCAATCAAAGGCGAGATAACGATGGCCGTCCCCTCCATCATCAGGGAGGGCAACTGGTAGCACAGCGATTTCCCACCGCCGGTAGGCATCAACACGAAAGTGTCGTTGCCGGCCAGCACATTTTCGATAATGGCTTTCTGATTGCCTTTAAAGGTATCGAAGCCAAAGTGCTTTTTCAGTTCTTCTGTCAGATGATCCTTCTTTGCCATAGTCGCAATTATTTTAACCAACCGGCTGCCGTCAGGCGACCTGTAACCGGTTTACGTCCGATTTTTCAAATTTTTCTTTCGCATACTCCAGCGTAACGTGGAGTTCTTTTTTGTTTGCCGACGGCATGGTGTACATGGCATCCATCATCACGGCTTCCACGATCGACCGCAACCCGCGGGCGCCCAATTTGAATTCAAGGGCTTTATCGACGATAAATTCATACACGTCTTCGTCGAAAGTAAGCCGGATGTCGTCCATCTGGAACAACTTGATATATTGTTTGACGATCGAGTTTTTCGGCTCCGTCAGGATGCTGCGCAGCGTGGCTCTGTCGAGCGGATTCAGATAGGTCAGGATGGGCAGACGTCCGATAATTTCGGGAATCAGACCGAAGGATTTCAGATCGGTGGGAGTAATGTATTTCAACAGGTTGGTACGATCGACGGTAGCCGTTTCGATGCTGGCGGCATAGCCTACCACGCGGGTGTTGAGCCGGCTGGCTATTTTCTTTTCGATGCCGTCGAAGGCGCCTCCGCAGATAAACAGGATGTTTTTCGTATCCACCGGAATCATTTTCTGTTCGGGATGTTTGCGGCCGCCCTGGGGAGGCACGTTCACCACGGAGCCTTCCAGCAACTTGAGCAGCCCTTGCTGCACCCCCTCGCCGCTTACGTCGCGGGTAATGGAAGGATTGTCGCTTTTACGGGCGATCTTGTCGATCTCGTCGATGAAGACGATCCCGCGCTGGGCGGCATCGACGTCGTAATCGGCAGCTTGAAGCAGCCGGGTGAGGATACTCTCGATGTCTTCGCCTACGTAGCCGGCTTCGGTAAGTACCGTAGCGTCGACAATGGTGAAGGGCACATGCAGCAATTTGGCAATCGTACGGGCCAGCAAGGTTTTGCCGGTTCCGGTGGCGCCTACCATGATGATGTTGGATTTTTCGATTTCCACATCGTCGGAAGTCACTTTCTGAAGCAGTCGTTTATAATGGTTGTATACCGATACCGAGAGGTAGCGTTTGGCGTCGTCTTGTCCGATTACATATTGATCGAGGAATTTTTTAATATCTTCGGGTTTGGGCAGATCGGCCTGCCTGAGGGCAAAGGAGCTGTTTTTCTTCGCCTCCGTTTGTTCTTTCACAATGTCGTATGCCTGCTGGGCGCATTCGTCGCAGATAGCGCCGGATATGCCGTTGATGAGCATATTCACGTCGCGGCTGCTGCGCCCGCAAAACGTACACGTATCGCCTGTTGTTTTGGCCATATTATTTTTCGCTTTTATTATATTATAAGGGGGAAAGGGGAAGCGGGGAACTCCCCCTTCCCTTTCTCCCGGTCAATTACTTACGTGTCAGAATGGCATCGATCATGCCGTATTCTTTCGCTTCTTCGGCGTTCATCCAGAAATCGCGGTCGCTGTCGCGTTCCACCTGGTCGTAGGGCTTGCCCGAATGTTCGGAAATAATGGTATACAGCTCTTTCCTGACTTTCAGAATTTCCCGTGCCGTGATTTCGATGTCGGAGGCCTGCCCCTGCACGCCGCCTAGGGGTTGATGAATCATCACCCGCGAATGCTGCAAACCGAACCGTTTGCCCTTGGTGCCCGATACCAACAACACGGAAGCCATTGAAGCGGCGATACCGGTGCAAATGGTGGAAACGTCGGAGGTGATGAATTGCATCGTATCGTATATTCCGTAGCCGGCGTATACCGAGCCGCCCGGCGAATTGATATAAATCGATATATCTTTGCCGGGATCGCTCGAATCCAGGTACAGAAGCTGCGCCTGAATCACATTGGCCGTATAGTCGTCGACCTGCGTGCCTAAAAAGATAATGCGGTCCATCATCAACCGCGAAAACACGTCCATCTGGGCTACGTTCAACTGACGTTCTTCGATGATCGTGGGCGATATATAACTGCTGGTAATATTCATGTAACTGTCTAAGGCAGTACCACTCATTCCCAAATGCTTCGTTGCATACTTTCTAAAATCTTCCATATTTCTTTCTTCTAATATATATACCCGTACAGACACAGAAAAAGGGATTCCCCTCCAAGCACTTTACGGAATAACAAAGTTATAAATAAATTCTCAAAAGAAACAATTTATTTCTTGCCCGCAAAGTCTTTTTTAGAGAGAAATCCCCTTTTTTCAGCCGGAATCAACGGTTTTAACGATTATTCCGGTTTCTTTCTATTCGAAAAGCTTGCCGAATTCGTCGGCCGAAACTTCCTTCACGTCCAGCGTGATTTGTTCTTTCAACCAACCGGCCAGTTTTTCTTCGACGGCGCGGTCGATGACGTTTTGCAAGGTCTGCTTGTTTTTCAACATGTCCTTGGCATAACCTCCCAATACGTCTTCGGGTACGGAAAGCATGCCGTACTGTGCGAACTGGGCCTTAGCCACCCGGCGGGCGAAGTTTTCGATGTCGGCGTCTTCCACATTCAAGCCGTTTTCTTTTACCAGATATTCCTTGATCAGGTGATATTTCAAATCGTTGACGATCTGCGGATAATCGGCTTCGATAGATTCGGGCGTGTTCTTTTCGTTGGCCGAAAGCAACCAGCGTTTCAGCAAATCGTCGGCAAAAGCCAGTTCGCCGGCCTTGGCTACCAATACGTCGCGGATGTCGGTCAGGAACTTAAAGTCGCTCTGCGGCGTAAATTGTTCGGCCAGCGCTTCCTTGATCTTGTTTTTGAATTCTTCCTCGCTCGTCACCACGCCTTCGCCGAATACCTTATCGAACAATTCCTGGTTCAGTTCGGCCGGTTTGTGGCGAGTGATTTCCTTTATCTCAAAGCTGAAGTCGCCCGTAGTTTCGGCTACCTTCTCCTTGTCGATTTTCAGGAAAGAAGCAATTTCGGCTTCGGCTCCTTCGTAAGCTTTGTGAGGATTGAACACGACAACCGAGTTGACGCCCGCGCCCATGAATTTGGCTTTTTCTTCTTCATCCTTGATATACATCGGCATCAGCACGGCTTCTTCCACCACGATGCCGCCTTCTTTGGGAGAACCGTTTTCCAGTTCGGCTACCGTTCCTTTGATAAGGTCTTTTTCCTCGGCATTGTCGGCGTTGTCGTACGAACCGAAATTAGCCTGATACGATTCTATTTGTTTGCCGAGCATGTCCTGGTCGATGGCTACCTGGTAGTAAGGCACCTGGTCGTCCTTGCCGAGCTCGATATGAATTTCGGGAGCCAGGGCCACGTCGAAGCAAAATTCAAAATCTTCGTCTTTTTCGAAATCGAGCGGTTTCTGCTCGGTCTGGTTGGGCATCGGCTCGCCGAGGATATTCAGCTTGTTTTCGCGGATGTATTTAAACAGGTTGTCGGAAACCAGCTTGTTGATTTCTTCCACCAGCACGTGTTTTCCATACATCTTTTTCACCATGCCCATAGGTACCATCCCCTTGCGGAAACCGGGGATATTGGCTTTCTGACGAAGACCGCGCAGGTTTTTTTCAACCAGGTCGGCATAGTCAGCTTTCACTATTTCTAGTTTCACGATACCGCTCACGGCATCATTGTTTTTAAGCGAAACGTTCATTCTGAATGATTTATTTAATTAATAGTCGTATCGGATTTTAGGGTGCAAAATTAGCCTTATTCTTTCAATCTCGCAAATTGTAGGGAGAATTTGTTTGGAGAGGCCGAAAAAACAAGCCCGCGCGTTTTTTTCCGCAGGGAAAACCTTGTATATCTAAAATAATTGCATTCCTTTGCAGCAGTGAAAGGGGTTTTGCGCCTTGCGTGTACTTAACATGGTTTCTTATTTCTTCAATTACTTGTCGAATAGCGCTCACTGTTATGGAAGCCGGGGTTACAACTTTTTCATTTCAAGTAACCATTTATTTTTTTAATTTCTTTTTGTATGAATATCTATGTTGGTAACCTGAACTATCGCGTTCGGGAAGACGATTTGAAACAAGTGATGGAAGAATACGGCGTTGTAGACTCCGTAAAGATTATCAAAGACCGTGAAACGGGCAAATCGAAAGGTTTCGGATTTGTAGAAATGCCCAACGACGCCGACGCCCAGAGAGCGATCGCAGAACTGAACGAAGCGGAATACGAAGGCCGCCAGATGGTGGTAAAAGAAGCCCGCCCCAAAATGTAATCGGCATTCCGTCTAAAAAAATAAAAACTTCTGTCTATATTTGGGCAGAAGTTTTTTTATGTCCTTACGTTCTTTATATCCTTCACCTATGATCCGACAAGGTATGTATGCCGGCCGGCCGGCTTTTTTTCAGTTATTCCTCCTCCTGGCCTTTATGCTGGCGGGAGCCGTATTGTCGTCGGTGGCGGCCATAGGGCTGCTTTATCTGCTATATGGCTTTGTCACGCCGCCCGCCGGCCATGCAGGCGCACTCCGTTTGTTGCAATTGCTCTCCTCTCTGGGTATTTTCCTTATGCCGGCCTTGGCCTTGGCCTGGCTGTGCGGCACCTCGGTAAAAAGTTTCCTTTCTTTCCGCCGCCTTGCCGATCCCCGCGCCTGGCTGCTGACGCTGCTCAGCCTCTTGTTGTTTTCGCCGTTTATCACCTGGACGGGAAGTTTGAACCAGGCCTTGCGTCTGCCGGAGTTCCTCGCGCCGGTAGAACACTGGATGCGCGTTCAGGAAACGGCGGCCGAAGAGCTTACCCGGCTCTTGATCGGCCGCGATCCCTCCTTCTCCACCCTGCTGTTGAACCTCTTAGTGATAGCCGTAGCGGCCGGCGTAACGGAAGAACTGCTGTTTCGAGGCGCGCTGGAACGCGTCATCGGCCGGTGGACGAGCAATCCGCACCGGATAATCTGGATAGCGGCGGCCCTGTTCAGCGCGTTTCATTTTCAATTTTACGGTTTTCTGCCGCGACTGTTGCTGGGGGCTTACTTCGGGTATCTGTTGTATTGGGGACGAAGCATCTGGCTTCCGGTATTCGCTCATTTCACCAACAACGCCCTGGCGGTAATCGGGCTGTCGGACAGCCGTTTGGCCGACAACGAACTGATCAGCGGAGAGATTCCCGAGGAACATTGGCTGTCGTTCACGCTTTTGTCGATAGCTCTATTGTTTGTGTTCCTGGGCGTGGCAAACCGGCTGAGGAAATTGCTCCTTTCTCGGCAAAACGAGGGTTGACTTCTTCGCCGACGGCAATAAAAAGACCCTAAACGCGCCCTGACAGGGGCGGCCATCCGCCCCCCCATCGCGCAGGTTGACCGGCAAAACATGCTTTTACAAATCCTTCTTGCGCAAAACAAAATCTTTGCCCAAGTACTTTTCCCGCACGATTTCGTTTTCGGCCAATTGTTCGGCTGTTCCCTGGAAAAGCACTTTGCCTTCGAACAGCAGGTAAGCCCGATCGCAGATACTGAGCGTTTCGTATACGTTGTGGTCGGTAATCAGAATACCGATATTTTTATGTTTCAGCTTCGCCACGATACTCTGAATGTCTTGCACGGCGATGGGATCGACGCCTGCAAAAGGCTCGTCGAGCATAATGAATTTGGGATTAATGGCCAGACAGCGGGCAATTTCGGCCCGCCGGCGTTCGCCGCCCGAGAGCTGGTCGCCCAGGTTCTTGCGCACTTTATGCAAACCGAATTCGGCAATCAGGCTTTCCAATTTTTCCTTCTGGTATTCGGAAGTGGTATCCGTCATTTCCAATACCGAACGAATATTGTCTTCCACCGTCATTTTCCGGAAAATAGAAGCTTCCTGCGCCAGATAGCCGATGCCGTTGCGAGCGCGCTTATAGACGGGAAACTTGGTAATTTCCATATCATTGAGAAAAATCTTCCCTTCGTTGGGCGTCACCAGCCCTACCGTCATATAGAAAGTAGTCGTCTTGCCCGCTCCGTTCGGGCCGAGCAGACCTACGATTTCTCCTTGTCTCACTTCGATGGAAACATGGTTCACCACGGTACGGGTGCGGTATTTTTTCACCAGATCTTCCGTGCGGAGGATCATTTGCTGTTCGTCTGTCATACGCTTGAAATAAATTGATGCCGGCATAGAGCCCTTTCGAGGGCAAAAAGGCCCTATCATTCTCCTTTGGGCCCTCAAAAAGTCTATCCGGGTTTGAAGAAGCAAAGAAACGGAAATAAATAGTTTCCAGCAAATACTGGAAAACGAATCTCGTCGCGCAGGTGTTATAGTTGATATATTTACGCTATCTTTGCCCCTGCGAAAGCAAGGATAGGCCGAATCGACGCCCGACAAGCATGCTTGCCTCGACGGGAAGAGATTCCGGCTATCCGGGCTAGCGAAAAGTGAAATTTATCGCCTTATAAAATATGAACAAAGCATTACAGCGCGTGGGGGAATATACCCTCTTGATGATGAAGAGCATTACGATTCCCGACCGGTGGAGTATGTTCTTCAAGCAGCTTATCAAAGAGATTTATAAGCTGGGGGTCGATTCGCTCTGGATCGTCGTCATTATCTCCGTTTTTATCGGAACAGTTATCGCCATTCAGATTTCGCTCAACATCAGCTCGCCGCTGATTCCGAAATTCACCATCGGGTATACCACCCGCGAAATCATCCTGTTGGAATTTTCCTCGTCTATCATGTGTCTGATTCTGGCCGGCAAGGTAGGCAGCAATATCGCCTCGGAAATCGGAACGATGCGGGTTACCGAACAGATCGACGCCATGGAAATCATGGGAGTAAACTCGGCTAATTTCCTGATTCTGCCCAAAATGGTAGGGCTGATGGTATTTATTCCGGTATTGGTTATTTTCAGCATGTTCACCGGCATCCTGGGCGGGGTGGCGGCCAGTTACGGGGTAGACGGCATGACGCCGGCCTCGTTCGAATACGGGCTGCAATTTTACTTCAACGAGTTTTATATCTGGTATTCGATCATCAAATCGGTGATATACGCTTTTATCATTTCTTCGATCGCGTCCTATTTCGGGTATTATGTGAAAGGGGGCGCGCTGGAAGTGGGCAAAGCCAGTACGAATGCCGTGGTGATGAGTAGTATTATGATCCTGATGGCCGACGTCATCTTAACCCATTTAATGTTGACATAGCGATGATCGAAGTAAAGAATTTAACGAAATCGTTCGACGGCCGCGTGGTGCTGCACGACATCAGCGCGGTATTCGAAGACGGCAAGACGAACCTGATTATCGGCCGGAGCGGATCGGGCAAAACGGTATTGATTAAAAATATCATCGGGCTGATGAAGCCCGATTCGGGAGAAATCCTCTACGACGGCCGCAATTTGCTGACGATGGACAAGCACGAACTGAATTTGCTGCGCCGCGAAATGGGAATGCTTTTCCAGGGCTCGGCGCTCTTCGACAGCATGACGGTGCTCGAGAATGTGATGTTTCCCCTCAATATGTTTTCCAACGATACGTTTAAAGACCGCGAGAAAAGGGCGAAGTTTTGTCTCGACCGGGTGAACCTGTCGGAAGCGGGCCATCTGTATCCGTCGGAGATCAGCGGGGGGATGATGAAGCGGGCGGCCATTGCGCGGGCCATTGCCTTGAACCCTAAGTATTTGTTTTGCGACGAACCCAATTCGGGGCTCGATCCGAAAACGTCGCTATTGATCGACGACCTGATTCACGACATCACGGCCGAGTATAAGATGACGACGGTGATCAACACGCATGATATGAATTCGGTGATCAATATCGGCGAGAATATTATCTTTATCAAAGAGGGCGTAAAGGAATGGCAGGGTACGAAGGAGCAAGTGATCACCTCCAACAACAAGGCCCTGAACGACTTTATCTTTGCTTCCGATTTGTTCCGCAAGGTGAAAGAGGTGGAGATGCAGCAGGAAGAGGGGTAAGGACGGGCGATGGCCTCGGTATACCCGAAGAAAAGACACTTTATCATTTCCCTTTCCTAAATTTCGAGGGAAAGGGAAATAATAAAGGTGGATCAGGACATTTACTCTTTTCCTCTCGGTTTCTTCTTGGGAATATGTGGCGTTACGCACTGTAGTCCATCTATATGTTCAAACAATTGAGGCTCTATATTGGCATTCATGGGGTCCAGGACAAAGTCGACGCCTTCGCGCCGGGCCAACTTCGCAGCTGGCACAAAATCGGAATCACCGGAAAACAAAACTATAGTGTCTACAAATTTTTTCAAAGCAAGCGACGTAATATCCACCCCTATTTTCATATCAATTCCTTTTTGTCTGATTTCCAGGTAAATATCGTTTTCTTTCAAATCGGCTATTGTTAGGCTTCCCTTCAATAATTCTTTTACTTTTCCCGGATAGATATGCCAGTTGTTATTATCCTTCAACTCTCCGATCCGTAAAGCTACCTTCCGTTTCTTTTTCAATTCTTCTATCAGCTCTTCCCGAAATTTATACTCCGGCGTCTTACTATAATCTATAAGTCTCTTCGTGAGCGGATTATGTACTTTTTTAGAAATCGGATGGCAATCGTAATAAAAAATACGATATAAAGTATTATTAATACCCACATGTTTATGAGCCATAGTATATAAATAGTTGGCAACTTCGGCTCCCGACATGGCTCTATCTTTGTTATATAAGGCATTAAAACGTTTAATAAAGAAACCGCCGTCTATCAAAACGGCTACTTTAACAGGGGGTAAAGTTTGTTTTTTCATAGCATATAAAAAAAGCCCATGGGTAGGCGTATCTATTATCAAGTTAGCGGCTTAAAGCTGCCATCAGACACGCGTCGCCATGAGCATAATCGTAATACGAAGATAAGTGTTTTTTTCGGAATAACCAATTACACACTATATAATAATTTCTTTTTTGCATTCATTAACCTCAAACAGACCTATTCCGGAAATAAATTCTTATAATTATTTTCCAACCTCCCCTTCCCCCTCGTGCAACTCCCGATTAAGTTTTTCCTCCAATTCTTCAATGGGGGGCAAGCCGGATTTGAGGTCTTTGGGGAGCGCACGGCCTAATTCGTAGTCGGAAATTCCGATCGGTTTGTGTACGCCGCGCAAGGCGTATTCGGCCATAATGCGGTCTTTATTCTGGCAAAGGAGCAATCCGATGGTCTGGTTATCTCCTTCCCGGCAAAGTATGTCGTCGACTGCCGAACAGTAGAAATTCAGCTTGCCGATATATTCGGGCTGAAACTCCCCGCGCTTCAACTCGACCACTAAATAGCGGTGCATAAAGGGATTGTACATCAGAATGTCTATATAAAAATCTTTTCCCGATACTTCAATATGATACTGCCTGCCCATGAAAGCAAACCCTGCTCCCATTTGCAAAAGAAACTTTTCCAGATGCTTGACTAATCCCAGTTCTATATCCCGCTCGTCGTACTCGTGGGTGAAAGTAAGCATATCGAAAATATAGGGATCTTTCAAAGTTTCCTTCACTTGCCTGGCTTGTATTTCAGGAAGGGTGGCATCGAAATTGTTGGCCAACGCGCCGTAAGAGTTATAATAGTCCTGATTAATGGCGTCGATCAGGAAGTTGCGACCCCAACCGTTTTTCAGGCATTGTATCATATACCAATACCGGGCTTTGAGGTCTTTCACCTTTTGCATCAGAATGACGTTGTGCGACCAGCTAAGTTGTTTCACCGGAAGGGTCAAATTCGACATCCCCAATTTGGCAACAGGTTGTTGCCAAATTGTAAGTCCCTGATTATATTCTTTATAGAATTGAATCATACACCTACAATTACGTGGAGAAAACCCTTTCACCTTAGGATAATCATTCTTCAAATCGCAAGCGAGCCGGTCGAGCGCATTATTGCCCCAACCTATTTGCTTCTGGCTTTCGGACAGCAATTTGCCGATGTCCCAATACATGGTAAGCATTTCTTCGTTGGCTGCGTAAATAGCCTTTTTTTGTGCCAGAGCTACCCGCGCCTTGACCTGTTTGAGCAAGGTTGCATAGCTAAAGAGATGGTCTTGATCTTTCATTTTTTAATAGAATTAGTTAAGATTAAAATTGTTTTCAGGGCTTCCGGCTCGCCGCATACCCGCCGGCCTTAGAAAAGAGCTAAAAGCCCATTTCGGCACAACCGGTTGCCAAAGATAGCGATTATTAGAACACAAAATAGAAAACATCTTGAAATTCGGCCGTCGACCCTAGCTGCCGGTTCTGGCACGTGCCGGCAGAAACAGAGGCGTTACCCTTTGCACAAAAAAGACTCCAATTTCTTCAAACCTTGCCGATACTTGTCCGGATTCTTATCTTTCAATGTTTGAATATTTTTCAACTTCCATTTCACAGAAGGATACTCATTCAAATTTCCCGCACAGCATTTATCCCAATCCGGATTACCGCTTTCAAACGATAGAAGAAATTCCTTATCCTCATCTCTCAAACTGCCGTTAACCAGACGAATCAAATTTGAACGAGAATCTTCATAATCAGCATAACTAAAAAGAGTATCAGACATACCTTCAAACTGATTCTGTAATGCCTCCGTCTGATTGATGAAATGGGGATTCAACGACTCGACAATGGGTTTATCACTACCAAGCAGGCAAAGCATAAAACCATCTTTCACCTCCTCAAAAGAATTTATTATCATATACTTGCAATCAAACAAATCACGTGGATGTTGCCGACTGAGCGCTGCTGCAATTTTACCTCCATACAATTAACTAAACGACACGATACAAGCTTTGCAAGACATATTAAATTCGCTTCTTGCTTTTTCGCAAAGCAATCGTTCCTCCACCTGCCCAATGATTCCCCTTTTCGTTCCATTTACCTCAATTTTTACGGTAGCCCCGTCTTTTGTACACAATAATTTCAAAACAGCGGCCTTATGGATAACCCGCACCCCGGGAATTGTTTTTTCAATGGAAGCCTTCAAGCTAACCAAATGCCGATTGATAGTTTCCCAACTCTCCACCCTCTCCTGTATCGGAATATAAGTCAGGTCAATATCAACCGAATAGCGGGGCATATTCTGATGAAACAAATTTATAGCTGTACCACCGTGAACCGCAAAAGCTTTGATACGGTATACCGACGGTATTATTCTTATCAACAAGGAAACTTGGTTTTTATATGCTTCATTATTCATAGTCGTTCAATTCTTTGGGAACTGTTATTTTGTATTTGGATATATACACGCCTCCTTCTACCAATTGATATTTTGAATTGCCCAGGTTCACATTCGTCAAATCGAGTTGCTCATACCAGTCATGACCAGCTTTTTCTGCCATATAAAGAAACATCCGTTTGATTTTGCGGTTCTTGGTCGTTTCCAGCAAATGTTGTACCACATCAGCACGTAACGTGGTAAGTTGTTCCATTATATAATATAAGTCCATATAATTATATTGATTGGGAACAAGCAATAAGCATTCCAAAAAAGCTTGTTCGGGCGAAGACATCAACAAATCCAGGCCGTCTACGCTCCTAGTGACAACTTGAGGATCGGTAAAAGTTCCGGTCGAAAACAACTTTATGGTTCTGTCGAACTTATCACTGTGCATCCAGTCGGGAACATTTTGTTTAGGATGCGCTATCATAAGTACAGGCTTTCCCATGGGCACATAGTGAATAAAACCGGCAATTTCTAATGCCGAATGTGCCGCTACACGCAACGTTTTATCCAACTGTGTATTGTAACTGCTCAACGCGGCATAAGCAGACAATATGCTACCGGTACGATACATCACTCCCTTACTTAGCGAAGTAAGCCAAGCAGAATGGCGATACTTCTTCAGTAATTGATCGGAATAGCCTTCCTTTTTCAGCCATTCAGAAAAATACAAGCCATTGGGCGTGCCTTGCATAAGCAATCGGTTGATTTTGTTTTTGTATTCTAAACCCATAGTATATAATCACAATCCATTTATAACCGCAAATATACTTATTAGTTTCCCAATCCCCCAAAAAAACTATAAAAACCGAAAGCAAGTTCAGCGACTGATCCTTATCTCTCTATCCAGCCTTTTCGTATTCATCCCTCTTTCGCCTCAGCCGAGCAACCCGATTTAAGAAAGAGATAGGGAGAAAGACATAAAAAGCCAATCAACTCGCAACGAGTTCATTGACTTTCCCTTATTTAGATTAAGCAATATCTCTAACAGCTAATAACCATCCTTGCCAAAACCCATCGGTCTTATCCACCAATAAATCCTATCGGCAACCTAGAAAGCAGCTATTAAAAAAACCATAAGCCAGCAGGCCATACAAAAGAAATCACCCCCGATCCGCCCGCGCTTTCTTTAATTCCTCTCTCAATTCTTCGTTCTCTTTCTTATAATACTCAACCATTTCTTTTTGGGCAGCAAACAATGTGTTGTATTCCTGACGGATCTGATCACATACTTTACTCATTTCTTCTACCGAAGCGGAAGTTCTATTATCTACCGTATCTACACTACCATTAATCTGGGAATGCTGAGATACCGTGTTTTCCTGAATATAAATTGCCAACGGCTTATTCTCCTCCAGTTCCTTGATAAGTTCTTTGCTCACCCCCAGCTCTTTGGCCACCTTTTCCAGCACTTCATCCGCCAACTCTTCTTTGGCTTCCATCCGGGCCAGGGTAGCCTCGCTTACTCCTATTTTATCCGCCAAGGTAACCCGGGGCCAGCCTTTGTCCAGCCGTAACCGCTTGATGGCTTTTCCGTGATGAGATTGACATTTTGTTTGTTTCTGAGCCTCAGCTTCCATATTTTCCGTATTAAAAGTACTTCTATTATTTCTACCCCAACAAAAGTAAAGAGTTTAAAGTTATCGGCAAAAGGATGCCAGGGAAAAGATTTCATTTTTTTAGGGAAAACTGAAAGAAAACCACGGATGATTGTCAACCATCTTTCGCAAAGACACCAGATTAAAGTTCTACATTTGCATTGAAGCTTGGAGAAAAGGAATAACCCTCAGTAAGAGAGGGCGATTGCAACTATGGGACTTTTCACAAGCGGCCCGTCGCGGGCCGCTCCCTCTCTTTTCTACCCTATTTACGTATTTCTCCTTCCCTCCCCGGGAAGAACATCCTCAGAACCTCTGCAGCGGCCTTTCGAAAAAGGCCGCTGTTTTTATATCGATTTATACCGATTGAAAAGATTCACCTATACGCCTTTTTCCATCCGGGCCACATTCCCCCTACTTATTGTATTATTTTTTTCATTCAAAAAATTACACCGGCATCCAAGTCGGATTTCATGCCGGTGTAATCAAAATTTCATGCCGGTGAAATTCCCACTACATAGGCATGAAATTGGAAACCTTTGCAGGCCAACTTTTAATAGATTATATATCAGCACTTTACAAGCCACAACCCCGCCGCTCTGCTTTCGTATCACTTATTGTCATTTTTTATTTTTTAAACACTTACCGAACAAGCACCCCAAAAGCCTTGTTTTCTTCCGGCCTAAAGGATAAAAAAACCAACCGGGAGACGCCGATGCCGCGACGCTCGCTGCTTCCTCCGGCTCAAGCAGGCAATGCCTACCTATAAACAGACATCCCCTTATTCCAGCTCTCCCCGGGTAAGCAGGCAAAGCAGAAACAAGGGGATTATTTTTAAGGAGGCACTCCGGCGGAGAACCTTTCCGCTATCTCTCCCGGGGCGGAGCAAGCAAGAGCACATAACGTTGCATGCGTCCTAAGAACCCATTAGCGCAAGGGTAGCGCAAGAAGGGCTTTGCAGGGTTATCGAATACCATCCGCCACGGGACGGCATACGATTAACAACGGAATAACGCCAGGAGGGCCATCTGAGCACAAGGGAATCCTACAAGCCGAAAGCCTCTTTCACCTTATCCACATAGTCGAGCTTCTCCCAGGTAAACAGCTCCACTTCGCACACCACCGGCTGCGGCAGGTAGCGCGAGGTAAACGTCTTCGTCACCGCCCGGGGAGTACGCCCCATATGGCCGTAAGAAGCTGTTTCCAGGTAAATCGGATTACGCAACTTCAGGCGTTCTTCGATGGCCTTGGGACGCATATCGAACAAATCCCAGATCTTAGCGGCAATCTCGCCGTCGCTGAAAGGCACTTTCGAACGACCGAAGGTATTGACGAAAATATTCATCGGACGAGCCACGCCGATAGCATACGATACCTGTACCAACATCTCGTCGGCCACCCCGGCAGCCACCAGGTTCTTGGCGATATGACGGGCCGCATAGGCAGCCGAGCGGTCTACCTTCGAAGGGTCTTTGCCCGAGAAAGCCCCACCGCCGTGCGCGCCCTTGCCGCCGTAGGTATCGACAATAATCTTGCGTCCGGTCAGCCCCGTGTCTCCGTGCGGGCCGCCTATCACGAACTTGCCCGTAGGGTTCACGTGGTAAGTAATATCGTCGTTGAACAAGGCCTGTACATGGGCCGGATACTGGGCTTTTACCCGCGGAATAAGAATCGCTTTCACATCGGCGGCAATCTTCTTCTGCATGGCCGCGTCGGCTTCGGCCTGGGTGATGCCTTTGGGGCCGATAAATTCGTCGTGCTGGGTGGAAACCACGATAGTGTCGATGCGCAAGGGGCGTCCGTTGTCGTCGTATTCGATCGTCACCTGGCTCTTGGCATCGGGACGGAGGTAAGGCATTTTCTCGGGTTCGTTTTTGCGGATGGCGGCCAGCTCCAGCAGCAGGCTGTGCGAGAGATCGAGGGCCAGCGGCATATAGTTGGCCGTTTCATTGGTGGCATAGCCGAACATCATGCCTTGGTCGCCCGCGCCCTGGTTGTAGGGGTCGTCGCGCTCCACGCCGCGGTTGATGTCACCGCTCTGTTCGTGGATAGCGGAAAAGACGCCGCACGATTTGGCTTCGAACTGATATTCGCTTTTCGTGTAACCGATTTTTTCGATCACGCCGCGCGCTACTTCCTGCACGTCGACATAGGCGCTCGATTTCACTTCTCCTGCCAGCACGACCTGTCCGGTCGTCACAAGGGTTTCGCAAGCTACTTTCGAGTTCTTGTCGTAGGCCAGAAACTCGTCAAGCAAAGCATCCGATATTTGATCGGCTACTTTATCGGGGTGTCCTTCCGACACCGATTCGGAGGTGAATAAATAACTCATTTTTTTCACTAATTAAACTAAATGTATGGGTTAGAATCGACCGGGGAGGGGTTTGACGGCTTAGGATAGCCTGGCAGAAAAGAAGTTGTTTTTAGCATTTTTTCCCGTGGTTGCAAGCATACAAATCTATCCACGTCAATTCTTCGGCGGCAAAGGTAGGGATTTCCCCCCAACCGGCAAGCGGAAAGACGGCTTATTTTTTATTCCGCTGGTTTCTTAACGCTTTCTTATATTTATACTCGGCTTTCTTTTTGGCCGAATCCGAGCCGTGAGTTCCTTTCAGGAAATCGGAGAACTTGATTTTTTTCTCGCCTGCAGGCTGCTCTTTGGCTTTTTTGAATACAATGCCTTCTGTCTGGGCTTTTCGGATTTCTTTGTTCATATTTGTTGAAATAATTGGCGGATAGTTTGGTGAAAAACGGGATGCACCGCCTCGGGCGCAATCTCCGCGAGCGGCTCCAGAACGAACGCGCGCCGGTGCATCAGCGGATGGGGAAGCGTCAGCCGGGGGGTTTGCATCACCACTTCGTCATACAACAATAAATCGATGTCGATCGTTCGGTCTTCGTACACTCCCCCCGCGCTTTTTTCCACCCGGCCCATCTCGATCTCAATCAGACGGGTAGCGTCGAGAAGCTCCAGCGGCGACAATGCGGTTTCCAGCACCAGTGCGGCGTTGAGGAAGGGATGGGGCGAGTCGAATCCCCACGGTTCGGTTTCATACAGGGCAGAAAGGGCGAGAATATCACCCGTCCTTTCCGCCAAGAGAGCGGCAGCCCGTATCAGGTTGCCGCGCCGGTTGCCTATGTTCGTTCCTAAGCTCAGGTATGCTTTTGCCATTGGCTTCATGCTTGACAGGAAGCGTTTTTAAAGAATCAGCATCGCGTCGCCGTAGGCTCCGAAACGGTATTTCTCTTTCAAGGCCTCGTCGTAGGCATCCATAATCAACTCGTATCCCCCGAACGAGGCCGTCATCATCAGCAGCGTGGAAAGGGGCATATGGAAATTGGTCACCATGCTGGTAGCCACGCTGAAATCGTAAGGAGGGAAGATGAATTTGTTGGTCCAGCCCTCGAATTCTTTCAGATGGCCGTCGGTGCTGACGGCCGTTTCGATGGCGCGCATTACCGAGGTACCTACCGCGCAGATTTGGCGCCCTTCGTCTTTGCCGGTGTTCACCGTGCGCACTACATCGGCGTTTACTACCATTTGCTCCGAATCCATCTTATGCTTGGTAAGATCTTCCACGTCGATTTCGCGGAAATTGCCCAAGCCGGAATGAAGGGTGAGGAAGGCGAAGCGGCAGTCTTTGATCTCGAGTCGTTTCATCAGCTCGCGGCTGAAATGCAGCCCGGCTGCCGGGGCCACTACCGCGCCTTCTTCGGTAGCGAAAATATTTTGATAGCGCGTCTCGTCGTCGGCTTCCACTGCGCGGTCGATGTATTTCGGCAGCGGGGTTTCTCCCAAGGCGTAGAGGGCTTTTTTGAATTCGTCGTGGTTGCCGTCGTACAGGAAGCGAAGCGTACGGCCGCGCGAGGTGGTGTTGTCGATTACTTCGGCTACCATCGAATCGTCTTCGCCGAAATACAGTTTGTTGCCGATGCGGATTTTGCGGGCCGGATCGACCAGCACGTCCCATAAGCGGAGGTCTTCGTTCAGCTCGCGCAGCAGGAATACTTCAATGCGGGCTCCCGTTTTTTCCTTGTTGCCGTACAGGCGGGCAGGAAATACTTTGGTATTGTTGAAAATGAAAACGTCTTTTTCTCCGTAATAATCGAGAATGTCTTTAAATACCCGGTGTTCGATTTCACCGGTCTTCCGGTTAACCACCATCAGCCGCGCTTCATCGCGGTTTTTGGCCGGTTTCAGGGCGATTAATTCCGACGGCAAGTTAAATTTGAATTTCGAAAGCTTCATAAGGCTACTTCTGTTTATTTTTCTTTTATTTCTATCACATTCTTCTCCAGAAAATCATCGATTTCTTCCGTAGACATGCACCTATCCAAGGTCACTTCGCCGATGCGGGTGCGCTCCAGCTTCGTCAGGTGGGCTCCCGACTCAAGGGCCGTCCCGATGTCGCGGGCCAATGCCCGGATGTAAGTGCCTTTGCTACAGACTACACGGATTTTAATCACCGGCAATTCGCATTCCAGCAGCTCTAATTCATCTATAACCAATGTTTTCGATTTAAGTTCAACATCTTTCCCTTTGCGGGCCAGGTCGTAAGCCCGTTTTCCGTCGACTTTGCAGGCGGAAAACACGGGGGGTACTTGCTGGATGGTGCCCACAAACGTACGCAGCACGGCTTCCACACCCTCGCGGGTGATGTGCTCGGTGGGATAAACGGCGTCGATTTCCTTTTCCAGGTCGAAGGAAGGCGTGGTAGCCCCCAGCCGGAGGGTGGCCACGTATTCTTTGGTCTGGTATTGGAATTCGTCGATCCGTTTGGTGGCTTTTCCCGTACACACAATCATCACGCCCGTAGCGAGCGGATCTAATGTGCCGGCATGTCCTACTTTTATTTTTTTCACGTGTAGCTTCCGGCAGAGCTTATACCGGAACTTATTCACTAAATCAAACGATGTCCAACCGAGAGGTTTATTAAAGTAGAGTATCTCTCCTGTTATAAAATCCATTATTTCAACGCATATACGATCGCAAACAAACCTGCGGCCAGGCAGTAGTATGCAAAATAAATCAATTTACCGTTTTTTACTATATTGATCATCCACCGGCAAGCCAGCGTGCCGGATATGAAGGCGGCTAAAAAGCCGGTGATAAGGGCCGTGGGGGATATGCCCGATTCGCCGTGCGAGAAATCGCCTTTTACCAGGTCGAGGAAGGCTTCGCCCAAGATAGGAATAATCACCATCAGGAAGGAAAACTTGGCTACCTGTTCCTTTTTATCGCCCAGCAAAATGCCGGTGGCGATGGTCGAGCCCGAGCGCGACAGGCCGGGCATAACGGCCATAGCCTGGGCGATGCCGATGATGAAGGCGTCGGAGAAGGAAATCTTCTCTTTGGGCCGGGGCTTGGCAAAATAAGAAAAGGCGAGCAAAGCGGCAGTGAGCAGCAGCATGCAGCCTACGATCAAAAGGCCGCTGCCGAAGATGGCTTCTACCTGGTCTTTGAAGAAAACGCCCACGATGCCGACCGGTATCATCGACAACAGGATTTTGGCAACCATCTGCGTCTGGTCGTTCCAGCGGAAGCTGAAAAGGCCTTTGAACAGGATGGATACTTCTTTCCAAAGTACCACGATCGTGCTCAACACGGTAGCGGCGTGTACCGCCACGGCGAAGGTCAGGTTTTCCTCGCCGCTCATGCCCAGCAGCGCGCTGCCGATGGTAAGATGGCCGCTGCTGCTGACAGGCAGAAATTCGGTCAATCCCTGCACGATGCCCAGAATCAACGCGTCGAGCCAACTCATTCGGCTACTTCCTTTCCTTTGCTGTTCTTGAGAATGCCTACGATCATGAGGATAAATCCGATCATGGTGACAATGGGAGCGACTACGATGCGGCGGCCGCTGAAAATTTCGGGATTAAAACTTACTCCGTCTACGGAGCCTCCTCCGCTCATCAGCATGAAGCCGACGGCGATACATACTACTGCTACGGCAATGAGTATGAAATTTTCTTTTCCGAAAGCAAAATCTCTTTTCGCCATTTTTATTGTTTTATTGATTGGTTGTTATTTTCGTTCTTTATCTTTTAGATATAGTATAAACGGTCGCCTTTCATCCGGAGGTATTTATTGACGGCAAAAATGGTGGCTACGATCGAGAGGGTAACGCCCAGTATCAATACCGAGGCATATACCAGGACGAGCGTCTGCGCGTCGAGGATGCGGATAAATCCCTGCAGTTCGGCTTGCAAATAATACAAGGCGCCTGTGAGCATGCCGATGGCTACGAGCGAGGCGATCAGCCCGCTGACGATGTTGTAGCGTATAAACGGACGGCGGATAAAGCCGGGCGTGGCTCCTACCAGTTTCATCGTATGGATGAGGAAGCGTTTGGAGTAGATGAGCAGCCGAATGGTATTGCCGATCAGTACGAAGGAAATGGCCGTCAGCATGGCGGCCAGCGCCAGCAGAATAAGGGTAAGCCGCTGCATATTGGCATGTACCATTTCCATCATGTCTTTGCGGTAAAGCAAATCGCTGACGGAGGTGTAGGTTTTGAGTTGCCGCTCGATTTGTTGCAAGCTGTCGGGGTTGGCATACTCCGAATGCAGCTTTACTTCGATAGAGGCTTGTAAGGGGTTGAAGCCCAGAAAGGCTTCGGGGCTTTCGCCCAGTTCTTCTTCCAGTTCTTTGGCGGCTTGTTCTTTGGAAATGTATTCGGCCGACTTGATGAAGGGCAAGGCTACGAGTTTTTTCTGCATCTGTCGGATGTCGGATTCTTTCTGATTGTCTTTCAGAAGGATCGAAAAAGTGATATTTTCCTTGACGTAGACGGAGAGTTTGTTTCCCAGCATGCCCAGCAGCAGAATCAGTCCCAGCAGAAAAAGAACCAATGCGATACTGATTACGGAGGTAAGGCGGGAATGGAAGAACGAAACCGTACGAACCTTTTTATTTTCAGCCATCAGACTTCACCTTATGATTGTTAAATAAATTGGGGAGATGCGCGCAGAGCACACACCTCCCAATTTTCCTGCAAAAGAACGAATATTTTAGGATATACGCTGCAAATTTGGATTATTTAACCTAGGTGTCCCTGTGCTCCGGTTTTCAATCGACCGGCTCGCCTAAGAGGGTGGCCGAGGTGGCTTTCACGATCCGCACGTCGACGAATTGGCCGACACGGTAGTTCTTTTTGTCGAAAATCACTACTTTGTTCTGGCTGGTACGACCGAATAATTGTTCGCGCGAGCGTTTGGAGAAGCCTTCGATCAGTACTTCGAAGGTTTTTCCTATATCCCGCAGGTTGCTTTCCTCCGATAATTTGTTCTGCAAATCGATCAGCCCCTGCAAGCGGCGTATTTTCACCTCTTCCGGCACATCGTCGGGCAGATGCGCGGCGGCGTAGGTGCCGGGGCGCTCGGAGTATTTGAAAAGGAAAGCGCTGTCGTAGCCTACTTCCCGCATCAGGGATAGGGTTTGTTCGTAATCTTCCTCCGTTTCGGAATGGAAACCCGAAAACAGGTCGGTAGAGATGGCCGCGTCGGGCAAGATGCGGCGAATGGCGGCGATCCGGTCGAGATACCACTCGCGGGTGTATTTGCGGTTCATTACTTTCAGCATGCGGGTGCTGCCCGATTGGGCCGGCAAATGGATATACCGGCAGATATTGGGATAGGCGGCAATCATGCGCAGGGTGTCGTCGCTCATATCTTTGGGATGGGAAGTGACGAAGCGGACGCGCATGGCGGGCACTTCGCGGGCTACGCGTTCGAGCAACCGGGGGAAATCTACCGTTTCGCCGTCGGCTTCGAAGCGGTATGAGTTGACATTCTGGCCCAGCAGGGTAACTTCCTTGAAGCCTTTGTCGCGCATGTCGCGTACTTCGGCCAGAATGCTTTCCACATCGCGGCTTCGTTCGCGTCCGCGGGTGTAGGGCACGATGCAATAGGTGCAGAAGTTATTGCAACCGCGCATGATGGATACGAAACCGGAGATATGTACCCCGGGCAGTTTCAGGGGTATCACGTCTTTATAGGTTTCCTGGGTGGAGAGTTGCACGTTGATGGCTTTGCGTCCCTGTTCTACGGCTCCGATCAGGTTGGGCAAATCCATATACGAGTCGGGGCCCACTACGAGATCGGCCTTGTGTACTTCAATTAATTCTTCTTTCACCCGTTCGGCCATACAGCCCAGTACCCCTACGATAAGGGATTTCTTTTTCCGCCTCAACGATTGGAAATATTGCAGTCGTCCGTAGATTTTCTGTTCGGCGTTGTCGCGCACCGAGCAGGTATTTACAAAGATGGCGTCGGCTTCTTCGATGCGGTCGGTAAGGGCGTACCCGTCCATTTGCATGATGGAAGCTACCACTTCGCTATCGGCTACGTTCATCTGGCAACCGTAGGTTTCGATAAACAGTTTCTTTTCTTCGCCGGAGGCTGCCGATTTTAAGTCGGCGCCGTTTTCCTGATTTTCCATTTCTTAATTATTAATAAAGTTTAAATACAAAAGTTCTGCGAAAATATCGGCCGAATCGCTTGCACAATTCAAAAACCGATTTTATATTTGCATTCGAAAAACGTAAATTTTTTCATAGTTAAGGTTTTGGTTAAATCGAATAAGGGTGGCTGTGAAGTTACCCTTATTTTCTTTTCTACCTGCCGGTTGTTTCATTTCCCGATATTTATTCCTACATTTGGAGGTGCAAAAATAATCAAAGTTATGGATAACATAGGCGATTGGCTCTATATTGTTTTGCTGGTGATTGCCGGCGTAAGCGGCTTGTTCGGTTCGGGCAACAAGAAAAAGCGTCCTTCCAGGGTGCCGAGCGAACCCGAGAGCGCGTATGACCCGGATTATACCTATGAGGCGGATAACACCTACGAGCCTCAACCTGAAAAGCGGCCTGCAAAAAGCTTCCGGGAAGTGGTGGAAGAGATCGCTTCCGAAAAACCGGCCTCTTCTTTTCCTTCGTCCTTAGGACGTACATCTCCTGTTTTTTCGGATGCCGGCAAAAGAAGCTACCGGCAAACGCCCCCTCCCCCGCCCCCCTTTCTGAAAGGCGAAAATGCTTTTTCCCGGCAATCGGCCGGTTCGTCGGACATCCTCGGTTCTTCGGACGAGGACAACGAAGGAAACGCCCCCGATATTTCCTTCAGCGATAGGGATGAACTGAAAAGGGCCATCCTTATCTCCGAAATCCTGAATCGCAAATACTAACCGGCGGCAAGGATAGGTTTATCCTGTTTTTTTCCGTAATTTTGCCGCGGTAGAACCAGACAGCAACTATTTACCTTAAAAATAAAAACAAAATAGCATGGCTTTAAAATTTATCACAGCTGAAGAAGCTGCATCGTTCGTACATCACGATGACAATGTAGGCTTTAGCGGCTTTACCCCTGCCGGTTGCCCGAAAGTAGTGCCGGGGGCTATCGCCCGTAAAGCAGCCGAAGAACATGCCAAAGGCAACCCTTTCCAGATCGGTATGTTTACCGGCGCCTCCACAGGCGACAAGCTCGACGGGGAACTGGCCCGCGCCAAAGCGATCAAATTCCGCACGCCTTACCAATCCAGCAAGGATTTGCGCGCGTTGATGAATGCCGGCGAAACGCAGTATTTCGATATGCACCTGTCGGAACTGGCGCAGGATTTGCGTTACGGCTTCCTGGGTAAAGTAGATGTGGCGATCGTAGAAGCGGCCGATGTGACGGAAGACGGGGAAATCGTGCCGACCAGCGGCGTAGGTATCCTGCCGACCATCTGCGGAATGGCCGACCGTATCATTATCGAGCTGAACAAACGGCATCCCAAGGAAATCCGCGGAATGCACGATATTTACGAACCGGCCGATCCCCCTTATCGCCGCGAAATTCCCATCTATACGCCGTCCGACCGGATCGGTCTGCCCTATGTGAAGGTAGATCCGGCCAAGATCGTAGGGGTGGTGGAAACCGACGAACCGAACGAAGGTAAGCCGTTTGCTCCGCTGGACGACGTAACGCTGGCGATCGGGAAAAACGTAGCCGATTTTCTGGTGAGCGAAATCCGCGCCGGCCGTTTGCCGAAGGAATTCGTGCCGTTGCAGAGCGGTGTAGGCAATGTGGCCAACGCCGTGTTGGGTTGCATGGGCGAAAATGAAGAGATTCCCGCCTTCAACGTCTATACGGAAGTGATTCAGGATGCCGTAATCGGCCTGATGAAACAGGGACGGGTGAAATTTGCCAGCGGTTGCTCGCTTTCGGTCAGCAACGAAGTGATCCGCGATATTTACGACAACCTGGATTTCTTCAAGGATAAGCTGCTGCTTCGTCCGCAGGAAATCTCCAACAATCCGGAAGTGGCTCGCCGGCTGGGCTTGATTGCGATCAATACCGCCCTGGAAGCCGACATTTTCGGAAATATCAATTCTACCCATGTATCGGGTACGCGCATGATGAACGGTATCGGCGGTTCGGGCGACTTTACGCGTTCGGCCATGTTGTCGATCTTTACTACGCCCTCCACGGCTAAAGACGGGAAAATCAGCGCGTTCGTGCCGATGGTATCGCATCTCGACCATAGCGAACACTCCGTCAAGGTCATCATTACCGAATACGGTGTAGCCGATTTGCGCGGCAAATCGCCTATCCAACGGGCTCGTTGCATTATCGAGAATTGCGTACATCCCGACTATCGGCCGTTGCTGGAAGAGTACCTGGCGATGGGCGTGAAAGGACATACGCCGCAGAACCTGAAATGTTGTTTTGCTTTCCATGAAGAGCTGGCCGCCAGCGGCGATATGCACAACGTGGATTGGAGCAAGTATGCGAAGTAATCCGGGAGATCGGAAGGGTGAAGCATTTCTTTAGGAAACAGCTTTTCCTTCTACATCTTTATATAAACCGGCCGACACGCCGGTGAGCTAGAAAAGGGATTGCCTGAAACGAAAAGTGGAAAGGCAGTCCCTTTTTTTGTTTGCCATTTGTCGGAACTCTTCCGCAGGCTGCCGGGGAGTGCTTCCGCTCTTCTTTTCCTTTCTTCTCCCCCTTTCCTTGTAATCTGTTTGTCATCCGAATGTAACTTCACTTTCAAACCGGTTTAACTGTTCCTTAATACGGATGCCGTTCCTTTGCCAACGGAATAAAAGAGCAAACGACGTGAGAAAATTCATAGAAAAGCTGGCAGAGGGCGGATTGCTGATAAGCGGAAGCGTCAGCAGCCTCGCCATTTTATTGATTATCCTTTTTTTGTTTAAAGAAGCCGGAGGGCTTTTTCACAGCCCCGAAGTGGAAGAGGGCTATGTGCTGGCCGTAAATAACAACAATCCGGTCGACCGGCTGTCGCCCGAGCAAATCATGAAAATCTTCGACGCCGACATTACTTCCTGGAAAGAAGTGGGAGGGCCGGAAGAAGAAATCCTGGTTTTCCGCTTTTCCGATCTGACGAATTATTATACCGAAGAGGAACTGGGAGACGAATTTCAATACGTGCCCGATAAGATCAGCGAGCTCGTAGCCAAAGAACCGGGCATCATCGCCTTCTTTCCCGAGCAATACAAAGCGGCCGCCTTTCCAGGCAAAATCATTTCCGGGCAAACCATCAAGCCTTCCGAGTTTTTCGGAGGCACCCAATGGTATCCCACCGCTACGCCGGCTCCTATCTTCGGCCTGATCCCGCTTCTGTCGGGTACCTTGCTGGTAAGCATCGGCGCCATCCTGCTTTCTTTACCTTTCGGGCTGGCCGTGGCCATTTATATGGCCGAAATAGCCGATACCCGCGTGCGGGGATTGCTCAAGCCGGTTATCGAGCTGCTGGCCGGTATTCCTTCGGTGGTGTATGGATTTTTCGGGCTGGTGGTGATCGTGCCGCTTATTCAGCAACTCTTCGACCTGCCCGTGGGGGAAACGGCTTTTGCGGGCAGCTTGGTGCTGGCCATCATGGCTTTGCCTACGATTATCACCGTAGCCGAAGATGCTTTGCGTACCACGCCCCGCTCGATGAAAGAGGCCAGCCTGGCACTGGGAGCCACCCGCTGGCAAACTATTTATAAGGTGATTGTCCCCTACTCCATTTCCGGTATTACCTCGGCCGTGGTGCTCGGCATCGGGCGGGCTATCGGCGAAACGATGGCGGTTTTGATGGTAACGGGGAATGCCGCCGTAATACCTACCAGTTTCTTCGAACCGGTACGGACCATTCCGGCCACCATCGCAGCCGAATTGGGAGAAGCACCGGCCGGAGGCGCCCATTACGAGGCTCTTTTCCTGCTCGGCACCGTTTTGTTCCTGATCACGCTCGCGCTCAGCGTGGCTGTAGAGTTTATTTCCTCGAAACGCAAAATCTGATTCAGTAATGGCATCTATCCGACCTATCGATTCGGCCGACCGGAAAAAACGGTGGGCGCAGCAAGCCGCTTTCGGCTGCTTTTCTTTCCTCAGCTACCTGGTGGTGGCTATCTTATTTGTCATCCTGGGCTTTATCATGCTGAAAGGGGTCAAGGTGATCAGTTGGGATTTCCTTTTCGAAGCGCCTCGCGAGGGCATGACGGCGGGAGGCATCTTCCCGGCCATCGTAGGAACCTTTTACCTGGTGATAGGCAGCAGCCTGATAAGCTTTCCCATCGGCATTATGAGCGGTATTTATATGAATGAATATGCGGGAAACGGCAAAATGGTACGGTTTATCCGGATTATGACCAACAACCTGAGCGGAGTGCCTTCCGTGGTATTCGGTTTGTTCGGGATGTCGTTGTTTGTCAATGCGCTGGGATGGGGAGATTCGATTATCGCAGGCTCGTTTACCCTGGCCTTGATGTCGCTTCCGCTGATCATACGTACCACGGAAGAAGCGTTGAAAAGTATCGACGATTCGTTCCGCCACGGCAGCCTGGCGTTGGGGGCGACCAAATTACAGACCGTCCGGCGGGTAGTATTGCCTATGGCTTTTCCCAATATCATCACCGGATTGATTTTATCGATCGGCCGGGTATCGGGCGAAACGGCTCCCATTCTCTTTACGGTAGCGGCTTATTTCCTGCCGCAACTTCCTAAAAGCATTTTCGACCAGTGCATGGCCCTGCCTTATCATTTGTATGTGATTTCCACCAGCGGAACCGACATCGAAGCTTCCCGGGGGATGGCCTACGGCACGGCGTTGGTATTGATAGCTATCGTACTGGTTGTCAATTTGCTGGCAAACGGACTCCGGAGTTATTTCGCGAAGAAGGTCAAGATGAACTGACAGCGGCGGCCACGGCCGAGACACAGGCGGCCGGGATAAAGCCGGCCCGCCCGGTTGCTTCGTCTTTTATCCTTCCGTCTTCTGAATTTATTTTCTCTTACTCAATTCATTCACTCGCTAACAATCAAGAAACTTACCACAATGATAAAAATCGATGCGAAAGACGTAAATTTCTATTATGGCGATTTCCAGGCTCTGAAACATATTTCCATGGAAATCATGCCGAATACCTCGGTGGCTTTTATAGGTCCTTCGGGATGCGGGAAATCCACTTTCCTCAGGCTGTTCAACCGGATGAACGACCTGATTCCCGGCACCCGGCTGGAAGGAGAAATCCGGATCGACGGCCGCAACATTTACGACAAAAGCGAAAAGGTAGACCGGCTGAGGAAAAATGTGGGCATGGTCTTTCAGAAACCCAATCCTTTCCCGAAAACGATATACGAAAACGTAGCGTACGGGTTGCGGGTAAACGGCATCAAGGATGAAACCTATATCGAAGAAACGGTGGTGAAAACCCTCCGGCAGGTGGTGCTTTGGGAGGAAGTGAAAGACAAATTGAAGGAATCGGCTTTCGCGCTTTCGGGCGGGCAGCAGCAACGTCTGTGTATTGCCCGCGCCCTGGCCGTTTCGCCTTCTATCCTGTTGATGGATGAACCCACTTCGGCGCTCGACCCGATTTCCACCGGCAAGATAGAAGACTTGATTCATGAGCTTAAAAAGGAATACACCATCGTCATCGTAACGCATAATATGCAACAGGCGGCCCGGGTGAGCGACAAAACGGGCTATTTCTACCTGGGGGAACTGATCGAGTATGACAATACCCGGAAAATCTTCACCAATCCTGAAAAGGAAAGTACGCAAAATTATATTACGGGACGTTTCGGCTAAGGCCCGTGCCTTCCCCCTAGTCATCATCTTATTAAACCCAACATCATCATGAAAGTAATCGATAAGGAAATAGCAGCTTTAAAAAACAGCATCAGCGAAATGTGGTCGCTGGTACGCCAGCAGTTGTATGATGCCGGCGAAGCGATGCTGACCGGCGACCGCGAACTGGCTTACAAGGTAATCAGCCGCGAGCGGCGGGTAAATGCTTTCGAATTGAAGATCGACAGCGATTGCGAAGACATTATCGCCTTGTATGCGCCCGTGGCGGTCGATCTGAGGTTTGTATTGGCCATGTATAAAATCAATACCAACCTGGAACGGCTGGGGGATTTTGCCGAAAGCATTGCCCGGTTCGCCGGAAATCTGTCGAATACGGAACCCGTCGACCCGCTTCTGATCAAGGAAACGCGGGTGGAAGAAATGCTGGCGGAATTGCTGGATATGCTTTCGCTTGCCCAGGAAGCGTTTGAAAAAGAGAGCTCGGAAATTGCTTCGCGCATTTTCTTAAAAGATAACCTGATCGACGAGATCAACCACCACGCCACGCCCATCATTGCCAGGTACATCGAGCAACATCCCAAAAGCGCGCTTTCCGGTCTGTATATGGCGGGAGTAATCCGCAAGATGGAACGTTTCGGCGATCATTGCACCAATATTGCCGAAGAGTTGATTTTCTATCTCGACGCCAAAGTGATGAAGCATATCGGCAAGACGGGCAAGCGGGAAGAAAAACCGGAATCCTGAGGCTTTCCCTTTCAACCTTTTCTTATTTTTTGCCGGAGATCGCTTCCGGCCTTACTTCGCTTTCGATTCCCCGGAAAACACGGCCGGCCAGGTGAAAAACCCTGCCGGCCGTGTTTTCCGGGCTGTTTTTTGGAAGCAGGCATCTTCCTTCCGCCATCTATCTTCCTCCCCTTATTTGCAGGTTTCACCGTAAAACCGTAACATTGCAACCGCTTAGGAACTTCCCTAACTCCGCTGCAAACGAATAAACTGAAATACCATGAAACAAACTTTTTTTCTCGCGCTTATGTCAGGGCTGCTGCTTTTCTTCCCGCCGGGCCTCGCCGCCCAGGAAACATGGCCGGCCACCCCTCCGGTTTATTACCAACCTTTCGACCGGCTGGACGAAAGTGTCATGCAGGTTGCCGCCCAAGCCGCCCGCACCTCTCCCTCTTATTTTCTGGTAAACACGCCTACCTATAGCCCGGGATTGCGTGGCAACGCCCTCGACCTGACCGAAGACGTGGCTTTCCGCATCCCGCTTACACTGCCCAAGGAGACCGGTTTTTCGTTCGGAGAAAACCAATCTTTCTCCTTGCAAGTATGGGTGCGCACGCGCTCAGACGCTCCCCAGGGTACTCCGATTATGAGTAATAAAGCTACCGACCCGCCGGAAACCCCGGGCTGGTGTATCGGGACGCAGGAAAACGGCGCCTGGTCGATGAACCTGAGCGACGGGAAAACCACCTATACCTATGAACCGACAGCCGAGCGTCAGGCCGTCAACGACGGACGCTGGCACCAAATCACGGTATCGGTCGACCGGCAGCGGGGAGAAGCCCGCATGTATTTCGACGGACGCTGCCGGGCTATTTATCAACTGGAAGGATTGAAGTCGCTCGACAGCCCCTTGCGAACCGTTATCGGCGGCAGCGACGAAAACCAGGATTGGGAATGCCGGGGGGAATGGATGGCCTTCAACGGCCAACTGGATGAAGTAAGCATATGGAACCGCCCCGTTTCGGCGGCTGAAGTGGCCGAAGATTATGCTCGCTTCTTTCCTACGAAAGAGGTAACGGCCCCGCTTCCCCCCCAAAAATTGAAGGTACAAGTTTGGAATATCTGGCACGGAGGACGCCGGCTGGGCAAGCATGTGGGCGTGCAACGGGTAATCGACGTATTGAAAAAAGAAAATGCCGATGTGGTGGGTTTGATCGAAACCTACGGCTCGGGGGCGATTATCGCCGATTCGCTGGGCTATTATTTTTACCTGATCAGTTCGAATCTGAGCATCCTCAGCCGCTATCCGATCGAGGAAACCATCCCGCTCTTCAAACCGTTCAATGCCGGAGGCGCATTTATCCGGCTGAGCGAAACCCGGCGAATCGCCTTTTTCGACATCTGGCTGCATTACCTGCCCGATATTACCGACTTGAATAAGGGGCCGGAGGCCGTACGGAAGTATATCCGGGAAGAGCAGCAAACCCGGCTGCCGGAAATTCAGGCCATCCTGAAAGAGATGGCCCCCTATCTGGCCGATGCCGAAGAGACGCCGGTACTGCTGGCAGGCGACTTCAATGTCGACTCTCACCTCGACTGGAACGAAACGACACGCCCCATTCATGCCGGCATTACTGTGCCGCTGCCGGTCTCCCAAGCAGTAGCGGCTGCCGGTTTTCACGACAGTTTCCGGCAACTTGCGCCCGACGTCTTGCTGAACCCGGGCGCAACCTGGTCGCCGTTGATTAATACCGGGGCCGAGAAGGTAAGTTGCATTCCGATGCGGATCGATTATATTTATTATCAAGGCGACCGTCTGGCGCCTTTCCGGTCGGAAACCCTCCGCCATCATCCCTCAGGCTGGCCTTCCGACCATGCAAGCGTAGTGACTTCTTTCTATTTCAAGGAATGAGGAATATATGTACCTTTGCCGGCCGTAACAAATCCCTAACCAGACAAACAATGAGCCGATTCATCAAACGACAAACCGTATTTGCCCTGGCTACTACTTTGTGGGCCGGTTTTCTCTGGCCTGCACACGCTCAGAATGCTTCTGCAAATGCCGATTCCACCCGGGTTTCCCTTTTCGAGCGGGTTACCCGGATTCCTAAACGGAGCCGGGCCTTCAACCTCAACCTGGAAATGCACGCCGGCTTTTACGCCGACTTCGCTTCGAAGCGACTCGACGAAGCGGCCTTTCGGGTAAAAGACGTCAAAGTAGATATTACCGGCGACGTGACGGATCGGTTGTTCTATTGGTACCGCCAGAAATTAAACGGCGGCACAGGCAACCAGCCGCTGGAAAACCTGCCCGAATCGATCGAGTATGCCTATATCGGCTACCGTCTGTCCGACCGGTTTACGCTTACCGCCGGCAAGCAGGATGTTTTTTTCGGCGGCTTCGAGTACGATCCGAATCCGTTGGAAATTTACGAATACAGCGATATGAACGAGTACGCCCTCTGTTACCTCACAGGCGTAGGATTGGCTTACCAGGCTACTGCTTCGCAGGAAATCCGTTTGCAAATAACCAATAGCCGGATGGGAGATTTGGAAGACGATTACGGACGCATGCCCGAGGGCTTCTCCAAGCCGAAAGTGCCGCTTTATTATACCCTCAACTGGAACAGCAGTTATTTCGACGAACAGGTGAATTTGCGGTATTCCGCTTCGGCCGCCGAACAGGCGAAAGGCCGGTATATGTATGCTTTTTTCGCCGGACAGAATTTCGACGCAGCCCCGTGGTATGCCTATTTCGACGTGATGTACATGCGCGGCGCCCTCGACCCGCTGGGATTGCTGACGGAATTGAAAGAAACGGCCTTCGATAAGGAAGACGAAGAAGAGCCGGAAGAAGCCGTACCGGTACGCTTGCAACACGGAGCTTACCTGTCGTTGGTAGCGGAAGCAAAGTATCGGTTTCACCCCAAATGGCAGTGTTTCGCGAAAGGGATGTACGAAACGGCTTCTCTTTACCGTGCAGACGGCACGTACGAAAAAGGCAGATACCGCACCGCCTGGGGCTATCAGGGAGGCATCGAGTTTTACCCCATGGCCGACGACAACCTGCGCCTCTTTTTGCTGGCTTCGGGACGCACCTACCGGTTAACGCAGCGGACGGCGGCTCTCGGGAACATACCCCTCGAATCCACCGCCCGGATCGCTATCGGATTTGTTTACCAAATCCCCTTATATTAAAGCCGGAGCCTGCTCCGTCAGAATTGCAGCAAAATCTCGTCTCCCGCTTCCAACTCAACCCTCAATTCGCCGGCGACCACCGGCAGGGAAAGCGGCTTCTGGTTTTTCCGGATGCTCAGACGGGCCGATTCCGGCGGCAATTTCAAACGAAACGCGCCCGGCACGTTCGCCTTCAGGCCGGCTTCCACCAAACGTCCTTCCGTCCAGCGGGCGGAAACCTCGCCCCCTCCGCGCACTTTTAAACCGCGGAAACTACCCGAAGGCCAGGCGGCGGGAAGGGCGGGAAGCCATTCGACTACCCCGTTCTGGCTCTGAATCAGCATCTCTGCAATGCCGGCCGCGCCGCCCAGATTACCGTCGATCTGGAAAGGCGGGTGAGCGCAAAACAGATTCGGATACGTGCCTCCGCCTTTTACTTTCTTCGTTTCTTTTTCCACACAGGGCTGCAATAAGTCGCCCAACAATTTATACGCATGGTCGCCGTCGTGCAGGCGCGCCCAGAAATTTATCTTCCACGCCATCGACCATCCGGTACTCTGGTCGCCGCGCACCTCCAGCGTGCGCCGCGCCGCCTCGGCCAGCTCGGGCGTCTTATCGACCGAAATCTCGTTGCCGGGATATAACCCGTATAGATGGGAGACATGCCGGTGAGTTGGCTCTGCTTCCTCGTAAGGTTGCAGCCATTCCATAATCCGGCCGTCGGCTCCTACGGTAGTAGGCATCAACCGGGCCCGCTTAGCGGCCAGTTCGGCTGCAAAAGCCGTATCGGTTCCTAAAATAGAGGCTGCCTCGATGGTATGGGTAAACAGCTCGCGGATAATCTGGTTGTCCATCGTCGAACCGGCCGTGATGCTGACTACCTGGCCGCCGGGCATCCGGTAGCCGTTTTCGGGCGAAGTGGTAGGAGCCGTCACCAGGTAATTGCTGCGGGGATCTTCCACCAGCATATCGACAAAAAACAGGGCCGCTCCTTTCATAACGGGATAGACTTGTTCCAAATAGGTTTTATCCTGCGTATATAAATAATGGATATACAGATGCTCGCACAGCCAGGCTGCCGAAGTATTGGTGGCTCCCCAGGAAGGATGCTCTCCGGGAGCGGTAAAATCCCATACATTCCCGATCACATGCGTTACCCATCCGCGGGCATTGTAAAAAGCCTGGGCGGTCTTTTCGCCGCTGGCCACCTGCTGTTTGGTCCATTCCACCAAAGGCAGGTGAAGCTCGGATAAATTCGTTACTTCGGCCGGCCAATGGTTCATCTGCAAATTAATATTCAAATGATAATCGCCGTTCCAGGGCGTATGAACGGTAGAACACCAAAGTCCCTGCAAATTAGGCGGCAGCAAACCCGGCCGGGTCGACGAGATCAGCAGGTAACGCCCGAACTGGAAATAAAGAGCGGCCAAACCCGGGTCGTTCTGGTCGGCTTGGAAAGCATGCAGACGTTGGTCGACGGGCAGAACTTCGCGCCCCGTCGAACCCAAATCGAGGCGCACCCGGTTGAACAAGGTTTGGTAAGCAGCCAGATGTGCTCTTTTCAATGCGGCATATTCTTTGTTTTCGCTTTCCGCCAACCGATCGGACACTTCCTGTTCGAAGCGGGCGGGATCAAAATAGTCGGTAGCCAGGCTAACCAATACCAAGGCTTCCGAAGCGCCTGTTACTTGCAGGAAGGTATCGCCCGGCACCACCCGGCCCCCCTTGGGAAGAATCACCCGGACACGCGCCAGAAAGCGAGTCCCGTTTTGCGCCAAGGTATCTACGCCGTCAGGCAATTGCCCGCGCATCACCAAATCGCCGTTATCGGTGGAAACCACCGCGTGTTCCGGCCGGTTCATCCTGAGCGCGAACTGTAATGCTTTCTCGGTGTCGGCCACCAAATGGATGACACCCAGATCGCCGGCAAACGAGGTGAATGCCTCGCGGGTATAATTCACATTTCCCCGCCGGAAAGAAACCGACGCTATGGCTTCTTCCAGATTCAGCATCCGGCGATAATCCGAAATCGAATCGGCGGAAGGGTACGTATAATCGAAAAGTAAATTGCCGAACAATTGATAACTGCCGTAAGGTTTATCCGCCCCGTCGCCCAGGCCGCTGCCTTCGCCCTTACATACAAACGATTGATACATGAGTTGCTGTGCTTCGTCGTTGCGTCCTTCAAACAGCAGGCGACGAATCTGCCCCAGCGACCGGTAAGCATTCGGATTGTCGGTATCCTGGCGGCTTCCCGACCACATGGAGATTTCATTTAAAAGAACTGTTTCCGTTTCCACGCCCCCGTCCGGCATAAGGCCGATACGGCCGTTTCCCAACGGCAGGCTTTCCTCCCATATTTCGGCCGGACTGTCGAAACCATAAGATAGGTTACCGGGGGCGCTTCCTTGCGTTTTTTTCGGAAGACCGCTGCAACCGGCCGCCAAGAAGCAGACGATACTTAGAATAAGAGTTGTTTTCATGCGATTTAAGTTCATATTTTCAATCCAATCAATTCGATGGTATATAAAAGATGTTTGTAAAAAAACAAGTTCCGGCATTTCCGATAGCCCGAAGGTGATGAAGGATACTCTCTGGGAGAATTTCCCTCTGCTACGCTAGAAGCTCTGCATATCGCATAATTTCTTATAATAGCCGTCGCGTCGGAGCAAGTCTTCATGGCGTCCGCGTTCCACGATTTCGCCTTCGTGCATCACGCAGATTTCATCGGCATTGCGAATGGTGGAAAGCCGATGCGCGATCACGATGGTGGTACGTCCTTGCATCAGGTTTTCCAACGCCTCCTGTACCAGGCGTTCCGACTCGGTATCGAGCGCGGAAGTAGCCTCGTCGAGAATCAGAATGGGCGGGTTCTTCAGGATGGCCCGGGCTATGCTCACCCGTTGCCGTTGGCCGCCGGATAATTTTCCGCCCCGATCGCCTATATTGGTATCGTAGCCTTGCTCGCTGGCCAGGATAAATTCATGGGCGTTGGCGATACGCGCGGCCTCTTCCACCTGTTCGCGGGTAGCCCCTTCCACCCCGAAGGCTATGTTATGGAAAAAAGTATCGTTAAACAAAATAGCTTCCTGATTCACATTCCCCATCAGTCCTCTGAGGTCATACAGCCTGGCTTGGCGTACATCGGTGCCGTCGATCGATATGCTGCCTTCGTTTACATCGTAAAACCGGGGCAAAAGATCGACCAGCGTGCTTTTGCCGGAACCGGATTGTCCCACCAGAGCGATGGTTTTGCCTTTCGAGATTTCCAGATCGATCCCTTTCAGCACCCATTCGTTCTGATATTTAAACCAGACATTTCGGAAGGTTATTTTTTCGGTGAGGGCTACCGCTTGGGGAGCAGAAGGGTCCTGAATATGGCTTTCGGCCTTTAATATCTTATCTACCCTTTCCATCGAAGCCAATCCTTTCTGAATGGCATACACCGATTTGCTGAGGTCTTTGGCCGGGTTGATAATGCTATAAAAAATCACCAGGTAATAAATAAAGGTAGGAGCATCGATAGGGCTGTTGTTGCTGAGTATAAGCGATCCGCCGTACCAAAGCACCACCACGATGGTGACGGTGCCCAGAAATTCGCTCATCGGGTGCGCCATTTGCTGACGCCGGTAAATCCGATTGGTGAGGCGGCGGAATTGTTCGTTGCTTTTCTCGAACCGCTGCTGTATCTTTTTTTCGGCATTGAAAGCTTTGATAATCCGGAGCCCGCCCAGGGTTTCTTCGATCTGGCTCATCAGAAAGCCCCATTGTTGTTGTCCTTCCAACGATTTGCGTTTCAGTTTCTTTCCTACCCGGCCCATAATATAGCCGGCTACGGGCAATAAGACGAGCACGAAAACCGTCAACTGCCAACTGATTACGATCATTCCGGTCAGGTAAATCAAGATCAGGATGGGGTTTTTAAACAACATATCGAGCGAACTCATGATCGAGGCTTCGATCTCGTTCACATCGCCCGATACCCGGGCAATAATATCGCCTTTGCGTTCTTCCGAAAAAAAGCCCAAGGGCAGTTCCGTTATTTTTTTATTAATCTGATTCCGGATGTCTCGTACCACGCCGGTGCGGATGGGAATCATGGTGAAAAAGGCCATGTACATCGTCGCCACTTTCAGGAAGGTCATCACAATCAGGAAAATTCCCAAGACAACGAGGGTAAAAGACCCGCCGTCGGTTTCCACCAGATGGCTGATATACCAAAAGAAATTATTCTTTCCGATTTCCGGCAACGCTTTCCACGATTCCCAACTTCCTGCGTGGAAATTCCATTCCGTAAACGTATATTGTGCCTGATCGATCTTAAAGAGAATCTGCAAAATGGGGATAATCAGAGCAAACGAGAAGAGGTTGAGTATGGCGGACAAAATATTAAACAGAATATTCATCACCATGAATTTCTTATAGGGGGGCACAAAACGCCGGAGAATACGTAGGAAATCTTTCATATATGTATCGAATGTTATACCGTTTTCTTTTGGAAGCAAAGATACAATACTTCCCCGGGATTCCGGCATATACCTTCCGGAATCTCCGGAATCATGCCGGCAAGTCAGGGAGATCCCCCCAAAAAGAGAAATTTCTTTTACCGGAGTTATTGTATTTTTTTCACGAAGCAAAAAAAGCAATGGGCATGAAATTCGAACTGCATAAGCATGAAATGAAAAATGGATGCCGATGAAATTTCAATTTCATGCCGGTGTATTTTTTATTGCATCGCAGTGTATTTTTCAGCAAGCCTTATCTTGCTGATAATAAGCCACATACCAAAAAGCTTTCCAACAGGAAGTTTACAGGCAGACTTATTGTAATTTTTTTCGGTTGAAATCCATCCATCCTCCCGCTTTTCAGGGTGATGCGACTTCTCTCTCGCTCCTGGTCGACGGAACCCCGTCCGGGGTCGCTAAGCGCGGCGCGATCCCCGCAGAAAGTACAGATTATTCGCCGCAACTACCTGCCGGTAACAAAGCCTCCAGCTTATCCAGTTGCCTTTTCAACTCCTTTTTTGTCTCTACGTCGGTTTCCGAGCAAGAGGCTGCCCGCAAATCCGGCAGGAAAGGCAGATAATGAGTATCCGCCACATACCGGGCAGCCCGTAGGCGTACCGCCGGAGAAGCATCATACAGCAAGCCCTGCACCCAACGTTTGGCATCCCAGGAATGATGAGCCTCCAGCCAATCCAAAGCAGCGACTTTTTGAGTACCGTCTCCGTTGAGCAAGGTCTGAAAACAGGCAGTTTCCCGCTTTAAATCGTCCGGCGTCATCAGCAGCTCCCGCTCGAACAAGGCCGGCTGCACCGCCTCCGGGGCATAAGCGATAAAAGGCTTGTTCAACGTCCAACGTACCATCCGGGGAATCATCCACATCATGCCGGGCGTCGCTTCGGGATGAGCGATAGAACTAAACACGCGCCCTTTCCCATAGCTGTTGGCTACGAAAAAAGGTTTGCCGTTCGTCATGCCGGCCGGCGCGTCGCCTTCTTCATGCACATCGCTTTCCATTATCGCCAGAACCCTGCTCCGGATCGTATCGGAAGGGTTGGTTACGAATACCGGCCCTTCATAATAAATCACATAAGAGGTATCCCGCCCGGCCAATTCCGGAAAAATCCGTTTGCCTTCGTCGTTCAGGGTAAACCGCGCCAATCCATGCCCCCGGTTGTCGTGCTCGATGTCGATAGCCTGCTGCCCGTTCAACGCCATGCACGTATAACCGGGCGTATTGGAAAACAGATAAGCGCCGGCGCAAATTCCCACTACGCCTTTTCCTGCGGATACAAAACGCCGGATACGCTCGCGGTTCAAGGCCCCCAGATTCAAATACTGGCTTTTGCCGCTACCTCCGGGAATAATCAGCGCGTCGATGGAATCCAGCGCCGCTGCGGCCATATCCGCCGTGGTAATTATCCTCACGTTCATCTCCGGATCGAGACGGATAGCAGCTACGGTCTCCCATACACAGCTTTGCGCTCCCCCGTGCCCCTCGAAAACCCCGACCGTCAACGGCCGGCTCGCGGCACCGGGCCGCGTTTTTTTATCCGCAAGTGTCCCGTACCACACTCCCACCAACAGGCCGATCAGCCCTAAACAGGCAGTCCATCTGCCATAACGAACCTGATAATTTTTCATAAGCCAGCAAAGATTTACAGATTAATCCGACGTATACTGCAAATATAGAAAAGTATTTAGAAATTGTTTTGATTTTTCACACACAGCCCTTCTAAATTGCAGGATTGTTGTTATCCTCTCTGTTTGGAACGTTTTTTCGGTCCGATCCGCCCACCTTCATTTTTACTGTCGGCATGCAACGAAAGCCGTCGAAATTGCATCTTATTCGCATAACCCGATTCAAAAGAAATTCTTTTCTTTTTGGTTAAGAAACATTTATCACTACCTTTGTTTTTACCGGAAAGTAAAGAACAAGGAAAAAAACAACGACAAATGAAAAAACAAAACACTCTATTTTACCGGGCAAGCCAATGGTTGCTGACCACTTTGCTGGCGTGGTTCGGTTTTTCCTGTTCGCACGAGGGAGACGAAGCTATGTATGGTACCCCCTATGCCAATTTTGAAATCAAAGGCCGGATTGTCGACATCGCCAACCGTCCCATTGTCCATGCCCAAATCGAAGTTTCGGATCCGACCTCACCCTACCCCTGGTTGAGCATAGACACCGTTTATACCGACACGGAGGGCATGTTCAGTTGGCAAAAAGGCGGATTTCCCACCCTTGTTTACCAACTCATCGTGAGCGGCCCCGACGGCGATAAATACGCCGGAACCTATGCAGCCGACACCTCGCTTATCACCTTCAAACGGGAAGAAATGACCGGAGCAGACGGATGGTACGACGGCCGCGGGGTACGCGACACGACCATCATGCTGAAAAATTTCACCGATTCCCACCAGTCTCCCTATGCCTTGTATACCTTCCACGGCACAGTGACCGATCCGGAGGGGCATCCCTTGCCCGGCATCCTGATCACGACACGCCCCGGCTACGCGCCTTACGGGGAAGACAAGCTGTATGCCGCCATTACCAACGAATGGGGAAAATACCGGTTTACGCTCGATAAAGTGGCCCCCGTAGAACATACTTTTTATGCTTCCCTGGCCGACTTTTGGTGGAATATGCCGGCCTACCGGACAGATTCCGTACAAGTAGATATCAGCCGGATTCCCCTGTCGGGCGGAAAAGGCATGCTGACCGGCCGCGGAGAAAAAGAGATTGATTTTCAATTAAAAAAGAACGATTGAAAAAGCCTATGAAACAAACTCGCTATTTCTTTTATAATCTATACAACCGGCTCTTGCTCGGATTATTAACCCTGCTCGGCTTCGGTTTGGCCGGCTGCGAAAGCGTCGAGGAATACGGCACGCCGTACGCCACCTACGAATTCAAAGGAAGCGTACGTAACACGGCAGGCCGCCCCATAAAAGGCATCCAAGTAGAATGCCGGCACCAATCCTTACCGGCTTTCCAAGCCTACCCGCTGGCGCAAACCGATGCCGAAGGGAAATTCTGCGGCGAATTGCGGGATATGCCCGGCGACGAATGGGTAATCCGGTTTACCGACATCGACGGCCCGGAGAACGGTTCGTATGCTCCGGACTCGGTAGAAGTCGTGTTCGAAAAGAAAGAGTATAAAAAAGGAAAAGGCAGTTGGAACTGCGGCTCCGCCAGCAAAGAAATACCCACTGTCGTATTGAAAGAGAAACTATGATAAAGAAACGTCCGGGACTAAAAAAGCGAATTGCGCTCGAACTATTCCGAAGCTTGAAAAAAAACCGTGCGAAACTGCACGAACTGCACACCCTTTTCTGGGAATGTACACTACGCTGCAACGCTTCCTGCCGCCATTGCGGAAGCGATTGCCATGTATCGGCTTCCCAACCCGACATGCCGGTAGCCGATTTTCTGAAAGTGATCGACGAAATCGCGCCCCATGTCGATCCGCATAAGGTATTGGTCATTTTTACCGGAGGAGAAGCCTTAGTGCGGAAAGATATAGAAAGTTGCGGATTGGAACTCTACCGCCGGGGATTTCCCTGGGGAATCGTTTCCAACGGACTTTTGTTTACCCGCCAGCGGCTCGACAGTTTGCTGGCAGCCGGCCTGCACACGGCCACCATCAGCCTCGACGGGTTCGAAGAGGCGCACAACTGGATGCGACGCCACCCGAAAAGTTTCGAACATGCCTTGAACGCTATCTGTATGCTGGCCGAAGAACCTTCGGTCGTGTGGGACGTAGTAACCTGCGTCAACCAAAAAAATATAGAGGATTTGCCGCTTTTCAAGGATTTTCTGATCGAAATGGGGGTAAAACGCTGGCGTATCTTTACCATCTTCCCGGTGGGCCGGGCTGCCGCCGAGCGCGAGTTGCAGCTTGACGACACGCAATTCACCTGGCTTTTGAACTTTATCCGCTATGGGCGGCAGGAAGGGAAAATACACGTCAGCTACGGTTGCGAAGGATTCCTGGGCAATTACGAAGGAGAAGTGCGCGACTCCATCTTCCACTGCAATGCAGGCATCGGTACGGCTTCCGTCCTGGCCGACGGCGCCATTTCGGGCTGCCCCAGCATCCGCGCCAATTTTCATCAGGGAAATATTTACCGCGACAAATTCATGGATGTGTGGGAACAAAAATTCCAGCTCTACCGCCACCGCGAATGGGCCCGCAAAGGCCAATGTGCCGATTGCGACATGTTCCGCTATTGCGAAGGAAGCGGGATGCACCTGCACGACGAAAAGGGCGATTTGCTGTTTTGTCATTACAAACGCATTTTATAGGCTGTTTATCCAGCAGAAATATCCTATCTTTAAGCCGGTAAAACCTAATAAAAAAACACATGAAGAACTATCTTTTCCTCTGTGCCCTCCTGACCTTCAGCACCGTGGGAGCGGCACCGCAAAACGACAAGTATCCTTTGGCCGATTATGCCGAACTAACCGACACCAAGCCGCACGACGGGCCCGAACTCTGGGATAAGCAAACAGCAGCGGTCAACTTCAGTTGGGGCAGCACCGACACGCGCTATCCCAAGCTGAGCCTGCCCGAAGTAGAAAAAACAAAAGTCTGGAAAACCAAAGCCTGGAAAGGCGAACGCGTGAACGCCCAGGCCGTCATCTGGACAAAGGCGGGCGTCGAAGGGGCCACGCTCAGCATAAGCGATCTGAAAAACGCCTCTTCCGTCATTCCGGCGTCCGACATCCGGACTCATTTCGTACGCTACGTCATGACCGACGAATTGAATAAAGACGGCCGGGGAGGCTGTGGCCATCGCGAAAACAAAGCCGAATGGGATTCTTCCATCGTAGCCGACGCGCTCGACATTGTAAAGATACGCGACATAGCCGCCCGCACTACCCAGCCGGTATGGGTAAACGTATGGGTTCCGGAAACAGCCCGGCCCGGAAAATACAAAGGAACGCTCACTCTGACGGGAAAAAACATCCGACCGATGAATCTTCCGTTGGAAATAGAAGTAGTCGATCGTACGCTTCCGGCGCCGAAAGACTGGGCGTTTCACCTGGACTTGTGGCAGAATCCGTATGCCGTGGCTCGTTACTACCAGGTTCCGCTTTGGAGTCAGGCGCATTTCGATGCCATGCTGCCGGTGATGAAAATGCTGGCAGATGCAGGTCAAAAGGTAATTACCGCCACGATCATGCACAAGCCGTGGGCCGGCCAGACGGAAGATTATTTCGGCAGCATGATTAGTAAAACCAAAAAGATCGACGGCAGTTGGGCTTACGATTATACCGTATTCGACAAATGGGTGGAATTTATGATGAACGAAGTGGGAATCGACCGCCAGATCAATTGTTATACCATGATTCCCTGGGCGCTTAGTTTCGATTATTTCGATCAGGCATCCAACGAAATGAAGTTTGTGGAAGCCAAACCGGGCGACGCGGCCTACGAAGCTTACTGGGGCAGTTTCCTGAAAGACTTCGCTCGCCATTTGCGGGAAAAGGGCTGGTTCGATAAAACCACCATCGCCATGGACGAACGTAGCCTGGACGCGATGCAAGGAGCCATTGCCGTGATACGCCGGGCCGATCCCGACTTCAAAATCTCGCTGGCGGGAAATTATCACCCTGAGATCGAAGGAGAAATGTACGACTACTGCCTGGCTTACGGCCATAATTTCCCGGCAGAGGTAAAAGAAGCGCGCGAAAAGGCCGGGAAAATCAGCACGGTCTACACCTGTTGCACGGAACCTTTCCCGAATGTATTCACCTTCTCCCACCCCGCTGAAGCCACTTGGACAAGCTGGCATGCGGCAGCCGGCAATTACGACGGTTACCTGCGCTGGGCATACAACAGCTGGACGGCCGATCCGCTGCGCGACTCCCGTTTCCGTACCTGGGCGGCCGGCGACTGTTATATCGTCTATCCTGGCGCACGAAGCAGTATCCGGATGGAAAGATTGGTCGAAGGCATCCAGGATTGGGAAAAAATCCGCCTGTTGCGTGAAGAGTTTGCGGCCCGCGGACAGCAATCCCGCTTGAACAAACTCAACGAAATGGTCGGCCGCTTTACCTCGGAAGGAGTAACCAAGCAAGATATTCCCGATATGGTAAAGGAAGGGCGCAAGTTGCTGAACTCATTTTAAAGACGGTATTCGGCACCCTGACGACTTTCGAAACTTATACGGCACCCATACGGAATCCGCGGCAATCCGCTGTTTCGGCCGATAGAATAGCCTAACGGATAGGCCGCCGGTTTTCCTTGAAACAATTCGCCTCCTTTTAGTTTGTCTCTTTTCTTTTACTTGCAGTAACAGGAAAAGAGAAAGGGCAAACTAAGAGGAGGTTTTGTTTTAAGCTTTTTTCGACATCAGTAAGGCAAGCTTCTCGGCGATGGTTTCCCCATCGGGCAAAAGGTTGCGGTAAGCTTCCGGCAAATGAGCAGACAACTGGTAGGTAGCTACGCCTATAGGTTGATTCGAACTTTTCAGGGCATATTCTACGATGGTACGATTCTTGGTCTTGCAGATAATAATGCCGATAGAAGGATTTTCATGAGGTAATCTGACCTTGTCGTTGAGTACATTCAGATAAAAGTCCATTTTTCCCTTATACTCCGGTTTGAATTCTCCGGTTTTCAGTTCCACGCAAATCAAGGCTTGCAAACGCCGGCTATAAAGAAGCAGGTCGATAAAGAACTCCCGACCGTCGAGCTCGATGCGGTATTGATTGCCCAGAAAGGAAAAATCCGAACCGAAATCCATCAGGAAAGCCCGGATATTTTGGAGGATAGCTTGTTCCAACTCGGCTTCCGAGTATTTTTCTCCCAAACCGATAAAGTCCCACACATACTCATCCTGTAAGGCCAACACCGCTTGGTTTTTGACGGTTTCGGGCAAAGTAACCTCGAAATTAGTTTGTCCCAACAGGTATTTCTCGTAAGCCTGCCACTCTATCTTATGGATAAGCGTATCTTTCGACCACCCGAACTTCCGGGTAGCCAGAATGTAAAACTGCCGTTGTCGGGTATCTTTGCATTTGGTCATAATCACCAGATGTTTCGACCAACTAATTTCTCCAACCAGCGGTTGGAGAATTTCATCTGATTGATATTCGGTATAAAAGCGAGCCATATCCCACATATTGGAAGTGCCGAATCCTTTAATACCCGGAAATTCTTTTTGAATATCTTTCGATAAGGTTTCTACGACCGCTTTTCCCCAACCTAGCGTTTTTTGCTGTTCGGAAATACGCTTGCCCACTTCCCAATACAAAGCAATCATTTCTTTGTTGACGGCTTTCATGGCCTCATACTGGGCGGAGCGGATACGAGAGGTAATTTCCGTCAGGAATAGCCCATACTCTTAGGCACCGGGCATCGGAAGATCTTTTTTCATAGCTATAAAGTTTGTAAATTAAAAATTAAGTCCTCTTTGTTTTGATTATGCGAAACAAGGATAGCGCAAACCGCGTACAGAAACAAACTTGCTTATCTATACCGAGGTGCAGCCTCCTATCGTCAATTCGATTCCGGGAATCAATGTTAAGGCTATCGAGCATAGAAACCAAACCCGTTTCGACTATCCCCGGAGCAGTTTATCTGCGCTTAGCTGAAGCAAAGATAAGGATTAAACTCCAATCGTCAACGGCCACCTCTACATAAAAAAACTCCGGAGCCTCAACCCTTTCGAGTTGATGACTCCGAAGTCTGCTATTCCAATCTTTAAAGTGCTATCAGGCTATCTGATTTTATCATTCAGTTCATTCCGAACCGGCTGTACGGCAGATCCGCTGCCAACCGGCTGCCCGATCACGACTAAACGGCTGCCCGATCGCCGGGCAACGCCTTCCCTTTTATTTCTCGCGTACGAAAATATTGATGGGGGTTCCGGTGAAATCCCAGTTCTCGCGGATTTTATTTTCCAGAAAACGCTTGTAAGGTTCCTTGATCCACTGCGGAAGGTTGCAGAAAAACACAAACGAAGGCACGCTGCCGGCCGGAAGCTGGGTAATATATTTTATCTTGATATACTTGCCCTTCCAGGCAGGCGGAGGATAATTCTCGATCAGCGGCAACAACATTTCGTTGAGCTTGGCCGTCGGCACGCGGCGACGGCGGTTTTCATACACTTCCTTGGCCGTTTCGAGCACTTTCAGAATCCGTTGCTTGGTGAGAGCCGAAATGAAGATAATAGGGAAATCGGTAAACGGCGCCATCCGCTCCCGGATCGCATCCGTATACGAATTGATCACCTTCTGGCTTTTATCCTCTATCAAATCCCATTTATTCACGCAAACCACCAAGCCCTTGCGGTTCTTCTGGATCAACGAAAAAATATTCATATCCTGGCTCTCGATGCCCCGGGTAGCGTCGATCATCAGCACGCAGACATCCGAGTTTTCGATAGCCCGGATGGAACGGATCACGGAATAATATTCCAGATCTTCGTTCACCTTTCCCTTTTTCCGGATACCGGCCGTATCGACCAGATAGAAATTCAGGCCGAACTTATTGTATTTGGTATAAATCGAATCGCGGGTAGTACCGGCAATATCGGTTACGATATGGCGATCTTCCCCGATAAACGCGTTCACCAACGAAGATTTGCCGGCATTCGGACGTCCCACCACGGCAATGCGGGGGAGATCTTCCTCCAGCTCCTCGGGCTTTTCGTCGGGCATTAAAGCTACGATCTTATCCAGCAAATCGCCCGTGTACGAACCGTTGATAGCGGAAATACAATACGGATCGCCCAGGCCGAAACTATAAAACTCGGCTGCCGCCGGATGCAATTCATACGTATCGGCTTTGTTGGCTACCACGATAACCGGCTTTTGGCTGCGACGCAAAATACGGGCTACTTCCAGGTCCAGATCGGTGGCGCCGTTTACCACATCCACCACAAAGAGAATGACGTCGGCTTCTTCAATCGCGATCTTTACCTGTTTGTTGATCTCTTCCTCGAATACATCTTCCGAATTAACTACCCATCCGCCTGTATCTACGAGCGAAAATTCTTTTCCCGTCCATTCCACCTTTCCGTACTGGCGGTCGCGGGTGGTACCCGCCTCTTCGTTCACGATAGCCTGGCGCGTACCGGTCAGGCGGTTGAACAAAGTGGACTTTCCTACGTTGGGCCTACCAACTACTGCTACTATATTTCCCATAAATTTTCTTTCCGTATGCTGTTGTTAGTCTAACTGATACCCGAAATTCTTCAGCAAATTATCCCGGTTGCGCCAATCCTTTTCCACCTTCACAAACATTTCGAGAAACACTTTTTTGTCGAAAAAGCGTTCGATGTCTTTGCGGGCCATCGCCCCGACTTTTTTCAAAGCCTGGCCGCGGTGTCCGATGATGATTCCTTTCTGCGAATCGCGCTCTACGATAATGAGCGCCTTGATATGGATCAGTTCCGCTTCTTCTTTAAACAGCTCTACCACCACTTCCACCGCATACGGCACTTCCTGCTGGTAATAAAGCAAAATCTTTTCACGGATAATTTCCGTCACGAAAAAACGCGCCGGCTTGTCGGTCAAAGCGTCTTTTTCAAAATAAGGCGGAGAGTCGGGCATCAACTCTTCCACCCGGTGCTTCACATAGTCGATATTGAAATTGTTGAGCGCCGAAATCGGTATGATTTCCGCCTTCGGCAGCAACTCTTTCCATTCGGCCACGAGTTTTTCCAGACCGGCCTGGTCGGTCTGGTCGATTTTATTGATAAGCAATAAAACCGGGTAATCTACCTGCTGTACCTTCTGAAGAAATTCTTCGTTTTTATCGATCTTTTCGATCACGTCGGTTACGTACAGCAACACGTCGGCATCGCCCAAAGCCGACTCAGAAAAATTCAGCATCGACTCCTGCATCTTATAATTGGGGCGCAACACGCCCGGAGTGTCGGAATACACAATCTGCATATCGTCGGTATTGACGATACCCATAATGCGATGACGCGTGGTCTGCGCTTTCGATGTAATAATCGAAATGCGTTCTCCAACCAGCCGGTTCATAAGCGTGGATTTCCCCACATTGGGATTGCCTACGATATTGACGAAACCCGATTTATGCTTTTTTTCCATCGTATCCCCATTTTAAATAAATAGCTCCCCAGGTAAAACCGGCTCCGAAGGCAGCCAGAATCAGGTTGTCGCCTTTCTTTAGCTGATCTTCCCATTCCCACAAACAGATAGGGATGGTGCCGGCGCTGGTATTGCCGTATTTCTGGATATTGATCATCACCTGTTCGGGGCGAACGCCCAGACGCTTGGCGGTAGCGTCGATAATGCGCAGATTGGCCTGGTGGGGCACGATCCAGTCGACGTCTTCGTTGGTCAGCCCGTTGCGTTCCACGATTTCGGCAGCCACGTCGGCCATCGAGGAGACGGCATATTTGAATACGACTTTGCCGTCCTGGTAGACAAAATGTTCGCGGTTGTCGACCGTTTCATGAGAGGGAGGATAGGCGGAACCGCCCGATTTCATAATCAAATGGGGATAGCCTGCGCCGTCGGTGCGCAGAATGGTATCCATCACGCCGAAAGCTTCGGTAGTAGGTTCGAGCAAGACGGCTCCGCAAGCGTCGCCGAAAAGCGGGCAGGTAGTACGGTCGTTATAGTCGGTAATAGACGTCATTTTATCGCCGGCTATGACGATGACTTTTTTGTACCGTCCCGAGCGGATATAGTTGGCGCCTGTTTCCAGGGCATATAAAAATCCGGCGCAGGCTCCTTGCAGGTCGAACGTCATGGCGTTTTTACAGCCGGTATGGTGAGCTATAATAGACGAGGTGGTGGGGAAATGATGATCGGACGTGGTGGTTGCCGTCAGTATCACTTCGATTTCTCCCGGATCGACGTTTGTTTTTTCAAGGAGTTGCTTCACGGCACGTATGCCCATATAAGAAGTGCCTTTCCCTTCGCCTTTCAGAATCCGACGTTCTTTGATGCCTACCCTGGTCATGATCCATTCGTCGTTGGTATCTACCAGCTTGGATATGTCTTCGTTTGTCAATACGTCTTCGGGGACGTATCCGCCCACACCTGTTATTACCGCGTTAATCTTCTCCATATCAATAAAAAATAAAAGGACTCTGTTTATCCCAATTAAAAAAAAGCCCTAAAAAAAACTTTTAGGGCTATTCCTTGGTTTATCAACAAAAGTTATTAATTGATAAACTAAACTGCTGCTGCTTTTTCGATCGCTAATTTACCTCTGTAATAGCCGCATTCGCCGCATACAGTGTGATAGATGTGCCATGCGCCGCAGTTGGGGCAAATAGCCATTGTGGGAGCGACAGCCTTGTCGTGAGTTCTTCTCTTGGCTGTTCTTGTCTTACCTTGTCTTCTTTTAGGATGTGCCATTTTTTTATTTATTTAATTGTTATCATTCTCTATCAAACCCTTTAGGGCATCCCATCGGGGGTCGGACGTACCGGCGCCGGCTTCATCGTCGAGCGAAAGGGTATCGTCGGCTATTTCATTGTCGAAATCGTCGTCGTCTTCCTCGCCGGCGCTGCGGGCCGTATGCTTTTTCAATTTCGACGACATCGCCTTATTGCATTTGCCGGGCGCATGCACATGTTTCATCGGCACGGCCAAAACAATAAATTCGTATAAGAACCAAGCCAGGTTGATGGCGCCTTCGTCTTCCGGAATCACCACTACTTCGTCGCTTTCCTCGGCATATTCCTTGCCGAATTTCACAACCAGCCGGTTGTGGGTTTCGACGGGCAATTCCATATCGTCCAGACAACGATCGCAGGGCACCATCACGACACCCTCCATCCGGAAATCCATTTCAAACGCCACCGACGTCCGCTTCACGGTGAGATGCACGTTCACTTTGCCTTTCTGAACCTCGGTTCCGTCGATGTCCACAAAAAACTTGTTCTCCAAAAGATACTCGAATTCGTGTACTCCCGGAGCGAGATTTTTCAAATCTACGTTATATAATTTAAATTTCCCCAAAGCCTTTTAGTGTAAAAACCTTGCAAAGGTACGAAAAAACAAAACACAAATGCAACACCTTTGTCGTTATTTTTTATTACCTATTCAATTATAGGTTGTATTTGCGCAGTTCGATGCGGAAAGTAGTTCCTTTTCCGCTTTCGGAACTCTTTACAAATATTTTACCTCCGTGATACGATTCGATAATCCGCTTTACCAGCGAAAGGCCCAACCCCCACCCTCTTTTTTTCGTCGTGTAGCCGGGATTGAATACGGTTTTGAATTTCGATTTGGGAATGCCTTTGCCCGTATCCGAAATATCGATCCGCACCGTTTTTTCCTTTTCTTCTATTTGGAAAGTGATCTCGCCCTGTCCTTCCATCGCATCGACGGCGTTTTTCGTCAGGTTTTCCACCACCCAGGCAAAGAGCGAATCGTTTACCAATACCTCTATCGGATGATCCGCCAGAAGCAGATGTACCTTCACCTTCGAGGAAATGCGCGTTTGCATATATTCCAGGGCCGTACGGACCGATTCGTTGATGTCGACAGGTACCGGGTCGGGATTGGAGCCGATCTTCGAAAAACGCTCGGCAATCATTTCCAGCCGCTTTACGTCTTTTTCCATTTCATTCAGAAGGGAAGGGTCTATTTCTTTCGTCCGCAGATACTCCACCCAGGCAATCAGCGAGGAGATAGGCGTGCCGAGCTGATGGGCCGTCTCTTTGGAAAGCCCTACCCATACCTTGTTTTGCTCGGCTTTTTTGGTGCTGGCCAACGCCAGGAAGGCCAGCAGGATAAAGATGAAGACGACCGATAGCTGGGCGTAGGGATAAATCAACAGCCTTTTCAGGATGGTGGAATCGTCGTAATAAAGGTACTGGAACGTGCCGTCTTCCATATCGATCACGATGGGGAGGTTTTTCCCCTTCAGCTCGCGGACTTTTTTTTGCAGGAAAGCTTCGGAAGCCTTTTCGGGAACGGCCAGATTATTATAGGAGAGCACGCTGTCTTTGTCGTTGCAGAGGATGACCGGTATGGAATTATTGCCTTGAATGATTTTCAATATCAGGTTCATGTTCAAACTCGGGTTTTCGCTGGTCATCACCCGGGTGGCTTCGCTCCATACTTCGATTTTCTGCCGCTCTTCCCGGGCCAGGCTTTTTATCAGCATATCCGACACTACCACCGACGCGATGGCGATTAGGACAGCGGTAAAAATAAAAGCCAGCTTCAGGCGTTGGCGTGAATCGTATATACTTTTCATATCGACAGTCTCATTGCATGTTTATCTCGTTATATAACGAAAAAAAGGTCCGTTTATTACGGTTTTCCCTGGGGAAAGAGAGATAAAGATAGGCAATTCCGGGAAAGAGATAGGTTTTTTCTTTGTTTGTTTTCATAGGTATGTACGCGGGATGGCCGGCCGTAGGGCGCAACCGCGTGGCCAATCGGCCGTTTTTTTCTTCATAAGCAGAGATTCCGCTTAAAAAGGAAGGCAAAAAGCCGGGAAAATCTTCGGTTTCAACCAGAAAAAAATACAATAAGCCCCGGCTAAAATCCCTTTCTCCAGCTGATTTTGTATACATTTCATTATCAAGCCGTTACGAAAGCTGAAAATTACACTGCGATGCAAAGAAAAATACACCGGCATGAAATTCGAATTCCATGCCGGTGTATTTCCGATTCCATAAGCAAGAAATCGGAATTTCTTGCCGAAGCCGCTTTTTTCAGATGAAAAAAATGACAATAACCCCCGATTGGGGCCGCTCTCTGTTTTCGAAATCGACCGGCTAGCGCAAGGAGAGAAATTCCCCGTCGTTCCCTTCCCTAAAAAAAGAGAGCGCAGGCCCCCCGTTGAAGGGTGGCGGTGCGCTCCTTTAGAAATTCAGTACTTTCCACTTATCCCAAGCGTACTTATACTCTATATTTTTTACTTTAGTATTATTTCCTCTTATTCGCCCGTCGGCAGGTTACTTACGGCATGCCTGGTATACAAGGCATCCCATGCGAGGAAATTTAAATTGTTAAATTATTAAATGGTTATTTTGTTATTCCACTTACTTCACAATCGCTTTCACTGCTTCTTCACCTTCCACGGCTACCACAATGATACCTGCGGGCACCGGAAGCGTAGCATAATCGGAAGTCAGAACCGTTTCGGCAATTGCCTGACCTAGGATGTTCGTAACCTTTACAGACTTGCCGGCGGCGTTCTTCACGATCACGGCGCCCGGCGCAGTCTGTACCGATACTACGTCGCCCACAGCAATCGTTTCATTTTCGGTCGGAGTCTCGTCGGTGGTTTCCACATTGAAGATTTCAGCTTCGCGGCCGGCTTCATTGTAGGTAACGTTGGCGATCACAGGCACGCCGTTCTGGATTTTCACCCAACCGCCCTTCATCGGGGCAATCCGGGCGCTGCTCAGGTTGGCATTCTTGCAATGGTTGCCGTCTTTTTCCGTTTCCGATTCTATCAGGAAGTCGTTCGAGCCCGATTTCATCAGGCGGAAGGAGAAGACTGCGTTCTTATGCTTGTTGTCGCCCAGGAAGATAGAGTCTTTACCGGCCCACGTGGCAGCCTTGCCGATCTGAATCGGTTTGTGATTGCCCGTATAGCGGGAGTTCTTGATAACTAGCGTATCGCCGATATGACGGGCTTCTACGAAGCCTAAGCGGGTATACTGGCTGTTCCACTGGTATTTTGCTTTCAGGGCGCCCTGGTTCAGATCGACGGAATCTTGCAGGTTCACCAGGTAACGGCCTTCTACATACGTAGGCGTAACTTTCGTATGGATACAAGAGAGCGAGTCGGCCAAGTTCGTATGGTGTTCGCCGCACCAAACCGTATCGCCGATATGAACCTGAGGATCGAGTACCAGCATGTACTGCGGCATCTTCGTATCGCGGTTGACATAGGCCGTATCTACATACATGGCGGCTTTCTTGCTGTCGCCCTTGCCTTCAACGCCCAGGAAGTTGAATTCCTTGCCTTTCGAGTACTTGCTCTGGCCATCTTCATACAGGTATTCATTCACTGTAGAGTTGATGCGATAGAACTTCAATACATTGGGCGTATCGTCGGCATTTTCACCGATAGCCGCTACGTTGAAGCGACGGTAAAGCGGATCGGCGTCGCGGTTGACGGCGAAAGCTGAAGTGGCTACTTCTTGAGCGGCGTTATTATTCAACACGCCGTTTACCAGGTCGAGGGTATTGTTGTCGACGGAGACTTTATAGCTGGCGTAATCGCTATTGGTGCTATAGAGGCGGATGGCATAGCCTGCCCCTTGCACGCTTCCGATGGCGCCGACATAGGGATACTCTACTACCGATCCGTAGATATTCCGGTTAATATTCCACATGTAATTCTCCGCGTTCTGGTAGGCGTTCACTCCGCTGAATACTTTCACTACCAAGCCTTCGTTGTCGGTCATACCGGTCGACGGGTTGAAGTATTTGCCATTTTCGGCTATGAATAGTTGGTCGGTAGCTCCGTCGAGTACCATCAAGCCGCCGTTATGGGTATCTACGTAGGTAGTTGCAGCCGCCCGGCCGTCGCCCGTTACAGCCACTACACGGTCGATGTTGGCCTTTACCAGCGCATAATAGCAACCGCTGTTTTCTACTTCGTTGTTTTCTTTCAGGAAGAATACGTCGGCAGCTTCAGCCGGCCTTTCGGATACCAGATATTTTTTCTGCGTAGCGTCATAGCAAAGATAGCGCTTGTCGTTCTGCAATTTGGTGGCGTCGTTTACTTTGATGCGGTATACGCGACGTACCAGATCGGAAACATTCGTCAAATCGCCGTTGGTTCCGTAGGCGTCGTCGAGTACTGCTTCCAGGATAAACTTCACGGCATTGCCGTCTTTATCTACCCAGACTACCGAATCGACATCGTTTTTCGTATTGATCGGCTTATTCATGGCCAGGTCGTGCAGATAGTTGAACGTAAAGATGCTTTCATCGATCGTATCGTTGGCCACGTATTTGTAGCCTAGGTATTTATCGGCAGGTTTGGCTACCGGAACGAATTGCAGCGTATCATTGCTTCTGCCGCTCATAAAGAAAGCCTGGTCGGAAGCCCCTTTTACGCCGTACGGAATACCGGTCAGGCAAACTCCGGCAAACTCGCGGTTGGCGATCGTAACCAACGAACCGGCTGTCGTACCTGCGGATTTTACAATCCATTGCGCAGCAGGCATATCCTGGAATTTCTGACGTACAGCTTGTTCCATTACCTCGAAGCCGCCTTTGAGATTATTGATCCAGTATTTGCCTACTTTGTCGGGATCCGACGAGCCGGTTATCTTGATTAAATAGGCATTGCTCGGGATATAGGTAGGACGATACAAATCGGAAACTCCCATACGGATGGCAAATTCGTTGCTCGAACCGTCGGTTGCAGTCAAAGTACCCAACGTCACTTCCGTAGTGCTGCCCAATGCAGCCTTAATCACGTAAGTATTATCGGTTATCGCGCTTGTGCTGGTAGCTTTCGGGCTGGAGGAAAACCAGCGGGAACCTTCCTGAGCTGCCGGATTGGCATAACCGGCTCCATAGAAGGTAGCTTCATCGAAGGCAGTGGTGTTGCGACCGGCTACCGGAACGGGATCATTATAAAATTCCCTCGCCTGGATGCGGATCGTACCCGTGGAAGGATTATAATAGAAAGCATATAGATAAGAATTGGGATTGCGGAAACGCGTATGGTTTTTCGCGTTATACAAACCGTCGAAAGTGAAGGTAATCCGCTTGTTGGCATCTTGCTGCGTACCGTTTACAAAAGAGGTATCGGCTACCAGGTACTTCCCGTCGCGGTTTTTTAATGCCAGCCACCGGGAGTCGGTATTTTCATAAGAAATGTCGGTAGCACTTCTTCTTGCCTTAAAATCGTTGGATGTGTTGGCAGTAAGCGGGTAGAAGGATGCGTAAGCATCGGCAGCAACCGTGTTTTCCGTGCCGTAGGCAATTTCGTATTGGTCGACAGCGACCGCTTGCAAATCCTGCGCAAACAGATTCGGATCGCCCGACATGGTAGCGGCGGGATTGAAACTCAGATTGAAATAGCTATCGGCAGTCGCCTCGTCGCCGGCTACGTTTCTCAACATCGTATTCAGATCGTAGGCTGAAAGCACGATATTAGAGTTAGGGCCGTATACATAAGGCTGTATCTTCACTACATTTGCCTCCGTCAATTCGGAAGTTTTCATTTTGGCCAGATACACGTTGCCGGTACCCTGCACCGTAGCCAAAGCTACCACGCTATCGCCGGGAATAGAGGCATAAACGGCATTTCCGGCAGCCGGTAACTGGGGTTCTGTAAAAGAGGCAGCGCTCAGCCATTCGATTTGCTCGCCGCCTACCTCGGAATTTACCTTAGCAGGATCGGTTACTGCCGTACCGTCGCCTCCGAACTGGGTTGCTTTGCTCTTATCCATCGCCAGCAAAACACCTGTCGCTTTGTTTACAAATACGTATTTGGGGGCGACGGCGCCCACTTGGGTGATTACGTTTTGCAACGTCCACAACGCTTGGTTAGCTCCGGTCAGGCTGGCAGGGAGGGCGGTGGTCAGTGTCAATTCGCCATTTCCGTCTACAGTCAAGTATCGGGCAGCCGAAACGCCCAACAGGTAAGAAACGCCTACGCGGTATCCGTTGGCGGCTCCTCCGGCCGTTACCCCTGTCAACGGCGTGGAAGTAACGGAAGAAGGTGTGATCGTCATCGGAATGACCGCACCGTTGGCTCCCATACTCGTAGCCAGTAATACACCGGCAAGTAAAGTAGAAAACTTTTTGTTCATAATCAAAAAAATTAATATTAATAAAAACGTTGAATTATAGCCTTTCTGCTTTCTTCTTGCTAGCCGTCCTACCGGGAATGACTAGAAAAAAGGATCGTTTTTTCTAGTCATTTTTTGGGGTCTTGACGATGGGTTTGTTGTGTGAATAGCCTGTTTTGTAAAGTGTAAGCTATCGTATTGATAAAAAAGGAAATAAAGAGGATAAAAAAATGCGGAAAAGAATTGCGGGTGTAAAAGAAAGCCCTACCTTTGCATTGACGAATTTAAACGATCGTTTTTATTTGCCACTTCAAAAGCTATTCATATCCCCTTTATTTATTTGTAAAATTTTAATTTACAGGCATATACCGTTGATGTTTTTTTGACGTACAGATTTTGCATGTCATATTTTTTATGCTGTCGGAACGATCTGTCGTTTTCAATCGGGTGTTTGGAGTCGGCTGGCCACCGGGCAGGTTTTATGGCTGCATTCTTACTTACAACATTATTCCTTCTTATATAGCCGGATTATTCCCTCTTATATATCTATAGAAGATCGGGAAAGAGATAAGACCGACCAAGGGAAAAGACTTCCTTATTCTAAGTATCCGCAGGCAACCTAAAAGGAGGACGCCTGCGATGCCGCCCCTAAAAAAGTGAGCGTGAACTGTCTTTTACAACAGCCCACGCTCTTTTCGTTAATCGATACTTCCCACTTATCACAAGCGTACCGGTACCTTATATTTTTACTTTAGTATTCTTTCCTCTTGTTCGCCCCTCGGCAGGTTACTTACGGCATCCTTGGTATACTAAGCACGCCATGCGAGGAAATTTAAATTGTTAAATTGTTATCTTTCCAATAGATTTATTTTACCACTGTTTTCACAGCTTCTTCGCCTTCCACGGCTACTACTACGATACCGGCCGGTACATTGATAGTAGCGTTGTCGGAAGTCAGAACCGTTTCGGCAATTGCCTGACCCAGGATGTTGGTAACCTTTACAGACTTGCCGGCAGCGTTCTTCACGATAACAGCGCCTTGGGTAGTCTGAACCGTTACTTCGCTCGTAGAGATACCTTCGTTTTCAGTCGGTGTTTCAGTCGTCTTTTCTACGTTGAAGATTTCAGATTCGTTAGCAGCGTCAGAGAAGGCAGCGTAAGATACAACGGGTACACCGTTCTGAATCTTCACCCAACCACCCTTCATCGGAGCGATCATCGGTTCATTGTGCGTAGCGGCCGATTCGATCAGGAAGTTGTCGGAACCTTCTTCCAGCAGACGGAACGAGAATACTACGTTCTTGTGCAAGTTGTTGTCCAAACGGATCTTGTTCGTTAATTTCGAGAAGTCAACCGGATCAGCCCATTTAGCCGTGTCGCCGTTCAGCACGTACAGCGTATCGCCCATATGGACAGCTTCAACGAAGGCCAGACGTACCTGGTTGTTCCAGATATAGTTGGCATCGCGGACTTTGCCCAGATAGTTGCCGTCAACCTTGGCCGAATCGACCGTGTTGATCAGGTAACGACCTCTTACGTAATCGGGCGTACCCTGAGTGGCATGCGAGCAATGTTCTGCATCCAAAGGCTTGCCGTCTTTGTCGTAGCCGTGGTCGTGTGGCAGCGGACAGGGAGCTGCCGGAATGCCCTTGATAATATTTACGCCTACAGCCAGCATATACTGCGGTTTGATATAGCCTGTGCCGCGGTTTACATAAGCCGTATCCACATAGATGGCGCGGTTGGCTTTCGGGAACTGGATATTGTTGTTTACACCCAGGTAGTTGATGACGTTCTTATCTGCGGTATATACGCTATGAGCGTCTTCGAACAACATGTCGGCCGGGTTGTTTACGCGGAAGAACTTAACCGTGTCGGGATTATCATTAGCTTCACCTTCTTTTTCAGTCCAGAAACGTCTGTACAGCGGAGATTCGTCAACTTCTACAGAGAAAGCGGAAGTACGAGATTCAGACATAACTTGGTTCTTCAACCACAGGTTGTTGTCGTCGGTACCAACTTTCGTGGTGTCATCTGCCAATTTGATAAAGGCATAGAACGGAGTTTCAACATCGTTGATAGCCTTTTCGTTGTTCGTCTTGATCAAGAATTCCAGCGGTTCAACCTTGGAAGATACGGCGAAGCGACCTTCTGCATCCAGAACCATGCTGTCGGCGGTAGCACCGAAGATCAGTTTAGCGTTGCGGATCTTCAGCGTATACGACTGACGATACAGCGGTTTTAAACCGGCAACGGCTGCAGAAGTGTAACCATACTCGTACATAGGGTCTTTAACTTTCAACGAGAAGGGAGATTTAGCGCCTACGTACAAGATAGAGTCGTTTACTTCCTGGTTTACACCGGCAAAGTATTCATCGGAAAATTCGTGCAGATAGCGTAATTTGTAACGAGTTACCATCAGATCCTGCGGATTTACATATTTGTAACCCAACAAGCTGTCGGCCTTGATAGCAGCCGTGGCAGCGATGAAACCGTCGGGCAGAACACCTCTCGACACCTGCTTATCGTCTTCCAAGGCAACAGCCTCTACCTTATCCAATTGAACACTGGGGAATGCAACTTTACCGAATTCACGGTTCGTGATCTTGATCGGAGAAATATCGGAGTTCTTGATGTTCTTTTCAACTACCCATTGGAAGGAAGGCATCGTCCAAACATTTACGTTCTTTTCCAACGTAACCCACTGAACAGTCGTGTCGCCATGGATAGGCATAGCCAGGTATTTGCCGTCAGTGCTCTTGATTACATACAGGTCGCTCGCAACTGTCGTCTTCGTGGAAACAACCGGCGTACAGGTACCGAAGCCCAAAGTGACCTTAGAAATGTAGTTGCCTACTGTCAGCACACATGCGGTAGACGTCAGATCTTGTACAAATACATGTAAGCTATCGGATTCAGCCGGAGTACTTGTACCTGTTGCGCTGGTAAAATAAGAATCTTTCCAGTAGGTAGCATTTTTCTTCAATACTGCGCCGAGTACATCAATATATACAGAGTCGGAAGCAGGAGAATATACAAAACTAAATACATAGTTTTCAGTCTTCATTCCGTTAGGCAACTGGCCTGCCTGTTCGGCAGCTTCATAAGCGGCAGCGGAAGTGGTATCCGTAAGTTGCAGGAATTTAACACCTGTCGTGCTATTGAAAGCCGTATCCACGCGCAGATACTTGCTGGTAGTCTTGTTTGTGATCAACTGATATCTTACGGCACTTATGATAGTATCGCGAGCTACCAATTCATTGGCAAACACATTCGGGTCGGCCACCTTGCTGAAATTCAACTTGAAGGATTTACCGTTGGGATTCGTGCCCAGCAGCGTATTCAAATCGTCGGCGTTCAGCGTAACTTTCCCGGGAACCTGCAAAGAAAATTTCGTTATACCGGATGGAACCGCTTCGTTGGCGCCTTGTTTTTGAGCCACAACATTGCCGCTGCTATTTACAGTCAGATACACAATGGAGTCTGCTTTGAAATAAGAGAACATCGGTTTCTCTGTTTCAACACCGTTTGCATAGGTTGTAGAGAATGCCCAACCGGCCGTATTACCGCCTACTTGCAGTTGAGCGGACTGATTGCCTTTTGGCAAAGCAGCCAAGGCAGGATCATCCATATTGATGTCCAAAACCCTGCCGTGCAGTTTGTTGGTAAAGTCGAATTTCGGAGTCTGGCCCTGGTTGTAGGCATCTACGTCGATACACCATAAAGAAGAAGCGATCTCTTGTCCGGTTATCAAAGAAGCAACCGTTTTTTCGCTCAATTTACCGTCTGCATCCATAACCATAACTTTCGTACCCGAGTTATCTGTGGTAATCTGGTACAAGCCCTCGTTAGGACCTAACTTCAGCTTAACGTTAGAAGGCGCCGCTGTAGCAGCCGCACTTGCCAACACTAAGCCTGCTAATAAAGTAGAAAACTTTTTGTTCATAATCTAAAAATTTAATATGAATAAATAGGTTGAATTATAGTTGCTTTTCTTCCACCCTCCCTCCTTGTCGTCTTCCCGCCGCGCAGAATGACTAGAAGAAAGGTTCGTTTTTTCTAGTCATTTTCAGAGCTGTTTTCAGACGGTTGGTGGTAAGAAACGGCCTTTTCGTAAAGAATAGCCTAGATGGTTGATAAAAAACAAGATAAAGGAGACAAAAAAAGAAAGAAAAGGATTGCAGGTTTGAAAGAATGGCGTACCTTTGCAATGACGAATTTAAACGAAGGTTTTTTCTAGTCATTCTTCCGATTGAAAATCAATACTACACTCTTCCAAATAGTTTATAATCAAGTCGATATTATTTATTGGCGTGTTTGCTCGCTGTTTTAGGCATTCTCCTCTGCGCAGGAACGATCTTTTATCGGTCTCCCTAAGAAGATACCGTCTCTTTTGCAGCAAACAAACCGGCAGCAAACGTATGCTAAACCGGCGGTTAACGCCTCCTTGGCTGTCGGACAGTGAATAGGGAACAGGGCAGGCCGAAGAAAAAACATACACGATTTTAAAGAGCAGTATACTTTCCGACCTTGCCTTTCATGCCAATTTATTTTCGCAACCTTCACAGACTTAGGAAAGGCAGTCTTATCCTCTTACGTCTCCGTATTCACATGCGACGGTGCTCGAACAACCTAGTATATCGCTGAAACGGGTAGACAGACGGAGGGGAGAAGCAGAGAATACAAAAGCAGGGGGAACTAACCTATCTCTCCCTTCCCTTCTTTTGCACATTATCGGATTTATCCAGGGGAAAGCTATAAATAAGTGGTTTCTTTACATAAAGAGTATGGACCTAACAAAAAAAGGAGTCGGTTCATTACTGAACCAACTCCTTCTCGCTTGCTAAAAAGACGGCGACTACCTACTCTCCCACTGTTACGCAGTACCATCGGCGTGACGAGGCTTAACTTCTCTGTTCGGAATGGGAAGAGGTGGATCCCTCGTGCTATAACCACCTTAATATCGTTTTAAGATGTTTGACTGGACAAATCAAGAGAAAGTAATCGGTAGCACATTAATCCTTCCCTTCCAAGGAAGAACGCTGCCAATATAGCAACCCTTAAAAAAACCAGAAAGTCTCGGGCGATTAGTACTACTCGGCTTCGACATTACTGCCCTTACACCTGTAGCCTATCAACATCGTCGTCTACAATGACCCTTGAAGGGAGATCTCATCTTGAGGCTGGCTTCGTACTTAGATGCTTTCAGCACTTATCCAATCCAGACTTAGATACCCGGCGGTGCTCCTGGCGGAACAACCGGTAAACCAGTGGTCTGTCC
>DBFWLD010000010.1:0-71780 GCA_048465615.1 Tannerellaceae bacterium
CGTTGCTGGGCATAGGAAATATCTTGAGACATAAGAACGATAATTTTAACACCCAAAGATACTGAGAAATACTTACTCTTCAATCTTCCGACCACGACTAATTTGCTTTTCATCGGCATCCATTTGCAATTGCATCGGCATGTATTTTTCGAGGAAGAGAAAAAAATACAATAAGCAGGCTGCCTGACACGGCAGAAAAACCGGCCTGCCCGTTGCCCGGAAGGCGGGCTGCCGGGCTATCCTTTTCCATTCCGGCCGGCTTGCGGGGTATCCGTTATTTGCTGGCTTTCAATCCCCGGATAACCGATGAGGTGAATCCCGAAAGTTCCATTTCGTTCAATCCCTTGATGGTGATGCCTCCCGGCGTAGTCACCTTGTCGATTTCCATTTCCGGATTGCTTTTGTTTTCCAACAGCAGGTCGACGGCGCCTTTCACGGTATGCACCACGATCTCCTGCGCCTGGCGGGGGTAGAATCCAAGCTCTACGCCACCCTCGATAGCCGCGCGGATATAGCGGAGCGCAAAAGCGATGCCGCTGGAAGCCAACGCCGTGCCGGCCGCCATCAACCTTTCTTCGATCAGCATGGCATTGCCCAGTTCGTTGAAAACGCGGAGTACCAGATCGGTCTGTTCGGCCGAGGCGTTGCGGGCCGCCACAAACGTCATGCTGCTCATCACCTCGATGGCCGTATTGGGCATGATGCGGAAAATTACCGGCATGGCCATGCAGTCGTAATCGTTTTTCGTCAGAAAAGTATTCAGTTGCTCGAACGTAATGCCGGCGGCTACCGACACGATCATCTGCCGGTCGAAATCGAGCACCGGTTTGATTTCTTCGATAATCGTTTCCACCCGCCAGGGCTTTACCGCTATCAGAATAATATCGGCTCCCTTGCTCGCGGCCACATTGTCGCGGGTCAAGATAAAATCCGGATTCGCCGCTTTCATCTTCTCAAGGGTTTCTTCCGATTGGGCCGTACAGGTAATGTCCGACGCTTTGAGTAGGCTGCCCTGGGCCAGCCCCCGGGCGATGGCCCCGCCGATATTGCCGGCGCCAATAATTGTTATTTTCATCTGTCGATAATTAGAGTAATGGATTGTTGCTGACAAAAGTATATAAAATATCGCTCCCGGCGGCCCCAAGGGGCCGAATTATCGGCTCCCTATCCCTATTATCCCCCTAAAAGTATGACATTTGAAATAAAAAACTTATATTTGCGAATATATACACTAATTGCTAATAAAAAATCGTAAACAAGAGATGAAAAAACTTATCGCAGCCGGCTTGATGCTGGCGTGTTCGCTGACTACGGTCGGGGCACAGGAAAAAACGGATGGCGCTTATGTGTTTACCCCGGTGAAAGAACTGAAAATTACCCCTGTGAAAAATCAGAACCGCACCGGCACTTGCTGGTGTTTTTCTACGCTCGGATTTCTGGAATCGGAATTGCTCCGGATGGGAAAGGGGGAACACGATCTTTCGGAAATGTATATTGTCAACCATTCCTACAAGGATAAAGCCGACAAATTCGTCCGTTTGCACGGCAAGCTGAACTTTGCGCAAGGCGGTTCGTTTTACGATGTGTTGTATGCCTGGAAGCATTACGGCATCGTGCCGGAAACAGTGATGACCGGTTTGCAATACGGCGAAGACATGCACGCCCATAGCGAAATGGAGCAGGTGGCTGCGGCTTACGTCAATACCTTGATCAAGAATCCCAACGGCAAACTTTCCACAGCGTGGAAAAAAGGGTTCGACGGCATTATCAACGCCTATCTGGGCGAACTGCCTGAAACGTTTACTTACAACGGCAAGCAATATACGCCCAAAAGCTTTGCCGACGAGCTGGGGCTGAATCCCGACGATTACGTGTCGATCACTTCGTTTACTCATCATCCTTTCTATACGGCTTTCCCCATTGCGGTGGAAGACAACTGGCGTTGGTCCGACTCGTACAATTTGCCGATCGACGAATTTATGCAGGTGTTCGATTATGCCATCAACAACGGATATACGATTGCCTGGGGATCGGACGTAAGCGAAAAGGGCTTTACGCGCAACGGCGTGGCCGTGGTGCCGGATATGAAGCAGCTCGAGAACATGGAACGCAGCGGTTCCGACCAAGACCGCTGGTTGGGCCTGAGCCGCTCGGAAAAGGATGCGGAAATGAGAAAAATGATGGAAAAACCTTGCCAGGAACTTGCCATTACGCAGGCGATGCGCCAGGAAGCGTATGACAAATATCAGACTACCGACGACCACGGCATGCAGATTTACGGAATTGCCAAGGATCAGAACGGCAAGAAGTTCTATATGGTGAAAAATTCCTGGGGAACCGACAACCAGTATAAGGGTACCTGGTATGCTTCCGAGGCTTTCGTGGCTTACAAGACGATGAATATCGTGGTGCATAAAGATGCGGTTCCGGCTGCCATCAAAGCTAAATTGGGTATTAAATAAGTAGAGCGGCTTCCCCCCGCGCCGAATGGAAGGGTGTTCTTCGTTCGGGCGGTTTTATCTGCCGGGAAGTAGTTCGGCTGCATACGAAAAGAGGCCTTTTCCGCCGGAGCGGAGAAGCGCCTCTTTTCTATATATACAAAGATGTGCTACGTAAGAAGGTGATGCCCCTCACACAGAAGGGCGGTCGGTTAGTTTACTTGCTTGAGTACGTAATCGAATCCCGAAGCGGCCTGTTGCAATTGCTGGTTCAGCATGGTCAGGCTGTCGCCTTCGGCCTGGAAATAAAAGGCGGCTTCTCCGTCGCTGGGAATCAGTTCGTAGACATAGGCGCTCGAATTGCTGGGCGTGCCTTTTCTTACTTTCGTTTTGCCGGTAGTGGTATAGGTTTTGTCCTTCCCGTTGTCGGCTTCCAGATAGATGGCGTCCATTTCGAAAACGCCGTCGCCTTCCGCATCTTGCTGGTAATACATCGTCAGATCGTATACGATGCCGGGGCCGTCGGCGGCCGGTACGGTTCCTTTATATTTTTTCTGAATAACGGCGCCTTTTCCCGGATCTACTTTCAATGAATCGCGCATATTGATCGGCTTCGACGGCTTTTCTTTCATGGCAGGCAAATACGGCATAGCGGGCTGGTCTGGAACGGCTTCCGCTACAGCAAATGTCTCTTCTTCCACTTCGAGGGGAACATCCTTGTCGCGGTTTTGTTTCCCGCTACAGGCAGCCAGAAATCCCAAAGCTGCTACTGCGATAAAATACTTTTTCATTATCATTTTTTGTTTTATTTGTGACGTTTGAGGATATAACAATAGTTCCCCTGCATTTTGTTTTGCAGGGGAACTATTTTAACAATAACCGTCGGCGGCCGGCTTTCGTTTGCTCTGGCGGGGCCGGCGGGCTTTATTCCGGTTTTGCTTGGTTGTTTCCCGGCTTGACGGGCGTCTCCTTTTGGAAATCGGTCGCTTTCGGATGGCGGGCCGGAATGGTGGAGGCGTTGCCGTCGCGGTGGGCGTGGTAGTGGGGCGACATGATCTCGATGCCGGCTTCGTTAAAATGATCTTGTATCTGCTGATGCAGGTCCGAATAGATCAGCGCCAGCTTGTCGGCTTCCCGGATATAGGCGTTGATCTGGTAGCACGGGTAATAGTCGCTCAGTTCGGTTTCCAGTACGAAGGGTTTCGGTTCGGCCAGTACCCCGGGCGTAGCCAGGGCCGAATCGATCAGCAATTGGTGTACCTGCCGCCAGGGAGCGTCGTAGCCGATGGTGACGGTGCTGTGAATAATCAATCCGTATTGGCGGGCCGACGCGCTGTAGTTGGTCGTATGCGACGACATGATAAAGGAGTTGGGAATGGTCACGATCTCGTTTTTAGGCGTCCGGATGCGGGTGACGAAGGGGGTTTTTTCGATCACGTTGCCGGTGGTGTCGTTCAGTTGGATGCGGTCGCCTACTTTGAACGGACGCATGTAGGTGATGACCAGCCCGGCGATGATGTTGCCGATCACGGTGCTCGATCCCAGCGAAATAATCAACCCTACGAAGACCGAGATGCCCTGGAAGACGCCCGAGTTCGAGCCGGGCAGGTAGGGGTAGATCATCGCGATCATAAAGGCATACAGCAGGAAACGGATGATGTTGAAGGTGGGTTGGGCCCAGTCGGGATAGAAGCCGGTGATTTTGAGCCGTTCGCTTTCGATTTCTTTGGCGATGTATTGCAGGCCTTTGATGATGTATTTGATGCAGTAGTAGATGACCAGGATGATGAAAAGGTTGGGGATGTATTCGGCTACCGACCGCGCAATCATTTTTATCGGTTCGAGCATATAGGCCAGGATGCGCATCGCCAGGTTTTCCGTTTGGGGGAAGATGGCAAACAAGATCGGCACGCTGATCATCAATTGAATCAGCAAGACGAGATAGCGGGCCAGGGTGCTGAGAAACATCAACACGCGGCCTTGGCGGTGGGTGTCGAGAAATTCGTAGTCGCGTATCCGGATGGACTTCAGTTTGTGTTGCTTGAGCCAGATGATGCGGCGCCGGAGTTTCTTGAACAACCGGTTGGTGAGTTTCAGCAACAGGTATTGGGCGGCCAGTACCAGGACGAACAGGGCGGCGCGTTTGAGGATTTGGAGGAAGCTGTTTTCTTTTTTCAGAGCCAGGATTTTGGCTTCGATCAGGGGGCGGTAGCGGTGGGCCAGTTCGAGCCGGGTGGTGTTTTGCCAAAGGGCGTCTTGGTCGGTGAGGCTGATGATGACTTTGGGGCCGTACATGATGTCGGTGACGTATTCGCTGTCGTATACATGTACCGAGTCGGTGCGCAGACTGTGCGCTTTGCCGATTTTCATGAGGAGAGTCTGAATATCTTCGGCCCGGTCGCGGGGGGTATGGCCGCCTCGCTGGGCATAGAGGGTAAAAAGGGTATCTTCGTCTACCACCACCGGAATGCCGGGGGTGAGGCTGCGCAATGAATCGATGCGGCGGCGTTGGGCTTCGCGTTTGAGGGAATCGGCGGCGGCGTTGGAATGGCGGGCGTCGTCGAGTTCGGTGCGGAGTACGATTTCCTGAAGTTTCATTTCCTGGATCCGGAGGGTGAGTTCTTCCATCCGGATGGAGTCGAGGCGGTGGCGGGCGTCGGCATCGAGGGTGTCGGGAAAGGATTGGGCAGGATTGCCTTGAACGGCGGTGTCGGCGTCGGCCGTTTCCTTGTCGGTGGTTGGCTTGCTTGGGGATAGCCTGTCTGCTGTTTCCCTGCTTACCGTTTCTTCCGCGGGGCCGTGCAAGGCCGATGAAAGTATTTGTTCGGCTTTTTCTTTTAATTGGGCTTCTAAAGAGGCTGGCAGGACGAGGAATCCTGCCAGCAAAAGCGCGCTTAATAGCTGTGATTTCATACGGAGGGGTGTTTGAAGGTCGCTGTATATAGCCGGCACGACGCCTCGGAAGGGCCGTGCCGGAAAGGCTTATTTTCCGCCGGCCGGCAAATGGTCGAGCCAGTATTTGGCCATGGTTTTCCGCAAGTGCAAGGTGGTGCCTTCTCCTTCGTAAATACCGTGGCTGCGCATCGGATAACTGATTTGGGTAAACATTTTGCCTTCTTTTACCAATTCGTTCACCAGGCGTTCGCAATTCTGATAGTGTACGTTGTCGTCGCCCGTGCCGTGTATCAGGAGCAGATTGCCTTTCAATCCGTTCACCCAGCTGATGGGGGAACCTTTGCGGTAGCCTTCGGGGTTGGCCTGGGGGGTATTCATATAGCGTTCCTGGTAAATGGTGTCGTACAGGCGTTGATCGGCCACGAAAGCGATGGCGATGCCGGTATGGAAGATATCGGGATAACGAAACATGCAGTTCAGCGTTTGGCTGCCTCCGCCGCTCCAACCGGTGATGCCGATGCGGCAGGCGTCGATAAAGGGATAGGTACGGGCCATGTCCTGAATGCCGCGGGCTTGGTCTTCGCTGGCGAAGGTGCCTACTTCGCCGTAGATGCACTTGCGCCATTCCCGTCCGCGGGGACTTCGCGCTCCCCGGTTTTCGATGCTAACCACGATGTAGCCCCGGTTAGCCATATATTGGTTCCACAGATCGCCTCCTGCCCATACGTCTTGTACGGTGGCGTTGGCCGGTTCGCCGTATACTTCGATGATGACGGGGTATTTTTTGGCCGGGTCGAAATCGACCGGCTTAATCATCCAGGCATCCAGCAACAAATCGCCCGAACGTACCTGAATAAATTCTTTGGGGTTCAGACCGAGGGCGGCATATTGGGCCCGGGCGGTTTCGTTGGTTTCGAGTACGCTTACGGTGCGGTGCTTGGGGAAAGACACCATTTCGATTACCGGCGGGGTGACGGCGTTGCTGTAGGTATGAACGGCCCATTTGCCGGTAGGCGACATCTGGTAGCGGTGTTGCCCCGGTTCGTCGACGGGGCTCAGGCGTTTTACGTCGCCCTTCCCCAGCAGTTCGGCGCTGTAAAGGTAGCGTTGGGTGAAATTATCGGGCGAGGCGATAAAGTAGGCTATGCCGGCTTTCAGGTCGGCGCCGACAGGTTCGATATAATCGAAATCGCCTTGGGTGATCGGTTGAATGTCTTTTCCGTCGCGGCTGATGCGATAGAGATGCCGCCAGCCGTTGCGTTCGCTTTCCCAGGTGAAATAGGTGTTGTTTTTCAGCCAGAGGATGCGGTCGTTGGTTTCCAGCCAGGCGTCGTCGCGGTCGGTAAAGATGTTGACGGGCTGCGGCTGCCCGATCCGGGCGATCCATACCTTATTGGTGTTTTGAGGTCGGTTCAGTTGTTGAATGAACAGTTCGTTGCTGCCGGGGATAAATTCCATCCGGGGAAGGTAGTGGTTGCGCGCGTCTCCGGGAATATCGATCCAGGTGGTCGGGCCGCCGTCGGCGCTGACGTAGCCGATTTTTACGGCGGAGTTGGTAGTGCCGGCTTTGGGGTAGGGGAAATGAATGATTTGAGGGTAAAGCGAGTCGACGTTGTTGATGATGTCGAATACGCCGGTTCCTTCCGTGTCGCTTTGCCAATAGGCAATGTAGCGGCTGTCGGGGCTCCAGCGGAATCCGTCGCGGCAGTTGAATTCTTCTTCATATACCCAGTCGAAGGTGCCATTTACGATCCGTGAGTTCCCGTCGTTTGTCAGGGGTACGATGCGGCCTGTGGCGACGTCTTCCGCATAGAGGTTGTTGCCGGAAACGTAGGCGACCAGGCGCCCGTCGGGCGAGAATTTGGCGAACATCAACGAAGATTCGGGCAAGCCTTTTCCCAGTTGGCGCAGCCGGCCGTCGGCCAGGTCGAGCAGCCAATAGTCGCCGCGGGTATCGTATCGCCAGACGCGGCGGGTGTTGGTGTAAATCAAAACCTGGCGGTTGTCTGCGCTCCATACGAGGCTGCGTACCGCCAGCGGTTGGCCGGTGCCTGGGTTTGTCAGCCGGGAGGAGGGGATAAGGATTTCGCGGGCATTGTCTTTTGCGCGGTAGGCTACTACGTCGGTTCCCCCGGTGGCCGGGTTGGTTTCCAGCCGGCTGTATCTTTCGCCGTCGCTGAGCCAGGTCATAGCGCCGATGCCTTTGGTTTCGATCACGCGGCCGGCTACGATGTCTTCCAACGGAAGGGATTTTTGCGCCGCAGCAAAACCGGCCGTAAGGAGGCTTAGGGCGGCGGAAAGGAGGAATGTGTTTATTTTCATGGATATATGTATGGTTTGTGTGTTTATTCCCTGTCTTTTTATTTGACTTGCTTGAAGGCTTTGCCCAACATCTCGATAATATCTCCGGCAATCATGCTCTCTTCCGAGCGGTATACGGCCGCCAGGTCGCCTGCCGTACCGTGCAGAAAGACACCGGCTACGGCTGCCGTTTCCGGTTCGTAGCCTTGGGCAAGCAAGCCCAGGATAATGCCTGTCAGTACGTCGCCGCTGCCGGCCGTGGCCATGCCTGGATTGCCGGTAGCGTTGAAATAGACGTTTCCGCCCGGCGTGCAGATGGCGGTATAAGCTCCTTTCAGTACCACGCAAAGGGAGTGCTCGGCGGCAAACGCCTGGGCTTTCAGCAGCCGCTCGTAGGTGGTGGTGCTTTCTCCGGCAATGCGGTCGAATTCTTTCGGATGGGGGGTGAGGATGCTGTAAGGCGGTATACGGCCCACCAGGTCTTTGTTGGAAGCTATCAGGTTCAGGGCGTCGGCATCCAATACCATGGGTTTGCCGGCCGGCTGCAATATTCTTTCCAGGGCGGCTGCCGATTCGAGGTGTTGCCCCAGGCCGGGGCCGACTCCCACGGCGGCATAGGCGGAAACGTCGGGCGGGGTGGTGAAGAAATCGGCGTGGGCGTCGAAACTGAGCATGGCCTCCGGAAAAGCCGTCTGGAAGATTTGTTCCGCGCGCTGAGGCACGTGGGCGGTCAAGAGGCCTGCTCCGCTGCGCAGGCAGGCCCGCGCGCTGAGCAGCGCGGCTCCCATTTTGCCCCGGCTGCCCGCAATCAGGAGGGCATGGCCGAAAGTGCCTTTGTGGGCGAACCGGCGGCGGGGCATCACCACCGACGAGATGTCTTCCTCGTCGAAAAGGATAAAGTTGCTCGGCGTAGCGTCGATAATTTCCGGATGCAGCCCGATGTCGAGGGTTTTCCATTCGCCTACATAGGCTTCGTTCTCGGGCAGGAAAAAGGCCAGTTTGGGAAAAGCGAAGGTGAGGGTAAGGTCGGCACGGATAATGCAGTCGGGTTCGTTATGCCGGTTGTCTTCCCCGAACAGCCCCGAAGGGATGTCGATGGATACCACCGTGGCGTCGGAGTCGTTGATATATTTCACTACCGCGGCGAAACCTCCCGAAAGGGGACGGTTCAACCCCGAACCGAACAGGCCGTCGATCACTACGTCGCGTTCAGTCAGCTCGGGGGCTTCGAAGTCGTCTTTCACTTCGGTAAACTCGATATGCTCCATGCCGAGCAAGCGTTGCTTGTTGATTTCGCAATCGGGCGAAAGGTGGTTGGTGGGATTCAGTAGATAGGTTTCTACCTGATACGATTCGTCGTGAAGCAAGCGCGCCAGAGCCAGCGCGTCGGCTCCGTTGTTGCCTTGGCCGGCGAAAAGGATAATCCGGGTTTGTTTGGAGAAGCGGCGGTAAAATTCGTGGAGGAATACCGTAGCTGCCCGCTCTACAAGGTCGATCGAGCTGATAGGCTCGTTCTGGATGGTATACAGGTCGAATTCTTTGACCTGGTCTGTGGCGAATATTTTTATCATATCTCAATAGGAAATTTCGTTTTCATTTAACAAAGATAGTGCAAACCGAGCGCAGAGGCAAGTAGGATTGCCTCTGCCGGGATGCCGCCAATCTTCGTTTTATTTGTTGGCAAATGTATAACATTCTTTTGGTATCTGCTCCCTCTTTTTTGTGCATCTCTTAAAAAAGTAGTACATTTGCCACTGCGTAATCGAAAAACACTATATGGACAAAATACGTCTGAAAGACAAAGAATTCGAACTTTTTATTCCGGAAAGCCGTATCCGGAAGGCGATTGCACGCATGGCGGCCGAGATCGAGGCCGACGTGAAAGATGCCCGCCCCTTGTTTGTAGGCATTCTCAACGGCGCCTTTATGTTTACGGCCGAACTGATGCAGCAACTCGACGCTTCCTATGAACTCACTTTTGCCCGCTATTCTTCTTACAAGGGTACTTCCACTACCGGCCTGATCAACGAGGTGATGCCGATCCGGGCGGATATCCGCGGGCGGTTCGTCGTGCTGCTGGAAGACATTATCGATACCGGTTACACCATGTCGCACGTCATGGAGAAGCTTCGCCGGGAGGGGGCCGCCGAGGTACGGTTGGCTACCATGCTCTTCAAACCCGCTTCGCTCAAATGCGATTTGAAACCCGATTACGTAGGGCTGGTCATCCCGCCCGATTTTATCGTAGGCCACGGCCTCGATTACGACGAACTGGGCCGCGCCTACCGCGATATTTACAAGGTGGTGAGCGATTGATCGACCGCCGGGAAACCGGGTTTTTGCGGAGCTATATATAATGTATAACAAAAATCGTCAAAGTGGTTCTGAAAATTGGCGATTGTAAAAACTCTATTTATATGTTGAATGTTGTTATTTTTGGTGCTCCCGGTTCCGGAAAAGGGACGCAGAGCGAATTGATCATTAAAGAATACGGGTTGGATCATATTTCCACCGGCGACGTATTGCGCGCCGAAATAAAAGCGGAAACCGAGCTGGGCAAAATTGCGAAAGGCTATATCGAAAAGGGACAATTAGTACCCGACGAGCTGATCGTGGATATGCTGGCGGGCGTGCTCGACGGCAAAGCCAACGCCAAAGGAGTGATCTTCGACGGTTTCCCCCGTACCATTCCGCAAGCGAAGGCGCTGAAAAAGATGCTGAACGAACGCGGTACCGACGTGTCGGTGATGTTGAACCTGCAAGTGGAGGAAGAAGAACTTGTCAACCGTCTGCTGGAACGCGGTAAAATCTCGGGCCGGAGCGACGATAACGAAGAGACGATCAAATCGCGCCTGGAAGTGTATCACAACCAGACCGCTCCGCTGGCCGACTATTATGTAGGCGAAGGCAAACATGTAGGCATCCACGGAATGGGTACGATCGAAGATATTTTCGGACGCATCAAAGAAGCAATTAATAACGTAAAATAACCTGATATGCCGCCGGCCTTCGGTATCGGGAAAGCCTTCCGTTTTCCCGGAGAAGGCCGGCGGCGGTTTTTATAAAACTGATAAAATGGCTGAATCGAACTTTGTAGATTATGTAAAGATCTATTGCCGCTCCGGAAAAGGCGGGCGCGGATCGTCTCACTTCCGTCGCGAGAAATACATTCCCAAAGGCGGCCCCGACGGCGGCGACGGAGGAAGAGGAGGTCATGTCTACCTGCGCGGCAACCGCAACTACTGGACGTTGCTCCATCTTAAATACGAACGCCATATCCTGGCTACCAACGGCCAGGGAGGAGGCGCCAAACGCAGTTACGGCGCTGACGGAGAAGACCGGGTGATCGAAGTGCCTTGCGGAACCGTCGTCTACGATGCCGATACCGGCGAATTTATTACCGACGTCACCGAAGACGGGCAGCAGGTAATGCTGCTTAAAGGCGGCCGGGGCGGCCAAGGCAACTGCCATTTCAAAACCGCTACCAACCAAGCCCCGCGCTATGCCCAGCCGGGCGAGCCGGCCCAGGAAAGAAAGGTTATCCTGCAATTGAAACTGCTGGCCGACGTGGGCCTGGTGGGATTTCCGAATGCCGGAAAGTCGACCCTCCTGTCGGTGGTATCGGCTGCCAAGCCTAAGATTGCCAACTATCCTTTCACCACTTTGGAACCCAACCTGGGCATCGTCAGCTATCGCGACAACCGTTCGTTCGTCATGGCCGATATACCCGGCATTATCGAGGGCGCCAGCGAAGGCAAAGGCCTGGGGCTGCGTTTTCTGCGCCATATCGAACGCAATTCCTTGCTGCTCTTTATGATACCGGCCGATGCCGACGACATCAAAAAGGAATACGAAATTCTGCATAACGAATTGGTGAAATACAATCCCGAACTACTGGGGAAGAGCCGGGTACTGGCCATCACCAAAAGCGATTTGCTCGATGAGGAATTGAAAGAAGCCCTGGAAGCCGAGCTGCCCGAAGGCATTCCCTATGTATTCATCTCGTCGGTAGCCCAAACGGGCATTACCGAACTGAAAGACTTGCTTTGGAAAGAACTCAACAAAGAAACTTTCCACGAAGCGGAACGCATCGTGCATAAGAATATCGATGTGAATGCCCTTTCGTTTGACGACGATGATGATAACTATGTATTCCCCGAAGAAGCCGACGAAGACCCGGACGAAGAATACGAAGATTATTGGGACGAGGATGAAGAACCCGCAAACTGACTCCTTCTGCCTGTCGCCTTTCCCGCTATTAAGCCGGGCGGGCGACATTTCTTATTTTATCACTACCCGCGACGGCGGCGTCAGCCAAGGCCCCTATGCCTCCCTCAACCTCGGCTTGCATAGCGGCGATGAAAGCGAACGCGTGATGCGAAACCGGGAAATCCTGGCGGCACGCCTGGGCGTTTCGAGAGATCGGCTGGTTACGCCGCGGCAAATCCATGCCGACGGCATCGCCCTGCTCGACGTTGCCTACTTCTCCTTATCGGATGCGGCTCAGACAGAACGATTATCGGAAGCGGATGCTCTTATTACCGACTGTCCGGGCCTATACGTGGCCGTTTCCACCGCCGATTGCGTTCCTGTCTTATTGTATGCCCCCGATTGCCGGGCGATAGCTGCCGTGCACGCCGGATGGCGCGGCACGATAAAAGACATCGCCGGAAAAACCGTTCGGCGAATGATAGAGGCTTACGGCTGCGATCCTTCGCAAATCCGGGCCGGCATTGGGCCTTCCATCGGCCCCGACGCTTTCGAAGTGGGGGAAGAAGTCGTGGAAGCCTTCCGTTTGTCGGGCGCCGATCTGTCGGCTATCGCTTTCCGCCACCCCCTGACCGGCCGTTCCCATATCAATCTGTGGGAAGCCAACCGTTTGCAACTGCTCCGCGCCGGTCTGTCGCCGGCCCATATCGAAGTGGCCGGCCTTTGTACTTTCACCCATTCCGATCGTTTTTTCTCCGCCCGCCGGTTGGGCGTTGCCTGCGGCCGGATGTGGTCGGGCATTTGTTTGAACGAATAATATACGCTTACAATTCTTTTTTTGCCTGCACGATGATACACGTTTCTATTTCCCCTGAGATAACCGCCGCCTGTCCCGGGCTCCACCTGCTGGTGCTTTCCGCCGATGTGGCCAATACCCCGTCCGATCCGGCATTGTGGGAAGAGATAACCCGCCTGGAAACCGACATCCGGGCCGCCTGCCGATTGGAAGAAATCAATAAACGGGAACCTATCCGGGCTACCCGGGAAGCCTATAAACGCTTGGGGAAAGATCCCAACCGCTACCGCCCTTCCTCGGAAGCCCTGCGCCGCCGTATCTTGCGCGGCCTGCCGCTTTACCGGATCGATACCTTGGTCGATAGTATCAACCTCATCTCCATCCGGAGCGGTTTTTCCATCGGCGGTTTCGATGCCGGAAAAATACAAGGCGATCTTCAACTCGGCGTCGGCTGCGAAGGAGAACCTTACGAGGGTATCGGCCGGGGCAGTCTCAACATAGCCGGCCTTCCCGTTTATCGCGACCGGATAGGCGGTATCGGCACGCCCACCAGCGACGAAGAGCGTACGAAAATCGACCTGGCCACCCGCCGACTGTTAATGATTATAAACGGTTATTCCGGAGCCCCCGGATTACAAGAGGCCGGAGCCTATGCCGCTGCTTTATTAAGAAGATATGTGTCAGCCACAAACCTGGAAGCAGAGCAGATTACGGCTGAAAATAGGATAAAAATTATGTTATAAGCGCGTTAATTAGTCTTTCAAACCCCTGAAAACGCCGTTTTTTATGCTAAAAAACATGTATTTCGTTTTGTTTTAAGGGATTAATCTCTAAATTTGTCCCCCGTTAAACAAAAAGAAAATCGAACAGATGATTGATTTAATTGGAACAAATGCCGGCCTCGTGTGGAAAGCCTTGAACGAAGGCGGCAAAATGAACGTCAAGGCAGTGAAAAAAGCAACGAAAATCAAAGCCGACAAAGATCTCTATGCGGCTTTCGGCTGGTTGGCCAAAGAAGGCAAATTGGCATTCGAAGAAACAGGCGGTGAAGTATTCGTCGCTCTGATCTGATAACGATCCGGGTTTAAAGTAAAAAGAGGGCTGTTCGATTTTGATTGAACGGCCTTTTGTTTGTCCGGACGTTTTCTGCCAAAATAATCGCCGGGGAAGTTGCTTATTTCGAATCAAAGGTTTACTTTTGTGTAGAATTTGGTAAGAAATGACCGAAGATCATAAAAGATTGTTAGCTGTTTTTGAAGTGAGGGTTCGGGATTTGATGGCATTGTGCGATGAACAAAACCATAAAATAAACGAACTTAAACAGATGTTGAGCCAAAAAGAGGCTGAATTGCAGCAAGCTCTCCGTCGGATCGACCAGTTGAATACCAAGTGCGATAGTATGCTGACGGCGCGGATCGTCTCGTCTGACGAAGGAGATGTGAAAAGCGCCCGGATGCGATTATCGAAGTTAGTGCGGGAAGTAGACAAGTGCATCGCACTATTAAACGAATAGCAAGCGATGGACGAAGATTTTCTTATAAATATAGATATTGCCGGAAAGAAATATCCGCTCACCATAAAACGCCGGGAGGAAGAATTGATGCGCGCGGCCGCCGCGCAGATCAACAGTAAAATCCGCCAGTACCAGCAGCATTTTACGGCAGATGTGGATACGAAAGATTTGTTAGCCATGGTTGCCTTTCAGCTCTCCCTGCAAAATTTGCAATTGGAGGGAAAGCACGATACAAATCCTTTTATGGAGAAGATACAAGAACTCACCAGCGAGTTGGAAGGGTATCTGAAACCAGGGCCGGAAGGGCGTCTGAAAAATTAGAAATTCGCTGTCTGATAAAGCGTTTCCGCACTGCTTTACACGGTTTGTCCGTGCAAGGGTAGTGCTTTTTTTGTATATGTATATAACGAATTAAAATTATTTGTAAAATGGAAGGAATGTATATAATCATCCCTATAATAACTTTCCTGGCGGGAGGCTTATTAACATGGTTGGGCGTACGGTTCCTTTTGAAGTCGCGATACGATTCGGTACTTCAGGAGGCAGAGAAGGAGGCAGAAGTCATTAAGAAAAACAAGATGCTGGAAGTGAAGGAGAAATTTCTTCACCTCAAAGCCGACCTGGAAAAACAGGTGGCCCAGCGGAACGCCAAGATCCAGACGGTAGAGACCAAGCTCAAACAACGGGAACTGACGATGAACCAACGGCAGGAAGAACTTCAACGCAAAAACGGCGAAGTGGAAGCCGTAAAGGAAAACCTGGCTACGCAGTTGGATTTGGTGGAGAAAAAGAAACAAGACCTCGAACGGCTTCACCAAAGAGAAGTGGAACACCTGGAAGCCTTGTCGGGTCTTTCGGCCGACGAAGCCAAAGACCGTCTGATCGAATCGCTGAAAGACGAAGCCAAAACGGAAGCCGCTTCTTATGTGAATGAAATCATCGAAGAGGCCAAGATGACGGCCAATAAGGAGGCGAAGAAAATCGTGATCCAGTCTATCCAGCGGGTAGCCACCGAAACAGCCATCGAAAACTCGATTACCGTTTTCCATATCGAATCGGATGAAATCAAAGGCCGTATCATCGGCCGTGAAGGCCGGAATATCCGGGCCTTGGAAGCCGCTACCGGCATCGAGATCGTGGTAGACGACACGCCTGAGGCGATTGTGCTTTCCGGCTTCGACCCCGTGCGCCGCGAGATTGCCCGCCTGGCCCTGCACCAGCTCGTGCAAGACGGACGTATCCATCCGGCCCGTATCGAAGAGGTGGTTACAAAAGTGAAAAAACAGGTAGAAGACGAAGTGGTGGAAACCGGTAAGCGCACGGTGATCGATCTGGGCGTGCACGGTTTGCATCCCGAACTGATCCGGATGATCGGAAAAATGAAATATCGTTCTTCGTACGGACAAAATCTGTTGCAGCATGCCCGCGAAACGGCCAATCTTTGCGCCGTGATGGCTTCCGAACTGGGCCTGAATCCCAAGAAAGCCCGCCGGGCCGGCCTCTTGCACGATATAGGCAAGGTGCCCGACGACGAGCCGGAATTGCCGCACGCTATCCTGGGTATGAAACTTTGCGAGAAGTATAAGGAGAAACCGGATATTTGCAATGCCGTGGGAGCTCACCACGATGAGGTGGAAATGCAAACCTTGCTGGCGCCGATCGTACAGGTATGCGATGCGATTTCGGGCGCGCGTCCGGGAGCCCGCCGCGAAATCGTAGAGGCTTATATCAAACGCTTGAACGATCTGGAACAATTAGCCCTTTCGTATCCGGGGGTAGTGAAGACCTATGCTATCCAGGCCGGTCGCGAATTGCGCGTCATTGTGGGCGCAGATAAGATCGGCGATAAGGAAACGGAAAATCTGTCAAACGAAATCGCCAAGAAGATCCAGGATGAAATGACGTATCCGGGACAGGTGAAGATTACGGTAATCCGCGAAACCCGTGCGGTAAGCTATGCGAAGTAGGAAAACAGCTTGACCAAACAAGTATATTTTTAAGAAATGGCCGGAGAATTTGCTCTCCGGCCATTTTTCGTTTTCGGTATTTTTGCAGATCAGCCGGTAGAGAAAGAAGAAGGAAAGAAAGCGGAACGACTCCGAAAAAACTCGACGCCTCTCCCCTGAAAAAGAAAGGGGCCTAGAGGAAGGGTTATTGTCATTTTTTCTTGGAAGAAAAAAAGGGATCGGCATGCAATCCGAATTTCATAAGCAAGAAATGAAAATTGCATGCCGATGAAATTCCGATTACACTGCGATGGAATTTTTGTTTCTTGGGGATGTGATTTTTCGGGTAATTTATCTTGTTGATAATGAATCGAATACGGAAAAGCTTCCACAAGGGACATTTTCCTCGATACTTATTGTATTTTTTTTGCGGCAGGAGAGGTATGTTTCCACGTCGCTTTGCGGCATGAGCGGGGTAGGACATGGGGTGATAGTTGCCAACATGCAGCCGCCCTTCGTCAACCGGGGCTACGCTGTGAACTCGGTTAAGGAGCTTTCGAAAGGCCGAAGCCGGAGAGCTCGATGTTCTGTGCCGGAAGCTATTCCGGCTTCCGGCCTATCTTAGTCCTGAAGCCGTTCGATCTCTTCCGTACTCAGCCCGGTTACTTGGCTAATCATATCCGTCGGTATTTGCATCGCTTTCATGTTGCGGGCAGTTCGTAGAAGTCCTTTCGAAAGTCCTTCTTCAATCCCTTTTTGTACCCCTTTCTCCTCTGCTTCCTCCACGGCATATTCCAAGGTACTTCTCCAATCGCGATAAATTTTCAAATTCTCGTCATATTCGGCACGTTCCTCGGGAGTGAGGGCGTTCAGGTTGGCTACATCGAGCAAACGCCGGAAGGCATCGTCTTTTTCCTTGAAGGGAGACATATCAAATAAATTCATATTCTTTAGTACATAAATCAGATTTTCAAGAGGCGTTATACATTCCTCCGCACGCAAATTGAACAGGTCAAACGAAATATATATTTGTTTCAGTTTGATTGCCTTGAAAATTTTACCCGTCTCTTCGTTAGCCAGTACCACATTCGTACGCCAACTCTGAAACTCAGGCAAGCTGAAGTTTAGCAGGTAGATACCATACACCGGAAGCAATTCATACTTCCAGCCCGACCCGATCTCGCCTTGGCGGGAGATCATACGGCAAATGTAATAAAATCCGCGATTAAAAAAATAACGCTGGGGGCAATTCTGCATTTCGAGGATGAACTTCGAACCATCCGTATCCTCGCAAAGTAAATCGAAAATCACTGTGCGCCGGTCAGCAGATTCGGGGAAAATTTCTTTGTCCAGATAGGTAAGATCCCTCACCTGGCGTTCGCCTTTCAAAACGGCATTGATAAAGTCGATAGCCACGCCCTTGTGGCCGAAAACAGCCTTGAAGCCTTTGTCCAACATGATATTCACATAGTGTTCCATAGTTTGAGGTATAAATAGTTTAAGGTATAATAAGCCGGTCGTTTCCCGACGGGCGATTTTTCCAAAGATAAAAATGTTTTTTGGAATAAGACGCTTTCCACAAGGATTCAGGAAGAAAATTTCACTTTCCTGCCCGATACCTTTTGATAAACAAGAGAGGTGATTTTCGGGTAAGAAAGCATACTCCTCCAAAGAAAAAACGATAGCGTAGAGAAGAAACCCTATCTACCTCCCATATCGTCGTATAAGGTCTGCAACAAGGCTTTGCCCTTCTCCAGCCGCTGTTCTTCTCCTTCGGCCGGCGATGCCGCCAAGGGGCGGTTGCTTTCGTTGTCGTAGACCGAGACTCCGGTGCTATCGATAAAACCGAACCCGTTCGGAAACGTATAAAACGCATAATGTGGATAAGCCGGATCGACTATATCCTTGCTGAACACAAATTCCTCCGACGACAGCCCCATCTGGTTCAACAACGTAGCCGCCAGATCCGTTTGGTTGGCATAGGTTTCGATTACCCGGGGCCCGGCTACGGCTCCCCCCAGCCAAAGCATGGGGATATGAAAGCGACGCGGTTCGTAATCCTTCAGGTCGGCCGGATAATGAAATCCGTGATCCGATACCAGGATGACCAGCAAATTTTTCCAGGCCGGCGTCTTTTTCAGCTCGTCGATGAAATGTCCCAGGCAGCTATCGGTAAAAGCCACCGAGTTCAGATAGGGGTTCTCCAGCCGGTGGTAAGGCACTTCAAACGGTTCGTGGCTGCTGAGCGTCAGGAAGGTGCTGAGCCAGGGCTGCTCCGACGATTGCTTTTGCCTGATTTCGCCAGCCAGGTGCGTAAACGTAACGTCGTCGTTGGCGCCCCATTTGCTCAGACGGCTCGACAGAGGGAAATCGCGATCGGCCGTAATCCGGCTATAGCCTGAACTAAAGAAATAGCTTTGCATATTCGTGAAATTAATATCCCCTCCGTACAGCATATCCGCTACATATCCTTCCCGTCCGAGAGTTTTGGCCAGGGAAGGCAGGCTTTGGCTTTTGGCGGGATATTTCATAATCGAGGTGGTAGGTTGGGCCAGGTAGCCGTTCAGTACCGATACGATTCCCCGGTCGGTACGGAAGGAATTGGCGTAGAAGTTGGTAAATAAAACGCCTTCGCGGCTGAGCCGGTTCAGGTTGGGGGTGACGGTCGAGTCTCCCCCAACGGCCTGGACAGTGTTGGCCGAGAAGCTTTCCAGCAGGATAATCAGGATATTCGGCCGGTCGGTGGTCAGCAAGCGGGGTTTTTCGGGAGATTCTCCGGCTGGCCGCTTTACGAGAGAGTCGAAGAGAACTTTTCGTTTTTCTTCCGGAAAGAAATCGAACTGAGAAGCAAAATCCTGTTGTTTCGAAAGCGAAGCGATCAGGCTGAAACAAGGGTTGATAGCCGCATGGTTCAGAAATTGGTTCCGGCTGAAATACACCATCCCCACATTGGCCGTAGAGGTGGTTACGCCGCCCCGGATGGGAATAAACAATAATCCTGCCAGCAGCAGGATCAGCAAGCTACCCCCTATGCGCCGGCTGACGGGCGTCTCGGGAGCCAACGGCAGGATCAGCCGTTTGAAAAACCAATAGATAGCGGCGGCGTAGAGCAGAAAAGTAACCAACTGAACGACAAACAGGCCGGCCGGCACGCTTGCCAAGGCATCTTTGGGCGATTGAAGATAGAAAAAGAGAGTGGCGTCGAGCCGGAAACGCCAGAAACCGTATAGCCCTTCGTCGACGGCGAAGATGGCGGCGATACAGATAGCCGTCACCAAAAAGTAGCCGTGAAGAAACTTTTTGAGCCACGGCCCCGGAAGCCAGACGGAAATCAGCGTGGCCAGCAGCGGAAGGGCCGTGAGATACCCCGCCAGCGTAGCATCCAGTTTTAGCCCGTGCGCGATTACCTGGAGGTAATCCGTTAGCAAGCATCCGCTTGCTAACGCATGATGATAAAGCATGAACAGGGGTTTTTGCACGGCAAATACAGGTAGCCATGCTATAAAAAGGACAATCAGAAATACTAATCTCTTTTTCATCTTCTTCTTTTTGGGATATTGTTTTTCCACAAAAGCCTCTGGCTCCTGTTGTAAACCAATACCGGGGAGGCGGAATCTCTTCGCGCCTCCCCGGATGTATGGGGTAGTGGGCAGGATTTTCCCTTTCCCCGGGTCGCCGGAGAGTATCGCCAAGGCGATAGCCGGCCGGTTTCCGTTTTCTTGCCGCAGGGCCCTTCCGCCCAGGCCATCCCCAGGTTCAAGCCCCGTGGTTCTGTTTTATTTATACAATTTCTCCCTCAATTCGGCTACCGTCGGGTCGGTAATATAATCGTCGTAATCCATCATCTTGTCGATGATGCCGTTGGGGGTCAATTCGATAATCCGGTTAGACACGGTTTGGATGAACTCGTGGTCGTGGCTGGAGAAGAGAATATTGCCTCTGAAGGTCTGAAGCGTATTATTGAATGCCTGAATCGATTCGAGGTCGAGGTGGTTGGTAGGCGTATCCAGAATCAGCACGTTCGCATCCGTCAGCATCATCCGCGAAATCATGCACCGCATCTTTTCTCCTCCCGAGAGCACGCTTACCTTTTTTAGCAGTTCTTCGCCCGAAAACAACATCCGGCCCAGGAACCCTTTCAGGAACACCTCGTTGGTATCGGGCGAGAACTGGCTCAACCATTCGATCAGGTTGTAATCCGAATTGAAGAAAGCCGAATTGTCGAGCGGCAGATAAGCCGTCGTGATGGTCTGTCCCCATTGATAGGTGCCGGCGTCCGGTTTTTCCTCGCCGTTGATAATCTGGAAAAGGGCCGTCATCGCGCGCGGGTCGCGGCTGATAAAGACGATCTTATCCTCTTTTTCCACATTTAGGTTCAAATCCCGGAACAATACTTTGCCTTCGATCGATTTCGTCAATCCTTTTATTTCCAGAATTTGATTTCCCGGCTCGCGGTTGGGCGTAAAGATGATCCCCGGGTAGCGGCGCGAGGAAGGCTTGATCTCTTCGATGTTCAGCTTTTCCAACATCTTTTTACGGCTCGTGGTCTGTTTCGACTTGGCAACGTTGGCGCTGAAGCGGCGAATGAACTCTTCCAGCTCCTTCTTCTTTTCCTCTGCCTTCTTGTTCTGGTTCTGTTGCTGGCGAAGGGCCAACTGGCTGGATTCGTACCAGAAGCTATAGTTGCCGGCAAACAATTGCAGCTTGCCGAAGTCGATGTCGACCGTATGGGTGCAAACCGAATCGAGGAAGTGGCGGTCGTGGCTGACTACCAATACCGTATGTTCGAAATTCGAAAGGTAGTTTTCCAACCAGGAAACCGTTTCGAGGTCGAGGTCGTTGGTAGGCTCGTCGAGCAGCAGGTTGTCGGGCTGTCCGAAGAGGGCGCGCGCCAGCAGAACCCGCACTTTTTGCTTACCGCTCAAATCCTTCATCAAGCTATAGTGAATTTCTTCGCTGATGCCCAGGCCGCTCAGCAGGCTGGCCGCGTCGCTTTCGGCGTTCCAGCCTTCCATCTCGGCGAATTTCTCTTCCAGTTCCGATACGCGGATACCGTCGGCGTCGCTGAAATCCGGTTTTTCGTAAAGCGCGTTCTTTTCGCTCATTATCTCCCACAAGGTGGAATGACCCATCAACACCGTATCCATCACCGTATGCTCGTCGAAGGCGAAGTGATCCTGGCTGAGTACCGACAACCGTTCGCCCGGACCGAGCGTTACGCTGCCGCGGGTAGGGTCGAGCTGTTGGCTGATCACGCGCAGGAAGGTGGATTTTCCCGCCCCGTTCGCTCCGATGATACCGTAGCAGTTGCCCGGTGTAAATTTCATATTCACATCCTGGAAAAGAATGCGTTTGCCGAACTGTACGTCCAGATTGTTAACTGTAATCATATCTTTTTACCAAATTAATTTCAAATAGGAGGCTGCAAAGGTACGAAAATATTCGCAACCCTCCGCTTTCCCGGCTTTCTATAATCAGAACCTGAGCCTTTTAATATGCTTTTCCGATAAAACGGGCTCTTTTTTGCCGTAAAAAAGCAAGCATGCGTTTTGCCTGAGCAGAGGCAAGTAAATTTGGCGACGCGCCGGGCCTTCTATTATTTTTCCGGAAAAAATAATTTCCCGCTCAAAATATGGAAATAAATGTCTACTTTTGTGCTCTAAAACATTAAAGTAAACGAAAACAAAGATGGCTGCAACGAAACGAATAAAACGTGCATTAGTCTCCGTGTATCACAAAGAGGGACTTGACGAAATATTGAAAAAGCTTCATAGCGAAGGCGTTAGCTTCGTATCTACAGGGGGGACGCAAACCTTTATCGAGTCGCTCGGCATTCCCTGCGATGCCGTGGAAGACCTGACCGGTTATCCTTCCATCCTGGGCGGCCGCGTGAAAACGCTGCATCCCAAGGTATTCGGAGGCATCCTTACCCGTCGCGACCATGCAGGCGACCAAGCCCAGATAGCCGAATACGAAATTCCCGAAATCGACCTGGTGATCGTCGATCTCTATCCTTTTGAAGAAACGGTTGCTTCCGGCGCCGAGCAGCAGGCAATCATTGAAAAAATAGATATAGGCGGCATTTCGCTTATCCGCGCCGCCGCCAAGAATTTTAAGGATGTGGTGATCGTAGCTTCCAAAGCCCAATACCGGCCGCTGATGCAGTTGCTCGGCGAAAAAGGAGCCGAAACCACCCTCGACGACCGGTGGTGGTTCGCCAAAGAAGCCTTTGCCGTGTCTTCGGGTTACGATACCGCTATCTTCAACTATTTCGATAAGCGCGAAGCTTCGCATTTCCGGGCCGCCGTCGATGCTCCGATGCCTCTTAGGTACGGGGAAAACCCTCACCAGGCCGCCCAGTTCTTCGGTAAGTTCAACGATATGTTCGACCAGTTGCACGGCAAGGAAATTTCGTACAACAACCTGCTCGACATCGACGCCGCCGTCAACCTGATCGACGAGTTCGACAGCCTCACGTTCGCCATCCTCAAACACAATAACGCTTGCGGCATCGCTTCCCGCGACAACGTGACCGAAGCTTGGAAAGCCGCTCTGGCCGGCGACCCGGTATCTGCTTTCGGAGGCATCCTGATTACCAACGCCCAGATCACGAAAGAAGTGGCCGAAGAAATTCATAAAATCTTTTTTGAAGTGATCATCGCTCCGGCTTATGATGCCGACGCGCTGGAAGTCCTTCAACAGAAGAAAAACCGCATTATTTTGCTCCGCAAGGCCTGCAAGACCTGCCCGATGCAATTCCGTTCGTTGCTGAACGGCGTGTTGATGCAGGAGAAAGACCTGAGCATCCAGACGGCTGCCGATCTGGAAGCCATGACTGAAAAGAAGCCCACCGCCGCCGAAGTGGAAGATCTGCTGTTTGCCAACAAGATTGTAAAGAACAGCAAATCGAACGCTATCACGTTGGTAAAGGACAAGCAACTTTGCGCCAGCGGTATCGGCCAGACTTCGCGTGTGGACGCCCTCAAGCAAGCGATCGAGAAAGCCCGCTCTTTCGGTTTCGACCTGAAAGGGGCCGTAATGGCTTCCGACGCCTTCTTCCCCTTCCCCGATTGCGTGGAAATCGCCGATCAGGCCGGCATTACGGCCGTTATTCAGCCCGGCGGTTCGATCAACGATGTCAAATCGGTGGATTATTGCAACCAGCACGGGCTTTCGATGGTAAAAACGGGCGTCCGTCATTTCAAACATTAATAAACTACTCGAATAAAAATGGGATTATTCTCTTTCACGCAGGAAGTGGCAATGGATCTGGGGACAGCCAACACCATTGTGGTCTGCAACGGCAAAATGGTTGTAGACGAACCTTCGGTAGTGGCGCTCGACCGTCGCACGGATAAGGTGCTGGCTGTGGGTAAAACCGCCCGCGAGATGCACGGGAAGACGCACGAGAATATTCGTACGATCCGTCCGCTTCGCGAAGGGGTGATTGCCGACTTTTACGCGGCCGAACAAATGATACGCGGCCTGATCAAAATGGCCAATACCAAAAGCCGTTGGTTCTCGCCTTCGCTCCGGATGGTGATCGGTATTCCTTCGGGCAGCACCGAAGTGGAAATACGCGCCGTACGCGACTCGGCCGAGCACGCCGGCGGCCGCGACGTCTACATGATTTTCGAACCGATGGCGGCTGCGCTGGGTATCGGCATCGACGTGCTGGCTCCCGAAGGCAATATGATTGTCGACATAGGCGGGGGGACGACCGAGATTGCCGTGATTTCGCTGGGCGGTATCGTATCGAACAAATCGATCCGCATTGCCGGCGACGACCTGACGGCCGACATTATGGAATATATGCGCCGGCAGCACAATGTGCGCGTTGGCGAACGCACAGCCGAACAAATCAAAATCAATGTAGGTTCCGCCCTGACCACGCTCGATAATCCGCCCGAAGACTTTGTGGTACACGGTCCCAACCAGATGACGGCCCTGCCGATGGAAGTGCCCGTATCGTATCAGGAAATAGCCCATTGTCTGGATAAAACCATTTCGAAGATGGAAGCGGCTATCCTGAGCGCGCTTGAACAAACGCCGCCCGAATTGTATGCCGACATCGTGCGCAACGGCATTTACCTGACCGGCGGCGGGGCTCTGATGCGCGGCCTCGACAAACGACTGGCCGATAAGATGAACATCACGTTTCACGTTTCCGACGATCCGCTGCATGCCGTGGCGAAAGGTACGGGCGTGGCATTGAAGAATATAGATAAGTTTAATTTCCTTATCCGATAAGGAAGCCGGCCATTGGCAAAGGAATGTTCCCAAGGGAGATGACAGGCGGCATTATCCGCCTTATTTCCTCAAGCAATATTCCTTTGCCGGTGGTTCTTTTTTTAAGCTATGCGTAAACTGCTCGATTTCCTGGTTCGGAAAAGGCATTGGTTCCTCTTTATTTTGCTGGAAATCGTATCCCTCACGCTGGTCTACCGCAACAACGCCTACCAGCGGAATATTATTTTCAGTTCGGCCAATGTCGTGACCGGTCACATTGCATCTGTGTCCGGTTTCGTCACCTCCTACCTGAACCTGAAGGAGATCAATAAGGAGTTGCTGGAACGCAACGGAGAATTGGAATTGCGCGTGCTGGAATTGCAGGATCAACTCGAAAGCATGATGGCCGATACGGCCGTTTTTGCCGGTTACGCGCCCGATTCCACCGAGCAGTTTGCCTATAGTTTCGTGGTGGCCGACGTGGTGAATAACAGCGTCTCCCATTTGTTGAACTATATCACCGTCAATAAAGGACGCAAGGATGGCGTGGAGCCCGATATGGGCGTAGTCTCCGAGCGGGGCGTAGTAGGTATCGTCTCGACGGTATCCGCCCATTTTGCCGTGATTATCCCGCTGCTGAATCCGAAATTCCGGTTGAGTTGCAAGGTGTTGGGAAGCAGCTATTTCGGTTCCCTGAGCTGGAAAGGCCGGGATACCCAATATGCCAACCTCGAAGAATTGCCGCGGCATGTGGCTTTCCAGAAAGGCGACACCATCGTAACGAGCGGCTATTCGGCCGTTTTCCCGTCGGGCATTATCGTAGGCACGGTGTTCGATTTCGAGAAACAGCACGACGATAATTTTTATTCGCTCGACGTAAAACTGGCCACCGACTTCCAGGCATTGAATAATGTGCGCATCATCCGGAATTACCGCCAGGCGGAACAATTAAGTGTAGAACAAGAGGCAAAGCGAAATGATTAATCAGATCATACGGGGATTGTTTTATTTTTTAGTATTCGTCACCATTCAGATTTTGGTGTTGAACAATATCCATTTTCTCCGGATCGCCACTCCTTTTCTTTACCTTTATTTCATCCTAAAATTGCCGGTAGGTATCCCCCGCACGCAAGTCGTCCTTTTTTCGTTCCTGGCAGGGCTTACGATCGATACTTTTTCCAACACCCCGGGCATGCACGCCGCCGCCTGCACGCTGGCAGGCTTTATACGCGATCCGCTTATCCGCCTGTTTATCGGCAAAGACCTGCCCGAAGGCATCTACCCTTCGTATAAAACCTTCGGATTCGGCGGCTTTTTCCGGTACGCGTTTACCTTTGTGGTGATTCATCATACGGCCCTTTTCCTGCTGGAATCGCTCACCTTTTTCGATCCGCTGTTTCTGGCAGTGCGCATTCTGGCCAGCGTGGCGATTACCACCCTGTTAATTTGTACAATCGAAGCATTCAATATAGAGTCACAGAAAAGTGGAGAGTAACACGAAGTTTACACTGGAAAACAGGCGCTATGTCATAGGGGGCGCCGTTATTGTGCTGGTACTCGTCTTTATTATTCGCTTATTCATCCTGCAAATCGTAGACAGCGATTATAAAGCCTGGGCCGACAGCAACGCATTCCTGAAAAAAACCTTGTACCCCTCGCGCGGCATGATTTACGACCGCAACGGCCAACTGCTGGTATACAACCAGCCCGCTTACGACGTGATGCTGATTATGCGCGAAGTGCAACCCTTCGACACCCTCGATTTCTGCCGCGTGCTCGGCATTACCCGCGAACAATTCGTCAAGCGGATAGCCGACATTAAGAACCGGCGGCTCAATCCCGGCTATTCCTCCTACGTTCCTCAGGTGTTTATGAACCAGCTTTCCGCCCAGGAATACGGCGTATTGCAGGAAAAGCTCTATAAATTTCCCGGTTTCTATATCCAGAACCGTACCATCCGCGAATACGAATACCCGAATGCGGCCAACGTATTGGGCAGTATCGGCGAGGTCAACCGCAAGGACATCGAACGAGACGATTATTACGTGCAAGGCGATTATTCGGGCCGTACCGGCGTGGAACGTTCGTATGAAAACGTGCTGCGCGGCATAAAAGGGGTGGAGATTCTGCTACGCGACGCCCACGGCCGTATCAAAGGCCGGTACGAGGAAGGCCGTCACGACGTGGCGCCGGAATCCGGTAAAAACCTCACGCTGGCCATCGATATGGAGTTGCAGGCGTATGGAGAAAAACTGATGCAAAACAAATTGGGCGGCATCGTAATGATCGAGCCTTCTACCGGCGAAGTACTCTGCATGGTTTCTTCCCCTACCTTCGACCCCAGCATCCTGGTAGGACGCCAGCGCGGCAAGAATCATCAGATGCTTGAGAAAAACCCTTACAAACCCCTGTTCGACCGCCCGCTGATGGCCCAGTATCCGCCCGGCTCTACCTTCAAGCCTACTCAAGGGTTGATCTTTTTGCAGGAAGGCGTCATTACGCCCGATACCCGGTATACCTGCGCTCACGGTTATACCTACCGGGGCGGTAAACCGGCCTGTCACGGCCATCCGTCGCCTGTAGACCTGGTAGCGGCCATCGCCACCTCCTGCAACTCTTATTTTTGCTGGGGATTGCACGATATGCTCGACAGCCACCGCCGATACCCCAATATCCAGACCGGTTTCGATATTTGGAAAGACCATTTGGTATCGATGGGATACGGCTATACGCTCGGTATCGATCTGCCCGGCGAAAAGCGGGGCTATATTCCCAACAGCAAGGTATACGACAAAATATACCGGGGACGCTGGAATTCGAGCACGATCATCTCGATCGCCATCGGACAAGGCGAAATCCTGGCCACCCCTTTGCAAATCTGCAACCTGGCCGCCACGGTAGCCAACCGGGGATATTTCCTGACGCCCCATGTGGTAAAGGAAATTCAGGATACTCCCCTCGACACGCTTTATACCCGCAAACGCTACCCCACGATCGATGCCGGATACTACGACGTGATTGCCGAAGGAATGCGCGGGGCGGTAATCGGCGGGACGGCCGGGGCCACCTGCCGGGGCGCGAATATTCCGGACGTGGAAGTATGCGGAAAAACCGGAACGGCCGAGAACCCTCATGGAAAAGACCATTCCGTGTTTATGGGATTCGCGCCTTATAAAAACGCCAAAGTCGCCATTTGCGTCTTTGTGGAAAATGCCGGCTTCGGAGCCACCTACGCCGTACCTATCGGCCGGTTGATGTTGCAAAAATACCTGAAAGGGGACATCCCTCCCTCCGACAAGGCCATAGAAGAATATATTATGAATGCGATAATCTTACCCAACAGTGCGTTATAGAAAAACAGAAATATGGAAATCGGTCGACTGGTTTACCATCCTGCTCTATCTCATGATGATCGTGGCCGGCTGGTTCAGCATTTGCGGGGCCAGTTATGAATTCGACAATGTAGGGCTTTTCGATCTGGCCGGCCGTCCCGGTTCCCAGCTGTTGTGGATGGGCTTGTCGGTAGCGTTGATCTTTGTCATACTCATGCTCGAAAGCGACTTTTTCGATGTGTTCGCCTACCTGATCTATGCGGTGATTATCGTGTTGCTCGTGGCTACTATCTTTCTGGCACCCAACATCAAGGGATCGCATTCCTGGCTGGTGCTCGGCCCCGTGCGCCTGCAACCGGCCGAGTTTGCCAAATTTGCCACCGCCCTGGCGGTAGCCCGGTTTATGAACGGGTACGGCTTCAAACTAACTACCGTTAAAAATTTCAGCATCACCCTGCTGTTGATATTCGTGCCTATGGTGTGCATTCTCTTGCAGAAAGAAACCGGTTCGGCTCTGGTTTATCTGGCCTTCTTCCTGATGCTTTACCGCGAAGGCATGTCGGGCTATATCCTGCTGGCGGGGGTGAGCGCGGTGCTCTTTTTCGTCACCGGAATGAAATATGCCGATGTGACGGCCGGGATTACGCCGGTGGGCGAACTCATCGTTTCCTGTATGATCCTGTTGATAACCTTCGGATTGATCTGGGTGGAACGGAAAGATCTCCGTACCCTGCAAATCCTATCGGGCGCCACGGCGGCGGCTTTTCTGGGCGGCTATATAGCTTCTTTCTTCATGCCGGTGAATTTTGCCTGGATTTCCATCGGGTTGGTATTGGCCGCCACGTTTTACCTGGTGATGATGTCGCTTAAAAACTGGGTGCCCCATTACGCCCTGATCGGGCTTTTCGCCTTGCTTTCCGTAGGTTTTCTATCCTCCGTTCATTACGTATTCAACGATATTCTCGAGCCTCATCAGCAAGTCCGCATCAAAGTATCCCTGGGGCTTGAAGACGATCCCAGCGGCGCCGGTTATAACGTGAATCAATCCAAAATCGCAATCGGATCGGGCGGGCTGTTGGGAAAAGGCTTCCTGAACGGAACCCAGACCAAGCTGAAATATGTGCCGGAGCAGGATACGGATTTTATTTTTTGTACGGTAGGCGAGGAGCAGGGATTTGTCGGCGCCGCCTTCGTGCTTATTCTTTTCGCCGTGTTCATCCTCCGGCTTATCGCCTTGGCCGAGCGGCAAAGCGATACCTTCGGGCGCGTTTACGGTTATAGCGTGGCCTCGATTTTCTTTTTCCACCTGGCCATCAATGTGGGCATGGTCATCGGGTTGACTCCCGTTATCGGCATCCCCCTGCCTTTTTTCAGCTACGGCGGCTCTTCCCTATGGGGATTTACCATCCTGTTGTTTATTTTTCTCCGGCTGGATGCGTCGCGGAAGGAACATTAGCCCGCGAAGCCTTTTCTACCCGTAGCCCGATTTCCTGTATCCCCTTCAGCCGGTCGCTGCGCATGCCTTGCCGGAAGCCGAATGTATATTGGCCTTCGTGCGGGAAATAATAATTTTTCCTAAGAGGAAAGCTCGATTGAAAAAGCGAAATACCATGTCCGTGCCATTTGCCGAACGCATCGGCCAGCACACATTCGATCGTGTCGCGTTTGAGCGGGCCGATGGGCGGCTCCTCGTTATAAAACAACCAGAGATTCTGATAAGGATACAAATTGTTGTTCCTTACTTCCAGCGTCAGGTCGTAGGGAACGCCGGCATCCGTTATCTGAAAAGTAAAATAATACTCCTTGTCCTTTTCCCAGGTCGTATTTTCAATGGCTTGATACTGGTCGTACAAAGCCGGCGCTTCGCAGGAAAAGGCGAGACAGCCAAGGCAAAGGGCCGCCAGGAATTTAAGCTTCCGGCTTTGCCGCGGGTTTTTCTTCACGCCGGACGGGTTGCTGGGAGGTTTCATCACTGGGCTGCTTTTCGTTATTCGGTTTTACTTTAGGTTTAGGCCGGTTGTTAGCCGGACGGTTCGGATTAGGCCGTCCTGCGCCCCGGTTGGTATTCGGATTGGCTTCGTTGCCGTTTCTGCCGTTTGCGCGGGGGACGCTCCCGTTATTCGCTGCGTTTTCGGCTCCCGCTGCGTTCTCCTCGCGGTTCTCCCGCCGGGGCTTTTGCGGCCGTCCGCCTCCGCTGGGGCGTCCTTCGCCCGGACGTCCTTCAGAAGAATTAGCCTGCCCGCTGGGATTATTCCGGCCGCGGTTTCCCCCGCCGTTGTCGCCGGCATTGGCCTGGGCGCCATTTCCGGAACCGCCTTTTTTCTTCTTCTTTTTCTTCACGGAATCGAAACGCGTTACGCTATCTTGCCCCAGAATATCCTGCGCGTCCCGTTTGGGAGGTTGCGGTTTGGTATCGGCTTCCAGCGAAACAGGTTTCGTACCCTTCTTGTTCATGGCAATCACGTCGAAAGCCCGGTCGGCCGGAATCGTCAGCAGGTTGGCGGCAAACGATTTATCGGTGGAATACGTAAGTTCGCGCTTGAAAATATCCGTCTTGAAATGATAGTACGTATTATCTTTCGTTTCCAATACGATTTCCCGCGAAGGCAACCGCTTATGCGCTTCGACATACGCGTCTACCTCGTAGTTGATGCAACACTTCAATTTGGCGCACTGCCCGGCCAGCTTTTGCGGATTCATCGAAATATCTTGGTAACGAGCCGCCCCGGTAGCCACCGAAACGAAATTGGTCATCCAGCTCGAACAGCAAAGCTCCCGTCCGCAAGGCCCGATGCCCCCGATACGCCCTGCTTCCTGCCGCGCGCCGATCTGCTTCATTTCGATCCTGACGCGAAAAGCTTCGGCCAATACTTTGATAAGTTGGCGAAAGTCTACCCGCTCGTCGGCAATATAATAAAAAATAGCCTTGTTGCCGTCGCCCTGGTATTCCACGTCGCCTATTTTCATGTTCAGGCCCAGCTCGGCAGCTATCTGGCGCGAGCGGATCATGGTGGCGTGTTCCTTCGCCTTTGCCTCCTCATACTTCTCAATATCGGTCGGTTTGGCTTTCCGGTACACTTTTTTCGCTTCCACGCCTTCGGTGCGGACATTGTTCTTTTTCATTTGCAACAACACCAGTTTCCCCGTCAGCGTAACGGTGCCGATGTCGTGTCCCGGGCTGGCCTCCACAGCCACCAGGTCGCCTTTTTCAAGCGGTATTTTATTGCTGTTCAGGTAGTACCCTTTGCGTGTGTTTTTAAACTGCACCTCTACATAGTCGGTGGCATTGGCCGCGTCGGGCACGTCGCACAGCCAGTCGTATGTGTTCAGTTTGCTATTTTGTATTTTGCTGCATCCTTTTTTACCCATGCAGCAACTCCCGTTATTTTGTTTGAAATCCATGGATTTGAGTTTGTAAAGAGACTCTTTTTCCGCCGCGGCCGTTTTCTCCTGCCTCCGGAGGCCCCGGCGACAGGAATGAGCGGTCGTACATACTAGAGCCTGATGATGTACAATTACGCAAAAATAAGCATTTATTTCGGATCGGCCTGCATTCCGGAGGGAGAAGATCGATATTTCCCGGCTGCCTGCCTTGAATGCAGAGGCCTGTAGGCCCGGAAAATGAAAGCCCGGAAACCTCCGTTACGGGATTTCCGGGCTTTTGCCTTATTTTCTAAGCTTAAAAGAATGGTTAATCTACCAAACCGTGGCTTTTGAATACTTTATGAATGGCTTCCAACGCATAATCGAGCTGTTCTTTGGTATGCGTGGCCATCAGCGAGAAACGAATCAGCGTATCTTCCGAAGCAACGGCCGGCGATACCACCGGGTTGACGAAAATGCCGGCTTCGAACAATTCCTTTACGATGAGGAAGGTCAAATCGTTGTCGCGGATAAACAGCGGAATAATGGGAGTCGACGTATGGCCGATCTCGCAACCCATATTGCGGAATCCGTCGAGCGCGTAATGCGTCAGATCCCACAGATGGCGGATGCGTTCGGGCTCGGTGAGCATGATGTCGAGCGCGGCATTGGCGGCGGCGGTTGCCGACGGGGTATTGCTGGCGCTGAAAATATAGGAGCGGGAATGATGGCGCAGGTAGTTGATAACCGATTCGTCGGAGGCGATGAAACCGCCGATCGACGCGAACGATTTGCTGAAAGTACCCATAATCAGGTCTACGTCGTCGGTAACTCCGAAATGGTTGCACGTTCCGCGTCCGTGGTCGCCGAACACCCCGATGCCGTGGGCTTCGTCTACCATCACGCTGGCATTGTATTTTTTCGCCAAAGCGACGATTTCAGGCAATTTGGCTACATCGCCTTCCATGCTGAACACACCGTCTATCACGATGAGTTTCACTTTGTCGGCTTCGCATTTCTGGAGTTGCTTTTCCAGCGAATCCATATCGTTATGCTTGTATTTCAGCTTGGTAGAGAAGGAAAGACGGTGGCCTTCAATAATAGATGCGTGGTCTAATTCATCCCAGATGATATAGTCTTCGCGACCTGTCACGCAAGATACTACGCCCAGGTTTACCTGGAAACCGGTGGAATAAACAATGGCGTCTTCTTTTCCGACAAATTCAGCCAATCGCTTTTCCAACTGAAGGTGCAAGTCGAGCGTTCCGTTCAGGAACCGCGAACCGGCGCAACCCGTGCCGTATTTTTTGATGGCGTCGATAGCAGCCTCTTTTACTTTCGGGTGGTTGGTAAGCCCTAAATAGGCATTCGAACCGAACATCAGAACCTTTTTACCGCTTATGACTACCTCGGTATCCTGATCGCTTTCGATCATCCGGAAGTAGGGATAAATGCCTGCGGCCATTGCTCGTTGAGGGGCGTCGTACTTTGCTAGTTTCTCTTGTAAAAGTTTCATATTATAATTAAAGAGAATAATTTATCTCGCTATTTGTTTTGCAAAAAAAATCCGGATCAGCCTTCCCGTTAACACATGCTTTTGACAAATCCAGGCTGCAAAAGTAGTAAAAAAATAACTTCCGATAGCCCAAATGCTTTAAAAGTTTTATAAAAGCATTATTTTTGCCTTCTCAAAATCAAAGAAAAAGCGAAATGAGCGAACAGGCAATAAAGGTGTGGGCGATAATAAATCCCGTCTCCGGGGTGGGATCGAAGCGGAAGATTCCCAGGATGATCGAAGAGATCTGTGCGAAAGGCAACTGTTCGTTGACCATTTCCTTTACCCAATACGCCGGGCATGCCAGCTTGCTGACGCGCCGGGCATTGGAAGAGGGCGCAGAAGTGATTCTGGCCGTGGGCGGCGACGGTACGGTAAACGAAATCGCCCGGGCGATGATTTATTCGAAAGCCGTACTGGGCATTATTCCCAAAGGATCGGGCAACGGCCTGGCCCGCGAATTGCATATTCCGATGGACGCCAAACGAGCCGTCGATCTGATAGCCAAAGGCCACGTCAGCACCATCGACTGCTGCAAAGCCAACGACCGGGTTTTTTTCTGTACCTGCGGCGTGGGCTTCGATGCCGCCGTAAGCCAGAAATTTGCCGGCGAAAAACGGCGCGGGTCGCTTACCTATATTAAGAATACCATCGAGGAATACCTCAGTTATAAGCCCGAACCTTACGAATTGCTGGTAGACAACCAAACCATCAAGGAAAAAGCTTTCCTGGTAGCCTGCGCCAATGCCTCGCAATACGGCAACAATGCTTTTATCGCTCCCCACGCCAATATTCAGGACGGGCAGATGGACCTGACCATTCTTTCCCCCTTCACTCCTCTGGATATAGCCCCTTTGGCCATCCAGTTGTTTACCAGGCAGATCGACCGAAACAGCAAGATTAAGACAATGAAAGCCCGCGAAGTGACTATTATCCGCCAGCAGCCCGGGGTGATGCACCTCGACGGCGAACCGGTGATGGCCGACAGCCGTATCGACATCACCGTCGTGCCCAAAGCCCTCAAGGTGCTGACGCCCGAAGTGGTTTCCTTTACCGAAGAAGTGCAGAATCTGTTTGGTGCCGTCACCCGTTTCTTCGATAAAAAATTACCTTATATATTCCGTTAAAAGCCGGGGAAACTTTCTTCCGCCGGAAGGAAGCGGGGAGGACAAAGGGTAAAACCGTGGAAAAAGAAACGGAGCGGGGGAGAAAAAAGAACGGATCCGGAAAAAAGAAACGGAACTTGGAAGAAGAAAGAACGTAACCGGGAAAAAGAAAACGAGATTCGGAAGGGGAAGAAAAAACGAAACCGGAAAAATGAAACCCGAATTCGAAAAAGAAAGAAGAAACGAATCCGGAAAAAAGAAAACGGAATTTGCAGGGGAAAGCAGAAACGAAACCGGGAAGAACGGCGAGGAAATCCCGGTTCTTTTTTAAGTGGTTTTCCATTCTTTCTTCTACCTGCTTTGCCTACTTTCCTTGCTATAAACCAAGGCTCTACAAATAAAGATAAAAATCCTTTACCAATGCCGTAAATTCCTCGGTATACCGATGCCCTTCTTGCTCGATCGCCAGACGGCCGAAAACGGTCTCGGCAACCGGCTGCATACCCAATTCCGCCAGCAACCGCTTGGGAGGAACCCCGGGCAGGGAATGCACTTCCGTAAGCCGGATAAAATGAAGGCCGGCCTCGCGCGCCGCCCTTTCCAACCGTTCCCGTCCCTCGGCCGGCCAGACTAAAGCCAGCCGCCCGGCAGGATGCAACCAGCCGCGCGCCGTTTGCAGCAGTTCGTCGAGCGGGAGGGTATCGGTATGCCGGGCCATGCGCCGTTGCGGGTCGGGGCATTTCAACGCGTCGGTAAAATAGGGAGGATTGGATACGATCAAGTCGTATTTCCGTCCTTCGTCCGGCCGGTAATCGGCCAGCGAAACCGGAAAAATGCGGATACGCCCGGCAAAAGGAGAGGCGGCTACATTGGCTTCGGCCTGCATGCAGGCATCCCGGTCAAGATCGATGCCATCGATCCGGGCCTCGGGGCTGCGTTGGGCCAGCATCAAAGCAATCAGGCCGGTACCCGTACCTATATCCAGGATACGGGCGGCTTCGGACACATAGGCCCAGCCACCCAGCAAAACGCCGTCGGTACCTACCTTCATGGCGCATTTATCGTGCCATACGGTGAACTTTTTGAATCGAAAATAGGGATTCGCCATATTCTTTTGTAGATTGTGAGGGACAAAAGTAGTCAGAATCCAACTAAAAGCCGTAACTTTGATGCGTTTATTGTATTAACATATACAGCGACTTTATTGTATATATGAAAGAAAAGACGAGATTGTATTGCCAAAGTTCGTTCGATGATTTGGATGATAATCTGGGTATAGTAATGCCAATCCTGACGGAATGCGATGTAGATGAGGATTTTACTGAAGGGATAGAAAAAGTTGGAGATGTGATTCCGGTGCTTCCGCTCCGAAATATGGTTTTATTTCCCGGCGTAGCGATGCCGGTTGTGGTAGGACGTACCAAATCGATGCGCCTGATTAAGGAAGCGGTTCATAAAAAACTACTGATCGGCGTGGTTTGCCAGAAAGAGATGAGCACGCAAGATCCGGAACAGGATGATTTATACGATACGGGCGTGGTTGCCGACATTGTGCGCGTGCTGGAAATGCCCGACGGCACGACAACCGTTATCCTGCAAGGTAAAAAGCGTTTCCGTTTGGACGATCTGACCGATGCCGAACCTTACTTGAAAGGAAAAATAACCTTGCTCGAGGATACCTTGCCGGAAAAAAACGACCGGGAGTTCGAAGCCTTGATTTCCACCATTAAGGATCTGACAATGAAAATGCTGGGCGCTGCCTCCGATCCTCCCCGCGATTTGATATTTTCGATAAAGAACAACAAGAACGTCTTATATCTGATTAATTTCGCCTGTTCCAATATTCCCAGCGGCTCGGCCGAAAAGCAGCAACTTCTGCTCATCGGCCATATGAAAGACCGGGCTTATCGCCTGCTCTTTATTCTCAACCGCGAATACCAGTTGGTGCAGTTGAAAGCTTCTATCCAGATGAAGACGCAGGAAGACATCAACCAGCAACAGAAGGAATATTTCCTTCAGCAGCAGATCAAAACGATTCAGGAAGAACTGGGCGGAAATATCAACGAATTGGAGATTCAGGAGCTTCAGGCCAAAGCGGCCAAAAAGAAATGGCCCAAGGCGGTGGCCGAGATCTTCGAAAAGGAATTACGCAAACTGGAACGCTTGCATCCCCAGTCGCCCGATTATTCCATTCAGACCCAATATGTACAAACCATCGTGGGATTGCCCTGGAACGAATACAGCAAAGACAATTTCAATCTGACGCATGCCCAGAAAGTGCTCGACCGCGATCATTACGGACTGGAAAAAGTAAAAGAGCGGATTATCGAACATCTGGCGGTATTGAAACTGAAAGGAGATATGAAATCTCCCATCATCTGCCTGTACGGCCCTCCGGGCGTAGGAAAAACGTCGCTGGGGAAATCCATCGCCGAGGCGTTGAACCGGAAGTATATCCGGGTTTCCCTGGGCGGTTTACACGACGAGGCGGAAATCCGGGGCCACCGGCGTACCTATATCGGAGCCATGTGCGGCCGGATCATCCAGAATTTGCAGAAAGCCGGTACTTCCAACCCGGTATTCGTGCTGGACGAGATCGATAAGGTGAGCAACGATTTCAAAGGCGATCCCGCTTCGGCTCTGCTGGAAGTGCTCGATCCGGAGCAGAATAATGCTTTTCACGATAATTATCTCGACATCGATTACGATCTGAGCAAGGTGATGTTTATTGCCACGGCCAACAACCTGAATACCATTTCGCAGCCTTTGCTGGATAGAATGGAGCTGATCGAAGTAAGCGGGTATATTATGGAGGAAAAGGTGGAAATCGCCGCCCGCCATTTGGTGCCCAAACAAATGGAAGCGCACGGCATCCAGAAGCGAATGGTGAAGTTCTCCAAAAAGACGCTCGAGGTGATCATCGATTCGTATACCCGCGAGAGCGGCGTACGCGAATTGGATAAGAAAATTGCCAAGATCATGCGGAAAATCGCCCGGAAGTTTGCCGAGGGGCTGGTGACTCCGACGGTGGTGAAACCCGAGGACTTGCATACTTATTTGGGAGCGGTGGAATATTCGCGCGATAAGTATCAGGGCAACGACTACGCCGGCGTCGTAACCGGCTTGGCCTGGACGGCGGTAGGCGGCGAAATCCTGTTTGTGGAATCGAGCCTGAGCAAAGGCAAAGGTTCGAAACTTACCTTGACGGGCAACCTGGGAGATGTAATGAAAGAATCGGCCATGTTGGCGTTGGAGTATATCCATGCTCATGCGGCGTTGTTCGGCATCGACGAAGCCTTGTTCGATAACTGGAACGTGCATGTGCATGTGCCCGAAGGCGCTATTCCCAAAGACGGCCCGAGCGCGGGGATTACCATGGTCACTTCGTTGGTATCGGCTTTTACCCAGCGCAAGGTGAAGAGCAATCTGGCGATGACGGGCGAGATTACCTTACGCGGAAGGGTGCTTCCGGTGGGAGGGATCAAAGAGAAAATTCTGGCGGCCAAACGGGCAGGTATCAAAGAGCTTATTTTGTCGGTTGAGAACCAAAAAGACATCGACGAAATCAAAGCGGATTACCTGAAAGGGTTGACCTTCCATTATGTGAAAGATATTCGCGAGGTGGTCGATCTGGCTTTGCTCGATGAAAAGGTGAAAAACCCTTTGTTCTGATCTTTTTTCGCGCCTGACGGCAAAAGAATAAAGCTCCGCGCCCGGAAGAAACTTCGGTTTTTTTCAGGTGCGGAGTTTGCTTTCAGGCCGGTGGGAGCGGTGGCTGTTTTCTTGGGCAAGGAGGCTGTTTTGAAAAAACGACTGTTTCGAAAAGGAGATCGTTTTGAAAAGGGGACCGTTTCAAAAAGGAGACCGTTTCAAAAAGGAGACGGTCTCAAAAAGGAGACGGTTTCAAAAAAGCGAATGTTTTAAAAAGGAGACCGTTTCAAAAAAGCCACCTTTCCCCAAAAAGGCTATTTCGAAAAGAAAGAAATACTAGCCGGACAAGAGACGACTGTCAAACAAAGAATAACTATAAAGTGAGGAAAAATCTTCTACCCCTTATTGTCATTTTTTTTCTGTTCTGAAAAAGGCCTCGGCAAGAAATTCCGATTTCATAAGCAAGAAAAAAAAATTCCATCGGCATGTATTTGAAATTTCATCGGCATCCGATTTTTATTTCTTCGCAGTGTATTTTTTGCAACTCTATATTGTGTTGATAATCAAAAAGATGCAGAATGATTTCCCAAGAAGCGTTTTTCGGGGAGACTTATTGTATTTTTTTCGTAGAAAAAGCCTCTTCTTCCTCCGACCTGTAGCGTCCGCTTTTCGGATAAATCCCTCTTCCGTTTCGTATCTCCGCCAGGCCGGTCGTCCCCTTCTTCCCGAACTGTACGACCGGAGTGCCGGTTCGATTTCCGATTCTCCTTCATGCGCCCCGTGCCATTTCTGTAGTCCGTGTCATTTGCTCTATGCTCGCAATTCCTGCCTTCGTGTCATTTGCGCTATGCTCGCAATTCCTGCACTTCGTTTCATCCGTTCAATCCTTGTATCCCCGGCATTATCCCTATCCTTCCTGCAAGGCCGCCGAAGCCGTGCAAAGAGCCGGAAAAGGAGTTTTTTTCTCTTTTGATCGATAATTTTCCTTTTTTGATGAATAATCCCCTCCGTCTCTGCTTTCTTTGGCTTACTTTTGGGGCATGGAAAAACACCAGCGTTAACGTTTTAAATTTTAGTGAGAGAATGAAAGTGTGTACAGTTTGTTTTTGCTTCCTTTTTTTGCTTTGCAGCGGCCTCTCTGCCCAGGATATTGTGCCCGGCGCACTTTGGAAAGACGATACCGGCGTGCACGTCAATGCACACGGAGGCGGAATAATATATGCCGACGATACCTATTATTGGTTTGGCGAATATAAAAGCGATACCACCAGCCTGGCCCTCGACGGAGTAACTTGCTATTCTTCCCGCGATCTGGTACATTGGAAAAACGAAGGAATTGCCATGCCGGTAATGCCCGAAGGTTCATATAGCGATATAGAACGGGGGTGCATACTGGAACGCCCCAAAGTGGTATATAACGAAAAAACCGGGAACTATGTGATGTGGTTCCACCTCGAACTCAAAGGAAAAGGCTATGCCGCGGCCCGGGTAGGCGTAGCGGTAAGCGACCGGGTAACGGGGCCTTATCGCTTCGTACATTCCTTCCGTCCCTGCGCCGGCTTCTGGCCGGAAAACCTCACGGCCGCTCAGCGAACCGATACGCTTTCGGTAGCCGGAGCCGGAGCATGGGGAAGCCCTCAGTGGCAGGAAGCGGTGGCCAACGGCATGTTTACCCGCCGCGATTACCTGGGCGGCCAGATGTCGCGCGACATGACGATCTTTATCGACGACGACGGAAAAGCTTATCATATTTATTCCTCGGAAGAAAATATGACGCTTCAGATTGCCGAGTTGGACGACCGGTATCAAAACCACACCGGCCGCTACGTCCGGATGGCGGCGGGCGGCCAAAACGAGGCGCCTGCCGTTTTCAAAAAAGACAGTACTTACTTTATGTTTACCTCCGGCTGCACGGGCTGGGCGCCCAACGAAGCCCGGATGTTTTCTGCCCCCTCCATCCGGGGCCCCTGGACGCAACATCCCAATCCGTGTGTAGGGAAAGACGCCGCTCTGACCTTCCATTCGCAGAGCACCTTCGTATTGCCGGTAGCAGGGAAAAAAGACGCCTTTATTTTTATGGCCGACCGCTGGACGCCCGACCATCCTTCCGACGCCCGGTATATCTGGCTTCCCGTCCGGTTCGAAAACGGGTTGCCCGTACTCCGGTGGATGGATAGGTGGAACCTGAGCGTTTTCGATGCGGCGCCTGCCGAATCTTCGCCGGCAAAGGAAGGCGACGAAGGGGAACAGATATAGAGCGATGAAGTTGATGTAGAAGGCCGGCCCGATACGCTCTGCCGGAATTATGAGCGGGGATTCGCCCGCCATGAAGAAGCACACGGGTATCAGCCGGAAAAATCACCAGGTGAACAAACAAAACGGTTTCTTGGTAAATTTGAAAAACAAATGATAAAACAATTGATTACCGCGGGGCTGGCCTTGGCTTTGCTGGCCGGCATGACCGGATGCTCCACTGCTCCGGCCCGTACGTTCGAGCCGGGGAAGGGAACCTTTCTGTTGGACGGCAAGCCTTTTGTCGTCAAAGCGGCCGAAGTGCATTATCCGCGTATTCCCCGGCCCTACTGGGAACATCGGATAGCGATGTGCAAAGCGTTGGGGATGAATACGCTTTGCTTGTACGTATTTTGGAATTTGCACGAAGAACAACCCGGCCGGTTCGACTTCACGGGAAATAAAGATATAGCTGCTTTCTGCCGCTTGGCGCAACAGCAGGGAATGTATGTCATTGTGCGGCCCGGTCCCTACGTCTGCGCGGAATGGGAGATGGGCGGCTTGCCTTGGTGGCTGCTGAAAAAGAAAGATGTTAGCTTGCGTACGCTCGATCCTTATTATATGCAGCGGGTGGGCCGCTTTATGCAGGAGGTCGGCAAACAACTGGCCGACTTGCAGTTGGCGCGGGGCGGCAACGTCCTGATGGTACAGGTGGAAAACGAATACGGTTCGTATGGAACCGACAAACCCTATGTCTCCGCCATCCGCGACCTGGTACGCGAAGCGGGATTTACCGACGTGCCGCTTTTCCAATGCGACTGGAGCTCTAATTTCCGGCAAAACGGGCTCGACGATTTACTGTGGACGATTAATTTCGGAACCGGGGCTGATATCGACGCGCAATTTGCCGAACTGAAGCAAGTGCGGCCTGATGCGCCGCTGATGTGCAGCGAGTTTTGGAGCGGATGGTTCGACCATTGGGGCCGCAAGCATGAAACCCGCGACGGGGCGGTGATGGTAGAGGGATTGAAAGATATGCTCGACCGGGGCATCTCGTTCAGTTTGTATATGACGCACGGCGGAACCACCTTCGGCCATTGGGGAGGCGCCAACAATCCGGCTTATTCGGCCATGTGCAGTTCATACGATTACGATGCGCCCATCAGCGAAGCCGGATGGACAACCGACAAGTATTTTGCCTTGCGCGACTTGTTGGCAGGTTATTTGCCTGCCGGCGATACTTTGCCCGCCGTGCCGGAAGCCATGCCCGTCATCGAAATACCAGCTATCCCTTTGGCGGAAGCCGCTCCCTTGTTCGAGGATTTGCCCGAGCCCGCGCAATCGGAAGATATACAACCGATGGAAATGTTCGACCAAGGCTGGGGAAGCATTCTTTACCGTACTTCGCTGCCGGAAGGCGTAGCGGCCGGAACGACCTTGAAACTGACGGAACAGCACGACTGGACGCAGATTTATGCCGACGGCCGTTTGCTCGGCCGTCTCGACCGCCGCAAGGGAGAGCAGGAGTATGTGCTTCCGGCCTTGCAACCGGGCACCCGGCTGGATTTGCTGGTAGAAGCGATGGGGCGGGTAAACTTCGACCGCTCGATTCACGACCGCAAAGGGATTACCGAAAAAGTGGAACTGGTGCGGGGAAAGGATACCATGCGGGTGAAGAACTGGCAGGTTTATAACTTCCCGACCGACTATGCTTTTGCCGCCGCCAGGTCGTACCGCCCGTCGGGCAAGCTGGATGTGCCGGCTTATTACCGGGCTACCTTTATGCTCGACAAGGTAGGCGATACGTTTCTGAATATGGAAAGCTGGGGAAAAGGAATGGTATGGGTGAACGGGCACGCGATGGGACGTTTCTGGGAGATCGGGCCGCAGCAGACATTGTATATGCCGGGTTGTTGGCTGAAAGCCGGCCGGAACGAAATTATCGTGCTCGATTTGAAAGGCCCCCGAGAAGCCGTTGTGCCGGGGCTTAGCCGGCCGATCTTGGATTTGCTGCGCCGGAAGCAACCCGAAACGCATGGAGCGGATGGCGAAAAGATCCGTTTAGAGGGAGAAAAACCGCTGGCTCAGGGCCGTTTCGAGCAGAAAAGCGGCTGGCAGACCGTGCGTTTCCCAGCCGAAGCTGAAGCTCGTTTTTTCTGTCTGGAAGCGCTTTCTTCGTTCGACGCAGCGAATGTAGCCGCTGTCGCCGAATGGGATGTACTGGATGCCGACGGCAATCCGCTTCCGCGCGATACGTGGAAAATCCGGTATGCGGATAGCGAAGAGACACGTAGCGGAAACCATACGGCAGATAAGATTTTCGATTTGCAGGAATCGACTTTCTGGCAAACGGTAGATAACACCGCTTATCCGCACCAGCTCGTTATCGATCTGGGAAAGGTGCAGCCGGTAAGCGGTTTCCGCTATTTGCCTCGCGCCGAAGAGGGACGTCCGAGCATGATCGAAAAGTACAGGGTTTTTGTGAAAACTTCGGATTTTAGCTATTAGGGGCCGGAAGGAATCGCCCGCTTTTTTAACCTGATAACATATGGATATGAAAATACTTGACAACAACCCTCGTCTGATGGAGGAAATCGACCGCGTGGCCGAAGTGGCGGGGTATCTGTGGACGAAAGGATGGGCCGAACGCAACGGCGGAAACATCTCGCTCCAAGTAACCGATTGGATGGAAGAAACCGAAAAGGCCTTGCCCGGCCTCACCCCTCCGGTTGGTTTGGAAGAGGCAGTGCCGGCCCTGGGCGGCGAATGCTTTTTCGTAACCGGAACAGGCAAACGGATGCGGGATGTAGCCCGTAATCCGTGGTCCAACGGCTCGCTGATCCGGCTTTCCGGCGACGGCCGCTCGTTTCAGATCATTGCCGAACACCCTGTGCGGCCCACGATGGAACTTTCTTCCCACCTCTTAATGCACCATTCCTTGCGATTATGGGGACGAACCAATCGAGTAGTCTTGCATACGCACCCTACAGAACTGATCGGCATGACGCATCACCCCCGCTTTCTGAATAGCGAAAAGCTGACACGTACGCTATGGAGCATGATTCCCGAGTGCCGGATGATTGTACCCAAAGGCGTGGGCATCGTCCCTTATCAGACCCCGGGCACGCTCTCCCTGGCGCATGCCACCATCGAGCAGCTCCGCCGCCATGACATCGTTTGTTGGGAAAAGCACGGCTTCCTGGCCGTCGGCCAAGACATAGAAGATTGTTTCGACGCGCTCGATACCTTGAGCAAATCAGCCCGCATTTATATGTTTGCCCGATCGGCCAGCAACGAACCGGCCGGCCTCTCCGACGCCCAACTGGAAGAACTGGCCCGGAATTTCGGGCTTTAATGCACTTCAGCCGTCCTGTCTGAGGAAAATCGGTCAACTGCTTGGGCGTAGTGCGGACACAGCTATTCGGGGAGACGGGTTATTATCCGCAAATAGCTTTCCGGCACGCGGAAACCCTAATCGTTTTGGTATGCTGCTACTTAGAGTATTTCAACCTGTCTATCTTTCTGTAGCCGGTTTGTTCAGAGTTGTTAGGAAAAGTGTCTGTAAAAACACATGCCTACCTTTTAATTTCTTTGTTATGTGATACTATTCTTTTTAATTCTTCAATACTAAGTATTTTCTCTTTGCCTCCTTTATGTAACATAGAATGACAATTGGGACAAACAGGGACTAAGTCGGTAATTGGATTAATTTTATAACTCTTCTTTATTTCTGAGATAGGTGTAATATGGTGAACTTCGATATATTCCTTGCCAATGCTTCCATAAATATCCTCCAACCTTACCCCGCAAACAGAGCAGTTATAACCTTTAATTTCAAGACATTTTCGCCGAGCAATAGGATTGCGTTCATATTGATTTACAAAAATGGCTTTCCTGGCTCCTTCGAAAATATTTTCATTAAGACACTCTACATCCTTATCGATTACATTAAATATGGATTCTATATAATCTAATATGCTCCCAGATATAATCATTCCACTTTGCGGAGCTGCGTTCAGCCCGTGTTTCATCAATTCATCCAGAGATAGGTAATTGTTGTTAGCTTCTGAGATAAGTCTTAGTCTGGAATAACGGTTATGAATACTTCCCATATTAAACTCTTCAGGATCATTCCAATACTCTTGGTCTTTAATAGACTCTTCAAAGGTCATATCTGTTTTTATAACCTCCATCCTAAAGCGAATTTTACTTTCTGGCTTCGTGCAGTAGATATATACTATATCCCCTTTTTGAAAGTTATTCCGCTGTTTCCAATCTACATAGCCATATGCTATTAAGAAATCGGCTAAGCGAAACTTATTGTTATTTGATGGGATAATCCAGTATTTTATAGCTTTCATCTTTTATTCCTCTAAAGAATAAGTCTCATCATAAATATCTCCTAAGTTTTTGCCTTCGTACTCCCAATATAAGGTAGGTTGAAGAGAGTGAGTTATTCCGAGTAGCTTTTTGGTTATAGCCGTAAGCGACAATTCCTCACCCTGATACAAAACTTTTCTATCTCCAGATATAATGACCTGTACCGAAGAATCTTTCACAAACGTGAGTTTGGCACCTATGTTAAGGTTCATCTCTCGATAATTCAGCGGTGGACGACGGTTTGATTTTATCTTTTCGCCAGCAACTTTATCTTCAGGGGTTAAATCGTTCTCGATTTCGGCAGTCACCTCGCTGGTAATCTCTTTCCGGTCAAAAAGTTCAAGTATTGCTGTCGCCTGCTCTGGCTTAATGCTAAAAAACTCACGGTTAGCATTTATCCGATTTGGCTCAAATGCTTTATGGAGAGCTTTTTCAATCTTAGCGCAATCCGAAATTTTTACTTCGCACGCGTATACACAATCAAACGGTACAGGAACGCCTGTACTATAAAGTTCCTTCATCCGACTATCGATACTCTCACGTGTAGTCATTCCAATTTTGACTAATCCCGGCATTGCCGAGTTGGTTAGAACATAAACGATTCCTTTATTATTTTGTTTAGCCATAAGAACATTATTTATTGTCAAACATTTTAGCAAGTGAGTGGTACTCTGCTCTATCGAAAAGATCGATACTTCCGTTAGTACCCATCTTAATTACATCATTACAGGTTTTTAGTCTTGACAACATAGGCATAATAATGCTTTTGCCGTGATTAACAAAATCATATAATTCTTTTTCTGTTGAAGGAATTTTATAACCACTTGTGCTACTTGATATAATCACTTCTTTATCTCTAAGTTTGGCTATTATTTTATTTCTAAATGCTTGGAGTGATAATTTTTCATAACCTAGATATATCAATTGATTAATCAATTCTTTTGTAGGAATGTACTTTCTTGTGGATTTATTCATAAAACGGAATAAAAGGTAATTCAAAATTGCAATTTGTTGCTTTACCTCTATATCATCAGAGTCTTGATTTGTCTCGATAAAATATTTAGCTTTTCGATAGCATATATCGGCAATTTGTGGATTATAGTCCTCATTAATCCCCTTCTGGTTTATATTGAATGTATCAAAAGTTTCCGGAAAGTATCCAATTCTAAGTATTTTATTATCTAATAGAGATTTATAGTTATGTCCATCGGCTTCTGCTATTTTATGAACGTCATAATTGTAAGCTAAAGAGCCAGCAACTATGTCTGCAAGTTGAATTATTATGCTCTGTTTACTATTTTCAAACTTAAACAGGCTATTGTCAAATAGATCAAGTGGGATCTCTTTTGAACGTACGTATTCTGCAAAGGAACTTAAATAGTCATTTCCTCCAATTTCATCTGCTGTAATAACTAAGTTGCTGTAATTTATGCGCAACTCTTGATGTACTATATTGTTGATAAATTTATAGAACGGCTGCTTATATCTTAATCCGGAATTTTTGTATATCTTTCTTTTGTCATAAACAATTGCAAAAATATGAAATGGAAGTTGCTTTAATTCGTTTAATACTGCAATTCTTCGAGAATGGTTTTTCCCAACCTTGTTAGATTTTATCTCTCCAGTCTGGAAAATTTTTTTGCGTGTTACTTCAATCCCATCGGAGACACTCGCTAAATCTTTCTCATCTACTACGATTGCCACTATGATAAAATGAGTAGAACATCCGGGATTATCAAAGTCAAATCCGAATGCGCCAAATTCATCTATAAAAGCATACTTCTTGTTCATAATTTTCTTGTAGTTTATATGTGATCTTTCCTTCTTGTCATTTGTTTATAACTTTTTTCGTGGCAGAAATTTTCTTGTCTGCATATAGTACCACATCTTTTATTACTAGTTTATGGATCGCGGAGATAAGTGTTTCCATCATTTCGTAATGGGGCTTTTGATTTTCTACGGGTAGTGATACTTTGTCTATCTGGATCTTGGCTTTACTAATACTATCACCCCAAGAATATTTATGTTTCAAGCTTTTATTAATACAAGTAGCTAAATAAAGATACTTTTTCTTATTAGTCTGCTCTTCATCTTTTAAATATAGAATCAGATTGTGACTATCATTAGAGTAAAATCCCTTTTCTTGATATGTTACGACAAATGTTTTACCTCCAATAAATATACAATTTCCTTTGTCCATATATTTTTCATCATAAGAGATATAAGAATAGACTGCATTATTCTCAGCACTTGCACACAGATAAGGCGTTTTGCCACTATTTTCAATAATGTCTCTTGACAAAATAGTGCCAGAATTCTTTACTGTAAACAATTTGATAATATCAAATTGTTTAAATTTCTGATTTTCAAGATCATCCAATGCCTTTTGTTCAGCTTCAGTGAGGGTGTAATCTTTAAGGCCGGCAACAGATAAATACGCTTCCAGCTCAGCTATATAACTCTCCATAAATTCGAAATCAATCTTACCATTTTTAATTGGAAGTTGAAATTTGAAATCCAAGCTTTGCGAACTCCTTAGTTTCTTTCCAAAAGAGAATCTCCCCAACAATGATCTCTCCATTGAGATAGCGAAAAAAAGCATTACTTCTTTAGAATACTCTTTTTCACTATTCCAGTATACTCCAGTATCATCGCCAGCCCCAAAATCATAATCTCGATAAAATACATTGCCAAAAATGTCAATAGTGATAGAATTCTTGGGAAATCTTGCCACTGGATTCGAAATATAGTTAACAACTCCTGTATTTGTTATTCCTGCCATAATAAAAGGAATGTCGCCTGCAATCTGGTCGTCCTTTTTAAGTCGTTTACCCTGAGCTATATTGTTGAAAATACTTTTAAAGGTGAATTCGCCCCACTCAACACTTTTCAGTTTTTCGTCAAGTGGGGCAACTATTTTCCCAGGCCTTCCTCCTTCACCTTTTCCTCGGAATTTTGTCGTTTTAAAAGATTAGACACTTCCCATGCGAGGTAATCACTCACAGTCTTCTTGAAGTCTTTCAATGTTGGCTTTGTATCAATAGGTGCGGTCTGATTCCAGTCACTACCATTTTTCGGGTCAATTGTGCCTTCATAATACTCCTTATCGGTGAGAATTTTTAGCTTGCTCGCCAAAACGCACAAGATTTACCACCTCTTCATAGCGTTCTTTCGCTCTGTCAGTATCTTTTAGGTTATTGCTAGCCTTCTTGCGGTTGGTCCGGGTATAGCCGTCGTTTGAGAAGTCGATAAATTTCACGACTTCATCCTTATTATGGGCTTCGTTTACTCTGAATACGTAAATATTCGTTTGTACACTGGATTTTCCAATGAACAAGTCAATAGGCATCTTTATACTAGCCAAAAGCGTGTGCTTTGCCAATATTCTTTTGTTATATTCCTTGGCTTTGCCCGAACCTGCAGAATTCTGAATAATAATAGCAGCATAGCCTTTATTCATCATCCCGAGAGCTTTTTCCACGAAGTTCATTCCATTGCCTTTGGCTGAATAAGGTGGATTTAAAACGAAAGCATCAGCAGGAAATTTATTGTTGGTTTTACCAAACTCGTAATTTCCCTTAAAGTCAACCAAAGAGTCCTTGTTTATAATGTTGGAACTCCCGTCTCCCATCAAAATCATATTAAGTACGGCCAACATATATACACTCGAGAGTAACTCCAAGCCGAGTAGTTGCTCTGCTTTTATCTGAATCTCCTTCCTTGTTAGTTCTTCTGGAGAAGTGATGGTTGCTTTAGCATCGTTAAGCATTTCATTCATTGCTGCAACCAATAAACCAGCTGAGCCAGTGGCAAAATCCCAGACAAAGGAATCTTTATTGACACGTGCCAACTTCACTAAAAGCGTTGCGACATAAGATGGCGTGAGCACAACATCATTCAATTTATCTTGCGAGAACCCCAACCAGCCATACATCTCATTAAAGAGTTTTCCTGTAAAATCAGTTGTTAAGCCAATCTTATAGTAAATGCCCAAATCATCCACAATTTTTGTGAAGACTCTTTTTAACTGGCTTTGTCCATTTTCGACTTTATTGATATTTTCAGTAGTAAGTGTATTTTGCAGCGTTCTGATGATAAAATCTTTTTTCTCCTTTGGAAGCTCTTTTTCCGCTAAAAACGCCTCTATCTTTCTTACGATTATATCACCGTCGGTATTACCTTTTTCGATTGAAGATTTTAAATCTGATTTTTCAAGAGGGGCAACTTTACCTGGTATCCCAAGCGTTGCAATAATTGAAGCAGCAACGAGATAGACCCGGTCATTTTCTCCTAAACCTTTTTCATTCTGATAAATATCGTTATTGAGCTTTATCAAGCTTATGTCGATTTCCCTTTCTCGTTGTTCCTTTAATCTATCAATTTCGTCAGGAGTGAGGCTTAACGTGTTTACTTTTTCAATAAACGCTTCGAAATTTTTTGGTGCTAAAAAGGAGAAATCAGAATATTCACCCACCTTCTGGCCGACCCCAAAATTGCTTGTTGAAACGTAATATACGCCTATTTCGTGTTGTATTTTTCCTGTTTCATCTTTATAACCAGTCATACCAATAGCAATAATATTGGTATAACTGGTATGATGAAGCAAAGCATTGGCATAATGCACTGCTCCATTTACAGCGAATGAATTTATGTTTTTGAAATTAGGTTCATTTTTAGCTGTCTTATTTTCAATTTGACCATTTGCATCAAGCTTTTCTAACTTATTTTTATAACCTTTATATTCAATTAGAATAGGGTAGTAATTTAAGTTTTTATCTTGTAATAATAATTTGGCATCAGGGCGGTTTGCTCCAGCCCCTCCGTTTTTAGTGAAATAATCGGCAAGAGCTTTTTCTATTTCCTCATTTAGATGCTCTTGCTCTAATTTATACTCTAACTTATATGATTTTAGCCATCCGTTAGCTAAATCTGCAATATTTGGCTCTATTGACTGTACAGTTTTCTTTGCCATATTTATTTTTTCTCTTTATTATCAATTAATTCCTTCACGTCCACACCGAGTATTTTTGCGATTTCGAAGAGTTGTTCCAAGCTGGGTTGACGACGGTTGCAGGCGTAGGCATTGGTTTGACTGAAGCTTTTGCCGATCTTCTCTGCGAGCCATGTTTGCTTGATTCCCTTTTCTTCGAGGACTTCTTTTATTCGGTTCATAATAAATGAGTTGTGTTATTTACGCCTGTAATACTACAAAGATATGAAAATTTATGCTATATAAAAGCGAAAAAAGAGAGAAAACACAAAGTCTCCATTTTTTCAATTGATTGCCTGACTCATTTTTGTTTCAAAAAAAACTGAAAAAACAGATATTAATAGTTATATAGATTAATCAGTAGTAATGATACATTCTTCTCCTTGCGTTTGTAATTAATTTATTATGAGTGTTTTTGCGGTCTATTTTCCAATACAAAACTTCCCGAAAATGTTGCCCAGGATTTCTTCGTTGGATATTTGGCTGGTGATTTCGCCTAGGTAGTGCATGCATTCGCGGATATCTTGGCTCAGGAAGTCGCCGGAGAGGTGGTGGGCGAGGCCGTCGAGGACGCGGCGGATGGCGGAATGGGCGTGGCGGAGGGCTTCGTAGTGGCGGGCGTTGGTGATGATGGTGTCAGAGGCGGAGAGGTCGGGCAGGGAGGCGGCTTCGAGCAGGAGGCGTTGCAGGTGGGCGGTGTTGGCGCGCTGCTTGGCGGAGATGTAGAGGCGGTCGGCGGGGATGGTTGCGAGCAGGCGGTGTTTGGCGGCTAGCTCTTGGGGGGAAAGCAGGTCGGTTTTGTTGAAAACCAAGATGATCTTCTTTCCTTCTGCTTTGGGGAGGATGGTGCGCGAGAGGGCTTCGATCTGGTCGGAAGGGGTGGTCAGGTCGATGACCCATAGCAGGATGCTGGCTTGGTCGAGCTTCTGGAAGGTGCGTTCGATGCCGAGGTTTTCGATGCGGTCGGTGGTCTGGCGGATGCCGGCCGTGTCGATGAAGCGGAAGGTGATGCCCGAGAGGGTGATGGTGTCTTCGATGACGTCGCGGGTGGTGCCGTGTATTTCCGATACGATGGCGCGTTCTTCTCCTACCAAGAGGTTGAGCAGGGTGGATTTGCCGGCGTTGGTTTCTCCGACGATGGCTACCGGGATGCCGTTTTTGATGGCGTTGCCTACGCGGAACGAATCGGCCAGCCGGCTGATGAGTTGTTCGATTTCGCCGGCTAATTGGTTGAGGCGGGAGCGGTCGGCAAATTCCACGTCTTCTTCGCTGAAGTCGAGTTCCAGCTCGATCAGCGAGGTGAAATCGAGTAGCTGGCTGCGTAGGTTGGCCAGTTGGTTGCTGAATTCGCCCCGCATTTGGCTCAGCGCCAGTTTGTGCATGCCGGCCGAGGTGGAGGCGATGAGGTCGGCTACCGCTTCGGCTTGGCTGAGGTCCATTTTTCCGTTGAGGAAGGCCCGCTGGGTATATTCGCCCGGCAGGGCGCTGCGGCAACCTTTGTCGATCAACAGATGCAGGATTTCCTGTTGGATATAGGTCGAACCGTGGCAGGTGACTTCCACCGTGTCTTCACCCGTGAACGAATGGGGGGCGCGGAAGAGGGCGACCAATACGTCGTCGATCGGCTCGTCGTTGCGTACGATGCTGCCGTATGTGAGGGAGTAGGCCGGGCGTGCCGCCAGGTTTTTTTCGGCCTTGCGGGGGACGAAAATCGAGTTGCAGATCGAGATGGCTTCGGGGCCGGAGATCCGGATGACGGCGATTCCCCCGGTTCCCGGGGCTGTGGAGACGGCGCAGATGGTGTCTTGATTCATTGTATATCCTTATTAATGGGGTGAACAGGCTGCCTGTTCTCATAACTGGTTTTCAGGGGAGGCGGCCGGCCTGTTCCCCCTTTTTTCGTTGGATGGCCGACGGTCGGCGCAGGTTGCTTTTTGTCAAGCTTTTCCGGCCGGCCGCAGGCTTGTTTCAGACGGCCTGTTTTTTCAGGCTGCCCTTTTTGTTCAGACGGTAATCAGCTCGTATGCTTCGGTTCCCAATCCGATTTTTTCGGCATGGCGAAGACCTGCCTGCCAGTTGGTCTCGGGATGAATCAGGTGAAACTTGTCGGCTCCGGCCAGGTGTTCGTGCGGATGAGTTTCCGCCAGTTTGTTGCCGCCCAGAACAGGGGCCTGGGTTACCAGGTCGGCGCAGGCGCGGTCGAGGGCGACGGGATCGAAGGAGGCGGCGATGCCCAGGTCGGGTATGATAGCGGCATCGTTATGATTCCAGCAATCGCATTCGGGCGATACGTTCATGATAAAACTGACATGAAAATGGGGTTTGCCTGCTAAAACGGCTTTGGAATATTCCGCGATTTTATAGTTCAATCTTTCGGAAGTATCGTCTTTTCCCATCACGGCTCCGTCGTACTGGCAAAGGGCGACGCATTGGCCGCATCCCACGCATTTGTCGTAATCGATGACGGCTTTCCGGTTGTCGTCGAGACGGACGGCATCGTGGGCGCAGTGCTTTACGCAGATGTTGCATCCCTTGCAATGTTCCGTATCGATGCGGGGCTGGGCTGCCGAATGCAGCTCTAATTTGCCGCCCACGCTGGCGCATCCCATGCCGATGTTTTTCAAGGCTCCGCCGAAGCCGGTTTGTTCGTGTCCCTTGAAGTGGTTCATGGTGACGATGATGTCGGCATCGGCAATAGCGGTGCCGATTTTAGGGGCTTTGCAATATTCGCCGTCGATGTCGATTTCCCGGTAATCGGTGCCTTTCACCCCATCCGCAATAATAACGTGGCAGTTGGCCGACAAGGGGTTGAAGCCGTTTTCCGTAGCGCTTTGCAGGTGGTCGACGGCGTTGGCGCGACGTCCGGAATAAAGCGTGTTGCAATCGGTAAGAAAAGGCTTGGCTCCCAGGCTGCGCAGAAGGGTTACCATCCGGGCCGCATAGTTGGGACGGATGTAAGCCAGGTTTCCCGGTTCGCCGAAATGGATTTTTACGGCCACGAACTGGTTTTTGAAATCGATCTCCGCCAGGCCCGCGCGACGGACGAGGCGTTCCATTTTATCCAGTAGGTTGCTTGTCGGAGTAGTGCGTAGATTGGTAAAGTAGACGTTGGAAGTTTTCATTTTTTATCGGGATTTAGGAAGACAAAGATAGTGCAAATTGAGTGCACAGGCAAACTTATTTGTCTATGCCGAAGTGCCGCCTATCTTCGTTTTTACTTACAAAGGTAACAAAAACAATTTAGGTGTAAAAACGTTCCGTCAAAAGAACATTTTTTATCTTTGCATAAAGAACACGAAGATAGGCGATGCCTGCGAAAGGGCTGCAAAGGTTATTTTTACTTCTCTTTTTGAAAATGCGCGGAAAAGGATTTTATAAGCTGTTATTATCCGCTCTGTTTAAGAAAGGTTATATCCCTTTCGTTTTATCCGGAAAGGACGGGAATACCTTTGCGCAACGATTTTGCCGGTTTGCACTCTCTTTGTCTTTTATAAACAAAACGAAGATAGGCGGCGCTTCGGCATACTCGAAGATGGGCTTTGCTCCGGCTCTCGGTTTGCGCTATCTTTGTTTTCAAAAATTAAATCGAAGATAGGCTGCACCCCGGCAGAATCAAAGGAAGAACTTTGCTTCTGCGCCCGGTCGGCACTATCGCGGATAGGAAAAATTAACAACAAAGATAGCTTTTGCTTCAAAAAATCTTACCTGCTATGAGCAACTTTCCACCCGATCACCGGCCGTTACTGCGCGGCTTGAACGGCACATTCCGCCGCTATCTGTACGAGCGTATTGCCTGGAGCCGTCGCGTGGTCGGAATCATCGGCGCGGCCGGCAGCGGTAAGACGACTTTGTTGTTGCAACGAATCAAACAGCAATTCGGCGAATCGGATAAGGCCTGCTATTTCAGTCTGGACGACCTCAGGTTTCTCAACCGCGGTTTGACGCCTCTCGTAACCGGTTTTTGCCGAAAAGGAGGAACCTATCTTTTTCTGGATCAGGTACAAGCCTATCCCGCTTGGAAAAAAGAATGCAGCCGGCTATTGGCCGGTTTCCCCCAACTTCGGCTCGTATTTGCAGCCTCTCCGGTTGTACGGCCTCAGGACGTAGAAGAAGAACTGGGCCCCGACATGGATTGCTACCGGCTGCATACTCTTTCTTTCCGCGAATACCTGTCGTACGAAAGCGTGCTTGGTATGCCGCCCATTCCCTTCGAGGAACTAATCCTCCGCCACGCGGCCTGGGCGAAAGAAATCAACAGCCGGATTAACGTGATGCCGCTTTTCCGGAATTACCTGGAGCACGGTTGCTATCCTTTTTACTGGCAAGACCCGGCTGCTTTCTCCGAGCGGTTGCAAAGAGATGTGCGACAAACCTTGGAGATCGACCTGGCTTCTGCGGCCGGCCTGTCGCAAGCCGGCGTGTTAAGGATGAAAAAATTAGTAGTTACATTGGCTGCTTCCGCCCCTTTTCTCCCCCGCCCCGGGGAGGTGGCACGGCTTACCGGGCTGCCGTACGGGCAACAGGAGACTTATCTGGACAATCTCCGGCAATTAGGCTATCTTCATTGCATGAACGTGGTGTCGGCCCCGGCTACGGATACCGGTGCCGTTGCTATGGATACCGGCGACGGTACCGGTTGCGAAGAAAAACGCCTGTTTCTGGGAAATCCCAATCTTCTGGCCGCTTTGTCCGGCCGCGAAAGCGAAAGCGATCGCCGGTTGCTGGCGGAAACTTTTTTCGTCGACCAGCTTTCGGCAGCGGGCAGTCTGGAATGGCTCGGCAAGGAAGACTTCCGGGTGAACCACCGCTATACCTTTCGGGTAGGCGATCTGCTTGGAGAATACGAATCGATTAAGAATAAGGAGAATACGTTTGCCGCCGTGTACGGATTGCCTCGCAGTATCGTAAACCGCATGCCACTCTGGTTGCTCGGATTTTGTTATTGAAACCGGCGGTTGCGCGCCGGGGGGGAAGCCCCTGCGGGAATGTATCTTTCGAAAAACAAGAAGGATTTTAAAAACGAATTAGAATATGTTGGAAAGTATGAAAAACAGACGGACGATCCGCAAGTATACTTCGCAGGATGTTTCCGACGAGTGTCTCGACAAGTTGCTGGAAATAGCTGCCCGGGCGTCGAACACCGGCAATATGCAGTTATACAGCGTAGTGGTAACGCGAAGCAAGGAGCTGAAAGAAAAACTGGCGCCGGCGCATTTTAACCAGCCTATGGTCACCGCAGCTCCTGCGGTGCTTACGTTTTGCGCCGATGCCAACCGTTTCGTGAAATGGGCCTCCCAACGGAAAGCGGAGGCCGGGTTCGATAATTTGCAAACCTTTATCGCCGCTACGATCGACGCCATGCTATTCGCCCAAAGTTTCTGTAATGCGGCCGAGGCGGAAGGTTTAGGCGTTTGTTACCTGGGAACGACGGCTTATAATGCCGGCCGGATTGTGGATATTTTGTCGCTCCCGAGCCTGGTCGTTCCCATCGTGACGGTCACGGTGGGGTATCCGGAGTTGCCGCTTCCCGGCCAGCCGGAGCGTTTGCCGCTTGAGGCTGTGGTTCATCGGGAAACGTATGTCGATTATACGCCAGAGGCGATCGACGACTTATACCGGGAAAAAGAGGCGTTGGAAGTGAACCGGCAGTTTGTGAGGGAGAATGGCAAAGAAACGCTGGCCCAGGTTTTCACTGATGTGCGGTATACGAAAAAGAATAATGAATTTTTCTCCGACGTCTTGATGGAAGTACTGAAAAAGCAGGGTTTCCTCAAGTGATGCCTCGTCGCCCAAGAGGGAGATACCCGGCCGGCGACCGGCCGGTTTCCCGCGGGGGGCTTATTGTAATTTTTTTCTTCATATAGAGCCTTGCGCGCCGGTGTAATTCGGATTTCATGCCGGTGAAATGAAAATTGGATAAGCATGAAAATAAAATTCCATCGGCATGTAATCCGAAGTTCTTGCCGATGGAATTTTTAGCTTTTGTAAGATGTTGAAAATCAGTACGATATGAAAATGGCATTTCCACTCCGGAAATGCCATTCCCTTATTGTATTTTTTTTGAAGCAGATAAATAGGATTTCAAGGCTTTTATGCCGCCCCTCAGGCTTCTTCCAAGCCGACAATTTCTACCGGATAATTCAAGAATAAGCCGCTTTCGATGACGCCCGTAATCGTTTTGAGAGCTGTTTCCAGATAAAGCGGAATGTCGGAAAAGCGCACGTCCAGAATCATGTTGCCGTTTTCGGTGATGACCGGACCGTCTTTTCCTTCGGCCATTCTCAATTTGATTTCGGTGGGATGCAGCATCCCGAGCGATTGCTCCACGTACGTGAGCGCATCCGGAAACACTTCCACCGGGACAGGAAAATGCGTGCCTAGCTTAGGTACATTTTTCGAGGAATCGGCGATGATAAACGTTTTCGGGCTGGAACGAATCAGCAGTTTTTCCTTAAACATCGCTCCCCCGCGGCCTTTGATCAGGTTGCCGTCGGGGTCGATCTCGTCGGCCCCGTCGAAACTCCAATGGGGGAAGTGTTCCAGCAGGCTGGTGAGCGGGATGCCTAGCCGCGCGCAAGTGATTCGGATCTCGTGCGAAGTAGGGATGGCCCATATTTGCAAACCTTCCTCCCGGATGCGTCGGGCAATTCGTTGTAAAGCCAGGAAGACGGTCGAACCGGAGCCCACTCCTATCACTTGGCCTGTCTGCACTTGGGCGGCAATCCGGTTGGCGATTAATTGTTTTTCCTCCTTGTTCGAAATCACGCGTCCCCATTCGATCGAATCCAATAATGTTTTCTCTTTTTCCATCTGTCTCTTTTTCAGATAAAACAATTCATCCGGGGGGGAGGTTGCCGGAAGCCAGGACAAGTTGCAGATACCGAAAGGAAGCGTGCGGCGGAGAAAAGCCTCAAATACGATCGAGTACCTTTTCGATCAGGTCGTTGAGCGATCCTTTATACTCGGTGTTCATCCTCAGGTTCACCCTTCCGGCGATAATGCAGCAAACCGTCAGGGCCCGGTGGCCCATCAGGGCGGCTAACCCGGCCAGGGAGGAACTTTCCATTTCGAAGTTGGTGATTTTTTGGCCTTCGTAGTCGAAGGCTTCGATTTTCCGGTTCAACTGCGGATCGGCCGGAGGCAGCCGGAGCTCGCGGCCCTGGGGGCCGTAGAAGCCGTTAGCGGCAATGGTTACGCCGCGCAGGATGTCGCCCGAGGCGATTTGTTCGAGCAGGGAAGCGTCGGCGGTCACGACGTAGGGGTAAATGCCTGTCAGAGGCCAGCTAAGCTGACGGCGCAGTTCTGTTTCGAAGGCCGTATCGCGCACGGTGTCGTTGCCGGCGTAAAAATAGAGTACCCCGTCGAAACCGATCGATTTTCCGGCAGCTACGTAGGTTCCTACCGGGGTAAAGGGTTGCAAGCCGCCCGAGGTGCCGACGCGCACCAGGGTGAGGCGGCGGAAGTCGGGCTTTACGGTGCGGGTGGCCAGGTCTATGTTGGCCAGGGCGTCGAGTTCGTTGAGTACGATGTCGATATTGTCCGTACCGATTCCGTGGGAGACTACGGTGATCCGCTTGCCTTTATAGCGGCCGGTAATGGTGTGAAACTCGCGGTTGCTCACTTCGCATTCGCAGGTGTCGAAATAGGCGGCCACTTTCGTCACCCTTTCCGGATCGCCTACCAATACCACGCGGTCGGCCAGTTGTTCCGGTTTCAAATGCAGATGGAAAATACTTCCATCTGCATTGATGATTAATTCCGAGGCGGGAATGGTACGCATATGCCTAGTCTTTTAACGGTTTCGAAGGCGCGCTCGTGGGCTTGGCGATGGCTTCGCGCATCGAGGTATCGGCTTCTATGTTCTTCATTTTGTAGTAGTCCATGATGCCCAGATTGCCCGAACGGAAGGCTTCGGCCATGGCTTTGGGCACGTCGGCTTCGGCTTCGATTACCTTGGCGCGGGCTTCCTGGGCCTTGGCTTTCATTTCCTGCTCTACGGCTACAGCCATTGCCCGGCGTTCTTCGGCTTTGGCCTGGGCGATGTTTTTGTCGGCTTGCGCCTGATCCATTTGCAGGAAGGCGCCGATGTTTTTGCCTATATCGATGTCGGCGATGTCGATCGAGAGGATTTCGAAGGCGGTACCGGCGTCGAGGCCTTTGCGAAGCACCAGCTTGGAAATGGAATCCGGGTTTTCCAGCACGGTCTTATGGTTTTCCGACGAACCGATCGAGGAGACGATGCCTTCACCTACGCGGGCCAGGATGGTTTCCTCGCCGGCGCCCCCCACCAGTTGCTTGATATTGGCCCTGACGGTGACGCGGGCTTTGGCGATAAGCTGGATGCCGTCTTTGGCCACGGCCGTGACGGGCGGGGTGTCGATTACTTTCGGGTTTACCGACATCTGAACGGCTTCGAATACGTCGCGGCCGGCCAGGTCGATCGCCGTAGCCATCTGGAAAGGCAGGTCGATATTGGCTTTCGAGGCCGATACCAAGGCGTGGACAACTTTTTCCACATGGCCGCCGGCCAGGTAGTGTGCTTCCAGTTCATCGCGGGTGAGGGTTTTCAACCCGGCTTTATGGGCTTCGATCATGGCCCGGGTGATGATGTAAGGGGGTACTTTCCGGATACGCATCAGGAATAATTGGATCAACGAGATATTTACTCCCGATACCTTGGCCGAGATCCAGAGCAGGAACGGCACATAGTAGAAGAAGATAACCAGCAGCAGCACGGCTACCGCCAGCAGTAATAAAGGAACAAAGGTCATTTCCATAAGCGAATTGAATTAAATGTGAATACTTGTTCTTTCTTTAGCATATCGACTGATAAGCTGTGTTTCGTCCCACGTTGCAGCAGGTTGCTTCCGGGCCGGGATTTGCGCCGTCTTTGCTTCCCGAAGCGAAAGCTGGCGACGCTTCGACCCTGTGCCGGCAAGCCGGCCGGCCTCTATTCTTGGCTTGTACTTTCTTTGCGTTCCACAAAAATGTGTTGGCAGTCTACCTGAATCACTACCACCGGCGTGTTTTCGTCGATGAGTTCTTCGCGGGCTCTTACTTCCACCGTGTGGCCTGCGATGCGGGCTTTTCCTGTCGGGGCCAGGCGCGAGAGGGTGATGCCTTCGTCGCCCGGACGGATGCCGGTATCTTTTACCGAAGCTATTTTCGAATCGATGTCGGTATTGAGCGCTACCCGGTGAAAGGAGCGCGAACGGAGCAACCAGGCGAAAACCACCGCGAAAAGCAGTAGCGAGATGCCTAGCGTAAGATGTCCCACGGTAGTCGAGAGCGAATAGGCGAAAACAATGCCTCCGGCTGCAAACAGAAAGCCGCCTATGCCGGCCAGGGTGATACCCGGCAGAAGAAATATTTCCAGCAAGATTAGCAGAAGGGCCAATCCCATCAGGAATACGAGGATAAGAAGGTTCGACAGCATAGGCTTGTAAAAAATTTAGGGTGAATATTTACCGGTGGGTTTTCAGATAATTGATTTCTGCGTTGCGGGCTTTCTTTTCCCAGCCGGCGGGTTGCGGTATCAATGTTTCGAGTTGTTGTTCCGCTTCCTTTATCCGGGGGGCGAGTTGAGCGCGCCTTGCCTGGTTTCCTGCCGTCCAGGCGTTTCGCCATTCTTCCAACTGCCGGCTCAGTTCGTTGATCTGCCGGTTGAGGGCGACCACCTTATCGTAGTAGTTGCGGGCTTCGGGGCTTTGAATCTCGTCCAGCGTATAATAGGTGAGCTGGTTGTTGATAACAAAGTCGAAATCTTTTTTTAGCTGGTTTTGCCCGTACGGAATTTCGGTATGGGCCAGGCGTATCAATTCCGTATAGTCGCTTCCTTCTTTCCACGAATCGCGTATCGAGGCGATCGAGGCCCGGGCGCGTTTATAATCTGTGTCTTCACTTTCTACCCGCTTGCGGTCGTCGTTGGGAACAAACAAATAGACGCATGCTTTGCCTTCCGGCTGGTAACGGTCGGAAACGAACCAGCCCAGCCCTTTTACTTCGTCGATCACCATCATATAGTCGTTGAAAGGCGAGTTGAAGGGCATGCCTAATTGTTCGGGCGTAAGGTAGGTGTCGGAACTCATGTTGTAGCGGGTGACGAACAAATCGTAACCGCCCAGCGAGCCGTTGCCTTTGGAGGCATAATACATCGTTACGCCGTCGGGCAGCACGAAGGGGTAATTATCGTCTTCCTGGCTGTTGATGTTCATCGGAAGTTGCTTTTCGTCGCCCCACCCGTCCATCAGTTTCGATTGGCTGAACAGGCAATACTGGTTGCCGTCGGTGGAATGGGCATAGTAGATCATGTCGCCTTTCTGGTTTTTGTACACGGCGGAAGAAATATCGTCCGGGGTCTGAAAAAAGTCCTGGAAGGTAGTCAGGCTGCCGCTTTCTTCGCTCAAGGTATAGGCCGAAAGGAAATCGGCTTTGTCTACCACCACACTGTCGATAATCTGCACGTCTTCCGTTTTATCCAACATCCGGTTGGCGTTGTTGGCCAGCTGAAGGCGGGCTTCGGCGGCTTCGGCCGGTTGTTTCTTTTTGGCCAGCAGGGCTATGTAATCTTCGAACAGGCCGGCGGCTTGGTCGAAGCGGTAAGTCTGGTAGTATACTTCGCCCAGGTAGCGGTAGGCTTCTTGTACTTTTCGTTTCACGGCCACCGAAAGGTGTTTTTCGGCTCCGGCCAAATCGCCCGTCTCGAAACAGCATACGCCGTACCAGTGATTGTAGGAGCCGTTGCCGGGAGCTTGCTTCACCAGCTTTTCGAAGGCCGGTTTGGCCTCGGCGTAGTTGCCTTCGTTATATAGTTTTTTTGCCTGGTCGAGGCTTTGTGCCTGTAGCGCCGCGCAGCAGTACAAGGCCAGCCCGAAGGTGCAAAGCAGTTTCTTCGCTAACTGTTTCATGCTATCTTTTTCTCTGTTATAGTTATACAGTTTCAAAGGTAGTAATATTTTTAGTTGCACCAGCAATTTTGCCGCATAAATTGGGGGAAAGCCCGCGCAAGGCTTTCCCCCGAAAGGGTTGACTAGGCTTAGATTTGGATGCGGGGTTTATACATATCCGAAGCGGTCAATCCGCATTCTTTCATCATCCGGATGCTGTATTCCAGCCGGCTTACGTCGGGCGTTACATTGTTGCTGCCGAAGGTGAATTTCACGCCGGCGGCTTTGGCTTTAAGCAAAATCGCTTTGTTGGGAATCTGATAAAGCTCGTTGATTTCGAGGGCTTTCCCGCTTTTTGCCAAGGCATCTACAAATTTGTTCATCCGTTTTTCCGTCCAGAATTCATCGTACTGCTCGTCCATCGGGGCGGGCAGGAAACAGGGGTTTACGTAGATATCGACCGGTTCTTGAAGCACGTTGCAGATTTTGTCGACAATCATATCCATATAGTGTTGTTCGTTTTCAATCCAGGTTTCTTCCGGTATCCACAGGCGCGTGCGGCGTCCTTTCGCGTCGGTAAAGGTCAGGGCGTCGGTGAATACATAGTCGAACCCGGCGCGGGCTTCGGGCGAGAAGGTGGTCAGCCATTCCCGTCCTTCGGCTTGCATGGCCAGGATAAACGGCTGGGTGCGCATGCTGTCGAGGTAAGCGGCTATTTCCCGGTCGTTGGTGATAGGGAAGCCGATGCCGCAATTGGGGGCGATGGCATAGTTGATGCCCAGTTTGCGCGATTGGCGCGCCGCTACCTCACGGGTAAGGCCGCCTTTCAGGTGGACGTGGTAGTCCAAGACGGGGAAATCGGCTTGGTGCAGGCGGATGATTTCGTCGTTTTGCTCGTCGCCGGCTTCGGCAAGTTGGGCTTCCAGGTCGAAGCTGGCCGGATCGACTTCCTCCACGCTTATTTTTTCAATTTGGATGCTGCCTGCGCCTTCGCTGGTCAGGGCGAAGGTGCCTGCCGAAAGCAAGGCGTATCTGTTGGCGTCGGTGCGGTAAGGAGCGGCCGGTTCGATGTATTCCGCCACCGGTTCGCCGTCGAGGCTGACCGATATTTCCCGTCCTTCCACCCGGATGTTCAGGTTAAACCATTCGTTTTCTTTTACCAGGCTTTTGGTCAGGTTGCGTACCGAGACGAGGCTGCCGGTCATTTTCCACCATACCGGATCGGCCGTATCGTTGTTTAAGGCGATGCGGTATCCTTTTTTCAGGGCCGGGTCGGTATGAAACCAAACGGCTCCTTTCCCGCCCGGGGTGGTGCGAAGCCTCAGGCTGAGCTCGAAGTTGCGGTATTGGCCGTTTTTCAATACGGCCCTGGCGTCTGTCCCGCTCAGGGTGAGGAAATGGTTGTCGACTGTCACCTTGCCGGAGGTATGCCATAACGAGGCGTCGTCGCCTTCGAAAAGAGGGCCGCTGCCGGTATGGCTGCATGAAGAGAAACACAAGCATACAAAAAGAAGCCCTAGGGTAAGAAAGGATAATTTTTTCATGATCTGAAGAATGATTTAAGTTCGTAATCGCGGTTTCAAAGATAGCGAATTTTAAGATAGCTTGTTATTTTGAAGATTTTAACGCCGGAAGGCTTTAAACCTGAAAATATAATTTTACTTTTGTAGATATTCTCAATCTAACTTAACATTTGATACTATGCAAAACAGACGTGATTTTTTGAAGCGGGCATCTCTTATGCTTGCCGGAGGAATGGTTGTGCCTCAATTCTTATCTTCTTGCGCGGGAAAGGCGGCTTCTTCCGACAGTGGCAAATATGTAGGCCTTCAGTTGTATTCGCTTCGCGACATGGTGAAAGACGAAGGTATTCAGAAAGTGTTGGAGACGACGGCCAAGATGGGTTATAAAAACCTGGAAACGGCCGGTTACGATAACGGTAAAATCTACGGCTTGGCTCCGGCCGATTTCAAAAAGCGGGTAGACGATCTGGGCATGCGGTGTACCAGCGCGCATCTGGGCCAGACGTTTACCAAGGAAAAGGAAGCCGAAGTGATGAGCTGGTGGGATCAGGCCATCGAAGCGCACAACGAGCTGGGCGTGAAGTATATGGTACAGCCTTGGATGCCGGTCGACGACAAGACTACGCTCGACGATCTGAAAATGTATTGCGATTATTTCAATACCGTAGGTTATAAGGCGGCTGCGGCCAGCATTGCCTTCGGCTACCATAACCATGCTTTTGAATTCCGGAAAATCGACGATCAGTTGATTTACGATTTCTTGTTGGATAATGTCAGCAAGAATCACGTATTCTTCGAATTAGACGTCTACTGGTGCAAAGAAGGCGGTGGCGATCCGGTGGCTTATCTGAAAAACCGTCCCGACCAATTCAAATCACTTCATATCAAGGACGATAAGGAAATCGGGGCCAGCGGAAAGATGGACTTCCAGCCTATCTTCGACCAGATGTATGCCAACCGCATCAAGGACTGGTATGTAGAGGTGGAACAATATACCAACAATGATCCCGTGGCCAGCGTGCAGCAGAGCTACGATTTCCTGGCTAAGGCGGATTATGTAAAGTAGTTTCGGATATACCTGGCGCGATAGGGAAGAGGCTATTCGAACGTGAAAGGATATGCTTCCCCCGGTTTGCAGGCTGCATGGGTATAAACATACATAAAGTCTCCTGTTCTTTTTCTCCAGGTTTCCCGGCAACGGGTCTTCCGACAAAGAGAAAAAGAACAGGAGATTTTTTTTAGAAGATAGAAATCGGCAGGAAGAGACGCGGGGGGAAGAGTTATCCCGCTATCCGCCGGCTAATTTTCGGAAGACGTGCAGGCGGCTGCGGCCAGAATGACCGGCCAATCTTCGGCCAGACTTTGCATGTCGGGGTATAATAAGTCGGCGCCTTCGTCGAGCAGCACCTCGTCGGCGAGCGGCCCGGTATTGACGGCAATGGTAAAGATACCGGCCGCCGACGCGGATTTTACTCCCATCGGAGCGTTCTCCACCACGATGGCTTCGTTCGGGGCGACTCCTGCTTTTTTAAGCCCCATCAGGTAAGGTTCGGGATGAGGCTTGCCGTAAGTTACGTCGAAGGCTGTAATCATTTTCGAAGGATCGAAACAGCCGGGATAGGTATGTTCGAGCTTATCGAGCAGGCTGCGTTGGCCCGAACCGGTTACGACCAACGAGGCCAGCCCTGCTTTCCGCACTTCTTCCAATACTTCCCTGGCTCCCGGCATGGCTTCGCCGTCGTTATACCGGCTGAACCGATCCGATTTTTCCCGGTAGATGGTTTCTTTTTCTTCTTCGGTGGCGTTGCGGCCGAAGGTACGTTGATACAATTCGTCGATCGTACTGGCTCCGGTGCGTCCTTCGAACAGGTAAAAATCTTCCGGGGTGGAGCTGAGGTCGTGCAGCCCGGCTACTTCCTGCCAGGCGCGGGCGTGGAAACGCATGGAGTCGAATAACACGCCGTCCATATCGAAAAGAACGGCTTTGGGGGCGAAGACGGGTTGCCCTTGTTTCTGAAGGTAGCGGCGGATGGCTGCCTGAATGGTATGTTGAGTATACATAGTTTGGAATAAAAAACAGGAATAAAGATACGATAAATAATTGGTAAACGAAGGGAAAAGGAAAAAGCTGTTTCAACGGGAGCTTGAAAATGACTTCCTTGAAACAGCTTTTTCTATGGTATATCTTTTATCTTACTTCTCCGGCGCTGAAAAGAACGCTTTCTTTCTTCGGAAAATAGAGAAAAGGATTATTTATTCCCCGGGTTGCCGCTTGCGGGTTTACAGCCTGCCTGTCGTTATTCCCGGCTTCTTGCGGCGCGGGGAAGATATGCAACAGAAGGGCTTTAGCGGGAAGCGTTACCGGGCAAACGTTTTTTACAGTTTGGCCTTGATCGCTTCGCTTTCTTTTTCGTATCCCGGTTTATTCAACAGGGCGAACATATTCTTTTTGTAAGCTTCCACGCCCGGCTGGTTGAAGGGATTCACGCCCAGCATATATCCGCTGATGCCGCAGGCCCGTTCGAAGAAATAGAACAACTGGCCGATATAATAAGCGTTTACTTGGGGCAGCGTAATTTTCAGGTTAGGCACTCCGCCGTCTACGTGAGCCAACTGCGTACCCAGCTCGGCCATCTTGTTTACTTCGTCCACCCGTTTGCCGGCCAGGAAGTTCAGCCCGTCCAGGTTAGCCTCGTCGGTGGGTACGATTACTTCGCGATCGGGGTTTTCCACCGAAATCACCGTTTCGAAGATGGTTCGTTCGCCGTCCTGAATCCATTGGCCCATCGAGTGCAGGTCGGTAGTCAGGTCGACCGAAGCCGGGAAAATGCCTTTGCCGTCTTTTCCTTCGCTTTCGCCGTAAAGCTGTTTCCACCATTCGGCTATGTAATGAAGTTTGGGGTGGAAATTGGCCAGGATTTCGATCTTCTTGCCGCTCTTATATAATTCGTTGCGCGTGGCTGCGTAAATTTCGGCGATGTTTTCGGCGAAAGGTACATCCACGTCGGTGTTTTTTTCCATCGAAACCGCTCCCGCTACCAGATCGCGGATGCTGATGCCGGCTACGGCGATAGGCAGCAAGCCTACCGGGGTAAGTACCGAGAAACGACCCCCCACATTATCGGGGATGATGAATGTTTTATAGCCTTCCTGATCGGCCAGGGTGCGCAAGGCGCCTTTCTTCGCGTCGGTAATGGCTACGATCCGGTGTTTAGCCTCTTCCTTGCCAACGGCGTCTTCCAGTTGCTTTTTCAGCATGCGGAAAGCCAGGGCGGGTTCGGTAGTAGTACCCGATTTGGAAATATTGATGATACCGAATTGTTTGCCTTTCAGTACTTCGGAAAGTTCCCACAAATAATCTTCGCCGATGTTATGTCCGGCATACAGAATCACGGGGTTTTTGCGGTCGGCCTGCAACCAGTCGAAACTGTTGTTCAGGGCTTCTACTACCGCTTTGGTACCCAGATAGCTGCCGCCGATGCCGATCGCAACCACTACTTCGCATTTGGAACGAAGCACTTGGGCTGTCTTCTCGATGTCGGTCAACTCGGCATCGGAGATGGAGGAGGGAAGGTGCAACCAGCCCAGAAAGTCGTTTCCGGCGCCGTCGCCCTTTTGCAAGGTTGCGTTACATTCGTTAGCCTTGGCTGCCTGGGCGTACACCTGGTCTTTGCTGATCGTGCCTAAGGCTTTGTCGATGTTTAAACTGATGTTTTTCATATGCAATCAATATTATTTAAACGTTTCGGTCAACTGCCGGATCACGGTAGTCGGCGATTTCTTTTCGTACAATATATCATAAACAGCATCCAGAATCGGCATGTTCACCCGGTAGCGTTCATTGATTTCCCGGATACATTTAGTTCCGTAATAGCCCTCGGCGATCATTTCCATTTCCAGTTGCGCCGTTTTTACCGAATAGCCCTTGCCGATCATCGTCCCGAAGGTACGGTTGCGGCTGAAGCGGGAGTAGGCCGTCACCAGGAGGTCGCCCAGGTAGACCGAATCGGTAATGTCGCGCTCGAGTCCGTGTACGGCGTCGACGAAATTGCGCATTTCCTCGATGGCGTTGGAGATGAAAACCGCCTGGAAATTATCGCCGTATTTCATGCCGTGGCAGATGCCGGCCACGATGGCATACACATTTTTCAGCACGGAAGCATATTCGATACCGATTACGTCTTTGCAACAGGAGTTTTTCAGGTACTGGTTTTTGAATACGCCGGCCAGGGCGCGTACTTTTTCAATATCCGAACAGGCCAGCGTGATGTAGGAAAGGCGTTCGAGCGCGATCTCTTCCGCATGGCAGGGGCCTCCGATCACGGCGATGTTTTCCATCGGCACATGATAGTATTCGGCGAAATAGTCGGTAATCAGCATGTTTTCGTCGGGTACGATTCCTTTGATGGCCGAGATGATGAATTTATCGTGCATCGGCGTTTTCACCTTTTTCAGGTGTTGTTTCAAAAAGGGCGAAGGGGTGGCGAAAATCAGCGTGTCCGAATCTTTGATGGCCTGGTTGATGTTCGAATAGAAATTGATCTTGCTCGTATCGAACTTTACGGCCGTCAGGTAGCACGGATTGTGGCCTAGTTGCTTGAAGTCTTCGATCCGGTCGGGACGGCGCATATACCAGTTGATACTATCCTGAGTGGAAAGTACAATCTTGGCCAGGGCGGTAGCCCAGCTACCGCCTCCCATTATTGCAATTTTTCCGGGCAAATTCATGGTATTCCGTTTTTTATTTAGCAGCGTTGGCGATCCAGGTTTCTACTTCCCGGGCAGCCGGATTTTCCAACTCCAGCTTATATTTCTTGTTCAGCTCGCACAGTTCCTGCCGGAGCTTGTTGGGATTGACGTCTTTCAGCATATCCGTCGTTACATATCCGGCTTTTTGCAAAGCGGGCACCCACTCGGCGGGAATGCCCAATTGGGCATATTTCTCGGCAGCGTCTTTCTTAGCGGTTTTTTCGGGACGCATCTGGGGGAAGAAGAGCACTTCCTGGATGCTTTCCTGACCGGTGAGGAACATCACCAGCCGGTCCATGCCTATGCCCATGCCGCTGGTGGGAGGCATGCCGTATTCCAGGGCGCGCAGGAAATCCTGATCGACAAACATGGCTTCATCGTCGCCTTTTTCCGACAAACGGAGCTGCTCCATAAAGCGTTCGCGCTGGTCGACAGGATCGTTCAGCTCGGAATAAGCGTTGGCTATTTCTTTTCCGTTTACCATCAATTCGAAGCGTTCGGTCAGTTCCGGATTGTCGCGGTGTTTCTTGGTGAGCGGCGACATTTCGATCGGGTAGTCGGTAATAAAGGTAGGCTGGATATAGTTGCTTTCGCATTTGGCGCCGAATATTTCATCGATCAGCTTGCCTTTGCCCATCGTCTCGTCTTGCTCGATGCCCAACCGGCGGCAGACCTCGCGAAGCTGCTCTTCGTTCATGCCGCCGATGTCGATGCCGGTGTTTTCCCGGATGGCGTCGATCATCGTGATGCGTTTGTAGGGAGCTTTGAAATCGATTTCCTTTTCGCCGATTTTCACCTTGGTGGTGCCTAGTACGTCCATGCAAATTTTTTCGAGCATTTGTTCGGTCATATTCATCATCCAGTTGTAGTCTTTGTAGGAGACGTAAATCTCCATGCAAGTAAATTCCGGATTATGCGTACGGTCCATTCCCTCGTTGCGGAAGTTGCGGCTGAATTCGTATACCCCTTCGAACCCGCCCACAATCAGGCGTTTGAGGTATAATTCGTTGGCAATGCGGAGGTATAGGGGAATATCGAGCGCGTTGTGATGAGTGATGAACGGACGGGCCGAAGCGCCTCCGGGGATGCTTTGAAGCACGGGCGTGTCTACTTCCAGATAACCGCGTTCATTGAAGAAATTCCGCATCGAATTGAAGATTTTCGTGCGTTTGATGAAAATGTCTTTTACGCCTTCGTTCACCACCAGGTCGACGTAACGCTGGCGATAGCGTAATTCCGCGTCATTGAATCCGTCGTACGCCACGCCGTCTTTATATTTCACTACCGGCAGGGGGCGGAGGGATTTGGAAAGCACGGTGAGCTTTTGCGCATGAATGGAAATTTCGCCCATCTGGGTGCGGAAGACGTAGCCTTGGACGCCGACGAAATCGCCGATGTCGAGCAATTTCTTGAATACCGTATTGTAGAGTTCCTTGTCTTCGCCCGGGCAAATATCGTCGCGGGAAATATATACTTGTATGCGTCCTTCCGAGTCTTGCAATTCCATAAAGGAGGCTTTGCCCATGATGCGGCGGCTCATGATACGGCCGGCTACGCTTACGGGTCGGGGCTCTGCTTCGTCTTGAAAGGATTCTTTTATTTCTTTGGAATAAGCGTTGGTTGCATACTCTGCTGCGGGGTAAGGTTCTATCCCCATCCGACGCAGTTGTTCCATGCTGCCGCGCCTTATGATTTCCTGTTCACTCAGTTCTAATAGATTCATTACGCTATTATGTTTGTATAATACGGCGCAAAAGTACAAAAACTTTTCGAACTTACCGGACAAAATGCCCGGGTTCTTTCGCGTAACGCGGTTAAAGTGAGGATTGGGGCGGATAAAAATAGGGGCGTACAGCTTCGGGCAGGAAAAAACGCACGTCTTTTCCGGCTTGATGGGCCGAGCGGATGAAAGTGGAAGAGATTTCCATCAGCGGGGCGTCGACCACGCGGATGTTGGGATAGGCTTCGGGTATCACCGGGTCGTGGCCTTTGCGGGGATAGATAAGCAGCCGGTAGTTCCGCATCAGGGTTTCATATGCTTTCCATTGGTGAATTTGTTCCCAGTTGTCGGCACCCATGATGAAGTAAAACCTACGGTCGGGTTCGCTTTTCTCCAACGCCCGAAGCGTGTCGATGGTATAGGAGGGGCGGGGAAGCGAAAATTCGAAATCGCTGACTTTGAATTTGGGATAACCGGCAACGGCGGCCCGGGCCATTTCCAGCCGGAGCCGGTCGTCGAGCAGTTCGGCCTGCTTTTTCAATGGGTTGTGGGGGGTGATCAGAAACCATACCTCGTCGAGCCCCTCATAGGTGCAGAGCCAGTTGGCCAGTGCCAGATGGCCGATATGAATCGGGTTGAAGGAACCGGAGAAAAGGCCGGTACGCTTGCCGGAGGGAGGGGCGGATGTTATCGTTTCCATCGCCGGTAATTCAGAAATTGGGCCACGGCTACCGCGCCGGTGGCGGTAGCGATGATGTATTCTTTATAATAGAGGGCGGCCGCGCAGCATAGAAGAGCGGCAGCCGCGATTGCCAGCGCGATACGGCTCCATTTCCGCAAGGAGCCCGGTTTGTTGTCGGTGTTGCGTGTCATCCTCAGGGATTTACGGGTTGATATTCATAAAAAAAACGGGAGGGGGGAGAAGCCCGTCCGGATCAAGCTTTTTCCAGGAAGTGGCGTACCACTTCCACGACTTCCCCCTGGGCTTGCTCCAACCGGTCGTTGATGATAATCACATCGAACCGGGCGGCAAACGAGAGTTCGTATTCCGCTTTGGCGATGCGGCTTTCAATCACTTCCGGGGCATCGGTGCCGCGTCCTTCCAGCCGGCGGCGGAGTTCTCCCACCGAAGGGGGCTGCACGAAGATAGACAAGGCCCGGTCGCCGTATTGTTGCTTGATGTTGCAGCCGCCTACCACGTCGACGTCGAAAATCACGTTATCGCCTTCATCCAGAATGCGTTCCACTTCGCTTTTCAAAGTGCCGTAGAATTTGTCGGCATAAACCTCTTCGTATTCCAGAAATTCGCCGGCGGCAATGCGGCGCCGGAATTCTTCGGGCGAGAGGAAATAATATTCCACTCCGTTTTGTTCCGTTCCCCGGGGGGCGCGGCTGGTAGCCGAGATAGAGAAACGAAGGTTGAGCCTCTGGGTGAGCAAATGGTTGATAATGGTCGATTTGCCCGAGCCGGAAGGGGCGGAAAAAATGATTAGTTTGCCTGCCATGAGTATCGGTATAATTTAATCTGATAGGTTTATCGTTGTCGGAGCGGAAAAAGGAATGAATAGCCACGAGCTTCCCAAGTACCTCTTGTCCCCCGGATAGCTGCCGGAAGACCCCAGCGAGGCAAACCGGCAGAAATTTTTTTCGGGAGAGCTTTCCGGGAAAGTTTTTCAGAAAAAGTTTTCCGGAAAACCGCCGCCCGGAAAACAACTCCCCGAAAGCTTATAATACATTCAATACCTGCTCTTTGATCTGTTCGAGCTCATCCTTCATCTGCACCACGACCTGCTGCATTTCCGCGTGGTTGCTTTTCGAGCCCAGCGTATTGATCTCGCGGCCGATTTCCTGGGCGATAAATCCCAGTTTTTTGCCCTGTCCGCGGCCGCTGTTCATGGTGGTGAGGAAATATTTCAGGTGGTTGTCGAGCCGGTTTTTTTCTTCGTTCACATCCAGTTTTTCGATGTAGTAGATCATTTCCTGCTCCAACCGGTTTTTGTCGTAATCGATTCCGGCTATTTTGGCCAGATTGTCGGTGATGCGCGTTTTGATCTTTTCGATCCGCTCGCTTTCATAGTCGGATACTTTATCCAGCAGGGCGGCGATATTGGCGATTTTCTGTTCGAAAAGTTTTTGCAGCATCGCGCCTTCCTGCGTACGAAATTCCGTCAGATGCCGGATGGCCTCGCGGGTGGCGCCCAGCACGACTTCCCATTCCGATTCGTCGGCTTCCACCGTCTCCGATTTGATGGCGTCGGGCAGTTTCAGCAGGGTTTGAAACCAGTCGGAGGGAAGGGCGATGTTCAGTTTTCCGGCCATCTCCTTGATCTGGAGATAGTAGCTTTCCACTGCGGCCTCGTTGATGTGGGTAGGCGTATTTTTGCCGATGTATTCGATATAGATGGTAAATTCCACTTTTCCGCGTTCGAGCGACTGGAGCAACAAACTGCGGATTTCCATTTCCTTGTCTTTGTAAAGAGAGGGAATGCGGGTCGACAAATCGAGCTGTTTGCTATTCAACGCTTTGATCTCGACGGTTACTTTTTTGGAAGGAAGTTCGGCGGTAACCTTGCCGAACCCAGTCATGGATTGTATCATTTTTCTCAAAAGTTTATGCAAAGATAGCGTATTCCCTTGAGAATAGGCCATACCTGGGCTATAATTATTTGGCAGAAGAAACAGAAAAAAAACTTCGCGCTCGCCAGAGAGCCCCTTTCCTATTTTATATATACATTTGCAACCGAAATTAAAAAAGGCAGCCGGGGGAGGGCGGCAACACGCTGTTTTTTCCCGCCTGCCGGCAATCAATTATGGCTTGTATTTTAAATCTTGAAACTTCTACTGCCGTTTGTTCGGCAGCCTTGGCCGTCGACGGAGCGGTTATTTTCGAAAAAATAGCTTTCGACGGTCCTTCCCATGCCGTTTTGCTGGGCGTCTATGTAGAGGAAGCTATCCGGGTAATGAAAGCAAAGGGGTTGAAACCGGATGCCGTGGCGGTAAGTAGCGGCCCCGGCTCCTATACCGGTTTGCGTATCGGCGTATCGGTAGCCAAGGGGCTTTGCTTCGGCTACGGCATTCCGTTGATAGGTATCCGTACCCTCGATATATTGGCGGCTGCGGCTGCGGCGCGCCCGGAAACGGCGCCCTGCGATACCTATTGCGCCATGTTGGACGCCCGCCGCATGGAGGTGTATGCAGCCCTTTACGATGCTTCGCTTTCCCTGCTGCGGGAAACGGCGGCCGAGGTGGTAACGTCCGATACCTACGCCGCCTATCTGGAAAAAGGCCGGGTGTGTTTCTTCGGCAACGGGGCAGCCAAGTGCCGGAGCGTGATTACGTCGCCTCAGGCTTTTTTCCTCGACGAGGTGTATCCCGAGGCGGCCCGGATGGCTCCGCTCTCGCAGGCGGCTTACCAGGCCGGACGATTTGAGGATACGGCTTATTTCGAACCTTTTTATCTCAAAGAGTTTCAGGCTACGATTGCTAAAAACAAGGTATTGAACGAAGCCATGGCCGAAGGGCGGCGGCACGAAAAAGGATAGGCAGGGCGAAAAGGAAAGCGGATAGGCTGACCGCTTTCCCGTGGGCCGCAGAGTTTCTACCTTGCTAAGCAGAGGGTTTCTCTTTTTCTCAAAGGAAGCAGTTTGCTTTCCGGGCCCCGGAATTTCTTGGAAATAGGCATTTTTAGCTAGGGGCGCGATGCCTCGGCTGTAGGGGGAAAAAGGAAAAAATATACAAGAAGTATCCGTCCGGATTCTCTTTTCGAAAGGTTTTTGTATCTGTCTTATTTTCAGTAGAATACGATTTGTTGAAAAATACACTGGCATCCGAGGGAAATTTCATGCCGACCTTAGATTTACATCGTAATAGGAAAGATAAAAAAGAAACAATAGATTTGTAGCATAAATGAAAGGGAAGCCGAGAGTGAACCGGTCATGCCAGTGAAACACAGATTCATTTACATAA
>DBFWLD010000011.1:0-28888 GCA_048465615.1 Tannerellaceae bacterium
AAAAGCACATAAAAAACAAGTAATACACAGTAAATCAGTGAAATAAAACCGTAATAACATCTTAATTCCTTTGTTAATTAAGATACTATTATTATAGAAAGATGTGTAGAAAGAGTAGCATACCGAGGGTTTGGCGGTCTATTATACCGACCGTTGCCCCTACCCCCACTATTACGTTCAGAGCCTGCTCGCGCCTCTGGCACAGAACAAAGGCATCCCCTTAAAAATAATCAAACTGGAAACGCTGGAAGAAGCCCGGACAGCCCCTACCCCGGCTACCATCTTCACGCTCTTTTACAACGGAAAGTTTGTTACCACCGACCTGAGCGTATGTATGGAAACACGGTTCGACAAGCTTGTGAAAAGGTAAGCGGCCGTCCTCTCTCAAGCCTCCCCTTTCAAATCGGCCTCGCCGAAACAAAGCGGGAGCAAAGCGGCGGCTGAAGGAAAAGCAACAGCCTTTTGCCGGCCGCACAATAACACACGAAGGGGCCCGCCCTGCCGCTGCTCCGTTTCGAGCAGCACCTGGCGGCAAGCGCCGCAGGGAGAAATATGCTCTTTGACACCCGCCTCGTCTTCAGCCACAATGGCCAGCATTTGCACCGGCACCCCCGGGTATTGCGCGCCGGCATAAAACAAGGCTACTCGCTCGGCGCAAAGCCCCGAGGGATAAGCGGCATTCTCTTGATTATTTCCCGCCACGATCCGGCCATCCGCCAGCCGTGCCGCAGCCCCCACCCGAAACCGGGAGTAGGGCGCATAGGCCCGGCCGGCCGCAGCCAAGGCAGCCAGCCGCAACTCATTTTCCTTTTCCGACAATTCCCCGAGGGTACGTTCTTCCAAAATTATTTCCAGTTTGAGGATCGACATAAGCAGAAAGATTTCGTATAGATGTAACAATTACGGCCCCAGACAGAGCAGGCCGGGCATGCAAACAAAGCAAGCCGAGCGCAGAAACAAAGCCGCTTAAAAGACGCTCAAGCGCAGCCCCCCTTCGTCCGATACAAACAAAGATACCAAATATTCCGCTCCCGCCGCTACTTTTTCAACGATTTCCATACCAATCCGGCGGAAACCGCCAGCGTACATACCTCGGCCACCGGCACGTTAAACCAAATACTTTGGATACCCCAGATATGCGGATAAATCAGAATACCGGCTACCACAAACACCAATCCGCGGAGCATGGAAATGATAATCGACACTTTCGCATTGCCGATAGCCGTAAAATAACTCGACGCCAGAATATTCAGCCCGTTCAGCAAAAAGGCGAAACTATAAATGGCAATCCCTTCGGAAGCCACCTCCAAGGCCGTGCCGCCTGCCGGAAAAAAGAAGGCCATAATGGCCTTTCCGAACATAAACAACACCAGGAAAAGGATAGCACCGATAGCCAGGTTGGTACGGGCCGCCAACCCCAGCACAGCCCGGATACGGGCCGGCCGGCCGGCTCCGAAATTATACCCGATCACCGGAATAATACCGTCGGAAATACCCAGGAAAAGCGTCACGCCGATAAACATGATGTAATTAATGGCCGTAAACCCGGCTACCCCGTCTTCGCCCAGATAGCCGATAATCGTAATATTAAACAGGAAAACCGTGATAGCTACCGCCAGTTCCGACATTCCTTCCGACGAACCGTTGTAAAAAGCCTTCCAGACCAGCCGCCACCGGAAACGGCCGCGACGTACCGACACCGGACAACCGGGGAAAAACAAATAAGGCAGATTGAAGCAAGCTCCCGCCGAAAAGGCCAGCCCGGTAGAAAGCCCGGCCCCCCGGATACCCATCCCCAGGCCCCCTACCAACCAAAGGGCCAGTACGATATTCAAAAGCACCGTCATTCCCATCACATTCATCGCGTAGAACGGCCGCCCCATCGCTTTGAGTATATAATCGCCGAAAAACATCACGCAAAGCACCGGGAAAAAAGGCACAAGCGTACGGATATAATCCACCGCCCCCGGCAACAACACCTCGTTGGCGCCGAGCAACGTAGCGATAGGAGCGGCATAAAAATAAATAGCCGCGCTCATCACGGCCGACCCGCCCACGAGGAAATAAAACAAGGAAGCCACCGCGTCGTTGGCCTTCCCGCGATCGCCTTTGCCCAGGCTGATACTGACCAACGTTTGGCAACCCACCCCGATCATAATGGCTATGGCGGTAATCAGGCTATAGCAAGGCAAAATCAAATTCACGCTCGCCAGGGCATGCGCTCCCACGAAATGCCCCAGAACCAACCCGTCGACCACCGATTGCAGGCCGATAAACAACAGTCCGGCTACGCCGGGCAAGGCAAATTTCCAAAACAAACGTCGGATGTTTCCATTCAGGATCAACTCTTCGCGGCTTGTATAAGCCAGCGTTTTTTCCGTATTCATACCTCTTTTTTTCTTTTATTGATTTAGAGGCTGCAAAGGTAGAAGCTATAAACCGGAAAGAAATTACCCTAAGATAATTTCGAAATCGGAACCGAAAAAAAATACAATAAGTAACCACCGGGGAAGGCAGGAAAGACCATTTCCGACAACCTTCTATCTTACAACGACTTACAAGATCAAAAACAGCAACTGCCGGCGAAGTAAAAATTCCATGCCGGTGCAATCGGAATTTTATGCCGATGAAATTTTCATTACACTGCGATGAAATTTCCCTTACACCGGCATCCGTTTTTTCCAAAGAGAAAAAAAATACAATAACCCCCTTTTTTCTTTCCATCAGTCTCTACCCTCAGGAAACTTTTCCGATAGGAAAAACCAGGACTTTCCGATAGCGAAAACCAAACCTTGTCTCATAGGAAAAACCAAGCCTGCCGCTTTTGCCTACCGGATTTTCGACCTGATCCGGCTCAATGATTGCGGGGTGATCTGAAGATAAGAAGCAATATGCTTTAAAGGAACCTTCTGAAACAATTCCGGACGCGTCCGCATCAATGCCTCATACTGCGCCCGGGCATCGCTCCAACTATCGTTGATAAAATAATTCTCATACTCGCGCAAATAATAATCCTGCAACTTCCGTCCCCAATTGCAAAGCTCGAGCGACGTCTCCATCAACTGCTCCAACTGCTCGAAAGGCAACCGGAGCAACTCCGAATCCTCTACCACTTCGATCTGATAGGCCGCTACGCCCCGGTAAGCAAAATTGATCATCTCGCCGTCGGAGGCAAACCAAAGCGTGATGTCTTTCCCCTCCCGCTCCACATAGGCGCGGGCCAGCCCCTCCTTCATAAACCAGACGAACGGCTCCCGGCTACCCTCGCGGGAAATCACCGCATTTTTTGGAAAACAAACCAATTCCATGCCCTCCGCCAGCCGCCCGGCCGCTTCGTCGGACAAGGGATAAATCGCTCGTTGCCGCGCTATAAAATCTTTCATCTCCTCCATAAGCCATTGCTGCATTTTCAAACAAAAGTTTAAAGTTAAACTTAATTTTCATGTTTACGCCGGAAAGATAGGTGAAATTAGCCGCCAAGTGGTTATATTTGTCCGAACAAACAGATATAGTGTACACTCAATCATGAAATTAACATTACGAACCGGCCGGCTGGCCCTTTTACTCCTGCTGCTGGCCGCCACAGCTTCGGTCGCCGCGCCGCGCAAATTAACCTCTTACGAAAAATACGTCCGGCAATACAGCGACCTGGCCGTCCGGCACCAGAAAAAATACCGTATTCCCGCCAGCATCACCCTGGCGCAAGGACTGCTCGAATCGGGCGCAGGCCAAAGCAACCTGGCCAGGCGGTCGAACAACCATTTCGGCATCAAATGCCACGCCGACTGGAGCGGCCAGCGCGTCTACCACGACGACGATTTGCGCGGCGAATGCTTCCGCAAATACAAGCGGGTGGAAGATTCCTACGAAGATCATTCCCGGTTTCTGGCCGAACGCCCCCGCTATGCCCCTTTATTCAAACTCAACAGCAAAGACTACAAAGGATGGGCGCGGGGGCTGCAAAAATGCGGATACGCCACCGACCGGGCCTACGCCAACAAACTGATCAAAGTAATCGAAGACTACGAACTCTACCGCTACGACAGCGGCAAGTATAAAAGCAGCCCGTCGAAAAACGCCCCGGCCGTAGTGAAACAACATTACGACATCTACCGTACCCACGGGCTGATCTACATATACGCCAAAGAGGGAGACAGCTTCGACCGGATTGCGCAAAGCCTGGGCTTCCGAGTAAAAGACTTGAAAAAATTCAACGAAGTGCCTGAAGACTTCCCACTCCAGGCCGGCGACATCGTCTATCTGGAAAAGAAAAAGAAAAAAGCCGACAAGCCCCATTACGACCATGTGGTGCAAGTAGGCGAATCCATGCACAGCATCGCCCAGCAATACGGAATCCGCATCAAAAGCCTGTATAAACTCAACAAAAAAGACGAAGATTACGTGCCCGAAGAAGGAGATGTATTAAAACTAAGATAAATATGCTGAAAAAGTATTACCTTTGCACTCCAAATAAGCACTACAACCATGAACGATAAACGTTATAACCTGCGCGGGGTATCCGCCTCGAAAGAGGATGTTCATAATGCGATAAAGAACATCGACAAGGGAATCTTCCCGACCGCCTTCTGCAAAATCATTCCCGATATACTGGGAGGCGATCCGGAGTATTGCAACATTATGCACGCCGACGGGGCCGGAACCAAATCGTCGCTGGCTTATATGTACTGGAAAGAGACGGGCGACCTCTCCGTATGGAAAGGCATCGCGCAAGACGCCCTGATTATGAACATCGACGATCTGATCTGCGTAGGCGCCGTCGATAACATTCTGGTCTCCTCCACCATCGGCCGCAACAAACGGCTGGTGCCCGGCGAAGTCATCTCGGCCATCATCAACGGCACCGACGAACTACTGGCCGAACTGCGGGAAATGGGCGTAGGCTGCTATGCCACAGGTGGAGAAACGGCCGACGTGGGCGACCTGGTACGCACCATCATCGTCGACAGCACCGTGACCTGCCGGATGAAGCGCGCCGACGTAATCGACAATAAAAACATACAAGGGGGCGACGTCATCGTCGGCTTGGCTTCCTTCGGGAAAGCCGACTACGAAACCGGGTACAACGGCGGCATGGGCAGCAACGGCCTGACCTCGGCCCGCCACGACGTATTCGGCAAATACCTGGCTGCCAAATACCCGGAAAGTTACGACGCCGGCATCCCCGACGAACTGGTTTACTCGGGCCGCCTGAAACTGACCGACCGGTTTGAAGAAGTCTCGATCGACGCCGGCAAATTGGTGCTCTCTCCCACCCGTACCTATGCGCCCGTTATCAAAGACGCGCTCCGCAGCCTGGGGCATCGCATCCATGGGCTGGTACACTGCTCGGGAGGCGCCCAGACGAAAGTGATGAACTTCGTACAGCACAAACGGATCACGAAAAACAACCTCTTCCCCGTTCCCCTGTTGTTCCGCATCATCCAGGAGCAAAGCGGCACGGATTGGAGCGAAATGTATAAAGTGTTCAACATGGGGCACCGCATGGAAGTGTATCTGGCGCCGTCCGACGCCCGGGAAGTGATCGACCTGGCCGCCGGCTACGGCATCGACGCCCGGATTGTAGGCTATGTGGAAGAAGCAGAGAAAAACGAATTGATTATCGAAAGCGAGAAAGGTCGCTTTACCTATTAAATAAATGGCCGAAAACAGTTTATTAAGCAAGTTAGACGGATTGGTAAGCCGTTTCGAAGAGGTAGGTACCCTGATTACCGACCCGGCAGTGATTGCCGACATGAAACGGTTTGTGAGATTGAACAAAGAATATCGCGATCTGGAAAAGATCGTAGAGGCACGCAAGGCCTACATCTCCGTATTGAACGGCATCGAAGAGGCGCGCAGCCTGCTGGAAACCGAGCAAGACGCGGAAATGAAAGAGATGGCCCGCGAAGAGCTGGAAGCCTGCAACAGCCGCGTGCCCGAGCTGGAAGAAGAAATCAAGCTTCTGCTGGTGCCGGCCGACCCCGAAGACGACAAGAATGCCATCGTGGAAATACGCGGCGGCACGGGAGGCGACGAAGCGGCCCTTTTTGCCGGCGACCTATACCGCATGTATGTGAAGTATTGCGAGACGAAAGGCTGGAAAATAGCCGTATCCAGCTATAGCGAAGGCGCGGCGGGGGGATTCAAGGAAATCATCTTCACCGTAAGCGGCGAAAAAGCATACGGCATATTGAAATACGAATCGGGCGTGCACCGCGTGCAACGGGTACCGGCCACCGAAACCCAGGGGCGGGTACATACCTCGGCCGCCACGGTAGCGGTACTGCCCGAAGCCGACGAATTCGACGTGGAGATCAACGAAGGCGAAATCAAATGGGATACCTTCCGCTCGGGAGGCGCCGGCGGCCAGAACGTGAACAAGGTGGAATCGGGCGTCCGGCTGCGCTACGTGTGGAAGAACCCGAATACGGGCGTCAGCGAAGAAATCCTGATCGAATGTACCGAAACCCGCGACCAGCCCAAGAATAAAGAACGCGCCCTGACGCGCCTGCGTTCGTTCATCTATGATAAAGAACATCAGAAATACCTCGACGACATCGCCTCGAAACGAAAGACGATGGTTTCGACGGGCGACCGCTCGGCGAAAATCCGGACTTATAATTATCCACAAGGCCGCATGACCGACCATCGGATTAATTACACCATGTATAATCTTTCGGCCTTTATGGACGGCGACATCCAGGCTTGCATCGACCATTTGACCGTGGCCGAAAACGCAGAACGGCTGAAAGAGTCGGAATTATAACATCTAACTCAATTTCAACACACAAGGCACATCATGAACAAACAACAATTAGTCGACAATATCCGCCGCAAACAATCCTTCCTTTGTGTAGGACTGGATACCGACATACAAAAAATACCGGCTCATTTGCTGGAAGAAGAAGATCCCCTCTTCGCCTTCAACCGGGCCATTATCGATGCCACCGCTCCGTATGCGGTGGCCTACAAGCCGAATCTGGCTTTTTACGAAAGTATGGGCGTCAAAGGCATGCTGTCATTCGAAAAAACGGTAGCCTATCTCCGGGAAAACTATCCCGACCAGTTTATCATCGCCGACGCCAAGCGGGGCGACATCGGCAATACCTCCGAAATGTACGCCCGCTCGTTCTTCGACCACCTGAAAGTAGATGCCGTAACGGTAGCCCCCTATATGGGCGAAGACAGCGTGAAGCCTTTCCTGATCTATCCCGAAAGCTGGGTGATCCTGCTGGCGCTCACCTCCAACAAAGGCTCGCACGATTTCCAGCTCACGGAAGACGCCGGCGGCGAACGATTGTTTGAAAAAGTATTGAAAAAATCGCAAGACTGGGCTACCGACCGGCAGATGATGTATGTGGTAGGCGCCACCCAGGGAAAAATGTTTCTCGATATACGCCGCCATGCCCCGCATCATTTCCTGCTCGTGCCCGGCGTAGGCGCCCAGGGCGGCAGCCTGGCCGAAGTAGCGCAGTACGGAATGAACGACGAATGCGGTTTGCTGGTGAATTCCTCGCGGGCGATTATCTACGCCGATAAAACAAGAGCTTTCGCCGAAGCAGCCCGCGAAGCAGCCCGGGCAGTGCAGACGGAAATGGCAGAATATCTGCATGATAAAGGAATTATTCCGTGCAAAGCATAGGCTATCCCGATATTTTTCACCATTTTTGCAAACTGTCTGGCCGCTAGTTAGGAATCAGGCGAAATGATATACACTATATAACAAAAAAAAGAATGGAGTTTTCAGCCCTGCAAATCGCACATTTTCTCGGGGGAAGCATTGAAGGAGACCCGGAAGTGAAAGTTTGTAATTTTTCCAAGATTGAAGAAGGCAAACCCGGAACCTTAACCTTCCTCGCGAATCCCAAGTACGAACATCATATATATAATACGGAAGCCAGCATCGTGCTGGTCAATAACGATTTCGTTCCGGCCGAACCGATTCGGGCCACGCTGGTGCGCGTGGACAACGCCTATGCCGGTTTGGCCTTGCTGCTGAATATGGTCGAACAAACGAAAGCGCAGAAATCCGGTATCGATTCCACCGCTTTCATCGCTTCCTCGGCCCAGGTAGCCGAAGATTGCTATGTAGGCAATTTCGCTTACATCGGCCAGCGGGTAAAACTGGGAAAAAACTGCCGGGTATATCCCCACGCTTATATCGGCGACGACGTGACGGTGGGCGATAATTGCATTTTCTACCCTCACAGCACGATCTACTCCGATTGCCGGATCGGGAATAATTGCATCTTCCATGCCGGATCGGTGATCGGAGCCGACGGTTTCGGATTTGCCCCGGAAGGCGAAGGCTACAAAAAAATACCCCAACTGGGCAACGTCATTATCGAAGACGACGTGGAAATCGGCGCCAATACCACCGTCGACCGGGCCGTGATGGATTCTACCGTCATCCGCCGCGGCGTGAAGCTCGACAACCTGGTGCAGATCGCCCATAACGTGGAAGTAGGCGAAAATACCGTGATGGCCGCCCAGGTCGGGATAGCCGGATCGGTAAAAATCGGCAAACACTGCATGTTCGGCGGACAGGCAGGCCTGGCCGGGCATATCCACATTGCCGACCACGTTACGTTCGGCGCCCAGGCAGGCGTTATCAGCGACGTGAAAGAACCCGCCACCTTGCTGGGTGCCCCGGCTATCAACGCCAAGAATTTTATGCGTTCGAGCGCCATCTTCAACCGGCTTCCCGACATCTACCGCACCATCGGACAACTTCAAAGAGAAATCGAACAATTGAAAAAAGAACTCAATAAATAAGAAACAGACCTATGCAGAAACAGAAGACACTTGCAGCCGGTTTCTCTTTGCAGGGAAAGGGGTTGCATACAGGGCTCGACATTCATATCACGTTCAACCCCGCTCCCGACAACCACGGCTATAAAATCAAGCGCATCGACCTGGAAGGCCAACCGGTCATCGACGCCCTGGCCGAAAACGTAGCCTGTACCCAGCGGGGCACGGTGCTGTCGAAAAACGGCGTACAGGTCGGCACGATCGAACATGCCATGGCCGCTCTGTATGCGTTCGGTATCGACAACTGTCTGATCGAGGTAAACGCCCCCGAGTTTCCGATACTCGACGGAAGCGCGCGCTTCTACACCGAAGAAATCCAGAAAGTAGGAACGGTAGAACAAAACGTTCCGAAAGACTACTATATCGTCAAGCACAAAATTGAAGTGAAAGACGAGGAAACCGGCTCTTCGCTGGTGATTCTGCCCGACGACAATTTCAGCGTAAACGTATTGATCTCGTTCGACTCGCCCGTGCTGTCGAACCAGTTCGCTACCCTGAACGATTTGAGCGAGTTTCCCTCGGAACTGGCCGCCTCGCGCACCTTCGTTTTCGTACGCGAAGTGGAAATGCTGCTGCAAAACAACCTGATCAAAGGCGGCGACTTGGATAATGCCATCGTGATCTACGACCAGAAAATCCCCCAGGAATCGCTCGACCAACTGGCCGACATGTTGCAGATTCCCCATAAGAACGTGCAAGACCTGGGCTATATCAACAACAAGCCGCTGGTATTCGACAACGAGCCGGCCCGTCATAAGCTGATCGACGTCATGGGCGACCTGGCCCTGATCGGCAAGCCCATCCGCGGACGCATCATCGCCACCCGCCCGGGCCACAAGATCAACAACCAACTGGCCCGCATGATCCGCAAAGACATCAAGCTCAACGAAGTGCAGGCCCCCATCTACGACGCCAACCGCCCCCCGGTGATGGACATCAACCGCATTCGCGAACTGCTTCCCCACCGTTATCCCTTCCTGTTGGTCGACAAGATCATCGAAATCGGCGGCAATTATATCGTGGGCGTTAAAAATATTACCACCAACGAGCCCTTCTTTACCGGGCATTTCCCGCAGGAACCGGTGATGCCGGGCGTATTGCAGGTAGAAGCTATGGCGCAGACGGGCGGTTTGCTGGTACTCAATTCGGTGGATGAACCCGAGCGTTATTCCACCTATTTCATGAAGATCGACGGGGTGAAATTCCGCCAGAAAGTAGTGCCGGGCGATACGCTGATTCTGCGTCTGGAATTGCTGGCGCCCATCCGTCGTGGCATTTCCACCATGAAAGGCTATGCTTTCGTAGGCGAAAAGCTGGTGAGCGAAGCCGAATTTATGGCCCAGATTATTAAGAACAAATAATATATATACAAAGGTAAACATGAATCAATCTCCCTTAGCCGTCGTTCATCCCGACGCAAAGATCGGCCGGAACGTAACGATCGATCCGTTTGCGGTGATCGAAAAGGATGTCGTGATCGGCGACAACTGCCATATTTATTCCCATGCCGTTATTCTCGACGGCGCGCGGATAGGCGCTCATTGTAATATCTTTCCCGGAGCGGTCATCGCAGGGATTCCCCAGGATATGAAATTCGCGGGCGAAATTACGACGGCCGAAATCGGAGACCATACCACCATCCGCGAATGCGTGACGGTAAACCGCGGCACCGCCTCGAAAGGAAAAACGGTAGTGGGCTGCAACTGCCTGATCATGGCTTATTCGCATATTGCCCACGATTGCGTGGTAAAGGATAATGTGATTATCGGCAATGCTTCCCAGATTGCGGGCGAGGTGGAAATCGACGACTTCGCCATCGTAAGCGGCGGCACGCTGGTGCACCAGTTCTCGCGTATTTCCAGACATGTGATGATACAGGGCGGTTCGCGCATCGGAAAAGATATTCCTCCCTACACGCTGATCGGGCGCGATCCGATCGTGTACTGCGGGATCAATATCGTCGGATTGCGCCGGCGCGGGTTTACCAACCAGCAGGTGTTCCTGATTCAGGACATTTACCGCACGCTGTATACCCGCGGGCTCAACAATACGGAAGCCCTCAAAGCGATCGAAACCGAATACGAGCCGAGCGAAGAGCGGGATTTGATTTTGAATTTCATCAAATCGTCGAGTCGCGGCATCGTCAGGGGATCGATCGACGAATAAAAAGGCGGCGGAAAGGCTGGCATTAAAAATTTTTATTACTTTTGGTGCAATCAAAAAAAGTACGATTATGCTATTCAGATTTTTAATATTGTCAGACGAAGCAGATGACTTCAAACGCGAAATCAAAATCGATTCCGAAGCCACCTTCCTGGATCTATATAACACAATCCTCGATTCGGTAGGCTATACCAAGGATCAGATGTGCTCTTTCTTTATCTGCGACGACGATTGGAGCAAACGCACGGAAATCACCCTGGTGGAAATGGATACTTCTTCGGAGGTAGACAGCTACATTATGGAAGACACCCGCCTGGAAGAATTGCTGGAAGACGAACACCAGAAACTGCTCTTTGTATTCGATTACTTCACCGAACGGGCCTTCTTTATGGAACTCAGGGAAATCGTGCCGGGCCAGGATCTCGACGAGCCGGTATGCAGCAAATCGATCGGCATGCCTCCCGCCCAGTTCGTATCGCTCGACGACTTCGAAACCAAAAACGGAAGTACGGAAATAGGGGAAGATTTTTACGGCGATTCGGAATACGACATCGACGAACTCGATAAAGAAGGATTCGAAGGGCTGGGAGACAGCCCGATGGATAATCCCTATGACGACGAACGCTTTTGATGCCTTCGCTCATTGTCATACTCGGGCCGACAGGGGTCGGAAAAACGGAATTAAGCTTACGGGCGGCCGAACATTTCGGCTCGCCTATCCTTTCTTCCGACTCCCGTCAGCTCTATAAAGACCTGCCTATCGGCACGGCGGCCCCCACTCCCGGCCAATTGCAACGGGTGAAGCATTATATGGTGGGCACCCTTTCGCTTTCCGATTATTACAGTGCCAGCCGCTTTGAAGAGGAAGCCCTCGGCTTGCTGGACGACCTATTCCGAACCACCCCTGCCGTTATCATGACCGGCGGTTCGATGATGTATATCGACGCGGTATGCAAGGGCATCGACGAGATGCCTACCGTAACCCCCGACATACGAAAAGCCGTATACGACCAATTCGAACGCGAAGGATTAGCCCCTTTTCTGGCCGAACTCCAAGCGGCCGATCCGCAGCATTATGAAGAAGTAGACCGTAACAACTACAAGCGGGTGCTTCATGCGGTGGAAATCTGCCGTCAGACCCGACGCCCCTATTCCTCCTACCGTACCCATACACCCAAGCAACGTCCGTTTCGCATCCTGGAAATAGGCTTGAACCGCGATCGCGAGGATTTGTGCGACCGCATCAACCGGCGCGTCGACCAGATGATGGCCGACGGTTTGCTGGAAGAAGCACGCCGGGTTTACCCCTATCGCCGTCTGAACGCATTAAATACAGTGGGATACAAAGAATTATTCCGTTACTTCGACGGCGAATGGAGCCTGGAAACAGCCGTGGAAAAAATAAAACGCAACAGCCGCGTATATGCCCGCAAACAAATGACCTGGTTCAAACGCGACCCGGACATCCGCTGGTTTCATCCGGACGAAGAAAAGGAGATACTGGCTTATATCGAGTCGGCGATCGGATAAGCGCAATTATTCAAGAACTTGATATTTCCAGATAAATTGCTACTTTTGTTTAAAAAAATGAACATAGCTTCTAATATGAAATCTACTTCTGAATATATGTGCCTATTAAAAGACTATATGGCAAAGAACGCTTCCAGATACGGAATTATTCGTATGGGTATTTTTGGTTCGGTCGCCAGAGGCGAACAAACGGAAGATAGCGACGTGGACATTTGCCTGGAGACCTCAAGGCCGTCTCTGTTTGCTTTGGTTCATATCAAGGAAGACTTGCAAACCTTATTCGGCTGCCAAGTAGACATCGTGAGGATACGTGAAAAGATGGATGCTTTATTACGCCATAGAATCGAGAGGGAGGGTATTTATGTATGATGTTGAATTAGTACGTTCTTCCTTGCAAAAAGTCAATAAGGCTATGGAAAAGATACTAGAACGTTCAAACACGATCTTTTCCCCAGACGACTTCTTGAATACGCCAAGCGGTATAGAAAGAATGGAAAGCATTTGTATGTTACTCATTGCCATTGGAGAGAGTATCAAAAGAATAGACCGGGCAACAGATAAAAAACTACTTCTTCAATATCCGGAAGTAGATTGGAAAGGGATGATGGGAATGAGAGATATTATTGCTCACCACTATTTCGATATTGACGCAGAAGTTGTCTTCGATGTAATAAAAAACAATCTCCCCTTCGTAAAAAAGATTATAGATAGAATGACTGCACATTTATAATTCACCCGAGTATTCACCATATAGGCAAGGGTAAGAATCTCTTAGCTAAAAAAGTCATTTCATAAACACAAAATACACCGCTAACACCAAGCAAACGCAGGCAGCTAAATGATTCCAGTGGAAAGACTCGCCCTTAAATGCCGTAGCGCTAAAGATCACAAACACGATTAATGTAATAATCTCCTGAACAACTTTCAATTGCATCAAACTAAACGGCCCTCCGTTATCCCGGAATCCCAACCGGTTGGCCGGCACTTGCAAGCAATATTCCGCCAAAGCCAACATCCAACTAAACAAAATAACTCCTATAAGAGGCAAGTGAGCAAACCAGCTAAATTGTTGCTTCATTTTTAAATGACCGTACCACGCACAAATCATAAAAATATTCGAGCCTATCAGCAGTAAAATCGTATAAAGTGCTTTCATTGCTACATATTATTTAAAGACCTAACCCGGAAAACCATACCTTTAGTTTATCTTCTTAGGTAAATAATCCGACTGTATATTCGTCATGCTCCCCCACAAGCTATACCGCACGCCCGGGGCCATTTCCTCCAAACGGCCCAGCAACTCCTTTACCTCCGAACGGCTTGAGTCCGACTCGTACGGGCAGTTCTTCACTTGCTTCCGGTACCCTGACTCTTCGGCCAACCGAACCAAATCCTTTTCTTCAATCAGACAAAGCGGGCGGATAATCTCCATCGGAAACTTATCCATCTTCAGCCGGGGCGGCATCGTGCCGAAGGCTCCCTGATGAAGCAGATTCATCAGCAAGGTCTCCAGCACGTCGTCCTGATGATGCCCGAGCGCAATCTTATTACACCCTTCCCGCTTCGCAATTTCGAAAAGCGCCTTGCGACGCGTCCATGAACACAGGAAACAAGGCGATTTACGGGTATCGGTGGAAGGATCGAAACTGGTTTCATGCACAAGAAAAGGAAACCCGTAGGCCTCGGCCCGGCTTCTCAGATAAGCCGCATCCGAACGGTAGGGGATATTCCGCATCACGATATGCGCTACCACCACTTCGAACCGGGGACGGAAGATACGCGAGCGGCGGCCCAGCAAATCGACCAAAGCCAACGAATCCTTACCGCCCGACAGCCCGACCAGTATCCGGTCGCCGTCGGCAATCAAACCGTACTCGTAAACGGCCTTTTTTACTTTGCCGTCGAGCTTGCGGAGCAAACGCTCTATAGTAGTCAGTTGGGGCATATCGGTTGAAAACGGGTACAAAATTACATATAATTCGGAGGGCGACAACGGCGACAACGACTTAAAATTATAAAAAAACGTATCCTGCGGAGAGAAGAAGAAAATCACTACATCTAGTGATTGCGTTATGTAGGAATATCCCGTTTCTTTGTATTTATAAAACACTAACAAAAAAACTGAGAATGACACAACGCTACTGCTGCCTGTTGGCACTCGGCACGCTTTTCGGATGGCAAACCCTCCGGGCCGACGGAATAAGGACAAACGAAAACGATACAATCAAGACGTACAATATCGGTGAAGTCGTCGTAACCTCGTCGACAAAGGAAACGAACAACCTGAAAACCCTACCCGGTTCCGTCTCCGTTTTCTCGCCCCAAACTATTGCCGCCCGGCAAATCGACGCGTTGAAAGACATCAGTTCGTTCGTGCCCAATCTCTATATGCCCGATTACGGTTCGAAGCTCACGTCGGCCATCTACATACGTGGTATCGGTGCCCGCAGCAGCGGCCAGTCGATCGGCCTTTACGTCGACGACGTTCCTTACCTGGACAAAAGCACATTCGACTTCGAACTCACCGATATTCAGCGTATCGAAGTGCTCCGCGGCCCCCAAGGAACCTTGTACGGCCGCAACGCGATGGGAGGGATCGTGAATATCTACACCCTTTCTCCGTTCAATTTTCAGGGTACCAAGCTCTCCGTATCGGCCGGCAACCACGGCCAGTTTAAAGCCAAAGCGGCCCATTACAACAAACTCAGCGAATCGCTGGGCTTGCTTGTCAGCGCTTATTACGACCGCAACAACGGCTATTTCCTGAACGAATATACCGGCAAAAAAGCCGACAAAGAAGAGTCGGCCGGCGGACGTTTCAAGCTGGATTGGCGTATCACTCCGCAACTTACCGCCGCCTACAGCTTTGCTTTCGATTATACCGACCAGGGCGCTTTCCCCTACGGACGCTACAACCCGGCCACCGGGCAAACAGCTCCCGTTTGCTTCAACGACCCTAGTTCGTACAATCGCACCATGCTGGCAAACCACCTCCGCCTGGCCTACCAAACCGATCGGATCGCCCTGACCAGTACCACCGGCTACCAATATTTCAAAGACGATATGAAGATGGATCAGGACTACGACACCCTCTCGGTCTTCACCCTCAACCAAAAACAAAAACAACACGCCGTCAGCCAGGAAATCGCCCTGAAAAGCACCACCGGCCGCAACTATCAATGGTCGTTCGGCCTCTACGGTTTTTACGACGGACTTCACACCGACGGCCCCGTCACCTTCAAAAAAGACGGCATCCGCGACGTACTGCAAAAAACCTTCGATCGGATCAAAGAAGACAACCCCAACATGCCGGTTACCCTGAAAGTGCTCGACGACGAGCTCTATATACCCGGTTCCTTCGATACCCCTTCGTATGGTCTGGCTCTCTATCACCAGTCTACTTACAATAACCTTTTCATAGAAGGGTTGTCGATCACTGCCGGGCTGCGTCTGGATTACGAAAAACAAAAGATGGACTATCAGTCGGAAGCCCGGATGCGGATGGGATTCGCTTTCGACGGTATGCCGGGCATCATCGATATGAGCAAACTCTATGAAAGCTCGGTGATGGACGCCCATATCTCGCAAGATTTCTGGCAGCTCCTGCCTAAAATCTCTCTCAAATATGAATGCACCCCTACCACCTTTACCTACCTTTCCGTAGCCAAAGGATATAAAGCGGGAGGCTACAATGTACAAATGTCGGCGGATGTGATGAAAAGCCAGATGCAATACGATATGATGAAAGCGGTGAAAGACATGATGCCCTTCCCCGTAAACGAACCGCTGCCGCTCGAAGAAGTAGCCGCCTATAAACCCGAGTTCAGTTGGAATTACGAAGCCGGCATCCGCAGCGAGCTGATCGACCAGCGGTTGAATGCCGAACTGACCCTGTTCTACATGGACATCCGCGACGTGCAACTTACCCAATTCGTCAACAGCGGCAACGGCCGCATCCTGACCAACGCCGGGAAAGCCCGCAGTTACGGCGCCGAAGTATCCCTGCGCGCGCTTCTGGCGGAAGGACTGACCGCCGATGTGAATTACGGTTACACACACGCCACCTTCCGCGACTATATGAACGAAAAGAAAAACGAAGCAACCGGCCAGATTGAAGCGACCGATTGCAAAGGCAATTATATTCCTTATACGCCGCGCCATACCCTGAGCGCAGGCCTTCAATACACCCGCATCCTGCGTAGCTGCTGGTTCGACCAGTTCACGGTATCTGCCCAGTTCACCGGAGCCGGCCAAATCTTCTGGACGGAAAAAAACGATCTGAGCCAACCCTTCTACGGCTTGTTGAATGCCAAAGCCGGCGTACGGAAAGGCATTGTGAACCTGAATATCTGGAGCAAAAATATCACCAACACCACCTATTCGGCTTTCTATTTCGAATCGTTCGGCAACCCCTTTATGCAACTGGGCAAGCCTTTCCAGATCGGCGCCGAAGTAGCGGTTGTTTTTTAAACGATCGTCTTTCTTATACCGTTCCTTCAGCCAAACAGATAACTCTTTATTTTTCCATTCTATCGCCGTCCGGAAAACACCTTACCGGACGGCGTTTTTCTTTTGCCCGTATGCAATTTCTCCCCCCTTTTTCAGATATAAGGAAAAAAACGACCGCTTATATACGTCATTTTTATCCCGCATCCTTCCTCTAAGCCCGCCAGATTTTTTTATCTTTGCTTCAAAGAATCAAAACGAAGATAGGCGGCACCTCGGCAGAACCAAGCAAGCTTGCCTCTGCGCTCGGTTTGCACTATCTTTGCTTCAAAGAATCAAAACGAAGATAGGCGGCACCTCGGCAGAACCAAGCAAGCTTGCTTCTGCGCTCGGTTTGCACTATCTTTGCCACAAGCGCACCCGACTTTCGGCCGCCTGTATTTTCTGAAAAACAAGATGGATATGGATAAAATGGTAGAAATAGCCCGGTTCACCTATCCGGCAGAGGCCCGGACCTTAATGGCCCTCCTTAAATCGGAAGGCATCGAATGCTACCTGCGAAACGAATTTAGCAGCCAACTGATGGCCGGCTATGTAGACGTGGGAGGCGCCCGCGTAGAGATACTGGAAACCGACGTGGCCCGCGCCATGGAAATCATGAAAGAAGGCGGCTACGAACTGCCCGAAGAAGACGAGGAAGCCGAAGAAATCAATAAAGTAGCCGGCTGGACGCGGCATATTCCTTTCCTTCGCCGGTATCCGCTGGAAAAACAAATCATGCTGTTTTTCGCGCTGATCGCTGTTCTCTTGGCTATCTTTATTTATCTCGGCTCGCTTATGTCTGCCGGATAAGAAATGAATACGCTACCGGATACAACCCTATCCCCTGTCGAAAACCGTTCTTCCCACTCGCTACACCCCGGCGGTTCCCGCCCACCTCACCCACGGGCGTCCGGTACCCGAAGACGTTGCTCCCTGGCTCGCTTAACAAGTGGAAGGCTGTTTTTCCCGCGGAATTTCATCTGGCTCCCAACCAATCGGCACCGGGTTGCAACCCGGCAAATTTCGCCTCCGCCACGCTTCAAACTCTATACACACTCAACTAACAAAAACAAACAATGGCCCGCAGAAAAATAACAAATAGTCAAGCCGTCTGTCTCACCCTCTTATGGGGCGTACTCTGCTATATGCTGCTAGCTTACAGCAAAAAAATCGATTTCAACGTGATTTTCGCCCTCGTAGCCTCGGCTATCATCGTGTTTGTGCCTATCTATAAAAACATCCGGCATAGGAAAGACTGACATTTAGTAGCTAATAGCCGATTAATATATCTAAATGACATTTTTTTCTTATTTTATCTTTCAAATATTTGCAGGTATAAAAAATTCGCTTACCTTTGCCCCGTCGTTGAACAAACGGCGCGCAACTAGCAATTTGGTATAACATAAAAATAAAATCAGTCTTATGAAGGCAAGTGAAGTTTTAGACACCCTGAAAAGAAGATTCCCGAACGAACCGGAATACCATCAGGCCGTATCGGAAGTATTAGGCACTATCGAAGAGGTATACAACGAACATCCCGAATTCGAAAAGAGCAACCTGATCGAACGGCTTTGTATCCCCGATCGCATTTTCTCCTTCCGCGTCACCTGGACCGACGATAAGGGACAAGTGCAGACCAATATGGGCTACCGCATCCAGCACAACAACGCCATCGGCCCGTACAAAGGCGGTATCCGTTTTCATGCTTCCGTCAACCAGTCGATCCTGAAATTCCTCGCCTTCGAACAAACCTTCAAAAACTCGCTGACTACCCTGCCGATGGGCGGCGGCAAAGGAGGCTCGGATTTCAGCCCGCGAGGCAAATCGAATGCTGAGATCATGCGTTTCTGCCAAGCCTTCGTACTGGAATTGTGGCGCCATATCGGCCCCGATACCGACGTACCGGCCGGCGACATCGGCGTAGGCGGACGCGAAGTAGCCTATATGTACGGCATGTACAAAAAGCTGGCCCGCGAAAATACCGGCACGTTTACCGGCAAAGGCATCGAATTCGGCGGATCGCTTATCCGTCCGGAAGCTACGGGATACGGAAACGTCTATTTCCTGCTCCAGATGCTGGCCACCCGCGGCATCGACATCAAAGACAAAGTGGTAGCGGTATCCGGATCGGGTAACGTGGCCCAGTATACGGTGGAAAAACTCATCAGCCTCGGCGCCAAAGTGGTAACCATGTCCGACTCCGACGGCTATATCTACGATCCGGACGGCATCGACCGCGAAAAACTGGATTACATCATGGAACTGAAAAACCTCTACCGCGGCCGTATCCGCGAATACGCCGAGCAATACGGTTGCAAATACGTAGCAGGAGCCCGTCCGTGGGGCGAAAAATGCGACATCGCCATGCCGAGCGCGACTCAGAACGAACTGAACGGCGAAGAAGCCAAAACGCTGCTGGCCAACGGCTGTATCGCCGTATCGGAAGGCGCCAACATGCCTTCTACGCCCGAAGCTATCGACGCCTTCCTGGAAGCTAAGATTCTGTATGCGCCGGGGAAAGCCGCCAATGCCGGAGGCGTATCCGTATCCGGTCTGGAAATGACGCAGAACGCCATGAAGCTGAGTTGGAGCAGCGAAGAAGTGGATGAGAAGCTGCAAAGCATCATGAAATCGATCCACGAACAATGCGTGAAATACGGCAAGCAGGAAGACGGATACGTCAATTACGTAAAAGGTGCCAACGTAGCCGGTTTCATGAAAGTAGCCAAAGCCATCATGGCGCAAGGCATTTTGTAAAACAGCCGTTTTCGGATGGCGAACCAGGCATGGGGGAGACCAATCTCCACGCCATCAGCCTGTTTCGCGGGAAATATAAATTATTGGTCATGTAAAAGAAAGACTTCCGGCGCCCCCGCGTCGCGAAGTCTTTTTTATTTTCCCCCGGGGGCCGGCCGTTTTATGCAGGAAAAACCTTACCTTAGGAGCGTAATTCAACCAACATGATCGCAGAAGAACTAAAAACACTTTACCTGAACCACGCCGGAAGCAAGGCCGACGAAATAACCGAGCTGCCTTCCTCCGGCTCCAACCGCCGGTATTTCCGGCTCCGGGGCAGCCAAACGCTGATCGGCGTGAGCGGCACCTCGGCCGAAGAAAACAAAGCATTTCTTTATATGGCCGCCCACTTTCGGGAAAAAGGCCTGCCCGTACCCCGCGTATACGCCTGGTCGGGCGATTATACCTGCTATTTGCAGGAAGACCTGGGCGACACCCTCCTGTTCGACGCCATCGGAAAAGGACGGAAAAGCAGCGTCTTCGACGAAGACGAACGCCGCCTGCTGCATAAAACCATCACCTTGCTCCCCTCGGTGCAGTTTGCCGGCGCCGACGGATTCGATTTTTCCCGCTGTTACCCCCAGCCGGAATTCAACCGGCGTTCGATTCTCTGGGATCTGAATTACTTCAAATACTGCTTCCTCAAAGCCACCGGCATGGAATTTCAGGAAGATCGCCTGGAAGACGATTTCCAGAAGATGAGCGACGTATTGCTGCGCAACTCGTCGGCCACCTTCATGTATCGCGACTTCCAATCGCGCAATGTGATGATAAAAGACGGCGAACCCTGGCTGATCGATTTCCAGGGAGGCCGGAAAGGCCCGGTCTACTATGACGTAGCCTCCTTCCTCTGGCAAGCCAAGGCTAAATACCCCGACGATTTGCGAGACGAATTGCTGCACGCTTATCTCCAAGCTCTGGGAAAATACATCCCCGTGCAAGAAACCTATTTTTTCAGCCAACTCCGGCATTTCGTCCTCTTCCGCACCTTGCAAGTACTGGGCGCCTACGGGTTCCGGGGCTATTTCGAGAAAAAGCCCCATTTCATCCAGAGCGTGCCCTTCGCCATCGACAACCTGCGCCAACTTCTGCGCGGCGACTTCCCCGAATACCCCTACCTTTGCCGGGTACTGCGGGAACTGACCTCGCTGAAACAATTTTCAGACGCCATGCAAAAACGCACCTTAGAAGTAAAAATCGTCAGTTTTGCCTACAAGAAAGGCATTCCCAACGATCCGAGCGGCAACGGCGGCGGATTCGTATTCGACTGCCGCGCCATCAACAACCCCGGCAAATACGAGCGATACAACCATTTTACGGGGCTCGACCAACCCGTTATCCGTTTTCTGGAAGACGACGGAGAAATCGCCCCATTCCTCCAACACGTCTACAGCCTGACCGACGCCTCGGTAAAACGCTACCTCGACCGCGGGTTCACCAATCTGATGATCAGCTTCGGCTGCACCGGAGGCCAACACCGCTCGGTCTACTCGGCCCAACACCTGGCCGAACATCTGAACGCCAAATTCGGGGTGAAAGTACACCTGATACACCGCGAACAAAATATAGAACAAATCTTTGATGCAACGTTATGAAAGCGATGATTTTTGCGGCCGGTCTGGGTTCACGGCTGAAACCGCTGACCGACACCACTCCCAAAGCCCTGCTGCCGATTGCAGGCAAACCGATGTTGGAACACGTTATTCTGAAATTAAAAGCAGCCGGTTTCGACGAAATCGTCGTTAACATCCACCATTTAGGCTATCAGATCGAGGAGTTTCTGGCCGCCCGCGATTATTTCGGGCTGAATATTTCCATCTCCGACGAACAGGATTACCTGCTGGACACCGGAGGCGGTATTAAAAAAGCCGCCTGCTACCTGCAAGGCGACGAGCCTTTTCTGGTACACAACGTCGACATTCTTTCCAACGTAGACTTACGGAAACTATACGACACGCACGTACAAACCCAAGCGTTGGCCACCCTGGTGGTGAGCAAGCGCAACACCTCGCGCTACCTTCTTTTCAACCAAGAAGACAAGTTATGCGGCTGGCGCAACCACGAAACCGGCGAAGTGAAATCGTACTACCCTTATTTCGATCCGGAACAACATAACGAATATGCCTTCGGCGGTATCCATATGATCAGCCCGCAGATATTCGACTGGATGGAAGAATGGACAGGCAAATTCTCCATTATCAACTTCTACCTTTCCATCTGCGCCAAAACGGCCATCCAAGCCTATCCGGCCGAGAACCTGCGCCTTTTGGACATCGGCAAGCCCGACACCCTGCAAAAAGCGCAGGAATGGATACATACCCTGGAGCTTCCGGCCGGAGAATGAAGATTTCCCGTCACGGAGCCCCCTCCAGCAAAGGAATGAAAGCTTCCCCCCTCCGGGAACCTCTCTACCGGATTCTCCTTCCGGCTTATGCCGATAGATAAAATAACAAAAAAGCCGATGCAAACCCTTCAAATCCGCATCGGCTTTTTCTTATCCATTCCTTTATCCTTTTATTCCCGTACTGCGCCTTCGGGTTTCAGTACCACGCCCAAACTTTTCTTGCCGTCCATCTTAATCACCACCGGCCGCTCGAAACGCACATGCCGCAAATACTCCGTCTCCGTCACAGCCGGCTGCGCATTCAGAAAAGCCTCGTCAAACCAACCGTCGCCCTTAAAAGGATTCACGGTAAAATAGCCCACCCCGAAGGAAGTAAGATTCTGGAAAAAATGCGTCCCCTGGCTCGGATCGACCCGGTAATTTTCAAGCCCGCATTCCACAATGACCCGCGCATTGCTGATATGCGGCCATTTCACCGGAATGCCCAGCCACGGATCGCTGCTTCCCCATCGTCCGGGCCCCACCAGCACATAACTCCGTTCCTGCTCCGTAAACTGCCGGTTCAACTTTTCGATCTCGTAGGCAATCAACTGCGTATTCGCCGAGCTGAAAGCCCCCGTCTTCACATATACCACATCCTGCACGTCGCTCACCACGCCATGCCCCAGCACGCTGGCGGAAGAAAGAATCGTTTCCTCCTTCCTTACCAAGGTAAGATCTTCATCCATAATCTCCTTATTATCCACGATCGGCCTGATCTGCAACAAATAAAACGTAGCCCGGTCGGGTTGCCTGGGATCCATGTTTACGGCAAACTCGATTTCCACCGGCCGCCCCATTTCGTCTTGCCCCACGTGCAAAAGCTTATCGAGCGTATCGGCCAGCGGAAACACATCGTGCTGCAAAATATTCACAAACGAAATAATCTTCCGGCCGCCCGGGTAATACCCGTCGCGAATCACCTGGTCGGTAGGATCGTAGGTAGAAACGATATATTTCAACGAACCGTCGGCATCGGCGTTTTTCAGATTCAGTTTCAATAAATTAAACGCATCGTCGACCGAGAAATTTTCGGCCAGGTTTTTCAGATCGAGCGCGTAAAACCTTGTCTGCGTTTCCTTGAGCGCAAAATCCATCGTGCTCATCTGCAAAATATTATGCGGATGACGGGGCGAAAAACGCAAGGTCTGCCCGCCGTCCACGATATACTTGCCCAAACCCAGAGCCACGTTCGCAATTCCGTCTTCCGCCTTCTCATTGCCGATGGGATAGAAATTCAGCGACCGCGCCACCCCCGAAAGCATCGGGTAAAAATGATCGTTGTAACGCGTGCCGACCACCTCCTGCAACACGATCGCCATCTTCTCCTGGTCGATCAGGTTGGACGTAGCCGTCATATAAGCCTTGCTGTCGCGATAAAAAACCGAGGCATAGACCGCCTTGATGGCATCGCTTACGGTGCGAAGCATCTCGTACCGGTCGTCCATCTTGGGCACCATATAGGTGGAATAAATACCGGCAAAGGGTTGATAATGCGAATCTTCCAGCAAACTGGACGAACGCACGGCGAGGGGGCTTTTCACCACTTCGAAAAAGGCCATCAAATCTTCGATCAACCGCGCCGGCAGGCTCGCCCGGAGGAAATATTTCAGGATCGTCTCGTCGTCGCTATCGCTGAGGGCCACCGGATACAACTCGTTCGTCTCCATGAACTCGTCGAAAATATCGGTACATATCACCACCGTTTTGGGAATCGTCACCGAAAAATTGGCGTATTCCAAAGCCGGGTATCGTTTCACCATCGCCCCGATAAAAGCCAGGCCGCGGCCCTTCCCTCCGAGCGACCCCTCGCCGATACGGGCGAAATTACTATACTCGTCGAACCGGTCCTTCTGGTACACGGCCACCACACCCGAGTTTTTCATCCGCCGGTATTGCACGATCAGGTCGAAAATCAATTGCCGGGCCTCATCCATATTCTTGTAATCGCTTACATCCACATTTTTCAGCACCTCGGCCGGCGGGAACATGGCCCGGGAATAAAAGAACCGGGAAAAATGATTCCGGCTCAGGTGATAAATTAGCGAGTCGTCGGGAATCTGGAAGACCTTCTTTTGCAGGTCTTTCAAATCCTTGATGCGCATAATTTCCTGTTTCGTCTGCGGATTGAGAATCACGAAATCGCCGAAACCGAACCGCTGCATAATCTTTTTCCGCAAATCCTGCGGATAACTCTTCGAGTTCTTATCGATAAACGAGCAATGCAACTCTTTGGCATACACCTTATTGGCCACTTCCGACGATTCGAGCACGAAGGGAATGATCAGCCCGGTCTTCCTGACATACTGCCCGAACTTATAGCCGGCAAAAGAGTCTTTCGCCCCGTTGTTCATAAAACTCATGTCGGAAATGATGCCCAGCATATTGTCGCGATACTGGTCGAAAATACGCACTGCTTCTTCATAGGTACGCGCCAGCTTGATTTTAGGACGCCCGCGCATGCGCAGCGTACGCTGATGGTCGTTCAGCGCTTCTTTGGCAAACATCTGGCTTTGCTCCAGCACGAACTTATACAAATGCGGAAGGGCCGAGGAATAAAAGCGCACCGAATCTTCCACCAGCAGAATAATCTGCACGCCTGTGCTGGCCGTATCGTCGGGGGCGTTCATCTTGTCCTCTATCAGCTTGATGATAGCCAGCAACAATTCGGCGTTCCCCAGCCAACTGAATACATAGTCGATCGCACTCAGGTCTTCGTTGGCGATCCGCTTGGACACTTCTTTCGAAAAAGGAGTAAGCACCACGATAGGGATGCTCGGATACCGGGCTTTGATTTCGGTAGCGGCCGCGAAAATATCGCGGTTATCCATATTCGGCATGCAGATAATCAGTTCGAAATTGCGTTTTTCCAATTCGGCCAGGGCCTCGGCCTCGGTAGTCACCTGCGTGAAGCGAGGGGGGTAGCGCAGGCTCAGCGAAGTATACTCATTGAAAATTTGTTCGTCCACGCGCCCGTCGTCTTCCAACATGAACGCATCGTATTTAGTGGCGATAAGCAATACATTATAAATGCGCTTATTCATCAGATTGGCGAAAGATGTGTCTTTAAACACAAGGTTCTTGAAGTCCGGTATTCCGCTCATAGTATTTTACATATTTTGATAACGCCAAATGTAAGGAATTTATCCGTTCGGACAAACAAACCCATCCTTCATAATTCAACCCTTTCCCAAGCCCTCCGCCTGCCGCGCGAAGGCTGCGCCCGAGGCTTCGGGGCCTTCTTTCGGGCCGCCTCGACGCTCCCTTTCTACCCTCGGCGCCTCCTTCATCGCGCCGCCGTAAGCCGGAATGTGCTTTTTAACAGGTTTTCGCCCCTTTTCACCCTCCATGGCCAAAATTATCTTACAAAAAGTAAGCCCAACTCTTGGCCGTTCCATAATATTCCCTACATTTGCCTACAGAATGTTATCCCTTAAAAAGAAATAAATGCTATGAAGACAGAAGTCATTTTATCTCAACTGGAAGCTAAACATCCGGGCGAAAAAGAGTATTTGCAAGCCGTCAAGGAAGTCCTCTTATCGATCGAAGAGGTGTACAACCAACACCCCGAATTCGAGAAAGCCAAAATCATCGAACGGCTGGTGGAACCCGAACGCATCTTTACTTTCCGTGTGCCCTGGGTAGACGATAAAGGAGAAATCCAGGTGAACCTGGGCTATCGCGTCCAATTCAACAACGCCATCGGCCCGTACAAGGGCGGCATTCGTTTCCACCCCTCGGTCAATCTTTCCATTCTGAAATTCCTCGGCTTCGAACAGACTTTCAAAAACGCGCTCACCACCCTGCCTATGGGCGGCGGCAAAGGCGGTTCCGACTTCGCTCCCCGCGGGAAAAGCGACGCTGAAATCATGCGTTTCTGCCAGGCATTCATCCTGGAGCTCTGGCGCAACCTGGGCCCCGACCGCGACGTGCCGGCCGGCGACATCGGCGTAGGCGGACGCGAAGTAGGCTATATGTACGGCATGTATAAAAAACTGGCCCGCGAAAACACGGGTACTTTCACCGGCAAAGGCATGGAATTCGGCGGCTCTATCCTCCGTCCGGAAGCTACCGGCTTCGGCGCATTATATTTCGTTCATCAGATGTTGGAAACGCACGGCATCGACATCAAGGGAAAAACGGTAGCCGTCTCGGGCTTCGGCAATGTGGCCTGGGGCGCGACGATCAAAGCCACCGAATTGGGCGCCAAGGTAGTAACCATCTCCGGCCCCGACGGGTATATTTACGATCCGGCAGGTATTTCGGGCGAAAAGATCGACTATATGCTGGAACTGCGCAATTCGGGCAACGATATTGTGGCTCCTTACGCCGACGAATTTCCCGGTTCTACATTCTATCCCGGCCAAAAGCCCTGGCAGCAGAAAGTGGATATTGCCCTGCCCTGCGCCACGCAAAACGAACTGGATGCCGACGATGCCCGCAAACTGATCGAAAACAACACCTTGTGCGTAGCCGAAGTATCGAATATGGGTTGCACGGCCGAAGCTGTCGACCTGTTTATCGAGCATAAGCAACTCTTTGCGCCGGGCAAGGCCGTCAACGCCGGCGGCGTGGCCACTTCCGGATTGGAGATGACGCAGAATGCCATGCACATTTCCTGGACGGCAGCCGAAGTGGATGCCCGCTTGCACCAGATTATGAGCGACATTCATACCCAATGCGTGGCTCACGGCAAGGACGGGGAATACATCAACTATGTAAAAGGCGCGAATATTGCCGGCTTCATGAAGGTAGCCAAGGCGATGATGGCGCAAGGAATCGTTTAGTTGTTTCCTGAGTTTTTTCTTTCCGAAATCCTTGTTTTTCCGGGTCTTTTCCAAGCTTAGGTGCCGGAGAGAAGGAAAATGAAGAATATAAACGGAGGTCCCGAACCCGGTTTTCCCGGGTAGGATCTCCGTTTTTTTAAGGGCCCCGGGCCCAGGCAAAGGGGGCGAAGAAGCAGGGACAGGGAGGCCCGGACGCAGTAAAAAGGAGTGTGTTAAAAAATAAAAAATATACAATAAGTAGGGAGAAAAAACCGCGTTTTGTACATCCTTGACAATCAACAACTTGCAAAAGCATCGCAAGTAAAGGAAATTTCATGCCGAAGAAAAAAAATTTTCATGCCGGTGAAATTCCGACTCCACTGCGATGGAATGGAAATTTCACCGGCATCTGTTTTTTTTAAACTAAAAAAATATACAAGAAGGGGGGGCGTTTGCCTGGCGTTTTTCTTAGCGTACTTTTCCCGGGTTTTTGGCAATAAAGTCTTTCCAGCCGGTGTATTTCTTTTCGGCTACCGGATTGTTGGTCTGAAAATAATGGCAGACGGCCGCCGCCAAGCCGTCGGTAGCATCCAGTTGGGGCAGCATCGAGGTTTCGGGGATGCGCAAATAACGTTGTAACATGCCGGCTACCTGTTCCTTCGAGGCATTGCCGTTGCCGGTGATCGACATTTTAATCTTGAGGGGAGCATATTCGAATATAGGAATGTCTCTTTCCAGCGCGGCCGCCATCGCCACTCCCTGGGCGCGGCCTAATTTCAGCATACTTTGCACGTTTTTCCCGAAGAAGGGGGCTTCGATAGCCAGTTCGTCGGGATGGTAGTGATCGATCAGGGCGAGTACCCGCTCGAATATTTTACGTAGACGCAAATAATGGTCCTCAAATTTGTTGAGTTGCAATACGCCCATCGTGTCGAGCAGGGGTTTGTTGCCTTCTATTTTGAGCACGCCGTAACCCATAATGATGGTTCCGGGGTCTATTCCGAGTATAATACGGTCTTTTATCATCCGATAGGCTGTTGAATGGAAGTCGTTTATAAGGCTACTTCTTCGAGCAGGGTGGTAAAACCGGCTATTTGGTGTCCGAATCGTTCTACCAGGGCTTGTTGCAAGGCGCTTCCCTCCTGCCGGAGCCAATAATCGAGCGTATCTGCGTTTTTCACCCGAAACTGCACGGAATAACTGAATCCTTCGTCGTCGGCCGTGTGCATCACGCGGAGCAGAAGGGGGGCCTGAAGAAACCCGCTGGCGACGGCCGCAGGTATGTAGCTGGTTTTGAGGTATTCCAGACATTCGTCGTGGATCTCTTTTTCCAGATGGAAGGTGGTATTATAAACAATCATGTATTTTTCTGTAAAATTTTTCCACAAAGATAGTGTATATATCAAGAAAAGCTGTATATTTGCACTCGAAAATAAGACACGGGGCATTAGCTCATCTGGCTAGAGCGTCAGACTGGCAGTCTGAAGGTGATCGGTTCGAGTCCGATATGCTCCACTTCTTCTAAAATTGAAAGCTACAGGTAACTGTAGCTTTTTTTATGCCCGAGAGGGTATGGGTATATAAAGATAATAAGGGGTTATGCCTTCCCCCTTCCCCCCCCCCTTCTGAGCGCGGGGCGTCCGGAAGGGGCGGCAAGCAGATGTCTATCTTCTGGGGTTATTCTTTCCGGATGAATTTCCAATTGACGGAATTATTCGTTTTTTCCAGAGTACTTAGAAAAGGGGGAAATTCGTAAAAACGATTTGTAGGGATGGAGCGGCGTTGCCGCCTTTTTCTTTTACTTTTCTCTTGAAAGAAAAGTAACAAAAGTTCAAGGCCTGAACCTCCAGGGCTACTCCGGGCGAATTTTGAGCTGTCACCGTCCAAACTCGCTGCGCTCAAACAGGGACGGCTCCGGGCGCTCAAAATTCACCCTCCGCTTTACGCCCTT
>DBFWLD010000012.1:0-96868 GCA_048465615.1 Tannerellaceae bacterium
CAATGCTCTGAGAGCCAAGATTGTGGCACGAATGTTTGCTGTGATCAAAAAAAATGATTTCTATCAGCCTTTTTTTTCTGCCTAATAGTTGCAAAAATCATAATAATATGTAATTCGAAATGGATGCTTATGTATTTCGAATTTCCTCGGCATCGGAGGGAAATTTCTTGCCGAAACGATTTTCTTTTCATGAAAAAAAATACAATAAGCAGGGGTAAAGAACCTGCCCTTCTGAAAGTCGGTTTTTTCCCGGGGGGAGGCGGGGAGGGGAGCGGCGGCTTTTCGTTTGAGCCGCTTGCGGTATTTCCGGGTTTCATAAAATAACTTTATCTTTGTAGGAAGAGATACGGAAGGCTATGCAGCCGGGGCGGACATGCCGGACCGTTGCGGCCGGGCGATGGCAAGAGCCGGCAGCGGCATGGCCGGATGAGGCCGGACTACCCGGTTTCGACCGGCTTGTCGCGCTCAATAGGGTTGCCAGCCGTGGCCGGAACAAAGGAAATAACAATCTAAACGACTACATGCGAATTTAAAAAACAATATTACTTATGAAACGAATTATCGAAATATGCGCCAATTCAGCCCAGAGCTGCGTAGAAGCCGAAGCCGGCGGCGCAACCCGGGTGGAACTTTGCGCCGGTATACCCGAAGGCGGCACCACCCCGAGTTACGGAGAAATCAAGACGGCCCAAGCCCTGACTTCCTCGATCGACATCAATGTCATCATCCGTCCGCGCGGCGGCGACTTCCTGTATACGCCGGCCGAGATCGAGGCGATGCTGGCCGATATTGCTTTGTGTAAAGACTTAGGAGTACATGGCGTAGTTTTCGGTTGCCTGACGAAAGAGGGAGATATAGATGTGCCTTTGATGCGTCGCCTGATCGAAGCTGCCCGGCCGCTATCGGTAACCTGCCACCGCGCTTTCGACGTGTGTCGCGAGCCCTTCGTCGCCCTCGAACAGCTTATCGACCTGGGTTGCGACCGTATCCTCACTTCCGGACAGCAATCGGACGCTGTAAAAGGAATCCCCCTGATCGCCGAGTTGGTAAAACGTGCGGCCGGCCGCATCATCATTATGCCGGGTTGCGGCGTACGCGAAGATAATATCGCCCGGATCGAGGCGGAAACGGGAGCTAAGGAGTTTCATACTTCGGCCCGCAGTATCGTATACAGCGGCATGCAATACCGCAATGAAAACGTACCGATGGGCAGCAGCGTCGTCTCTTCCGAATTCGAAACGGTGCAGACGGATCGGGAGAAGGTGAAGGCTTATGTTTAACACGCATAGGCACAGGAGAATAAGATAGAATACCGGGAGCCGGTTTCCTACTTTTTTCTCCTCTGCGGGCCGTGTATAAAAACGTGGATATGAAAAAAGAAAGGCGTTTTTCCTGAAAAAGGAAAGACGCCTTTTTAGTCGCAGACTTTTCTTCTTTGTAAGAAAGGAAATCTCTTTTTTTAATAGCTTACATATCAACCTTTTTCTGAATAAAACGCACGTAGGTATCCTTCTGGTACCGGATATTCCTTTTTTTGAACTCACCTCCTCGCTCTTTCTTCCTCATCTCTCTTGGATATTTACTATTTACATATGATTTTCAGGGAAATAAATCATTTTTTTTCTTTTCCGATCCTCCTTATTTATTCTTACCGGATTCTTTGCGAACCTTCTTTTTTTACTTAGTCGGGAAATTGTTGGGGAGAAGATAAGTTTTTGACAAAGCCGCATAAAAACAACTTGTTAGAATTTCAAACAATGATTTTCAAGGCATGAAAATGACTAAAAAAAACGATCGTTTTTTTTAGTCATTTTTCTTTGATAGTGGAAGTAGGAAGAGGTAGGGAAACTATGTTTAATAATAGATAGGCTATTTAGCTGACTTCAAAGCAGATAAGAAATTATTTTTTTACTAAAAAAGATTTGCCAGTCCCAAAGAAAGGCGTATCTTTGCACCGACTAAAAAAAACGATCGTTTTTTCCTGTCACCGGGTAAAATGAAGTATGGTTTTTGATTCGTTGGGCCAAACTAGATGTGACCGACGGACTTTATTGTATCCCATACATCCTTCAAAAGGATTCTATTCTATTGAAGATCAGATATTTTCAAGATGCACCTTCAAGCTGTCCGGACAGGAAGCGAAAAAAACAATCAACCGTTTTTTCTTACATTTTATATTTATACATACACCTCAAAATAAACCTATCCGGCCAATGGGAAATAAAAAATTATTTCTCATTCATCATCTAAACTTCTTAATGATAAGCCGGTCATTCCCAGCGTAAAGCAAGGCGAAATGATCGGCAGCTATACTTATGCTTTATACCTCCCCTTACCTCTTATCCGGTTTTGTCCTCCTGGCCTTTCTGGTTGCGGTTTTCCTTTCCTGGCTCATTATTCCCCGCATCCTGGTAGTTGCTTTCCGCAAACGACTATTCGATCAGCCCGACGGCCGCAAAATCCATACGGAAGCTATACCCCGCTTGGGCGGTCTCTCCTTCGTACCGACCATCTTCTTCTCCCTGGCCTTTATTGTCGGCTTTCGTTATCTTCTACGCGTTCCCATCCACCCTTCGCAAGTACATTATATCGTTCCCGAATTCTGTTTTTTGGTATGCGGCCTTACCATCCTCTATCTCTCCGGCATTAAAGACGACCTGGTAGGCCTTCGTTACCGTACCAAGTTCGTTGTCCAGCTTCTGGTTGCTCTCTTTTTTCCCTTTTCCGGCTTATGGATCAATAACCTCTACGGCCTCTTCGGCATCCATGAGTTAACCCCTTGGCTGGGCATACCCTTTACCCTGTTCGTGGTAGTATTCATCACCAACGCCATCAACCTGATCGACGGAATCGACGGGCTGGCCTCCGGGTTGAGCAGCGTAGCCCTGGCTGTGCTGGGCTCCTTATTCCTGCACGAAGGCTTGTGGCTGTATGCCGCCCTGGCTTTTTCTACCCTGGGCGTGCTGCTTCCTTTTTTCTATTACAACGTATTCGGCCAGGCCGAGCGTTGCAAAAAGATATTTATGGGCGACACGGGCAGTCTTACCTTAGGTTATATCCTTTCGTTCCTTGCTGTCCGGTATTCCGCCTACAATCCCGAACTGGCGCCTTTTGCCGAAGGCGCCATCGTGATCGCCTTTTCTACGCTCATCGTCCCCATATTCGATGTCATACGCGTTATCCTGGTGCGTGCCCGTACCCATAGGGGGCTTTTTTCGCCCGACAAGAATCACATACATCACAAATTCCTGGCGATGGGATTTTCTCCCCGCCGGGCGATGCTTTCCATCCTGGCCATCGCCTGCCTGTTCAGTTGCGCCAATATTCTGCTTATTCCCTATATGGATAATACGGTGTTGTTGGTAGCCGACATAGTTGTCTGGAGCGGACTCAATATCTGGTTCGACCGGATAAGAGACCGGAAAAAAGACGTTACCGGCAACCCAACTGCCAACTAATCACTCTTCCCCACCCGGGAAAAACTGGTAAAAGATAAAAATACAATATTTATTCCATGAGTAAAAAAGAAACACTCAGACAACAGATTTTGTCTTTAGTAGACGCCTATTACGAAGAAGTACATGCGGGTGGAAAAGAATTCATTCCCGGCAAAACGTTTGTCAATTACGGCGGCCGGTACTTCGACGCCAGCGAAATGCGTAACCTGATGGAAGCCTCTCTCGATTTCTGGCTTACCGCCGGGCCGTGGGCCTCCCGCTTCGAACGCCAACTGGCCTCTGTCTTGGGCGTGAGCCATTGTTCGCTGGTTAACTCCGGTTCGTCGGCCAATTTGCTGGCTTTTATGACGCTGACGGCTGCCGAACTGGGCGAACGGCGTATCCGGCGCGGCGACGAAGTGATTACCGTAGCAGCCGGATTTCCCACCACGATTTCGCCTATCGTGCAATACGGAGCCGTACCGGTTTTCGTGGATATGGATATTCCTTCCTACAATATTGATGTAACCCGTTTGGAAGAGGCGCTTTCTGCCCGCACCAAAGCGGTGATGCTGGCCCATACGCTGGGCAATCCGTTCAATCTGAAGGTGGTACGGGAGTTTTGCGACAAGCACGGGCTCTGGCTGGTAGAAGACAATTGCGATGCCTTAGGCAGCCGCTACCGTATGAACGGCCAGTGGAAATATACCGGCACGATCGGCCATATCGGTACGTCGAGTTTCTATCCCCCGCATCATATCACGATGGGCGAGGGGGGAGCAGTGTATACCGACGATGCGCTTCTGCACAAACTCACCGACTCGTTCCGCGACTGGGGACGCGACTGCTGGTGCAAGGGGGGCGTAGATAATACCTGCCGCCACCGGTTTACACAGCAATTCGGGGAATTGCCCCTGGGCTACGACCATAAATACGTGTATTCTCATTTCGGCTATAACCTGAAAGCCACCGATTTGCAGGCCTCCATCGGATGCGCCCAACTGGAAAAGCTGCCCTTTATCACCGAAAGCCGGCGGCGAAACTGGCAAACGCTGTACGACGGCTTGCAGGGAACGCCGGGCCTGATCCTGCCCCAAGTGTCGGATGACGCGCAGCCGAGCTTTTTCGGTTTTCTGCTCTCGGTGGAAGACGGAGCCAGCTATACGCGCAACGAACTGACCGGTTTCCTGGAGAGCCGGAAGATACAAACCCGCAATTTGTTTGCCGGCAACCTTTTGAAACATCCGGCTTTCGACGAAATGCGCCGCGAAGGCAAGGGATACCGCGTGGCCGGCGACCTTGCACGTACCGATTTCATCATGAACCACACGTTTTGGATCGGTGTCTATCCCGGCATGACGGGTGAGATGCTCGATTATATGATCGCAACGATCCGCGAGTTTGCTTCTTCTCATGCTTCCTAATCCCAACCGATCGATTTTATGAAAGCAGTTATACTAGCCGGCGGCTTCGGAACGCGTTTGAGCGAAGCCACCAACCTGATTCCCAAACCGATGGTGGAAATCGGGGGGAAACCCATCCTGTGGCATATCATGAAAACCTATAGCCATTACGGGATCAACGAGTTTATCGTTTGCTGCGGATACAAGCAATATATCATCAAAGAATACTTTGCCAACTATTTCCGGCACAATAGCGATATGACGGTCGATCTTTCCGACAACAGCGTGCGTATCCTCGACAACCATTCGGAAAAATGGAAGGTCACACTGATCGATACCGGGCTGAACACGCAAACCGGAGGCCGTATCAAACGTATACAGAAATATATAGGACGCCAACGTTTCCTGCTTACTTACGGCGACGGCGTGACGGATTTGAATATCACCGAGACGCTTCACGCTCATGAAGCATCGGGCTGCGTCCTTTCGCTTACCGCCTATAAGCCGGGAGGTAAATTCGGCGCGTTGCAAATCGATTTGGCCAGCAACAAAGTTATCTCGTTCCAAGAGAAGCCCGACGGCGACCGCAACTGGGTGAATGCCGGCTACTTTGTATGCGAACCGGAAGTATTCGACTACATCCCCGACGACGACGATACCGTTATTTTCGAGCGCGGTCCCTTGGAAACCATCGCTCGCGAAGGCCGCATGCACGCTTACCGCCATACCGGGTTCTGGAAACCGATGGATACGCTTCGCGACAATAACGAATTGAATGAAATGTGGGAGACGGGGAAAGCCCCCTGGAAAGTATGGTAAACCTCTTTCTGCAACCCTAGTAAAAGCTTTTTAATATGATAAAAGCAAATACCTCTTCCGTCGATTTATTCGGCGGTTTTTATCGTGGCAAGCGCGTGCTGATCACCGGCCATACCGGTTTTAAGGGAAGTTGGCTGAGCATCTGGTTGCATGCGCTGGGCGCCGAAGTTATCGGCTTGGCCCTCGACCCCGCTACCAGCCGCGACAATTACGTCCTTTCCCGTATCGGTTCCCGCTTAGCGGCCGATTTGAGAGCCGACGTTCGCGACAGCGAGCAGATCAAATCCATTTTCCGTACCTACCGGCCGGAAATCGTTTTTCATCTCGCCGCCCAACCCCTGGTACGCCTCAGCTACGAATGCCCTGTCGAAACCTATGCTACGAACCTGATGGGTACGCTCCATGTATTGGAAGCCATCCGCGCCACCGAAAGTGTAAAAGCGGGAATAATGATTACCACCGATAAATGCTACGAAAACCGCGAGCAGCTTTGGGGGTACCGCGAAGACGAAGCGATGGGCGGCTACGATCCTTATTCCAGCAGCAAAGGCGCGGCCGAAATCGCCATATCCAGTTGGCGGCGCAGCTTTTTCAACCCTTCCCGCTACGACAGCCACGGCAAGAGCATCGCCAGCGTCAGAGCCGGCAACGTAGTAGGGGGAGGCGATTGGTCGGCCGACCGTATCGTACCCGACTGTATCCGCGCCTTGGAAAAAGGTCTCCCGGTCGGTATCCGCAGCCCCCGGGCCGTCCGTCCCTGGCAACACGTGCTCGAACCGCTGGGCGGCTACCTTCTGCTGGGCAGCAAGATGTGGGAAGAACCGACAGCCTACTGCGAAGGCTGGAACTTCGGCCCTCGCTCGGAGTCGATAGCTACCGTTTGGGAAATGGCTTCGGAAATCGTCGCTTGCTACGGCAGCGGCACCCTTCGGGATTTGTCCGATCCCGACGCCCTGCACGAAGCCAATTTATTATTGCTCGACACCTCCAAAGCTCGTTTCCGTCTGGGCTGGCAGCCCCGTCTGGATTTGCGGCAAACCATCGCGCTTACCGTCGACTGGTACGCCCGTTACCGCGAAGAAGACGTGTATGGGCTTTGTGTGGAGCAAATCCGCCAATATCTTACTCATTAATTCGTTACCATACGTTATGGAAACCCTTTTTTTGATCGGCGGCAGCGGCTTCATCGGAAAAAACCTGGTCAGGCATCTCGCCCCTTCTTATCGGTTAGCGGTATACGACCGGTATATCGATAAAGAATTTTTTTCCGCTTATCCTGCTGTACAAACCTTCGAGTTGGATTTGGTGAAGGAGATTCTTCCCGCCGAAACCCCTACGCCCGATTATATCATCAACCTGGCTTCGGTCGTAACGGCGGAAAGAGATTTGTCGCTATTCGACGAATTGATTGCTTCCAATCTGAAAATCCTGCTTAATTTGTATCAGCGGTTTCAAGGAGATTCGTCTTTGAAACTTTTTATCCAGTTCGGCAGCTCCGAAGAATATGGCTCGGAAAACGCCCCGTTTGCGGAAGACCGGCGCGAGGCGCCCAATTCCCCTTATGCGTTAGTGAAGCAATTAACTACCCATACCGCTCTTATGCTACATCGCAATTACGGTTTTCCGGCGGTCGTCGTGCGACCCGGCAACCTTTTCGGGCCGTACCAAAACGAGCATAAATTTATTCCTTACCTGGTGAGCCGTCTCAGAGCCGGTTTACCTCTGGACGTATCTCCTTCGGAGCAGAAAAGAGACTTTATTTACGCCGACGATTTTTGCAGGGCTATACAAGCGGTGCTTGCTCATTATTCCCGGTGCGTAGGAGAAATTATCAACATCAGTACCGGCGAAAGCCATTCTTTAAAATCCATTATCGAATATTGCAAACGCTACCTCGGGTCCGATTCGCCGGTGCGCTACGGGGCCTTGCCTTACCGGGAAAACGAAGCGATGAATTTAACCTGCTCGGTCGATAAGTTATACCGTCTTACCGGCTATAAGACGACGGCAAACCTTCCGGACAGATTGATCGATTATATAAATCAATAAGACATGAAATATCTGATTACCGGCGGTGCCGGATTCATTGGAAGCAACTTGGCTTCCGAAGTGCTGAAAAAAGGAGAAGAACTATTCGTATTCGATAATTTGTTTCGCCACGGAAGCGCGGCCAATTTGGCTTGGTTGCGTACCCAAGGAGAATTTGCCTATTATCCTTCCGATATTCGCAATGCCAACGACGTAGAGACCGCCATCAAGGAAATTCGTCCCGACTATATTTTTCATCTGGCCGGGCAGGTAGCCATGACGACCTCTATCGCCAACCCCCGGCTCGACTATGAAACGAACGCTTTAGGCACTTTCAATCTGTTAGATGCCGTTCGCAAATATTCTCCCCACTCGGTCGTTCTGTATTCTTCCACCAATAAAGTATACGGCGATTTCGAAAACCTGCAATTTCAGGAAGAACCTACCCGGTACGTCTGTCAGGAATATCCCGCAGGTTTCCCCGAGACGCTTTCCCTCGACTTTCACTCTCCTTACGGATGTTCCAAAGGATGCGCCGACCAATATTTGTTGGATTTTCACCGTATCTACGGTTTGAAAACCGTCGTGTTCCGTCATTCCTCCATGTATGGCACCAACCAGCACGCCACGTTCGACCAGGGCTGGATAGGCTGGTTCTGCCAGAAAGCGCTTGAAATTAAAAACGGCACCTTGCAACACCCCTTTACGATTTCCGGCACAGGCAAACAGGTACGCGACGTATTGCACGCCGAGGATGTCGTCAACTTATACTTCGCCGCGAAGGACTGTTCCCAAGCTTGCGGCCAGGTCTTCAACATAGGCGGGGGCATCGAGAACAGCCTTTCTCTTTTGGAATTATTCGACATGTTGGAGCAGTTTTTAACCATCCGGATGACGTACACCCAATTACCGTGGCGGGAAAGCGATCAGAAAGTATTCGTGGCCGATATAGCTAAAGCTGAAAATGTAATCGGTTGGTGCCCGACAGTAAAAAAACACCAGGGGATACATAAAATGTTGGAATGGTTATGCGGGATGAAGTAGCAGGATTATTTAAAAAAGTATTTCAAAGCTCGGATGAAAGAACCCGGAAAATAAAATATAATATTTTAGTATCCTTATTATTGAAAGGAGCCGGCATTCTTGTTTCTCTGCTGATAGTCCCTTTAACCCTCCATTATTTATCGGCTTATGAGTATGGCGTTTGGCTGACCATTAGTTCCATAATGATATGGATTACGTATTTTGACATCGGTTTGGGCAATGGGTTGCGAAACAAACTGGCCGAAGCTATAGCAAAAGATGATTGGGAGCAAGGTAGGATTTATATAAGTACTTCCTTTTTTGTGTTGGCCCTTATCATGGCTTTTTTGATCGGCCTGTTATTTATTTCCGGTTCTTATCTGGATTGGAATAAGATATTGAACACCACCGATCAACCGATAGCCCATTTAAGTCAGATCGTGACATGCGTGCTCGTTTTGTTTTGCTTATCTTTCGTATTGAAGTTGGTAGGTGTCGTGTTGATAGCCTTGCAGCTACCTGCTTTTAACGACCTTTTCCTTTTTCTGGGCAGCCTGCTGTCGCTTCTTTCCATCTATCTGCTTACCTTGTTTACGGAAGGCAATTTATTTTACGTGGCTGTGGCTTTTTCATCCGCTCCGCTTATCGTCTATCTGATAGCGATTCCTGCAACCTTCCGCAAATACAAATTGCTTAAACCCGGGTTTAAATATATAAAGTTATCTTATGCCAAAGGGTTGATGGGGTTAGGTGTAAAATTCTTTATCATACAAATAGCCTGCCTGGTCATTTTTTCCACTTCCAATTTCCTGATTTCCCATTTTTTCAATCCGGCCGAGGTAACTCCTTATAATATAGCTTTCAAGTACTTCAATGTCTTGATTATGCTATTCACTATTCTGGTAACACCTATATGGACAGCTATTACAGATGCTTATATAAAAAGAGAATATGCCTGGATAAAAGTGAAAATGAAAATGATCATGAAGGTTTGGGCCGGTTGCATAGGAATCCTGATCTTGATGATTCTGCTTTCCGAAAAAGTCTATTATTACTGGATAGGCGACGCGGTTACCATCGATCTCAGCCTATCGGTAGGCATGGCCGTATATGTGTTGATAAGTACATGGAACCAGATATTTGCCACCTTCGTAAATGGCATTAACGAAATCAAACTTCAATTGAGGTTAGCTATTGCGGAAGCTGTTCTGTTCGTACCGGTTGCCTACCTGTTTTCCCGTTTATTCGGTTTGGCAGGCATGGTATATGCGATGGCCTTCGTCCTTTTTATCTCTTCGGTAGGACTTTCCATGCAATATTATTCAATAACGAGAAGGAATAAATGGATATAGAAAAAAAGAAGCTTGTTAGCGTGGTTATTCCTGTATACAACAGGGAAAAATATATAAGCAAGGCCTTAGAATCGGCCGTTTCGCAAACTTATCCCGACTTGGAAATCGTCGTGGTCGATAACCAAAGTACCGATGCTACCTGGGAAATTTTAACTATGTGGCAAAAAAAGGATGCCAGGATTCGTATTTACCGGAATGAAACCAACATCGGCCCGGTGTTGAACTGGAAAAGAGGTTTCGAGCTGGCCCGGGGGGAATACATAAAGATTCTATGGTCGGACGATTGGATGGCAGATGATTTTGTAGAGAAAGCCGTTCAACTGCTGGATGCCGATACGGCCTTTGTGATGTCGTGGTATCGTATTGTAGGCAGCGACGAGAGCGTGTTGGCTTCTGCGCCGTATACGAAAACCTTCTACTCGCGCGAGGAATATTTGCGGAATATGCTTTATATCACTCGGGTGGAATTTCCGGTTTCTCCCGGATGCGCGCTTTTCAGGAAAAAAGATCTGGAATCCTCGTTTGTGGTGGAAATTCCAAATCGGGATGGGCTCGACTCGCGTTGCAACGGAGCGGGTAACGATTTGCTGCTCTTTTTAAATACCGCTATGAAGTATGCCAAGATCGGCGTAGTACCTTCCTATGGTAATTTTTTCCGCTTGCACAACGAGTCGTTTACTATCTGCGGTGAATTGAGCTTGTACTATCTCTGGGCCAAGCTATTTTTCCTCCAAACCCGCTTTCCTCGTGCTTTATATCTCGATGCCCTTAAATTCCGGTTATACCGCAGCCAGATGAAAAATAAGAAGTACCGTAACATATATCGATCTATCCGGCCCGGCATAGGATATGCTTACCATTGCTTGCAATTTCTATACCACCGCTATTTATAATATATGACAGCACAAGTTACGCACGAAATACAAACGATCCCTTCTCCCAAGGTAACGGTTGTCACGGTTGTCTACAATCGGGTAAAGGAGATCGAACAGACGATGCTTTCGGTATTGAATCAAACCTATGCCGACCTGGAATATATCGTTATCGACGGCGGCAGCACCGACGGCAGTCTCGATATTATCCGCAAATACGCCAAGCATTTGGCCTATTGGGTAAGCGAGCCTGACAAAGGCATTTACGATGCCATGAACAAAGGCATCCGGCAAGCTTCGGGCGAATGGGTGAATTTCATGAACGCCGGAGATAGTTTTTGGTCGCCCCTGGTAGTGGCCGAGAGTATGCGTTATGTACAAGCCTATCCTTCGGCAGGCGTTTTATATGGCGATACCGTGCATAAAAATCCTTTCGGCAAGGTACGAATCGATGCTCGTCCGTTGGAAGGAATAGTCCGCGAAACGGTGTTTTGCCATCAAAGCTGTTTTGTACGCACGGATTTATTAAAGGATATGCCTTTCGATTTGGCTTATCGATACGTGGCTGATTACGATTTGCTTTCCAAACTCTATCGGGCAGGTGTCTCCTTTGTTTATTATCCGCAGGTGATTTCCTTGTTTGCGGTGGGCGCGGGTGCTTCGTTTACCCATGCTTATGCTAGCATACGCGAGCATTATTCGCTGCCTCAGCTCGAATTGAGAGGATCGCGCCGGACAGCCTATCTGAAGAAAATCGTAAAATGGACCTTGTCGCTTTATTTTATCAAATTATGTCCTCTTTCGCTACGGAAGAAAATATTTGAAAGACGGTATAAAAACAAAATGATCGGTGTCGGATAAGGTCATTGTCTATGGAGTTGATTAGTTACGCGTATTCCTACCCTTACGTACTTTTTCTATTATTCCTTTTTTTGTTGATGTTTCTGGAGTTCAGGGCAATCAACGAAAAACGCCCCACCAATAACATAAAAGTCATCACTTTTATAAGCTTGATGTTTTTTATAGGATTCAGAGGGTTCATCTATAGCGACTGTCTATCTTATTACCGGTTTTTCGACGGTTTTTCTACCTTGTGGAATTACAATAAATACGATACGGAAATTCTGCTTGAACCCGGTTTCGTACTTTATACCATTCTTATTAAGTCGATCGTACCCGATTATTTTTTCTATCAAGTTGTTTGTACGCTTATCGACCTCCTGTTCTGGAGTTATTTTTTCAACCGGTACATGCCCAAGTATTACGTCATGTGTTTCATATCCTTGCTGGTATTCGACGGATTGGGTATGGAAATCAACCTTTTGCGTAATATAAAATCCATTATTTTATTTGCTTATTCGCTGAAATACGTCGAGCAAAAGTCGTTTGTCAAATATGAGCTTACTAATTTGCTCGGCATTTTGTTTCATGTCAGTTCCATTATTTACTTGCCGCTCTACTTTATTTTGCGGATGCGGTTTTCCCCCCGCTTTTTATGGGCGGTTTTTATCGTGGGGAATATATTATACCTCTTGCATATACCTTATATCATACCTTTTATCCAGCAAGTGTCGGAATTAGTGGGGGGGCGTGTGGAAGTCATTACGCAGAATTACGTAGCCAACGATTATTATAGCAGTGTATACCAAGGCTTTTCGCTCCGGTATTTTGAACGGGTGATTACATTTGTGCTTATTACGATGTATTATAAACAGATGGCTGCCGATGACAAGGCCGTGTTTGCCAATCTGTATATCCTTTATTTTATTTCTTATTTTTATTTATCCGAAGCCTATATCCTGACGCAGCGGGTACCAGTCTTGTTTATCCTCTCCGTTTGGGTTATTTATCCTTATTTGTATTCCCAAATCCGGAGTATACAGGTTAAAACCGTCGTAATTTTCCTGTTTATGCTATACGGTTGTATGAAGATGGTTCGGAGCAACCAGGATATATTCAGCAAATACAACAATATTTTATTCGGCGTCGAATCTTACGAATATCATAAAGCCATCTTCGATAGCTATCTGGATGCTGTAAGTAATTGAAAATCATATCTTATACGCAATTTAAATGAAACGGATCTGTATTTTATTTCCCGGTTTAGGCTCTGTCCCGATCGGGGGGTATAAGGTACTCTATGAATATGCCAACCGGTTTGCCCGCGACGGCTACGAGGTGACCCTCGTTCATCCGGGCTCCACTTTCTTCAACCGGCAACCGGTCAAGAAAAAAATACGGAGCTTGCTCCGCTATGCTTATGGGAAGTTAACCAAGCGGCGTACGCGTTGTACTTGGTTCCATCTGGAAAAGAGCATTCGGGTGATCTGCGTCTGGTCGTTGGCTGAGCAAAGGGTTCCCAAGGCGGATATTTATATTGCATCGTCGGCGATTACTTCAGTTTATTTAAATGGTTATCAGGTTGATAGTTGTCGTAAATTTTATTTTATACAGGCTTTCGAAGACTGGTTCATGCCCAAAGAAAAGACATTGGAAACCTGGAAATACAAACTAAACAAAATTGTAATAGCTCCTTGGCTGGAAGAGATCGCTCAGGGAGTGGGGGAAACTTGTACGTGGATTCCGAACGGTTTCGACTTTACTTATTTCAAACATTCGCTATCTCCCCGGCAACGAAACAAATACCAGGTTGCCATGATGTACAGTGACTTCAAGTTGAAAGGTTGCGAAGTAGGGCTGAGCGCTTTCCGGCAACTGAAAGAAACGATGCCCGAATTAAAAGTCAGCCTGTTCGGAGTGGGAGCGCCTCCTTCTTCGCTTCCGGATTGGATAACTTATTACCGGTGTCCCGACAAGGAAATGCACAATAAAATCCTCAATGAAGCAGCCGTTTTTGTAGGAACAAGCTATCGGGAAGGCTGGGGACTGACAATTGGCGAAGCCATGATTTGCGGCTGCGCTGTGGCTTGTACCGACAACGGCGGCTACCGGGTGATGGCGCACCCGGGAGAAACAGCCCTGGTATCGGCGCCCGGAGACGCGGATGGTTTGGCAGAAAATATTCGAACCTTGATTGAAGACGATGCTTTACGCTTTCGCCTGGCGGAAAACGGGATGCAGTTTATCCGGCAGTTTACCTGGGAAAGATCGTACCGGCAGTTTGCCGATCTCATTGCTAGAATTTAAAGAATCCATACATGCCTGACAAAAAATTTCTTTTTCTCTTGATTAATTTCGAATCGTATCCTCAGTTGAAGGATTATCTGGTTTCTATCGATCGGGCGGCCGGCAGGGCACCCCGGGCGCGAGTAGAAGTATGGATAGCCGATAATACGGAAACTGATTTTCAGGAAATCGTCCTTCCTCCCTATACGTCGATAACGATACATATTTGTCCTTACCATCAAAATAGCGGCTATTTCGGCGGCGCCAACCGGTTGATGAAAGAAGCGGGAGATTTGGCAGCTTACGATTATGTGGCGATTTCGAATGTCGACGTTTTGCTGCCTGCTGCTTTTTTCGAAGATATGCTGAAATTACCTCTCGGCGACGATGTAGGTTGGATTGCTCCGGCCATTTATTCCGAGAAAGAAGGTCTCGACCGGAATCCTGAATTGGTGTACCGCCCTTCGGCCCTCAAGCTGAGAACGTTGATGCTGATGTATAAGTATGACATATTGATCCGGCTTTATAACCGGCTATTGTACCGGCTGCGTCGGAAAAAGAAAGTAGCGCAGGCCAGAGGAGAAACCTTCGTATATGCCGGGCACGGATCGTTTATCCTGCTCACCCAGGCTTTTTTACGCTGTAGGCCCTCGCTTGAATATGCTTGCTTTTTGTTCGGAGAAGAGATTTTCCTGGCTGAGTTGATCCGCAAAGAGGGCTTGCGTGTGTTGTATGTGCCTTCTATCCATATTGTGGATATCGACCATATCGCTACTTCCAAAATAGACCGGAAAACCTATTTCCGGTTGAAATACCAGTCGGTAAGCTATCTCTATCATACCTTTTTTCATCCTACTTCGGCCCGCCACGTATGAATCCGGATTTAATTTCTATCATTGTCGCTTCGTATAATTCCGCCGATTTTCTGGGAAACACGATCGATGCTGTCCTTGCCCAAACCTATCCTCATTGGGAGCTGCTGATAACCGACGATGCCTCTACCGACGAGACGGTAGCGCTTGTGAAGAAATACCAAGCTTGCGATTCGCGGATCAAATTGTTTTGTCTGAAAGAAAATTCCGGGACGGCTGCGGCGCGCAACCATTCCATCCGCATGGCCCAAGGACGTTTCCTGGCTTTTTGCGATAGCGACGATTACTGGGCGCCCACCAAGTTGGAAGAACAAAGGGCTTTCATGCTCGAGCGCGACTGCGCGTTTTCCTATACCGACTATTACGAATTCGACGAATCAGGTATTCGCCGCTATGTCTCCTTTCCCTCGCGGATCGGCTATTTTTATCTGTTGCGCGATTGCGTGGGCTGCCTGACTGTGATGTATGACGCCGGCCGGATCGGCAAGTTTTATATGCCTCCGCTCAGGAAAAGGCAAGACTGGGGGCTGTGGCTGACGATTATCCGCCAGTGTAAAGTAGCTTGCGGTATTTCCAAACCGCTGGCCTATTACCGGGTACGGAAAAACTCGCTTTCTTCCGGCAAACTCCGGTTGGTGAAATATAATGTAAACGTTTACCGGCAAGTACTGGGATTTTCCCGCGCCAAGGCCTATCTGGTATTTTCCACCTGTTTCCTTCCGGCCTATTTTATGAAAATCTGTCGGAAGAACCTGAGCCGCTTCTACTTGAACAGAAAAAAGCATGACTAGACAACTAAAAGAAATAACCGTTTACACGCAAGGCGATTCCACGCGTATCTCCACCTGGTCGAACGTGCCTTTTTTGTTGACCGAAACCTTGCTGAAAAAAGGAATACGGGTAAACCGGGTGAATATCGGAGCGAACCGTTATCTGGGGATACTTTATAATAAGCTTTTTACCGGTGTGTTAGGTTGGTTTTATCCGAACCATCGGTATACATACGAACGCACCCGGCTGAATTTCTGGCTGACGAAGCGGCGCATCCGGAAAGCCGTCCGGGCATATCCTTCCACCGGTTGCCATTTGTTTCTAACCTATGGGCATGTGGCGGAAGACCCTCATGCTCCTTCGGTATTACTGTGCGACTGGAGCTATGAAGTCTTGATTTGCGACCGGCTTGCGCGTAAGCCTTATCCATTCGAGCAAAACTACATTAACCGGGAAACCGCTGCCATCGAGCAGGCGGATTTGGTTATTTCGCTTTTCCCGAAATGTACCGAATGGATGCGTCGTCGCTCGCACAACCCGTCGATTTATTATCTGGGCGGCAACGTGGTGAACGCCGTCCGCGCTCTTCCCGGCGACCCGTCCGGCCTGGTACGACAAAAGTTCACGTCTTCCCGGCTGTTGTTTATAGGAAATAAAAAATATCTGGAAGGCGCCAAAGCGTTGCTTCTGGCTTACCGGCAACTGAAAAAGGAAATACCCGGGTTGGAACTTACCTTCATCGGTCTTTCCGCATCCGAATTAGGGCGTTTGCCGCAGGGTGTGGAAGCTTTGGGTTATCTACGCAAAGAGGTCCCGGCTGAGCAGGAACTGTATTACCGGAGGCTGATGGAAGCCAGACTATTTGTCAACCCGACGCGCGATTGGGGCGGCTATTCGTCGACGATCGAAGCGATGTATTATTACACCCCGGTGGTAGTTACCCCCTATGCCGATTTTGTAGAAGAGTTCGGCCGGGAGATCGGGTTTGGACAATATACTACGGGCGATCCTGCGAATGTGGCCGGGAAGATCCGCACCTGCTTGGCGTGGGAAGAAAGCATTTATAAATTGAAAAGCAATCAGGCACATGAAAAGGTTGCCGATTATACCTGGCCGGCGTATGTCGACAAGTTGCTTCGTAAAATAGAGGCTTTGCCGGCCGGCGACTGTCGGGGAGAGGGTAGTTGCGAACCTACGGGGCAGGCCGCGGAAAGCCGCCTGCCAAATTCGGGAAAATGAATAACAAAAGTTTCTATATAAGCGATTTATGAGACAAATAAGAAGAAGTATTTTCTATATACTTTCAATGTGGATAGGGGTGACTGCCTGGAGTCAGGTTCCCCAGGAATTAATAGATAAAGCGAAGGCCGCCGGCATGTCGGAGGCTCAGATTCAACAGGAGATCGCCCGGAGGATGCAATCGGGAACGGCTTCGGAGCCGGGAGGGCAGGCGGCGATGCGCAGTGAAGCGATAACCGACCGCAAGATGCTTCCGGAGGAATTGCTTCCTTCCCTGGAGGAACAACGCGAAGCCAACCGCACGCGGCAGGAAGACCTGAGCGAAACGGTGTTCGGACGCGAGATATTTTCTACACATAATCTCTCTTTCGAACCGGATTTGAATATTCCCACCCCCAAAGGATACGTGCTTTCGGCCGGCGATGAACTGGCCATCCACGTCTGGGGCGATTCGGAGCTGAACCTGAAGGTGAAGATTTCGCCGGAAGGGACGGTGCTCATTCCTAATCTGGGGCCGGTCACCGTAGGAGGGCTTACCGTGGAAAATGCCGAAGCCCGTTTGCGGCGCGAGCTGGGCCGGATAATGTCGACGCTCTCGGGAAGAAGCGAGGCAGGAAGGAACAGTGCCGGAGGATACGGAGCGGAAGAAGCGGCTGCGGAAGAAGCCGGCGCCGCGGAAAGCGAAGTCCCCGGCAATACCTTTGTCTCCGTCAGCCTCAGTCAGATCCGGAGCATCAAGGTAAACATCGTAGGCGAAGTGGCGGCGCCGGGTACCTATACGCTGCCTTCGTTTGCCACGCTGTTTAATGCGTTGTATGCGGCCGGGGGAGTAAACGAGATCGGGACGCTCCGGGAGATCAAAGTATACCGTGGCAGTCGCCAGGTGGCCGCTTTGGATGTATACGATTATCTGCTGCACGGAAAATATCAGACCAATATCCGGTTGGAAGAAAACGATATGATTATGGTAGGGCCTTACGACCGGCTGGTGGTAGCCCGCGGCAAGCTCAAGCGTAACCGCATCTTCGAAGTAAAAGAGGGAGAGACCTTGCACGACGTGCTTTTCATGGCCGGCGGCTTTACCGGAGACGCGTATACCAAAGACGTGCGCGTCAAACGCAAGGCCGGCAGCCGTTACCAGATCGCTACCGTAGCCGCCGACCGCTTTGCTTCGTTTACGATGCACGACGGCGATTCGTTGCAGGTAGATTCCATTATTCCTTTTTATGAAAACCGGCTGACCGTTTCGGGCGCGGTATGGCGTCCCGGCGAGTATGAGTTCGGCCCTTCCCTGCATACGGTAGGCCAACTGGTGCGGCAGGCTGCCGGGCTCAAGGGCGACGAGTTTACGGGCCGGGCGCAGATTACCCGCTTGAATCCGGATTTTACCACCACGCTGCTGGCGGTAGACGTGCGGGGTATTCTGAACGGCGTGACGCCCGATATGGAACTCAAGCCTGAAGACGAGTTATATATTCCTTCCCTCTTCGATCTGCGCGAGCCTTATACGATCAAAGTATCGGGAGCGGTGAATTTTAAGGATACGGTATTGCCCTACCGCCGCAATCTGACCGTGGAAGATGCCATCGTGATGGCCGGCGGCTTGCAGGAATCGGCCGCCACGGTGCAAGTGGAAGTGGCCCGGCGGATCAAAGACCCGCTTTCCACCCAGAGCAGCAACCGCATCGCCGAAGTACATACCTTTACCTTGAACGACGGTCTGGCCCTGCCCGCTGTAAAAAAACGTGGGCTGGCGACGAATACCGTCGACGGGAATGGCGTGGCGGCAGACCGGGCAGTAGCCGGCAGTTCGGCCGACAGCCCCGTGCTTTTTACGCTCGAGCCTTTCGACGAAGTATACGTGCGTTTTTCGCCCGGCTACCAAAAGCAGCAGGTGGTGAAGATAGAAGGAGAAATCACCTTTGCCGGAAGCTATGTGCTGGCCGAAAAGAACGCCCGGCTGAGCGATATGATCAGGAAAGGGGGAGGCGTTACGCCTGATGCTTACGTAAAAGGAGCCAGTTTGAAACGCCAGCTTACCGACGACGAGATGCGCCGGCTGGAAACCTTGCTGGAATTAAGCGCCAACAAGCAGAGCAAAGACTCGGTAGCTTTGTCGCTGGCCGATATAAAAGACTATTCGGTGGGAATCAACCTGGAAGCCGCCCTGGCCAACCCGGGGGGCGCCGACGACGTGGTGCTTCGCGACGGAGATGTGTTGTATATTCCCCAGCTTCAGAGCACGGTAAAGATCAGCGGCGCCGTAACTTATCCCAACAGCGTAACCTATACAAAAGGAATGTCGGTGAGAGACTGCCTGGACCAGGCCGGGGGCTATAACGATACTTCCCGGAAATATCCGTTGGTGATTTATATGAACGGCAAGGTGGCTACTACCCGTCGGGTAGGTATTTTCTTCAAGCGCTATCCGAAAGTAGAGCCGGGCTGCGAGATCGTGGTGCCTTCCAAAACGCAGCGCGAACGCGCTATGAGCCTGGCCGAGATTATGAGCATCGGCAGTTCGGCTACCTCGATGGCCGCTATGGTGACTTCGATTGTAAATATGGTTAAAAGTAAGTAGGAGAGAAGGTCGACATGGAGGAAAAAACACAACAACATCCCGCAGGGACGAATAGCACGGCTTCGGATACCTATGAAAATAAAAAGACAGGCGAAAAAGGAAAATGCCGTGCCGACAGTTCTCAGCCGGCCGGCCATAGGCCCTGCGGTGTCGCCGGTAGCCCGGTTATTCCGGCCGGGACTTCCGACGCCGTGGCGGAAGCACAGGAGATCGACCTGATCGAGTTGGCGGGGCGCGTCTGGCGTGCCCGCTGGTTTTTGGCCAAGCTTTGCGGCGTGGCGGCCTTGGTCGGTTTGATCATTGCTTTCAGCTTGCCCAAAGAATATACCACGACCGTGAAACTGGCTCCGGAAATGGAAGATGTTTCCAAAAAAATGAGCGGCCTGGGCGGCTTGGCGGCCATGGCAGGCATCAACCTGAACACTTCGTCGGGGGCCGATGCCATATCGCCGGACTTATATCCGGATGTGGTGCAAAGCACGCCTTTCCTGCTGGAATTATTTCCGGTGAAAGTTATGAATCCCGAAAACACCGAAACGGCCGACAGCCTGACGCTGTATACGTATATGCAGGATTACCAGCATGCCGCCTGGTGGAATTACCTTATCCAAGCTCCGTTTAAAGCGCTGGGGGCCGTGAAAAGCTTGTTTTCCGACACCGACCAGGGGAGAGGCGACACGCTCGATCCCTTCCACCTTACCCGCGAACAGGAAATTATTCTTCAGGCCCTTCGCAGCCGCATAGCCGTTTCGGTAGACAAAAAGACCTTTATCCTGACGGCTTCCGTGCAAATGCAAAACCCTGTCGTTTCGGCCGAAGTGACGCAAATCGTCCTGCAAAAACTCCAAGACTACATTATTGCCTACCGCACACGCAAGGCCAAGGACGACTTGGCTTTTACCCGTAAGATTTTTGCAGAAGCCCGCGAAGCCTATTACAAAGCGCAACAAGCCTATGCCGCTTTCGAGGATACGAACCGCAACTTGATTTCCTCGAGCTACCGCACCGAGCAGGAGCGTTTGAAAAACGAAATGACGTTGACCTTCAACGTGTACAACAGCCTGGCCCAGAAACTGGAACAGGATAAGCTCCGGGTACAGGAGCAGACGCCCGTCTATACGGTGATCGAGCCGGCCACGGTACCTCTGAAAGCTACTTCTCCGAAAAAGGTGTTGATTCTGGTGGGCTGTATCTTTCTCAGCCTCTGTGCCGGAATCGGTTATTTGTTCGTAAAAGATATGTTTGCGGCTAAAAGCGAAAAAGGAGCGGAAGCCGGGATACGGGTATAAGGCCGCCGCTTTTGCATGGGAGCCGGAGTTGAGGCTTTTCGTTTGCTTTCTTCCCGGTTCTTTGTCGGGATAGAGTAAGCAAGGAGAGAAAAAGAAGAAAAAAGAAAGTCATTGCGCCAAATTATCCGGCTCACACCCGCATACACTAAGCGGCCCACCCCGGTGATCCGATCGCCCCACCCGGGTGAATCGTTCGCCCCACACTTGTGAGCCGATCGGCCCACCTGGGTGGGGCGCTTAGTTTTTGGCCAAGGAATAAGGAAAGAATGGCAGGCCGGTTAGATAAAAACCGGCTTTACCGCTGGTTATGGTGTCATTACGCGCTCTTTATCAAGCTAACGGTTATTTCGTACGGGAGGCCTCCGGCTGTTTGCTGGTAGGTTTCAAGCCTGGTGCGGTTTCTTTTATCGTGAAAGAAATCCGGGGCGGCGAGCCGGTAGGCGAAGCGGAAGCCGAGCGGTTGTACGCCGAATTGCAGGCGATAGGTGAAGCATACGGCTGCCGGCATTACCGGGTGGTAGCTTACCCAGGCTATAGGGAAGAAGCCCTGGCCTTCGAGTTGCACGGTCTGACCTTTTCCGACGCTTCCTATCTGCGGAGCCTGGTCTCCGGGCGGCATGTGGAGCTGTTTTCCCACAACGAGGCGGCTTACCGGGCTATTGAAAAAGGTTTCGCCCGGCATCGGATCGGGGCGGTGGTGCAGGCTACCGGAACCGGCAAGTCTTTCCTGATTGCCCGTTACATCGTTGAGCATTCCGACGAGAGAATATTGGTTATTGCGCCGAATATCACTATCTTGGATGAAATCAGGCGGGCAGTGGAGGGAAGCGCAAGGCTGTCGCCGGCTTTTCTGCCGGAAGAAACCGCAGCTCCGGCCTGCCCTTCCCGGGGCGTCGGCCGAGGAGAGATTTTTTACCGCACTTTCCAATCGCTTGTCCGGGCGCGGGAGCGGGGTACCCCCTTGCAGGTAGACCATATCCTGATCGACGAATTTCACCATTTCGGGGCCGAAGTATGGGGCGAGGCTGTCCGGGAAGTGATCGAGGCCAACCCCGAGGCGCGGGTATTGGGCACGTCTGCCACCCCGGTTCGTCCGGAAGGAATGATCGATACGGTGGACGTCTACTTCGAAGGGAATTTGTTTCATGAACTCACCCTGCCCGAAGCCTGGTATTACGGCATATTGCCGGTGCCGGTGCTGGTGCAGAGCGTATACGGCCTGAACGGGCAATTGGATAAGTTGCAACGCACGCTCGATCGCCTGGAATGCTCCGAGGCCCGTCGTCGGCGTATCCAACGCAAACTCGACGCCGCCCGGGTCGATTTCTCCGCTTCGCTGGGAGCCACCGAACTGATTCGTCGTTTTTTGCCCCCCGGCGTGCGCAAGTTACTGGTTTTTTGCCGGGATAAGGAAGACCTGAAACAGATGCAGCCCCAGGTGATGGGTTGGTTGGAAACAGCCGGTTTCCCGGCCGATTCCTTCGAAGTGCACAACGACCGGAGCGAGCGCGAAAATTTGCAGACACTGAAAGCTTTCCGCCGGGAGACCGGTCGGCTGCATGTGCTTTTTTCCATCAATATGCTGATCGAGGGTTTGCATGTAGAGGGCGTCGACGCCGCTTTGTTCCTGCGCCGCACCGAATCGTACGTCGTCACTTTGCAGCAACTGGGACGTTGCCTGAAGGCCGGTGCCAAGCAGCGTCCGGTGATTCTCGACTTGGTAAACAATCTTTCCGGCAAATCGGTATACGACGTTTTGGCCACGGATATGGAGCGGATGAAGGCTATCCGTTCGCCCAAGAGCTTTCAGGGCATTTCCGATTTCGAAGTAACGGGGTTTTTCTCCGACATCCGCCTCCGGGTAGAGGAAATACTCTCGGAACTGGAACCTTGGGAAATCATGTACGAACGCCTCGCCGACTACCATGCCCGGGAAAACGATTGGCCTTCCGCCGGCGAAGGCAAACTGGGACTATGGTGCCATACCCAGCGCATCGCCCGCAAACGGGGCAGCCTGGCGGTAGAGCGGGTGGCGCGGCTGGACGCCATCGGATTCGAGTGGGAATACCACGATTCGCAGTGGACGAAGCAATATGAAAGGCTGAAGACGTTTTATGCCGAAACGGGTCGTTGGCCCAAACGCGGGGAGGGGAGCCTGAGCACCTGGTGCAACACCCAGCGCCAGGCCCGGAAAAACGGCCGGTTGACCAAAGAACGTATTCGTCGGCTGGACGCCATCGGGTTTGTATGGGAATACGATCCCGACAAAGAATGGAAAGGGCAATACGAAGCCTTGCAAGCTTTCCGCCGGCAAAAAGGCCGCTGGCCGAAAACGACGGAAGGGGGCAGCCTGGGCGCGTGGTGTGTCACCCAGCGGAAACTTCGCCGCGAGGGAAAGCTGGCTGCCGAGCGAGAGGCCTTGTTGGAGGCGATCGGGTTTACCTGGTCGGCCGACGGGGTTTGGACCGAACATTTCCGCCGCCTGGAGGCCTTTTACCGGCAAGAAGGCCGGTGGCCGACCAGCCGGGAAGGGACGCTGGGCAACTGGTGCTTCGTTCAAAAGCGTCTTTTCCGCAAAGGCGAACTGGCTGCCGAAAGGGCGGAGAAACTACGCGCGCTGGGCTTTCCGTTGTAAAGCGGCCGGCTGCTTGGTCAACCGGTCGAAACGTCGCCAAAGCAGGTAAGCCAGAATGGAAAGACTGACCGGAAAACCGCACCATATCCCTATCGCCCCCCAGCCAAGTACGAACCCTGCCACATAACCGATAGGAAGCGCCAACCCGAAGTGGCAGGCAAAAGCCATCCAAGCCATGTATTTTACATCGGAAATGCCCCGGAGCGCATTGGCGAAAAGAATCTGCAACCCGTCGCCCGCCTGATATAATACCACCGACCAGGCCAGCAAGGCCACCATTTCCACGACCGGCGTTTCGGGCGTGAACAAATAGCCCATCCGTGTGCGCACAAGCAGGATGAGCGCGATAAAAACCACCATCATTCCCATAATCAGATGCAAGCCGGCGAAAGAGGTACGCCGTACGCTGATCCAGTCGTGCTTTCCCCGGAAAGCGCTGACGCGGATCGTTACGGCCGCCGCAATGCCGTAATACATCATAAAGCCCAGCGTAGTAATCACCCCGAGCACCTGATGGGCGGCCAGCGCGGTTGCCCCGATCCAGCCCATCATAATCACGCTCAGGCTGAACGACCCCGTTTCCACCCCCATCTGCAAGCCTACCGGCAATCCCATCCGTATCAATTCGTACATGCTTTTCCGGTTTACCCGTCCTTTTCGAAAACCCTCCCGATAGAGGCGGTAACGCTCACGCCGGGCAAACAGCAGGCAAAACGCCAGAAAGGTAAGTATCCGGCTGCCCAGGGTGGAAATGCCGGCGCCGGTCAGCCCCATTTCGGGCAATCCGCCATGCCCGTAAATCAGGAAATAATTGCCTACGATGTTCAGCAGGTTGGCGCTGAGCATAATGATCATCGGAGTAAGGGTATCGGTCGTGCCGTCGCTGAACTGTTTGAAAGAATTGAAAAGCATGGCGAAGACCACCGAAAACAATTGCAGGATGTAATAGGGCACAATATAGGGCATCAGTTCGGGCGGTTGGCCCAGCCGGTCGATATGCAGCAGAAGCACTCCCATGCACGAACTCAGAAATATCCCCACCAGCAAATTAATGCAGAGGCTGTTGCGGAGCGTCTCGCCGATCCGCCCGTAGGCTTTCCCGGCCGAAAGATCGCCGATAACGGGAGTAAGACCGTACGAAAATCCCATCCCGAAAATAAAAGCCAGGTTAAAGAAATTGTTTACGAAGGAGGCAGCCGCCAGTTCGGGCGCGCTGTGATGGCCTACCATGATGTTGTCGGCAAACCCGACGACGATGATGCCCAACTGGCCCACCATAATGGGAACCCCCAGGCGGATAAGGCTGCGGTAATGGGTTTGATAAATAGCGTATAACATGGATAAAGATAAAATGAAAAAACAGGAAAAAGCCTCGGGCATATATGAAAAACAGCCCGGAAAAAAGCTGTCTCTTGGCAGGGGGCGTACCCGCACGGCCAGGCGCTTTCTTTCCGGACAGGGGGCCGGCCTGCCGGGAAGCAGGATACCGGCCAAAGGTTAGGCTGATGATTAGTCGGGAGATACGATTTCCACCGATTCGATCACGATGTTTTCCGTCGGGCGATCTTGTTTGTTGGTTTTCGCCTGCTGGATGGCGTCTACCACGTCGAGGCCTTCGATTACTTCCCCGTATACGGTATACTGGTTGTCGAGGAAGGGCACGCCCCCTATCGTTTTATAGGCTTCCCTCACCTCAGGCGAAAGGCGCGCTTCGTCTTTGCGCTTTTCGGCTTCCAGTTCGGTTTTGCCGATCAGGGTATCGCGCAACACAGCCAGTTCCGATTTATCGCCGTTGCGGTACAACTCCATGATCCGGGGCTTGTTCTCGGCTTGCAACCGGTTGAAGATAGATTGTTTCAGATGGGTTTCCAATTGTTTTTCCATCTGGTTCAACTCGGCATCCGTATACACTTTCCCGGTGACAATGTAAAATTGCGAGGCCGAAGAAGCCCGCTCGGGGTTCACTTCGTCGCCGGTGCGGGCGGCGCATAAAGCTCCTTTTTTATGAAACCGGGCCGGATAACGGAATTCGGCGGGCACGGTATAACCCAGGTCGCCTGCTCCCAGGGGCTTGTTCATCGGGGCGTCTTTGGAAGTGACGTCGCCTCCCTGTACCATAAAATCTTTGATTACTCGGTGGAAAAGCAGGCCGTTGTATTGTCCTTCGGCCGCCAGGCGAAGAAAATTATCCCGATGCCCGGGGGTGTCGTTATATAGTTTCAATCGGATATCGCCTTTCGAGGTGTGCATGATCACCTCGGTTTCTTTTTCTTGAGTTTCCATGTCTACGCTGTTTTTTATTTATCTGTAATTTTCATCGACTTGATTTTGATATTTTTCAACGGACGGTCTTCGCTGTTGGTAGGTACGAACTGGATTTTGTCGACAGCTTTCATGCCTTTTACCACTTCTCCGAATACCGTATAGTTTCCGTCCAGATGCGGAGCCCCTCCCGTTAGCATATAGGCTTCGCGTTGCTCGGGCGTGAAAGTGATCTTCCGCTCTTTTTCCATCTTGTCCAGTTCCATGGCCGTATAGAATTTTCCGGTGACGATATAAAACTGGGTAGCCGAAGATGCCTTTTCGGGATTTTCCTCGTCCGAGGTACGTGCCGCACATAAAACACCCTGCCGGTGAAAATGTTTCGGATAAACGATTTCGGCCGGAATGGTATAGCCCAGGTCGCCGTCGCCCAGGTGAGTGTCGAGGGGGGCGTCTTTGGAGTTAATGTCGCCCGCCTGAATCATAAATTGTTTGATGACGCGATGGAAAAGCAATCCGTCATAGCGTTTTTCCCGTACGTTTTTAATGAAATTGTCCCGGTGAAGCGGCGTATCGTTATACAATTTTACTTTAATCTTGCCCATATCGGTGTCGATCAACACCAGCGTTTCTTTTTCCCCCTCCTGGGCGCTTGCCGTAAAAGGCGCGGCCAGGAAAAAGCTAATCAACCACATCGTCAGTATCCGTTTCATATCTGTCTGTTATTAAGTTTTTAAAAGATTCGGGATTCGGCCGTCCCCTGCCGGAAGGCCGGTTTGCAGGGCGTTGCCGGAAAGCCTTCCGGCTTCCTATACGAGCTACAAATGTAAACATAAATTGCGATTCGCAAAGCGGTAGGTATAAGTTGAAGCCGGATTTGTCAGGTTTGAAACCAAACTGTCCGGACGACGGGGCTGAAAATGCGGACGGTTCGAGGCCAAAGGGCGGCTGAAAACCGCGGGCGGGCAGAAGGGAGAAAGGCTGAAGCCGCCGGCTGCGGGAAGGAGGGATAAGGGGAAAAAGAAAGCCGGAGGCGGCGGTAAGAAGAGCTGCGGAAAAAAATATCCCGTCCGGCAAGGAATGCGGAACGGGATAAAGTATAGGTCGGAGAGGCCGGTACACTATTTTCTTCCGGCAGAAAAGAAAATATTTTTCTACCTGGAAGAATAACCGTCGAGGGGGGAATAAATCCGTCTAAGGCTTTATGGGAGCAGCCGGCCTGGGTTATCGTCAGAACAATTTGGCGGGATATTCCCCGGCGTCTACCAAAGCCTGGATTTTGTCGACCACGCCCTGACGGTCGGCCGCATACGTAACGCCGAACCATTTGGAAGTGGTATCCAGCACTTTTACGCGGGCCGTGTCTTCCGTGATCAGCTTGTTGACCATCAGCGGAATAAAGTATTCGCTTTTCAGGTTGCCCTGGTTCGCTTTCAGAAATTCTTTGAAGTATTCTTCCGAATAACTGAAATAATCGGGAGTAAAGCCCCACATATTCATCGACACCGGCGTGTTTTCTTCCAATACCACCTTCTGCCCGTTTTCATCGATAAACTGAATGTCGCCGTCGATGCGTTCGATGGCTGTGCGTTCCACCACGCCTGTCAGGAATCCTTCGGCATTGGTTTCGCATACGCCGCGCGCTACCGATCCGCTTTCGCTCAGCGTATTGCCTACGCGGTAGCCCACCATGCAGTAATCGTTTTGCTTGCCTTCCATTTCCGACAGGGCTTTTCCGAGCACGGCAAAGCTATCGCGTCCGTAGAAGTCGTCGGCATTGATTACGGCGAAAGGTTCCTTGATCACTTTCTTGCCCATCAGCACGGCGTGGTTCGTGCCCCAGGGTTTTTCGCGTCCTTCGGGGCAGGTGAAGCCTTCGGGCAGGTCGTTCAGATCTTGGAAAACCACTTCTACCGGGATGTGATTTTCATATTTGGAGATGATTTTTTCCCGGAAGTCTTTTTCGAACGATTCGCGAATCACGAATACCAGTTTGCCGAATCCACCGCGGATGGCGTCGAAAATGGAGTAGTCCATGATGGTTTCTCCGTTAGGTCCCAGCCCGTCAAGCTGTTTGAGGCCCCCATAACGGCTGCCCATGCCGGCGGCCAATACGAATAATGTAGGTTTCATATACGTTGCGTTTTTTATAAGTGTTTTCCAATCTTGCGGGCAAAGTTAATAAATCTGTCCATACCGTGTGCTTCTTGTCGTTTTTTTTCGCGCATCCGCCGGTAGGATTACGTCACATCCGACGCTACGATCGATCGGGGAGGCACCGTTAGCTTCATTTCTTCTGATTTTCACCCGTACATCGCGAAAAGCCTCGGTGGGGATAAATCCGGAAGAAGGCTTCTTTCTCTCGCTGTCACTAAAAGCGAATGAAAGGCAAAAAAGCTGATTGCTGAATTTTTCATGCTTATAGTTATTGTAAGTTTTACCCGCAAGTAAAAACAGAGCAAGCCCCCCCGTGCAGAAGCAAACCGGTTTCAACAGGCCCGGGCGCAGCCTATGCTCGCATCGATTCATCGATGCAAAAATAGTAGTAAAAGGAGTGAAGAAGGGTGAATTATAAATCGTATTGCGAGAATTAATGTTCATTCTGCTGGATTTATGCGTACCTTTGCCTAGTTTTTAAGGCTAAAGCGATTACGAAAATGAAGAAAAAAAACATGTTCCCGCTGCTGGCTGCCTCGCTGGTAGTTTTGGCGGGTTGCCAGACTCCTAAGCAGGAGGTTGTCAAAGTGGCGGCCATCGATCCGGCCAATCTGGATACGACGGTGGCGCCCGGTACCGATTTTTATCAATATGCTTGCGGCGGATGGATTGCCCGGAATCCGCTGAAACCCGAGTACTCGCGTTTCGCGACTTTCGACCTGGTGCGCGAGAAAAACCAGCAACAGCTTCGCGAGTTGATCGAAGAACTGGGCGCCACCCCCCAACAAGAGGGCAGCATAGGATGGAAAATCGGCACCCTGTATAGCTTGGCGCTCGACAGCGCGAAACTCAATGCCGAGGGAATAGCCCCGGTAAAGAAGCAATGGGAAGCTATTCAGGCGTTGGGCACCAAGGCCGATTTGTCGCGGATGGTGGCTACGTTGCAGAAAGAAGGCCTGGCTCCTTTCTTTGCCTTGTTTGTAGACGCCGATGAAAAAAACAGCGCGATGAACCTCGTGCAGTTGTATCAGGCCGGCCTGGGAATGGGCGACCGCGATTATTACCTGGCCGACGATGAAGCGAGCAGTCGGATGCGCGAGGCCTACGAAGCCTATATCCGCCAGTTGTTCACCCTGGCCGGGAGCAGTCCCGAGCAGGCGGATGCGGCTGTGGAAGCGGTGATGAAGATCGAAAAGGGAATAGCCGCCGTGTCGTTCAGCCGCGAAGACTTGCGCGATTCCGGAAAAAATTACAACAAACTTACCCTCGACGCCTTCAAAGCCCAGAATGACGCCCTCGACTGGGATGCTTATTTCGAAGCTATGGGGCTGCCGGATTTGGAGGAACTCGACGCCAAACAACTACCTTTTTATAAAGGGCTGGCCGATTTGCTGAAAGCTACTTCCCTCGACGAACAGAAAAACTACCTGGCTTTTCACCTGCTGCGAGAAGCCGCTCCTTACCTGAGCGACGATTTCGTGGCAGCCGATTTCGATTTTTACGGCAAAGCGATGTCGGGCAAGCAGGAATTGCAACCTCGCTGGAAACGAGCCGTCAATGCCGTCGACGGGGCGTTGGGCGAAGCGGTAGGCGAAATGTACGTGGCGAAATACTTCCCGGCCTCTTCCAAAGAGAAAATGCTGCGGTTGGTAAGCGACTTGCAGCAAGCCTTGGGCCAGCGCATCGACAGTCTGGAATGGATGAGCGATACTACGAAAGCCAAGGCCCATGAGAAACTGGCCGCCTTTACCGTGAAAATCGGTTATCCCGACAAATGGCGCGACTATAGCGGCCTGGAAATCAAAAACGATTCTTATCTGGAAAATATCCTGCGCGCGAACCGTTTCGATATGGCATACCAGCTTTCGCAGGTCGGCAAGCCGGTCGACAAAGCGCGCTGGCATATGAACCCGCAGACGGTAAACGCCTATTACAACCCTACGACCAACGAGATTTGCTTCCCTGCGGCCATTCTGCAACCTCCTTTCTTCAATCCCGATGCCGACGATGCCGTGAACTACGGGGCGATCGGTGTGGTGATCGGGCATGAAATGACGCACGGTTTCGACGACCAAGGCCGCAATTACGACAAGGAAGGCAACCTGTCTGACTGGTGGACGGCAGCCGATGCCGCCCGGTTTACCGAGCGGGCCGACAAACTGGCCGATCAATACGACCGGATTATCGTGGTCGATACGCTGCATGCCAACGGACGTTTTACGCTGGGCGAGAATATTGCCGATCACGGCGGCCTCCTGGTAGCCCACCAGGCATACCGCAACAGCTTGCAGGGCAAGGAAGCTCCGGCCCCGATCGATGGCTTTACCGACGATCAGCGTTTTTACCTGGGTTATGCCACGCTTTGGGGGCAGAATATCCGCCCCGAAGAAATCCGCCGGCTTACGAAAATCGATCCGCACTCGCTAGGCAAATGGCGGGTGAACGCCGCCTTGAAAAATATCGATACCTTCTATGCCGCCTTCGATATTCAGCCGGGCGATTCGATGTATATGGCTCCCGCCGACCGGGTGGTAATCTGGTAAGAAACAGACACGATAAATGGAAATAGAAAAAGCCGGCCAGATGACCGAACGCGAAAAAATGTTAGCCGGAATGCTGTATGACGGCGGAGACATTATCATGCCGCGGGAGTAACGATCGGCGACAATGTGGTTATCGGAGCGGGAAGCGTGGTTACGAAGGATGTGCCGGATAACGTGGTTGCTTACGGTGTTCCGTGCCGGGTGGTTCGGGAAAACAGGTAAATCTCTACGCCTTTCTTCTCTGGAAAAATCCAAGGCGAATTTTCTTAGGGTAAATTGGGGAATGCCTCCCGGAAGCAGTCATATAAGCTTCCGGGTCAATCCTCGGCTTTTTTTTCGCCGGCGCCCGCAGGCGGTGCCATACGATCCTGCCGCCGGTATTCCTGAGGCGTCAGCCCCGTATGCTGTTTGAAATATTTATTGAAAAATGGCAGATTGTGGAAGCCCAGCGAAAAAGCAATCTCTTTCACCGGCGTATCGGTCGATTTCAGTTGGGTTTTCGCATCGGTGGTAATCAGCGAAGCGATGGTTTCGAGCGGCGTCTTTCCCGATACTTTTTTAATCGTCGTACAGAAGTGAGGCAGGGTAAGGCCCAGTTGCTGCGCATAATAGGTTACGGTATGCTGCGAGGTGTATTGTTCGGCCAGAAGCTGGATAAATTCGTAAAAAATCTCATGATTGCGGTTCGGCAACAAGCCTTGCCGGTTGCTATGGCTTTTGTATAATTCCGCCAATCCTTCTATAAAAAGAGTCAATACGGAAACGATGATGTTTTTGTTTCCGTACAGGCATGCCAACTTGTTGCCGTGCATCAATAACCGGAATACGTCCTGATAAAAAGGCGCCAGCGTATCGGGAAGCGGCATGACGGGATACTCCAGGATGGAAGTGAAAAACGGCATCGTCGATTTGATGAAGTGAATATGCTCCATAATCTCCGACGAAAAGCCGGCATAGTAAAAATCCGTCTCTTCCGAAATCTCGTTCAACTGCACGAAAGAATGCGGCACCAGGGTAATGAAATCGCCAGTCGTTACCGTGTATTCCGACAGGTTGATGCTTACCCGCGCCTGTCCGCCGGTGCAAAGAAGAAAGAGGGCGGCCTCTGTTTTGCAAGGCATATAGCCTATCTTGCGCAACAATACCTTTTTGTTACACTTTCCTATCATAAAATCTTTTGGCGCGTCGATTTTGGGAATCCCTTTTTCCATATTCATTCCGGTGATTTGACGTCAAATATAAGGATTTTGGAAGCAGGTATTTGCAAAGTATTAAGAATAGAACATCGATTCCGAAAAATAGATATTGTCGGGGCCGATTTAAAGTACGATCTTTACATAAAAATACAAAACAGGTAAAAGTAGGAACAAAAAGAAGAGTAAAAAGCCTTGAAAGGTGACGTTGTGTTGCCGGGACGGGTTAGTCGTTTGATTAAAGTAAAAATGAGTATGGAAAAAGTCAGCATTGGTGAAAACGCCGGAAGAATCTGGCATGCGTTGAATGAAGTGAATGAAATCTCGATGGAAGAGTTGGAGAAAAAAGTAGGGTTGTCGGCCGCCGACGTGGCTTTCGCCCTAGGCTGGCTGGCCCGCGAAAACAACGTCTATATCCATCGCGAGGAAGATAAATTTTATATCAGTAACGGAAGCCGTTCGTCCTTCTTTTTCTGATCGGCCTTACCCTAAAGCCGCCCACGCGTAATTCAGGATAAAAAGCCCGGCCAATATATACATGGTCGGGCTTACTTCTTTCCATCGCCCGGTGGCCGCTTTCAGGCAGACAAAAGAAAGCACCCCGAAAATCATCCCGTTGGCTATCGAATAGGTAAGCAGCGTCAGCAATAAGGTAAGAAAAGCCGGCAAGGCTTCCGACACATCCGTCAAGTCGATTTTGCCCAGGGCATCCATCATGAATACGCCTACCATCACCAAAGCCCCGGTCGTAGCCGCCCCCGGAATCACCAAAAACAAGGGCGAAAAAAACAAAGCCGCCACAAACAACAGCCCCGTCGTAAAGGCCGCCAGGCCGGTTTTCCCCCCTTCCGCTATCCCCGCCGCGCTTTCCACAAAGATACTGATCGTGGAGCTTCCCATCAAAGTGCCGGCCGTGGTGCCGATGGAAGCGGCCAGCATCACCTCTTTTACGCGCGGCACCCGGCCGTCGGGTTGCATCATGCCCGTCTTCGACGTCAGGCCCGCCAACGTGCCCACCGTATCGAAAATATGAATAAACAAAAGGGTAAAGAGCACGACTGCTATGTCCGGCGTCAGCAAGCCGGCGAAATCGAATTGCGCGAACGTAGGAGCCAGCGAAGGCGGCAGGGCTACGGGCGAAAACGAATCGGGCAGCGTAGTCACGCCCATAGGAATCCCCAGCAGCGTACAGCCCAATATACCGTAAAACAGCGCGCCTTTCACTTTTCCCACCGTCAGCGCGCCGCTCAGCAGGATGCCGGCAAAGGCCAGTACCGAGGCCGGGGTGAAAACGCCCAGCGTGACGAAGGTAGACGGATTGGCTTCGATGATGCCGGCATTTTTCAATCCCACAAAGGCAATGAACATGCCGATGCCGGCCGAAATGGCATAGCGAAGGCTGAGGGGTATGCTGTCGAGGATAAGTTGCTGGATGTTCAACAGGGTAATCAGGATAAACAGCACGCCTTCTACGAACATGGCCGTCATGGCCGTTTGCCACGAGTACCCCATGCCTTCCACCAGCGTGAAAGCAAAAAAAGCATTCAACGCCATGCTGGGCGCCAGGGCGATAGGCAGCCGGGCCAGAAAAGCGAGCAACAGGGTGGCGAGGCCCGACGCCAGGGCGGTAGCCGTAAATACGGCCCCTTTTTCCATGCCGGCCTCTCCCAGGATGGCCGGGTTGACTACCAGGATGTAACACATCGCCAGGAAGGTGGTAGCCCCGGCGATGACTTCCGTGCGCGAAGAAGCGGTATGCTTGTCGAACCCAAGTAATTTTCCGATCATATGTATCGTTTTTACCTTTACTGAACAGACCTTTCCGTAAAGATAAGCGTTCCGGTTGGAATGCGCCTCATTCCGGGCGGATAAAATAACCGGCCTCGGAAAGGAAAGAGGGGGCGGGGAGTAAAAAAAGCCCGGACAAACGGTTTCATCCGTTCCTCCGGGCCGAAAAAATTATAAGGAGAAAAAACTTTTTTTATTTCTTTGAAAAAACTGTTTTATCGTTCCGTCGACCTTATTTTTCGATCAGCATCGCCTTATGTTCCGGCCGGTGCAAATCGAGCACGAGCGTATAATTGCCTGCTTTCACGGCAATGTTGTCGCCGCCGGCCACGGGCGCATCCAGCGAACCGCCCAGATTGACTTCCCAACCGTCGTTGGCCCGGAATTTGATAAAGCCGTCCGAAAGCTTGATGTCTACTTTCAGGGTCATATCCGCCGGGTCGTATACGAGTTTGGTATCGCTCTCCCAACCGGTCGGAGTAGCGTCGCCGATTACGCCCCAGGCCATCGGTTTGATGGAATACGTCAGTTCTTGGGTGTTGACCTTGGCGTAATAATATCCTTCGGCAGCCTGGATATTGCCGGCATCCCCGGCGGTGGAAAGTTGCCCTTCGGCAGCTCCGGCTCCATAATTCGGGCCGTCCCAATTGGTTTGGGCCGTGAATTTGAATCCGCCGTTCAATTGCACGTATCCTTCGTAAATGCCGTTATCCTCTACCGAATAAATCGGAGCGGCCAGATCCGGTTTCCATCCCTGGTGATCGCCCGGGGTATACAACATCGGATAAACCTTCTCGCCCGAATAAGGCGTGATATGAAGGGTCAGCACGTTCGAATAGCCCGACTCGTAGTTGGATACGCCCGAAATCGTGGCGATGGAAGAAACTACCCGTATTTCCACGCCGGCCGCTTCTCCGGCAGGTAAATCCTTTGCCAGCAGGTATTTGTTCATATCGCCTACTTTCACCTCCAGCGAGGTCTCGTTGGTGCTGCCCAGCAAAACCGGTTTCTCGAAATTCGCCCCGGCCACGTCCATCTGCACGTCGTAAGTAATGGCTACCTGCGCGCCGAATCCGGCCGCTTTCCAGGTGAAGGTCGTCAGCGGTTCGTCGGCCTGATCCAGGTCGAGCACATAGGTGTCGCTCTCCGGCGCGCCGAGTTCGGCCGGGATGGTGGCGCCGATTACCGGATCGGTCGTATCCGAGCAACCGCTGAGGCTAAACCCTGCCACCGTCAAGAATGCTAATAAAGCTATTTTTGTTTTTTTCATTGTCGCTTAATATTTAAATCGATTAGTAGCTGCATACAAACCATATGATTACTACACGGTTAGAAACCTTCGTTTTGTTTCAGGTTCGGATTCGAACCTATATCGTCGGAAGGCAAGGGGAAGATCGTATATTTTTCATTGACACCCGTCCCGGCCAGCACGCCGCCCTTCCAAGGCCATACGTAGGAGCCCGAAGTGAATTTATTATGTCTTACCAGGTCGGTACGACGTTGGGCTTCATAGAAAAACTCGCGTCCTTTCTCGTCCAGCAGGAAGTCGAGCGTCAACTCGGAAGCTGCGATAGGAGCGGCGGCTTTATCCGTATAGGCCCGTTCGCGCAGCGCGTTCACATAACCCAGCGCGGTCGCCTTATCGCCTCCGGCCCCTCCGCGCAGCACCGCTTCGGCATAATTGAGGTAAATTTCTCCCAGACGGAACATCGGGAAGTCTACCCAGGCTTCCTTGCTGGGAGGCAGCGAACCGTCCTTGTTTACATTATAATATTTCACGATAGGAATCCCGTTATTCTCGTACGAATACGGATCGGTCAGCTCGATGTTGTCCGTATAATCGGTACGAATCATCGACCGGCGGGAATCCTTGTCGCTATCCTTTTCGCGTTCGAAAGTCTTCAGCACTGTCGATTTGCCGCGTACGCCCTGCCAAGCCTCTTTGGCATTCGTCTCGGCCATCAGCGCGCTCGGTTCCAGACCGCACAACAGGAAGGTCATGCCGCCCCAGGTCATCGTCTGGTCGCCTTCGTAGCGCAAGGGGAAAATCATTTCGCTCGAACGGTCGTTGTCGGCTTTGAACATATCGGCATACTTGGGTTCCAGCGAATAACCGGCCGAAATCACCTTGTCGGCATAGGTAATACATTCCGTGTACTTAGGTTGTCCGATATAGACTTCGGCATTCAGGTACAAACGCGATAAAAGAGCCCAGGCCGCCGCTTTATTGGCATGCCCGTATTCCGGATGGAAACCTACTTTCGGATCGCGGAGATCGTTCTGGCACTCGGTCAGCTCCTTTTCGATATAAGCAAACAAGTCGGCGGCCATAATCTGCTCGGGGAACACTTTTCCCACTTTCGATTCTTCCGTTACGAAAGGCACGTTGCGGTAAAAGTCGAGCGCGTAGAAGTAGGCCATCGCCCGGAGGAAACGCGCTTCGGCCCGGTAGGTATGAATCTGGGCTATCGTCGCGGCGTCGCATCCCCGGCCCGTCAGCTTGTCTTCCGTCGTTTCGCGCAGGAAAGCATTAGCCACGTCGATCTGATAATACAAGCGGTAGTACGACCCTTTGATCCAAGGGTTCGTAGAGTTCCACGACGTATTGTTGAATTCCGGAATACCGGGGTCGTTCCAGGCGCAATGGGCCTCGTCTGACGAAAGTTCCTGCATATTCCACGTACAGCGCAGGAAGGAAGCCTGACTACCGCCGTCGATGCCTTTCACATCCTGGTCGACGTCGCCGCCGGAGTTGCCGCCGATCACGAAGCCGGCGTAGATCTTGGCCAGCGAACTGGTGTAAGGAGGCAGTTCGCTGCCGAACGTGGTTTCCGACACCAACATGTCTTTTGACAGCGGAATGGTATCGAGATCATTCACGCACGAAGTGGTTCCCAGCGCAAGGCCGAGCAGCATCATGGGAACGATTTGTTTATATTTTCTTGTATTCATCGTATCTGCTGTTTTTAAAAGTTAACGTTTAATCCGATCATATAGGTACGTGGACGCGGATAAATATTGTTATCCATACCCGTATTGTCTTCCAGCGTGCTGGTGCGGCCTATTTCCGGGTCGAGACCGCTATACTTCGTAATCACGAACGGGTTCTGCACCGTGAAATATACCCGGGCCGTCTGGCCGGTGCGGAATACCTTGTCGAAGGTATAGCCCAGCGTGATATTGTCCATTCTCAGGAAAGAAGCGTTCTGCACGTAATAGCTCGACAACGGCTGCGACATCTGGAAATTCGTTTTTTCGGCGCTCGTCAGGCGGTTTTTCAAAAAGCCCGTCTGGTCGTACATCTGCGAGCCGGCCCAGGCTTCGCGGTTCGACTGGATATTATTGTATACCGAATTGCCGAAGCTGGCGCGAAGGCCGAAATTCAAATCCCAGTTTTTATAAGAAACTTGCGAAGTCAAGCCCAGGAATACGTCGGGAGCCGCTTTCTTGAAACAGATCAAATCCTTTTCGTCGATCTTTCCGTCCTGGTTCTGGTCGACATAAGCCCCCTCGATGGGCGAACCGTCGGCGCGATAAATCTGCTCGTATACATAAAACGAGTTGAAAGGCTGTCCTACGCGGTGAATCATCGCTTTGTAGCCGGTTGCTCCGTCGATGCCCGAATGGATGACGCCCGGATAGGTAGGATCGTCGTTTACCGTCAGCTTCGTAATCTTGTTCTTATTATAAGAAAGGTTGAAGCCCAGCGTCCAGTTCCAGTCTTTCGTTACGATGGGGTGCGTATTGATCGTTACTTCAAACCCTTTGTTTTCCAGCTCGCCCACATTCGTCAGCAATTCGTTGCTGAAATTGGCTCCGGCCGGAACAGCTACGGTGTTGAGCAAATCCTTCGTCTGGCGGAAATAAGCATCTACGCTACCGGTGAGCCGGCCGCTGAGGAAACCGAAATCGATACCGGCGTTCCAAGTCGTCGTTTCTTCCCATTTCAGGTCGGCATCATATTCCAGCGGGGCCAGCAAACTGGTCTTCGTGTCGCCGAAAAAGTAGTTGGCTCCGGCTTTGCTGTATTGGTAACGCGCCATATAGGGATAATCGCCGTTGCCCAGGTTCTGCTGGCCGGTGATACCCCAGCCCAGACGCAGCTTCAGATCCGACAAAACGGCCACATCGCTCAGAAAGGTTTCGTCTTTCATCCGCCAGGCCAAGGCAGCCGAGGGAAATACACCCCAGCGGTTGTCGGGGCTAAAGCGAGACGAACCGTCGTCGCGCAGCGTAAAGGTAAACAGATACCGGCCCAGCAACGTGTAGTTCAAACGGCCGAAGAAAGAAACCAGGTAGCTTTCCGTTTCGAACTGCTGGCTGTCTTTGTAATCCGTCTTGCCCTCTTTTTCCGCCATCGCGACCGAGTAAGGATAGGCGTTTTCGGTCTTGCTGTAAAAATGCTGCCAGGAATAACCGGCCATCACGTCGATATTGTTCACTCCGAACGTCTTCACGTAGTTCAGATAGAAATCCAGCAGATGAGTCCGTTTCAACTGGTAAATATGCTCGTTTTCCCCCCAGCCCGCTTTATAGGTACCGGTGCTGTAGGTCATGGGCGAATTATCGTTGATAATCTTGTCTTCCTCGCTCTTCGATACGTCGTACGCCACATTCAGGTTGGCGCGCAGGTCGGGCAGGAAGTGGAAACGGTAATCGATCTGCGCGTTGCCGATGCTGCGGTATACGTCCGACACGTCGTCTCTTTCCTCCAGCATGGCCAGCGGGTTGGTGATGGCAATCCCGATCGGCTGGGGCACGAACGAAGGTTTGTCGGGATCGGCTTGCTGCATATCCAGATAATAGCCGTTGCCGAAAGCCAGCCCGTCCTGATAAACCGGCTTGGTAGGGTTGAACTGCGTGGCCGATCCGATGGCGCCCGTGTCGGCAAACCGGTTGCGGTTGTAAATACCTTTCACGTTCAACTGGATATTCAGCTTTTTGTCGAAGAAATTCGGGTTCAGGCTGATCGCCCCCGTAGTACGCTGCATGTTCGAGGTTTTCAGGATACCGTTTTCCGTAGAATAGGAAGCGGAAACGCGGTAAGGCATATGCGGCACCGCGCCCGATACGCTGATATTATGGTCGGTGCTGAGGGCCGTACGGAAAATCTCGTCCTGCCAGTCGGTGTTGGCCGTGCCCAGGGCGGCTGCCTGCACGCTGCCTTCGCCGAATTTGCTGATTACGAAGTTGCGGAACTGGTCGGCTTCCATTACGTCGATTTTGCCGGCGCGGGTGTTGATCGAGAAAGTTCCGTTATAACCTACCTTTACTTTGCCTTCCTTGCCGGTTTTGGTAGTAATCAGAATAACCCCGTTCGAGGCCCGCGAGCCGTATATGGCCGTTGCCGAAGCATCTTTGAGGATGGTAAAGGTGGCAATATCGCTGGGATGAACCGTCAAAAGCGGGTTCGACATCCCTTTGATTTCCGAGTTGTCGACCGGCACCCCGTCGATTACGATCAGCGGGTCGTTGCTGGCCGACATCGACGAACCGCCGCGGATACGGATCGTTGCTCCCGCGCCCGGCGCGCCGCCGCTGCTCACTACGCTTACGCCGGCCGCTTTGCCGGTAAGCATGTCGGTAGCCGAGGAAACGGCTCCTTTCACCATTTTGTCGGCGTCGATAGCCGTCACCGAACCGGTCAGGTCGTTTTTCTTTACCTGGCCGTAACCGATTACGACTACTTCGTCGAGCACCTCGGTATCTTCTTTCAACACCACGATCAGGTTGCTTTGCCCGTGGTTGACGAGGGTTTGCGTTACATAGCCTACATAGGAAATGACAATCGAGCTGCCTTCCGGCGCAGAGAGGATGAAGTTACCGTCTATATCGGTAACGGTTCCGTTGGTCGTCCCGTCCTGAAGGACGCTGGCCCCGATAATGGCCTCGCCGCTTGCATCTTTCACATTGCCTTTCAACGTGACGTTTTGCGCAAGTACATTAAAGGAGAGAAATAATCCTATCAGTACTGATAGGATTATTCTTGCATCGCAAGAATAAATCTTTCTTTTCATGCATTAGTTAGTTTAAGATTAATACTCTATTAATTGAGTTTTATAAAAAAAACTCCAAATGTTATCGGATACAAATATAAAGCGGGCAAGAAGCCGATTGACTTTGAATCTTTCAAAAATTTTATATAAATCTATGCAAACGTTGCCGCAAACGTTTGCATATTCACCTTGAAATCCATACATTTGAAACAGTGTAAAAAACGACCCATGAAAAAGCGTCAGATTACGATAAAAGACATTGCGAAAGCGTTACATATCTCTCCTTCCACCGTATCCCGGTCGCTGGCGGATCATCCGGACATTAGCCAGGAAACCAAGAACCTGGTAAACGCTTATGCGAAAGAACATAAATACAAGCCGAACGCCTTGGCGCTGAGCCTGCGTACCAATAATACCCGTACCATCGGCGTCATCCTGCCTCAGATCGTGCATTTTTTCTTTTCCTCCGTCCTCTCCGGCATCGAAGACGAAGCCGAGAAGGGAGGCTACCGCGTGATTATCAGCCAGAGCAACGAAAATTACGCCAAGGAGGTAAAGGGCGCCCAAGCCTTGTTGGAAGCCCGCGTATGCGGTGTATTGGCTTCGGTGGCGAAGACCACTGCCGATTACGTGCATTTTCAAGATCTCATCGACAGCGACATACCGGTGGTCTTCTTCGACCGTATCTGCCCCGGCATCCTGACCGACCGGGTGGTGGTAGACGATTACGCCGGCGTCTGTTCGGCGGTAGAGCATCTTATCCGGACGGGGTGCCGCCGTATCGCCTTCTTCGGTTCGCCCTCTCACCTGGCCATTTCCAACAACCGGCGCATGGGGTACGAAGACGCCCTGCGCAAAAACGGCCTGGCAGTCGATAAATCCCTTATCAAGATTTGCGATAATTATACCGACGCCCTCGCCCTGACGCCCTCCTTACTCGACATGCCCCAGCCTCCCGACGCTTTTTTCGCCGTCAACGACGAGACGGCCATCGGCGTGATGAACGTGGTGAAGGCGCGCGGGCTGAAAATTCCCCAGGAAGTATCGGTTTGCGGGTTTACCAACAATACCTTGGGCGAGGTGAGCGATCCGCTGCTTACCTCGGTCGACCAGCATGGATATGAGCTGGGCGCTACAGCCATGAAACTATTGAAAAACAGGCTCGACGGCCTGGCCGGAGGCGACGGAATCGTAAGCCGGGTGATCAAAACCAACCTGGTAGTGCGGCAGTCGACGCGCTGAAATACTTTCCGGTATCCGCAAGAGTGGTCGGGGGGAAAAAGACGAAAGCGCTTCCGGAAGGAAAGCCCGGGCAAAGAAAAGCAGTCGCTGCCGGCGTAAAAAACGTGGAGAGGCGGCTAGGAGAGGTGTTGTTTGGCAAGAAGAGAGAATATTCGCGCAAGAAGTAGGATACGATCGGATAAAGGATCTCGCTACCGGATAAAGAGGATAGAAGCCTGTAAGGCGTTTGCCGCCGGAAAGCCTTAGGGGGCGTTTCCGGAAACGTTTGCTGACTTTCCCCCGGCGAATTTGAAAAGAGAAAAGAACGTCTTTGGGAATTATTCCGTATGTTTGCCTCCCGTAAATAATACCTTAAATTCGATTCGCATGAAAACTAAGCCCTTTTTAAGCTTCTGGCAAATCTGGAACATGACCTTCGGTTTCCTCGGCATCCAGTTCGGTTTCGCCCTTCAGAACGCCAACTCCAGCCGTATTCTGCAAACTTACGGCGCCGATGTGGAGCAACTTTCCCTTTTCTGGCTGGCCGCCCCGCTCACGGGCATGATTATCCAGCCCATCATCGGCCATTATTCCGACCGTACCTGGTGCCGCCTGGGCCGCCGCCGTCCTTACTTCCTGGTAGGGGCCGTCCTTACTGCCGTCGCCCTTATCCTGATGCCCAACGCCGGGCTTTTCCTCTCTCCCGAAAAAACGCATGCCCTGCTTTCTCCGGTACTTATCGGCGCGGGTATGTTGATGATGATGGACGCTTCCATCAATGTTACGATGGAACCTTTCCGCGCCCTGGTAGGAGATATGCTGCCCGACGAGCAGCATACCACCGGGTTCTCTATCCAGACCTTCCTGATCGGCATCGGCGCCGTGGTAGGTTCGCTGCTTCCCAGTTTGATGAATAAGGTGTTCGGATTTTCCAACACGGCTATGGCGGGCGAAGTGGCCGACAACGTGAAAATGGCCTTTTACGTAGGTGCCTTCATCCTGCTGGCGTGCGTATTGTGGACTATTTTCAAAACCAAAGAATACTCTCCCGCCCAGATGGCCGAGTTTCAGGCCGTAGAAGGCTTTCCGGCCGCTCAGCCCGAGAAACGTAAAAACGGGTTTCTGGAGATTGCTCACGATATATTCCATATGCCCCGCATCATGCTTCAATTGGGCTTGTGCCAGTTTTTCGCCTGGTTTGCGCTCTATTCCATGTGGGTCTATTCCACGCCGGCCATCGCCGAACACGTATACGGAGCTACCGACCCGGCTTCGGCCGGTTATGCCACGGCCGGCGACAAAGTGGGCGAATTGTTCGGCATTTATAATTTTGTAGCCATGCTGTTCGCCCTTTTACTGATCCCTACCGCCCGGCATCTGGGACGTAAGACTACCCATGCCCTTTGTCTCTGCCTGGGAGGCGCAGGCCTGGTTTCGCTTTACCTTTTGCCTACTACCAACCTGATGGTTTTTTCCATGATCGGTATCGGCATAGCCTGGGCCAGTATTTTGGCCATGCCGTATGCCATTCTTTCGGATAGCCTGCCGCCCGAAAAAATGGGTACGTATATGGGCATTTTCAATTTCTTTATTACCATTCCCCAGATTACCAACGGGCTGATTCACGGCTGGATTGTTCGCCACGTCTATGGAGGGCATGCCGTATTCGCCTTGCTCACGGGAGGGATTTTCCTTTTCCTGGCGGCGGCTTCGGTATCGCTGGTACGCGAGAAGAAAAAGGCCTGAAAACGGCTTTTGTTTGAAGGAATTTTTTACAATAAGTAGACGGATGGTACGCCTTGAAAGATGTCTTTCTGTATGATTTTGATTATCAATGAATTATAAGGTGTGAAAAAATACATGCCGGCGAGATTCGGATTCCATGCCGGTGTAATGAAAATTTCATCGGCATGGAATTTTCATTACACCAGCATGAAATTTTTATTCCCTCGGCATGTATTTTTTTTGAATGGAAAAAATATACAATAAGGTAGGGGGCTTTTCCTGGAGTTTTTATCTTTTGTTTCGATAGACAGGCCGATAGCGATGGCTATCGGCTTTGGCCAGGCTTGGGGCGTGCAGGGCTGCCGCACGCAGCAAGAAGCCCGCGGTTTTCTGTTGCCGGGCGGCGGGGCGCCCTATCCTTAGGGATGTGTAAACAGCAAGTTGTAAGAAGAATAACCCAAACAATCTGACGGTTAAATCGATGCCGAAGGCAGAGAAACGTAAACCGGATAGCCCCGGAGCCTTCTCCGAAGCGGCAACAGAAAATACGCGGACTTTCTTTCTCTTTATCAGCGTGCCGGATCAGACCGGCTTAACCGGAAATAGTTCTTCCGGCCGCTTACCAGTTCCTAATCCGGGTAAGAGGGACGGGCGTCTTCGCGGCGCATCGCCATCAGGCGCAAAACCACCATGAGGACGGCTATCAGCCCCAAGCCACCCAAGGAAGCGTGCTTAACCGTTTCCTGACTGAAATCGGTCGTGCCGATCAATACCAAACCGATAAACGACAACATCATCACGGCGTCTATCAAATCTTTATTTATTTTCATAAACTTCTTGTCAATTAAAAGGTGATACATTGTTTGCTTATTCGGGGTCTACGATCGGGGTTTCCTCCGAGTTTCCGGTTTGGCTCAGCCCTCTCATGATGCCGTACAAGCCGACGCCCAGGGTTCCCATCACCACTACCAGTTTCAGGTAGTCGTTGGGAATAATGGAACTACAGGCCAGCACGCAGCCTGCGATGATAAGAAGGATGGAAAGATAAAGACGGCCTTTATTGGATTTATTTTTCGACATGATTGTATGATTTTAAAGTGAATAAAAAGTGAATGACAGAAAGAGCGACGCAGGTTGCGCCGGGCAGCCCTGAGAGGAAAAACGTTTCCCGGGATGCGAAAAAGCGAAGGGAGGGGCCGGTATGGCGGCGTGGCGGTTTTCTTGTATCCGCAGGCGGCGGACTGGTTGTTTCCCGACCGGCAGGTTTCTCCCGGCGTACCTTTTGTCTAAACGGTACGTTTTCCGTACGCGGAGAGCCGGAAGAAACGGTTTTTAACCGTTTTGTTCGTCGGGTTTATTCCGGAAGAAAAATATTCCGGATAGAAAAATGCCTGTCTTGCCGGTTCCTTGCGGGGAAATCGCGGCAAAGTCTTCCGGACGGAGCCATATGCGCCGCCGGCAACCTCCCTAAGGTTACTTTAAAATCAAATGATCAGTTTCCGCAGGGCGAAGACGTGGTGCCCGTCGCGGCAGAAAAGGGTGGATAAATGAACGGTTCGTCCCAGCGACCATTCTTCCGAGGTTTTGTAAATCGTTCCCTGGCTGCGCTGGCGCAACGCCTGCGACAGCTTGTCGAAACTTTGCTGCAAACGTGCCTGGAATGATTGGCCCGTGGGTTGGAATACCCGGCGGGGCGCAAGGCCCTTGTTGTCTTTCAGCTCGTTGCCTAGCGCTTCGATGCGGTAATGGATGTCGGTGGCGGAATTCTTTTCCTTCATCACCGTTTCCCGGGCGTCGGCCGTTTGCTGTCTGCTCCCGTCCGTCTCGTTGCCCGAGGCGAACAGCAGGGTGCCGATCAGCAATCCGATGAGAAGTAAAAGATGTTTCATGCCGCAAATATAAGGGGTTTTATTTTCATAAAAGCAAAGGGATCGGTTTTTTGTTTTTACTTTTGCGGTCTGTTTATGAATATTTGACACTTATGGAAAAGAAAAAGAACCGGGCCGCTGCCTGGCTGGAGGCTGCCCGCCCCAAAACTCTGCCGGCTTCGGTCAGCCCCGTGCTGGTGGGATCGGCATTAGCGTGGCGCGAGGGAATGTTTCGCCCCGTGCCGGCCTTGCTTTGCCTCTTGGTGGCCTTGCTGGCGCAGATCGCCAGCAATTTTGCCAACGATTATTTCGATTTTAAAAAAGGAGCCGACGGCGACGACCGGTTGGGGCCGGAGCGGGCGGTGGCTTCGGGGTGGATTACGCCCCGAGCCATGCTCGGAGGCACGTTTCTTGCTTTGGGGCTGGCCTTGGCGGCCGGTTGCGGGCTGCTGTTTTACGCCGGCTGGCAACTGATTCCGGTCGGGTTGGCCATCGCGGTCTGCGTGTTGGCTTATTCCGCAGGCCCTTTTCCGTTGGCTTACAACGGGCTGGGCGACGTATGCGTGTTGTTGTTCTATGGCGTCGTTCCGGTTTGTTTTACCTATTACGTGCAAGCGCTCTCCTTCTCTTTGCTTTCTTTTTTGCTCTCGCTGGCGGTGGGCCTTATGTCGGTAAATATACTGGTGGTGAATAATTACCGCGATTATGCCGAAGATAAGGCGGCGCGCAAGCGTACCACCGTGGTGTTGTTCGGCCGCCGGTTCGGCCGGTGGTTGTATCTCTTCAACGGCCTTGCGGCTTTTCTGATCGTTTTCCCGCTTTTGCTTTCTGGAAGCGTATGGAAAGGATGGCTGACGGCGGCTTTTTTCGTTTTGTTTATCGCTACCTGGGGCGAGTTGGGTCGGCGCGAAGGCCGGGCCTTGAACGCTACGCTGGCTCATACGGCCCGCAATCTCTTTTTGTTCGCACTCCTGCTAGCGGCGGTGCTCTGTGCGTGATACCAGCCGCACGTATTCGCGTTTGAGGTGGCGCATCAGGTTGTTGAGGGTTTGCCGGATGCTTTTCGAGAGTATGATCATCGTTACAGCCAGGATAATCAGCCCGATGCCCAGCGCCAGGTGCGAAGTGAAAGGCTCGCCGAATATCAGTACGCCTACCAGTACGGCGGTGACCGGTTCGGTGGCGCCCAGCACGGCCGTCAGCGTGCCCCCGATATGGTGTACGGCCTGCACCAGGGTAATATTGGAAATCACGGTCGGCACCACGGCCAGCAGGATGAGGTTGATCCACGAAGCGGTGTCGGGAATGGGTTGTATTCCTTGGCCTTCGACGGCTTTGAGGGCGAACAGCAGGGTGCTGACGATAAAGACGTAGGAGGTAAGGGTGCGGCCCGTCAGGGCGCGTATTCTGGATTTGTTGACGGTGGTGATGTAGAGCGCGTAGGCTACGGCCGAAAGCAGAACGATGATGAGGCCGAAAAGACTGATTTTATCCTCGCCGCTGTTGATGGATAGCCGGGCTACGCCGCTGATGGCCAGCAGGATGGCGACGATGGTGACCCACGACGTCTTTTCGCGGAAGAAAATGAGCATCACCAGGGTGACGAACACGGGATAGGTGAAATGCAGCGTGGTGGCGATGCCGGCCGACATGAAGCTGTAGCCCCAGAATAGGAAAAGAGCCGAAAGGGTGTACAGCAGCCCCAGCAGCCCCAGGACGGGAAGGTCGCGGGGGGCGATGCGAAGGGACTCTTTTCTGACGACGGAGAGGAGGGTAAGGGCGGCGGTGGCGAAAAGAAAACGGTAGAACAGGATGGAATCGAACAGCATCCCTTTCGCCATCAGGGGAAGGGTGAAAAGGGGGATCAGACCGAAGGTGACGGAGGTGGCGATGCCATAGGCAAAACCTTTTATATTGCTCATACGTTTTTCTTTTTGTTTAAAATAGACTCCCGCGGGTTTTCGCATCTTTTCAGGTTTTCCCCGAATTGCGCCAAACTTCTCGCCGCTTTTCCTTCTTTCCCCGACCGGGGAAGAGACGTGAAAACGGCTACAAATGTAAGGGAAAGATGCAGAAAACCGGATAGTCTTTCCCGATATAAAAAATATTTTTCCTGTTTTTGTTTTCCTCTTTGCCGGGGTTGCTGCTGGCTCTGCTTCGCTGCCGGGCGGCTTTTTCTTCCCGGCTATCTCCGGCAGTTTACGTCAGATAGCGCGTGCCTTCGTCGGTGCTGGCCTGTACCGGGTAGGCCAGCACGAAGCTATTGCTTTGGAAGTAGCGGTTCAGGTAGCCGGGAATGCGCGACATGCCCGTTTGATACGAGAGCCCTTCCTTGCGGCTGAGGACGACCCACATGGCGTCGTCAGGCTTTACGTCGCGCAAGACGATCAGGAAATCGTCCCATCGGGCAAATTCGGTATAGGTTATTTCGCCTTGGGCGGCAAACCGTTTGCGCAGTATCTCCAAAGTAGCCTGCATGCCGTAAAACACCGCTTTCGCGCCGGTGTTCCGGATCACGTTTCCCAACCGGTCGATCACGCGGTGAAAACCGATCTCTTTTTCGGCCTGATCGGGTATCACCACCAGGTGCCGTTTGACGGTGGCCAGGGGTTGCACCGGCTTGTAGATAAAGGTGCTGACGCTGCTTTTATGCAATACTCCTTCCACGATATGTCCCAGGAAGGCGGCGGGTATATCCCGTTCTTTGTGCAGTCCCAGCACCAGGTCGGTGATGTCGCGCTCTTTGACGACGCTGGTGATGGCGTTGGATATGCTCAGGTCGTAGCGCAGCAATTCTTTCATCCGCGTGTCGGTAGCCGCGGCGGTGTGCACGGCGGTATGCAACACGCGGCGAGCCTCTTTCAACTCTTTTTCTCCGGTCGCTGTCGCGTGGTTGTCGATCACCTTGAGGGCGAACAAGCCGTTTTTGTTTTGTTTCGATTTGATGGCCAGGCTCAGGTTTACCAATTCTTCCACCGTCTCTTCGTTGCTTACGGGGATCAGGATATTTTCCGTACGCTCTTTTTTTTCTTTTTCGTCTTCTTCCGAGGCATCCTGCAAAGCGATGTTATGCGCTCCCTTTTGGGCCGCAAACGAAGCGATGGTGCACGTGACCAGAATCATCAGGATAGTCCCGTTCAGCACGCTTTCATCCAGCAGGCGGATGGGGCGGCCGTCGGGCGAGGTTCCCAGAATGACGTTATAGCCTACCATCACGGCTGCCAGGGTAGCCGCCGCCTGGGCGTTGCTCAAGCCGAAAATCACCCGCCGCTGGTCGAGGGAAAGGCGGAAAGTCTTCTGGGTGAGCCAGGCCGCCATATATTTGGCTCCCGTCGCTACGATAATCATGATGAGGCCTACTTTTATCGTTTCGAAGCTGGTGAAAAAGGCCCGGTAGTCGATCAGCATCCCCACGCCCAACAGGAAGAAAGGGATGAAGATGGCGTTGCCTACAAATTCCACCCGGTTCATCAAGGGCGAGCTTTGCGGAATCAGCCGGTTGAGCGCCAAGCCGGCCAGGAACGAGCCGATAATAGCTTCCATGCCGGCCAACTCGGCCAGGAAGGCGCCGAAGAAAATCATGGTCAGCACGAATACATATTGAGAAATAGGGTCGTGCACCCGCTTGAAAAACCATCGCCCCATCCAGGGAAAGGCCAGCATAACGAATGCTCCGAATACCGCCAGCGATACGCCGAGCCGTATCCAGAAGGCATTATCAGCTTTGCCGGTAGCCATTCCCACGATCACGGTCAATACCAGGAGCGCCAGAGTGTCGGTTATCATCGTGCCGCCTACCGTGATGCTGACGGCGTTGTTTTTGCTGATTCCCAGTTTGCTGACGATGGGGTAGGCAATCAGCGTATGCGAGGCGAACATGCTGGCCAGCAATACCGAGGTTTCCAGGCTGAATTGCAGTATCCAATAGCTCACGGCCGTGCCCAGTAGCATGGGAATCAGAAAGGTATACATTCCGAAGACAAGGCTGCGCCGGCTGTTGCGCTTGAAGTCGCCCATGTCGATTTCCAGTCCGGCCAGAAACATGATATACAGTAGCCCTGCGGTGCCGGAGAGGATGATGCTGCTGTCGCGCAGAACGAGGTTGAACCCGTGCGGCCCGATCACTGCGCCGGCAATAATCAATCCCAGCAGGTGGGGGATGCGGAATTTGGTAAGCAAAAGCGGGGCGCCCAGAATAATGAGTAAAATCAGCAAAAATTTCAGTACCGGGTCGGCCAGCGGTAAAGTAAAATCGATCGTCGATAATAAAATCATACGCTTTTTCGTTTAAATAGATAATCCATATTCCTCATATCGCTCCCGCCGGCATGCCGGTGCGAAAGGCTTCGGGCGGCTTCCTGTGCCGATCTCAGGCAAAGCCGGTTTGCTGCGGCTGCCTTGCCTGCCCGTTTGCCGGTTGTCGGAAAACTGTCTGTTTGCTGCTCAAGTGCGGGGCAGCCTCTGCCTCTGCCATTGCCTCAGCCGATGCTTCCTATGTAGCCGCCGGGGGGGATTTTTCGCCCGCTTGCCTTCTCCGGCCGGAACGTGCAGCCGTGCAAATATAAGGAATTTAAGAAAGTTTGCAGCCTTTTTGTCTTCGATTGCATCTTTCTGGTAGATAAACAAACGTAACGGCGTTTTTATATAGTTAAAGTATATATAAATGGTTGGGTATAACTCCTAAACCGGTTATATTTGTACATAAGATGGAAACTATATGCAGATTGTAAACGTTATAAAAACGAAATGCGTTTAAACCCTTATGTGCTTGGCAAGTCTGAGCTAAAGAACCAAAGTATAATAATGTAGAGGAGAAAGGAGAAACGAACATGAAACCTATGAAATTAACATCTCTGGTGGTGATGCTCCTGGTAGCTTTCGGCGCGGCTGCCCAGGAAGAATTCTTTGATGATGTATATTTCTCTTCCGACAAAGGTAAAAAGAAAGAAAAGGTAGAAGAGAAAAAAGTCATACAACCCAGACAGGAAACCCCGGCCAGGGTAACGGCCCCTGCCGCATCCGCTTCCGATCGCGACGTGGACGAGTACAACCGCCGTTATTCCTCGGTGGAAGTGGAAGAACCTTATCGGGGGGGAGACGACGACGAAGCTTCGGCCGACCGGCCCGAACGCCGTTCGGATACCGAATATACCGAGCGCATCGTACGCTATCATTCCCCGAGTAAAATTACCATTGCCGGCGCCGATCAGGTGGATTTGTACCTGAGCGACGGCTATTACGGCTATGACTACGATACCGACTACTCCGGCGGCAATGCCAATGTGAGTTTTAACATCAACGTAGGAAGCCCTTGGGGCTGGGGCTATCCCTGGTATAATAACTGGTACGATCCGTGGTACAGCTACCGTCCTTGGTGGACGTATTCTTCCTGGTACGGCCCCTCTTGGGGATTCGGCTGGGGCTGGGGCGGATTCTACGCTGGCTATTACAGCCCGTGGTACAACCCCTGGTATGGTCCGGGTTGGGGAGGCGGCTATTGGGGCCATCACCATCCTCATTATTACCCCGGGTACCATGCGTCGCCCTACCGCAATTACGCCAACGGCCGTTCTTCCTATACGAACCGGTCGAGCGGCAGAGGTACCTATGCAGCCGGTAACGGCGGGGGCGGACGTTCTTCGGGACGCTCTTCTGCCCTGTCTGCCCCTTCTTCGTCTGCTTCGGGATCGGCCTCGTCGCTGGGCAGCGGTCGCAGCACAGGCGGCGGACGTTCTTCTGAAAACTTGTACGGAGGCGGCAACCGCCGTTCGTCGTCTGTAAGCGGAGCGACTACGCGGCGCAATCAGAGCGGCAGCGCGGTTGCGCCCGGACGGACGCGTATTTCCCGCAGCAGTGGAGGAAGCAGCGGACGTACCTATTCCGCACCTTCGCGCAGCAGTAGCAGCGGATACTCCGGCAGCCGTTCTTCTTCCACGCCTTCGCGCACCTATTCTACGCCTTCGCGCAGCAGCAGCAACAGCCGAGGTTCTTTTTCTTCCGGCAGTTCCGGCGGCGGACGTTCCAGCGGTGGCGGTAGCTATGGCGGCGGCGGCCGGTCGAGCGGCGGCGGACGCAGCAGATAAGATTAGTGTTGGTTGATTAACTAATTGAATAAGATGAAAAAGGTATTAATCGTAATGACGGCGCTGGCGATGAGCAGCGCCGCCTTTTCACAAAGCGAATTAGACGCCTATAATTACGCCAAGCGCGATTTGAACGGCACTGCCCGTTATCTGTCGATGGGCGGGGCGTTCGGCGCATTGGGCGGCGATATTTCCGCTATGAGTAACAACCCGGGCGGTCTGGCTATCTACCGTAGTTCGGAAGTGGTCACTACCCTGAGTTTGTCGAGCATAGGCACCAAGACAGATTGGTTGGGTACGAAAAACGACGATAACCGCACCAAGCTGAGTTTCGATAACATTGCCTATGTCGGCTATTTTCCTACCGGCAACGACGCGGGCATAGTAAGCTGGAATGTAGGTTTCTCCTACAACCGGGCGCAAAACTACCGGCGGAACTATACGATGAACGCCGTAGGCGGTACCCATTACTCCCTGTCGGATTATGTGGCGGCTCGTGCCACGGCCGGAGGTATCCCGGTGGGCGATCTGAAAATGACCGACAATTACAATCCCTACAACTCTATTGGCGACTGGCTTTCGATACTGGGATATGACGCCGGATATATCGATGCCTATACCGACAACCCCTCCGCTTATTACAGCACATTCACCCACGACGACGGCACAGGGTTTACAATGACCGACAGCCGGCTCGACGTACAGGAAAGCGGCTCGATCGACCATTATAATATTTCGGCCGCCATGAACATTTCCGACCGTTTGTTCCTCGGAGCCACCGTCGCCATTACCGATTTGAGTTATAATTATGTTTCTTATTACAGAGAAGATTTTATAGATGGAGATTACCTTACGCTTGGAAACCCTAACGAAGGCAACGGACTGAGTACTGACGGAACGGGTTATGGTTTTAATATCGGCGCTGTCGTGCGCGCCACCGACTACCTCCGCTTCGGAGTGGCTTACAATTCGCCTACCTGGTATAAAATGACCGACTATTACCATTCGGCCGCCTCTACCGACGTTACTTATTTCACGGAGCCGCTTACTTCGCGTACGCCCAACGGCGCTTATACCGATTACGAATATCGTTCGCCCGACCGGTGGCTGTTCAGCGCGGCCGCTATTTTCGGCCGGATAGGTTTGCTCAGCATCGATTACGAGCTGACGAACTATCAGAATATGCGCCTGAACAACCAGGACGGCACCCCGAAAATTGCCGAGAACGATTATATCAAAGAAGATTTCAAAGCCGGGAATACCCTGCGCGTAGGCGCCGAAATAAAGGTAACGCCCCAGTTTGCCGTGCGTGCAGGCGTGGCCTGGATGGACAGCCCTGTCAAGGCTGACTTGAAAAACGGCCAGGTGGAAGTAATGACGGTAGGTACGATTCCCAACTTCGTGATCGACAAGGGAGTTATGAATTATACCCTCGGGCTGGGGTATCGCTTCACCCCCAATTTCTATACCGATATAGCCTACGTGTTCAAAACGCATAAGGAAGACGTATATGCTTTTTCCAACATGTTCAATGCCAAACATGAACCCATTATCGAGGCCGATGTGGCTTCGTTGAAAACGAATACCACACGCGTGGCGTTGACGCTGGGTTATAAATTCTGATTCTTTCCCCCGGGCTGCCCGCCGGATAAGCGGGTTGGTACCGGAATGTCCCCTGTTTGTACGTTAAAGGTGCAAGCAGGGGACATTTTTTTTTAAAATTTGCGTGAAAGTTTGTGCGTTTAAAATACTTTTTGTTCTTTTGTGCGAGTAAATAACATTGTGTAACAGTTAAACTTCATAGCCTATAGCATATCATTACGCCTAAAAAATTAAAATATTGAAGTAATGAATACACTCAGATCGATGACCGATGAAGAATTGGTTGTCCTTTATGCACAAGGTGACAATGCCGCTTTTGATATCCTGTTAAACCGGTACAAAAGTAGTATCCATTCTTACATTTACTTTATAGTACGCAACAAAGACCTGACGGAAGATATTTTTCAGGAAACTTTCGTGAAGGTTATCATGACGATTAAGCAAGGCCGCTATACGGAAAACGGCAAGTTTAAAGCGTGGATAACCCGTATTGCCCACAACCTTATCATCGACAATTTCCGCCAGGAGCGAAGCGAAAACACCGTATCGAACGACGAGGTGGAAGTAGACCTTTTCAATAATATCAAATTATGCGACGGCACGATTGAAGACAATATCGTGCGCCATCAAGTACTTTCCGATGTCCGCAAGCTGGTGAAACATCTTCCCGAAAACCAACGCGAAGTGCTCGAAATGCGGTATTACCGCGATTTGAGTTTCAAGGAAATCGCCGATCTGACGGGCGTAAGCATCAATACGGCTCTCGGGCGGATGCGTTACGCCATTCTGAATATGCGCCGGATGGCCGACGACAACCGGATCGAATTGTCGCTTTGCTGAGCGGGAATTTCCCTGTGCGCGGGAAAGAAAAAAACAATTTCATGCAATAAGTCAGACAGGTATGCGTTTTATATGCGAACACTCTAAAACGATGCCTATGAAGAGACTCTCTACTCCCTGTTTAAATCATTCGAAGCGGGAAACCTCTGCGGATGCGGAAGAGTTACGTACCCGGCCCCGCCGGCAGACGCTCGATTTTCTTTCTCAATTCGCCCGCGTGTATCAGGCGGAACCGGTTTTACGGCCGGAGTTGAGCGGATATGTGCTGAACTAAAAAAACATTTTACCTGACGGATCGGAACCGGCCGGCTTTCGAAAGTGCGGAAACACGTTGAAAAGCCGGTCGATACCGGCGATTTTGAAAGTAGGAATGGCGTTGAGAAATCAAATATATCATGCGCCGCCCCTAAGGTAATTTCCTCTCCGGCGGATGCTTTGCCCGCATCCGGGCTTTTGTCCGGTTTAGGCAGTCGCTATCCTTCGGCTTTTCCTTACCTCGACTCTTTTTCTCCCTTTCTTCAGGAGAAGCTGCATTTAACGCTATTTACCCCCTTTATCCTGCCCGGAATCGGAAATAATTCTGTAAGTTTGCATGAAACTAAACAAAAAAGTATGAAGCATCTTGTCGCCCCCTCCCTTTTGTCGGCCGATTTCCTCCGGCTAGGCGAAGAAGTGGAAATGATAAACAATAGCGAAGCCGACTGGCTGCACCTCGATATTATGGACGGCGTGTTCGTGCCCAACATCTCGTTCGGCTTTCCCGTGCTCAACGCCTTGAAACCCGTTTGCCGCAAGCCGATGGATGTGCATCTGATGATTGTCGAACCTCAGAAATTTATCCCCCAAGTGGCTGCCTGCGGAGCGTATATGATGAATGTGCATTATGAAGTAAGCCCTCATCTGCACCGTACGGTGGGCGCGATACACGAAGCCGGGATGAAAGCCGGGGTAACGCTCAATCCGCATACGCCCGTCAGCTTGCTGGAAGATATTATTCAGGATGTAGACATGGTACTGCTCATGTCGGTCAATCCCGGATTCGGCGGCCAGCGGTTTATCGAACATTCCGTCGAGAAAACGGCCCGGCTGAAAGAAATGATATTGAAGAAAAATCTTTCTACGCTCATCGAAGTTGACGGAGGCGTGAATCTGGAAACGGGCCGTCGTTTGGTAGAAGCGGGCGCGGATGTGCTGGTAGCCGGTAGTTTCGTTTTCAAATCGCCCGACCCGGCGCGTACGATCCGCGAGTTGAAAGAGGTATAAGGAAATCCGGAGGGAGGGGAAAGGCAGGTTGTTTCTGCTGCTCGGTTTCCATATTCCGGGAGTTTTTCCTTTTTCTTTTTTCCCCTCTCCGTCAGGCTCGACGTGCTTCTGCCGGCTTTTCGGCGTATGGTTGCGTCGACCGGCCCCATCCGGCTCTCCGTTCCCTGATTTAATGACTTGTTGCCGATAACCCAAACCTTGCCTTGCTTATGTTGGATGAGATACGGAAGCGGCCTTTTATGCGGCCGCTTTTTTTATGGATCGCAGGTATACTGCTCTACGCTTATTGTCCGTTGCCCCGCATCGCGCTGGCCGGCTTGCTTCTGCCCGTTCTTTTTTTGCTCGTCTCCTTTGCAGCCGGCCGGGGAGGATACCTTTTTCCGAGCCGCCCGCAAAGGGGAAAGATTTCTTTCTACGCAGGGCGTTGGGTATGGGGAATCTTGTTTGTTCCGCTGCTTATATCCCTTGCTATGCTAGCTACTGCTTTCCAGGCAAATCCTGCTTCGCCGGGCAGCCAGGTTTCCCGGGAAAACCGTTTTTCATCCGTCGGGCATGCCCGGCGTTTCCTTCCCAAGCCTTCCGGTAGCGTACTCCCTTTTTCCCAACAAGCCCTCGGTCTGCAATCGGCCCTGACAGAGCGTTTCGCCCGGCTCCGGCTAAGCGACGAAGAAAAATCTGTCCTGGCTACCCTTACCCTCGGTTATCGCCGGGCCATGCAGCGCAGCGTGCGCGACCGGTTTTCCGTGGCCGGTGTTTCCCACATCCTGGCCGTAAGCGGTTTTCATGTGGCCGTGGTAGCCGGCTTTGTCTCCTTTTTTCTGGGGTGGTTGCCCCGGCGGGGAAAAACCAAAAGCTTCCGTTGGTTGCTGACTTTAGCGGCGGTATGGGGATATGTCTGGCTCACCGGCGGTGCTCCCTCCGCGCTCAGGGCCGGCGGTATGATCACCCTTTTTCTGACCGGCCGGCTGCTCGGGTACCGTCCTGACCGTTACAATACCTGGGCCGCCGCTGCGTTCTGCATGTTGGCCTACAATCCGCTTTATCTGTTCGATATTGGTTTCCAGCTCAGCTATTCGGCTGTTTTCGCCATTCTTTATTTCCAGCCCCGGCTACAGAAATGCTTATCGGTGCGCAATCCACTGCTGGCCTATCCTTGGGAGGGGCTGACGGTGACGGTAGCTGCCCAGATGGGCACGCTCTTTCTCTGCCTGTTTTATTTCGGACATTTTCCTCTTTTCTTTTTGTTTACCAATCTGCCGGTCGCGCTTTTAGCTACGCTGTTGATTCCGCTGGGGTTGCTGTGGGTAAGCTTGCCGGCAGCTTTTCCGGGCTACGGCGGGTTGCAGGCGGCGGTGGAGACGCTTACCCGCTGGCTGGTAGGCGTGGTAGACGGGTTCGGCCGGATTCCGGGAGCGGCTTATCCCTTGTCGATCGACGGTTTCTCGCTGTTTTGCCTCTATGGAGCGCTTTTTTTCGCCGTAAGTTATGCACGCGGCAGGCGGGCATGGGCGTTGTTTGCTGCCTTGGGCTTTTTGTTAATAATGCTCATCCGGCGGCTTATTCAGCGGTTTTTGCTGTCGGGATGCTAAAAAAGTAGTACCTTTGGGCCTGAAATTTAGAGAAAATATGATTACGAAAATCATTCAGGAAGAGCAGATTCAGAAAGCCAAAAAATACGTGGAAAAAGGCGAAAAGTTTGTGATTGTCACCCATGTTTCCCCCGATGGCGATGCCTTGGGTTCGTCGCTGGGGTTGTATCATTTCCTTCTGAATTATGGAAAAGATAATGTTTCGGTGATTGTGCCGAATGCGTTTCCTTCTTTTTACCGGTGGATGCCGGGAGCGAAGGAGGTGATTAATTACGAGAAGTACCAGGAGTTTGCCGACCAGTTGCTGAGTGAGGCGGAGGTGATTTTCTGTCTCGATTTCAACGAGCCCAAACGGGTGGAGAAGATGGCGCCGGCGTTGCTGGCGGCTCCGGGGAGGAAGGTGTTGATCGATCATCATCTGCATCCGGCCGATTTTTGCCGCGTGGTGATGTCGTATCCCCAAATGTCGTCGACCAGCGAGATGATTTTCCGGTTTATCTGCCGGATGGGGATGTTCGATTTGCTCAACCAGCCGGCGGCGGTGTGCATTTATACGGGAATGATGACGGATACGGGTTCGTTTACCTATAATTCGAATAAGCCGGAGATTTATTCCATTATCAGCGAGCTGATCCGCAAGGGGATCGATAAGGATTTGATTTACCGGAAGGTGAACCAGGTGTATTCGGAGTCGCGGCTCAGGATGATGGGGTATGTGTTGTACGAGAAGATGAAGGTGTATCCGGAGCATAACGCGGCTTTGCTGACGCTTTCGCGCGAGGAACTGGAGCGTTTTCGGTATGCTACGGGGGATACGGAAGGGTTTGTGAACTTGCCGCTGAGTATCGAAAAGGTGTGTTTCAGCGCGTTTATCCGCGAGGATGCCGATTATATCAAGGTGTCGCTTCGCTCGGTGGGAGATTTTCCTTGCAACGAGTTTGCGGCGGCTTATTTCGGCGGCGGGGGACATAAGAATGCTTCGGGGGGCGAGTTTTTCGGTTCCCTGGCAGAGGCTGTCGAGGTGTTCGAGAGGGGCCTCAAGGAATTTAAGCCTTGCGGGGAATAAGATTTAAGGGTTGGATGCCATAAGATGTGGCGAAGATTATTTACATTTGTCACTTATTTATATAAAGAAATACAGATGAAAAAAGGTTTTAATATTTTGATGATTGTGTGTGCCGCTTTGCTGGCCCTTTCTTGTAGCAAAACGAAGTCGTACACGGACATGTTGAAGGATCAGAAGAAGGCCATCGAGCGGCTGAAGGATGAGAAAGGTTTTGTGTTCCTGAAGGATTTTCCCAAGGATAGTGTTTTTAAGGAAAATGAATTTGTGGAACTGGAGAACGGGGTGTATCTGAATATTATCGATAAGGGATCGAGCGAACGGGCGGTGTACGGGACAGAAATTTTGTATCGGTGTACGATGTATTATCCGATGGATACTAGTTATATTTATTTAACTAATTCGGCGGGTCTGCATATTATTCCTTATTATTATTATATTCCACCCACGGGGGGGTATATCTCCTCTAATTACGGACCTCATAGCAATGGCACTTCTCCTTATTCTTTTACTTATGGAGATTATTATTCTTCAAACGTAGGGGAGGGTTTGATGACTCCCTTATTATATGTCGGTCATGGGGCAAAAGTGAAGCTGATCGTTCCTTTTAAGCGGGGACTTCCGACAGATAACAATAATGGGGAACCGGCATATTATGAAATTTTGCAGTATGAATTTGCGAAAAACCTACCCCCCGATAGTAATTAGGAGAACCGGCTTATTAGGAAAGCCTAAGGTATAAATTCATAAAGACTTATAGTCATTTTTGTCAATCAAATAAAAACTGAATGCTAGAAAGTTGCGAAGACAAGCCTGAGTTTTAATAAACGAATTAACGAATACTAGACAATAACCTTATGACACTAATTAAATCTATCTCCGGCATCCGCGGCACGATCGGCGGCAGCCCGGAAGACGGGCTCAACCCGTTAGCCATTGTGAAGTTCGTAGCGGCTTATGCTACCTTCATTCGGAAAAACACAAAAGCGACTACCAACAAAATCGTTGTCGGACGGGATGCCCGCATCTCCGGCCCGATGGTCAAACAAGTGGTGCTCGGCACGCTTACCGGCATGGGGTTCGACGTGGTAGACATCGATCTGGCTACTACGCCCACTACCGAACTGGCCGTAGCGATGGAAGGAGCCTCAGGAGGCATTATCCTTACTGCCAGCCACAACCCCAAGCAATGGAACGCCTTGAAACTCCTCAACGAAAAAGGCGAATTCCTCAACGCGGCCGAAGGCGCCGAAGTATTGCGTCTGGCCGCCGAAGAAGCCTTCGAGTTTGCCGATGTCGACCATCTGGGCAAAGTAATTGCCGACAACACCTATAAACAAAAACATATCGAGAGTGTGCTCAATCTCGAGCTAGTGGATGTTGAAGCCATCAAAGCCGCCAACTTCCGCGTAGCGATCGACTGCGTGAACTCGGTAGGCGGCGTGGTGATTCCCGACCTGCTGTATGCGCTGGGCGTGAAGGAAATATTCAAGCTTCATTGCGCTCCCCACGGCAATTTCGCCCATAACCCCGAGCCGCTGCCCGAAAACCTGACGGAAATCTCCGGCTTGATGCAGCACGCCAAGGCCGATGTGGGTTTCGTGGTCGATCCCGACGTAGACAGGCTGGCCATCGTATCGGAAAACGGCGAAATGTTCGGCGAAGAGTATACACTGGTAGCCGTCAGCGACTATGTACTCAGCCATACGTCGGGCAATACGGTAAGCAACCTCAGCTCGAGCCGCGCCCTCAGAGACGTGACCCGTGCCCACGGAGGTGAATATAATGCCGCTGCGGTAGGCGAAGTAAACGTAGTAGCCAAGATGAAGGCTACCGATGCCGTAATCGGCGGCGAAGGCAACGGCGGGGTGATTTATCCGGCCAGCCATTACGGACGGGATGCCTTGGTGGGTATTGCCCTGTTCTTGAGCCATCTGGCCAAAAAGAAAATGAAGACCAGCGAGTTGCGCGCTTCTTATCCTCCTTATTTTATCTCCAAACAAAAGGTACAACTTACGCCCGAGATCGATGTAGACGCGATTCTGGCCAAGGTAAAAGAAAAGTTCGCAGCGGAAGAGATTACCGACATCGACGGGGTGAAGATCGATTTCCCCGATAAATGGGTACACCTGCGCAAGAGCAATACGGAACCGATTATCCGCATTTATTCCGAGGCCCATACAATGGAAGAGGCCGAAGCGTTGGGCGGCGAATTGATACGGATTATCCACGAGATGTGTAAGTAATCGCGAAATCGTTTTTCGTTCTTCATTGCCGGCTTGCCGGATAAGCATTCCGGAAAGTGAAAGAAAAACCGGCTTTTCCCAATAGGCGGTTGCCCGAACGACAGTTTGGCATCCCCCGGCATCCACCCGGGTGTTCCGACGGCACGAAAAAGAAAGGCAGAGAAGAATACATAGCCGAATAAAAAAGCGTGGCCTACAGATTAAAAAACTGTAGGCCACGCTCTTTTTGGGGATAGGGCCGGCGTAGGCCGGGAGATGTTATATCCTTTGAATTTCTTCGTCGGTTAATTTCGTGGCCTCCTTGATGATTTCCACGGAAACACCCATTTTTTTGAGTTGGCGCGCCGTTTCTTTCCGAGCCTCCTTTTCACCTTCGGCTCTTCCGCATCGGATGCCTTTTTCGATACCCTGTTCGATACCTTGTTTCAGGCCTTCTTCCCGTCCTTCCATACGCCCTTCTTCCCGCCCTTCCATGCGTCCTTCGATAAGTCCCTCCAATTTGGCGGTACTCAACACATCGTTTTGTATCATAATCGCATCGATATGACGGTCGTAGGCCAGCTGCTCGGCCGGTTCCATATTATAATAAATCAATTTGCGGCGTGCTTCGGCCAATCCCGGCGCTTCCGTATCCGGCCGGATACGTCCCGTTTTCAGATATTCTATCCATTCCTCGAGCGGCGTAACAGCTACCTTATTGAATTCATTCACCCGGATCAGGAAATACTCCGGAAAGATCTCCGCCGGCAATTTCCTCACCAGTGCGTCCTTCTCTTTCGTGGTCACCACCAGGCGGTCGCCCGTATGGACACCTACAAAGGTATTCTGTCCGTGATATAAATAATCTTCCCCCTTGCCAATATCGAAATAAAGGATGCTGATGGAATACACTTTCTTCACCTCGGAATATAATTTTCCCAATTGGATATGCTCGGTAATCGCCTTGGCCACCCCGTATAAAATACGTTCCAGATAATAAATTTCCCGGGTATTTTGTACCTCCACCAGAATAATCTCCCCTTTGCTGTTCTTGGCCTTTATATCCACCCGGTTGAATTTATCTTCTTCCGTCTGCTGGTTGCTCTCGCTTTCCAGAATCTCCAGAATATGAATATCCTCTCCCAGCAAGACCGTGAGAAAACCCTCCAATACCCCGAAATTAGCTTTATTCCGGAGTAAACGTTTCGCCGCCCAATCGAAGCGGATAAATCTGTCTCTTTGTTCCATAGTATACAGTTTTTTATGTATCACAAATCTACAATAATTCCGCAGATAAACCCGGGAAGAACCCTGGAAAACTATCCGGACGTATCTATCTTTTTTTCGGAGCAGGCTATTTATTTTTCTCGGAACAGGCTACTTATTGTATTTTTTTCCCTTTTCCAAAACATCGGTTTACCATGCAATTCGAATTTTATGCCGATGAAATGAGAATTTCATAAGCATGCAAAAAAAATTCCATGCCGGTGTAATCCGAATTACATCGGCATGGAATTTTCACCTCTTGGAAGTTGTTGAAAATCAGATAGATGTAAAAGAGCCTAAAAAGAGGCTTCGGAGGCGGTTACTTATTGTATAATTTTTTATTTGCGGAAAAGGAGGAAAATTCCTCCCTGAGCATCTGCTTGAGAAAAAGCGGAGGCAGACTAAAAGTCTGCTGCCAGGCTTGTTTCCATCGGCCGGCAGCCCATATAAAAGGGTAGGGGAAAAAGGATGACTTTGCCGGCCCCGCCCTCTCCAACGCCCATATCTTCGGTTCGAATCGCTGGCTTCGTCTCCTTACCCCGCGGTAAGCGGCAACAATATCTCGCGAAATTCCCGTTCGAAATTAGGCGTAAATACTTCTTTTCCCAAAGCGGAAAGGATTTCTTCCATTGTCCAGAAACGCCCTTCGTCGAGTTCGGCGGTATCCGGCGTAAAAGGCCCGTCGTAGCAGGTACGGAAGGTATGCACCAATTCTTTTTCGATAGCCGATTCGAACACATAGCGTTTGACAAATTCCGGAGTGAACCCGACAATGCCCAATTCCTCCCGTACTTCCCGGCGAAGCGCCTCTTCGATGGTTTCCCCGTAGTCCACATGGCCCCCTACGGCCGTGTCCCATTTGCCGGGCTGAATATCTTTGGTCAGCGCGCGCTTTTGCAGGTAAAGCGCGCCTGCGCGGTTGAATATATGCAGGTGAACCACGGGATGCAGCCATTTCCGGCCGCTATGGCATTCCTTGCGCGTGGCTTTGCCCACCGTTACGCCCGCTTCGTCTACCAGCGGAAACCATTCTTCCTTTTTCGTTTCTTCTGTTTTCGTTTCTAGCATACCTTTTATTTCGTTTGATTCCGGTCTATCTTGCTTTGCTGCGTCCGCCTCTCTTGCGGGCGGATACCGCGCTTTAGGGGCCGGCCGTTTTTTCAAGCGGCTATTTCCCCGGCGATATACTTCTGTCGGCTTCTTCTTCCCGGCCGCGGGACGATCAATCCGGCTGCTGCCGGCTACGGATAATCTCTGCCAGATGCGTATCGGTCAACCCCTCGCCATAGGTGGCATAGTCCAACCGAAAAACGCATCCGGCTTTGTATTCCGAGCAACCGTAAGCCGTCTTTCCCCGCAACAAACGGCCTTTGCCGCATACCGGACACCTGAGCGTCGGAGCCGGAGCCTCGGAGGGCGGCGCTTCGGGCGTAGGTGCGGCCGTAGCGAATAGGCCGGGTGTTGCGTCGGGCGTTTCCGCCGCGCTCTTCGTGCTTCCCCGGGTCGGTGCGGTCAACGCGCCTGTAGCCGCTTCTTTTTTCTCGCGGGGCTTGCGCGGCTTTTTTTCCTTCTTTTTTTCCGTTTTATCTGTCGCTGCATCCCCTGTTTCCGCAGGGTTCCTGCCTTCTGTGGAAGTTGCCGTATCTGCCGTTCCGCTCGCAGGGTTGCCTTTCGAAACCGCTTTCGCTGTTCCTTTTGCGCCGCTTTTGCCTTTCTTGTCTGTGCCTGCTTCGCGTGGCGCCTCCACCGTAATCGTGCGGTTTGTCTGATCCGATAATACTTCGATCACTACCTTGCCGACCAATTCCTTCAATTCTTCCAAAAAGGTGCGCGCCTCGTAAGTGCCTTTTTCGATCAGCCGGAGCTTCTTCTCCCAAAGTCCCGTCAGCTCCGCGCTTTTCAGCAATTCTACCCCGATGGTTGCAATCAGCTCGCGGCCCGTCGCGGTGGGGTAGAGGTTTTTGCGTTCCTTGCGGATATAATTCCGTTTGAACAAGGTTTCGATAATGGCCGCCCGCGTCGAAGGCCGGCCTATGCCGTTTTCTTTCAGCGCGTCTCGCAATTCGTCGTTCTCTACCAATTTTCCCGCCGTCTCCATGGCCCGCAGCAAAGTAGCCTCGGTATAAGGTTTGGGAGGCTGCGTCCATTTCTCGCTTAACGCGGGCTGATGGGGGCCGCTTTCGTCCACTACAAATTCCGGCAATACGGCATTCTCTTCCGAAGCATCGGCGTCGGGCTCTTTCTGCTCGGCTCCGAATACTACGCGCCAGCCCGGTTTCAGAATTTGTTTGCCTGTTACCTTAAATTCCACCTTGCCTGCTTTTCCCAACACGGTGGTGGTGGAAATATCGCAATCGGGATAAAAGGCGGCTATAAAACGCCGCGCTACCAGGTCGTATACCTTCCGTTCGTTGTCCGTCAGGTTGCGGGCCGCAACGCCGGTGGGTATAATGGCATGGTGATCCGTCACCTTCGCGTTGTCGAATACCCGTTTCGTTTTCGGCAATTTGATGCCTGCCAGCGGGGCCGTCAGCTCGGCATAATCTGCCAGGCCTTTCAGGGTGGCCGGTATTTTGGGGTAAATATCGTCGCTCAGGAAGGTCGTGTCTACACGGGGGTAGGTGGTCATCTTCTTTTCGTAAAGCGATTGAATGAGTTTCAGCGTATCGTCGGCCGTAAAAGCGAATTTCTTGTTGCATTCTACTTGCAGCGAGGTCAGGTCGAACAGCCGGGGAGCATATTCCTTGCCTTTTTTTTCCGTTACGCTTGTTACCGTGAAATCCTCCGCGCGTACCATTTCCAGAAAAGCTTCGCCCTCTTCTTTCTTCGTAAATTTGCCTTTGGTGGCCGAAAAAGTGGTGTTGCGGTATACCGTCTTCAATTCCCAATAGGGCTCGGGCTGGAAATGTTCGATCTCTGCCTGGCGGTTCACGATCAACGCCAGGGTGGGAGTTTGTACCCGGCCGATGGAAAGCACCTGCCGGTTCTGTCCGTAGCGCAGCGTGTAAAGCCGCGTGGCGTTCATCCCCAGCAGCCAGTCGCCGATGGCCCGTGAAAGTCCTGCTTCATATAGTTTGTTGAAGTCGGTTTCCGTCTTGAGCGAACGAAAACCTTCGCGGATGGCTTCTTCCGTAAGCGAGGAAATCCACAGCCGGTACACCGGACAGCGGCAGCCTGCTTTTTGCATGACCCAACGTTGTATCAACTCCCCTTCCTGGCCGGCATCCCCGCAGTTGATCACCATTTCGGCGTTTTGCATCAATCCTTCGATTACCTTGAATTGCTGTTCGTAGGTGGGGTTGTCGATCAGTTTGATCCCGAAGCGGGGAGGGATCATCGGCAGGGAGGAAAGGCTCCAGCGTTTCCAGGCGTCGGCATATTCATGCGGCTCTTTGAGGGTACACAGATGGCCGAACGTCCAGGTTACCTGGTAGCCGTTGCCTTCTATATATCCGTTCATCCGCCGGGTAGCGCCGAGCACTTCGGCTATTTCGCGTGCCACACTGGGCTTTTCGGCAATACATACTTTCATCGTTACCTAAAAAATCTCTTTTTCAATAAACAGACAAAGATAAGCTTTTATGCCGACTTATTCAAATATGGCTTGGGAGCAGCTTCAAACCGGCTTTTTTCGTATCTTTGCTTCAATTAAGCGAAGACGGGGGGCACTTCGGCATAATCCAAGCTGAGCTTTGCTTCTGCGCTCGGTTTGCACTATCTTTGTCTTAACTAAGCGAAGATAGGCTGCACCTCGGCATAATCAAAGCTGGGCTTTGCTTCTGCACTCGGTTTGCACTATCTTTGTCTTCAATTAAGCGAAGACGGGCTGCGCTTCGGCATAACCAAAAGGAATTTTGTTTCTGCGACCGGCGTGCGCTATCGTGGAAACCGTTTTCCGGGCAGGACGCCTTTACGCCGGGTTGTTTGTCCGCCTAAAGATGTTTATTATTAACTTATACTACCATGAATAAGAAGTACTTGCTGCTGGCGGCCCTGTCGGGGTCGGCCTTGGCGCCGGCCTTGGCTGCCGACTACACCAATTTCATTATTATCAATCTCGACGACGCAGGCTACGGCGACTTCTCCTTCAACGGCGCCTACGGCTATACCACGCCCCATATCGACCGGATGGCTGCCGAAGGAGTGCGTTTTACCCACTTCCTGGCGGGGCAACCTATCAGCGGCGCTTCCCGGGCCGGATTGATGACGGGATGTTATCCTAACCGCATCGGATTTGCCGGCGCACCCGGGCCCGATTCGAATTACGGCGTGCATCCCGACGAAATGACACTGGGTGAATTGCTGAAACAAAAAGGGTATAGCACGGCCGTTTTCGGCAAATGGCATCTGGGCAGCCAACACCAATTTCTACCTTTGCAAAACGGGTTCGACGAGTACTACGGCTTACCCTATTCCAACGATATGTGGCCTTTTCATCCTCAGCAAGGCGAGATTTTTAATTTCCCCGATCTGCCTACCTACGACGGCAACGAAGTAGCGGGCTATAATACCGACCAATCGCAGTTTACCACCGATTATACGACTCGCTCGGTGAATTTTATCCGGAAAAATAAAAACAAACCTTTCTTCCTCTACCTTGCCCATTCCATGCCGCATGTCCCTCTGGCCGTTTCCGATAAGTTCAAAGGAAAAAGCGAGCAAGGGCTGTATGGCGACGTGATGATGGAGATCGACTGGAGCGTGGGCCAGGTGCTCGGCACCTTGCGCGAACTGGGTTTGGAAGAAAATACCCTGGTGGTGCTGACCTCCGACAACGGCCCGTGGGCCAATTACGGCAACCATGCCGGCTCGGCGGGCGGCCTGCGCGAAGCCAAGGCTACTACCTTCGACGGGGGCAACCGGGTGCCTTGCGTCATGTATTGGAAAGGAAAGACGAAGCCGGGCGCCACTTGCAATAAACTGGCCTCGAATATCGACCTTTTCCCCACTTTGGCCGAAATCAGCGGCGCGCCGCTGCCCGCGCGTAAAATCGACGGGGTAAGCCTATTGCCCTTGATCAAAGGGGAAGAAGATGCCAATCCGCGGAAATCGTTTGTATATTATTATCGCAAAAACGACCTGGAAGCAGTTACCGACGGGATGTTCAAACTGGTATTCCCGCATGAATACGTCACCTACGGCGCTTACGTGCCGGGCAACGACGGGCAAACGGGCAACTTGAAAAATGTACAATTATATCATGCCGAGCTTTACGACCTGCGCCGCGATGCAGGCGAGCGATATAACGTCATTACGCAGTATCCCGAAGAAGCGGCCCGATTGATGCGGATCGCCGACGAGATGCGCGACGATTTAGGAGATAACTTAACCCGCCGCAAAGGTACCGGACGCCGCGAGCCGGGACTTGTCAGCGGCAAACAAAGACACGACTTATGATACGACCTGTTTTATCTATCGGATTAGCGGCTGCGGCTGTTTTAGGCGCCTGGCAACCGGCCGGAGCCGCTTCGGGCGCCTCGAATGCTCCCGGCGCTTCGGGAAAAAATCAACCGGACGGGGCGCAAAACGCCGACCGCCCCAACATCCTCTTTATTTTGTCGGACGACCACACTTCCCAATCCTGGGGAATCTACGGCGGTATCCTGGCCGACTATGTAAAAAATGAAAATATCCGCCGCCTGGCCGCCGAAGGATGCGTGCTGGATAATTGTTTTTGCACCAACTCTATTTCCGTGCCCAGCCGTGCCTCTATCATGACCGGCGCCTACAGCCACCGGAACGGTGTCCGCTCGTTGGAGGACGCGCTCGATCCGGCTCAGGATAACCTGGCCAAGCAATTCCAGGCCGGCGGCTACCAGACAGCCTTGTTCGGCAAATGGCATCTGAAACGGAAACCCTCGGGCTTCGATCAGTTCTACGTCTTCCACGACCAGGGCGAGTATATCGATCCGGTGATGAAATCGGCCGACAATTGGGTAGACGATACCGAAGGTAAACACGGCGAGGTAGTCAAAGGCTTTTCCACCGACATCGTCACCGACCGTACTATCGAATGGATACGTAACCGCGATAAGGATAAACCTTTCCTGATGTGCTGTCATTTCAAAGCTACCCACGAACCTTGGGATTTTCCCGAGCGGATGGCCCATTTGTACGACGATGTGGAATTTCCTTATCCCGCCAGCATGCTGGAATTCGGGCCGGAGAAATCGGGCCGTGGCTTTGCCGGGCAACAACTGGAAAATCTGGGTTGGCGTTGGGAAACCGCTTCGGCCGCTCCGGATAAGTGGTGGTGCCGTTACCCGGAACTGCCCTTTTCCACCCAGGGCATGGAGAAAGTAGCGGCCCGGAAAAAGATTTACCAGAAATTTATCAAAGATTACCTGCGTTGCGGAGCTACTATCGACGATAATATCGGCCGCCTGCTGCGTATGCTCGATCAGGAAGGGCTGACCGACAATACGATCGTGATCTACGTCTCCGACCAAGGTTATTTCCTGGGCGAACACGGCTTTTTCGACAAACGGATGATGTACGAAGAATCCCTTCGCATGCCCTTCGTCATTCGTTACCCGAAAGAAATTCCGGCAGCGACGCGCAACAAAGACATTATTCTGAACATCGACTTCGCCTCTTTGCTGGCCGATTATGCCGGGATAAACGCCCCCCAGCAGGCGCAAGGCCGCAGTTTCCGCGCCAACCTCCGCGGCGAAAAGCCTGCCGACTGGCGTGAGGAAATGTACTACCGCTACTGGACACATCACGGTATCCGTCCGGCACATATGGGCATCCGCAACGAGCGTTATAAACTGATGTTTCTCTACGGCGATAGGCTGAACACGACCGGGTCGGATAGCGTGGCTACCACGCCGGTCTGGGAATTCCACGACTTGCAGGAAGATCCCTACGAAGATCGTAATACATACAACGATCCCAAGTACGCCGCCATCATCAAAGAAATGAAGACTGAATTGCTGAAACTCCGTGAAGCCTACGGCGATACCGACGCGGAAACGCCCCGGATGAAACAGATTATGGAGCAGTATTACTGGTAGGAAATACCTCTAGTTCGCTATCAACGAAAGGCGGCGCGTCGAGAAACCGACGCGCCGCCTTTTTTAATCCTTCTTCAGCACTTCGATCACCTCGGGCAGCATCAGCCGGATATGATTTTCGTCCTGAGCCGTAAAGAAATTACCGTCCGACACCGCTGGTTCGTCAGTGGCTTCGCCTTTGCCGATAGCCGGTTTGGCTAGCGGGTGAACGGCCAGCTTCTTGTCCGTCGTAATCCCTGCAAAGTCGAACATCATGGCGGCGGCGCAATGGCCGATCATGATTTTGCCTTTTTCCGCGAATGCTTTCAATACTTCCATCAAATCCAGATTGTACGCCTCCTGGGCATGTTGGCCGAAAACCGGTACCGCGTCGCCGCAGGCAAATACCAAGGCGTCGTAATCTGCTTCACGGCCTTTCAGGTGCGCAATTACATCGTCGGCCGTCAGCGAAATGCCGGAATTGGTTTTAATCTCTTGGGTATCCGCTACCGCATATACGGTATAAGGAATTCCGTTTTCATAAAAAGCTTCCAGATACTGAAACAAACCGGAACCGTTTACCGGGTTCACGGCCAAAACTGCTACTTTCTTTGCCATAAGTCGATATTCTTTTAATGAAACAATTGTTCTTTTTCGTAACAATGTTACTTTTGCATACAAAGATAGCGCCAACCGAAGGCAGAAGCAAAGCCCGCTTTGATTATGCTGAGGTGCAGCCTATCTTCGATGCTTTTGAAGCAAAGATAGTGCCAACCGAAGGCATAAGCAAAGCTCTGCTTTGATTATGCTGAGGTGCAGCCTATCTTCGCTTGATTCTTTGAAGCAAATATAAAAAAACAAGGAATAACAAACAAGAAGGCACAGAAGTGATAGTAAGTTACTTTCAGGTAACGATTGCTGAACGGCAGCCTTCTCTGAAAAAGTAAAAAAATGCAAAATTTTCAACCGGCCGGCACTTGTCCGGTACGTAACATTCTCAGCCGGCTGGGCGATAAGTGGTCGTTGCTGGTGTTGATTTCCTTACAGGCCAACGGCGTGATGCGGTTTAGCGATATAAAACGTTCCATCGGCGACGTATCGCAGCGCATGCTCACCGTCACGCTTCGTACGCTGGAAGCCGACGGCATGGTCCGGCGCGAAGCTTATGCCGAGGTGCCGCCCCGGGTGGAATATCGGCTTACGGCCCGGGGAAGGAGCCTGATGCCGCATATTTATAGCTTGGTAGATTGGGCGAAAGAGCATATGGCCGGCATCTTGGAAGATCGCCAGGAGACGGGAGAGCCGTAGCGGGGCGGGAAGGTCTGATACGTGGCATACGGAAAATCTGCTACGTTGCACGCTAAGGAAACTGCCCTTGCTAAATAGATGTATCCTTGAAGTTTATTCTTTGTGTGTAAGTAATTTACCGAAGAAAATAAGTATATCCTACGAAAAGAAAAACAGCCTTATGGAAGAAAATAGAAAAGAAGCAGCCCCGGACGCAAGTTCTTCGGAAGTTTTTGAAGAGAGAAATGCTCCTGCTCACATACCGGAAAAGGCACTGGGAAAAGAAGAAATTCCGATGGAAGAAATGATTTCCTTAAAAAAAGAAATCTCCGGCAAAGAAAAGATCTCCCTAACCAAAGAGACCTCCGTCAAAGAAGAAGCCTTTGTCAAAGAAAATACCTTTATAAAAGAAGACAAATACACCGAGACCAACGGATTTGTCACGCCGCCCGGTCATCTGCATTTCCGGGCCAAGAAATTATTCGGTCCCGGCGGGGAAATCGAAGGGGGCGCGATTGCTTATCTGCAACCGGGCGGGGGCGGCCCGGTACAACCGCATACCCATCCCCACGATCATTTATTTATCGTCGTAGCCGGAGAAGCCAAGGTAATGCTGGGAGAAGAAATAAAAACAATCCGTCCCGACGAGGCCTTTCGGGTGAAAGGCAGCATTCCTCATTCCGTATGGAATGCCGCCCAAGAGTTAACTGTAATGATCGGCCTCACCCTGAAAGCCGAATAACCGATCGGAACCGCGGTTGATTCTTGTCCGATTACGGGATTTTCAATTATCTGCTATCGCGGGTATTGCGATCTCCTGCTACGCGATTTTTCCTTGCGTAGCCATTCGGCTGCCTGGCCTCTTGGCCGGGTGCCTGTCTGACTCTCGGCCAGACAGGTCGCCGGGTAACGTTCTTTCGCCATCCCGCTTATCCGCCCGTCAGGTTGCCTGCTTACCGGCTACCTTCCGTCCGCCTGCTTACCGGCTCAGCGCATATCCTTCGATCACGCATTCCAATGCCGAAGCATTTGCCGCAGGCCCGATCCGTTTGAGCGGCCCTGCCCAATAGCAGCCGAAACTCCCGGTGGCGGCATCGTAATTGCGGGTAACGATCGACTGGGCGTTGCGGAGAATAAAGTCTTTATAAGCTTCCTTTTTCGTCAACTCATAGAGAAAAGCCAGGTGCCGGATAAAGATCCCTTTGAACTGTACCCCGTCGTTGCTATCGGCAATCTCCGGACGCATTTCGCGCAGGATGCCTTCTTCATTCACTAACTGCTTTTCGATGGTCGCGTCGGCAATCTGCATCGCCAGGTCGAGATACGACGGCTCTTCGGTCAGCCGGTACATTTCCCCCAATACGGCGATAGCCACGCCCTGATTGTAGGTGTAATGTGCATTGCGATTGGGTTGGCAGTTGTCGGTCGTGCCGTCTTCAATCTGGTAAATATCGTGGTTTATCATGCCCGTTTGCAGATACCAGGCTACGTTTTTTTCCAACCAGTCGCGGTACGTCTCTTTGCCCGTCGAAGCATACAGCCGGGCGGCCGTCAGCGAGAAAAGATTGTTGGCAATGGAATTTTTATAATGCAAAGGATTCTTCTTCCAGAAAATGCCCCCTCCGCAGGCATCGCTCCACCCGGTCGTCATATCCTCGAATATCGATTCGGCCGTATGAAGATACTTTTCGCGGCCGGTCAACCGGTAAGCATCGATCCAGGCCAGTGCCCACCAGCCTTCGTCGTCGTAATAGTCGTTGATAAAACCGTCGGCATAGCGCATGGTTCCGGTCGAATCGGCGGCAACCGGATAATGGCTGGCCCGGGCGTGCACGTCGTCGATCACCGGCCACACGGCGGTGTCGCCCGTTACGGCGGCATAACGTATGGTGGCGGTCAGCACATTAGCCGAATTCCACCACCCGGCCGTTTCCCAGATACCGGTGCTATCGCTCCGCCATTGGAGCGAGGTTTGCAGGCTTTCCTGCATTTTGTCTTTTAAGGGAGAAGAGGGAGACTGGCAAGCCGCCAGCGACAGCAAGCCCAGGCAAGCTGCGGGAAGGAGATTTTTCATAAAGCGGAATTATTAAGTTAGCCTATTCGGGTTCGTTTCGGGCAAAAGCCGCCTTATCTTCCTAAAAAGAAAGGCCCTGTTCACCCCAACGGCATGCGAAGATAGAAAAAAAGAAAGACAAAACTTGCACAATAAGATAAGAAACAGTAATTTTGCACACTGAAATTCTGCAGAGGGTAAACAAGCGGAGCCGGACGACGGCGCCCACCCCCGGGACCTAACCTGTTTAAATGATTTAAGACAGATGTACGTAATCGTAGAAATTAACGGACAGCAGTTCAAGGCTGAACAAGGAAAAAAATTATTCGTTCACCACATCCAGAACGTGGAAGGCGGAGCAACGGTCGAATTCGACAAAGTGCTGCTGGTAGACAACGATGGTGAAGTAAAAGTAGGCGTACCTACGGTAGAAGGCGCAAAGGTAGTATGCGAAGTACTGTCTCCGCTGGTAAAAGGTGACAAGGTATTGGTATTCCACAAGAAAAGAAGAAAAGGATACCGTAAGCTGAACGGCCACCGTCAGCAGTTTACCGAAGTGAATGTAAAAGAAATTGTTGCGTAACGTTTAAAAGGAGTAAAAAGAAATGGCACATAAAAAAGGTGTGGGTAGTTCGAAGAACGGCCGTGAATCACAAAGCAAACGTTTAGGAGTGAAGCTTTTCGGCGGTGAAGTAGCCAAAGCGGGCAACATCATCATCCGTCAGCGCGGCACGGTACATCATCCGGGCAAGAACGTAGGGATCGGTAAAGACCATACGCTGTATGCACTGGTAGACGGTATCGTAACATTCAGAAAAAGCAAAGAAGACCGCTCGTACGTTTCCATCCAGGAAATTCAGGCGGAAGCTTAAACCTTTCCCTATTTACATAAGGTATTAAGAAAGAGGGCATTCCTTTACGGATGCCCTTTTTCATGCTCTCACTTCTTCTCAAGGAAAATATACGCGCCCGGGCGGGGAAGCGTCCGGAAGCAAAAAGGGAATGGCCTTCCGCCAGAGACGAGGCTTTCGGGTAGCAGATGCGCTTATTCTATTAAATATATGAAAAGTTTTCCGATCCGACAAGCCGGAGAAGACGATCTGATGCAGGTATTAGCCCTTAGGAAGGAGGCTTTCCGGGTGGTAGCAGAACAAATGGACACCTGCGACCTTTCGCCCTTCGCCAGGCGGCAAAACCCGTGTTATTTTTTTATTTCTTTATCTAAAGACGATTTTCACGATGGGGAAATTCCCGTATATTTGTCGGGAAATGAAAACAATGAAAACAAACTTGCCCCGGTGTCTTTTCTTCGTCGGCCTCATCGTGCTGCTTACCGCTTGCGGTAGCAAAAAACAACGCGTCGCCCTACCTTCCGATTTCAAGGGCCCCCGCGAACTTTCGCGCCTGTATGGGGTGCGCCTGACGCCCGACGACAATATTTACCTCTATAACGAAGGCGCCAAATGGCTCGGTACGCCTCACCGGATGGGCGGAAGCACCCGCCGCGGCGTGGATTGCTCCGGGTTCGTGGCCATTATTTACCGCGAAATATACGGTAAACAACTGGCCCGGTCTTCGGCCGATATGCTTCGCCATAATTGCCGCCGGGTAAGCCGGGCAGGGTTGAAAGAAGGCGACCTGGTGTTTTTCCGTACCGGCAAAGGCAAGCGGAAACTACCCAACCATGTAGGCATCTACCTGAAAAACGGACGTTTTATCCATACCAGCACATCGGGGGGCGTGATGGTAAGCAGCCTGAGCGAGCCTTACTATGTACGTACCTGGCTTACGGGCGGTCGCGTGAAATAGGCCCTCCCGTTAAAACTTACTCCTTCCCGCTACATTCTGCATTATAATTTGTACCTTTGCGTCCGCAAAGCGAAGATAGGCGGCACTTTCCGGCTCGGATACAGAGGGGTTTTGCCCCCAACGCCGGGCGGGCGCTATCCTTGCACATTCAAAATATAAATTCGATAGAGAAGTATGTTGACGCTCAAGTTAATTACGGAAGAAACAGACCGGGTGATCCGCGGGCTGAAAAAGAAACACTTCCCCGAGGCGGAAGAAACCATCCGCCAGGTGTTGCAACTGAACGATAAAAGACGCAGTACGCAAACTCAATTAGATAAAAACCTGTCGGAGGTAAACATTCTTTCCAAATCCATCGGCGCCCTGATGAAGGAAGGCAAAAAGGAAGAAGCGGAAGTTGCCAAACAAAAAGTAGCCGAAATCAAGGAGAAGAGCAAGACGCTTCAGGCCGAGATGGAACAGGCGGCCGAAGATATGCAGAATTTGCTGTACACCATCCCCAATATTCCCCACGAAAGCGTGCCCGAAGGAACCGGCGCCGAAGATAACGTGGTGGAAAAGACCGGCGGGATGGAAACACCGCTGCCTGCCGAAGCATTACCCCACTGGGAACTGGCCAGGAAATATGATCTGATCGATTTCGACCTGGGCGTGAAAATCACCGGCGCGGGTTTCCCCGTCTACAAAGGGCAGGGAGCGCGCTTGCAACGGGCGTTGATCAATTTCTTTCTCGACGAGGCCCGCGCTTCGGGCTACCTGGAGATTATGCCGCCCACGGTGGTAAATGCCGCTTCGGGTTACGGCACGGGCCAGCTTCCCGATAAAGAGGGACAGATGTACCACTGTACGCTCGACGATCTCTATCTTATCCCCACCGCCGAAGTGCCGGTGACGAATATTTACCGCGACGTGATTCTGGATGAAAAGTCGTTGCCGGTGAAGAACTGTGCTTATACGCAATGCTTCCGCCGCGAAGCCGGTTCCTACGGAAAAGATGTACGCGGGTTGAACCGTTTGCATGAGTTTTCGAAGGTGGAAATCGTGCGGATCGATACGCCGGAACATTCGTACGAGTCGTTGCAGGAAATGCTCGGCCATGTGGAAGGATTGCTGCAAAAACTGGAATTGCCTTACCGCATCCTCCGGTTGTGCGGCGGAGATATGAGTTTTACCTCGGCGCTTTGCTTCGACTTCGAAGTCTATTCCGAAGCTCAGAAACGTTGGTTGGAAGTCAGCTCGGTGTCTAATTTCGAAAGCTATCAGGCCAACCGCCTGAAATGCCGCTACCGGGGGGCCGACAAAAAGACGCAGCTTTGCCATACGTTGAACGGGAGCGCCCTGGCCTTGCCGCGCATCGTGGCTGCTCTGTTGGAAAACAATCAGACGCCGGAAGGTATCCGTATTCCGAAAGCGTTGGTGCCGTATACCGGGTTCGAATGGATTAAATAAGGGCGCCCTATGGAATTGCCTACCGATCCGATGATGCTTTTCAGCGTGATTAATATGAAGTTGCGCGATACCTATGCTTCGCTCGACGGTCTTTGCGACGATTTGCAGGTGGATAAAAGCCTGTTGATTCGCCGGCTGGGCGAAAGCGGTTTCGAATACAGCGCCGAACAGAACAAGTTCTGGTAAGGGGCCGTAGCAATGGCTATAGATAAAAAGGAAGAGTCCGGCACTTTATACCTTGAAAGTGTCCGGTCTCTTTTTTTATGCTGTGAAAAAGGCAGGAGCGGCAACACATCCCTAGCCCCTCGCGTAGAGGGAAATGGAATATTCCCGGATACTGGGGATAGCGCGTGGAAAGCGAAAGGGAGTAACTTATCTTTCCGGGAAAGGGTAGGGAGGGAGTGCCGGAACTTCGGCAAAAAAACCTTATCGAAAACCAGTCGTCGAGACAAGTTATTTATAGAAGCTCCTGCGAAGTTTCTTCCTGTTTTTACCTATGAAGTCTTTTCCTGCTTTTAAATAAACAGATTCACATTCGCCTCTTCCGCCCGTTCCAGATACGTGGCGACGCCGCCCAACGTAACGCCGTCGAGCAGCTCTTCGGCAGCGATCCCCATCACGTCCATGCTCATGGTACAGGCTATCATCTCCACCCCGGCTTCCCGGGCCGAAGCCATCAGGCTCTCCAGGCTTTCGATCCGTTTGCGCTTCATAATCATCCGCATCATCCGGCTGCCCGCGCCCCCCATATTCAGTTTGGAAAGTTTCAATTGCCCGCTATGAGCCGGAAGCATCCAGCCGAACATGCGGCCGAACAAATCTTTCGATACCGCAGGCTTCCGCCTTTTCTTGATCACGTTCAATCCCCAGAAAGTAAAAAACATCGTCACCTTTTTGCCGGTGGAGGCCGCGCCGTTGGCAATGACAAACGAAGCGAGTGCCTTATCCAGATCGTCGCTGAACACGATCAACGTCTTATTCTCCGGCGGGAGGGGCATAGCTCCGCCCCGTCCTCCGGCCGTGTTTTTTCCCCGGGGTACGCTCGGTGTGCCGGTCGTGCTTTCCGTCCCGACCCTACACCCAGTTTTCGCCGCGCCTGACGTTGCGTCCGGACATCCTGCTGCGGCCCTGCTTTCCCTTCCGTCGGCCTCTCCCGCATAGGTAGCATCTTCCGCATCGCCCGGCTTGCCCACCGTGGCCGTTACCACGCCGCCGCCGTTTTCCACCGCTACCAATTCCGCTCCGCTCAACCTGCACCACGAAGCCACGTCGCGGGCAAAAGCCTGGTCGGTAGCCCGGATACGCAACCGGTCGCCGGGAGCCAGGCGTTCGTAATGCCGTTTGAGCTGCATCACCGGCCCGGGGCACATCAAACCGCAGGCATCTACTTCCACTTCCGCAGATTCCGCTTCGGCAACCGAGCCGCCGTTTCCGGTGTCCGTTCCGTTTCCGAGGCCGGTTCTCATTCCGTTTCCCGTTTCCGGTTTTCCCGTCACCTCCCTGGCTTCTTCCGGGGAAAAGCCCGCGACCCCTGTTTCTTCAGCTCCCCGGCAGGAAGCGGCCCTTGTCGTATTTTCCGGTACAGGGTCTAGCGGGGCCGTAGCCGCCTGCCAGGTTTTATACCCTCCGGAAAGGTTGCGTACGTCGCCAAACCCGTTTTGCGTCAGGATACGCGAGGCCAGATACCCCCGCAAGCCCACGGCGCAGGTTACCACTATCGGCCTGTCGGCGGGCAATTCCCCCAGCCGCTCCCGCAGTTCGTCTACCGGAATATTGATAAACCCCGGAATACGCCCCAGCGCATATTCCTCCCGGGTGCGTACGTCCACCCGCACCGTCTCTTCCGGCAAACCGGCCACTTCCCGCCAATGAATTGGCCGTACCCTGTCGGCCAGGATATTTTCCGCTACGAAGCCGGCCATGTTCACCGGATCTTTCGCCGATGAGAAGGGAGGCGCGTACGCCTGTTCAAGTTCCGCCAAGTCATACACCGTCCCTTCCCGCTGAATAACCCCGGAAAGCATTTCGATGCGCTTGTCTACGCCCCCGAAACCCACCACCTGCGCGCCCAGCAACCGGCCGTCGGCAGGAGAAAAAAGAATTTTGATCGACAACGGAACAGCCCCCGGATAATACCCGGCATGCGAAGCCCCGTGCGTATACGACGAAACATAGGGAATACCCTCCCGCCGCAACAATTTGGCATTCGCCCCCGCTGCCGCCACCGTCAGGTCGAACACCTGAGCGATGGAAGTGCCCAACGTGCCCTTGTAGGCCGTCCGATTGCCCAGCACGATATTGTCGGCCACGATCCGGCCCTGCTTATTTGCCGGCCCTGCCAGCGGAATAAGCGCAGGCCGCCCCGTCACCCGGTGGCGCACCTCCACCGCATCGCCCAGCGCATACACCGAAGCATCGGAAGTTTGCATATATTCGTTCACCGCGATTCCGCCCGTCGGGCCCAGAGCGAGCCCGGCCTCTTTGGCCAGCCGTGTTTCCGGACGCACCCCGATGCTGAGGATCACCAGATCGGTATCGATCGATCGTCCGCTTTTCAAATGTACCCTCAACCCGTCCGGCGTTTCTTCAAACCGGGCCACGCCGTCGGAAAGACGGAGGTCGACTCCTTTCGCATTCAAATGCTGATGCACGAGGGCAGCCATCGCGTAATCGAGGGGCGCCATCACCTGGTCGGCCATTTCCACCACCGTCACGGCAATTCCGTGCCGGCTCAGGTTCTCGGCCATTTCCAGGCCGATGAAGCCGCCGCCCACTACCACCGCGTGCCGCGGCTGTTCCGTTTGAATCCAGTGATGTATGGCGTCGGTATCCGGCACGTTGCGGAGCGTTTGGATCCGCCGGCTGCCGATTCCCTCGATGGCCGGCCGCAGCGGTTCCGCGCCGGGAGAAAGCACCAGTTTATCATACGTCTCGGTGTAAATGCGCCCGCTGCCCAGCTCCTTTATTTCTATTTCTTTCTTTTCCGGGCGAATCGCCGTCGCCTCCTGCCCGGTACGGATGTCGATCCGGAAACGGTCGGTAAATCCTTGGGCCGTCTGTACGAAAAGTTTGCTTCTGTCGGCAATTGCCCCGCCGATATAATAAGGCAGTCCGCAATTGGCATACGATACGTATTCTCCCCGTTCAATCAGGATAATTTCCGCTTTTTCGTCCATCCGGCGCAGCCGGGCCGCTACGGTAGCTCCGCCCGCAACGCCTCCTACAATTACATATTTCATCGTTTGTTTATTTTAAATTGTTTAGTTTATTTCTTTTCTCTCTTCCTTTCCGCCCGTCCGGCTATTTCCGCCCGTCCGGCTTATTTTTATCCGCCCGGATATGCTTGCCGGGCCTCCGTTTCAATTTTGGCAGGCCGTTAGCTTTTTTCATCCGCCCCGTCGGTGCGGCCTCCTGCCGCCGTTTCGGCCGCCCGTCCGTTTTCCAGGCAGGCGGAAAGCCGGTGGTAAAAAGCTTCGATTTTCAGTTCGGCTTGTTGCATCTGCGTTACCTTCTCCTTTCCGGCTTCCGTCAGTATAAACAACATCTGGCGTTTATCTTCCGGACTGATCTGCCGGCTGATAAACCCTTTGTTCTCTACTGCGTTAATTACTTTCGACACCCGGGAATTGGATAAGCCGACATACTCCGAAAGCGTACCGGCCGTTTTGCAGCCCCCGTCTTTCAAACAGCACAGCAGCATAGCTTCGTTAATTGTCAGGGCATGCGTTTGCTGAAAGTCTTTTTCGAATTGATAGACTATTTTATACAGATCTTTTAATGCGCAAATGGGTTCCATCGTTTTCCTTTTAAAGAATTACGAAGGCAAAGATAGAAATATTTTTCAATATGAAATGTTTTTAGTAGAAAATATTTTTGACGAGAAGATTTCTAACGGATAAGGAAGAGGCGCAAGAAGAGAAAAAGAAGCGTGGAAGAAGGGCCTGCCGGGCGGATGGCCGCGCAGCGCAGAGGGCTTGAGGCAGAAAAGCGGCCGGTCGATCGGCCGGTTGCGACCAGGCAAGCAAAAAGGGGGGGATATTGTATTTTTTTTTAATAAAAACACCTTGGTTGCCGATGCAATTTTTCTTGGATGCCGGTGAAAACGAAATTTCATCGGCATGGAAAAAAAATTTCATGCCGGTGTATTTCCGACTCCATCGGCATCTATTTTAAGACGGTGTATAATGTGTTGATAATCAATGTATTGTAAAAACAGTGAAAAAGTCCTTCCAAAGTGGAAGAGTTATTGTATTTTTTTTAGGTGGTAACGGACAGGTCGGGAAGGCTTTTTCCGGGTGGGAGGTGGTGCAAGGGGGGGTAGAAGCCAGCGGGAGAGCGGAAAAAAGAAAGGACGGTTAGGGCTGCGAAAAGCGATAACCGTCCCTTGCTTGATATGTGGAAAAAGCAGGATGCTGAAAATAAGAATCCGCTCAATCCCTGTTGGCGAAATACTTCATAAACTGCGACCGCTCGTACATGGCCGGATTGGGAATATTCGCATAATTCAGTTTGCCCCGGAACTCGTCGAGCGAACGATAACGGGCCTGGTGCATCCATTCTTCCACGCAGGTCAGCACCTGCGAGATAATCTCGGCTCCGTGCGTATAAACCGCGCTGCACATCTGCACCGCCGTGGCCCCGGCCAGCAAACATTTTATCACGTCCTCCCAATCGTGCACGCCCGTAGAGCAAGCGATGGGGAAACCGGGTATTTTTCCCGAGATCATAGCCGTCCAGCGAAGCGTGTCGCTCAGGTCGGAATGGTTGCTGAATACGTTTCCCGATACGATCTGCAAATTGTTGATGTCGATGTCGGGTTGGTAAAAACGGTTGAACAGCACTACGCCGTCGGCTCCGTTGACGCGCAAGGTGTTTACCAGGGCCGGGATGTTGTCGAACATTTTACCGATTTTGACGATTACCGGAATGGAAACCGTTTCTTTTACTCTTTTGACGATGCCGGCATACAAGGCCCGCAAATCGTTGCCGTCGGATACCAGTTCGGTTTCCATGAAAAAGACGTTCAGCTCCAATGCGTCGGCGCCGGCCAGTTGAATCTGGCGGGCGAAGTCGATCCAGGCGTCGGCCTTATAGCAGTTGATGCTGGCAATCACCGGTATGGTGCATAACTCCTTCGTTTTTTTGATCAGAGCCAGGTAGTCGTTTACCTGATTGGCTTTTACATATCCCCGGATATAGTCGGCCGCTTCCGGATAATCGGCGTCTTGCATCAGTTGCTCGCTTTGCATCTCGATCTGCTCTTCGAAAAGCGATTTGAGAACGATCGCGCCCGCGCCGGCTTTTTCAAATTCTTTATTACGTTCCGCGTTATTCGTCAGCCCCGAGCTTCCTACGATAATCGGACTCCGGAGGGTAAGGCCGGCGTAACAGGTTTTCATGTCAATCATGTATGATTTAATTTTGTTAGTTTACAAATGTATGTATTTATTTCTTCCGGCGGCCAGAGGCCGTGCTTTAAAATGGTTAAAACCGCGAATGTCAGGGGGTAGAATAGTCGCGCTCGCCGAAAATGAGCGTGCCTACCCTTACCAGGGTGCTGCCTTCCTCTACGGCCGGCAGGTAATCGTGGCTCATGCCCATCGACAATTCCTTGAAATCCGGGTTTGCGGAAAAATACTTCGCCTTCAATTCGTCGAACAACGCTTTGAGACGGCGGAATTCTTCCCGGATTTGCCCCTCGTCGTCGGTATTCGTGGCCACCGTCATCAAGCCGGCTATCCGTACGTGGGGCAGTTCGCCGGGCGCGAGCGAGGCCAGCAGGGCGCGGCATTCGTCGGGTGTCATGCCTTGCTTGGAATCTTCTTCGGCCAGTTTGATTTCCAGCAATACGCTTACGCTGCGTCCGGCTCGCGCGGCTTGCTTTTCCGTTTCACGCAATACTTTGGGCGAAGCGATGCTATGTATCATCGCGATGAAAGGCGCGATTTCTTTCACCTTGTTGCTTTGCAGCCCGCCTATAAAATGCCATTCGATGTCGTCGGGAAGCACCTTCCGTTTGGCTGCCAGTTCCTGGGCCCGGCTTTCGCCGAAAATGCGTTGTCCGGCCGCATAGGCCTCGCGGATAGCCTCTGCCGGATGGTTTTTCGAAACGGCTACCAGCTTTACGCCTTCAGGGAGGGAGGCTTTGAGGCGGCGTATGTTCTCTGCGATATTCATGCTTCCTGGGTGGCGGCTGTCTGTTTTTTCTGTTCGGCTATCAGCTCTTCGCCGCTTTTTTCCGAAGGGATGTTGTTGGCGTCGAAGGGGAAAACGTCCATCAGCATGGTTTCGGTCACCGAGGCGATGGTATAGTCGGCCAGGGTTCCTTTCATGCCTTCTTCCAGTACCGAGATGGCTTCTTTCAGCGTGGTGGCCTGGGCCAGCATTTGGGCGGCTGTTTTCTTTTCGGCGCCGCTCTTCTCGTCGAGGGTGATGAAGTAGACTTTGATTTTGTAAAAACGATCGCCGTTTTCATTGAAGAAAAGTTCCGAAAAACGGGCGCGCTTGATGTCGGTGACGGTAAATTCGCCGGTAATGAAGGGGCGGATTTCTTCGATGATGCGGGCCTCGGCTTCGGTAAACGACAGGGCGTCTACCAGATAGGGCTCGGTTACTTTCTTCTGCATGCCGTTTTCCAGCATTTTTTCGTAAGATACCTTACATTCAAACCAGTTGTGCATATCGTATAGGTTTTTTAATTTGTCGATGTTTTTTCGAGGTTGATGAATGCGCAAACTTACAAAAATATTCTGAAAGTACGTACTTGTTATTTTTTGCAAGAAGCGGCCGCGGTGAACATTTCCGGCCGGAGGGATGTTATAAAAGGAGTAGTGTGTTTTTTCATGGTATTAGATTTTTAGATTAGTAATTAGGTTGTTCACCCGGTTCGCGAGGATAGGATGAGATTTTCTGAAATAAATAGCCGGAAAAGTAAAGATCCCCATCTTACCTTTCCGGTTATCTTTTTTTTATCGGTTAAAATTCGTCGTTGGCATACAGGCTGAGCAGGTTGTTCTGCTTGTAATCGAATATTTCGTCGTCGTTGAAGAAACGTTTCAGTTCGATGGCCGCCGTCTCGGGCGAGTCGGAGGCGTGCACGATGTTTTCCTGTACGCTCATGCTGTAGTCGCCGCGTATGGTGCCCGGAGCCGCGTTTCGCCCGTTGGTGGCGCCCGCCAGTGCGCGTACTACCTGGATAGCGTCTACTCCTTCCCAGCAGCAGACGACGACCGGACAGACGCTCATCGCGTCTTTGATCCGCTGGAAGAAGGATTTTTCTTTCAGGTGCGCGTAATGTTCGCTCAATAATTCGTCGGTCAGCCATGTCATTTTGATGCCTGCCAGGCGTAATCCTTTTCGTTCGAACCGGGTGATGATTTCACCGATCAGCGCCCTTTGTACGGTACAGGGCTTTAAAATTACCAGCGTCTTTTCCATGAAAATGAATGTATTTAAAGATTAAACAATGCGTGCGGAAATAAAAAGTCGTTAACGTATGGCAAGAATCCTGAAGCGCGATTTGTAAGAAAAGGCGTTTACGTGGAGGTATCGCAACGTTATTTATCTATCTCCGCCAGCAAGTTAATAGGAATAAACAAATAATAGCCTTTTCGGGTAACTTTACTTTCGTTTTTTAACACTGATTAAACTTTGGGCCGGTTGTTAAAAAGAATCGGAAAAGAGGGTTATTTGTAGGCCAATCCGGGGTGGTTGTTCAGGAAGTCTCTAAGCGTCTGGCGGTTGACGCCGAGTTTTTTGCTGATATACAGTTTCGTCTTTTTCTCTTTCAGCATTTTTACGATGGTGTCTTCTTTGCCGCTCAACTTGTATTGCTCGGCTTTGCCGCCTTTGGGCCGGCCCAGTTTAGTGCCTTCGTCTTTTTTGCGGGCCAAGGCTTCCTTGGTGCGTTGCGAAATCAGGTTGCGTTCGATTTCGGCGCTCAGGCTGAAGGCGAAAGCCAGGATTTTGCTGTTGATGTTGTTGCCCAGTTCGTAGCCCTCTTTTACGGTGTAGACGATGATGTCTCGCTCCATACATTGGTGAAGGAAGCTCATTACTTGCATCAGGTTGCGGCCCAGGCGGGAGAGTTCGGAGGTGATCAGGATGTCGCCTTTGCGGATTTGCTTGAGCAGGCGGCCTAGTTGCCGTTCGGAAATTCCTTTGGTTCCGCTGATGGTTTCGTCTACCCAACTGTCGATGTGCATCTCTTTGAGCTGGGTGAATTTTTCGATTTCATAACGCTGGTTTTCAGTACTCTGCTTGTCGGTACTTACTCTAACATAACCGTATACCATAATAATTCTGTGTTTATAATTCAGAACCAAGATACGGCATATCGGCGAATCGGAAGGGGGTGTTTGCAAAATCAAACGTTTTTTACCGGAGGCTAAATATTGGCTTTTTTCCTGAGTATGTGGGGGCATGCGATAAATTAAACAAAAAGCAGGGAAGATGGTAATTTTAAATTAAATTAGCAAGTGGCTTTCCCTAGCGCTTTGCTTGTGCATTCGGCCGGGAAAGCGTAATTTTGCGAGTTTCGGCGGCTGTTTTTCGGAACGGCCGGTTTTGCCGCTGCCGGGCCGGGCAACGCTTGGACGGTTCGGATGGCTGGCGGCGGAAAAGAAAATAGAAAGCACAACGGATTTATAACAAACGGATATGAAGAAATTATTGTCTTTGCCCCCCAATCTGGTCGGGTGTTTTCACGAGGTAGCCCGCGTGGCTCCCGACGAATGGTTTTGTACGTCCGACCCTGTCGGCGCCCGGCTTGGTTCGGGCGGAGGAACCGTCTGGCTGCTCGAAGCCGCGCGCCGGGCCGAAGCTCCCGGCGAAAACCCGGATACCTGGCTGGCGGCCGAAAAACGCATCCTGTTGCATGCCGGAGGCCAAAGCCGGCGTTTGCCCGGGTATGCGCCTTCGGGCAAAATATTGACCCCTATTCCGGTATTTCGCTGGGCCCGGGGGCAACGTTTGTCGCAAAACCTGCTTTCCCTTCAATTGCCGTTGTACGAGAAGATCATGCAAAAAGCGCCCGACAGCTTGCATACGCTTATCGCCAGCGGCGATGTTTATATCCGTTCCGCGGGGCCTTTGCAGCCTGTTCCCCAGGCCGACGTGGTTTGCTACGGGCTGTGGGTAGATCCTTCCCTGGCTGTGAATCACGGGGTATTCCTTTCGCGCCGTTCCACGCCCGACCGGCTGGATTGCATGTTGCAGAAGCCTACCCTCGAAACTTTGGGGCGGCTTTCCGCTACTCATCTCTTTCTGATGGACATCGGCATCTGGTTGCTTAGCGACCGGGCCGTCCGCCTGCTTGCGGAGCGTTCGCGCGACGGTTCGGGCCGGATGCGGGCTTACGACTTATACGGCGAGTTCGGGTTGGCTTTGGGCGATCGTCCTACCCTTCCCGATGCCGCCCTGGGCGAGTTGTCGGTAGCTATCCTGCCGTTGCCCGGGGGCGAATTTTACCATTACGGCACGAGTCGTGAACTGATTTCTTCTACCTTGGCGGTTCAGAATTTGGTGTGCGACCAGCGGGCTATCATTCAGCGGAAAATCAAACCTCATCCGGCTATGTTTATCCAGAATGCCGAGATTCGTCTTCCCCTGACGGCCGCTAATTCCCAACTTTGGGTGGAAAACAGCTCGGTGGGCGAGGGGTGGAGCCTCTCGCACGAACATATTATCACCGGCGTGCCGCGCGCCGACTGGCCTTTGCGGGTGCCGGCCGGGGTATGTGTAGACGTGGTGCCGGTAGGGCCTGCCGGGTGGGCGGCCCGGCCTTACGGCTTTCACGATACGTTTAAAGGAAACCCGGCCGATCCGGCTACGTTGTGGATGGGCCGGCCTGTTATGGAGTGGGCTGCGGAAAGGGGTGTAGAGCTGCCGGTTGCCGGCGATTTGCAGCAGACGCCTCTTTTTCCGCTTTGCGAAACGATCGACGACTTGGGGCTGGCGCTTCGATGGATGATTTCGGAGCCTTTGCTCTTGCCCGGGCGCGAAGTGTGGGAAAAAGCCGTGAAGTTATCGGCCGACCAGCTTTCCGACCGGGCCGATTTGCGCAGGCTGGCCGCTCAGCGGGAAAATTTCCGGCGGGCCAACTGGAGCGCGCTGGCTGCCAATCACGAAAAAAGCGTTTTTTATCAGCTCGACCTGGCGGATGCGGCTTGGGAATTTGCTTCTGCCGGCTTGCCGCTGCTGGAGCCTCTTGCGCCTGACGCTCCGCTGATGAAACGGATTCACGATAAGATGTTTCGCGCCCGGGTGCTCCGGTTGGTGGGGAAAACATCCGCACAGGAGGAGCGCGAGGCATTCTCGCTTTTAAGCGAAGGGCTGATCGCTCCGGTAGCCCGGCGCAAACAGTCGCCCCGGCTGAATGTGTATCCCGACCAGATCGTCTGGAGCCGGAGCCCGGTGCGCATCGACTTGGCGGGCGGATGGACGGATACGCCTCCTTATTGCATGTATGCGGGCGGCAACGTGGTGAATGTAGCCATCGAGTTGAACGGCCAGCCGCCGCTTCAGGTGTATATCAAACCGTCGTCGGCCAATCGCATTATTCTGCGTTCCATCGATCTGGGAGCGATGGAAACGATTTCCACTTGGGAGGAGCTGGAAGCTTTCAACCAGGTGGGGTCGCCTTTCTCCATTCCGAAAGCGGCCTTGGCTTTGGCGGGCTTTTCGCCGGCCTTTGCGGCCGAAACTTATTCTTCCTTGCAGCAGCAGTTGGAAGCTTTCGGGGGCGGGTTGGAAATCACCTTGCTGGCTGCCGTGCCGGCCGGGTCGGGGTTGGGCACCAGTTCGATTCTGGCTGCTACCGTGCTGGGCGCCCTTTCCGATTTTTGCGGTCTGGCGTGGGATAAAAGCGAGGTGTGCAACCGCACGCTTATTCTCGAGCAATTGCTCACCACCGGCGGAGGATGGCAAGATCAGTACGGCGGGGTGTTGCACGGGCTTAAACTCTTGCAGACGCAGGAAGGTTTCGAGCAGCATCCGGAAGTGCGCTGGCTGCCGGGGTATCTCTTTACCGATGCGCAGTACCGGGCGTGCCATCTGCTTTATTATACGGGGATTACCCGCACGGCTAAGGATATTCTGGCCGAAATCGTCAGAGGCATGTTCCTCAACAGCGCGACGCATCTGGATTTGCTGGCTGATATGAAGCGGCATGCCCTCGATATGTTCGAAGCCGTGCAGCGGGGCGATTTTACCGCCTACGGGCAGTTGGTGGGGAAAACCTGGCAGCAGAACAAGGCTCTCGATGCCGGCACCAATCCGGAGGCGGTGGAAGCCATTATCCGCCGGATTCGCGACTATGCGCTGGGCTATAAGCTGCCGGGGGCCGGGGGCGGAGGCTATCTGTATGTGGTGGCCAAAGATCCGGAAGCCGCGCTTCGCATCCGGCAAACTTTGGCTGCGGCTCCGCCCAACCGGAATGCCCGATTTGTGGAGATGGCACTGTCGGACAAGGGGTTGCAGATTAGCCGGTCGTGAAAAAAACTCCGGCTGCGGGAGGTGTGAACCTTCCTTTTGCCTTCCGCCGGGAAAGCCCGGCGAGGAGGCGTTTGTAGTTAATTGGAATATATTCAGTGTGTTTTGGAACATTCCGGATCGTCGATCCTGTTATACTTTTGCAGCGTTTAACGTGGCATTATAAGATTGTGATGGTAAAAAAAATATTCTTTTTATGGATTTGTTTGCTTTTTGCCGTGGCGGCGAAAAGTCAGAATACAATAATAAAAGGCATCGTGCGCGATTCCATTACGGGCGAAGTCTTGCCCTACGTCTCCGTCTTGTTCGACGGTACGACTATCGGCACGACGACCGATTCCGACGGCGCTTTTTATCTTTCTTCCTCGGCCAAGTCGCGCCGCTTGCAGGTTTCCTATCTGGGATATGCCGACAAGTTCGTCCCCATCGTGCCCGGCCGCAAGTATAATGTGACGATCGAACTGGCTCCTTCTACGGTTGATTTGTCGGAAGTAATCGTCAAGCCCAAAAAAGAAAAATACCGAAAGAAGGAAAATCCGGCCGTGGCCTTCGTCAAGAAAGTAATCGCCAACCGCGAAAGCAACGATCCGCGCAATCACGATTATTATCAGTACGATCAGTATGAAAAAATGGTCTTTGCCATGAACGATTTCCAGCCGAAGCCCAAGAAAGCGGGAAAACCCGGCAAGTTCGATTTCCTGGCCGAGTTTGTCGATACGCTCGATATGGGACGTACCATTCTGCCGGTTTCGGAAAAGGAAAGAATCGAAACGGTGTATTACCGCAAAGATCCGAAAAGCGAAAAGCGGTTGGTGAAAGGGTCGAAAGCGGCCGGCGTCGACGAGATTTTCTCGCGCGACGGCATTCAGCAATTCCTGGGCGAAGTGTTTCGCGAAGTGAATATTTTCCAGAACGACATTCCTTTGTTTCTCAACCGGTTTGTCAGCCCGCTCTCCACGATGGGGCCGAATTTCTATAAATATTACCTGCTCGATACCCTCGAGGTGAACGGACAACGCTGCGTCGATCTGGGCTTCGTGCCCTTTACTTCCGAAGCCTTCGGCTTTACCGGCCATTTGTATGTTACGCTCGATTCGACTTATTTCGTGCAACGCGTCAAGCTGAATGTGCCCAAAGACATCAACCTCAACTTTGTGGGTGGGATGAGCATCGACCAGAGTTTCCAACGTACCCCCGACGGCACCCGGCTGATTACCAAAGACGATATAAACGTGGATTTCAAACTTTCCCAGAAATCGAAGGGGATGTATGCCCGAAGGTTGAATATATACAGCAACCATTCGTTCGACGAGCCGGAAGAGACGGCTATCTTTAAAGAAAGCGCTCCGGTGATTACCGTGCCCGACGCTTTCCGCAAGCCCGAAGAATTCTGGGCCGGCAACCGCCCCGACGAGGCGGGAAAACGAAAGCAGAACACGGTGGAGATGTTGATGCAACGCCTCAGGGCCGTCCCGATTTTTTATATTACCGAGAAGGTGGTTTCCGTGTTGGTGTCGGGTTATATCCCTACCAGCAAAGACCCTCTGAAAAGCAAGTTCGAATTCGGCCCGATGAATACCACCCTGAGCGGCAACGCCCTCGAAGGGGCCCGTTTCCGCGTGGGGGGAACGACGACTCCGGCTTTCAGCAACCGGCTTTTCATCGACGGGTATGTGGCTTACGGCACGAAGGATAAGAAACTCAAGTACGACGGGCTGGTGGAATATTCCTTCAACGATAAAAAAGAATATCGCAAGGAGTTTCCCGTGCATTCTATCCGGGCCGAGTATAGTTACGACGTGAACCAGTTGGGCCAGCAGTATATGTATACCAGCAAGGATAATATCTTTCTGGCCTGGAAACGGCAGCGCGATTCCCGGATTACGTACCTGCGGAATATGGAACTGACGTATTACCGCGAGTATTACAACGGCTTGGCTTACGGGGCGGTGCTGCGCAATAAAAAGGAATATGCTACCGAATACGTGGCTTTCGACCGGATCGGGCCTGAGGATAATATAACGCCCGTAAAGGATTATACCAGTACCGAACTGGAATTTAAATTCCGCTATGCGCCCAACGAGAAATTTTATCAGACGCGCAATTTCCGCTATCCCATCACCTTCGACGCGCCGGTTGTTACCCTGAGCCATGCTACGGCCTACAAAGGGGTGCTGGGTTCGGATTATACCTACAACCGTACCGACATCGGAATTCAGAAACGTTTCTGGTTGTCGGCTTTCGGTTATGTGGATATGATCGTGAAGGGGGGCAAGGTGTGGAACCGCGTGCCGTATCCGTTGCTGATTCTGCCTAATGCCAACCTTTCGTATACCGTGCAGCCCGAATCGTATACCTGTATGAACGCGATGGAATTTATCAACGACGAATATGCTTCGTGGGACGTGACTTATTTTATGAACGGCGCTTTGCTGAACCGTTTGCCGCTGATAAAAAAGCTGAAATGGCGCGAAGTCTTTTCGTTCCGGGGCTTGTACGGGCATTTGACGAAAAAGAATAATCCTTATTACGGCGGCGAAGGGCTTTATCTTTTCCCCAAAGGCTCGTATACGATGACCAATACGCCTTATATGGAAGTAGGGGTAGGGGTGGAAAATATCTTTAAGTTCCTCCGTCTCGATTATGTCTGGCGTCTGACTTACCGCGATCACCCCGACATTCAAACCAAAGGGGTGCGTTTCAGCATGCACCTTACGTTCTAGGTTTCTCCTTTTTCCCCGGGCGGAAGGTTTTTTTTTCGGCGCAGGGAAGGAAAGGATATAGGGCGTCGGGTCCGGCATTTTGCCAGGCCCGACACCTGGCAAGGAAGCTGGCGGTGGAGAACAGCCTCGCCAATAGCGTAAACCCCGGCGCGAAGCACCCATTCTTTGGCAACATCTGGCCTTGTGGAAATGTTATATGGCTGATACTGATCTGCTCCTCCTGTGGAAGGAGGCGTAAACGAATATTCATATTAGCCGTTTTTGTAGATGAAACCGAACGATAACATTTCCTGGCGGGCGATCGTGCTCTGTATCTGGCTACTGGCAGCTGTCCGGCCGGGCGACGCCTCTGCCCGCTTGACTCTTTCTTTCCGCGATACCGTTCCCTCCGATACCCTGCGCGACCTTGCTTACGGAGAACCTGTTACCCGGTCGATTTATCCGGCCGACCAACGGACGAAAAGTAAAGTGTATAATTGGCTGTGGGGCGTTCATTACCGGAAGTTATACACCATTCCTATCACCGTGCCTGCTTTTTACCCCAGCCGGTACAAAGGCGGTCTTTCCTTTGTGCGGCAAGCCCCCGACTTCCACGGGTTGTTGATGAAAAACGATCGCGACCGCTACGTGCTGCTCCGGCCGCTTGGCGGCTCGACCAGCTTTATCGAGTCGGATTTTTTCCGCGAAATGTATCGCAAGAAGGATTTCAAGGATACCTATATGAATGAATTTATCGGCGACGCTTATACCATTATCAATCCTTATACTTTTCTGGTAGCCGACCGGCTGGGAGAGGCGTCGGGGCAAATCTCCACCAAGTCTGACATTTATTATGTGCCTGCCGACGCGCTGCTCGATACGGTGGCCGACGGCAATTCGGTACAGAATAAGCTGGTGAACCTGATTGAGGTGCCAGACTTGCACAGGGCCAACGTACATACCACGGCCGAGCTGCTCGACTCGTTGCGCAGCACCAAAAGCAACGAGGTAGACCAGGCTCTTTACCTGCGCGAAAGGCTGCTGGATATGGTGATCGGCGACTGGAACAAGATACCCGAGAACTGGTATTGGATTTCCTCGGCGACCGATAGCGTAGCTGCCGGTACGACCGATAATAGGCCGGATGCTAGGGAGACTCGCATGGCTGGCAACATGTCCGTCCATACGGCTGATAGCTTTCCTGCCGGTGTCGTGCTCGAGAGCTCGGTTGACAGCCTGCCCGGCCGTACGGTTGACTCCGCAGGAAACTCGGTAATCGCTAACCGTCGGGTTGCCTTGCCGGCCGCAGCAGAAGAGGGAAGAAGTTACCGGCCTATCGTGATCGACCGCAACCACGCCTTTACGAAAGTAGACGGCGTGATGTTCAAACAAATGCTCAACGTGCTTACCCTCGGCTTCATTATTAATTACGATAGCCTGCTCACCCGGAAAAATATTAAAAAACTCAATACGCTGGGTTTTCCCATCGATATGGCCGTAGCCGGCCAGAGCGACGAGGCGGCCTGGAGGCAACAAGCCGCTCTGCTTAAAAGCCAGCTTACCGACGACGTGATCGAAGAGGCGTTTCGGCGGTTGCCGGCTTCGGTGCGCCGGGAAGAAACCGAGGCCCTGAAAGGACGGCTGAAGACGCGTCGCGACCAATTGGATACGATTGCCCGGCAGTATTACCGCCAACTCCAACATACCCCCGTCCTGACGGCTACCGACCGCAACGACCGCATCGTCGCCGATTATTACGATACCGACAGCCTTCGTATCCGTATGTACGACGCGGCGGGCCGTCCCGTGTTCGACCATCATTACGGGCGTTCGGCCACCCGCGAGATCTGGCTCTACGGCTTGGATGGCAACGATACGTTTCAGGTAACGGGCCGGGTGAAAAAGCCCATTCCGCTTTTCCTGATCAGCGGTAAAGGAGAAAACACCTATGACGTAGCCGCTAAACACGGCGTGCGCATCTATGCCTATCCCGACCAGAAGGAACGGCTCGACAGCGTGCAGGGAGCGAAAAAGATCGTTACCGGTGAAGAAAGCGTGCATGCTTACGATTACGAAAAGATCAAACATCACACCCTCTCGTTCACTCCTTGGGGAATATACGATACGGACAGGGGGATCAGCCTGGGCGCCTTTCTGACCTATACCGAGTATGGTTTCAAACGCGCTCCCTTTACCTACCGGCATCGTATCGGGTATAATTATTTGGAAGGATTTATGTACCAGGGCGTTTTTCCCGATTATACCGGACGCCATGTTTTTTATATCGACGCAACAGTGGGTTCGCCGCGCAACTTCTCCAACTTTTTCGGCTACGGCAACGACACGTACGGATATAAGGACGAAAAACGGAAATACAACCAGGTGAAAATACGCAAGTATGCGCTTGTTCCTTCCTATCACCTGAAGTGGCGCGACCAACACGAGCTTATTTTCTCCACCGCCTTCAATATGTACAAGGCCAAACGTACTGAAGGTCGTTATATCGCCAAGGTTTTCTTGCCCGACAATCCCATTTTCAAGATGAACTACTTTTTGAATCTGGGCGCCACCTATCATTATGAAAAGGCGTTGAGCGAACGTTTTCCCAAGGTGGAAGCTACCTTTACGGGCGGCTGGGTAATGAACCTTAAAAAAACGAGCCGGAACTTTCCTTACACCGAGGCCAGCCTGGGCTGGAACCTGCAAATCGTGCCCCGGTTCGTATGGGCCACGCTTTTGAAAGGCAAGGTGCTTTACAACGATAAGTACGAATTTTACCAATCGGCTTCGGTCGAGTTGAGAGGATTTCGCGACAACCGCTTTATCGGGCAGCAATCGTACTATCAATACTCCGATTTCCGGCTGGACATGGGCAAACTGGAAAACCCGTTCACTCCGCTGAAATACGGTTTGTTTGCCGGCTTCGATTACGGCCGCGTCTGGTATCCGGGCGAACATTCCCGCCGCTGGCATACCTCCTACGGAGGCGGGTTATGGCTGACGATCTTAAATAAAATCACCACCAAATATTCGTTCTTCGGATCGAGCGATACCTTCCGGTTTACGTTCGAACTGGGTTTGGGATTCTAATTACAACGAGCTATGAATGAAGAAGAAAAAAAGCAAATCAAAGTGCTTAAAAACGGCCCCTATGAAGTAAGCGGCAAAATTCCGTTGAATCAATTGCGTTTCGTCCCCGACGAGCAGGGCGCCTCGGTAGCTTACCGGGAAGTACGTCGCTACGAAGTAGAAGGTGCTTACCATCTTTGTCGCTGCGGGCATACGCAGAAGAAGCCTTTTTGCGACGGGCACCATGTCGAGGGGTTCGACGGCACCGAAACGGCCCGTCATGCCACGTATAATGAAATGGCCGAGCGGATCGAAGGGCGTCTGATCGACCTGATGGATGCCGAAGAGCTTTGCGCCGTAGCGCGGTTCTGCGATACCTACGGAAGTACTTGGCATTTGGTGAGCGACAGTTCCGAACCGGCTTCGGTAGCTATCGTGCGCGAGCAATGCGCCCACTGTCCGAGCGGACGGTTGACGGCGGTGACGAAGGCCGGCGAGCAGCTCGAACCGATTCTTCCCCAGGAAATCAGTACGCTGGAAGACCCTGCGGCCGGGGTACACGGGCCGATTTGGGTAAAAGGGGGCATTCCGGTAGAAGACGAGGAAGGGAATATTTATCCCGTGCGCAATCGCGTTACTCTTTGCCGGTGCGGGCGTTCGCACAACAAGCCTTTTTGCGACGGGCGGCATATGAAGAATAAAGGAGAGCTTGATGGAGAACTTGGTTAAGAGGACAGAGGGGAAGGCTTTAATAAATATTAGCCATGCTTACCAGCGGCTCGTATAGCTTTTCAATATCCGCCGCGTCGATTTCGATCTCCACCTGGTCGCCCGGCACCAAAGTTTCCCCCTCGGGCGCCAGGTTTTTCTTATCCCGACGGATATTCTTGACGATGCAGTTCTCGGGCAAGGTCAGCCGCGTAACCTCCTTCCCGTCGAGATAGGAACCGTTCATAATCTCCACAAACAAACTGGCCCGTTTCTGGTTGCGGAAAAGCGGCCACTTGATCATCTCGTTATATAAAATCACATTGAAAGGCCTGATCTGCAACAGCTCCGTAAAATAATACGTCAGCCCTCCCACGATGATAGAAGGATAAAACACCTCCAGATGCCCCGTAATTTCGGTAATCAGCACAATCCCCGTCAGCGGCGTGCGCACCACGGCTACCAGGAAGCCTACCATGCTGACCAACATAACGTAACTGATATTCTCCGCCTGGATTATCCCGTGCCGGAGCAATACCAAGGCTACTACCTGCCCGAAGAGTCCGCCCGTCACCAAGGTAGGGATAAAATTTCCCCCCGGCAAGCCCGCCGAAAAAGAAAACGAGGTAAATACCAGATGGATCAACATCATCGCCGCTACCCACAACACCGGTTTATAACCGTTCATCGCCTGAGAAATCAAAAATTGCTCGCCGCCCCCTGTCAGGTCGACCACGGTGAGCGAAAGCACATACGCCCCGATAAGCAAGTACAAGAGTTTCATGTATACCGGCTGCCGGAGCCGCGGATAAAGTTGCTTGCACCAAAGCGTAAACATCGAATATAATTTGCCGAACACCGAAATCACCACCGCCAGCAAGAGGAAGAGCTTCAGCAATCCGGAAAAGTCGAGTCCCGGCGCTACCGCATCGATCTGAGCATAGGGGTTATGCGGAAAAATCAAACTCGCCACCCCGGCCGCTACCACCCCGGCCAGCAAGGTGGTGATGGCCGTTTTGGGAGCGTCGAACCGCTCGATCGATTCGATTACCAAAAGCGAAGAGGCCAGAGGAGCCGCAAACGCCGCCGACAACCCGGCCCCCGCTCCGGCCGCCAGCAATTGCTTTTGTTCGCCGGGCAGCACCCGGCTCCACTTCGAAAAAAGGCTGCCGATATACGAACCGATTTGCACGCAAGGCCCTTCCCGTCCGAGCGACAACCCGGCCGTGAGGGCCAAGAGGCCCCCGATGAATTTAGACATCAATTCGATAAAGGGATGTTTATAGGCCAAACGCCCGTTGATGACGCCCCGCGTCTGGGGGATTCCGCCACCGGTGATAAAAGGCATTTTTTTCACCAGCCACGCCACAAATACCAGAATGCCCCAAAGGGCCGGAAAAAGAACAAGATGAAGATACCAAGGCCGCGGATGATCGAAAAAAGCGCGCCGGGTATCGAAAAAAAGCTGAAGCAAATAATGATAAGGCACGGCTACCAGGCCGGTGAGCAGGCCTACAAATATACTGACGAAATACAGACGGGCATCGATAAGTTTCAATTTCCAGATCCGCCAGTTTCCCATTTTAGTAAAATTCCAATCCATGCCTCGCCTCGCTTTACCTTTTGTTATTGTTATTAGAACAATTAAGGTAAATAAGTGTTTTATTGGCAAGGGGATTTAAATCATTTTTCGATGCTGCGGCGCCCCTTGGGAAATTCCGGCCGGGCGGCGAAAACCTTTTCAGTTTCTCCTTGTTATAGATATATAGTGTTTTTCATGGTATTAGAATTAAGTTAGATTAGGTTATCCGTCTTGTTCGTGAGAATAGGACGGTTTTCCTTTTTTATACCCCCTCTTTTCTCGCCCGGCAAGCCGGCTCAGGGCTTATACTTCGAGCGCGCAAGTAGGTCGGCCGCATCCGTAATTTGCATCAGTTCCCGGGGCGTCGTGCCCGTTTCCTCCATAAACCGCTCCACAATGTGCCATCCCAGCCAACTGCCCAGATTGCCCGGCGCTTCGGCGGCCAGGAAAGTAGCCGGAGCTTCTTCAAAATAGCGGGTAGTGACAGGCAGGTCGGGGGTATACAAATGTTTGCGCTCTACCAATCCTTTCCAAAGCATTCCTTCGTTCTCCTTGCACCAGGAAAGCTGCTGATCGGTATATCCCATCAGGGAAGCTTCCTTCACCTCGGGCAAGGCGTCGTGCAGGAGGTATTTCAGTTTCCCTTCGTAAATCATCCTGTCGAGCAATACGTTTTCTTTCCCGGTGAAAGGATATTCCGACATCAGCCATCCCGCCAGGTAATCGGGCACTACCAGCTCGCGCTGCATTTTGCGCTGCTGATAATCGTAAAAAAAGTCTTGGTAGAGGGCATAATTTTCCCCCATGTATTTATCGATGGAAAGCGAAAGCACGCTATCGCCCGTCAATACATTTTGGTTCAGCCCCGACACGTGCATGTACACAGCCGGAATCTGCATATCCGGAAAGTTGGCTTTCAGATAAGCCAGCCCGTTGCCTAGACCCTGTTCGAGGTCGGCAATCGAATCGTACGCTGCCAGCGCGTCGCGGTATAAGGCCAAGAGGGCGGGCTGGGCGTAGAAGCCCGTCAGCTTGTCGAAAAATCCGGGCAGGTCTGCCGATTTACTGTTCAACACCCCTTTTCCCAGCAGCTCGAGCATGGCGGGGTAATCCGCTTTCAATTGCGCGCGGCGCAGGCTGTCGTCGTGTTCCACCAAGCAGAACAAAGCTTTGTCGAACCGGTGTATATGAACTTCCAGCGGCTCGGAGGGGCGGACGGATGCCCGGTTTTGGCCCTGGCAATTGGTTAAAAACGAGGCCAGTATGCCTATCCATAAAAATTTCGGTGCCTTCATACGCAATCTTTTTGTCTTTCCAACCTAGGTTTCCGGTCCGGCCGCCCGGCTATCTGCCTGCTACGGGCATCGGCGTCCTTGCGCGGAAAATACTTTTGTTAAGTAACGCAGATCGGCCCCATATATTGTAAGGTCGGATTCTTATTCTTACCTTTACGGCCCTTTTGCTTTTTTAATCAGTCTTTAATCGATCACAGGGCATGACTTTTACCAACAAACAAATTCTGCATATCACCTTTCCCGTTTTGATCAGTCTTTTGATGGAACATTTGATAGGGATGACCGATACGGCCTATCTGGGCCGCGTGGGCGAAGTAGAGCTGGGCGCCTCGGCCCTGGCCGGCGTATATTATCTGGTGATTTATATGCTCGGCTTCGGATTCAGCATCGGCGCCCAGGTATTGATAGGCCGGCGCAACGGCGAAGGGCAGTATCGACGCATCGGCGAGGTGTTTACCCAGGGTACGATCTTCCTGCTTCTTCTGGCCGCTTTGTTGTTTGTGCTTTCGAGGCTGTATACCCCGGTGGTGCTCGGCAGCCTGATCGGTTCCGAAAAGGTGATGCAGGCCGCCGTCAGCTATATGGACTGGCGTTCGTACGGTTTCTTTTTTTCGTTTACGGCCGTGATGTTCCGCGCTTTTTACGTAGGAACTACCCATACCCGGATTCTGACTGCCAATTCGGTGGTGATGGTGCTCGCCAACGTGGTGCTCAATTACCTGCTCATTTTCGGCAAATGCGGTTTTCCCGCGCTGGGCATCGCCGGCGCGGCCTTGGCTTCGTCGATAGCAGAGGCGGTATCGGTGCTTTTTTTCGTGCTGTATACCTGGCGGAAGGTGGATCACCGCAAATACGGGTTGTTTCGTTTTACCCGGGTCGACGGCTGGCTGTTGAAGCAAATCCTGAGCGTTTCCATCTGGGTGATGGTGCAGCACGGCATTGCTTTTTGCGGTTGGTTCGTGTTTTTTATCGCTGTGGAGCATCTGGGCGAGCGTCCGCTGGCTATTACGAATATCGTGCGCAGTATTTCCGCTTTTCTTTTTATGTTTGTCAATGCGTTTGCTTCTACCAATAGTTCGCTGGTAAGTAATTTGATCGGGAGCGGCCGCAGCGATGCCGTGCTGCCGCTTTGCCGGCGTATGATACGGCTTTGCTATGCGTTCGTGCTTCCGATCGGGGTGTTGCTGGCTCTTTTTCCTTCGGTAGCGCTCCGCATTTATACCGACGATGCTTCGCTTATCGCCGCTTCGATTCCTTCGCTCTGGGTATTGCTTTCTTCCTATGTGGCGGCCGTACCGGCTTTTATTTTCTTTTTCAGCGTATCGGGTACGGGCAATACGCGCATGGCACTGCTGATCGATATGGCGAGTATTTTTGTCTATGTATTATATACGGTATGGGTGGTGCGCATCCTCAGAGCGGATATTGCGGTATGCTGGACGACGGAGTATGTGTATAATCTGATGATTCTTTCTTCTTTCTTTTATCTGTGGAAGGGAGATTGGCGCAGTAAGCAGATTTAAGCGGAGCTGGCGACAGGAGTTGTTCCGAATGGCGCTTACGCTGGGTTTTTCCGGAGGGAAGAGCTTGCCCTCTTCGCCCGGACCGAGTTACCACCCTTTGCTTTTCCGGACTATCGTAGATACCCGGTTTTGCTTGCCTCCGCCAAGGTTTTTGCCGGACAAACCTTTTTAATCAATTTAACTGCCGTTGCTTTCCTGTGGCACATTCTTTGTAAATTAAAGCCTGAGTCGTTATTCTGCTATTTTTCACGAAAGGCGGATACCTCTCGCCAGGATAATTTTATTTTATTCATATATTTAATTTATCGATAGGAGGTAAACGTATGGGAGCCGCAGGAAATAAAAAACCGAAAAAGCCCGGAAAAAAACAAGGCCCTTCTTATTTGGAAGAGGAAAACACGAAAGTGGTGCCGTTGAAAAACAAGAAAAGCAAATAATTCCGGACGGCTGTAAAAAAAGAAAGAGGAGTTTCTGCACCTGGTTGGATACGGGTGGGAAGTTCCTCTTTTTTATTTTCCGACTTGCGAAAAATAAGGCTTCACCGCCTTTCTTTATCCCGGATACTTATTGTATTTTTTTTGAGTTCCCGAAAAAGCATGTCGGTATTTTCCGGATTTCATGCCGATGCAATTCGAATTTCATGCCGATGTATTTTTCATTACATATTATTATGATTTTTGCAACTATTAGGCAGAAAAAAAAGGCTGATAGAAATCATTTTTTTTGATCACAGCAAACATTCGTGCCACAATCTTGGCTCTCAGAGCATTGATTA